>CANBNG010000001.1 GCA_947370975.1 Beijerinckiaceae bacterium
ACCGGCCGGCCTTGCGCCGTCAGAACGTCAACTTGCCGGAGCTTCGTGACGATCTCTTCCGCCTTGTGTCTCTTCCTCGGCATTCCGCAGTCCTCCATCAGGCTCAAAAGCCATACTTCAGGGAGGATCACTTTTCAGGGGGCAGACCATGAGCCTCAAGGATAGCGTCGGTATCCGGCTCGATCCGAGAAACCTGACTGCTCGGCAGGAGGGCGAGGATCTTGTCCCTGTTTGCCTCAAGAGCCTTGCCCTCAAGTTTCAACCCGGAGCGGTTCAGATGAGCGACCCCAAGCTCGATGGCCGCTACCTCTTCCGCCGATACCGAGAAAAACTCCCGCAATTGGCCGCCGGGGATGCGCCAACGCTTGCGGCCCTGGCCGTCAAGCCATGTTTCTGTATTCGGGAACTGGTGCTCCAGCGCCCGGAGCATTCGCTGGGCGGTCCGGAACGACACCTCGTAGCGGCTGACCACGTCGTCCAAGCTGATCCCTTGGCGAGATGCAGCGGCCCGCCTCGCCAGCTCCAGGAATTTCTCGGTCTTGTTGAAACTCATCGCAACTGCCCCCAGCAAGAGTTACGTTACTCTAGCGGGGTGTCATTTTTTGTCACCCGCACCAGTCGCGGGCTTGCGATTCAGTAATGAAAATCTCTTAAATCAGATGGACAGGCGTTCACGTCAGCTGTGCGGTCAAGAAATACGAATATGGGGAATGGATAAATGGATACAAAGAACCTCAACGACCTCACTCAATCCATTCGTTCCCTTGGCGTATCCGAGGACTTCATTCGTGGAGCGTTGTTCACTCTAGGCGCAACCTTGATGCGAAGCGGAACAGATAATGCTCAAGAAGAAATCGCTCGTATCTTACAATAGATACAGAAAAATTAGACTCGAAGATCCGCCTCATCTTTGCCATGAATATAAGGGTTTAACTATGCATGCTTCTGCGGACCCTATTAAAGGGATAATGAATTTACTTACAGAAATCAAACGATGTCAGGATGCAGATGCAACCATATCAGCAGTTACAATGACTTATGTTTGTATTGATACGATGGCGTTTCTCTCAATGCCAATTGAGAAGACTAAACAAGGAAAAGAGGAATTCATAGAATGGGTCGATACCTATCTATCGACCGACCGGTCGCAGTCATATCAATATCGCGGAATTGATGTGTACGCTGCCCGATGCAGTCTATTACATGCATTTAGCGCCGAGTCAGAAGCACACAAGAAAGATACATCTGTGCGTCTGTTCGGTTACTCGGATAATGGGCAGCACGCATTTAATCGTGCAGTCTCACATAGGCTAGTCATAATTAGCGTTGCGCAGCTCATTCATGATCTGACGCAAGCCATAGAGAAGTTCATAGCGGCAATGTTGACTGACCTAGATTTGCGAAGGCGTGTTGATTCCCGGCTGCCAGCCCTCTACAATGATTTTCCGTTCGCATCATAGTCTCTCTGAAATGCTAGGTGCTAGCCAACTATTTTACGTTCTGCTTGTATTTCCCATCCGGCGGGCCACATCGAAAACCTTGGTACCTAGCCACGAATTGACCTTCCCGCAGGACCCCGCAGGGTTTATGGGCCACCCGCCCAGCAAGTTCTGTTAGAGTTGCTTTCCCTCCGCCACGACATTCATCTAAGTTATTGATTTAATTTGACTACTTCGATGGCGATCCGGCTGTTATCCACCTTTTTCCCCACCCGCCGCGAAAAAACCCGACAGTTTCGAACCGCACGGGCGCCTTGGTCGAATGATTGAACTCACCGCACTTGTCGTTCGGAGTTCCGACCACAAGCATGCCATTTAGCTTGGTAGCCGTACTCGCCCTTTTTTCCATAGCACCAATTCTGAGCGTCGAGCTTAGCCCCGTAAACCTCGCGCGCAGCACATGCAGCCTCAGTCCGAGGATCATCTCCAGAGCCTCCCCGACACCGACTATTTTCTGCATGCCAAAGCTTGATCAAGGCGGGAGGTCGATTCATTGCCGCCGTATTGGCGTCTCGCGCGGCAGCTGCATAATCGCTGAACATCGTCGGCAACATCAGCAAAGTGAAAAAAGTGCAGATCAACCGACTCATAGGTCATTTCCTGACTTGAAACCGACGTCCGATGTGGACGATTCAATCGCAGCTGTGAGCGAAGCTCAGCGCCGAGCAACCGCCGCCATCGGAATGCCGTCCCGGTTCCGAGAGGGTGGCGACTGTGCGGGCTGTTAATTTATCTGCAGTCCGACTTTGGCCGATTTTCGCCATTTTTCTAAAAAACATCGAACTCTCAGGCCATTTCTCGCGCGTTGCCGCCACGCCCTTTCAGAGGCCCTCTTTTTGCCCATGGGGCCGACCCAGGAGCGGAACAACAATAGACAGGTCCATATCCCTCGAAAGGAACATGCTCCGTCTATTGTCGTTGCGGCAAAAGGTTCAGTTAACCAGATGGAGCTCGTGCTCATAGTGACCCGCAGGCTTCCGGATCGTTGTCATCTGGCCGCGAGCGCCGATGAAACTGCCGGTCCCACCGACGATGGCGCGGACCTGAGGGTCGTCGGAGTGCATCTCGTGAGCAGTCCCGCCGTAGACTGCCTTTCCAGCGATGACGATTGTATTGATCCCGCCAAAGTCTAGAACGATATTCCCAAGGCGTTCCAGGAATTCCTTGCCCGGCGCACCGGACATGTGGACGACTGTGACCATGCCAAGCATGACGCCCTTCGCGCCGTCCTTTGTTGTAAAGCCTGCCCTGTATGCAAGGATATCGCCGTGCGAGCGGCCGACGGCGCCGATGTCAATCTCCGTCAAAGCAGGCGGTTCTTGCAGGATGCTGAAGGTCTGGTCCGCTCTTGCTGCTCCCGAGGCCATCACGGAAAAGAGAGCTGCGGTTAAAATGTGGGCTAAGGTCTTCATTCGATCCCCCCAAGAAGTATTGTTTGAGCTGTACCGATCGCAGATTACGAACGGCGCGCCTGTGTATACCCCGTTCACGCCATAAACCGGAATTCCTTCGAAATTGTCGGTTATGGCGCTGCGAAGCCGCGGCCGCTTCCGCGGCACTGTTTCGCGTAGGCCAGGCAAGTCTCGCGGGTTCTCGCATGAGCCGCATCACATCCGAATTTAGCGGCTGCGCTGCTTCTCGATCATGTCCGGGAATGCCCCGTGGGAAATGTATTTGGAATCCTTTTGCATCAGCTCAATACAGGCATCACGCATGACAAATTTTAACCCAAGTACAGACCTGTCCATTTTACGAACGTTAATGGCTTGGTATCAGATTAATTAACCTACTGAAGAAAAACGCATAAAATTTATTAATAAACATTTTTTTCAAGATGAAATATCGACTTCGGTAGGTTACGACTACCTCCAGCTGTGCAGCAACGCGCCCAGCAAGTCCGTTGCGGCAGCCTGAAAGTGAACTGCTGATCTGAGCGAAGCGATCTGGCGGCGTCGGTATCGGGCTTGTGTCTTATGAGTTGAGTTGGAGTTGTTTATGCGTACTGACCCTGCTTCCAAGCGCAAGAATGTGCTTTTGGCCTCTGCTTCGGCTCTCACGCTCGCACGCCTGTGCGCCCCGACCGGTGTTTTGATTGCATCCATGATCATGGCCTCACCTGGTCTGGCCGATGTTATCGAGACACGTATCGAAGCGGCTGGCGTTCAACAATCGACAGCGACCTTCAGCACCGTCGGCATCGAGACCTTCGACGCACGCGGCCCGGCGATTTTCCAGCCTGTCACATCAACATTCAACAACTCGTTCGGAACGTTCTCGTCGAACATCGTGGGCATCAGCGCCTCGATCCAGAACCTCATTACCGAATCCGCAAGCGTTTATGGCGGTGCCGGAGGCGCGGGCTTTTACGCGACCAATTCGGGCAGCGGCTCGGTGAGAGTCATCGATGTTCAATTGAATCAAAGCGTAAATTATTTCGGAATCTGGATTTCCGCGATGAACGCCAGCAATACAGTTGCGCTGTACAGATCCGGATCTCTTGTTTACTCATTCGACCTCACCAATTTGCTGTCGATCGTAGGGTCAAACGGCCCCTATTACGGAAATCCCAACAATCGTGGCGCGTCTGGCGAACCTTTTGCGTTTTTGAATTTTTTCAACACGACCGGAGTTATCGACGAGATCCGCCTGTCGGGCGCTGGATTTGAATCCGACAACTGGACCGTCGGTAATTATCTCACCCTGAGTGGAAACGCGCTCACTGGTTCGCTCCCCAACATGACGACCGCATCTGGCAACGTGTTCAGCTCGGTCAATTCGAGCGTGACGAATGTGTTCGATGGCGGCACGCTGACGAACGGCTCGAGCAGCACGTCATCCGATACATTCTCGATCACCGGTGCAGGCGGGACGATCGATGCGGCGGGGCATCAATTGACCTTCGCCGGCGTCATCTCGAACGATGCGCCCGGCACGCCCGGCAAGCTGACCATCGCCTCGAGCGCCGCAGGAGGCATCGTCGTCCTCGCGCCGACCTCGGGTCCGAACACCTTCTCAGGCGGTCTGGATGTGCAAGCGGGCGCCACAGTGCAGGCCGCAAGCGGTAACGCGCTGGGCTCGGGCACCGTGCGCTTGCTCGGAGGTGTAAACAACGCCGCCACACTCAAGGTGACCGGTACGACGACGATTACCAACGCGCTGGTCGCCCAAGGCGGCTCGGTGATCGATGTCGCGAGCAACACCGCCACGGCGATCACCGGGGCCATCTCCGGCGGCGGCGCGCTTACCCTCACCGGCGGCGGAACAACTGTTCTCATGAGCCAGACAGGGACGCTGGGCGCGATCCGCGTCACCGGCGGTTCAACGGCCTATTTCAATACGGGTTCACTCAACAACTCGTCGCACGCAGAGATCGTCTTGCTCAATGCGAGCCTTGCGCCGCTGCAACTCTTCTCGGGCTCCTCGCTGACAATCGACGCAGGTTCGACCCTGCGCGGCGCGGGCTATGTCAACGCGCCCACCACGATTGCGGGGACGCTGCGCCCTGGCAACAGCCCTGGCACGCTCGTTTTCGGCGGCTCGGTGACGCAGGCGGCGAACTCGGTTCTCGCCCTCGACATCGACGGCCCCGGCGTCAACGCGGGCGCAGGCAACTACAGCTCGGTGATCGTCAACGGGATGGGCAACACCTACACGGCGCACGGAACCGTGCAGCCGATCCTGCGCGGCATTTCCCTCCCAGCCAACAACACTTACTCGCCGCAGGTGGGCTCGCTCTTCACCGTCGTCAGCGCGACCGGCGGCGTGTTCGGCAGCTTCACCGGTATCACCCAGCCAAGCAGCGGAATGCTGACGGGCACGCAGTTCGACAGCATCTACAATGCCAACACGTTCCAGCTCGTCGTCACCCCCTCGGACCTCAGCGGCGTGTCTGGCCTGACACCGAATGAAAAGGCGGTCGGCGCAGCATTGCAGTCTGTCCGTCCGACGCCCGGCGTGCGCAAGAGCGCCGCGCAGGCTTCGGTCTATGACGCGCTCTACAAGCTCCCCTTGGGAGGCTATGCGCCAGCCTATGACCGCATGAGCTTCGCCATTTATGGGGACGCATTGATGGCGCAAGGCGATGCGGCCGGGCTGATGGGCTCCACAGTCGCGGACCAGATGGCCCAGCGCCGGGGCGCTTCTCTTAGCGCCGATGGCAGTACGCAGAAGTACTGCCTCGATGGCGACAAGCCCGCCAAGGATCCGAACGCCTGCCGCCAGCTGAGCGTTTGGGGCAATGCGGTCGGGCAAATCGGCCGCACCTCCGCCACGTCAGGCGATTCCGGCTACAAGACGGACAATCGCGGTCTGGTGCTCGGCGCCGACGCGGAGATCGAGAACAATACGCGAGTCGGCGCATTCGCAGGCTACACGACGGGTGTAGTCAACAGTCCCAGCACGGCGGCAAAGGCGGACCTGACGACGTGGTCGGCTGGTGTCTACGGCGCGTTGGACCGCAAGGACATGTTCGTGAACGCTCTGGCGAGCTTCGTGAACGGCGATCAGAAGGTCACGCGCAATCCGCTGGGCACAGCTGTGTCGGGGAAGCCAAGCGCCACCGGCGCGTTGTTCTCGCTTGAGCTGGGAACACGCTACGCCATGAGCGACATTGTCTTTGAGCCGAATGTCGGTCTGAGGGCGTCGAACCTGCACCGCGATACGACAAGCGAGACGGGCGCGAGCCCGTTGGCGGCCACCGTCTCGAGCGACAGCGTCAACACAGCGCTCGCCTCGCTCGGCGCCCGCTCCATCTGGCGCACAAAGCTTGACAACGGCACATCTGTGACTGCGGTAGGTCGCGTCGGCTACGGGCGTGAACTGGGGGATCAGGGCACGAAAGTGTCGGGCGCATTCACCGCCTTGAATACGTCCGCGACAGTGGCGTCCTCGGCGCGCGGCCGCGACGCATTTCTGGGTGGCGTGAGCATGACGGTGTCGCCTTCGCAGGGTGTCGATCTGTTCCTCCGCTATGACGCCGAACTGCGCAGTAACGCTTCCAGCCAGTTCGGCGCGGCTGGACTGAAGATGAGCTGGTAAGCGAGACTGATCGCAAGCGCCTGTAAGCGGTCATTGATGACCGCTTACAGGTTTTGCAAATTCCTGCCCGGTTCGGCGTTGGCGCGCCGTTCCGGGCTTTTCGTTAGGGGCGAAGCGCGAGCAGATCCAAAAGCCAGCGCGACAAATCCGACGTCGAATCTTGCCGACGAAATTGGGATGGTCATCAAACGCCATCGCCTTATGATGACCGCGGACGAGGTCGGCGCGGGGGAAAATGCGCCAGATTTCAGGATCAAGCGGAAAACAAGTTGCGCACCTTTTGACGCAACCAACGATGGCCGGGATCGGCGTCCATGCGCGGGTGCCAGAGTAGCGAGACGGTCATTTCGGGCACGGGGAACGGAAGCGGAAAGGTATGCATTCCCTCCCGCAGAATGCCCGTATGACGTTCGGGGACAGTAGCGATCATGTTGCTGGAACGAGCCAACGCCAGAGCCGTCGCAAACCCGCCAACTATTGTTGCGATATCTCGTTTCATAGCAACTTGCTTCAGAGCCTCATCTGGCGGTCCTTGATCTCCCTCTTGCCGTGACACCAGAATGTGCTGGCCAGAGGCGTATCTCGCGGGCGTCATGTCTCCGATGCTCAATGGATGATCCCGACGAACGACGCCAATGAAGCGATCACGAAACAAGGCGATGGCTCGAATTTCGGGCCCCTGAATGGCTCCGACGACCCCAGTTTCCAGATCAACGCTTCCGTTCCTCAACGGACCACTTTCCCTGTCCGCCTTCATCAAAAAGCGGAGCCGGACCTGTGGAGCCTCTTCTTTGACCTGTGCGATCAGTCTCGCACCGAAGTTCTCGACAAATCCCTCGCTTGTTCTCAGGTTGAAGCGCCGAACAAGATTACGGGGGTTCAAGTTCTCGGCAGGGCTCATGATCGCACCGGCTTCGAGAACAAGAGAATGAACGCGCTCGCGCAACTCACTTGCCCTGGGCGTGGCGACGAGCCCTCGACCTGCCCTCGCGAGTAAAGGATCCCCCGTTATATCGCGAAGCCGCGCCAAGGCTCTGCTCATGGCGGATGGACTGAGCCGAAGCTTCCGGGCCGCCCTGGCGACACTGCCCTCAGTGAGCAGCACGTCGAGGGCGATAAGTAGGTTAAGGTCAGGACTGCTCATGTCGCCACCTTATCACCCTGACACATAGCGCGTAATGCACTTATGAACTGCAATCAGCGCGTCTTCCGCCCCATCACGGGTACACATAACTTCATGCCATGCTTCTTACTCGTGAGGACGATCATGGCCAATAAAGCCGCCACAGCTCCTGTAGCTGCCAAGGCGTCACGAACCCCAACCTTGGCGCTGGCGGGCCTTTCCACGTCCGTACTGCTGGCATCACTGGGAACAAGCATCTCCAACGTCGCCCTGCCGACACTGGCCCAAACCTTCGGCGCGACCTTTCAGCAGGTGCAATGGATCGTTTTGGCTTACCTACTGGCCATCACGACCCTGGTCGTCAGCGTCGGCCGGCTCGGCGACATGATTGGCAAGCGCCGCCTGCTGATCTCTGGCCTTGTGATCTTCACGGCCGCCTCAGTTGCGTGCGGACTGGCTTTGAACCTGTCGACTCTCATCGCGGCACGCGTCATCCAAGCGGTTGGGGCTGCCATAATGATGGCAATGGGCATAGCGCTGGTCGCAGAGGCCCTTCCCAAGGGAAGGACTGGCAGCGCCATGGGCCTGCTTGGCACGATGTCGGCCATCGGAACCGCGCTCGGGCCAACATTAGGCGGCGCCCTCGTCAGTCACTTCGACTGGCCATTCATCTATTTCATCAACGTACCGTTGGGCGTGGCCGGAATTTACCTCCTGTACTACTCGCTGCCCGAGGACGTTCGTCCGCCAGGCCCGGCTCGCATCTCATTCGATTTTATCGGAACGCTCTTGCTCGCTGCGACGCTCGCCGCCTATTCGCTCGCGATGACCGGCAGTGGCAGCAGCTTTGATTTCGTGAGCCTTGGACTACTCGCCGCAGCGGCGGGTTTTTTAGGTATCTTTGTCTGGACTGAAACAAGGGTTTCCTTCCCACTGATAAATCCTGCCATTTTTCGCACGCCGGGTTTAAGCCTCGGATTTCTGATGAGCGCTTTCGTGACGACGGTCGTGATGGCAACCCTTGTGGTTGGCCCCTTCTACCTCTCTCAGGCTCTTGGCTTGGACATTGCGCAAGTCGGATTGGTTATGTCATGCGGCCCCTTGGTTGCGGCTCTTAGCGGCATTCCGGCAGGCAAGGTCGTCGATCGATACGGTGCCGACAAGGTGCTCATGGCAGGCCTCCTCACCACAGCCGCGGGCTGCGCCGGTATGGCTTCTGCCCCTTTGCATTTCGGGATCACCGGCTACGTGTTGCCGCTGGCGATCATTACTGCCGGCTACGCGGTCTTCCAGGCGGCTAACAACACCGCCATCATGTCCGGCATTTCGCATGACCGGAGGGGAGTGGTCTCCGGCATGCTCAATCTTTCGCGCAATCTCGGCCTGATTACAGGCGCGTCCGCAATGGGGACAGTTTTCGTCCTCGGCAAGTCACTCACCGTCGCAACATCAACTGTCGCTGTGGTTGCGAGCAACGGAATGAAACTCACATTTTGGGTGGCGACCATCCTGACCCTGGCTTCAGTCGGACTTGCCCTGCGCGCCCACATGAACTTGCCGAACTACGGACCTGGTGGAGCGCATCCACAAACACCGGCCCCCTCAGCTCCGCCCACGGCAGATACGTAGCGTCATTCGTGTGCGGATGCTGAACACGAGCCTGAAATGGGGCTCGTGGATGTAGCGGTGTTCCGCCCGCGCCTCTTGTCCAATTGTCGCCAGGAACGGCATCTTTGCTATGTTTGGGACGGCAGGAAGATCGCCATTATTTATGAAAAGAGGGACTTCGCCTGACGTCTGCGCCCTCCCCTCACCTCTGGAACACATAGGTTCCCGGCGCGTCCTCGATGGGCGCATCAATTTTTGGCGGAGTCACACGGTTCGGTGTCGAGTGCGCCTCGAGCCATTGCGTCCATTCGATCCACCATGAGCCATCGATGGGTTTGGCGCGCGTCACCCATTCATCGGGCCCAAGGCACAGGTCGGCTTCGTGTTTGACCGCCATTCGATAATGCCTGTGCGGATGCCCCGGCTCGCTGATGATGCCGGCATTATGGCCCCCGCTTGTGAGGAGAAAGGTGATCTCCGTGTCGGCGTGATAATGGATTGTATAGACCGAGCGCCAGGGCGCGACGTGATCGCGCTCGGCGCCAACGATGAACATTGGCGCGCGAATGTTCTGCAAGTCCGCTGGTCGCCCGTCGACCAGAAACCGGCCTGCCGCAAGCTCATTGTCGAGATAGAGCCGCTGGAGATATTCAGCATGCATCTTGTAGGGCATGCGGGTGGTGTCAGCGTTCCAGGCCATCAGGTCGCTCATCGGCCGGCGCTCGCCAACAAGATAATCGTAAACCATGCGCGACCAGACAAGATCGTTCGTATGCAGAAGCTCGAAGGCGCCGGCCATCTGGTCTGCCGAGAGATAGCCCTTGTCCCACATCATGCTTTCAAGAAAATGCATCTGGCTGTGGTCGATGAAAAGCGCGAGCTCGCCGGGCTCGCTGAAATCGGTCTGGGCCGCCAGCAGCGTCAATGACGCCAGACTTTCATCGCCCGTCCGCGCCATATCCGCCGCAGCGATGGAGAGCAGCGTGCCGCCCAGACAATAGCCGGTTGCGTGGATCCGCTCGTCGGGCACAAAAGCCTTGATCGCGTCGAGTGCAGCCACGACGCCCTTGCGGCGATAATCATCAAGCCTGAGGTCGCGGTCCCTCGCGTCTGGATTGCGCCAGGAGACGCAGAAGACCGTATGTCCTTTTTCGACGAGATAGCGCACGAGCGAATTTTCGGGCGACAGATCCAGAATGTAAAACTTCATGATCCATGCGGGCACGATCAAGACAGGCTCGGCAAAAACAGTCTTCGTTGTGGGCGCATATTGGATGAGTTCTATCAGATCATTGCGATAGACAACTTTGCCCGGTGTCACAGCGACATCGCGCCCGGGAACGAAGGCTTCCGCACCGACGGGCAGCTGGTGTGAGGCAAGCCGCGCCATATCCGCCTGAAAATTACTGAACCCGCGCATGAAATTCACGCCGCCGGTCGCACGCGTCCGCTCGATCACGGAAGGGTTGAGCCAAGGGATATTGGAGGGAGAAAAAATATCGAGCCATTGGCGCGTAGCAAAAGAGACGACATCCTCGTGATGGGGCGAGACGCCGGGAACCTCATGGGTCACATTGTGCCACCATTGCTGATTGAGCAGGAAAGCCTGCACAAGGAAACAAAAGGGCTGCTTCCGCCATCCCTCCGCAACGAAGCGTGTGTCACCGGCAAGCGGCTCGATGCAGGCGGCTATTTCGGGTGTCACGATGGCCGTGGCGCAATAGGTGGCAAAGCGGCTGCTTTTGCGCAGCGCTTTTTGCAGCAATTCAAATCGCTTCCCGGGGAGGCTGCCAAATGAATTGACCAATCGGCGAGCGCCAGCGCGAGCGCAGCAGGCGAGAGCCCGCCAGTCATCTTCGCGATCAGCGCTTCGACCATGCGATCTATGGCGGCATAGGCCTCGCTTCCGAGCGCTTCGTCCTCCAGCAAGTCCCGTGCATTCTGGCTGGCCAGAACAGCAGTGCGTCTCAGCGTGTCGGGCAAAGCCTTGGCTGGGTTCGATACAATCGGCATGAACTGCTGCATCGAATGGCTCCAGATTTTTGCGACGCAAATTGACGTTGCGAACGCACCAATCTAGCCCGAACGGACATATGATCCCTTGACGTCCATCAATCGCTATTTTTTAAACTCTGCAACATTGTCGCAGCCAAGGTTGCTTAAGACATGTTTCCGAATAACATTCTCCTAATGCGCGAGCCCTTCACCTGCGGCTCGCCAGTTCCGACCGGGGATCGAGCATGACGGCAGAGCGCGCAAGCAAGGTTTGTGTTGACGCCGCACCCGAAAAACCCCTGCAAACTGCACATCTCTGGGGACAGAAAGATCTCTGCTGGATGATTGTTATCCTGCTGATTGGAGCCCTCGTGCGTGTTTACGGGCTCAATTATTCGCTTTGGCTCGATGAAATCGCCTCCTCGCAATTTGCTGCGCAACCGCTCTCGACACTCTGGAGTGACTGGTCGATCCGTGAAACAAATCCGCCATTCTATTATTCAAGCCTCGCTCTCTGGACGGGCCTTTTTGGCACGAGCGATCTCGCCTTGCGCGCGCTTTCGGTCTGCATCGGTCTTGCAAGCCTCCCCCTGCTCTATCTGCTCGGCCGGGAGTTATTTGGCGCGCGGATCGGGCTTGTCGCCGCAGCGCTTGTCTGCGTCAGCGCGCAGCATGTTTTCTACAGCCAGCAAGTGCGCGGCTACATTCTCACCTATACCGCAGCAACTGGCGTGATGCTGACAACAGCCATTCTGGTCCGGCTTGTGCGAGAGGGCTACAAGACCGCAAGCTTCACGATCTGGGCTCTTTATGTCGCCGGCAATCTGATCGCTGTGTATACGCATACGATCATGGTTCTGCTGCCCGCGCTCACAGCCCTCTGGCTTCTTTGGGCCTGTCTGCGTGGGGGAATGTCGAACAGGCCTTTCCTCGTCCATTTCGCTCTTGCTCATGGGGTGATCCTGTTCGGCTGGCTGTGGTGGGGGCGGATCACCTGGCTGCAGATGCAATTGCCGAAGCCGAATTTCTCCTGGATCACCAAGCCGAGCCTCCCCTATGCGCTGCGGATGCTGCTCGAAACCTATGTGCCCTGGGCAATGGGGTCCGTGAAATATGTCGCGGCGCTAGGTGCGGGCGTGGCGATGGTGGCGGCTGTGATCAGGCGACCGGCCTCCAGCGCGCCAATGGTTCTGTTTGCGCTTGGCGTGCCCGTAATTTTATATGTCATGAGCCAGCAGGTGCCTGTGTTTCTGCCTCGTACGATCTTCTGGGCGAGCGCGGCCTTCAGCCTCCTTGTGGCAGCGGGACTTTGCACAGCCCCGCGCTTTCGGGCCCTCTTCATCGCTACCGCCTTTGCGATCCAGATCGCTGACCTCGTGACGTGGTGGCCGACGCGCCAGATCGAGCCCTGGCGCGAGATTGTGGCTGAAATTCAGACCACGTCTCCTTCGAGCCTCGTCATTGCCGATGGTCGCGGGATTGCGCTTGCCCTGCAGCGTTATTGTGCTGCCCCGGCCTGCCATCTCGATATTGCGAGCGTGCAGACCCATGACGACGAGCGCTGGGCGGGTGATTTCGCTCTCCGCCGCATTCTGACACCCGATGCTGCGGCGAGCGAATTGCGTGCGCGCGGCAGTGTGATCCTTGTCAATTGGGCAAGCACCGATCCGGCTGCCGAAGTTGCAGGAGCTGGCGCCGCGCGGCGCAAGCTGCTGGTGGGTGGCCTGCCTGAAAGCCTGTCGGTCACCATCTGGGCAGCGCAGCCCTGAGGGTCACGCGGCCTTCGGCGTGCGCTTTTTCGTGCGCCCCCAGACGAATTTCGTCGATACGCTGAAATTGAACACAGCACTCATCAAGGCTCCGGCCGCACCGGCGAAGGGCCATGAGTTGACCTGTGAAATCGCGAGATTGGCAACGCTCAGATTGGCCAAGGCGCCAAGCGAGCAGACCGCGCAGAAGATGAAATAGCCGAGAATGAAATTCCAGCCGCGCAAACGCTGGGACCGATAGGTCGTCATATTGTTCAGCACGAAATTGAAACTCATGGCGACCAGCGTCGCGATGGTCTGGGCTTGCAGGAAGCTCTCGCCAAAGCTTTTCAATATGCCAAGCGTTGCAAGATGAATGACGAGACCGAGGCCGCCGACAAGCGAAAACAAAATGAAACGTGGCGGCAGCAATCCGTGTGAAAGCTTCTCGACAAGCAGAAACGCATATTCGGCCACCACCATGACGTCGAGCTTGCTTTCGCCCTCCGCCCGATCACGAAAGACATAGGGCAGCTCTGCTACTTTGAGAGGTTTTCTGGATGCTGTCAGAATGTCGAGCAGGATCTTGTAGCCTTGCTGCGAGAGATCGTAGACGACATTGTCGAACACGGCCCGGCGCGTCATGAAGAACCCGCTCATCGGATCGCTCACATTGTCGCCGATCAGAAGCCGGGAACAGTGCGTGGCAAAAGCGCTGAGCCGCTTGCGTCCCTCGTTCCACTCGCCAAGTCCGCCACCTTTGACGTGACGGCTGGCAATCACAATGTCTGCGTCGGACTGTTGCAGCGTATCGAGCATGCGCACCAGCAGCGTCTCGTCATGCTGCATGTCGGCATCGATCACAGCGACATATTCGCCCTGGGCCGCCATCGCACCCTCGACCACGGCGGACGCCAGCCCGCGACGTCCCACGCGCCGGATGCAGCGCACAGGCGCCCCCTCTGCCGCCACGTTCAAGACTTCGCGCCAGGTTTCGTCAGGACTATCATCATCCACGACGATCAATTCCCACGCCACCGGACCCATCGCCTGCGTCAAGGCCGTCACGAGCAGGCGGATGTTTCCGCGCTCATTATAGCTTGGCGTGACGATGGAAAGGATTGGCCGAAGCGTTGGCCCAGATCGATCGCGCGAGGCAAGCGACTGTTGCGTGGACTTGTCTGTTGAAGTCAATGCCGACCCGACTTCGTTCATGTCACGTTCCCTGATCTTCATCAGTAGAAAGGAGAATAGAATAAGGGTCAACAAAACAGGCGCTTTTTGGTCTCTTGCTTCGAATATATAGCTAACTTGGGCGTTGCTTTAAATATAATTTGCACCTTTGCCAGGCGGGCCGCGGCGCTTTAAACTGAAGCCTGACAATAGACTTGATTCTGCCTTCTACCCGGGGATTGCCATCGTGTCGCAGAAGCCGCCGCTTTCGATCAGCTTTCACAATTTCGGTCGCAGCTTTGGCGGTGGCACAGGGTTTATCACGCGGACGCTGTCCGAACGCTTCACCGTCCAGGTCGAACGCTTTGGAGCTGACATCGAATTCTACAGCGTCTTTGGCGAGGAAATTCCGGCGCAGGTGCTGCAGTCCAAGGCATTGAAAGTCTGGTTGACGGGCGAGAATTACGATCCGCGCCACCTCGTCTACGATCTCTATTTCGGGTTCCAGCAGAACGGTCTGTTAGGCGCGCGTTCGATCCGCTTTCCGCTCTGGGTTCTCTATATCGACTGGTGGAGCAAGTCGGGGCCCATGTCGGTTGAGGCCCTCACCGGCGCGCGCGCTTTTGCGCCACGCCCGCATTTCTGCAATTTCATCTATTCGAAAGACGCGAGCTATCGCGCCGAGGTTTTTCATCGCCTCGACAAACGGCGTCACGTGCACAGCCTTGGCGGCGTGTTGAACAATATGGGCGGGCGCGTGGGCGACAAGCTCGCAGCCCTTCGCGACTATCGGTTCACCATGGCCTTCGAGAACATGCTTGCGCCGGGCTATGTGACAGAAAAAATCCTGCAGCCGCTCGCCTCGGGCTCGATCCCAATCTATTGGGGTGGCCCGGAAGCCAGGACGGATTTCAATCCCACCGCCTTCATCGACGCCAGCGCCTTTGCAAGCGCAGATTCCCTGATCGATCATGTCCTTGCTTTGGCTGACGACGAAGAGGCTCTGCGCAGCTATGCAGAGGCGCCGATTTTTGCCGATGGCATTCCCTATCATCACACGCCGGCATTTTTTGCCGACCGCATTCAGGAGGCGCTGGATACGCCCTCCATGCGAGGCATCGGCCGCGAGATCAACGCTGCGCTTGCGCCTAGGCAGACGATCAAGATCCGCGCGCGAAGCCTCGCCAATCGTGTGAAGGCCGCGCTGCGCTAAAGGCTCAGGCGGCAGGCTCTTCGCGATTGCGCATGTGGAGCGCGAGATTGTGGATTTGCGGCAGAACCTGGCCGGCAATCTCATTGTCGCCGACAGTTTCCTTCCATGCACGCATGAAGCAGAGCAGCCATCCGTCGATTTCCGCGCCCGCGATCGCGACATGCAGATGGCGGCGGCGCAGCATGGGCGGTCCACGCTTTTCAACAAAGAGGGGCGGCCCGCCCATCCAGCCGGTCAGATATTCGAACAGCTTTTCAGCGCTGCCCGCCAGGTCGGCGGGATGGATGGCGCGGCAGGCCGCAGCTTCCGGCAATGTGTCCATCAGGCCATAAAAGCGATCGACAAGCTTGCGCACGCCGCTCTCGCCGCCGATTGCTTCATAGGGTGTGGTCACTGCAATGACTCGCGCGCGAGAGACAAAAAAAGGGCCGGAGTGCTTGCGCATCCGGCCCCTTGATAAAGCAGCTTAGCGCTTTTTCTTCACGAAAATCTCGTTGAACAGCTTTTCCCACTTCTCGCCTTCGTCGATCTGCTCGGCGGCGTTGACGAAGAGCAGTTTCATGCCGGGCGGCGTGCTCGAGTATTTCTTGTTCGTCGAGAAAAATTCGTGGTTGGAGAGGATTTCCTGCCCATCGGTCAGCAGCCAATCCATGAAGAGGATGGTGGCATTGGGATGGGGGGAATTATTGGCAAGGCCAATGCCGTTGACGCGTGCGACGGCGGGCTCAAGCAATACGGGCGCGACCGGTGCGCCTGATTTGTTGAGCTGACGCACCCTGAACATGTAGGTCGTCACCGCGAAAGGCACTTCACCGGCGGCAATCAGATTGGCAAGGAGCGTATGCCCCTTGCGGACCTGGAAGCCATTCTTGTCGGCAATGTCACGGAACATCTTGAGGCCCTTGGCCTCGCCCATGCTCCCGACGACCGTGGCAAACCAATCGGCGTCCCCAGCCTCGACTGCGATCTTGCCCTTCCATTTGGGGTCGAGCAGATCTTCGTAGGTTTTCGGCCAGTCGGATTCCGGAATGCTCTTGGTGTTCACCGCTGCCGTAATGATCTGCAGGCGTGTGCCGAGCCATTCCTTGGGCGCAGCCGCTTCGGGCACGAGCTCGGCAATGACGGGGGACTGGATCGCCTGCAACAGTTTTTCGCGATGGAGCGCTTCAAGGCCAGACTGGTCCGTCTCGAAGGCATCGACCTCATAGCGTTTGGCGCCATATTCCGTGACGGCGCGGTGGACAATGTCCTCCGAGCTTGAGCGCCACATATTGATCTTCACGCCCGGATATTTGGCCTCGAAGGCGGTTTTGAGGACCGTCATGTCCTGAACGGTCTGTGAGGTGTAGAGATTAACCACACCTTCCTTTTTCGCCGCCTCGAACAGGCGTTGGGTGCGGTCGGCCCCCATATAATTGGCCGCTTCCAAAACCTTGCTGCTGCTTTGCGCCAGCACAGCGGTCGGGGCCGCGGACAGGCAGGCGAGCGAGAGGCCAACCAAACCAAGCATGAGTCTCATCGAGCATTTCTCCCAAACGGCTCCTTCTGGAGCCTGTGCGCCGAACCTAGGACGCAGGGAGGGCCAAGGCAATCAGGGCCCGATCAACAAGGGGGGAGGAAGACCCCTCCCCGCCCAATTTTGCTGTTTGAAAACGGAGGATTAGCGCCGGCAGACGCGATAGCCGTCGCGATTGTACCAGCAACGCGTGCGGCGCGGGCGCGTCGCATCCGCAATGGCTGCGCCGCCCACGGCGCCAATCGCGGCCCCGACCAATGCGCCACCGCCTGTGCCTGTCGCAAGGCCGCCGACCACGGCTCCGGTTGCGCCGCCGATGCCTGCACCCAGGCCCATCCGCTCCTGGCGGGGCGAACATGCGGCCAGCGAAAGCGCCATCAGGGCGAGAATTCCAAGTTTTTTCATGGGGTACTCCTTCACATTGCGGGGTGCCTCACGGCGCAGCTATCAAGCTACCTTGTTCGTCGGCGATGCAAGCGTAGCTGTAGATGCGTGCTTCATTTAATCCCTTGAGACTGATATTGCGGCCTTCAGGCAGCTGCGAGGAGGTGCGATTGAGTGACCGGCAAGCGAAACCGCGGTTGCGCGAGATCCCGGCAGGCATCTGGGCGCTGGGCTTCGTCTCGCTGCTGATGGATGTCTCCTCAGAGATGATTCACGCGCTCTTGCCCGTTTATCTCGTGACCGGGCTCGGAGCCTCGATGGCTGCGGTCGGTGTGATCGAGGGTATCGCCGAGGCCACAGCCTCCATCGTCAAGATTTTCTCAGGCGCGCTCTCCGATTGGCTGGGCAAAAGGAAACTGCTGGCGGCGCTCGGCTATGGCCTGGCAGCCCTGACCAAGCCGGTCTTTCCGCTCGCAAGCTCGATATCCTGGCTCATCGCCGCCCGTTTCGTGGATCGCATCGGCAAAGGCCTGCGCGGCGCACCGCGGGACGCGCTGGTAGCCGACATTGCACCCGCGCATCTGCGGGGGGCGAGCTTCGGGTTGCGGCAATCGCTCGACACCATCGGCGCCTTTGTCGGGCCGGGCCTCGCCATTCTGTTCATGTGGCTGACAGCGAATAATTTTCAGACGGTCTTCTGGATCGCCGTCATCCCGGGCTTCCTGTCGGTCGGCCTGCTGCTCGTCGCCGTGCGCGAGCCCCCGGCCCCGCCGCGCTCAAGGACGATCCGTTTCCCCCTCCACAGCTCGGAGCTGGCGCGGCTTGGTCCCGCCTTCTGGCTTGTGGTTGGCGTTGCCAGCCTGTTCACGCTTGCCCGATTCAGCGAGGCCTTTCTGGTGCTGCGCGCGCAGGCGGGCGGTCTGCCGATTGCGCTCGTCCCCCTTGTGCTGGTTGTGATGAATGTCGTCTATGCGCTGGCCGCCTATCCTGCAGGGGTCTTGTCGGACAGGATGGACCGGCTGCATGTGCTGGGCATCGGCTTCCTGCTGCTGATTGCCGCGGATCTTCTGCTGGCCTTCGCCCCGGGCCTCGCGGGCGCAACCTTAGGCGTCATGCTGTGGGGGCTGCACATGGGCTTTACGCAGGGCATTCTCGTGACGCTCGTCGCCGATTGCGCACCGGCGGAATTGCGCGGCACCGCCTTTGGCATGTTCAACCTTGTCACTGGCCTTGCGCTTCTTGCCGCAAGCGTTGTGGCCGGGGCGCTCTGGGATATTTTTGGCGCGGAAGCGACGTTTCTGGCCGGGGCTGGCTTTGCTGCTGCCGGGTTGATCGGACTGATTTATGTCCACCGCCGCGTGCCGGGGCTGGGGATCAGGGCCGCGTCGCAACCCAGATGACATGACGCGCGCCGCCACGTTTGGCATTGGCGCGCACGCTCACCTCTTCGACGGCAAAGCCCGCCTTGCGCAGCCGTTGCGTGAACCGCGCATCGGGCCCCGAGGACCAGACGCTCAACACACCGCCCGGGCGCAAGGCATTGCGCGCAGCTACAAGGCCCGGCAGAGCGTAAAGGGCATCATTGGACTCGCGCGTCAGTCCCTCGGGCCCATTGTCGACATCGAGGAGGATTGCATCATAGGCGCTCTTGCGCGCGCGCATGAGCTGGCCGACATCGCCCACGTGCAGGGTCACGCGCGGGTCGTGCAGACTGTCCCCGAAAACTGGCGTCATCGCCCCTTGCGCCCAGGCCACCACACCCGGCACCAGTTCCGCGACCGTGATCTGCGCCCCTGCGCCAACCTCGGCCAAAGCCGCGCGCAGCGTGAAACCCATGCCAAGTCCACCGATGAGAATGTGCGGCTTTGGGCGCGCGCCAATCTTGTCGCAGGATAATTTGGCGAGCGCTTCTTCCGATCCGCTGAGGCGGCTGTTCATCAGCTCGTTTGCGCCAAGCATGATGGAAAATTCGGTGCCCCTCTGCATCAGCCGCAATTCGCCGCCGCCGGGCACAGGTGCCTTGTCGATGAGAACCCACGGGATCAAGAGGAAACTCGCTGCTGCTGGAGTGAGGTCTGGTAGCACGAAGTTTCCCCGCGCACGAGCGGCGCCGCGCGAGGCTTGACCCCGCGCGGCCAGCCTGTTGCAATGCCCTGACAGCGCTGCCGCTTCAAGGACGGCGCATCCCGGGAGGAAATCATGCTTGCCACGCTGCCAATTGCGCCGCGCATTCGCCTGCCTGCAAAGCGCCGGGAGCGCTGAGAGATGGCGAAGCTTCCCGATCCCTATCTCGACTGGGCCCATGCGCAGGGCGTGCCGATCATCCAGGACTTTGGAATCGATATTCGCAAGGTGCCTGTGGCGCGCTGGGACCGCTACGGCATGAATGGTGCGCTGTGCCACCTCAAGGGCCGCGACGATTACATTTCCATCTTCGCCTTCGAGCTGCCGCCGGGCGGAAAATCAGCGCCCCTCAAGCATATTTGCGAAGAGGTGATCTATGTCATCTCCGGCCACGGATCGACAACTGTCGTGCTGGAAGACGGGCGCAGGCATTCGTTTGAATGGGGGCCCAAAAGCCTGTTCTCGATTCCGCTCAATGCGACGCATCAATATTTCAACGGCTCGGGCCGCGAACCCGCGCGCTTTGCCTCGGTCAACAACATGGTCTTCACCATGAATTGTTTCCGCGACGAAGACCTGATCTTCAACTGCCCGGTGAGCTTCCCCGAGCGCGCGGGCCGGCCCGATTATTTTGTTGGCGAAGGCGAGTTCATTTCGATTTCGCCCGGTCGCCACCAATGGGAAACGAATTTCGTGCCTGACCTGTCGGGCTTCGAGCTGAAGCAATGGTCAAAGCGCGGCGCGGGCGGCTCGAACCTGCGCTTCATGCTGACAGAAAACACCATCGGCGCGCATTCCTCCGAAATGCCGGTCGGTACTTACAAGAAGGGACACCGCCATTTCGATGGCGTCTGCGTGTTTGCTGTCACCGGACAGGGCTATTCCCTGCTCTGGCACGAGGAAGATCAGGATTTTACGCGCGTGGATTGGGAGCATGGCTGCGTCTACTGCCCGCCCGATTCCATGTTCCATCAGCACTTCAATGTCGCCGATCATCCCTCGCGCTATCTCGCCCTGCAGATTGGCACCGTGCGCTATCCGCTGCTCAAGATGAAACGCGAGATCTGGGATGTCGGCGTCGACAAGGATGTGAAGGAAGGCGGCGCGCAGGTCGAATATGAGGATCAGGATTCGCGCGTCCACCAGATCTGGCTCGATGAAATCGCCACCCACGGGGTGCAATCGCGCATGGGCCCCTTCATCGATGAGACCCGTTTCGTGAGGAAGCCCTGACATGAGCGAACAAGATCCCGGCTTTCTCGACCAGAAATATCTCGTCGATCCCTATCTGAACTGGGCCAAGGCAGAGGGCGTACCCATCGTTACCGGCGCGACGCTCGATCTGTTTGCGCTGGAGCTTGGCGACTGGGCGCGCTTTGGCATGAAGGGCGCTATTTGCCACCTCGATGCGCGCTGCGATTATCTCACCGCCTTCGTCTTCGAACTGGCAAGCGGGGCATCCTCCGCACCCGTGCGCCATCTCTATGAAGAGGTGTTCTATGTGCTCGCAGGCGCTGGCGAGACGGAGGTGACGCTCGCAAACGGCATGACGCAGACGATTGTCTGGGAGCCAAGAAAACTTTTCGCTGTGCCCGTCAACGCCACCGCGCGCCATCGCGCAATCGGGGCGATCCCTGCCCGGCTCGTTGCTCTGAACGATCTGCGCTACCTGATGGGGCTCTATCGCAACGAGGCCTTTTTGTTTGGAAATAGTGCGCCGATGCACGGGCGGCAGGAGAAGGCCGTTGCCGCCGGTCTCCTCGCCTATCCGCGGACGTGCGCGCTAACCAATGGCGAATGGGCAAGCGTGCCGCTCGCCGACATGTCGGTGGGCATTGACCTTGCCACCATCGATGCAAAAGCGTCCACACTCGCGCGCAGGCAGATGCAGGGACGCCATATTCTGGGCGTCGAGGGCGAGGGTTTCACCTTGTCCTTCGTTTCGGACACATCCGAAATGGTGCGGACGGATTGGAAACACGGCGTGCTCTCGGCACTCACCGGCATGTCGTTCCATCAGCACTTCAATGCCGGCAGCACATCCGCACGTTTGATATCGGTCGAGCTCGGCTCTGTCTCATCACCGATGTTCCGCAGCCGACGCGCCGCCTATGGCGACACGGAGGTTTATGCATCGGGTGCGGCGGTGCTTGCCGAGCGGGCCGATGCAAAAGCGCTTTTCGCTCAAGCCTGCGCGCAGGCGTAAGGCTCAGGCGGCTTCGACCTTCTCCGTCGCCAGACTGGCCGTTGCGCCAGGCTGGCGGCGGACGAATGCATAAAGCACGAGAATGCCGAACGCGCCCGGCACGACGGATAACGATGGCACGCCCGTCGCGACCACGACGAGAGCAGCAACGAGACAGCCTGAGGCAGCGCCCAGATCCCAGCCCGCCTCTGCCGCGAAATGGAAGCGATAGGCTGCGCCCGAAGATTTGGCGCGATCATAGATATGGCTCATCAAAACCGGAACATAGACGCCCATGACGGCGGCGCCCGTTGCATTGGCGATTGTAGCGGCAACAGGAGACCAGCCAGCCGCCGCACGCAGCGCAAAGCCAGCCGCCAGAGCGATGCTCACCAGAGCCAGATATTTATCGCGCCTGCCGCGGTCGATCGCGCGTCCACACAAGAGTCCACCCGCTGCGCCTGCCAATCCGGCGGCGGCATTGGCGAAGCCGAACGCCTCATAATGGCTATGAAGGGCGAGAAACAGCACCATTGGCCAGGCGAGATGGAGACCTGAGGCCATCCAGCCATCGGCCGTGAAGGCAATGATGGCTTCGCGGTCGATCCAGCGCAGCGATTCTCGCGCGCCGGGCACCGGCCCCGCATCGAAATCCCGCATCAGGGCCAGAGGAATGGCGGATGCGATCATCAACCCGGCGCCAATGCCAAAATCCACCTGCGGGCCGAAATATTCGAGCAGCAGGCCACCGGCAAACGGGCCCAAAACACTGGCGCCCGCACCCACCACCGAGCGTATGCCAAGCTCGCGTCCGCGCGCGCCCTCGAGCCCCGTGACCGCGACCGCGCAATGGTAGACGGGCCAATAAAGCGATTCAGCCAGCGCGATTGCGGCCAGCCAGAGGATCAATCCCGGCAGGGTCTGCGCATAGAGCATCGGCCAGAATTGCAGACCGCCGAGCACTGCGCCTGCGACAACCGCGCGGCGGTAACCGATGCGGCGCACCAGCCCGAGCCCGATGAAACGCAGCGCGCAGCGAATCGCAAGCAAGGCGGCATAGGCGATCAGCACCTGCGGCAGGCTGAACCCCAGATGGAGCAGATAGGCCCCGCCAAAGCCCAGCGCGAGCGCCATGGCGAGCTGATAGAGCCCGTAATGCAGGGTCAGCAAGCGAAACTGGCCGGGATGATGCACGACGAAACACTCCGAAACGCCGCAAAACAAGGGCGGCCACGGGGTAGCACGTTCAGCGCCCGGCACCCATGCCAAGAATGCTGCATTGCACTTTGATCCAGCGCAAAGCATCCGCCGGCCCCCGCGCTATTTTCCCTTATGCGGAACGCAATACCGCATAGAGGAACGCCCAAGCGCCCGCGTGATGCGGGAACGACGCATTACGGAGAGCAGCCATGCTGACCAGAGAACAGAATGCCCTCGTGACCCAGACGGGACCCGGGACCATGATGGGGGACCTTTTCCGTTGCTATTGGCTGCCTGTTCTGTTGAGCGAGGAACTGCCCGAGAAGGATTGCGCGCCGGTGCGCGTGAAAGTTCTCTCCGAGCGCCTCGTCGCTTTCCGCGACTCCGATGGCAAGCTCGGCCTGATAGATGAATTCTGCCCGCATCGCGGCGCATCGCTGTGGTTTGGACGCAACGAGGAATGCGGCCTGCGTTGTCCCTATCATGGCTGGAAATTCGATGTGAACGGCCAATGCGTGGACGTTCCCTCCGAGCCCGAAGCGTCGGGCTACGCCAAGAAGATCAAGCTCACCTCCTATCCGATCATAGAAAAGGGTGGCGTGATCTGGACCTATATGGGCAAGCCCGAAAACATGCCCCCCGAGCCGTCCTATGAATTCGCGGTTGTGCCGCGCGCGCAGAGCTTCATTTCCAAGCGTTCGCAGGAATGCAATTGGCTCCAGGCGCTCGAAGGCGGCATCGACTCAAGCCATGTGTCCTTCCTGCATCGTGGCGATGTGACCGCCGATCCGCTGTTCAAGGATGCCGGCGGCAACAAATATAATCTCAACGACCTTTCGCCGGTCTTCGAGGTCATCGAGAGCGAAGGCGGCCTCTATATCGGCGCGCGCCGCATGGCCGAGGACGATCAATATTACTGGCGCATCACGCCTTGGCTGATGCCTTGCTACACCGCTGTGCCGCCGCGTGGCGACTATCCGATGCACGGCCACTTCTGGGTGCCGATCGATGATGAAAATTGCTGGGCGTGGAGCTTCGACTATCACCCTGTGCGCGCGCTGACCAAGGACGAAGTCGGCCACATGAAGGCCGGCAAGGGCGTCCATTGCAAATACGAGCCCGGCACTTATCGCCCGCTCGCCAACAAGGACAATGATTACCTCATGAGCCGCGAGGCGCAGCGTGCGGGCACGACCTATAGCGGCGTGGAAGGCATCGCCATCCAGGATTCCTCTCTGCAGGAAAGCATGGGACCGGTCGTCGACCGCACGAAGGAAAACCTCGTCGGCTGTGACAACGGCATCATCATGGCGCGTCACAAGATCATGCGCGCCGCCAAGGCATTGCGTGAAAAGGGCACATTGCCTCCGGCCCGCACACCCGATCAGCAGAGCGTTCGCGCGACCGCCCTGCTCCTGAAACGCGATGTCCACTTCAAGGACGGAGCCAAAGATGCGCTGAAAGCCCGTACGGGCGTTCCGCAGACGACGGTCTGACCTCCCGTAGATTGTCGTTTCACTTGAACCGCCGCAGCAATGCGGCGGTTTTTTTGTACCCCTCGGCACCGGCTCGCCGCCTTGCCCCGCTCCACGTATTCGTCCAAAGTAGACACGAACAAAGCGGCCCTTAAGTCCGCGACACGGAGGAAAAATGACTGGAGCCCTCGCGGGAATTCGCGTTGTCGAATTCGCCAACTATGTTTCAGGCCCCTATGCCGGCATGTTGCTCGGCGATCTTGGCGCCGACATCATCAAGGTGGAGGAGCCCACGCGCGGCGATCCTTTCCGTGGCTGGGGCCGCGTTGAATATTCGCCCACCTTCGGCTCGGTCAATCGCAACAAGAAAAGCGTCACGCTCGATCTCAAGAGTGAAGAAGGAAAAGCTGATGCGCGCGCGCTGATTCTGGGCGCTGATATTGTCATCGAGAATTTCCGCGTCGGCACGATGGATCGGCTGGGCCTTGGCTTTGAGAGCTTTCGCGCCGCAAATCCCGGCCTGATCTGGTGCTCGATCACGGGCTTTGGCTCGGATGGCCCTTATGCCATGCGGCCTGGCTATGACACGGTTGGCCAGGCATCGAGCGGATTGCTGAGCCTGTTGACCGACGTTTCCAATCCCAAGGCCATGGGCATTTCGCTCTCCGATCATCTGGCCGGCATCACCGCGACAAACGGCATTCTGGCCGCCGTGATTGCGCGCGGGCGCACCGGCAAGGGCCAGCGCGTTGAAACGTCGCTGCTCGAATCCACGCTCTCCTTCTGCGGTGAGAATGCCGCGCGCTTTTTTGAAAACGGAAAAGTGCCCGGCCGCGCCACGCGCACGCATCAGGCGCAGGTCTATGCGTTCACGGCCTCCGACGGGAAAGCCTTTGTGGTGCATCTCTCCTCGCCGACGAAATTCTGGGAGGCGCTGACCCGCGTGGTGGAACGTCCCGAATGGCTGCAGGATGCGCGCTTTGCGACCAAGGAAACGCGCGGCAAGAATTATGACGCGCTGAACGAGGCGCTGGCGGAGATTTTCCGCGGCAACACACGCCAGCATTGGGTCGACCTGTTGCAGGCCGCCGATGTGCCATCGGCTCCGCTCAACACGCTCGATGATGTATTTTCCGATCCGCAGGTTCAGCACCTGGCCATGCGCGTGGATGTGCCCCATCCCAAGCTCGGCATGGTCGGCTATGTGCGCAATGGTTTGCGCCTCTCCGAGACTCCGACTTCGGTCCATAGCTGCTCGCCCGATCTCGGCCAGCATAATGACGAAGTGCTCACACCCTTGCGCGCGGCGCGGCCCAATGCGGGAGATCAAAAATGAAAAACCCGATTCTCCTGGCAGCCGCTTTTGTGTTGAGCGCGGGACTGTGCGCGCAAGCGCAGCCGGCGGCTGAATTCTTCAAGGGCAAGAAAATGACCCTTGTGACCTCGGCATCCGTGGGCGGCGGTTACGATCAATATGCGCGCCTGCTCTCGCGCCACATGCCCAAATATATTGCGGGCAATCCCTCGATGGTCGTGCAGAACATGCCCGGCGCCGAAGGCATCAAGGCCGCCAATTATCTTTACAATGTCGCAGTGCGCGACGGGACGATTGTGGGCGGCTTGCAGCGCAATACGGGGCTGGCGAAATTCTACCATCCCGACAGTTCCAACGCGCAATTCGATGCGCGCAAATTCACCTGGCTCGGCTCGACGCAGCAGGAAATCGGCCTCTTTCTCTCGCGCACCTCCACCGGCGTGAAGGGCCTCGAGGAGTTGCGCACGAAAGAAATCACCGTTTCCTCCACGTCGCGCAATTCGCCAAGCTCCATCTATCCGCGCCTTATGAATGCGCTGTTTGGCACCAAGATCCGCGTCATCGAAGGCTATGACGGGTCGCAGACCTCGCTGATGGCAATCGAGCGCGCCGAAGTGGATGGTCATATTTCGGGTGGCTCATCGGCAGCGTTCCGCGCGCGTTACCGCCCGTGGGAAAAGAGCGGCACGGTCAACATCATCATGCAGCTCGGCATGGAACGCGACCACGAATATCCCAATGTGCCAACCGCACTCGAACTCGCGCCAAATAAAGAAGCCCGCGCGATCTTCGAGATCGCCTTTGTCGAGCAGGTGATGGGGCGTCCTTTCGTGCTGCCGCCTGACGTGCCGGCTGATCGCGTCGCCCTGCTGCGCAAGGCCTTCGACGAGACAATGGTCGACAAGGAATTTCTGGAAGAAGCCCAAAAGCAGGGCGCCGAGATCGATCCGGTCAGCGGCGCGCGCATCAATGAATTGTTGGACACGGTCTATTCGGCAGCGCCCGAACTAGCCCAGCGTGTCCGTGATCTCGTGAAATAGGGTCGGTGATGAACCTTTCGCACATAGAACCGTCGCGCGAATTGCGCGACACCTGCGCCATCGTCGGCACAGCGACCAGCCGCCTTGGCCGCGTGCCGGGCGTCTCCAGCCTCGATCTGATCGTCGAGGCAATCCGCAACGCGCTCGATGACGCTGGACTGAAAGCCTCCGACATCGACGGCGTGCTCTGCCGTGGCCCGGATGATTCCTATTCGCATCACCAGCTCGTCGCCGAGCGGCTTGGCATCAACGCGCGCTTTGGAACAACGCTCACCAATGGCGGCGCGAGCCAGATCATGTCTGTGGCGCTCGCCATCATGGCGATCCGTTTCGGTCTGGCGAACACAATCGTCTGCGGCTTCGGACGCGATACCTGGTCGCGCACCCATGTGAGCGAAGAAGCGCGGGTGAAGAACGAGACGCGGCCCGAGTCGATGCTGGCGCGCGAATTCGGCCCGGAATACGGCTATTTCGGCGCGACCGCCGCCCATGCCTTTGGCGCGACGCGGCACATGCACCTCTACGGCACCACGCGCGACCAGTTCGGCGAAATCGCCGTCGCCTTCCGCGAACATGCGCTGCGCAATCCCGATGCGCAGATGAAAAAGCCTCTGTCGATCGAGGATTATCACGCCGGCAAACTGATCGTCGCGCCGTTTGGCATGTTCGATTGCAGCCTGCGTTCCGACGCCGCCGGCGCTGTCATCGTCACCAGCGCGGAACGTGCAAAGGATCTGCGCCAGCCGCCCGTTCTCATCAAGGGCTTTGGCACGCACAACAACACACGCGGCTGGTTTCAGGACGACAACATGGTTGTCACTGCCGCCAAGCAAGCGGGCGAAGCTGCCTATGCCATGGCCGGCCTTGGCCCCAGGGACGTCGATACTGCACAGATCTACGATTGCTTCACTTATATGGTGCTCACGCAGCTCGAAGATTACGGCTTCTGCAAGAAGGGTGAAGGCGGCGCTTTCGTCGCCTCCGGCGCACTCCGGTTGGGCGGCGCATTGCCCTGCAATACGTCGGGCGGACAATTGTCAGAGGCGCATTGCGAAGGCATGCTGCAGATCGTCGAGGGCGTCCGCCAGATGCGTCACACCTATCCTGAAAACCGGCAGGTGAAAGACGCGGAGATCGCGCTGATTTCCGGCCATGGCGGCAATCAGGTTTGCCATTCCACTCTCATTCTGGGGCGCGCATGATGAGCGACACAATCCCGAAGCCCAAGCCCCGCCCCGCACCGGAATCCATTCCCTATTGGAAAGCCGCGCACGAGCATCGCCTGTCACTGCCCAAATGCGATGCGTGCGAGCAGTTCTGGTTTCCTCCTTCCAACGCCTGCCGGCATTGCCTGTCGCCGAACTTCCATTTCGAGGACGTGTCAGGGCGCGGAAAGGTCTATTCCTTCGTGACCTATCACCGCGTCTATCGTCCCGCCTTTGCGGCGGACGTGCCTTATGTGGTCGCGCTCGTGGAGCTGGAAGAGGGTCCGCGTCTGCTGACTAATATTCTGGGCATCAGCCACGAGGACGTGCGCTGCGAGATGCCGGTGGAAGTTGTGTTCGATGACGTGGACGCAGACACCAGCATCCCCAAATTCAAGCCGGCCTCGGCCTGAAACTCAAGCGCTGCGGATGCGGGCGAGTTCCGCCTGCACCGCAGTCTCTGCCGCCTTGATGGTCGCCTGCGGGGCTTCCCCGGCGGGCGACGGCGGCAGGCAGGACACGATGATCGTCCCCGCCCGTTTGTTCGCACGGCCCGGCCGCCAGTAATCACCCGAATTCATGGCGACCGGCAGCAGTGGACAGCCAAGCTTGGCATAGAGCAGTTCGACGCCGCGCTTGAATTCAACCGGCGCACCCGGCTCGCTGCGCGTGCCCTCGGGAAAGATCAGCACGGGACGCCCGTCTTCGAGGGCCTGCCCGCCCTCCTCCACCATTTTGCGGATGGCCTTCGAGCCACTCTCGCGGTCAATCGTGATCATCGGCGAGAGGCGCAGAAATGCACCAAAGACAGGCACTTTCAACAATTCTTCTTTCGTGATGACGGCCACGTCGGGAAAGAGAATGAGAAAGGCAACCGTCTCCCAGGCCGATTGATGATTGGAGACGATGAGGCATGGGACGGCTGGAATATTCTCCCGCCCGCGCACCTCATAACCGAGCCCCACAATGGACTTCAGCATGAAGAGAACGCCGCGCGACCAGACGCGCGTACACGGCCGCACCCAGGACGGCGGTGAGCCAGCAAGCAGGATGATCCCGAGCACTGGCGCAAATGTCGCGGTCCAGAATGTCCAGAGACCGGTGAAGAGGAGCGAACGGAAGGCCTGCATGGACTCTCTGAAAAGCTTACCCGCGGAGCAGTCTTTGATTACCACGAAAGGCTTTCAAAAACAGGCCCAAAGCATAGCTCACGCAAGTGATGAAATGTTGTTATGCAACAAAATATATGCAGAATATTGAAATATTAGAAGTAAATAGGGGCCGCTTGGACGTGAAGGACAATAAAAAACAGGCGTCTGCGCGCCAGCTTTTTGTCGCCGCCTGCGGGGTGATTTGCGTCATTGTCGCGACTCGCATCGGCTTTCTCAACGTCCCGGCCATCTGGATCGACGAGGCGTTCTCGATCTTCTATGCGCAAAAGGGTCTTGGCTGGATTTGGGGCTCGGATTGGCGCGTCGAGCCAACGCCACCCCTCTATTACACCTTGCTCGCGGGCTGGGCCCAACTGACTGGATATTCCGAACCGCTGCTGCGGCTTTTTTCCCTTCTCTGGTCGGCGCTGGCCGGTGTGTTTCTGTTGCTGCTTGGCAATGAACTTGGTGGCCGACGCGCAGGTATTGCGGCGGCGCTCCTCTGGGCTGTTCTCCCGCTCAACATCGAATACGGGCTTGAGATTCGCGCCTATGCGCTGGAGCTGGCCGAGATCGCTGCACTCCTTTGGGTTTTTGCACGGCTATTGCGTCTGGCTAACGAGCGCGCGCTCAGCGAGGGATCGTTTGTCAGATATGCCCTCGCACTCGTCCTTGTCGGACTCGTGACGTCCTACACGCACATCACCGGCGTGTTTGCTTTTGCCGCAGTGAGCGCCTCGCTGCTGCTCTATCTCGCGCTCAAAGGAAACACGCGCGCAGCAATCCTATGGCTGGCGTTCAACGTGCTTTATGCGCTGGGCCTCATCCCGCAGATTCTTGCAAGCCACGCAGTCGTCACCGGCAATGCGGTGACGCTGGCATGGCTGCCACCCTTGAGCGTAACTTTCGCGCGGTGGGTGGTGAAGTCGCTCTTTCTGGGCAATGCGCCGTTCGGGACATTGGTCAACGGGCTCATCACCGGCCTCTGGCTGAGCGCGCTCGCCATGAGCGTTTTTGCACTGCGGCGACGCCCCGCTGCGCTGCTTGTCGGCTGTCTCGTGCCAGTCCTCGGCTTTGGCTTTGTAGCGGCGCTCAGCCTGTTCGAGCCGGCCCTGCTGCCGCGCACGGTTTTGTGGATCACGCTTCCCTTGATGGCGCTGGCAGGCACAGCGCTCACGCAGACTTTCACGCCGGGCCGCAGCGCGCTGGCGCTCGCGCTCTGTGTGCCGTTCATGTTCTGGATCAGCACGCTCAACATGCAGATACGCGAAGACTGGCACAGCGATTACGCCGGCATCGAAAAACTCAAAAGCATCTCTGGAGGCGATCTGCTCGTCGCCATTGACGGCGAGAAGGCCTGCATCATGCAATATTATGGTGTCGATCCGAGCCGCCTGCGCTTGCTGTCGCTTGGGCCCGATGCCGTCTTCCATCGCAGGCAGATGGTGGATATAGGCTGCAACCTGCCACCAAAGCTTGAGCCCTCCGACATTGCCGCGCATTTGCGTGCCGGCCAGAGCCTCTGGCTCATCGCAACGCCTGCCAGCGATGGGCAGCGCTGGACCGACATCGAGACGCTCGCGGAGACTGTGCGCGAGGCAGGACGACACGACACGCGCATCGACCTCACAGGCTTTGGCGCCTTGAAGCTAGCGCCTCTCTCCGCTCCCTAGATGCGCAAGCCCAGGCGTTGCATGCGGGGCAGGACTTCGTCGCGCAGAGCCGGAAAGTCGGCGATGTAATTGACAAGGCCAATGGCCATGCCGTCGAGCCCGGCTTGGCTCATGCGCAGAAAAGCTTCGGCCGCATCATCATAGCTGCCAAGCACAGGATAAGTGCCGACGCCGCTGATGAGCCTCTCCTTCAGCCGCTTCATCGCATCGAAGGGCGTCTTACGGCCCTTGGTGCGGATGACGGCTGCATGTTCTGCAGCTTCCCAATCGCCCTGCTCGTAGACAATATAATGGTAATAATCCTCCGCCTCCTTGCGGGTCGGTCGGCAGATCAGATGCCCGCTCGCATAAACCCCGACCGCGCGCGACGCATCGGTCGTGGAAGCGCGCACGGCGCGCACCTCGTCGGGCAGCGTGTCGAGCTCGACGATGGTCATGAACAAGGCATCGGCATGATTGGCGGCGAAAGCGCGGCCTTCCTGCGAATTCCCCGCACTGATGAGCAGCGGCTCGCTATCGCCCCAAGGCTTGGGTTTCGAGAGCACACCCTTGAGATCGAAAAAGCGTCCCCTGAAATCGAAGGGCTCGGTCTCCTTCCAGATCCGCTTGGCAATGGTGACCCACTCTTCCGTGTAGGCGTAGCGCGCGTCATGGTCGTTGAGCGCAACGCCGAACATGTCGAACTCGCCCTTGTTCCAGCCGGAGACAATGTTCAGGCAAAAGCGACCGCGACCGATGTGATCGGCGGTGACAATCTGCTTGGCGGCAAAGACCGGATTGATGAAGGCGACATGAAGCGTGCCCGACACCGATATGCCTTTGGTGGCAGCAAGCAGTCCGGAGGCCCAGGTGAGGGTTTCGAAGGAGGAGCCTTCCGTGTCGGTTTCACCCTTGTAGCCGTGCCAGCGTCCGATCGGCAGAATGAATTCAAGGCCAGCGTCATCGGCCAGCTGGGCGGCTTGGAGATTATTCTCCCAACTCGCATCCCAGCGCTCGGGCGCTTTGGTCATGGTCATGCCGCCCGAGCAGTTCATTGCGAACAGGCCGAGCTTGAATTTATTGGCTCCCGCCATGCGGGTGTTGGGCCTCAACATGTTCGTGAAATCCTGTCGTTGCTTATTTGAAAGGACCGAGCGCCCGCACGGCCTCTTCCGCAAACGATGAGTCGACGATTTTCGAGACATCGACCTTGGTTTCGACAAGTCCCTGCGAGGCGTAGAAATCCACATCGCGTTGCAGGCTGGCGCTATTGACCTTGCCGTCCGGGTCCATGCCGGTCGGGGTGATCTTGCGCAGCAGCTCCTTGTTCTTGACCGGCGTATATTCGGTGAGGATATCGATCACTTCATCGGCAGTTTCGCCTGCCAGACGCCCATCCTTGAGCGCCTTCACGTAGAAGCGAATGCCGCGCACATAGGCTTTCATGAAGCGCACGCCAAGCTCGCGCTTCTTGGCAAAATCTTCGGCGTAGATGAGCGTTGCAATCTGGTGGTTCGGGTAAATCTGATCATCGCGCATGATCTCTACTGCGTGACCGCCCTGCACAGCCAGCGTCGCAATGGGCTCGATCGTCGCGCCCGCGTCGATGGATTTGTTCTGCATCGCCAGCAGGTGATCTGGGAAGGACAGGTTCAGAACATCCACATCGCTATATTTCAGCCCGACCGAAGTCAGCATGACATTGAGCATCGCGGTATTGCTCACGCCCGGAGCATTTCCGGCAACTTTCATGCCCTTGAGATCAGCAAGCGTCTTGAAGCGGCCTGACTCAACCAAATCCTTGCGCACGATCAGCTTGGTCGCGCCGTAGCCTGGCGTCGACATGGCCTTGTCAGCCACGATGCGCACGTCGATCTTGCGTGCGACGGCGTTGTACATGCCGGCCGACGGCGAGCCTGCGCCGACATCGAGCTGGCCAGCGCCGAGCGGAGCGACCATGGTCGCCGCCGATTGGAAGACCGTCATTTTGGCGTCAATGCCTTCCTCGCGGAAGAAACCCTTCTTGTCGGCGATGAAAATGGGCGCATCGCTGATCGCGCCCAAAGTGCCGACACGTACTTCTGCGCGCGTTTGCGCGAGTGCCGGCAGGGCGCCAAGCAGGAGCGCCGCCACAGAGGCAAGCGCAGGCAAAATTAAAGATTGGGCAGCCTGGCTGGCCGTTTTCATGGGCTTCCTCCCGAGTGGCCCCTGAGGGGCGAGCGTCTTTGCGACGCATTTTCCGCGCGGAACTATGAAGGCCCCGGCGGCCCGGATCAAGCATGAAGGATGCGAACGCGTGCCAGTTCAATCGAAGCTCGCGGCGCTGTCTCCAAGCTCTCCCGCGGGGAGATCCCATTTCATCTCACAGCCGACAATGGCAACCGGGGCCTTGAGCCGCCGCGCCGGTCCCCAATGCGTAACCTCGGTGTCCGAGGCGAGATCTTCAGCCGTTTCCGACGCGAGGGGCTCGCTTGCCTCAAGCATCGGATGCTCGGCAACAAAGGCTGCGGTGCGCGCAAGCGACAGGCGCGCCTGCCGGGTCTGGCCAGTGGCAAGCCGTTCTGTGAGGCCACGCAGGACCGCTGCGGCAATCAAATAACCGGTGCCATAGTCGAGCGCCTGCACGGCAAGCGCGACCGGTTTGCGACTGCGCGAAACGTCCATCTCGCGCGCCGCGAGGCCGGTGCTCATCTGGACAATCGTGTCAAAGCCGCGCCGCGCCTGCCACGGGCCGGTCCAGCCATAAGCATCGAGCGCGACGTCGATCAAGCCGGGTGCAAGGCGCAGGCGCGTTGCTTCATCATAGCCACGATGGGCAAGCGCATCGGCGCGATAGCCGTGCACCAATACATCTGCCTGACCGAGCAGGCCCTCGAAAATAGCGCGATCGGCTGACGCATGAAGATCGAGCCGCGCACGCCGCTTGCCGATGGTTACTTCAGGGAGAACCGCAGGCTCGTTCCAATAGGGCGGATCGATGCGCAGGACATTTGCGCCAAAGCCTGCGAGAAATCGCGTCGCCACAGGCCCCGCCAGCACGCGCGTGAGATCGAGCACCCGCAGTCCCTCCAGCGGGCGACCTGCGCGGCCAAAGGCAGTTCCGGTATGCGTGCCTGACGCACGCCGGGCGACAAGCGCTTCTGCGCCAACAGATGCGCCCTGCTCATGCGCGCGCCACTCCGCGAGGCCCATCATACGTGCAGCGCAGCCGCCTGCCGCAACAACAGCCTCTTCGAGGCCCGCACAGTCCCAGCGCGCAACCGCCTGGCTCACCAAGGCGCGATCATTCTCGACACCGAGCACGCGCAGCGCAGCCGCGCGGTGATGGGGCGCATTGGTGTGGAGCCGAATCCAGCCGTCGCGCGCCTCGTAATTGCCGGCTATCGCATCCCATTGCGGCGGCAAGGCCCAGCCGAGCGGGCGGATGGATTTGGCAAACCACATGGAAGCCAGTCGGCGGTCTATGCTCACCTCCGGAAAGGGACCGCCCTGCGCCGCCACAAGCTCCGCCAGAGCAAGGCCTGCTGCGCCTGTGCTCGCAGCTGCAAAATCACTGAGCGCAAAGGCTGAGGTCAAAGACCCCTGCCCTGTCTCGCGCAGATGCGCCAGATGCGCAGCCTGTCCGCCGAGCGCCTGCCAGATCTTGGCAAGCATCTCGCCTGTCTGTGTCATCGCTCAACCGTGGGGCTTGGTGTAGAGATCGGCGAATTGCTCGCGCAACACATTCTTCTGCACCTTGCCCATCGTGTTACGCGGCAGGTCATCCATGAAGATGACATGTTTGGGCTGCTTGAATTTCGCAAGACGATCCTGCAACGCTGCGATAATCGCCTTCGCGTCAATTGCGCCCGGCTTTGTGCAGACAACCACAGCCGTTACGCCTTCGCCGAAATCCGGATGGGGAACCCCCACGACGGCGCTTTCAAAGACACCGGGCAGGGCATCGATCTCGGATTCGATCTCCTTCGGATAGACGTTGAAGCCGCCCGTGATGATGAGGTCCTTGCCGCGCCCAACGATATGGACATAGCCCTTGGCGTCGATCTTGCCGAGATCGCCCGTGATGAAGAACCCATCGGGACGAAATTCGGCCGCGGTCTTTTCCGGCATGCGCCAATAGCCCTTGAACACGTTCGGGCCCTTGACCTCGATCATGCCGATCTCCTCGGTGGAGAGCAGCACGCCGCTGTCGGGATCGGCAATGCGAACGCAGACGCCGGGCAGCGGGAACCCAACTGCGCCGGGTACACGATCCCCGTCGTAGGGGTTCGACGTGTTCATGTTTGTTTCCGTCATCCCATAGCGTTCGAGAATGGCATGGCCCGTCTTGGCCTGCCATTCACGATGGGTATCGGAGAGCAGCGGCGCCGAGCCTGACACGAAGAGCCGCATGTTCTTCACATGCGCCTTGTTCAGATCCGGATGCTGGAGCAGCCGAACATAGAAGGTCGGCACGCCCATCAGGCAGGTCGCGCGCGCCATCAGCGACATGATCCTGTCTGGATCGAACTTCGGCAGGAAGATCATCGACGCGCCGGAGAAGAAGGTCACGTTGCTGGCCACAAACAGCCCATGCGTGTGATAGATCGGCAGCGCATGGATCAGCACGTCATCGCGCGTGAAGCGCCAATAGTCGACGAGCGTCGTGCAATTGGAATGCAGATTGTCATGCGTCAGCATCGCCCCCTTGGAGCGACCGGTCGTGCCTGACGTATAGAGTATGGCGGCCAGATCATCGCCCGCCCGCTCGACAGTATCGAAGGATGTCGGCTCAAGCGCAGCCGCAGACGCAAGCGACCCCTTGCCGGCAGGATCGAGCGTCAGGACTTTCGCGCCGACCTTGGCCGCCAGCGTGCCGATGCCAGCCGCGCTCGCCGGATCGCAGACGATCAGCGCAGGCTCGGAATCGCAGATGAAATAATCGAGCTCTGCGAGCGTATAGGCCGTGTTGAGCGGCAGATAGACGCCGCCCGCCCGCAGGGTCGCCAGATAGAGCACCAGTGCGGGAACCGATTTTTGAACCTGCACCGCGACACGGTCGCCGGGCTTCACGCCGCTTTTCACCAGCACATGAGCAAGCTGCGCCGCCAGCCCAAAGAGATCGCCGTAAGAGAAGATCTCACCCTCCACACTCTCGATCGCCTTGCGGGCGAGATCGGGCGTGTTGCGAACGAGACGGTCGAAAAGATTGCTGCTCATTTCTGGATTTTCCGAATTTCTCTAACGTGCATTGGCCTGACCCATAACCAGATCGGGCAGATAGGTCGAGATGGAGGGCATGACGCACAAAAGCACAACGGCCATGATCATCAGGACCACAAAGGGCAGCGTGCCGTAGATCACCTCTTTCAAGGGAATGTCGGGCGCGATGTTGCGAATTACGAAAATATTCAAGCCAACAGGCGGATGAATCAGCCCAAGCTCCATGACAATGGTCATGACCACGCCGAACCAGATCAGATCGAAACCCGCAGCCTTGATCGGCGGCAGTATGATCGGGGCCGTCATCAGGATGATCGAGACAGGCGGCAGGAAGAAGCCGAGCACGACGACCAGCACGAGGATGGTGGCCAACAGCAGCCATTTGTCGAGCTGCATCGCCACGATGGATTGCGCCGCGCCCTGCGAGATGTGCAGATAGCTCATCACATAGGAATAGAGCAGCGACATGCCGATGATCAGCATCAGCATGGTCGATTCCCGCAAGGTCGAGGACAGGATCGGCTCCAGGTCGCGCGGCTTCCAGACGCCGTAAATGACAGCGATCAACGCCAGTGCGAGAAGCCCGCCAAGCCCTGCCGTTTCCGAGGGTGTCGCATAGCCGCCATAAAGGGCGAACATGACGCCGGTCAGCAACAGCACGAACGGGAGCACGCGCGGGAGCACGCTGAATTTCTGCGCCATCGTGTAGTGGTGCTTTTGCAAAATATCGTGTTCGCGCCCCGTGCGCTCATATTCCGCCTTCGCAGCTGCATATTCCTGCCGGAACCGAATGACTGCATAGGTCGCAAACAGCATCACCAGCAAGAAGCCGGGACCGATGCCCGCCAGAAACAGGCGGCCGAGCGATTGTTCCGAGGCCACTGCATAGAGGATCATCGTGATTGAGGGCGGCAGCAAAATGCCGAGCGTTCCCCCGGCTGCGATGATACCCGCCGCAAAGCCGCCCGAATAGCCGCGCTTGCGCATTTCGGGAATTCCAGCCGAACCGATGGCCGAACAGGTTGCTGGCGAGGATCCAGCCATGGCTGCAAACAAGGCGCAGGCAAAGACGTTGGCAATGCCAAGGCCACCCGGCACCCGGTGCATCCAGGCATGAAGAGCCGAATAGAGATCCTGCCCCGCGCGCGATTTGCCGATGGCAGCGCCCTTCAGGATGAAGAGCGGTATCGACAGCAGCGTGATCGAGGCCATTTCCTCAAACACATTCTGCGTGACCGTATCAAGCGACGCCGCAGGCATGAAGAAATACATGAAGACGACAGCGACTGCGCCAAGCGCGAAGGCAATCGGCATACCGGCAAACATCGCAAAGAGCGTTGCCCCGCCGTAGAGAAGTCCGACGGACAGCGTGCTCATGCGCACTCCTGCGTCTTGAGAGCCACCAGAACCTGAAAGGCGATCTGCAGGCAGAGCAAGCTCATGCCTGCCGCCATAATACTATAGGGAATCCAAAGCGGCGGGCCCCAAGTGGAGGAGGTCACCTGCCCGTCCTCCCAGGCCTCATGAAACAGCGTCCAGGATTTCCACGAGAAGAAGGCGCAAAAGGCGAGGCTTGCAAGGTCCACGACCAGCAGGCGCAAACGATTTGCGCGGGGCGACAAAAAGCCAAGCACCGCATCAATCGCCACATGGCCACGCCGCGACTGGACATGGGCCGCCGTCAGAAAGGTCGCGCCAACCAGCAGGAAGACCGAGGCCTCGTCCTGCCAATAGGTCGCCGCCTTGAAATAATAGCGCGCAACAACGCTGTAGCTCAGGATCAGGCTCGCGCCCACGAGCGCCAGAGCTGAAACGATCATGATGGTCGTGTTGACGAGCCCAAGCATGGCCTGGGCGCGGGCAAGCCCGGGGCTGAGCCTTGTGGGCGCTGCCTTTGCAGCGCCCGGCATTTCAAATCCATGCGCGCTCATGTCGGCACAGCTTCAGCCAGTTTGAGAAGCTTCTCGCAATTGGCGTTCTTGGCCGAATAATCCTTCCACGCGGTGTCGCGCGCCAGCTTGCGCCATTTCTCGACGATGGCTTCATCGAGATCGTGGATTTTTGCGCCCGCCTTTTCGTAGATCTTGGCCACCAACTCATCATCGGCCATGGCCGCATCGCGACCAAAGGCCTCGAGCCCCTGCCCCACATCCATGATGAGATCCTGCTGCTTTTTGGGCAGCGCCTCGAAAACAGCCTTTGAAATGATGAGGGGCTCCAGCATGTACCAGTACGATTTGCCGCGCCCGGTCGTGAGATGCTTTGCGATTTCCTCCAGCTTGAAGGAAACGAGGCTCGTCGATGAGGTAATGCCCGCGTCGCAGGCGCCTGTCTGCATGGCGGCATAGAGCTCGTTTGAGGGCAGCGAGAGCACGGCAGCGCCTGCAGCCTGCAACATCATGTCCATCTCGCGCGAGCCGCCGCGGATTTTCATCCCCTTGGCGTCCTCCGGATTGACCAGTGGTGTGGAGCGGCTCGCGACGCCGCCCGCCTGCCAGATCCAGGTCACGATCATCACGCCCTTGTCGTTCAGGAACTTTGAAAACTCCTTGCCGACAGCAGCATTCTTCCAGGCAAGTCCCTGCGCATAGGAACTCACGAGCGCTGGCATGAGGCCGATATTGACCTCCGGCATCTCGCCGCCCGCATAGGAGATCGGCACCAGAGACATGTCGAGCGCACCTTTGCGGATCGCCGACACCTGCGAATTGACCTTCATCAGCGAAGAGCCGGCATAGACCTGCGCGACCATTTCGCCGCTGCTCTTGCTCTCGAGCTCCGCGGCGAAGCGCCGGCAGAGCACATCGCGAAAATCGCCATCATTTCCGCTGGACCCTGGAAATTGATGCGAAATCTTGAGGGTGGTCGCGGCACGGGCCGCCCCGAATGTCAAAATGGCGGGAGCGGCAATCGTGCCCGCGAGCACATGGCGGCGCGTGAATGACATGGACTTTCCTCCGATGCAGGCCTGCTGGCGGCCCGTCTGCGCCTGGCTGATGAGCCGCCAGGCTGAGATATCGAAAGGAAGCCTATTCTATGCAAGGGCGCAAATCCATCAACCAATGGTGGCAAAGATAAGCGCAGCCAGATGCCGGGCTCGTCCCTCCGTACCCTTATTCTCGAGGCCCAAACCAGGATCGCGAAGCGCCTAGCTATCCAGCCTCGCCGCGCGCGCCGCGATCCTGTCGTAGGCAACATGGATTGGATCACGCAGATCGATGCAGAGCGAACCAAGCGAGCGCAGCAGCGCCATGGCATCATCGCACAGGGTCCAATAGCCAAGCACCGGCGCATAAGGCGCAGGCGGCGCGAGATGTGCAATATCGCGGTGGGTAATTTCATCGCCGTTTGCAAAACCATCATAAGTGTCTTGCAGCCGGAACGTCTCGACCGCCAACCTATCGGCAAACATTACCTCATGCTCCCCGCATTCAAGGTGATAATAGTCGATGGTATCTTCGACCCAGGCACCCTGCCGGATTGTTGCGCCGTTGATCAAGAACATCGCCGGGATAAGATAACCATCCATGAACACCGCATGTTTGGGCGAGAGATAAAGGTCCCGCGCAGGCACGCCGTCACCAATCGCAGATGCCATGACAAGAACGGGATCAACCGAGTTCGGCCAAAAAGCGCCCCGCGACTTGCGCCACGTCTTCCGGCCGATCCAGCGAATGGGCTTGTATGAACCGTCCTCCGTGGCAATCAGATCCCCGATCGCAAGATCTTCGATGCAAACCTCTCCACGAACCGTCTCAATGCGCGTGCCACGCAAGACGCAAAGCGGATCACAATATTCAGGGTCGGAATGGCGCCCTGCCGCCTTCGCCTTTTTGGTAGGAAGCACGCTCATCATCGCAGCTGCACTCAGCAGGGCGCCAATGCGGATAACGTGACGGCGACTTCGCGCGTCGACAGCGGGATACTCGACACACATTGCAAACTCCACTCAACAAAAATAAGCCTCTCAATCTCCATGCTGCAGCGACATTTATCAAATAAGAATTGAAAAAGAATGATATTGACCTTAATATTTATAGTAGCGCCGAAGCTACATGCACGGCAGCGCATCAATTATTATTTTGCACGCCGCCGCATTTTCTCTCCAACTAAGCGCACGAGCCTCCTTGCATCTGCGATGGCTGCAAAAGGCAAGCCAGACAGCGGGATGACGCCAAAGCTCAAACTCCGCAAAAATCGTTCACCGCCATTGCGTGGCTCCAGCCAATCGCGTTGCTCAAGCACATGTGAGAACTCTCGGGCGGCCAGTGTGTAGGGCGAGCATCCAAGATATAAATCGCTGAACCGACCATAGGCGTTGGCAGGAACATTATTTTGGTCCCAGGGCTTGTGACCCAGAGAATGAATGAACACCGGCATGCCATGCCGCAGATGGACCGCACGTTCCGCGAGCGTGTATCCGTAGGGACCCGAAAACTGGAGAATATCCCTGCCCCGTCGCAATAGCTGTACAGGAAGATGCGAGAATTCCCGAGACGAGAGAAGTGCGGTCAAGACGTCCTGATCTCCGAGCAGGTGCCTGGGCCGACGATGCCATGGCTTGGCTTGCGCCTCCAGATAGTCTGGGCTCCCGAGAAGTTCACGCCAGCGAACCAGAATATCGCGGTGGACAGCCCCAACCCGGAGCACAGCGCTGTTCAACGCGAACGGGAACGATCGACCAATATCAAAACCCCAGGCCGATGCACGCTCCGCGCTGCCATCGTCATGAAACTCGCCCAGCATCTCTTCTGTAATCATCAACGTGCCGGAATCGCTCTTTGCAAAAAGCGCAGACAGGCAGGAACCCACCACAATGTCGGAATCGATCCAAACGACATCGTCGTACCCACGATCCAGCAGCGTGAGCAAGGCATGCGGCTTAACATTATATTTTGAATAAGATCCCGCGATTGGCGTGAGCTCGACCGATACATTTGGTATGTTTTGGATCCAATCTTGTAAGCATTCCGACGCACGTGGCATGAAGAGAATGACTCTCGCCGCGGGCAGAATTTTCTCCAGGCTTGCAATAAGGATCCGCACCGCCGGCTCAACACTCGGCCGATCCTCAGCAATGCAAATGACAGGAAGAATCTGGTCCTCGGCCTGTAAGACACGTGTCATCACAAATCCGCTTCGCTTCTGATCCCCCAACGCTACATGTGAGCGAAGAAATATACCAATCGATGAAGATAAAAATAAAATCTCTTATTGCTCGGCTGAAGCTAAATACGGTTTCAAATAGCGTTGTCTTTGCCATGGCCATATTTACCACGTGACAACCAAAAAGTTTCGCCCATACATTCTGACGTTTTATAACAAGTAACTGAAAAAAAGCGATATTTGTGACTCACCAAGCCGGAGTAATGTAAGCATTCTGGACACATTCGAATCAAACGGTATTGATTCAGCGAGAATCGCGTGGCATTGTTGCGACTGCTAAGAGAGGTACAGCGCGATGAGTTTCCAGCGCAAAATGCACAAAAAGTGCCCGCCTCCACGTCTTAGGATCTGTCCGAAATAACGGGGTTTGCTGTGGCAATCCATGACTCGACCGAGTGTGCGTCGGCTTGCGTCTCTGTAAGCGAAAAAGCAATCGGCGGAAGGACAAAGCGCGTCTTCGATGTCATGGCTGCTCTTTGCGCAATCATTCTGCTCGCCCCCCTGCTGGTGCTCATTAGTGCGCTGGTTTTCGTATTGGATGGCGGGCCAGTCATGATCCGGCACACACGCATCGGGCGCGGCGGCGTCAAATTCGGCTGCCTCAAATACCGCACCATGGTAACCAACGGCGATGAGGTACTCCGCTCCCATCTGGCCAGCAGCCCGGAGGCCCTTGAGGAATGGACAAAAACCCGCAAACTCGTCTCTGACCCTCGCGTCACAACGCTAGGCCGCATCCTGCGAAAAACCAGCCTCGACGAGCTGCCGCAAATCCTCAATATTTTCTCGGGCGAAATGAGCTTTGTTGGGCCGCGTCCGATCGTTGAGGATGAAATATACAAATATGGCGCTGCCTTCAATGAGTACCGCCGCGCTCGCCCTGGCCTGACAGGTCGCTGGCAGGTCAGTGGACGGAACGACACAGGTTATGACGAACGCGTCGCGCTCGATCAGCACTATGTATCGAATTGGTCGTTTACGAGCGACATCGAGATAATCCTGTTGACGATACCTGCTGTGATCAAAGCCAAGGGCGTCTATTGAGACTGCTCGCGATTCCTGATCGACTCATAAAAACTTGCCGCCGCGCGGCCCGTATCCGCAAGTAGCTTCCGCCCAGCGGGAAACAGACAAAGCGTCAAGACGGCCTGTCCATAGGCAATCGGCAATGCGAGCAGAATCACCTTCCATCCGCTGACGCCGGATTGATATAGCCACGACACGGACAGCAGGGTGGCTAGGGCAGATCCCATCAGTGGCAGGATACCCCATAAAAGATCCGAAGCCCTGACTGCCCCCTTGCGCCCACCGAGATAAATCGTGAGCGGCACGCGGAAAAAACACTCGGATATAGCATAGGCGCAAGCGACGCCCTCGGCACCCCAGCCAAGCCCGATAAAAAAACCGGCTACGATCACGAGTGAACTCGTGACACTCACCCGAACCATGTCTCCAGATCTCCCCTGGGCGATAAAAAGCCAGCTCGACGAATTGACGATCGGCTGGACAAGCCCCGCAAAGCCGAGCCAATAAAAAATGGGCGCTACAGGCAGCCATCTTTCGCCCAATAAAATCCTCACCAGATCGTGAGAGCAAGCAATCGCGACGGCCATTCCAGGAATGCACGCCAGATTGACCAGGCCGCTCGATTGCAAAAATGCACGGCGAAACCCCTCCTGATCGCCCTGCATCCGACTGAGCAACGGGACCATGACGCGGGTGACTGGATTAGCAAGATTTTCGAGCGGATAAAGCAGCAATTTATATGCGCGATCATAATAGCCAAGAACTGCACCGCCCAATGATCGGCCTATAAGGATATTATCGACGTTACGGCTCGCATAATTGGCGAAGTTGTGAAACATGATGTTCAGGCCAAACCTGAACATTCCATCAAGATCACCCCCCCGTTTTGGAATACCTGGGCGCCAGGATCCAACGAGAAACGTAAGTACCGACCAGCAAAGTACGGACGCAAGGCCCGCGGACCATAATGCCCAATAGCTCGGCCAAAAATAGGAAACGCCGATCACTGTGACAAACGACACCAGGGCACAAACGATGTCGATCAATGCGACCACACGAAAGCGCAGGTCGCGTCCAAGCATGGCGTATTGACCAAAGGTGAGACTGCCCAGCATGACGATCACGCCAAAACTTGCGACAAGACCAACCAGACGAGGATCGGCATAAAACCGCCCCACCAGGGGACTCACCAGAACGAGAAGCAGCGCGACGCCCAATGATATAAGGAAATTGAGCCAGAAAACGGTATTCAATTGATCCTTCGAAATCTTATCTTTTTGCATGATGGCTTGGTGCAGACCCACATCCTGCAAGAGACCAGCTAAACCGATAACCGGCATAGCCATGGCGTAAACCCCAAAATCATCGGGTGTCAGCAGCCTCGCCAATAAAATTGTCGTTGCAATCTGCAGAGCCATGCGCGTGGCTTGTGAAGCCATCGACCAACTGATGCCAAACAGAGCCGCGAGCCTGAAATTCATGGGACCAACCTGCTCCAGAAAAAATGTCTCAAAGGGTCAATATGAGGCTGTCGCTGCACTACCCGCCTTGGAGCCACAAATCGCACCGCCGAGTGCCATGAGAATGAAATTTAACTGGCTGTTCCAGAAAATTGGGTTCTCACTCATGCCCAGCACAGATATCCAGATCATGTAAAGCAGGGGAACGAGCGAGACGACAGTGCCGGCGCGCGCAAGGTAGACGATACCACGCCAATATTGCTGCAAGAGACCAAGAACCAAAAGCGACAGCCCGACAAGACCAAATGCGACCGTCGTTTCCAGATAGACGTTATGGAACGCAACCAACTGCTGACGAAGGACATAGCGGAGATATTCAGCTGTGCTCTCGCTTGATTGCCAATAAGCCAAAAACCCAACGCCCAAACCTGGCCGCTCTTCCACGGCATCCATCCCGATACGCCAAATCAGATCACGACCGGTAAGACCGGCATCTTTTCCGAGCGCGTCGAGAACAAATGCGACGGGGTCGAACCTAGAGATAAAAAGCGTAAGGGCGAGGCTCGCAACCAATGCCACTCCAGATCCAACCAGCACGCCCGTCGATGCAATCCCTCTACGCATGATCAAAAATGTCGGAAAAAGTCCACATAGCAGAACCGTCAAAACAGCCGATGTCCCGGAGCCTGACTTCAAAAGCATGAAAAACGCGAGGCAGAGGCCAAAGCCAGTCAGCCATTTTCGCCAGCCCGACAAGAGCAACGATGTCGCGCAAATAATCTGCAATGTGCTGAAGACCCCAAGTTCGTTCTTGTGCAGATAGACCCCCTTGAAGTTCCCCTGCTCGTCTACGCTCTGTCCACTTGCGAAAAAAAACAGGAGCACTGAGATGACCTGGAGGAGAAAGCCGAAGAAAAACAATATTTTTACAAAACGCTCGAGGCCGGCATGCCTTATCATCACGAAAGCGACAACGGAATTCAGAAAGAATTGAATGGCATGAAACAGGGTGAGCTCCGGAAGCAAAGACCAAATGGTCGAGACGATTGCAATCGCGGGCCATGACAGAAGTAGGATATTGCGACGAAATACCTCGATATACTCTTTCGGCTTTTGCGCAATCGCATAGATCGATAGTGCATCCGCAATCAGCCACGCAAGGCTGTTAAGATCCGGGACTAATGAAATGCGGGTCACCAGCGCGAGGAAAATGATCCAGAACGAATCAAACCATAATCCATGCAAAAACGGTAAGCTGAATTGGGCGCTTTCTTCGAGCCTGTAAGAATGTGAACGTGCAGAAAATGATCGCATATCGCCCTTCAACAATCGGAAACGGGAAGCTGTGCAGTCTGCTGAATGGCGCGTTCCGGCTCCCTAAACTTAAAAATCACGACCTCGCCCCCGTCGGGGTCCAGGGTAATCGTCCAATCATCCGCTTCATACGAACACGAAATGGGTGCGAGAATAATGCGAGTGCAGTTGGGTGGCTGACGGCCCGCCGAAAAAATCCTTTGAAGTCGTGTTCTTTGAGGTGATTTACCATTTGTGTGAAAGCTATCATCTTTCGCAGAGCGGCAATGTGGAGTGAGAGTGCAATGTGCACGCCTTGTTCGCGAGCGCGGGGCATAGTCGCCGCAACATGCAAGTCAAATTCGAGGAGATTTTCAAGGTGTCGTGAATTTGCACGGTGTGAGGTAGAACTTTCATGTACCACATAGTAATAAAGCGCCGCCTTTATACGCACGAAACGGGCGCCAGCCGATAGCATCTCAACAATAATGGCGTAATCCTCCCCGTTCCGCAGAGACTCCGGATAAGAAATCTCATGGGCTACAAGAAACGACCTTCGGAGAATGGGCTTGAGATACCCCAAGCCCGGAGGGCCAAATAGGATATTTCCTCTAATGTAGCGCTCAAGCTCCAGTACTTCTATTTTTTCGTCGAGAACCTCGCCAATTAATTTACCTGTAACGTGCCCAGAGGGTCCAACGATAAACATGTTGTCAACAACGATATCGGAATTTGTCCTTATACCAAGCGTAATCAACCGCGCAGCGCGATCCGGCGCCATATAGTCATCAGCATCAAGAATGAGGATCCACTCTCCTTGTGCGATTCTCAATCCGGCATTTCGGGCCGCCGCCGGCCCCGAATTGGAGCTCAAGCAAACATAGCGAACTCGCGGATCGCCAAAGCCAAGTACAAGGTTCCGTGTAGAGTCAGTTGATGCGTCATCACAAACAATCACCTCGAGCGCAACATCAACTTGTGCAAGAGCACTGGAAATCGCCCGCGAAATGACGGCCGCAGAATTCCACGAAGCGATGATTACGCTGATGTCCAAAGCAGCCACCCTTGTTTCAGAAGCATTGTTGTACCAAAAAAAATTGATACAATCGAGCCTAAGAGAGGGAAGACGCGTGACGAGCAATCACAAAATCGACGTATGCATCTGCACATTTCGGCGCCCCGAACTTGCTGGGGCACTTTCATCTCTCTTCGCTCAGGTGCGTGACACCCCGCAATTCCGCATCATCGTGGCAGATAATGATGACACAGACACGGCGAGGCCTATCGTCAGACGCTTCGTCGATCGCGGCATCGAGATGCTCTATGTTCACGCTCCAGCTCGCAACATATCAATCGCGCGCAATGCTTGCTTGAACGAAGCCGTGGCAGAATATGTGGCTTTCATTGACGATGATCAAATCGCAGCGCCAGACTGGCTGAAAAACCTATGTGAGAAAGAACGCCGTTCTGGCGCAGCTATTGTTTTAGGCCCGGTTGTGGCTCGTTATCCATCAGATGCGCCCAAGTGGTTGGTGATCGGGGATTTTCATTCCACATACCCTACCATCATGCGGGACCAAATAATCAGAACTGGCTACACAGGTAATGTCCTAATGAGGCGGGAGGAGATCGGTGACTTGCGGTTTGACAATAGGCTCGGCCGCTGTGGCGGAGAGGACACTTTGTTCTTCCATCAAATGGTTCAGAATGGCTCGCAGATTGTTTATGCTCCGGAGGCTGGAATGTCAGAGATCATCGGGCAAAGCCGCCTCAAGCTGTCCTGGCTATTAAAGCGAGCTTTTCGAGCAGGACAGACACATGGTCGAATATTAGTAAATGAGAACCGGTGGACACCAGCAACGCTCCCGGTTGCATGCCTCAAATTCGGTTTTTGTCTATTAAGCGCCCTTGCTACTGCTTACTCTGCAACTCGATGGCGTCATGCACTCGTAAGGGGCGGGCTACATGCCGGCACGATGTGGAGTGCATTCAGCAAGCGAGAAATCGAATTATATTAACTGGAGGCCGCATGAACGAACATATAAACCACACGGCGCTGCCTCTAAAATATCCCGACGCTATCGACCTGGGCAGAGGTCCGCTTGTTCTTCTTTTTTATGATGGCTTCGAGAGAACCCTGAGGCGTGGATTTTTTAGGCGCACGGCAGCCGAGGCTCGCCGGCTTGCGCGCTTTACTTACAGGACCATTACACGCAAGCAGGTTCGCACCGGTTTCTATACGCAATTCCTAAATCTATGCGAATCTTTGGAGAAGCAAGGCTGCGATGTGAGAATAAACGACTATGAAATGGCGTTTAAAAATCCCAATTATCCCATTGGGGTAGCCGGATACCCGTCTGTGATCGGCAAGTTTCCACCAAAAAATCCGGTTCTGTTTGGGCCGGGAGACTTTGGTATGCCAAACGAGATCGAAGAATTGGCCGCAACTGCAAACTTCGGTTCGCTGATATGCTTTTGTGAATGGATTGGTAGAATATATCGCCAATCCACATCCGGTAGGATCACGCAATGGTATGCAGGGATCAATACAGACACATGGAGCGATCAGTCGCTCAGCAAAAAAAATATCGATTGCCTGATCTACGATAAGATTCGGTGGCAACGAGAGCTCCGTGTGCCGCAAATTGTTGCCTCACTCAGGGCTCATCTTGAGCTGAAGGGACTTTCATATCGAGTTTTACGATATGGCGAGCATGCGCAAGCCGACTTCAAGGCGTGCGTCAGCAACGCGCGTTCAATGATCTTTCTGTGTGAGCACGAAACTCAGGGCCTGGCCTATCAGGAAGCCATGTCCGCCAATGTTCCAGTCCTTGCTTGGGACGAAGGTACATTGATGGACGTAAGCCTCCAACCGTTCAGACCGGAAGGCGTGCGCGTGAGTGCCGTACCTTATTTCTCGGATGAGTGTGGCGCGACCTTTAGCGCTTGCAATATAATAGAATCGTTTGAAGAATTTTGGAACAAACTGGAAAATTACAGGCCACGTCAATTCGTTTTGAGGGAATTGTCTGGGAAAAAGTCAGCCGAAATTTACCTCAGTGCATATTTTGGCCTATCTCATTCCAAAACCATTCCGCCGCTGCTCAAACACTTAAGGTCTTGAACGAACCGAATGCATTCTTCCTCGGTCGTGACGATATCCTTGCGGGCAATCCTGCTGATTGCATCGGCATGTGCCTCAAAGAGCTCGCGTGTCATCTCCTTAAGGACATTCTCCACCTCGTCAATCCTGCCGATAAGTATTCCGGCTCCATGTGCTCGAAGCCAATGCCCCGTTTCGACATCATCAAGAGCAATTGGTACAGAACCAAACGCCATGCCCTCATAGATGCGATTTGGCAATAAAAAAGCCGAGTTTTGACCCTCTTCGAAAAAATCGATCGCCCAGGTGAAATGGACACTTTCATAAAGCCTCGGTAGGTCTTTGACCTCGTATTCACCGATGAATTTCAATCCCGGAACACCCGCTACAAGATCAGAGAAATTTTGGAAAACAGCCTTCGTCGGACGCCCAGCAATCACAACCTCGACAAGGCCAGGATTTGAACTGACAAGGTGGATAAGAAATTCAATACTGCGCATGCAGCGAATCATCCCGAACCAGCCAATTCGCCAGGGTCGCTGGTCAGAAGCGGAAAGGACGCTGGATGAAGATAATTTCCCCCAAAAAATTTCAAAAAATACCTTGTTTTCAACCAAGCGCACCGGCAAGTTCACATTCTGAATGGGCGCGAAATAATTTCGGAAAAAAGCCGGGGAGCTCAGGACGAGCATTTTGCAGCGTGCAATGAGACGGCGCTCGCAGAGCCTTAGCGCGACACTAACCGTTCCGGACCCAAACATAAGTCTATGAATGTCGAGACACTCATAGACGACAGGTATGCCCCCCAACTCTCGTCGCCATTTTTGCGACAGGACCAACATCTCAAGATTACGCGCGATGATGATGTCAAAACGCTGATCATATATTTCTTTAGGAACAGAAAAAAAATTTGAAAATACAAGCCAAATGCGATGGACAAGCCTCGAATCAAAAGATCGTCCGATATCGATGATCTCACAACCTTCAACTGAAACGTCTATTATATTCACCCGTCGGAAGCCGCACAGAGTTATAATAGCACCGCCAACGCGCAGCATTTTTAACCGCCGAGCTACTGCTGGGTCGCTCGTGTCATGAACGAGATAAAGTATCCGCATTTTGGGCGCCGAAAAAATTCTTCTCTCACGCTTCCTATCTCGCTAGGAAGAGAGATATGATATCATGGACGCATTTCGAAAAACATATTTGTGAGAACGAAATATCCGACTGTTTGAAGATTGCCCTATCGAAAAAGCTTGGCGTCTAGGTAGAAAAACAAGGGTTGAACAGGAGAGCTGAATGTCGTGGAAGAAGCGCTTGCTTCCAACGCTCAACAAGCCCCCCCTCGTCGAGAGCTTTCTACCGCTCAGGAGATCGGAGATCATCCCGAAGATCATTCATCAGATTTATTTCTCGAACAAGCCACTTCCTGCTGAACTTTCGGAGAATATGAAAAATCTGAAGAAGATGAATCCCAGCTGGGAGCATCGCATATATGATGACACCGCCATGTTGGATTTCATCGCAGACAATTTTCCAAAGAGAATATTCGAAGGATACTGCCGCATAAATCCAATATACGGAGCCGCAAGGGCGGATTTCTTCCGATATCTCATGCTGTACAAAACGGGGGGAATATATCTCGACATCAAAAGCGCCGCTAGCGTGCCTCTTGACGACGTTCTACGTGAGGATGATCAGTTTCTTCTCTCACAATGGCGCAATGACAGCGAAGACCGCTTTCACGGATGGGGCCTGCACGACGAAGTTTCCAATGTCATTGGTGGCGAATTTCAACAATGGTATATTGCAGCCGCGCCTGGGCATCCCTTCCTCAAGGCAGCGATAGAAAATGTCCTCAGGAACATTGACGTCTATAACCCAGGACTGCACGGGGCTGGACAATATGGGGTACTGCGAGTGACTGGTCCGATTGCCTATACTCTCGCAATCTCACCCCACCTTAACACGCATTCCTACCGAATGGTCGATAGCTATTCAGATATCGGATTGCGCTATAGCATTTACGGTGACGAGCGGCACGTCACTCTCTTCAAGGATCATTATTCAATTCTCAATGATCCCATTGTCATGCCGACATTTTCAAAAAACATCTCTGCCGTTGCCTTCAACTTCATGCGAGTTGCACTGCGGACGTGTCGAGCGATGTTCAGCGCAAGTCTGGAACCATCTCAAGGACAGAAATAGACACTTTCCGTCATTGGACGAGAAAGGTGATCCCGTTATTGAGCCAGTCAATCAGCTTCCAATCCATCGTGAAAATACCAAAGCTCACGATATAAAGGCCTTTCGGAAGATCGGGGGGAACATTATAGGTCCACGATCTTGAAAGCGCGCCAGGACCAGCCGCCGGAACGGGCGTATCCCATGTCGAAATCCGCCGCTTTCCTGTGCTATCGACGAGCGCCGCTTGAAACCTCAGATTCTCTGTCGGAATTTTTGTCTCAATACCGAACGTGAAGGTTACCTCATCTCCGGGCTTGACGACCTGCTTGCTGGCTGTGGTCACGAGATGACGACGTGGCGCCGCCTCAGCTTCAACAATATCATCATACTGATAAGCGCGGACGTAATCGATTTCGAACGCGGCCGGAAAATTTGTGCTGGAGTCAGGCGGGCCTGCCCACTCACCTCCGATAGCGAGATTTGCGAGGAGAAACATCGGCGCTGCAGGTACCTGGGGACCAGTCAAACGCTTGGCCTCCTGCCCGTCCACGTACCAGATAAGTAATCCAGGCCGCCATTGAAGCCCATATTTATGGAAGTCCTTCGTCCAGTCATCAGAAGAAGCCGCCGATCCATCTTTTTGCTTACGCCCGTCAGCGTCGTTCCAATGGTATGTCATCCATATATTTTTAACGTCACGCCCGAGAAACTCCATGATATCAATTTCGGGAGGCCACCCCTTATCTTCAGGAAGCATCCAGAGAGCCGGCCAGAGACCTTTTCCAGCAGGGACCCGAGCCCGGGTCTCGAAATATCCATAGGTCTGGGAGAGCGCACCGTAGGTTGTCATAGCGCCCGAGGTGAATTGATAACCGTCGACCTGGCGCTTCGTGGCACGAATTTTCAGCGTGCCCTGCCCGACATCGAATGAATCGGGGACATAGATTTGCAATTCGCCCGGCAGATTTGCGAGTACGTTAGTGTAATTGGTCGTCCATTTTTTTCGGTCTAGCGACGATCCCTGAAACTCATCCGCGAATGTCAGCCTCGCGGTCCCTCCCGGAACAGGAACATCCGAATTCTGAGAATGCGCGGGCATGGCCGAGGATGCAAAAAAATTTAAAATCAAACAGAGAGGCAACCATGCTCTATTTAGATCCAGCATGCTGTAAAGCTCCGTCTGTGATCGAAATCGTGTCAGGCATAAACTAAGCAATAATAGCGACGAGATATGCACCTGCCATTCACGCGAAACATTTCAAAAAATTTTGCATAGGGCTTCCCGGCATGCAACAACAAATACGAATTTGTTGCTGAAGTTTAGCGGCATTCGCTTGGCTCAAGCTCAAGCTGTGCCTTGAAATGCGGATAAATCCATGCTCGATCGTCACGTTGATCTACGGCCAGTCACCGAGCGTCGGAACACAAATTCTGATCAGGAAATCGCATGGTCTTTGCAGGAAGTGCGTATCATCCTGCGCAAATATGGTCGCATCATCGGGATCGTTGCCTGCGTCTTTTTTTGCGCGGCGCTTCTCTACACAAGTACGGCAACGCGGCAGTATACCGCTTTTGCGCGGCTTCTTATCGACACACCACGCAACCCGCTCTCCTCCCTCGAAAATGGTGGCTCGGGTGGTGGCTCTGGCGGCCTCGCTGTGCCTGAGGTCGAGAGCCAGTTGCAGGTTATTGTATCGGACCGCATTGCATTCAAGGTACTCGAGAAATTAGGCGGGCGCGGAGGCGGTAGCATTGATCCCCCCAAGCCCGGATTTGCAGAATCGATTGTCCGTGGCGTTAAGGATTGGCTTCGCAGCATTCCGGCCCTTTTCGCCGACGCCCCTGGCGATGTTGAGCCAGAACGTGTCGCTTTGGCTAAGTTGATGTCAGGCCTCTCGGTGCGCCGGCTCGGTTCCTCTTATGTTGTGGAGATATCCTATTCCTCCCCGACGCCACAGCTCTCGGCAGATATCGCCAACGCGTTTGCAGAGGCCTATGTGCAGGACGAAGTGGATACCAAGGCGCAAATATGGAAGCGCGCCAGCTTGTGGCTGCAAGACCGGGTGAATGAATTGCGCGCGCGCTCGGAAGAGGCCGCCCGCGCCGCGCAGGATTTCAAGGCGCAGAATGGCAATAATGCAGAGACATGGCCCAAGGCGCGTGAACTTGACCGCACGGCTGAAGCTTATGACTCGCTCTATTCGGCCTTTCTCAAGCGCTATACGGATTCCGTTCAGCAACAAACATTCCCCATAACGCAGGCGCGTATCATCAGTGGCGCGTCACGGCCCGCAATGCCAAGCCAGCCTCAGACCATGCTGATCCTGAGCCTGATGACGATTATTGGCGCGGGCCTTGGCACGGCAATCGCCTTCGTGCGCTGGCGGCTTGATCGCACAATCCGCAGCCCGGCGCAGATCATGCGCTATGGCATTCGGTGTCTGACGACCCTACCGAAATTGCCGAAGATCATTTCGCGCGACCCGCTTCAGGTGATCCGTACGGTTTTACGCGCGCCAAGTTCGCAATTCACCGAAAACCTCCGCCTTGTTCGTGCGGAAGTCGGGCTCGCGGAACGCTCACGTCCGATGCGCTTGATCGGCGTGACCTCGGCGCTACCTGGTGAGGGAAAGACGACGATTGCAGCCAATCTGGCTCAACTCTTTGCATCTGCGGGGACCACTTTATTGGTCGATGCGGATATGCGAAACCCGCGCCTGACCCAGGCGCTCACGCCAATTCTCACACCGCGCAGCCTTGACGTCGGCCATGCACATGGAGCTCCACGCGCTGTCGCTGTGCCCGGTTGCCCGGGTCTTGCTTTTCTTGGTGTGGAGGCGGAAACGCAGGGTGTGGGATCGCATTGGTTTGAACAGGGCGGCTTCGAGGCCATGTTGAACGATGCAAAGGGCAAGTACACGCGGATCATCGTGGATTTGCCCCCGGCGGGCGTTGTTGCCGAAGCGCGCTACGTTGCTCCGCTGCTCGATGCAATCATTGTCGTCGTAGAGTGGGAAACGACACCCGCAGAGGCCTTCATCTCCTGCATCGACGCCTGCGACGTGGATCCGGGAAAAGTTTTCGGCGTCGTCTTGAACAAGGCGCATCCCAGCCTGATGAACTACGGGCAAGGCACAGCTTATACCAACCAATATCTGGAAGCCGAAGATCTGCACCCGCTGGAACCCCACAAGGGACGGATCAGGGTCTGACACACGATTGAAAGGCAGAAAGCGGCATGATCGAAGTTCGCTACATGCATCGCCTTGGCAATAATATGTTTCAATATTGCCTTGGGCGAATCCTTGCAGAAGAGCTCGGTCTTGCCCTGAATTGCCGACCGATTGGAGCCTTTCCGAACACAGCGAGCCTTGTTGGCGGCCGCGAATGCCACCGGCCTGTCGAGAGTTATAGCGGGCAACAATTGCCGCTTGCCGAAATCCTTTCAAACAAGGCGCCGCGGCGTATCGTGCTTGAAGGCCATTTCCAGCGGGCCGAATATTACCGGGGATACGAGGATCGCATCCGGACATGGTTATTGCCGCGCGATGTCTACCGCGGCCCCCTGCCCGATCTGTTCATGCACATAAGGCGAACTGATTACGTGCAGCATGGATGGGCGCTGCCCTTTTCATATTATGCCGCGGCACTTGAACATCTGCTTCCTGAAGGGGGCTCGATATGGATTGGCACGGACGATCCCGCCGACCCATTTTTTCGTCACTTTCAAAAGTGGAAGCCATTTTTTTACAATGGCGATGCCCTGACCCAAATGAGTTTGATGAGCCAGGTTCCGCGGCTGGTGATGTCGCAGAGCACCTATAGTTGGTGGCCTGCATTCCTGGCGCAAAATTCTCAGGCGGTCGCCTGCCCCGTGCCAGCTCATGGTTGCTGGGCGGGCGATGAAGCTTATACGCGAGGGATCGATCTGATCGAGAAGGACCGCTTCATCTGCATCGATGTGCCAGAGCGCTACGAGCCAGATCAACTGGAAAGCGTCTACCAGAAATGGCGCCTGCTGAAGGGCAAAGTTGCTCGTCGTATCAATCGATACACTGTCTCCGCATTGCCCATGACGCCATAGGACTCAGCTGGTGCGGAGCTGCATTTCGATAATATGGCACACCTGATCGACATCGACGCTTTGATCCGACTTCGGCCCGGGGAAAGTTTTGCTCGATATGCAGTGATAATCGAGCTTGAGAAGGGTCGAGAGAAATTCAAAGCACGGATTATGGAACGCATCAGGCATATATTCGACCAATGACGCGCCTTCCTGACAGAAGGCGAGGTTCGTGAGCCCCGCGCCGTGTGGCCCCGTAATCAGGCGAGCTTCATTGAAAAGCGCCACCTGTGCAGCGACGCTCATGCCATCGAGCACCACATGTTCGAAGCCTAAGGCGGCGAGCCGGCGAACAAGTACATCTTCGTTGAGCAACCTTCTGCGTGTTGCGTCTGAGCGGGAGACGTAGAGACGGCGTTGAGGGGGCTTCGGACTGGTTGTTCCGAGAAAGGTTTTTCGGAGAAAGGCAACGCCCTCGGGGGACATGAAAGTTATGCGACCCGGCAGCGAGGGCACAATCAGATTGGACGCCTGCAGAAAGGTGCCGGGAGCTGGATTGAGAATGCGGCTCGCATCAATCCCAATTGCCGCCAGCGTTTCTTGCTGAAAGCCAAGATCGAAATTGACCAGAAACAGGTCCGGGTCGATGCCGGCCGCTCGCAAAAGATCGAAGCGCGGGAGGATGTCGAACATCCAATGGAAATAGCGTTGATGTAAGAGCGCCGACATAACAGCAATCGATTGCGTGTGGATCTCGAGCTTTGGAAAGATCGCGCGGCTCAAAGCAGAATGGCCAGATAGTTCACCCATCAACACAGGCGAAACATCGCCCACAAGTCTGTGCTCGGCAGTCAAAACCGCACCGGAGTCGGAGAAGGCGCGGCCGTTCACCAGTGTCGCAACGAAGGTTTCGGGGAGATCAGCGATCCGCCCCACGCCAAAAGGCACACGACGGGCAGGGCTGATCGAAATGAACCGGGAGGCAGCACCTCTCGTGGATGTCAGAAATCCCCGCAAGGGTCCGCGACCGCCGCAAAACGGCCCAAGCGTGACGCCCAAGGACCGCAAAATATGGTAGCGCCCAAGCCTGACGATCTTGCGTGACGCCTTTCGACCAATTTTGAAGAGGGATGCCGGCGCGGGTAAACTCATTCCTGCCCTTTTGTTACGCAACGATAGGCCGATTACCAATATGACGAAATAAGTTATGTTTTTCAATGAGTGTGCTTATCGATTCCAAATCATCGCGATAATTGACTGGCCGATACGCGGGAGCGGGTGTGTGACACTTCGATTTATCAGCATCGTCATGCCAGCGCTCAACGAAGCGCCTCATATCGAGAGGGCGATTGCGAGCCTCCTGCCGACTTCGGCCGATATTGAATATGAAGTGCTGGTTCTTGATGGCGGCAGCGATGACGGCACGCAGGACATCGTGGCGAGGCTTGCACAGGAAAATCCGCGCATCAGGCTCGTTCCAAATCCCCGCAAGACACAGGCAGCCGCCTTGAACCTTGCCGCACGCATCGCTGACATGCGTGCGAACGTTTTGCTGCGCGCCGATTGCCATGCCGAATATCCACCCGGCTTCGCTTCCATTTGCGCCCTGGCGTTGAAAGACAAGGCGTCCGCCTCGGTCGTCGTGCCCATGCTCACACGTGGCAAGACGTGTATGCAAAAGGCCATTGCAGCAGCGCAAAACAGCAGGCTCGGCAATGGCGGATCGAAACATCGGCGGGGCTGGACGTCCGGCTATGTGGAACACGGCCATCATGCTGCTTTCGACCGGCAGGTCTTTCAGGATCTCGGTGGCTATTGTGAGGATATGCCTGCCAACGAAGACGCGGAATTTGACAGGCGTCTGACCGCAGCCGGTCACCGGATCTGGCTTTGCGGGGCGGCCACCATTACCTATTTTCCCCGCAAGACCCTCACCGCTCTTGCACGCCAATATTTTGCGTACGGATTTGGTCGTGCAAGTACGTGTCTACGCCACGGAACGACGCCACGTTTGCGGCAGATCTTCCCGGTGATCGTCCTTCTTGGTTGCGTGGCGTCCGTGCTTCTCGGCGCGCTGGACCCGCGACTCCTGGCTCCGGCTCTTGGCTACCTTGTCCTTTGCCTCGGCTGGGGGCTGGTGCTTGCTCTGCGCACGAAGTCAGCTTGCGCGATACTGGCAGGATTAGCCGCCATCACAATGCATCTGAGCTGGGGCGCAGGATTTTTGGTGCGGCTGTTTCAAGGCCGGAATCTGAAGGCTCAGCGCCCCTCCGGCTCCAGCGGAATTTCCAGGATCACATAGGGGCCAAGCTTCAGCCCGTCTTTTTCGCCCGACGTCAGGCGCGGACCAAGGCTAAGCAGCACCCCATCGATGTCGCCACGCGCCAGACTGTCGAGCCCCGCCCCCCAGCCAATTTCGACAGGGTTGATATTCACGCCCGCGCCGGCCCGCACGAGCCGACGAAATTCATCAGGCGTTTCTGTTGAAAAGGCGATTGCGATCTTCTGACCTTCGAGATCCTGCGCATTACGCAATCCATTCCTTACGATGACGACAAGGGTTTTCTCATTTTCCGGTGGCATCGGCGCGGCAGGTGGGAGCACTGCCTCAAGAGGCGCTGGCGCCGCCTCCGGTATCGCCTTGGAAATCGCTGGTGCTGGCGCTCCATCGTAGGGCGCGTCTTCGTCTTTCCAGGGTCTGGGGATCGGCAGCGGTGGATTGCGCGGCAGTGGCGGTTTGCCTGCAGCACGGACCTGGTCTGGCTTCTTGCCCGCCCCGCTATTTTTGTTTTTTGAATCTGGAATTTTCCCAGTCACGTCAGAATCCATTGCTGTGCTTGTACGGACGCCGGGTTTCATGAGGGGCGCGACAAACCAGGGCTCCAGACTTTGCGCCTTTGCTCGCGGGGGCGCCAGCAGCGAAAGCGCTACTGTTGCAATGACAAAAGAAACTTCAGATCGTCGCATATTTTTCACGGAGCTTCTCGTTTCCGCGCGAAATCCAAATGGCAACGCTTGAGCAGCTGCCGCGCTTGGTTGATAAACAATCGTGTCTGATTATGTTAGGTATCACTACGTTTCAAGAAATATGAGGGAATAAGATGGCAAGACGGCAAAAACCGTCAGTTTTCCGCGGTTCTTTCATTGCTGCGCTCATGTTTTTGTCCGCTCTCGCGCCGCTCGAAGCCAAGGCTCAGGCTTACCGGCTTAGTGCGGGTGATGTCCTTCAGCTGACGGTTGTTGGCTTTCCAGATCTCAAGCAGCGCACACCCATCAATGTGGATGGCGATATCATGCTACCGCTTGTCGGCACTTTGCGTGCGGCCGGCCAAACAATGAATGATCTGTCCGCTCTGGTGAAAGCGCGCTTTGCCAACAAGGTAATGCAGCAACGCGGGCCAGACGGTCGCGCCGTCTCAATTGTGGTTGCGCCCGATGAGGTGACAATCGACATTGTGGAATATCGCCCCGTCTATTTGCGCGGCGATGTCTCGAAGCCGGGCGAACAGCCATTTCGGCCCGGCATGAGCCTGCGGCAGGCGGTTGCGGTTTCCGGCGGCTATGATCTCGTGCGCTTGCGCACCGGCAATCCGATGCAGGAGGCTTCGCAGTTGAGAGGTGAGGCTGCGTCCTTGTGGAACGAAATTCTGCGCCAGCACGCAACCGTGTGGCGTCTGCGCGCCGAAATGGGTGAGGAGGCAGCGCCCGACAAATCGGCTTTCGAGAAATCGCCTCTCGCCCCGGCCATGGTGGAGTCGGCTTTCAAGACTGAAGCCGCTCAACTGGCCTCGCGCCGTGCCGAGCGCGAGCGCGAAATTGGCTATCTGACAGCCGTCATCAACCAGAGCGACCGCCGCATCGCGCTTCTGAGCGAGCAACAGAAAAACGAGGAAGAAGGCAGCAAGCAGGATGTCGAGGATTTCGAGCGCGTCTCGAAGCTCTTCGAGAAGGGCAACACATCGATCACGCGCTTTTCGGATTCGCGCCGCTCCATGTTGCTTTCTGCCACACGCATCCTGCAAACCAGCGCGGCCATTGCGCAGGTAGAGCGTGAGCGCGAGGAATTGCGAAAGCTCCTCGCCAATGTCGACGACAAGCGCAAGATCGACGCCCTCAAGGATTTGCAGGATGCCGATACAAAATTGCAGCAGGCCAAGGCAAAGCTTTCGGCCGCGCAGGAGCAATTGCTGTTTTCGAGCAAGATGCGCGCGCAGCTGGGCATGGGCGGCGCACCAAATGTCGAACTCGTGATCACCCGGCAAACGGAAAAAGGGCGCGAGAGGCTGCTGGCGCAGGAGGATACGGAACTTTGGCCCGGCGATTCCATCGAGGTCGCGCTCGATGCCAGCCAGCTGCTGAGCTTCATGCCCAATTAAGGCGGTGCAACAGGGCGCAGGCTTGACTTTCCTCCTCCGAGGTCGAAAAGAATTGCCCGGCGCCGCCTGCGGGCGGCCTTGATCGAAGCACCGGGACCAGCCCTTGCGTTATCGCCTTGAATACGCGCTGTTCTTGCTGTTCGGCTTTCTCGTGCGCAGCCTGCCGCTTGAAGTCGCCTCCAGCCTCAGCGGCGCGCTCTGGCGCGGCCTTGCCCCTTTTTCGAAGCGTCACCGCCGGGCGCTGGCCCATATCAAGATCGGCTATCCCGAAGCGAGCGAAGCGGAACGCGGGCTGATTGCGCGCGACATGTGGGACACGATGGGCCGCGTCTTTGCCGAATCCTTCCGGCTTGACGAGATAGCAAAATCGGATCGCGTGACGATTGAGGATGAGCCCCAGGTGCGCGCCCTGCTCGCGCGCTCGCAGGGCTTTGTTGCCTGCGCCGCCCATCAGGGCAATTGGGAGGTGGCGGCCATTGGCCTTGCCAAGCTCGGCTATCGGACCGCAGGCATTTATCAGCCGCTGAAGAACCCATTCGTTGACGCCATGGCGCGCAAGATGCGCGCGCCGCTCTATCTCGATGGCCTTCTGCCCAAACACGAACACAGAACCGCTTTCACGATTCTGCGGCATGTCAAAAGCGGCGGCGTGCTGTCAGTCATGGCGGACCTGCGTGAAAACCGCGGCGTGCGCGTGCCCTTCTTTGGGCGCGAGGCGGCCTCTACCCCCTTCCCTGCCCTGATCGCCGTTTCGCAGGACAAACCGCTTTATGCAGCCGAAGTAATCCGCGAGCCTGGTGTGCGCTTTCGCATTCGTGTGCGTGAGGTCGAGGTCGCTCGCGGTGGCACGCGTGATGCCGATGTTCTGGCGACAACCGCCAATCTTCAGGCCGCCCTCGAATATTTCATCCGCGCGCGTCCCGGCCAGTGGATGTGGGGACACCGCCGCTGGGGCTGACAGCGGCGGCATCGTGTTATGGTGATTTGAAACCATCCTGCTAGGAAGATTCTCGTGCGCATTGCCACCTGGAACGTCAATTCCGTCCGCCAGCGGCTGGACCATCTCCTCGCCTATCTGAAGGAAGCCGAGCCGGACGTGCTCTGCCTTCAGGAGCTGAAATGCATGGACGAGGCCTTCCCGCGCCTCGAGGTGGAATCGACCGGGTACAATGTCGCTGTGCATGGGCAGAAGACATTTAACGGTGTCGCCATTCTCTCCAAGCGCCCACTTGAGGTGCGCACCGGCCTGCCTGGCGATGAGGCCGATGCCCATGCTCGCTATATCGAGGCCACCGTCCCGCACGGGAACGGCATTCTGCGCGTTGCCTCCATCTATCTGCCCAACGGCAATCCGGTCGGCACCGAAAAATACACCTACAAGCTCGCCTGGATGGACCGGCTGATCGCCCATGCGCGCGAGCTTCTCAAGCTTGAGGAGCCGCTGGTTCTGGCCGGCGACTACAATGTGATTCCGGGCCCGCGCGATTGCTACGATCCCGCGGCCTGGGCCAATGACGCGCTCTTTTTGCCGCAAACCCGCGAACGCTTCCGGGCGCTGCTCAACCTCGGCTTCACCGACGCCTTGCGCGCGGTGAGCGACGAGGCGGGCCTCTATACGTTCTGGGATTATCAGGCAGGCGCCTGGCAGAAGAACCTCGGGATCCGCATCGACCATCTGCTGCTCTCGCCCCAGGCCATCGACCTGCTGCAGAACGTGACGATCGACAAGGGCATGCGCGGCCGCGAAAAGCCCTCCGATCACGTGCCCATCCACGTCGACCTCGCCTGATAAACAGCTGCCTGCGAAGGTAGCGCTGATCTGCCATTGACAGCCTGTCTGGAAATAATACTGTGATATTTCACAGTCTGGACAGCAGGCAGGGATACATGCAGGTCACGCTACACACGACCCAAGGGTCCGAGACAAAAGACGTTTCGATCACAAAGGCGATTGTCGCCGGCTGGACCGGACGCGACCGTGTCGCGCTGGAAAAGCACATTGTCGAGCTGGAAGAGCTGGGCGTTGCCCGCCCCACCTCGACCCCCATTTACTACCGCGTCGCGGCGACGCGGGTCAGCGATGCGGCAACCATCCAGACGACGGGCGTGGCCTCCAGCGGCGAAGTCGAGTTCGTGCTCGCCCAATGGGGCGGCGACATGTGGGTGGGCGTTGGCTCCGACCACACCGACCGCGAGGTCGAGACCTATAACGTCACCGTCTCCAAGCAGATGTGCGAGAAGCCGGTTGCCCGGGAATTCTGGCGCTTTGCCGATGTGGCCGCCCATTGGGACCAGATCGTCATGCGCTCCTGGATCGAGGAAAATGGAGCGCGCGTCCTCTACCAGGAGGGCTCTGTGGTCGCCATGCTCGATCCTCTGACGCTGATCGAGGGTTACGAGGGCAAGAGCGCGCTTGATGATGGCGCGATCATGCTGTGTGGCACCTTTGCCGCCAAGGGCGGTATCCGCCCATCTGACCGGTTCGAGTTCGAGATCCACGATCCGGTTCTGGGCCGCACCATTCGCCACGCCTATACGCTCGACAAGCTTCCGGTGCTCGGATGAACCAGCGGGCAGCAATCAGCGAAGGCGACGAACACACGCCCGTCGCGGATCTGGCGCCCGTGGTTACCTCAGCCTCCGAGCCGCAGTCCCTGCGCGATGCTGCCTATGAGGCGATCAAGCATCGCATCATCACCTGCGCGTTCCGGCCCGGCGAATATATCAACGAAGCCTATGTCTCGGCAATGCTTGGCATCGGCCGCACGCCAGTCCATCAGGCCATCGACCGTCTGATGCTGGAGGGCATGGTGGATGTCATGCCGCGCAAGGGCGTGATCGTGAAGCCGGTCAGCCTCGACGAGATCATGCAGATCGTCGAAGTGCGCATGCTCAACGAATGCTACGGCGTGCGCCTTGCCGCTGAACGTGCGGATCGCGATGAGATCAACCATCTCGCGGACATTCTGGCCCGCGCGACGCAATGGATCGAAGCGCGCAACAGCGAGCAATTGATGATGCTCGATCGCGAATTCCACGGCGTGCTCGCACGCGCGTCCAAGAACGGCATTCTGGCGGACAATCTTGCCAAGCTGCACGACCACTCACTGCGCTTCTGGTTCATCTCACTGAATCGGCCGGGCCATCACGAAAGTGTGCAGGCCCAGCACGAAGCTATTCTGGGCACGATCCGTGATCGGGATCCCGACGGCGCAGAAGCCGCCATGCGCGCGCATGTCGAAGCCTTCCGCGAAAATCTCACTCGGTCCATGTGAACCGACCAAGCCAACGCATTCGCCGCCCCCGGCACGCAAATGAGGATGAAGTGACATGACGACAGATCAGAGAGTCCTTATTGCGGGCTGCGGCCCCGTCGGCCTCTTCTGCGCGCTGCTGCTCGGGCGCCAGGGAATCCCCGTCCGCCTGTTCGACATCTATGACGAATTGCAGGCCGATCCACGCGCGGCAACGACCCATCCCGCAACGCTCGAAGTGCTCGGCGCCGCCGGCCTTGTCGAAGATATGGCAGCCGTCGGCCTGACTGCGCCGACCTTCCAGTTCTGGGATCGCCCGTCAGGCAAACTGGTCGCGACGTTCGACCTCGACCTCCTGAAGAACGACACCAAATATCCCATCGTCATTCAATGCGAGCAGTTCAAGACGGCCAAGATCATCATGGAGCGGCTCAAGGAGCTGCCCAATGTCGAGATCCTGTTTGGCCACCAGATCACGAGCTTTGAAGAAACCGCCGACCGCGTCATCGCCAAGGTGCAGACAAAGACCGGCGAAGAGACGCATGAAGGCGCGTGGTTGATTGGCGCTGACGGTGGCCGCTCCACGGTGCGCAAGCAGGCCGGCATCGCCTTTGAAGGCTTCACCTGGGCAGAGCGCTTCCTCGTGATCACGACGCCCTTCGATTTCAACGCCGAGCTCGGCTATTGCTACCGCTCCTATTTCGCCGACCCCGACGAATGGTGCAATTGCTTCAAGGTCGCCGCCGATGGCCCCCCTGGCCTGTGGCGTCTCGTCTTCCCGGCCGATGCGGACATGCCGGAAGAAGAGGTCATGAGCGATGAAGCGGTTCATGCGCGCATGCAGAAATTCTTCCCCAATCCCAAGCCCTACGACATCGTTCACCGCAACCTCTACACGACGCATCAGCGCGTGGCCGCGACCTTCCGCAAGGGCCGCATTCTGCTGGCGGGCGATTCCGCGCATGTGAACAATTCCATCGGCGGCATGGGCCTGAACGGCGGCCTGCAGGACGCAGCAAACCTGTCTGAAAAGCTCGCGCAAGTGATTGCGGGCGCCGATGACTCGCTGCTCGATCTCTATTCGCAGCAGCGCCGCACTGTCTCGATTGAATTCGTGCAGGCACAGTCCATCGCCAACAAGCGACAGCTCGAAACCAAAGAGCCCGAAGAGCGCAAGAAGGTCCTTGAGGAACTCTCCTCCACTGCAGCAGATCCCGAACGTGCACGCGCCTATCTGCTGCGCAGCTCGATGCTGTCGATGCAGACGCGCGCGGCGGCGATCACGCTTGATGAGGCGCTCTGATGACAACGCCCCTGCCCCGTTCCTTCGCACAAGCGCTTGGAGGCTTTGCCTCCGGCGCCGACACGCCGCGGGATTTTCTCGAGCGTTGCATCGAAGAGATCGAGGCGCGCGACCCTGAGGTGAAGGCCTTCACGGCCATTAGCCTCGAGGCTGCGCGTGCAGCCGCCGATGCGAGCACCGTGCGCTGGCACGAGGGCAACCCGCTCTCGGCCATCGATGGCATGCCTGTGGGCATCAAGGATGTGATCGAAACATCCGACATGCCGACGCAAATGGGTTCGGAGCTCTTCGAGGGATGGTCGCCGGGCTATGATTCAGCCTCCGTCCACGCCTTGCGCGAGGCCGGCGCGATTATCGTTGGCAAGACTGTCACGACGGAATTTGCCGCAACCCGTCCGGGCCCCACCTGCAATCCGCACGATCTCACCCGCACGCCGGGAGGATCGAGCAGCGGCTCTGCGGCAGCTGTTGGCAGCGGCATGCTCTCTGGCGCGCTTGGCACGCAGGTGGTGGGTTCCATCATTCGCCCGTCGAGCTATTGCGGCGCTTATGGCTACAAGCCTTCGCTTGGCGGCATCAATCGCGGCGGCAGCCATGATTACATGAGCCAGAGTTGCCAGGGCGTACTGGCGGCAACGCTTGAGGACACTTGGCAGATCGCCATTGAAATCGTGCAGCGCGCCGGTGGCGACCCCGGACAGACCGGGCTGATCGGCCCGGCCGTACTGCCGGACGCAAAAATGCCTGAAACGCTTGCGTTTCTCGAAACACCCGGCTGGGAAGCGGCAACTTCCCATGCGCGCGAAGCGATGGAGCGTGCGCTTGCAAGCCTGCGCAAGGCCGGCATCAAGATCCTCACCCGCAAGGACAGCGCGGCTGTCGCTGAAGTCGAGGAAATTCTTGGCGAGACACTGCCGCTGACGCGCAAGATCAACGCTTGGGAATCGCGCTGGCCGCTGAACACTTATGTCGACCGCGACGTGACCAAGCTCAGCAAGGGCATGGTCGACAGGCTGCACGAAGCCGAGGCGATGACGGTCGACTCCTACCGCGAAAATATCGCGCGACGCGCCGCCATCCGCGCCATCTATGCGCGCCTTGGGCAGCAAGTTGACGCCTGCGTCACGCTGTCGGCCCCCGACGTTGCGCCTGTCGGACTTGAATCGACCGGCAACCCCGTCTTTGCAGTGCCCGCCTCGCTTCTTGGCGTGCCGGCATTGTCGCTTCCGCTCGCGCGCATCGGTGCGCTTCCACTCGGCATTCAGGCCATCGGTTTTCTCGATGCCGATGCAGACCTCTTTGCAACAGCCGGCTCGCTCATCGAAGCGATCGGCTCCATTCAGCTTGGTTGAAGGTTGAACAAGCAGGACAAGAACCATATCCGGATTTGCATGCCCATGTGATCGAGCCCTACCGCAAGGGGCTGCTCGGTTGAAATACAAGAAGCGCGGCGAGCCGATGCCGTGTCGCTCGGATGTCGAGATGAACGATCCGGTTCCACGGAAAAGTGAAGAGTGAATGGCATTGCGGTTGCATTGAAATACGCAAGACTCTCCCGGTCCATGTGGCCCGGCACGATCTAACGGAGTTGCAGATGTTTAAACGCGTGATGCTGATCGCGCTCGCCGCTGCGAGCACAAGCCTTCTTCCGGGAACTGCTTCCGCGCAACGCGTCTGGAAGCACGGCATGGTTGAAGCCAAGAGCGATGCCGGTTTTGTCTTTATGGCCGAAAAAGGCGGCTTTGCCGAAAAACTCGGCATCAAGCTTGAGACCATGCAGTTCAAGGGCGATGCGATTGCGCTCAAGGCGCTGATCGCCGGCGAGCTCGACTCTTATGAAGGCAGCCCCGGCGCGCCGATGGTTGCCGTGTCGCGCGGCGTCGATGTGCGTCTGGTTGGCTGTTACTGGCCCGGCCTCACCTATGCGATCTTCACGAAAGCCGATGTGAAATCGGTTTCGGAATTGGCCGGCAAAAGCTTCGGTATTTCCTCGCCCGGCGCCCTGCCCGACCTGTTCGCGCGCGCCGTGCTCGAAAAGTACAAGATCGACGCCAAGGACGTGCAATTTGCAGCCATGGGCAGCGATACCGACCGCTTTCGCGCTGTCTCTGCAGGCGTCATCGCGGCTGCCGCATCCTCGAGCGAATTTGCGCCCATCACCAGCAAAATGGGCCTGAAGCTGCTTGTTCACGCCCATGATGTCACGCCCGACTACATCCGCTTCTGCACCTATATGAGCAGCAAGACGATTGCAGCGCGTCCTGACGATGCCGCCAAATTCCTTGCGGCCTCCATTCAGGCGCTGCGTTTTGCGCTGACGCATCGGGCTGAAGCCGTGAAGATCACGCGCGAAATGACCAATGCCAAGGATGACGATCCGCGCGCCGAATATGTCTATGACGAAGTCCTGAAACTGCAGGCCATCGATTCAGAAATGACCATCGACATGCGCAAGCTGAAATGGATGGAAGAGCTTTTCGTGAAGACCGAGACGCTGACCAAGCCCATCGATCTTGAGAAGTTCATCGATCCCACGGTGCGCGCCAAAGCGCTCACCATCGCCGGGCCCAAGAGCTGATATCGGCTCGGGAGAAAAGCACATGATTGAGCCAATTAGCGGCCAGGTCAGCATGACGGACGTCTCCAAGTCCTTCACGCTGAAGATCGACGGCAAGCTCCAGAACGTGCAGGCGCTGAAGTCGATCAATTTCGATGTGAAGCAATCGGAGATCGTCACGCTGATCGGCCCGAGCGGCTGCGGCAAGACGACGGCGCTGCGCATTCTGATGGGTCTTGAGACGGCGACACGCGGTCTCGTGACGGTCGGCGGCAAGGTCGTCAACGGCTGCGGTTACGACCGCGGCCTTGTCTTCCAGCATGCAGAGCTTCTGCCCTGGCTCACAGCCGCGCAGAATGTGATGTTTGGTCTCGAGATGAAAGGTATGCGCGGAGCGGAGTTGAAAGACACCGCCATGCGCTATCTCGAACTCGTCGGCCTGCAGGACGCGGCAAACCGGCGTCCCTACCAGCTATCGGGCGGCATGAAGCAGCGTGTCGGCATTGCCCGCGCGCTGGCTATCGATCCGCAGGTTCTGCTGATGGACGAGCCCTTCGGCGCGCTTGATGCGCAGACGCGCGAAAGCCTGCAGGGGGAGCTTCTCGAAATTCAGGCGCGCACGAAGAAGACGATCATCTTCGTGACGCATGATCTCGACGAGGCCGTTCTGCTGGCCGACCGCATCATCGTGATGCGTGCGGGCTCCGTGCAGGAGATCATCGAGGTTCCGCTGCCGCGTCCGCGCGGCGATCTGGGTGCGCTGCGGGGCACTGCTCTCTTTGCTGAAAGCCGCTACAGGGTCTGGAAAGCCCTGCATGCGGATCAGGCCGAGGCGGTTCACTGATGAGCAAGGCACAGGCCATGACACATACACCCGCATCCTCCGCGCCAATCGACGAGCCGCCGCTGCGCCTCAAGCGTGAAATGCCGAAATGGGCCATCACCTGCATGTCGGTTGGCTTCGTCATTCTGGCGTGGGAAGTCTTCGGGCATGACATCAACCCGGTCTTTGGCTCCTATCCGTCAGCCATTGCGGTTGCCTTCTGGGAGCTGCTGAAAAGCGGGCTTCTGCTTTCCGCCCTTGCGCAAAGCATGAAAGCCTTTCTGCTGGGCTATGCGCTTGCCGTCCTTGTCGGTGTGCCGCTTGGTCTCGTGATCGGGCGCTCGCGCGTTCTTGAAGCTGCCATCGGCATCTTCATCACCGGCGCTTACGCCATGCCGCTGGTCGCGCTTGTGCCCTTGCTCGTCCTCTGGATGGGCCTCGGCTTTGCGGTGAAGGCCTGCATCGTGTTCCTGATGGCGGTCTTCCCGATTGTCATCAACACCTGGCTCGGCGTTCGCGCCGTTCCCAAGACGCTCATTGAAGTCGGCAAGAGTTTTGTGGCCTCCGACTTCACGATCCTGCGGCGCATCGTTTTGCCGGCGACGATTCCCTACATCATGGCGGGCATCAAACTGGCAGTCGGGCGTGGCGTCGTCGCCATGGTCATTGCGGAATTCTTCACCGCGATTTCGGGCCTCGGCGCGATCATCATCAATGCAGCCAATTCATTCGACACCGCGCGCATGTTCGTGCCGGTGATCGTTCTCATGGTTCTGGCAACCGGGCTCAATTCCTTTGTTGGATTTGTCGAGCGCAAGGTTGCACCATGGCAGAGTGAACTTTCCGGAAGGGATGAGGGGTAAACATGTCACGTAAAATGAAGCTTGCGGTCCCTGACCTGATTTCAAACTCCTATTTTCCGGCGGCTGCGGCCGTCGAGCTGGGCTTCTTCAAGAAGGAAGGGCTCGATGTCGAACTGGAGCTGATTTTCCCGGTCGACAAATGCTATGCGGCCTTGCGCGACGGCGCTGTCGATTTCGTCGCCGGTTCGGCCCATTCCACCCTGTCGGCTTTCCCGCAGTGGAAGGGCGCAAAGCTTCTCTGCGCGCAGGCGCAGGGCATGTATTGGTTCCTCGTGATGCGCGCGGATCTCAACCCCGAGCGCGGCAACCTCGATATTCTCAAAGGTCGCAGCATCGGCGCCGCCCCCTGGGTCAACATGGGCCTGCAACGCCTGCTCATCAACGCGGGCTATGATCTCGAGCGCGACAACATCAAGATTGCGCCCGTCCCCGGCGCAATCGCGGGTGCCGGTGTCGTCAACTTCGGCCTCATGGCTGCCAAGGCCCTTGAAGAGGGCAAGATTGACGGTTTCTGGGCCAATGGCATGGGCACTGAAGTCGCGGTCACACGCGGCGTCGGCAAGGTCGTTCTCGACATTCGTCGTGGCGATGGCCCGAAGGGCTGCTTCAATTACACAATGGCGAGCGTTGCGACCTCGGACGCGCTGATTGCGCGCGAGCCCGAAGCGGCAGCTGCTGCCGTGCGCGCCATTGTCGCCACGCAGCAAGCGCTGAAGGCCGATGTGTCTCTGGCGACAGAGGCAGGCCGTCGCCTCTTCCCGGAAACCGAAGCAGGCCTCATCGCGCAACTCATCGAGCGCGACCTGCCCTATTACGACGCGACCATCTCGCGCGACTTCGTGGCTGGCATGAACCAGTTCACGCGCGAAGTCGGCATTCTCAATGGCGATGTCGCCTATGAGGACATTGTCGCGACCGGCTCTTCAAAATTCTGGACAATCTGAAGGATAGCGCCACCATGGCCATGAACAAGGTTCTCAACGAATTCCACACGCTCGACATGAGCACGGGCTGGGAAGTGCCAGCCACCTATCCGTCGGGCATCCAGCAGAAGATTCTCGCTGGCGGCCTGGATGAAGTGAACCGCACGGGCAGCCGCACGCGCCTTCTGCGTTTCGAGCCGGGCGTCTTCACGACGAAGCCCTTCGTGCATGAATATTGGGAAGAGGTTTTCCTCGTCTCCGGCGACCTGACCGTGGGCAATGACGAACAGGGCAATGGCGGCGAATGCTTTTTGCCCTTTACCTATGCCTGCCGTCCGCCGGGCGCGTTCCATGGGCCGTTCAAGTCCGACAAGGGCTGCCTGCTGCTCGAAATCCACTATTTCGATCCCGTCTGAACGGAGATGACCATGGGCCCGCGGCTTGAAGACCTCGCTGAAGCGCTTGCGCACGGCATGACGACAAGCCGCGCTCTTGTGGAGGATTGTCTCGGGCGCATCGATGCGCCCGCCGGAGAAGGCGCGCGCGTCTTCATGTCAGTTGCACATGAAGATGCGCGTCGCGCCGCCTCCGCCATGGATGAGTTGCGCCAATCGGGCGCTGCACCCTCGCGCTATGCGGGCATCCCGGTGTCGATCAAGGATCTGTTCGACATTGCCGGACAGGTCACGCGCGCGGGCTCTGCTGTCCTGGCTGATTCCGCGCCGGCCATGCAGGATGCCACCGCAGTTGCGCGGCTCAAGTCTGCGGGCTTCATCGTTATCGGCCGCACCAATATGACGGAATTTGCTTTCTCGGGCGTTGGCATCAATCCCCATTACGGCACGCCGAAAAATGTCTGGGACCGTTTGAGCGCGCGCGTGCCCGGCGGCTCGTCGTCTGGCGCTGCCATCGCGCTGACAGACTTGATGGCGCATGCCTCGCTTGGCACCGACACGGGCGGCTCCTGCCGGATTCCGGCGGCATTCAATGGCCTCGTCGGCTTCAAGCCGACGGCGCAGCGCGTGCCGCTCGAGGGCGCATTCCCGCTGTCCACGACGCTTGATTCCATCGGCCCCATCGCGCGCTCGGTCGCCTGCTGCGCAGCGCTCGATGCGATCCTTTCAGGCACGCCTGCCCTGCCACTGACCGCGCGCGATCCGCGCGGCCTGCGCATTGCAGTGCCCAAGGCCTATGTGCTGAACGATTTGGACGAGACGGTTGCAAGCGCTTTTGCCCGCGCCCTTACCCGTCTCTCGGAAGCTGGCGCCATCATCACCGAATGCGCCTTTCCAGAAATTGACGCGATTCCCGCCGCCAATGCGAAAGGCGGCTTTGCAGCGCCGGAAAGTCTGGCCACGCATCGCCATCTGATCGAAGCTCATGCGCAGCGTTACGACAACCGCGTGCTGACTCGCATCCAGCGTGGACACGAGCAGAGTGCGTCCGATTATGTCGACCTCATGCGGACACGCGCGCGCCTTATCGCGGGCTTCAATACGCGTATGGCAGATTTCGATGTGCTCGCTTATCCGACAGTGCCCATCGTTGCCCCGCCGATGAGCGCCTTCGATTCGGATGCTGATTTTGCACGGCTCAACATGCTGATCCTGCGCAACCCCGCAGTCATCAACATGCTCGATGGCTGCGCCATTTCAGTCCCCATGGCGCGCCCGCCTGCTGCACCCGCCGGCCTCATGCTGTCCGGGATTGGTGGCAGCGACCGCGCACTTTTCGCCATCGCTGCCGGGATCGAAGCTCTGCTCGGCTAAACCTCGGCGAGATCGAAGGTTTCCTGCAATTCAGTGAGCTTCATCTTCAGCGGAGCCCATTTGCGCCCGACTGAATGGTCAGGGTGTACGCGCGCCAATTGCCAGGTTCGGTCATGGCGATCGCGCGGAATCGAACGCACCTCGATGCGTTCCAGCGTCTCATATCCGGGCGCGCTCCGAAGCGTTTCCAAGCACACTTTTTCAAGTGCCGCGCGATCCAGGATTTTTTTCTTCATCTTTGCCTCCGGCCCCCCGCCCGTTTTACAGGTCAACATCAGGCGTTGCCTCGCAAGGCCAGCGTCTGGCCTCGCTCATGATGAAACGCCCGACCTAAACCATTGGTTCCGCTCATGAAATTTGAGATGGCTGGAGTGACGTCATACATGAAGACAAAAAAAGGGCCCCTCGGAAGGGACCCTTGAAAACCCGTGTTCGCACGCAATGCGCGGCGTAACCAGATTGCAGCCGATTAACCGGCGACGCTCAGGTTGCCAGCAGCGGACTTGCCGGTGCGGCGGTCAGCAACGACCTCAAAATTGACCTTCTGGCCTTCATTGAGGCCACGCAGGCCAGCCTGCTCAACGGCGCTGATGTGGACGAAAACGTCCTTGCCACCATTATCGGGCTGGATGAATCCGTAGCCCTTTGTCGCGTCGAACCATTTAACTGTTCCCGTATCCATGGGAGACTTCCTTTTAGACAAGCGCAGATGACGACCCACGGATGTGGGCCGCATGAATATCGAATTCATGTGGTAGAGAGGTTAGCAGTCGCATGAGATGCGCATAGCCAATAACCCGGCCGAAATCGATAGGGCGAACTTAGGGACACGGCGACAGGCGCACAAGCCCCTAAATTTTTATTTTAAGCGTCAGCGAAGCAGAAAGGCCTGAAAAATGGCCGTTTCTGCTCACACTCAAGCTCAGGGTGAAACGACTCACTCGTTCGTGAAATCGTCATCACCGGCTGCCAGAGCCGCGTAAGCGCAGCAGACCGCAGCCTCAGGATCCCAAGCCCGGACAGCCGAAACCATCCAAAGGGCGCCCTCGAGATCATTGCAAGGGTGACGCACACCCGTTCCTTGAACCCACCAAATCAACACGACGCATACTCCGGCCCCGATGTCGCGAAGCTAGGCGAACAGCCTTAACAATCTCCTTCCAAACCGCGTCTTTGCCGAGACTGGTTGATGACGCCCCGCCAAGCCCCTAGATTGCACACCAACAGCGCCGCCTTCCAAGAGCGGCAAAGCGTGGCGGGAGGTTTCTGATGGCTGGCATAAAAGGTTTGGCGCGTGTGGCTGGCGTTGCGCTGGCATTGAGTCTTGGCTTTGGCGCGGCGGCGCAAGCGCAAGATTCGGGCGCGGCCTTTTACAAGGGCAAGACGGTGCGCTTCATCGTCGGGCTCGGCGTCGGCGGTGGCTTTGATGCCTACGCCCGCATGATTGCGCCCTATCTGGCCAAAGAGCTCGACACCACGGTGATCGTCGAAAACCTGCCCGGCGCGGGCGGCCTGCTTGCGCTCAACCAAGTCTACACCGGCCAGCCAGATGGCTTGCGGTTGCTCATCGTCAACGGCACGCCCGCGGCACTTGGCCAATTGCTCGAGCAGGACAATATTCGCTACGACCTGACAAAGGCCGATCATCTGGGCGTTATCAGCGCCTATCCTTGGATCTGGCTGACAGGCCCCAAGACCGACATCAAGACCGCGACTGACGCCATGAAGCCCGGCACCAAAATCCGCTGGGGCGGCACTGGCCCGAGCGATGGCCCCGCCGATGGCGCGGCGCTGACCTGCGATGTGCTCAAGCTCGATTGCCAGATCGTGCTTGGCTACAAGAGCAGCGGCGACATTGCGCTGGCCATGGAGCGCGGCGAGATGGACGGGCTCTATCTGTCCGATTCGTCGGCCGCCAATTATGTGAAAAACGGTCAGGCGCGCGCGGTCGCCGCCATGGGCCGCACGCGCTCGGCGCTCCTGCCCGACGTGCCGACCATTTTCGAACAGACCAAGCTGACGCAGGATCAGGAATGGTGGCTCGATTTCCGCGCCAATCTGAACGATCTCGGACGCATCCTCATCACGACGCCGGGCGTGCCGGCCGACCGTATCGCCTTCCTGCGCGCGGCCGTGAAGCGCGCGCTCACCAATCCCGAACTGCTTGCGGAAGGCGAAAAGACGCAGCGCTTTGTTGCCTATCAGCCGCCGGAGCGCGCTTTGGAGATCACCCGCCACGTGCTCAGCGGCATCAATCCCGAACAGAAGACGAAGCTGCGCAACGTCATCTTCAAGGCCAATTGAGACCCTAGCGCGTCGCGGTATCGCGGTGATGGGTGTGGAGGAAGACGGCAATATCCTCCCGCCCCGGCCGCCCTGCCGCGACCGCTGCATCGAAGAGACTGCGCTGCACATCGCGCGGCAGATCGGCCCAACGGGCAATCACAGCAGCACCCAGACAATAGAGCACTTCACGCTCCTCGCCGGGCTCGATGGCGCCCGAGGCATCGCCGGCCAGTCCCCATCGGGCCAGCACGCGTGAGAGGGGATTGTCGCTCTTGTCATTCATGGTCTTCAATCCATCTTGCCGTGAATGCCCCACAACGCGGTGCGCAGCGGAAGGCTCCCCTTGCGGCGCACATGCACGCGGTCTAGCCTCAACGATAAAAGAGGGCCACACGGCTCCGTTCGGGGAGGAAACCATGACGCACCACCGCACGCGCATCAGATTTGGCGCTCTTTTCGCCTGTCTCGCCTTTCTGGCGGCAGCGCCTGCGCAGGCCGAAAGTCAGGCTGATTTCTACAAGGGAAAGACCGTCCGCCTTGTGAACGGCGGCGCGGCGGGCAGCGGCTATGATCTCTACTCGCGCATGCTCGCGCCCTGGCTGGCCAAATATCTCGGCGCGACGGTCATTGTTGAATCACGCCCCGGCGCCGGTATGCTCACCGCCATGAACCATGTCTGGCAGGCGCCCCCGGACGGGCTCACCCTGATGCTCGCGCCGGGTGAAGGCGCAGTCTTCGCCAAGCTTACGGATGAGCCGGGCGTGCGTTTCGATCTGACGAAATTTCCGATTCTCGCGCGCGTGAATACCGCGCCCCGCGTGCTGATCGTCAATCCGAACGGCCCCTACAAAACGATGGCCGACTTCGCCCATGCCACGAAGCAGATCTTTATCGGCGCGAACGGCAAGACCGATGGCGCATCCGATACCTCGGCCGTGCTCTGCCACGCACTGAAACTCGCCTGCAAGATCATGATCGGCTACCCCTCCTCCAAGGAGTTCTCGCTGGCGGCCATGCGCGGCGAGGTTGACGGCACCATTCTCGTGGATGATTCCGCTGCGCGTTATTCCGAAGGCAATCAATTGCGCCCGCTCGCCGTCATCTCGCGCGAGCGCGCGCCGCTCATGCCTGATGTGCCAACCATTTTCGATGAGCTGAAACTGGATGCGGAAGCGATCTGGTGGATCGACTTCCGCGAGGATCTTCGCAAGATCGGTCGCCTTCTCGTGGCCCCGCCCGGCATAGATCCCGAGCGCCTGACCTATCTCCGCGATATCTCCCGCAAGGTGCTCAACGACCCCGAGGCGCTGGCTGAATTTGCAAGCCGCAACCAGCCCGCACTTTACGGCGAACCCGAGGAAATGGCCGGACTTGTGAAGCGCGCACTCGATGGCTCGCTCGGGGCCGAACGCCTGCGGGAAATCAAGGCTGTCATCACCGAGAAATATTATTGATCGGGCAGCGAATCAGCACGCAGCAGAACGGCGGTCTGCCCAGGCACATACCAGCCGGCCGGCCGCTCGACGAGCGTAATGCCATCACCTCCATAATCGGGATGCTCGCTTGACCAGGCGAGCACCCAGCGCCGTGCAGCAGGCGCTGCCACCAGCGGGTCAGGCAGGCTGCGGCGCTTGAGGTCGCGACCGAAATTCACAAAAAGCAGGAAATCACGGTCGTCCGTGCCGAAAATCCGCAGCAACAGACATGCGTCATCGACGACCGAACCGTCGATGCCAAGCCGCGCATCTCCGCACAGCACAGGGTCATTTTGCCGAAGCGCAATCAATTCGCGATGCAGGGCGAGCGCTTCGCGTTTCGTTTCGGCTTCGCTCCAATCGAGCTTGCAGCGCAGAAATGTCTCGCGTTCATGGGGCAAAGAAATCGGCGGCCCGGTAGGGCTCGCAAGATTGTCGAATTGCGAGAGGAAGGCGATACGCCCCATAGCGACCTGTTTGGCCAGCTCCCCCTCGTGATCGGCAAAATAGAGGAAGGGTGCGGAGGCGCAAAATTCCTGTCCCTGAAACAGCATGGGTGTACTGGGCATCAGCAGCAGCAGGGCTGTCACCGCGCGCAAGGCTCCCGGCGAGGTCAATTGATGCACGCGCTTGCCGTGGCCTGAATTGGCGATCTGATCGTGATTTTCGATGAAGGTCACAAAGCGGCCAGGCGGCGCGCGCAATGCGGGCTCGCCGCGCCTTTTGGCCTGATGGGCGTAGAATTGCCCCTGAAACAAGAACCCGTATTTGGCGGCCGAGATCAATTCCTGCGGCGATCCACGATGATCCTCATAATAGGCCCCGTTGCGACCGGTAACAGCGACAAGGGCGCTGTGGTGGAAATCATCGTTCCACAAGGCATCAAGCCCATAACCACCCTGCTCCGGCGTGCGAAACAGCAGTCCATGTTCAGGCTCGTTCTCGCCCACAATGATGACATCGCGCCTGGTCGAGGACCGACAGCGGCGCGCGATGTCTGCAATCACATGGTCGACTGAGGAATCGAAAATACTTTGCGTGGCGTCGAGCCGCAGGCCGTCGAAATGAAAGTCGTCGATCCAGTAACGCGCGTTTTCCAGCACCATTTCGCGCATCGGCGCACCGGGCCGCTCGAAATCCAGCGCATCGCCCCAGTCGTTTTCATAGGATTGGGTCACATAGCCATCGGAAAAGGACGCGAGATAATTTCCGTCAGGCCCCAGATGATTATAGACGACGTCGAGAATAACCCCGATCCCGATGGCATGGGCAGCATCGACAAAGGCGCGCAGATCGTCGGGGCCGCCATAAAGATGCGTGGGCGCAAATAGCGCGACGCCGTCATAGCCCCAGCCAAAGCTTCCAGGAAAACTGGCAATCGGCATCATTTCGATCAGCGTGATGCCGGTCTCGCGCAAATGCGGAAGTTTGGCGATGGCGCCGGCCCATGTGCCCTCGGGCGTGAAAGCGCCAACATGGATTTCATAAATGATCTGCCGTTCCATCCGACAGCCCGGCCAGTCTGCGTCGCTCCAGGCAAAAGCGGATGGATCGATGACCTCCGAAAGATGATGCGGGCCTTGTGGCTGAGCGCGCGAGGCAGGATCAGGAAACGGGCCGGTGTCCCCGATCATGTAGCCATAGCGCGCCCCTGCCCGCAGGTCTGGCACGAACAGGCTGTGATAGCCTTCACCCTCGGGCTGCATCGGCCTGCGCATCTGGCCGTCGATATGCAAGGTCGGCGTGGAACGATCGCAGAAGACGCGGAACGACACGCCGCCATCCACAAGTTCCGCACCCAAACCAAAGCGCCGTTCCAGCATCGCGACCTCGCTTGCACCCAAAGGGTCGCAAGCGCAGCCTCAGGCCGCGCCGCCGATCCGGTCTGCCAAATGGCCAGACCCGCTTGCGGGTTGCACGCCCTCTTCTGCAAGAACCCGTCGGCGATCCTCGATTGCAGAGCGCGTCGAGCCTATGGCCAGCATCAGGGCACTCATGGTGCGCGTATTGGTCAGGCCACGACGGGTAAAGCGAATGGCCTGGCGCACGACATCGTCAAGCGCCAGCGTGACGCTGGAGAGGTCTTCATCGGAATGGGCCTTGCGCGCGCGCGACAGGAGAGACCCAAGCTCCTCGAGCACTTCGTCAACGGCATCGCGCTTCTGTTGGGCAAAGAGCTGGCTGATCCAGGCCAGAACCGAGGTCACGCCGCCGCCTGCAAACAATCCAAGCCAAAGCCAGTCGCCCCAGCGGTCCATGAAGGTCAATTGCTCGCGGTTGAGGTAATCCACAGCGCCTGGATGAACCGGCAAAGCCGCGCTTGTGGCGCTGTCAGTGTCGGGCGCCTTGAGCAGATTGATCGTCGCCGTGGCATTGGCGATGCGCGCGCGCAGCCGGAAGAGATTGGCCGTGACCTCGGACACAGGCCCGCGATCGGTGCGCGAGGATGCCATGAGCCGGTAAGAGACGCCGATGGTGGTGATTTCTTCTGTGGGCTTCTTTGGGCGTCCGCCAAATGCGCCCGCTGGAATGGTCATCTGCGTCAGCACGGGCGTGCGCAGGCTGAGCGCCTCGGCTTCATCCACGGGCACGATGGTGATGTCGCCACCCAGGGCGCGGGAATAGCTGCGCACCAATTGGCCAGCTTCCGAACTGACAGGCGCGGCAATAAAGGCGATGGCGTCAATCTGCTTGGCTGCGACGAGGCCCGGAACCTGACCGGCGGTAGTATTGACAAAGCGCACTTCCTTGTCGGTGAGCTCATAGCTCGAAAGCACGCGCAGCAAGACATTTCGGTCCGGCGTGCGCATATCGACAAGCGCCAGCCTTTTGCCCGCGAGATCGGCAACGTCGGATATCTTGCGCGCGGTCGGCGCGGCGATAATCAGGGCCTCCTCGCGCAGGATCGCAACGGTCAGGCCATTATTGGGCAATTCGACATCGGGACGGACCACGGCAAAGGGCGCGCGGCCTTCTTCAAGCGCCAGTGCAGCCTGTCGAAAATCCTCGTAAAAAACCGGCTGGATCGAGATATTGCTCTTGGTATCGCGCAAGGTCGCGGCAAAAGCATCGATCAGAACCTGCTCATTGCTGCCGTGATTGCCGACAGCCACGCTGAACTGCGAGGGCTTGCTGGCAAAGCGATAGGCGGCCAGGCCGATGACCGCGCCTATGACAATCCCGAGCGCGAAAAGGGCATATAGGATCTTGCGACGCGGGACTTTCATTCTTCGTCCTTGGGTTTTGCGCGAGGCGCAAGCCAGCTTCTCTTGGCAGGAACGATAAAGGAGAACGAAGCTCGACGGAACCCGTTGCCCACATGAGCTGTTTAATCAGATCGAGCGGGCTGCGGCCCTTCTCTCCGCACCTGCTCGGGTGATGGAGGTTCTCGCATGGAACAGCAAACAACGCGCTTCCAGGACTGGACCAATCTGGCCGTCGGCCTTGGACTGGCGGTCTACCCGTGGGTGATTGGCTATTCAGACAACCAGCTCGCCACCCGCATCAGTGTCGTCGCCGGAATTCTAATCTTTCTGGTGGCGGGCGCAGCGCTCATCCGCTTCGCGGAATGGGAAGAATGGCTGAACATGTTGCTCGGCATCGGTGTGGCCGCGTCTCCCTTCATCTTCGGCCTGACCAATTCCGAAATGGCAACGCAGGCCCTGTTCCTCGCCGGCCTGATCGTCGTGGTCATGTCGGGATGGGAACTCTGGGCGATACATCATCCCGAGCCGCCGACCTTGCTGCCTCACTAAAGGCAAGGCCGGAACCTGCTGCGCTCGCGCCCGTTGCCTTGGCAAATGGGGACACGCTTGCAGATGAGAATGACACGCCGAAGCTTCATCGCCACGACGGGGGTGCTGGCAACCTTCCCCGCCGTGGCGCAGGTCCGCCCGCCGATACGCTTTGCATTTGATGATGTGATCGCCAAAGCGCAAGCGCTGGCAGCAGCCGATTTCAGCGACGAGCGGGATGTCGAACCACCCGCGCTCGCAGCGCTCGATTATGATGATTACCGCAAGATCCGGTTCCGCCCCGAAGCACGCGTGTCGCTGGGCGCCGGATTTGGCCTCGACCTCTTCCATCGCGGCCATATTTTCAAACCGCAAGTCGACATCAATCTCCTCGAGGATGGCATACCGGTTGAGCTGCCCTATCGCGAAAGCCAGTTCGATTTCGGCGGATTGAAGCTCGGCCCTCTGCCGCGCTCTCTTGGTTTTGCGGGATTGCGCATTCGCGCGCCCCTCAACCGCCCCGATGTCCAGGACGAGTTGATCGTCTTCCTCGGCGCATCCTATTTCCGATTTCTCGGGCGCGGGCAGCGCTACGGGCTGTCGGCGCGCGGTCTTGCCCTCAATGCCGGCATTCCTGGCGAAACCGAGGAATTTCCCTTCTTTCGCGAATTCTGGATCGAGAAGCCCAAAGAGGATCAGCTTCATCTCACGCTTTATGCGCTGATGGATTCTCCCTCTCTCGCAGGGGCCTTTGCCTTTACCCTGCTGCCTCGCGAAGAGACAAGCGCTGATGTCACCGCCCATATCATTCCACGCACCACACTCGCGCGCCTCGGCGTAGCGCCCCTCACATCCATGTATTTCACCGGCGGCAGCGGGCCCCGTCACACGGATCTGTTTAGACGCGAGGTGCATGATTCAGACGGGCTCGTCATGCGCCTTGAGGGCCACAGCACTTGGCGTCCCCTCGTCAATCCGCCCCAGAGCCGCACGAGCTCTTTTGCCGCGCAAACAGTTCAAGGCTTTGGCCTCATCCAGCGCAATCGCAATTTCGACGATTATCAGGATCTCGAGGCCTCCTACGAATTGCGCCCGAGTTATTATGTCGAACCCATGGGCGACTGGGGACCGGGCTCGGTCGAGCTCTCCGAACTCGCCACGCAATCGGAAACGAGCGACAATATTGTCGCTTCGTTCAGACCCCAATCGCCACTCCAGCCGGGCAAGCCCGCGCAATGGCGCTATCGCATCACCGCGACCGGGAGCGGCGAGCCCATGAGCGAACTTGCCCGCGCCCAACGCACGCTCATCAGCGATCGCGCGGCGCGCCATGCCGGCCAGCCCGCCGGCGCGCGGCTTTTTCTGGTCGATTTCGCAGGCGGCGATCTGGCCTTCTACAAATCTGCCGTCGATGAACTTGAAATCTCGCTGCACACCACAGCCGGAACCATCGCGGCCGAGCCGCTGGCCTGGAACCCGCATACGTCGGGCATTCGCGCCCGCATTTTCACCCATATGGAACACGAACAATCGAGCGAGATCAGCGCCACCCTGCTCCATCGCGGCAAGGTGCTGAGCGAAACCTGGCTCACGCAATGGTCGCGTGATCTGGCGCGCGAGCAGGAAGCCACCCAGCCCGCCGACCTTCGATAAGCCGCACACACAACAGGAAACATCGTCATGAATGGGATTATTTATATCGTCGGCCTCGTCGTGGTTGTCCTCGCGGTGCTCAGCTTCTTTGGCCTGCGCTAGAGACTGCGGGCTGGCCTTGGGCTGCTCCTGCGGCTAATTCATTCTCCGCGCGACCTGCGAGAGTCGCGGGTCACGCGCGTGAGGCGGCGGGGATGCAGGACAGCAAAGACAGCCCCAAGACGACCAGCGTCCCGCTGGCGCTCTTCCTTCTGCTGGGCGGCGTCATTTCCTCGGCACAGCTCGGCAAGGCCTTTGTCGCCATGCCCTTGGTGCAGGAAGAAATGCATCTGGGCATCACCACCGTTTCCTTCCTCATCGCGACTTTCGCCACGCTTGGCGCAACGCTCGGCATGTGGACAGGGCTTGTGGCGCGGCGCGTCGGCGCGCGGCGTTCCCTTGTCATCGGCATGGCGATCATGTCGGCTGGCAGCCTTCTTGGCGCAATGGCCGAGCAGCCCTCCGTGCTCATCGCCTCGCGCATCATCGAGGGTGTCGGCTTTCTCGGCGTCGTGGTTGTCGTTCCCGACATGATCGGCATGGTCGCGACGGGTCGCGACCGCAATTTCTTCTTCGGCCTGTGGGGCACGTTCATGCCCACGGGGACGGCGCTCATGCTGTTGCTGGGCTCAAGCCTGCCCTATCTCGGCTGGCGCAGCCTCTGGCTTTCGCAGGCTATCGTTGCGCTGGTCTATGCCGGGCTCGCTGTCCTCCTGCTGCCCGGCACAAGGGCAAAGCCCGATCTGGCCGCGCCCTCGCTGATCTCTGTGGCAAGGCGGGTGCTGGCCGACCGCGCGAGCCTGCTGCTGTCCGCCATCTTCGGGTTTTACGCCTTCCAATATTTCGTGCTCGCAGGCTTCCTGCCCGTCATTCTCGTGGGGACGCTTGGCCTGCCGCTCGCAACAGCGACCTTGTTCACAGCGGGCGTTGTTGCCGCCAACGCCATCGGCAATGTCTGCGCGGGCCTGCTCTCGCGCGCGGGCTTCCCGCTCTGGATCAGCATGGGAGCCTCGCTGACGGGCTATGGGCTGAGCGCGCCGCTGATCTACTCCGCCGGCATCCCGGCCAGCGCCATTGCCCTTCTGGCGGCCCTGACGCTGGGCCTCGCAGGGCTTCTGCCAGGTTCGATCTTCGCAGCCGTCCCCCGCCTTGTGCGGCCCGAACTCGTGACCCCGACAATCGGGCTCATTCAGCAGACGAGCAATGTCGGCCAGTTCGTCGGGCCGGTCGCGGCGGGCATTGTCGTCAATCATTTCGGCTGGGCCGCCATGCCGCTGCTGCTCATCCCGGCGGTCCTTCTCGGGCTCCTGTTCGTGCTGGCGCTCCGCCCGCAGCTCATGGCCAAGCCGCGCTGATATGGACAAGGCTCCGGCCCAGAGCTAGGAGTCCAGACAAGGAAAAATTCGGTCGCCCAAATGGGCGCTTTTGGGAGGTTACATGCTCAGGATCTCACTGCGCGCAGGCGCAATTGCAGGGGCGCTCGCTTGCGCGCTCGCAGGGTTTGCAGGTTCTGCGCAGGCGCAGACAGCCAAACATTCCTGGCTCGACGAAAGCCTGCTGCCAGCCGCCAAGGCCGAAGGTCAGGTCGTCATCTACTCCACCACCAATGAGCAGGAAGGCCTGCCGCTCTGGAAGATTTTCGAGGATGCGACCGGCATCAAGGTGCTCTATGTCCGCGCCTCTGACGCGCAGATCCTTTCACGCGTCGTGATCGAGGCGCGCGCCAACCAGCGCTCCTGGGATATTTCCCAGACTGCAAACGTCCAGAAATTCCCGCAGGACTTCCTGCTTGACTGGGCGCCGCCGGAATCCAAATTCCTCATGGAATCCGCGCGCGGCCCCAACAACAAATGGTTCGGCGTTTACGCCAACTACAATGCGCCAGCCTATAATACCAACCTCGTGAAGCGCGAAGATCTGCCGGCCCGGCTGGAGGATTTCGTGAAACATCCCGAATGGGCTGGCCGCATCGCAATCGACGATACGGATACGCCTTGGCTCGCGGCGGTCTTTGACCATTACGGCGAGGCGCGCGCGCGCGAAATCCTCACCGAACTCGTGGCCAAGATGAAGCCCGTCGTACTCGATGGCCATCTCGCCATTGCGCGCGCTGTGGGCGGCGGCGAATATCTGTTCGCGCTCAACAATTATCTGAACCTGACGCTGAATGTGCAGCTTGCGAAATCGCCGACCGATTATTGGGTGATGGAGCCGGTCACCTTGTTCTTCGGACAGTCCGGCATTGCAGCCAAGGCGCCCCACCCCAACGCCGCCAAGCTCGCGCAGAACTTCCTGCTCAGCCAGGAAGCCCAGCAGTTTCTGACCAATTTCGGCCGTCTCCCAACCCGCCCCGATGTCGAGACCAACCCCAAGGGCGTGCTGGAAAATGTGACCAAGGCGAAGGTCATCATCAAGCTTCTCGATTCGACGGAAGAAAAGAAGTGGTCAGCGACCTTCAAGGAGCTGTTCCGCCCGCGCTGAAACGGCAACATGCGGCAGGGTGCACGTCTACCGCGATGAGAATGCGCAAAAGACCCCTGTAAAACGCCACTTTATCCCCCTCCCCCTTGTGGGGAGGGGTTAGGGGTGGGGGTCGCGCAATTATGTCCCGTAAATGGCGTCGGCCCGGGCTTCAAATGCTTCGGCGAATTTGCGGAAGGCGGTGTCGAACATGGCCCCCATCAGCAGGCCAAGCGCGCGGCTGCGAAATTCGTAGGTGATGGCAAAGCCAACCTCGGAACCGACCTCGGGCTTGTCCTGAAAGGTCCAGCGATTTTCGAGGTGGCTGAAAGGCCCGTCGATATATTCGACCATGATGCGCAGGCGTGGCCGATCCAGCGTGACGCGGCTTGTGAAGGTCTCGCGGATCGCCTTGTAGCCGACTTCCATCTCGGCCACGACAATCTCCACCCCCTCCCCGCTCGCAACCCTGCGGCGCACGCGCAGGCCCGTGCACAGCGGCAGGAATTGCGGATAGGATTCCACATCCGCGACGAGATCGAACATTTGCACCGCCTTGTGGCGGACGCTGCGTGTTGTGTTGAACGACGGCATGGGGCACCCAAAACTTTGCGCCCTTCTATCATGCCGCGCGGCACAGGAAAGCCCCGATCAGGCGTCCGGCGTCTGCCCGGGTCCATCGCCGACAATCGGGACTTTGGCGAGGAAATCATCCCGCTCGCGTTTGGAGCGCAGGATGAAGATCGTCCGGTTGCGGCGCTCGCGCGCAACAAGCGCTGCAATGCGGGGCAAAACCACGCTCGGAAACGTCCAGATAAAGCGCAACAGGCTCATATCGAAGCGCTGCGGGCAGCCGGGTGCAACCTCGGGGCGCTTCTCGCCATTCCGCCGCATCATGTCCCGCAATTTGTGGACGAAGCAGACCGGCATCGGAAGATCGACCCAGACCAGCCAATCCGCCCGCGCCACGCGGATATCCAAGGTAGAGGGAAACGTGCCTGACATCACCCAGGCCTCGCGGGCGGCCAGCTCGCTGACCTGCGTCTGCCACGTCTGAGCGTCGGGCTTTTCCCAGCCTGGACGCCAATAGAGGCGCTCAAGCTCGATGCAGGGTAAGCGCAGCCGCTCGGCTATGACGCGCGCCAGCTCGGCCTTTTCAGAGCCCGGACTTCCGATGATGATCACGCGGCGCGGCGGCTCCAGGCCCGTCTGGCGCGCGTGATACATGGATCGATCCTCCTCAGCCTCCGGATTTCGCCAGACGCGCCGCCTTCAGGCGCGCGAAATCCTCCCCGGCATGATGGGATGAACGCGTGAGAGGCGAAGCGGATGCAAGCAGAAAGCCCTTTGCCGTCGCAACACTCTCGAAAGAGGTAAATTCCTCGGGCGTCACGAAGCGGATCACCGGGTGATGCTTGCGAGTGGGCTGGAGATATTGACCGATTGTGATGAAATCGACATCGGCAGAGCGCAGGTCATCCATGAGCTGCAGGACTTCATTCCGCTCCTCGCCAAGCCCGACCATGATGCCGGATTTGGTGAAAATCGTCGCGTCGAGCTCCTTGACCCGCTGCAACAGCCGGATGGAATGGAAGTAACGCGCGCCGGGGCGCACTTTCAGATATTTCGAGGGTACAGTCTCGAGATTGTGGTTGAACACGTCAGGGCGCGCGGCGACCACGATTTCGAGCGCACCCTCCTTGCGCAAGAAGTCCGGCGTCAGAATTTCAATCGTCGTCCTGGGCGAAGAGGCGCGGATCGCACGGATCACCTGCGCGAAATGTTCAGCGCCGCCGTCGGCCAGATCATCGCGATCGACCGAGGTGATGACCACATGCGAAAGGCCGAGCTTGGCCACGGCCTCGCCGATATGGGCGGGTTCGTGCGGGTCGAGTGCGCCGGGCATACCCGTCTTCACATTGCAGAAGGCGCAGGCCCGCGTGCAGGTGTCGCCCATGATCATGAAGGTGGCGTGCTTCTTTTCCCAGCACTCGCCGATATTGGGGCAGCCGGCTTCCTCGCAGACAGTGACGAGGCCGTTTTCCTTCACGATGCGATGAGTCTCGGCCCATTTGGGTGAGCCCGGCGCCTTGACGCGGATCCAGTCGGGTTTGCGCAAAACCGGGCTGTCAGGCCGGTGCGCTTTCTCGGGATGGCGCGGTGCGTCAGCACCGGCCTTCTTGCGGGGATCATCGTTCAGAAGGTCTAGAACCACAGCCATGGCGGCCTCGCGTGTTGGGCCCTTCGTCTACGACCATTCCGCGCCTGCGCCAACCCCTCGCGAAGCGCGGACTTATGCGTCTGCCGTCATGTTCTGGGGCGGATACACAAGAACCGTGGCGTCCGCCGCTCCCTCGATGAAGCAGGACACACCGTCAGGCTCGAAGCGCAGGTCCACGGAGCCGCTGAGCGCACGCGCGGCAATGGCCTCGATCACGAAACGCCCAAAGCCGCGGCGGCTCGGGGGGGCGACAGGCGGGCCACCCCGCTCGGTCCACGATAACCGCAGGCGGTCGCGGCCTTCCTCATCGAAAAACAACGACCAGCGGATCTGCACCACGCCGCTGGCGACCGATAGCGCGCCATATTTGACGGCATTGGTCGAAAGCTCATGCACGGCCATGCCGAGATTCTGCGCCGCGACCGGTGTCAGCACAAGCTCCGGCCCGCTTATGTCGAGCCGCACGCTGACCTGATTGTTGAGATGGCCGACCTGCGAGCTGAGCAATTCATGCATGCTGATGCCGCGCCAATCTTCACGCGCGAGAAGATCGTGCGATTGGGCAAGTCCGCTCAATCGCTCGATGAAAGAATCGACGAAATCCGTGCTGGAAAGGTTGGGGCCGACAGAGCGGCGCGCCATGACTTGAATAACGGTCAGTAAATTCTTGGAGCGATGCGCGAGTTCGCTGAGCAAGGTGCGGACGTGCTGCTCGGTCGACTTGCGTTCGGTGATGTCGCTCACGGCGCCAAGAAGCGATTCCACTTTGCCATTCTCGACGCGCCAAGGCTCGATGTGCACATTGCACCAGCGGGTCTCGCCCTGCACCTGATAGGAAAGATCGGCATGCGCGGGGTTGCCATCGGCCAAAACGCGCTGTTTGAGCACTTCCAGCGGCGCCTTCAGATCATGCGGCAGATGCGAGTCGGCGTCATCGGGCTCTAAGGTACTGCGTCCGAAGAAATCCCCACCAACCCAGATCTCGCGAAGATCGCGATCCTGCGTGAAGACTGAAACACCCGCCGTGCGCAGCGCGAGAAAGAGCAGATCGAGCGTGCGGCGCAACGCCGTATTGGCCTCGGCGAGTTCGCTCTCGACCTTTTTGCGCTCGGTAATTTCCTCGACTATGACGCCCACACCGACAATCTCGCCGAGACCGTCGCGCAGCGGATAAATATGTTCAAGCCAGTCGCGCGTCACGCCGGGCACGCGGGCGGTCTGCCCACGGATTTCGATGTTGCGGACGGCTTCGCCGGTTTCAAGAACGCGCCAAAACACAGGCTCCAACTGATCACGCAGCTCGGGGATGATCTCGAATGCGTTGCGACCAATGTGCTCCCTGACCGAGACACCGTTGATTTCCGCAAGGGCATCATTGACGCGCACGATTTTCTCGTCGCGGCTGAGCATGGCAAGCCCGAGCGGGGCCGACGAATAGAGCGATTCAAGCTCGGCAAGACGCACCCGCATCTCTTCCTGATTGCGCCGTAAAACTTCCTCAAGCCGACGCTGCTCGGTGACATCGAAGATCGTCTGGATGATTACCCGACGCCCGTCGGGCCATTGGATCTGGGGACCGGTGCGAATATCCCAGATCCGCATCTCGTTCCAATCAGTCCAGACCGTAATCTCTTTCGCCTCCGGCGGGTGGGCGGCATTTGCATGAAGCCAACCGCGCAGGATTCCCCCGACATCTGCGGCAGGCACGCGGCGCATCGTCTCCATGCAGGCCTGAATGTCGGGCAGATCTGCAATTGTATAACCGGTGATGCGGGTAAAGGCATCGTTGACGAGAACAGTCTCGCCCGTTGTCGTGAGCACGATCATCGGCGCTGGCACGGCCATCATCGCGGCGCGGTGCGACGCCATCACGGCATCGTTGGCCTCCTCTGCCAAGCCAAACTGAAAGCCGCCCTTCAAGGCGACAAGCTCGTCCGCCATAAAACCGCTCCTTGCAACCGCAGCATGCCAACAGGCTGTTACGATCATCGCGAGCTACGCAATATTACAAATTACCAAGCTTTGTCAAAAATATAGCTCAAACTAAGCAGTTAAACCGAGCAGCATTGACGACCGCTCCCCGCTTCCTGTCCTCAGAAGCGGGGATTTTCTTTGGTACACCAAGCATTAGTCCGCTCAGGTGTGAATGACGCGACCATAGGCGTCGAGCACGCTCTCATGCATCATTTCGGAGAGCGTGGGATGGGGGAAGACTGCGTGAATCAGTTCTTCCTCGGTCGTCTCGAGGTTCATCGCAACGACATAGCCCTGAATCAGCTCGGTCACTTCCGCGCCGATCATATGCGCGCCCAGCAACTTGCCGGTCTTGGCATCGAAGATCGTCTTGACGAGACCCTCGGGCTCACCCAGCGCGATGGCCTTGCCATTGCCCGCGAAGGGAAAGCGGCCAACCTTGATCGCGATCCCCTGCTCTTTCGCCTTGGCTTCGGTCAGGCCGACGCTGGCAACCTGCGGGTGGCAATAGGTGCAGCCCGGGATCATGCCCTTGTCCATCGGGTGAACATGCAGGCCCTTGATGCCCTCGACGCAGATCACGCCTTCATGCTCGGCCTTGTGCGCCAGCATGGGCGGGCCTGCGACATCGCCAATGGCGAAAATGCCGGGAATATTGGTGCGTCCCAGCCCATCGGTGACGACGCAACCACGGTCCATTTTCACGCCAAGCTTTTCAAGGCCGATATTCTCGACATTGCCAACGACACCAACGGCCGAGATCAGGCGATCGGCTTCAAGCTGCGTCTTCACACCCTTGTCGTCTTCGAGCGTGCAGACGACGCTGTCGGCCTTTTTCTCGACCTTTGTGACCTTGGTCGAGGACAGGATCTTGATCCCCTGCTTTTCAAAACGCTTGCGCGCGAGTGCGGCAATTTCCGCATCCTCGACGGGCAGGATCTGCGCCATGACTTCAACGACCGTCACCTCGCAACCCATCGTGCGATAGAAGCTCGCGAACTCGATGCCGATAGCGCCTGACCCCATGACGATCAGGGACTTCGGGAAGGCGGGCGGCACCATGGCTTCGAAATAGGTCCAGATCAGCTTGCCGTCGGGCTCGATGCCCGGCAGCACGCGCGGACGCGCGCCTGTGGCAACGATGATGTTCTTGGCCTGATAGACGCCCTCCCCCAGCGTGCCCTTGGGCACGGGATTTTGCGGCTGCACGGCTGGCTTGGTGGTTTTGGAAACCGTCACCTGGCCGGGCTTGTCGATGCTGGCCTCGCCCCAAATGACGTCGACCTTGTTCTTCTTGAGCAGGAAGCCGACGCCGCCATTGAGCTGCTGCGAGACGCCGCGCGAACGCTTGACGACTGCCGCTGCATCAAACGTGACCTTGCCTTCGATCTTGAGGCCATAGGCCTCGGCATGGGTCGCGTAATGATAGATTTCAGCCGAGCGCAACAGCGCCTTGGTCGGGATGCAACCCCAGTTGAGGCAGATGCCGCCAAGATGCTCGCGCTCGACAATGGCGGTCTTCAAACCGAGCTGCGCAGCGCGGATCGCGGTGACATAGCCGCCGGGGCCGGAACCGATGATGAGGACGTCATAGGTGGTCATGGATCAAAACTCCGGCGCGGTCCCCCTCCCCCTTGCGGGGAGGGGTTAGGGGTGGGGGTCTACGCATCGTTGTTGTTAAGCAAGGAAAGTGACGCATGGATCGTGTCGAGCACGACGTTCATCGACATCATGACGTCGCGATTTGAAAATCGGAGGATGCGGAAGCCTTCGGCCTGAAGATAAGCGTCTCGCACCGCATCACGTTGGAGGCCAGCTTGCGACGCATGCTGTTCTCCATCGACCTCGAGGATCAAGCGCGAACCAAGGCAGCAGAAATCCACGACGTAGGGTCCAAGTGGAACCTGCCGGCGGAAATGGGAGGCGCTGACGACGACATGCTCGCGCAGGCCGCGCCATAGGCGACGCTCGGCTTCCGTGGGCTCGCGCCTCATGCGCCTGGCGTTGGCGCGCGTGGACGTTTTGGACGCATCGAACGTGGGTCGCCCTGTTGAGGCGGTCACACGATCGAATGGGTCGCGACCCCCACCCCTAGCCCCTCCCCGCAGGGGGGAGGGGGACAAGGTGGTACCCAGCCCCGAGGTTTGGGCCCGCGCGGTCTGCATCAGACCAGCATGCCCATCGGATTTTCAATCAGCGTCTTGAAGGCCGAGATCAGCTCCGCACCCAAGGCGCCGTCCACAGCGCGGTGGTCGGTTGACAGCGTGACGCTCATGACGGTCGCCACTGCTGGCGCGCCCTTCTTGACGACGACGCGCTGTTCGCCTGCGCCGACCGCGAGGATCGTTGCATGGGGCGGATTGATGACGGCGGAGAAGTTCTTGATGCCGAACATGCCGAGATTGGACACGGCTGAAGACCCGCCCTGATATTCATCGGGCTTCAGCTTGCGGGCGCGTGCGCGGGCCGCATAATCCTTCATCTCGTTCGAGATCTGCGCCAGGCCCTTCATCTCGGCCTTGCGGATCACCGGGGTGATGAGACCGCCGGGGATCGAGACTGCAACGCCGATATCCGAATGACGATGTTTCAGCATCGCGCCTTCGGTCCAGGTCACATTGGCGTCGGGCACGCGCTGCAACGAGACAGCCATGGCCTTGATGACGAAATCGTTGACCGACACCTTGTAGGCGGGCTTGCCGTCCTTGTCCTTGGGCGCAGCCGCATTGATCGCTTCGCGCGCGGCCAGCAGCGTGTCGAGCTCGCAATCCACCGTCAGGTAGAAATGCGGGATCGTCTGCTTGGCCTCGACGAGTCGGCGCGCAATCGTCTTGCGCATCGAATCGTGCGGGATTTCCTCAAAGGATCCCGGCTCGAAGAATTTACGGATCGTCTCGTCGGACATGCCGGCAGGAGCGCCAGCACGCGCGGGCGCAGCAGCGGCAGGAGCCGGGGCGCCGGCACTTGCAGTTCCCCCGGCGATGGCCGCCTTCACGTCGCGCTCGACAATACGCCCATGCGGGCCAGAGCCCTTGACGCGCGCAAGATCGATGCGCGCATCTTTCGCGATCCGCCGCGCGAGCGGCGAGGCGAAAACGCGCGCGCCGGCCACGGGAGCAGGTGCGGCCGCGGCAGCAACAGGCGCAGCAGCTACTGCCGCAGGCGCCTCAGCAGTCTTGGCCGGTGCGGGTGCGGGCGCAGCAGCGCCAGCCCCTGCCCCGACGGTCGCTGCATTTTCGCCTTCGACGGCAATAATGCCGATGAGTGCATTCACCGCGACATCGGCCGTGCCATCGGGCACGACGATCTTGGCGAGAATGCCCTCGTCAATGGCCTCGACTTCCATCGTGGCCTTGTCGGTTTCGATCTCGGCCAGCACATCGCCGGATTTGACCTTGTCGCCTTCCTTCTTGAGCCAGCGCGCAAGATTGCCTTTTTCCATCGTCGGCGACAGAGCGGGCATCAGGATGTTGATCGGCATGAGCGGCGCTCCCCTTAGCGATAGAGCACGGCTTTCGCCGCCTGGATGACATCCCCGACCGTCGGAAGCGCGAGCTTCTCGAGGTTGGCCGCATAAGGCATCGGCACATCCTTGCCGGTGACGCGCAGAACCGGCGCATCGAGCCAGTCAAAGGCCTTTTCCATGATGCGGGCGACGATTTCAGCGCCCACGCCAGACTGCGGCCAGCCCTCTTCCACCGTCACGCAACGCCCGGTCTTCTGGACGGAGGCGAGAATGGTTTCAGTGTCCATGGGACGGATCGTGCGCAGATCGATGACCTCCGCCTCGATGCCTTCCTTGGCAAGCTCATCGGCCGCCTTCAATGCATAGTTCATGCCGATAGACCAGGAGACGATGGTCACATCGTTGCCAGAACGCGCGATGCGCGCCTTGCCGATCGGCACGGTGTAATCGTCGATCTGGGGCACCTCGAACGTCTGGCCATAGAGAATTTCATTCTCGAGGAAGACGATGGGGTTGGGATCGCGGATCGCGGCTTTCATCAGGCCCTTGTAGTCAGCCGCCGTATAGGGCGCGACGACCTTCAGGCCCGGGATCTGCGAATACCAGGCGGTGAAATCCTGGCTGTGCTGTGCGCCCACGCGCGCCGCAGCGCCGTTGGGACCACGGAACACAATCGGGCAACCCATCTGGCCGCCCGACATATAGAGCGTCTTGGCAGCAGAATTGATGATCTGGTCAATCGCCTGCATGGCGAAATTGAAGGTCATGAATTCGACGATGGGGCGCAGGCCCGTCATCGCAGCGCCAACGCCAATGCCGGCAAAGCCATGTTCGGTGATCGGCGTGTCAACGACACGACGGGCGCCAAACTCCTGCAGCAGGCCCTGCGTGATCTTGTACGCGCCCTGATATTCGGCAACCTCTTCGCCCATGACGAAGACATTGTCATCGGCGCGCATTTCTTCCGCCATGGCGTCCCGCAAGGCTTCGCGCACGGTCATCATGACCATGGGCGTGCCGGCGGGCACTTCGGGCGCGGCAGGCACTGTGGCCAGCGTGGGAGGAAGCGGCGCATCGGACTCGGTCTTTGCGACCGAAGCCGGCTTTTCGCCGCCCGCATCCTTGGGCGCGGGGCCGCCAGACACCGGCACGGCATCCGCGCTTTCGCCTTCTGCGGTGATGACCGCAATCGGCGTATTCACGGGCACGTTCTCGGTGCCGTCGGCAATCAGGATCTGGGCGAGAACGCCCTCATCCACAGCCTCGACCTCCATGGTGGCCTTGTCGGTTTCAATCTCGGCGAGCACGTCGCCAGACTTCACGACATCGCCGACCTTCTTGACCCATTTGGCAAGTTTGCCCTGTTCCATCGTGGGAGACAGCGCGGGCATGAGCACATTCACAGCCATTGTCGATCCCTCCTTCAGAGCGTGATATCCGTCCACAATTCGGACGGATCCGGCTCAGGATCGTTGGTCGCGAATTCGGCTGCCTCGGCGACGATCGCACGCACTTTGGCGTCGATCTGTTTCAATTCGTCTTCCGTCGCATATTTGTCGCGCAGGAGGCGCGCACGCACCTGCTCGATCGGATCGTGCTCCTCGCGCATTTTCTGCACTTCTTCCTTGGAGCGGTATTTCGCAGGGTCGGACATGGAATGTCCGCGATAGCGATAGGTCTGCATTTCGAGAATGTAGGGGCCCTTGCCTTCACGGCACCAGGCGAGCGCCTTTTCACCGGCCGCTTTCACCGCCCGCACATCCATGCCATCGACCTGCTCGCCGGGAATGTTGAACGAGATGCCGCGACGGGAGAAATCGGACTGCGCCGACGCGCGCGACACCGAAGTGCCCATAGCGTAGCGATTGTTCTCGATGATGTAGACGGCCGGCAGCTTCCACAGCTCGGCCATGTTGAAGCTCTCGTAGACCTGGCCCTGATTGGCCGCGCCATCGCCGAAATAGATCATCGAGGCATTTTCATTGCCGCGGTATTTATTGGCAAAGGCCAGACCGGTGCCGAGCGACACCTGCGCGCCGACGATGCCGTGGCCGCCATAGAAATGTTTCTCTTTCGAGAACATGTGCATAGAGCCGCCCTTGCCCTTCGACAGGCCGCCGCGGCGGCCCGTGAGCTCGGCCATCACGCCCTTGGGGTCCATGCCGCACACGAGCATATGCCCGTGGTCGCGGTAGCCCGTGATGATCTGGTCGCCGTCGCGCGACGCCATCTGCATCCCCACCACAACGGCTTCCTGGCCGATGTAGAGATGGCAGAAGCCGCCAATCAGGCCCATGCCATACATCTGGCCGGCCTTTTCCTCGAAACGCCGAATCTGCAGCATTTCGCGATAGGCCTGGAGTTCCTGATCACGGGTAAATTCGGTCGGGGCGGTGTCTTTAGGCTTGGCCTGTTTCGACCGCGAGGAGGCAGTTGCTGCCATGGTAGCTCCCTGAAAACTACGCGCGACCACTTCGGGCCGGCCCACTTAAATTAAATCAGGCCAGCACCGAATGCGAGGGGACCCAGACAGTAAATTGCATAGGAACAAATCATTTAATAGCAGTAGGTTAGGTAGATTAACCGGTTTTTGGTTACGCAAAAAAATCAACCAGATTTCAGTTATGCGAGAAAAACCGCTTCTACTTTCGTCTCACGAGACGCTCAAAACCGGCGGGACTCACTTCCTGTAGAAGAGAACCAGTTCGTCCTTGTGGACGCGCCCGAGCGTGACGCGCGCCTGCTCATCAAGAAGATCCTGATCGAGCGATTCCGCGCTCATCATGCGCACGCGGCGCTCCCAACCGGCGCGCTCGTCCTGCAGGCCATGCAACTGGGTTGTCAGGGCGTCGATCCGCAGACGATATTCTTCCTTGGTCTTCAGCCCACGCGAGCCATTGATGGCATGCCAGACAAAATAGGACGCGCACGCACCCGACACGGCATAAAGCACGAGCGGGATGAGAACAGCGCGGAGTCGGCGACGAATGACCATGCCGGACCCTCGCCCGCCGATGGTGAATCCTGCGTTAACAAGGGCGTTGAAAGCGGCATTTGACCCATCGGAAAAATAGCGCCAATGAGGCGGATGAGCATTTCGCAAGGACACGCGTGACCCAGAGCCCCGCCCCGCCCCTGACCGACGTCGCCATTGTGCTGGTTGCGGCAGGCCGCGGCTTGCGCGCTGGACGCGAGCTGCCCAAGCAATATGTGCCGCTCGCCGGCAAGCCGCTGCTCGCCCACACGATTGCGGCGCTCGCAGCGCTTGGCGCACCGGTCCAGCCGGTGATTGCGCAAGGCGATGAGCTGCTTTTTGCCAATGTCTGCGAAGGGCTGAGCGCCGCCGCGCGCGCTCTTCTGCTGCCTGCCGTTCCGGGCGGGGCCACGCGCCAAACCTCGGTGCGGGCCGGGCTTGAGGCGCTCGCGCGCGTCGGAGCACCGGCCATCGTCCTCATCCATGATGGCGCGCGCTGCCAGCCGGGACACGCGCTTCTGCTGCGAGCGGTGGAAGCCGCCCGCCAATTTGGCGGGGCCGTCCCCGGGCTTGCGGTTACCGACACAATCAAGCAGGTCGACGATCAAGGGCGCAGCTGCGCCACGCCGGACCGCGCACGACTGCGCGCCGTACAAACCCCGCAAAGCTTCCACTTTAACTTGATCCATGCAGCCCATAATGATGCTGCCAAACAAGAATTGGCAGATTTTCCGGATGATGCGACCCTTGCCGAATGGGCGGGACATGAGGTGCATGTATTTGAGGGAGAGGCGCTCAACATGAAGGTCACGCGTCCTGAGGACTTCGCCCTCGTTGAAACCCGCCTGCTGGCAGACCTCCCCGACATCCGCACAGGACAGGGCTATGACGTCCATGCCTTTGGACCTGGCGATCACGTCTGGCTGGGCGGAGTGAAGATCGGCCATGATCAGAGTTTGATTGGCCATTCGGATGCCGACGTCTTGCTCCATGCGCTCACCGATGCCCTCCTCGGCGCGCTGGCCGATGGCGATATCGGCTCGCATTTCCCCCCCTCCGACCCGCAATGGAAGGGTGCTGCCTCCGACCGCTTCCTGCGCCACGCGGTTGATCTTGTTTCCGCGCGCGGCGGCATGATCGCGCATCTCGATGGCACGCTCATCTGCGAGGCGCCGAAAATCGGTCCGCACCGCGAGGCCATGCGCGCCCGCATTGCCGAGATCTGCGGTCTGCCAGTCGGCCGCGTTGGCGTGAAGGCGACAACCTCCGAGGGACTGGGGTTCACAGGCCGCCGTGAGGGCATTGCCGCCATGGCGCTGGCCACCATCCGCCTGCCCGTTCAGGATTGAGTCATGAGTGAAGCCAACATCCTTGACGCCGCTCTCGTCGCCCGTGCACAGGCGCTGGTCTCGGCCTGCGCCGGGCTCGGGCTCAAGATTGCCACGGCGGAATCCTGCACCGGTGGACTGCTGGCGGGGCTGTTGACGGAGATCCCGGGCTCCTCGGCGGTCATCGACCGTGGCTTCGTGACCTATTCCAATGCGGCCAAGGAAGAGATGCTGGGCGTGCCAGAACCCCTGCTCCGCCAGTTCGGCGCGGTCAGCGCGCAAGTCGCACGCGCCATGGCGGAAGGGGCTATCGCAAACTCGCGCGCAAACCTCAGCGTGTCCATCACCGGCATTGCCGGGCCCGGCAGCGGCAGCACTGACAAGCCGGTCGGCCTTGTCCATTTTGCCCGCGCCGAGCGCGGTGGACAGACACAGCTTCAGGAGATGCGTTTTGGGGATATTGGCCGCGCGAATGTGCGTCGCGCGGCCCTTGATGTTGCCCTCAAGCTGCTGGAAGCCCGCGTCGCGGGCTCCTGAACTCAGGCGAAGCTGTTGACGATTTCGCCGAGCCGCTCGATGCGGATCGTGACCACGTCGCCGCTGTTGAGATATTCGCCCCGGCCATTACCCACACCTGCCGGCGTGCCCGTGAGAATGATGTCGCCCGGCAGCAGCGTCATGCGCGCCGAGAGATCAGCGATCTGCTCGCGGATATCGAAGATCATCTGCCCGGTGTTGGAATCCTGCTTCACGACGCCATTCACATCGAGAACCATTTTCAGATTGTGCGGATCGGGCACATCGCGCGCAAGCGTGATCCAGGGCCCGAGCGGACAGGCGCCGTCGAAAGATTTATGCGCCATCCAGTCGTTCTTGAACGACGAAGTGTCGGGCATGCCGGCGCGCCGTGACAGGTCGCGCGCCGAGAGATCGTTGCCGATCAGATAGCCACCGACATAATCGAGCGCCTTGTCCTCGGATACATTGCGCGCGGGGCGGCCGATCACGACGCCAAGTTCAGCTTCCCAATCGAGCTTCTTGGAATGGGCCGGCATCGGGATGACAGCACCCGGGCCAACAGCGCAGCGCGAGGCCTTGATGAAATGCCAGGAGCGCTGGCCAAGATCATGGGGATCCTTCGGCGGCTCACGACCGTTGGCAGCCGCCATTTCGCGGGCATGGTCGGCATAATTCGAGCCTGCGCAATAAATGGCGGGCGGAACGGGGATCGGCGAGAGCAGATGAACCTCGGACAAAGCCACGCCGGCGGGCTTCGAGGCGGCCAGCGCATCAAGCCGCGCGAGGCTGGCGTCGTAATCCTCAAACAGGCCCAGCATGGTCTCGTCAGCCCTGCGGCCGGTTGCCTTGGAAATATCGATCGCCTGACCATCCAATATCATCGCAGCGCGCGGGCCCTCGGCCGTCGTGATCGTCGCAAGTTGATAGGTCACTTTATCCTCCCTCGTCCGGGTTGGTGTCTCGTCCCGGATCATGAGTGGGAAATTAGCCAAAAGCTGCGGCCAAGTCGCCCGCTATTTCAGTCGCGGATTCGGGGCTCTGGCCGCAAAACTTGCTAATATTCAACTCATCAATCGACCCGACGTAAAGATTGTCCGGACTATTCTGGACCGATCGTTCCAGCTTCAGAGGAGCGCTGTGGTTAAGCTCAAGTTTTTTCTGTGTCTTTTACGAAACACTCGATATCTGAAAAGCTTAGCAGTTGATTAGCACAGTTGCAGACATCCCGCTTTTTGTTACGTTGCCTTCACCCCGGGGGTGGGTTTGGGGACTGACTAGGTAGAAACAATGAAGCAGGAGAAATACATGTCCATCCGTAGCGCACTTCTTGCGTCGGCGGCGATCTTGGTGGCCGGCTCCGCCTTTGCGGCGGACCTGCCGGCCCGTATCGCGCCTGCGCCCTATATCGCAGCGCCTATCTTCACCTGGACCGGCTTTTACGTCGGTCTGAATGCCGGCGGCGCCTGGAACAGCAACAACGGCTTCAGCTCGCCCGGCTTCATCATTGCTCCGACGATCTATGGCGCGTCGAGCAATAACGACACCGGTTTCACCGGCGGCGTGCAGGCCGGCTACAACTGGCAGTTCGGCAGCTTCGTGACCGGCGTTGAAGCCGACATCAACTATGCCGACAACAACCGTAACGGCAACACCTTCGTCCCGACGGTCGTTGCGCCTGGCACGTATTATACGGTCAGCCGTAACGGCGACAGCAACAACTGGTTCGGCACCCTGCGCGCCCGCTTCGGCGTCGCGTTCGACCGCGCCTTGATCTACGGTACCGGCGGTCTCGCCTTCGGTGGCAATAACGGCGGCGGCTCTGTCTCGCAGACGATCGTCACCGGTCCTCCGCTCGTTTCCACCACCACGACACTCGTCGGCGGCGGCAACAACAATTCGAACGTGGGTTGGGCGCTCGGCGCTGGCGTGGAATACGCCTTCACCAACTCGCTTTCGGCCAAGGTTGAATATCTGCATGTCGACCTCGGTCGCAACAACCGGACATTCACCGTCACGCCCACCACGTTCATCGCGGTCCATGACGATGCCAAGTTCGACCTCGTTCGCGCTGGCCTGAACTTCCGCTTCTGACATCAGCGCAAGCTGAGTGAAAGCCCGGCCTCGCGGCCGGGCTTTTTTGTTGGCTTGTCAGCATAAGAGCGCAGTTGTACGGTTTAGATGCCCCAAACGTGCAAATTCCTGCGCAGCAAGGCACGGGCTCTTTGCCATGGCCGAACCGAGCAAGAAAAATCTTCCCGCATTGATCGAGGGGTCGCTCGCGCTTGCGCCACTCATTCCCGACAACGCCCCCAGAGGCGAGGATTTCGATCAAGAGCCGCCGATCGAGGTCATTATCGATTCCCGCCAGCTCAAGGAGCGGATCATCGATTACCTCGGCGCGGTTCTCGCGCGCTGCTGGATCGACAGAACCCTCCTCGACAAGATCGAGCTCAATCCGCACCGTGCCTTGCGCCATCTCGGAATTCTGCTCCCCGATGAGATCGACATCAAGGTGGAGCGCTCCAATCAGGAACGCCCGCGACTTCTGATCTATGAATATAATCAGGAACGAACCTTTCGGCGTCGCATCTGCTATCTTCAATTGATCATGATGGCCGGCAAATAAGCCGTTCAAGCCTCGCGCGCGACAAAGCCTGCCTCAACAAGATGAAGCCGCCTTGGCCCAAAACGCCAAGGCAGGATCATGCGCGCAGATGTTTCGGGCAGCAGCGCGCCAGTCAGATGATCCAGCCAGACGCCACCAAGCCCGTAATGGGCAAGGATATCGACGCCCTCCGGACGTCCGCCCAAGGCCTGTGGCGCATATGGGCTGCGAGACGGCGGCTGGTCTCCCGACAGAAGTTCGTGAAAAGACGCCCAGTCATATCCCGCCAACAGCGCCTTCACGCGCAAGACTTCGGCTTCGACCAAGGCTTCATCGCGCAGCTGAAAGCGCAACTGGCCCATTATATTGCAGAAAAGAACTGCCGGTTTTTTTATGCTTGCCAATACTTTAGGTGGGTCGCTCAAAAAATCTGTCTGGCTCCAGTGCAGCGACGTTCCAGCCCGACGCAAGGCGCGGCCATGCAAAGCTCTGAACAGAACGGGCGCAAGGTGATCGATGTCGATGGCGTGAATGGTGCGGAAGCGGGTCAGGAACGAATCTGGCAAGCACCATCCTGCACTGGGCCCAACCAGCAGAAGACTATCCGCATCGGGCTGCCAGCCAGCCAGCCAGGCCTCAAGGTCAGCGCGGAAGGGCCGCCAGAGCGAGCCGCGCGCGCGCAATGCACGCAAATGCCAGACGATTCCCCCTGTGGGGCCAAAAAAGCCCGGCGCTGAGGCCGGGCGTCCAGTCGTCACAGACACTCTGAGGGCGCACGCGATCCGGCGGGCGATGTTTTCCCGGTCGGGCAGCGCACCAGAAAGCGGGTTTCCGCAGGTGCGTAAAAGCCGGGCGGCGCCGGCTTGCAGATATTACCGGCAGGATATTGACCCGGGTCGCAATGAGGCAGCGCATTGCCGGTCAAGCTCGAGGGCTTTGGCGGCGGCGGGGCGGCAGGCTCGGCCTTTTTCGGCGGCGGATCATTGGCCAGGGCAACGCCGCCAAGGCCGAGACAAGCGACCTGGGCCAGCAGCAACACCGAAAGCCCGAGCGCGTGTCTCATCATTTGCCTCCACTGGAGTTCTTCAACGTCACGCTGATGCGACGATTGCGCGGATCGGAGGGATCGCCGGGCACATTGGGATCTGTGTCGGCCACGCCTTCAATCGCTGCGAAGCGATCGGGGCTGACGCCACGCTTTTCGAGCATCTGGCGTGTCATGTCAGCACGTTCTGCCGACAAGGACCAATTGTTGCGCGCTTCCGGATTGGCGAAGGGAATGCTGTCGGTATGGCCGCGAATGGTCACCTTGTTCGGCATGGCGGCCACAGCTTTGGCAACCTCATCGATCAGCGCCTGCGCGCGCGGCATCAATTTGGTGGTGCCGAGCCCGAACATCGAGAAATCGGCCTTGTCGATCACTTCGATGCGCAGGCCTTCCTTCTCGCGGATGAACTGCACCTGCCCCTGAAGGCCCGAAAGCGTGCTGCTTTCACTGAGCTTCTGGCGCAGCTCCTTTTCGAGCTCACCGAAATTCTTGTCGTCGGCCTCGTCGGCGGCTTTCTTGGCGGCCTCGGCGCTCGCCGAATCGGCGCTTTTGCCCTTGCCCTGCTTGGAGCCGCTTTCCGCGCCTTTGCCGTCCTTGTCGTCGCTCTCGGGCCCCTTGCCCTTGCCATCGCTTCCCTCGACGTCGCGCGGGGGATCGAGATCGAGCATGGAGCTTTGCGAGGCTGCGGTGGGCAGGCCTTCGGGGTCGACGAACGAGCGACCGCCCAGAACGCCGTTGGAGCCTGCGAGCTGGCCCATCTGGACCAGGCTCTTGGGCGTCGGCTTGAAATAATCGGCAATGCTCTTGCGCTTGGATTCGCTGGTTGCGCCAAGCAGCCACATCAGCAGAAAGAACGCCATCATGGCCGTCATCATGTCGGCAAGCGCGATCTTCCACGCGCCGCCATGCGCGGCCCCTTCATCGCCAATGACTTTCTTGACGATGATAGGTGCGGGCGGCGGCGCGGCGGCGGCGCCTTTCTTGTCCTTCTTGGCGTCAGCCATGGCTATTTGCCCCGGAGACCGTCAAAGACCTCGCCAAAGCTCGGCTGATTGTGTTCGCCAATGGCCACGCGCGCGGCCTCGATGACGAGCGGCTGCGGATGACCATGCAAGGTGGCAACGATCAGCTGCTTCACGACATGATACATCTGGCCCTCTTCCTTGATGACCTGAGCCAGACGTCCAGCCATCGGCTCGACGATGCCATAGGCCAGAAACACGCCGATGAACGTTCCCACCAGCGCCGAACCGATCAGACCACCGAGAACGGTCGGCGGCTGGTCGATCGCGCCCATGGTCTTCACCACGCCGAGCACGCATGCCACGATGCCCAGCGCAGGAAGCGCGCCCGCCAGTGACGCCATGGCGTGAGCGGGATGGTTGGCGTGATTCATATGTTCCTTGATGGCCGCGTCCATGACTTCCTCAACCGCATAGGCGTTGAGGTTGCCCGACGAAATCACCATCAAACGAACGGTGTCGGTGATGAGATGAAGGATCGCATGATCCTTCAGGATCTTGGGATATTCGCCGAAAATGGCGCTGGCTTCGGGGCTTTCCACATGGGACTCGAGCGCCACCGGGCCATCGACGCGCAGGATCTTCATCAGCTTCGAGACGAGGAAGATCACATCGAGAAAGTCCTGCTTCTTCCACTTGGAGCCGGAGAAGACCTTTCCGAAGCCTGCGGCAACGCCCTTCACCGTACCGATATCATTGCCGATGAGCATGGCGGAGATGCCTGCTCCCAGAATGATGCCCAATTCGGACGGGGCCGCGTGGATGATGGGCGACAGGTCGCCGCCGTGGGCGACAAACACGCCAAACACGCAGGCGAATAGAAGCACGAGGCCGATGATACCGAACACGGACGACTCCAATTTTCTTCACGAGACGAACAGGACAGCCGCCCCGGAAACCGATGAAAACCCGGCTTCGATCACGCAGGATCGAAGTCAGGTTTTCATGACGTCATGGATCAGAGCTTGTCAGTGATGCGCGAGCTCACTTCGACTTCGGTCTGCAACATGCGCGCATTGCCGTTATAGACCTGCTGCGCGCGCAGCATGGTCATCAGTTCCTGCGTGATATCGACGTTGGCCTGTTCCAGCGTGCTGGACAGGATGTCGCCTGCGAAAGGCGCGCCGGCGCGGGTCATCGTGGCCTGGCCGCTTTCCTGCGAAGCAACGAAATTGGTGTTGCCGATAGCCTTCAGGGCAGCGTCGTTGCGGAAATTGGCCAGGGCCACCGCGCCGATATCCGTCTTGGAGCCGTCGCCGTAGGAAGCCTGGATCATCCCCTTGGAGTTGATCGAAATGCCCTGCAGATAGACGCCGCGATATTCAGAGGCCGCAACCTGCGTGGAAGCCGCGCCGGTGATCGTCGCAGTGATTGCCGTCGACGTCCCGCTGTCAATGTAATTGGCAGTCAGGCTCGAAATCTGCGCCGTCGACATGGAGGGCTGGCTGAAATTGACGTGACCGGCGACAATATCTTCGCTGGTCAGCACCTTCGTGCCGACAATCGCATTGTTGGCGTCGCGGATCTCGACACTCTGGCCAGCCACTTCGTTACCGGCCAGCGGGACGCTGATCGTGGTGACGGGATAGCTTGCCCCGACATCGGGAGCGTCGGCAGAGGAAACGCCCGGCACCTGGATCGACACATAGCCATTGGCAACGTCAGTGGCCGTCAGCGGCGGCGAGGACGCAACGTTCTGGCCGGCAAGTGTCAAAGAAACGACTGATCCGACCGGCGTGCTCGCGCCGAGTGCGACACGGATCTCCGCCGGGGTCTTTTCCGGCGGGATGACGGCGCCCTGAAGCGTCTTCATCACCTGGCCAGTCGCCGAAACGGGGAAGCACTGAAGCTGATTCCCGATTGAATCCGTGATCTGGCCCTCGGCATTCACGTTGAAAGCGCCCGAGCGCGTATACATGATGTTGGTCGAACCGGTTTCCGGGTCGGTCGCGCTCAGCGTGAAGTAACCGCGGCCTGCAATGGCGAGGTCCGTCACACGGCCCGTTGTCGTCATCGAGCCCTGATTGGTGCTGCGCGTAACCGCACCTGTGATCGCGCCAAGGCCAACGGCGGTCTTGGGGTTGGACGAGGGGTCATTGGAAAAGATATCGAGGAAGCTCGCATCCGAACGCTTGAAGCCAACGGTGCTCGCATTGGCAAGGTTGTTGGCGGAAACGGCGAGATCTTCCTTCGCGACATTCAATCCCGACATGATGACAGATAACATGACGCTCTCCGAGGCACGATCCTAAGGGGTTGAATCTACTGACCAACCCGCTTGTTCTGCCTCGTACTCTGCAATCCCCGTGCCATATAGCGGACGGCAAAATTATCTAAAAAAGTTAATTCCTGCCCTAAACCTCCCGCAGCGGCGACCGTCTTCACCGACAGACCAAGGCTGTGAGGGACCATGTATCACCGGGACGCTATCAAGGCCTATCAAGTGGCCGAACAAGATTTCCTCGTCGAGGGCGCAGACGCTCACAACCTCGTGCGCATTCTGTACCAGGAACTGCTGAGCTCGCTCGACCGGGCACGCGATGGACTGAGCGCGGCTGACCTTGCCGCGAAATCAGCCCATGTATCCAAGGCGCTGACCATCATTCATGTCCTGGCGACGAGCCTCGACTTTGAACGTGGCGGAGACGTCGCCCAGTCGCTGTCCCAGCTCTATGAATGGGCGCGCCGCAAGGTGATCGAGGCCAGCCGCAACAATCTGATCCCTGCAATCGAAGAAGTGCACAAGGCGATCAGCGAGATTGCGAATGCATGGAACACGATTTCCATCGCCGGAGCGCGGGCCGCCTGATCAGGCGTCTTCGCGCTGGATCGCATATTTGCGCATCTTCTCGATGAGAGTTGTGCGCTGCAATCCAAGCATACGAGCAGCGCCGCTGACGGAGCCTTGTGTCTCCGACAGCGCGCCCTTGATGAACGCGACTTCGAGTCGCGTCATATGTTCCCGGAAGTTGAAATCCGGAGACCCACGCAAAATCCCCATCACATCGTCGACTTCGGACACGGCCTCGTCCACGAGCGCCACATGATCCTCCGCGACGAGAATCGGTGCGCCGAGGCCCTGGACGATGTCCAGTAGCGCCAGCGTTTCCTCATGCCGATCGATCGCCTTGCGGGGCGCGAGAATGTCCTCGATCTCCTGGGGGCCGACCGTCTCTCCGCCATGGAGCACGGTGGCGCGTTCGAGCACATTGCGCAGCTGACGGATATTGCCCGGCCATTGCGCAGCCTGAAGCGCCGCAACCGCCTGAGCCGAGAAGCGCGGCACATTGCCAAGCCCCTGCCCCCGGAAACGCTTCAAGATCAGCTCCACGAGACGCGGAATATCCTCGCCGCGCTCCTCCAGGCTGCCGATGACAATGGGAAACACATTGATGCGGTAATAGAGGTCTTCGCGAAACGCGCCCTCCTCCACCCGCTGCATCAGATCGCGATGGGTGGCGCAGACAAGGCGTATGTCGGCCTTGAGCACTTGCGAACTGCCAACGCGTGAAAAGGTGCGGTCTTCAAGGACGCGCAGCAGCTTCACCTGCATATCCATCGGCATGTCGCCGATTTCATCCAGAAACAGCGTTCCGCCCGCGGCATTTTCGAGCAAGCCGGCGCGGCTGCGCACCGAGCCCGTATAGGCCCCTTTTTCACTGCCGAAGAGCTCGCTCTCAAGAAGATCGCGGGGAATCGCACCGCAATTTACGGCTACAAACGGCCCTTCGGAGCGCGTCGAAAAAGCGTGTATCCCCTTGGCAGCAAACTCTTTTCCACTCCCCGAGGGACCGGTGATGAACACGGTCGTCGAAAGTGGCGCAACTTTTGCTATGTAATCGAGAGCCCGGCGCATCGAAGCGCTCGGCAGATCGAGATAACGAAGGACCTCTTCTCTGTTCATTGCTCTGACTTGTTCCAACCCAAAACGACCTGTCGGTTTTTTGACCCAAACGAGCTGTGTGGGCAACCGGACAGTCGCGTCCACGCTACCTAAAACACTGAAATATTTTAATTTTTTGAGTGATTGAGAACTAGTGATGATGAAAAACCACATTGGGTTTATTTGGAAAGCGTAGCAATTACAGCTTTCTAGCTTAGCTTTAGCTCCATTTTAGCCATAGCGTCGGATAACCGTCGCCAGCTTTGGCATAAGCGTTGCCTATTGGTTGCCTGTGGGGCGATCAGAGGAGAACGCCGTGAGCGCGGTTCTGTGTATCACCGATGGGTTGGCCGATTGCGAGGCGTGGATCACGCATTTGCACAACCGCGGCTATGAGACTCATACGTCGGTTCTCGCCAAATTGGGCACGGTGGAAGCCACCTGGGCCCAGTGCGGACTCATGATGTCCCAGGCCACCGCCAAAAAGCTGGCAGGCGATGCCACCGGCTTCGTGAAGTGGTGCCGACAGCTCAAGGCCGAGCGCATCATTATTCTGGGTGAATATGGCAAGACTTTCTCGCTCAAGGGCGAGTTCAACGGCACCACCCTGCATGTCCGCCCGCCGGAAGATAATTGGCGCTTCACGGCTGAAGTCGTCGCCCGCTTCCTCGATGGCGACCAGAGCACTGCTGCCGGCGATCCGGCTACATTCAATCTGCTGCGCCTCGCGCGCCGCGTGGCTGTCAGCGACGTGACTGTCATGCTGGTTGGCCCCACGGGGACCGGCAAGGAAGTCCTCTCCCGCTTCCTGCACAATTCTTCGCCCCGTCACCGCAATGCCTTCATTGCCGTGAATTGCGCGGCTGTTCCCGACACCATGCTCGAAGCCCTGCTGTTTGGTTATGAGCGCGGTGCCTTTACCGGCGCGCATCATCCCAACAAGGGCATTTTCCGCGCGGCGGAAGGCGGCACCTTGCTGCTCGACGAAGTTTCTGAAATGGCCTTCCCGCTTCAGGCAAAACTTCTGCGCGTCTTGCAGGAGAAGGAAGTCACGCCGCTGGGAAGCTCGAAGCCTGTGCCGGTCGATGTGCGCGTCATCGCGACATCCAACCGCTACATGCTGGACGAGGTGAAGGGCGGTCGCTTCCGCGAAGATCTCTACTACCGCCTGAACGTGTTCCCGCTGGTGACCAAGGCGCTTGCTGAGCGCCCCGGCGATATTCTGCCGATTGCGGTCAGTCTTCTGGCCAAACATTCCGGCGGCTTCCAGAAAATTCCGGAACTCACGGGCGAAGCGATCGAGAAGCTCGAGTCCTATGAATGGCCGGGCAATGTCCGTGAACTTGAGAACGTCCTGCAGCGCGCGCTTGTTCTTTCAGGTGGCGAGCAAATCCTGCGCGAACATTTGCTGATCGACATGCAGGACATGATGCAGCCTTTTGCTGAGGCGCCCCGTCGCCTGCAGGCTGTGGTTTAATTCGGAGCACATGAATATGGCGGCGATTGCACCTATCGGCCTGACGAAAGAAATCCTGGGCACTGCGATGCAGAAGCTCAACGGCTCGTCCTCAACGGGCAGTGATTTCGGGCAGCATCTGAAAAACGCCTTGTCGCAGGTCGCTTCTGCACAGGGCGCGGCAGGCCAGTTGAGCGAAGCGTTTGAAAGCGGCGCGGAAGTTGACGTTGCGAAGGTGATGATGGCGCGGGAAAAATCTGCCCTCGCATTCGAGGCGACCCTGCAGATCCGTAACAAGGTTCTGAGCGCCTACAAAGACATCGTCTCGATGCCCGTCTGATCGATCCGGCATCTCAACGTAACGCATTTCGCGGAGTTCAAAACTCGTGTCAGAGACCAAAAGCGTGGGCTTCCCTGCTCCGTCGGCCCTAGGGCCGATGGGCACGCAGCTTTGGCGTGGTCTCGCCGGCGCGCAGGAATTCATGCGTCAGCCCGCCATCGTTCGCGCAACTCCGATTTTTCTCGTCTCCCTGATCGTCATGGTCGGCATCCTCGCCATCTTCCTGATGCGCGAACCCACCATGATGCAGCTGTTTCCTCACCTTGGCGACGAAGACAAATCGCTGGTCATGCAGACGCTGGAAACGCAGGGCATCAAGGCAAAGCTCGATTCCTCCAGCGGCCATGTCATGGTTGCGCGCGCCGATTTCTACCGCGCCAAGATTTCTCTGGCCGCCGCCGGCCTGCCGAAATCGTCAGTCTCTGGCTATGACCTGCTGACGCAAATGCCGCTGGGCGCGAGCCGCGCGGTCGAACAGGTCAAGCTGAAACAGGCGCAGGAAAACGAACTCGCTCGCTCGATCATGGAAATCCGCGACATCGATGGCGCGCGTGTGCATCTAGCCATTCCCGAGCGCTCGGCTTTCGTGCGCGACCAGAACCCGCCGACAGCCTCCGTCTTCGTGCGTCTTGCGCCGGGCCGCAGCCTGTCGCTTGGCCAGGTGCAATCGATCACCAATCTGGTGAGCTCCAGCGTGCCTTATCTCCCGGTCGCCAATGTGACTGTTGTCGATCAGACCGGCGCGCTGTTGACGAACCCGCAGCGCGACAACGACCTTGGCCTCTCCGCACAGCAGCTTGAACACAAGACCCGCATCGAAAAGCTGCTGCGCGAGCGCATCGCCAATCTGTTGACGCCGATTGTCGGCCTCGGCAATTTCAATTCGGAAGTTAACGCCGAGCTCGATTTCACGCGCACGGAACAGACCAACGAAACCTATGATCCCGCCTCGCAGGCCATCCGCAGCCAGCAGGAAACGATTCAGGAATCGGCAGATGCCCGCCCGCGCGGCGTGCCCGGCGCAACATCCAACCAGCCGCCAAACACTCCCAATCTGACTGCAACGCCGGCGCCGGCTGCAGCAGCGGCCAGTGCCACGGATGCTGCAAAGAACCGGTCCAGCACCACCGTCAAGAATTATGAAGTCAGCCGTGAAGTGCGCTCGACGCGCCGCTCGTCCGGCGACATCAAACGTCTCAGTCTCGCGGTCGTCGTTCGCTCGGGAACAATGCTCGACGAGAATGGCAAGACTGTCGAAAAGCCCATGTCGGATGCCGAGCGTGGCCGCCTGACCGAACTGCTCCAGGAGGCCGTTGGCTATTCCGCGGATCGCGGCGACAAGATCACCTTGCTGTCCAGCTCCTTTGCCGAAGAGCAGAAATATGAAGGTCGCAGCTGGTATGATGCGCCCTGGCTTGAAGATGCGATCAAGCAGCTTGTCATCGTCCTGATCCTTGGCGTTGTCGTTCTGGGAGCGCTCAAGCCCTTCCTCGAGCGCCTGCTCGACCGCTCCATGACCTCTGCCATGCGGATGGATGAGCCGATTGTCGGGGCCGGTGAATCGATCGAGGTGCGCGAAGGCGAGACGCTTGAAGACATCAAGGCGCGTCTCAAGCCCAAGAAGGCCGCGATCTCCGCCGAGATGCTCGATACCGCCAATACCTATGACGACAAGGTCACCCTCATCCGCATGCTCGTCGGCGATGATGCTGGCCGCGTCACTGCCGTGCTGAAATCGCTGATCCAGCGCGACCTCGACTAAGGACACAGGCAAGACAATGGCTGAGCCCGCGCCGACACCGCCGACGCCCACCGATCAGGAAAATGAAAATGCTGTCCGGCTTTTGTCGGGCACGCAGAAATGCGCGATCCTGATGCTTCTGCTGGGTGAGGACGAGGCGTCCGAAATTCTGAAGAACCTCTCGCCGCGCGAAGTTCAGCAGCTCGGCAGCGCCATGTATTCCGTGGCCGAAGTCGATCAGCGCACCGTCAACATTGTGCTCGACGAATTTCTGTCCATCATCAAGGCGCAGACCTCTGTGGGTCTTGGCGCGGATGGCTACATCCGCCGCATGTTGGTGAAGGCGCTCGGCGAGGACAAGGCCGGGAGCATCCTGACCCGCATCACGCCGTCCAACAGCTCGAAGGGCATTGAAATCCTGCAATGGATGGACGCCCGCTCGATTGCCGAAATGATCGAGGGTGAACATCCCCAGATCATCGGCCTGATCGTGGCTCATCTCGATTATGCCGTTGCCGCCGACGTGTTGATCGTGCTGCCCGAAGAGATCCAGCACGAAGTCCTGCATCGCGTGGCAACGCTCGATTCCGTGCAGCCCGAAGCCATCGAGCAGCTCGAACGCGTCATGCAGCTCCAGTTCCAGGCGAACACATCCTTGCGCGCTTCCAAGATCGGCGGCATCAAGGCCGCCGCCAAGATCATGAACTTCACGCAGGCGGGCACCGAAGCCCGGATCATGAAGAACCTGACGAAGCTCGACAAGAACCTGATGATCAGCATCCAGGAGAACATGTTCGTCTTCGAGAACCTGATCGCGGTCGACGACAAGAACCTCGGCATCCTGATGCGCAACATCGATGCGGAAGATCTCGCCATCGCCCTGAAGGGCGGCGACGAACTGCTGCGCGACAAGATCCTCGGCTGTATGTCGCAACGCGCCGCCGCGGCCATCATCGACGAGATGGAAGCCAAGGGCCCGATGCGCGTGACCGAAGTGCAGGAAGCGCAGAAGCGCATCATCGCGGTTGCACGCAAGCTGTCTGATGCCGGCACCATGGTCCTGGCGGGACGTGGCGACGATTATGTCTGACAAGACGCAGCGCAGAATTCCGCTGACCGAAGTCGCCGGACTTATTCCGCGCAGCGACTTTGTCGAAGACAATCGGTTCGGGCGCGCGCCCGATCCGGCCTTCGTTCCGTGGGGCAAGGGCAGCTTCAAGCCGCTTGAACAGGTCGCCCCGCAAAAGGCGCCCGAGCCTGAGCCCGAGCCCGAACCTGCGCCGCCGCCACCCCCGCCGCCGGTAGCGCCGCCCGCGCCACCGCCGCGCGCGCCCACGCCACCGCCACCTGTCGAGCCGACACCCTCGCCCGAGGAAATCATCGCCGCCATCGAGCAGTCGCGCGAGGACGGACGCGCCATCGGCTATCAGCAGGGGCTCGAGGCCGCGCGCCGCGAACTGGGCGATGTGCTCTCCACATTGAAGAAGATGGAAAGCGAGCTGACGATGCTCGCCCACGACGCCGTGCAGCGGAACGCAGACGTCATGGCCCATCATGTCCGCCGGATCGCGCAGGATCTGTTTGGCGCTGTCTTTGCCGAAATGCCGGAGGTTTTTGTCGAGCGCATCAAGAATGCCGCGGAGACCTTCACCAAGGCCGGCGCGGATTTCACGCTCTCGCTGAGCCCGCATGATGCGCTTACACTCGGGCCGCTTTTGAAGACGGTCGAGATTTTTGAGAAAATCCGCATCATCGAGGAAGACGAGCTTCAGGCTGGCGCTTTCCGCCTCTCGTCGCGCGATCTCGATTATGAAGATGCGCCCTATCTGAATGAATCGGCAAACTGACCATGGCCGATCTCTCAACCGTACTCGACCGACGGCTGCAGCTGATCAAAGCCTCCCGCAAGACCAATGCGGCAGGACGCGTGCGCCGCTATGACGGCCAGATTGTCCACGCCACCTCGTTTCCCGCAGCTGTTGGCACGGAATGCCGCATCGCCTGCGAAAATGGCGCCTGGGCGCAGGCCGAAGTCATCGGCTTTCTCGACCATTACACGGTGATGGTGCTGACCGGCGGCCCTGCCCCGCTGCTTGCGGGCGCACGCGTGGAAACCATGCACCGCGCCGATCTCGTGCCAGTGGGCGATGGCCTGCTTGGCCGCGTCATTGACGGCTCGGGCGCTGTTCTCGATGGACTGCCTGCACCCCATCTCGACGCCAGCTGGCCGCTGCGTGGCGAGAAGGTCAATCCGCTACGCCGCCGTCCGGTGCGCGAAGCACTCGATGTCGGCGTGCGTGCGCTCAACGGCCTTTTGACGGTTGGTCGCGGCCAGAAAATCGGCATTATCGCGGGCAGCGGCGTCGGCAAATCGTCCCTGCTCTCCTGCATCGCCCGCTTCACCGAAGCCGATATCGTCATCATCGCGCTGATTGGCGAGCGCGGCCGCGAAGTGTCGGGCTTTGTCGAAGATCTCTCGGCCTCCCCCTCCTTCGGCCATACGATTGTTGTGGCTGTGCCAGCCGATCAATCGCCGGTGCTGCGTCTGCGCGGTCTCCATCGCGCCACCGCCTATGCGGAATATTTCCGCTCGCGCGGCAAGAACGTCCTGCTGATGGTCGATTCACTCACCCGCGTTGCCCATGCGCAGCGCGAACTGGGGCTTGCGCTCGGCGAGCATCCGACGACAAAGGGCTATCCGCCCTCCGTGATTTCGCTGATCGGCTCGGTGCTGGAACGCGGCGGGCTTGACGCCCAAAGCGGCGGCAGCCTGACCGGCGTCTATACCATTCTCGCCGACGGCGACGACACGACCAACGACCCGATTGTCGATACGTCACGCGCGATTCTCGATGGCCATGTGGTGCTCTCGCGCAAGCAGGCTGAACAGGGCATTTTCCCCGCCATTGACGTCAACGCCTCAATCAGCCGCACGATGATCGATTGCGTCACCGGCGGCCATATGGCGCGCGCCCGAAAATTCCGTCGCTATCTCAGCCTCTGGGAGCAGAACCGCGACCTTATGCTGCTTGGCGGCTATCAGACCGGACAGGATCCGGAACTCGACATGGCTTTCCAGATCCATTCGTCGCTTGTTGGCTACATCGCCCAGGGCATGCAGGAGCGCTCGACCTTGATCGAGAGCGAAGCACGCCTGCAAGCCCTCCTCCCGTGAGGCAGCGATGAACCGCGCGCGGACGCTGAAACTGATTGCCCTCAAGCACACAATCGAGCTTCAGGCCTATCGCCGCGAGGCGGGACGGCTCAATGACGAGCTGACGCGCCTGAAAAACCGGCGCACGCAGATCAACGACCTCGAGGTCGGCTACCGCGAACATCTCGCCCTGCCAGACCTACGCGTGCCTGAATATCGGGACGTCATGCAGATCATCGGCCGCCTGCGCGAACGCCGCGATATCGACGATGCTCGCCGGGATATTCTGAGCGTCGAACAGGTGCGCCTGAGCGAAATTCTGGCCAAGAAACAGCGCCAGATCGAGCGGCTGGAACAGGAAGCCATCGAGGTGCTGAGAACCGAGCGCTACGCGCTCGAAGAACGGCTCGAAAGCCTGAACCCGGCAAGGCGATAGTGGCACGTGGCTTGCTAAGTTAACGCTAACTGACGGAAATCTGACACCCATTTATCGTCTTTGAGGAATGCCGGACGTGCAGCCGCTCGCACCACAATTGGCCGTAGTCAGCAGGGACGCGAGCGACGCTTTTAGCGCGCTCGACACCTCTGCGCCGACGACGCCTGTGCAGGCGTTTGACGTCCTCATGGCTGGCGCGACCGCAGTTGCTGCCCCGCAGAGCGGCAAGGTCGAGCCCGGCGCCGCCTCGGCTGAAACTCTTGCCGACCCGGCCACAGTGAGCCAGGCAGAAGCCGATGCCTCTGTCGCCGCGCTGACGGCTGCCACAAGCCTCGCGACCCGTGGCATGACGGCAAGGGCCCCCGCCATTTCGACGATCAAACTGGTTGTCTCGCCCGCCATTCTTGTCGATGCGAGCGCGAGCAGTGACGCGATCCCGCTCGATCCGGCCAATGATCTTGCGCCGTTCACGCAGCCCGCTCAGAGCGAGGACGCCGCAGCAGCGCTCATCCAGCTTGAGGCCGCACAACTTCAGACCGTGCAGCCGGCCGCGCCCGTGGCAGATCAGCCTGTCATCGCCGAGACGCTTGCCGAGGCACTTGCCGAAAGCGATATTCCCGCATCCGAAACCGCATCCAAGCCCAGCACGCTGGATGCGCTCGTCCTGGTGACAACGGCTGGACCCGGTCTCAGCATCGCCCCCGTGACCTATCAGACCTCGCTCAGCGCCTTGCCCCCGCAGGATGAGCAGCCTTCAGTCGCCGCCCCTGTGCAGGCCGAGGCCGTCGCGCCGATCGAGAATTCTGCCAAGCTCGCGGACGCCACGCACGCGGTCGCAATCGAGACTTTGGCCAATGAGCCGGGCATTGATCCGGCCAATGAAAACGCTGTCGTCGCCCCGCACGCGGCTGCGCCGATCATCGAGACTGATGATCTCGCCGTTGCGAGCACGATGACAGTTCCGGGCCTCGCGGCGGCTCCTGTCGTGACGCCCACCGACGAGCCGCAGACCCCGCAGCTTGGCGAGGCCATGCCATCTTCCAGCGCGATCGTGTCGATGACACCCGTTGCGCCCGCGCCGATTGTTGTGACGCATGACGACAAGGGAGAGCGGACCAGCGACTTGCCCGAAGTTTCGCCCAAGGCCGGCACTGACGCACCCAAAGCCACGGACAATGCGACGCCTGACGCTGTTGCAAAGCCTGCCGATACCACCGCACCGGAGATCATCGATCCGAACGCAGCAGCGGCTCTGCGCGCGGATATCGTCGTGATGACAAGACCCGAAGTGCTCGAGGGCAACGAAATCCGACCCGACGGCCGTCGTGGAGCCACCACACGGATGCAGGATTTCAAGAGCGCCGTCGCCGCCTACCGCAGCGCTCCTCTGAGTCCGCCCGCAGCACGCAGCGCGCCCGAATTTACGCTTGAGGTAAACGTGCGCAGCGCCTCCCCGGTGCGCTCTGACGCGCCCGCACAGGCCAGTGCAGCACCTTTGCCGGCTTCTGAGTTTGGCGCGCAGACTGGCGAGATCACGGACGGCGTCCTGCCTCCCAAGCAAGAAGCCTCTGCGGTACTGAGCCTTTCGAGAGCCGCGACAAAATTTGCAGATGCGGCGGCTGTGACCGAGGCCGGCAACGAGCGCCACGCCACTGTTCAATTGCAAGATTTCATCAAGCTCGGCCTGCGCGAAATCGAAGTCACAACAGGCCAGCCTGCCGTAGTCGAAACTTCGGCCCCCGTGCCCTATTCGCCTGCGACGACAGACCCGCTCTCGCAGGCTGGCCGCAGCGCACCTGCCGGCAGCGCCGCTGCTACGGCCGCGGCGAGCGAACCGGGCGCCGACACCGAGCGCCGCGCCATTGCAGCCGACATGCGCACCCGGGCGCTCGAACGCCAGATCGTGAATGCGGCCCGCTCCGGCAGCGATATCGTTCGCATGCAATTATATCCGCCGGGCCTCGGTCAGGTTTTGATCCGCATGACGATGGATGGGTCGCGTATGCGTCTGTCCTCACGCACCACCAATGCAGAAGCTGCTGAAGCCTTGCGTCAGGGCGAGAATGGCTTGCGCGAAGCCCTTGCCGGCAGCGGCTTCGATCTTGCGGAATTCGACGTGTCTGACCAGGACCACGACGAAGGCGATGCGCGCCAGCGCCAGCCTGAAACAAAAATTAAAACTCCCGACGCAGCCAAGACCGATGTCTTTGCTGTCGACATGAACGCCTAAAAAAGAGAGGGCAAAATGGCCCAGGAACCTGAAGTCACCGACGAACCGAAGAAGAAACTGCCGATCGTCAAGATCCTCGTCGGCGTGGTCGTTGCCATCCTGCTCGTGGGCATTGGCGCGGGCGGCAGCATTCTCTATGCGAAACTGACCAAGCCGTCGGATGAAAATCCGCTGGCGATCGTCATAGAACGCAAGGGTGGCGAAGCTGCTGCCGCAGCGCCGGCCAAAGACGACGGTCATGGCGCGCCCAAGGATGCCGGACACGGCGGCGGACACGGCGAAGCCGCACCTGCCGGCCCAACCGGCAAGGCCGTTCCCTCCAAGGAACAATTTGCCACGACCTATTTCGAATTCCCCGGCAATTTCACGACCAATCTGCGCGGCTCCAAGCGCTTCGTGCAGATGAGCATCGGCCTTGCCACACAATACGACAAGAAGGTCATCGAGAACGTGCAGAAGCACGAAGTCGCGATCCGCGCCGAAGTCCTTGCGCTCGTTGCCGACCAGAGTGAAGCCGACGTGATCGGCATGGACAACCGCAAGCGCATCCAGACCATAATCAAGGATGCAATCAATCGCATGCTCATGGAGCGGACCGACTTCGGTGGCATTGAGAGCGTCTACATTACCGCTCTTGTGATGCAGTAAAACCCGATGAGTGCAAACCGCAAGCTCAGCAACGATGAAGTCTCGGCTCTGATCGAGGGCTTGAACACGGGCGAAGTGAAGACCGGAGAGGGTCTTCGCCGGACGATCGAATACAAGCCCTTCGCTTTCGGCACCGAAGATGCAGGACTGCTGGGCGACATGCATACCTTGCGTCTCATCAACGAGCGTTTTGGACGTCAGTTGCGCAATGTGCTTTTGCCGATGCTGCGCTTCATGCCGCGCATTTCGACATTGCCGCCTGAAACGAGCCGCTTCGACGAACATATGCGCACGGTGAGTCAGTTCGTCAGCCTGAGCACGGCGCGCGCCGACGCACTCAAGGGAACGATCCTGATCACCGTTCCGCCGCGCCTGATCAGCATCCTGGTGAATTCGTTCTTTGGCGGCAAAGGCGATTGTGACGTCACGCATCAGACGGAATTCACGCCGACCGAAGAACGCATCCTGCAAATCATCATCGAGGGTGCACTCCACACGCTCGAAGAGAGCTGGAAGGAAGTATTCCCCGTCCATTTCGAATTCATGAGCAGCGAGACAAATCCCGCCTTCACCTCCTTCGTCGAGGGGCAGGAAATCGTCATCGTGAATTCTTTCGTCGTGCAATTGCCTTATGCCGCGCCCGCTGCCATCAACATCATTTATCCGCGCCAGTCGCTGAAGCAGATCGCAACCATCCTGCGCAGCAAGATCCAGCGCGTTGGCGATGGCCGCGACCTCAAGTGGGAGCATCGCCTGCAGGAAGCGATCATGCGCATCCCGCTCCATTTCGTTCCCCGCATCGCGGAACCAACCATCAGCATGCGCGATCTGATGAACATTCACGAAGGCATGGTGGTGGACATTCCGGCCTTCGATCAGGTCAAGATCTACGTCGAAGGCGAAGTCTTCTTCGAGGGGAATCTGGGCGACCGCGACGGAAAGCTTGCCGTCCGCCTTGTCAGTTAAAAACCGAGAACGGAATTTGTTATGTCGACATCCGATCAGGACGCAACCGCAAGCACCGTCGACGGCGGCGCTGCCAATATCAGGCGCCTCGAGAATATCGAGGTCCAGCTCACCGTCGAAGTCGGCGGAACCAAAATCACGATCGGCGATCTGCTGAAGCTCAACGACGGGTCCATTGTTGAACTCGACCGCCTCACCGGCGAACATCTCGACATTCTCGTGAACGGCACCCTGCTGGCGCGTGGCGAAGTCGTGCTTGTGGGCGAGCGCCTCGGCATTCGCTTCTCGCAGATTGTTTCGCCCGAAAAGCGCGTCCGCAGTCTGTGACATCAACGGCCCTCTCATCCGCACTGATGACTCTTGTGATCGGCGTGCTGATTGGCGCGGGCATTCTGCTTGCGCGCAAACGCGACGCCCTCCAGAGCCTCTTTGGCGCGGCCAAAGGGCCCTACAAGGCGGTCGTCGATCTCGCGCCCGGCGTGCGTCTTGCGGTTGTTGAGCTTGATGGCATGACCATCGTCTGCGGCATCGGCAAGAGCGGGATCACGGCCCTGCAGGTTGTCGATCACGCAAAGCCGCAGGTGGTGGCGTGAACCGCTCAGGCATCACACACGCTGTTGCCGGCCTGCTCGCGCTCGCTCTACTCTGCGGGGGTGCGTGCGAGGCTTTCGCGCAGGCCTCGTCCGCGTTGGATATTCCGCTTCTGAAATTGCAGTCGCAGGCCAACGGCGGCCAGAGCCTCTCGCTCTCCTTGCAGACGCTCGCGCTGATGAGCGCGCTCACGCTCCTGCCCTCTCTGCTGCTGGTCACAACCAGCTTCACGCGCATCATCATCACGCTCTCGATCCTGCGTCAGGCGCTTGGCACCCAGCAAACCCCGCCCAACCAGATCCTCGTCGGCCTGGCGCTGTTCATGACGCTGTTCGTCATGACGCCGACCTTCCGTGAGATCAACGACACAGCCTTCACGCCCTACACCAAGGGCGAGATCGCAATTGAGGAAGCCGGCACGCGCACGACAACAGTAATGAAGAAATTTATGCTGCGGCAGACGCGCGAGTCAGACCTCATGCTTCTGGCCGACCTGCAGGGCGACGCAAAATATGACTCGCCTGACGCGGTTCCGATTCAGGTCGTGATCCCCGCGTTCATCATGAGCGAATTGCGGACAGCCTTCACCATCGGCTTTCTGCTGTTCCTGCCCTTCCTCGTCATCGACATTGTTGTCGCCAGTATTCTCATGTCGCTGGGCATGATGATGCTCTCGCCAACACTCGTCTCGCTTCCTTTCAAGCTTCTGCTCTTCGTCATCGTCGATGGCTGGAGCGCAATGATCACATCGCTGATCGAAAGCTTTGCGAGGCTCTGAGGCGATGCAATACGAGCAATTTGTCATGATAGGCCGGGAGACCATCTATACGGTGCTCCTCACGATCGGGCCGCCCTTGCTGGCATCGCTCCTCATCGGCCTCGTCATCGGTGTGTTTCAGGCGGCCACGTCCATCAACGAGGCGACGCTGACCTTTGTGCCCAAGCTCATCGTCATTCTTGCTGTTCTGGCGCTTTCGGCGCCCTTCATGATTGCCACGATTGGCGGATTCTTCAGGTCGATCTTCACCGAAATTGCGCGGGTCAGCCGATGATCGTGCTGCAAGAAGACTTCATCATGGAGCGTCTGAGCCTTTTCCTGCTGCTCTCGGTGCGGCTCTCGGCGCTGTTTCTGGTGGCCCCGATCTTTTCCGGCTCGGCAGTGACGGTGCCCACGCGCACCGCTCTGATGCTGGGCGTCATTTCCGTGATGTTTGGCACGATTTCCGTACCCACCATCAATCTCCTGACGCCCGAAGGGGCTGCGGTCATCATGCGCGAAGCCGTCGTCGGCTTCGGGATTGGTTTGATGTTCCAGCTCGCCTTCGCGGGTGTGGCAATGGCTGGCGAACAGATCGCCTTCTCGATGGGCCTTGGCTTTGCCTCGATGGTTGATCCGCAGACGGGTGTGCAGTCACCGGTCGTCACGCAATTCCTGTCGATCCTGTTCATCCTGATTTTTCTGGTGCTGGGTGGACATCACATCATGCTTCGGGAATTTGCGGCCAGTTACGCCATCCTGCCGATCGGGGCGGATCTCGATTCAAAAATCTTCATCGCCGTCGTGCAATCGGCGGGCATGGTGTTTTCATCCGCACTGCTGATCAGCTTTCCGGTGATTGTGCTGCTGTTTCTCATCAACATGCTCATCGGGTTGATGACGCGCATCGCGCCCCAGATGAACATCTTTTCAGTTGGCTTCCCGGTCACGATTCTGATCGGCTTTGTCGCCGTGCTGCTGACCCTGCCCGAAATGACCGCCAGCATGTCGGGGTTGATCGAAGTCGTCTCGGGCCTCGTGCGTGAACAGATCCTCGGGCTGGGGACGCGCGCATGAGCGAGAACGAAGACAGCCAGGAAAAAACAGAAGAACCGACGTCGAGACGCTTGGAAGAAGCCATTGAGCAAGGCCAGATCCTGACCTCGAAAGATCTTGTCATGAGCACCGTCCTGCTGGTGGGCGCGCTCGAGCTTTATTTTGCCGGGCGGTATCTGTTTCAGGAATTGACGGGCGCCTTCAGCTTCGGCCTGAATTTCATCGATCCCTTGTCACGAGATGTGCCGCTGCACTATGTGCTCGGCGAGCGCTTCGGTTCGGCAGTTCTGATAGTGCTGGCTTTCAGCATTCCGCTCGCGCTTGTCGCCATCGCGACGCAGAGCATGCTTGGCGGTTTTCATTTTACGCTGGAAAATCTCGCGCCCAAGGCCAGCCGCATTTCGCCCATGGCCGGTTTCTCGCGCATGTTCGGCTCGCAGGCCTTGATTGAACTTGGCAAGGCGATTGCTAAAGTGGTTGCGCTTGGCACGGTTGGTTTCTGGTATTTGACGACCAAACTGCCGGAAGTTCTGCGCCTCTCGGAAATGCCCTTTGGCACGGCTGTCGAGAAAGTCGGCTCGCTGTTCATCGTCACTCTGCTGGTGCTTGTTGGCGCAACCGCCGTGCTTGGCATGGGCGACGCCTTCATCCAATGGCGTCAGCACTCGCAGCGCCTGCTGATGACCAAGCAGGAAATGAAGGACGAGAGCAAGCAGACCGAAGGCTCGCCCGAAGTGAAGTCACGCATCCGCCGGATGCAGCAGGAGATGGCCACGCGCGGGTCTGTCGCCAAGGTCGAAGAGGCGCAGGTCGTCATCGTCAACCCGCAACATTTCGCCGTCGCCCTGCACTATGATTTTGAGGAAGGCTCCGCACCAAAGGTGCTCTCGAAGGGCTCGGACGCGGTGGCTGCAAGCATCCGCGAGAAGGCCGAGTCGCTTGGCATCCCGGTCCTCACCATGCCGCTCCTCGCGCGCGCCTTGTATTTTACCAGCGAGATCGGGTCCGAGATCCATTCCGATCTTTATCGCGCGGTCGCGACCGTTCTGAGCTTCGTCTTTCAGGCAGGCGCCGTTGGCGATGTGCCGGAGGTCGAGATTCCCGACGAGCTGCAATTCGATGCCAATGGTCGCAAGCAAGGGGGCCGTAAATGACAATGACAACCACCTCCTGTTTCGGCTGTCGCCATTTCCAAGTCACGCATGAGCCTTCCCTTCCCTATGCATGTCGCGCGTTCCAGTTTCGCTCGCGCCGCATGCCCGCTCTCGATGTCGCTGCATCTTCGGGGCAACCCTGCAATCGGCGCGAACCTTCTCAAACTCCAACCACGAGTGCACGCACATGAGCAAAGCACCCAAGAAGACACCGTCCAAGAAGCCAACCGAAGCCGCCGCTGCGCCGGAGGCGAAGACAATGGCGCCCGCACCGGTGACCGAAGCCGCTGTTGTGGAAGCGCCGCCGCCTGCGCCTGAAATCGAAGTTGCGCCTCCGGTAGAGGCTGCACCTGAAATCGAGATCAAGATTCCGGCGGCTGCACCGAGCGAAAAACCCGCAGCCAAAAAGCTCGCCTCGGCTTTGACGCGCAAGCCTTCGGCGGTCGTCAAGGAAGCCCCGAAAGTCGAGGGGCCGCGTTCGCCCATCGATGAAGCCATCGAACTCGCGCTGGCCTCGGCCAGCACGGCGGTAGATTCCGCGCAGGAAATCCAGCGCCTTCGCAGCGAAGTGCACGGGCTCATTGCCGGCGCACGGCGCAACAACAAGATCCTGTTCTATGCGACCATGCTGATCCTGCTTGTCGCAGGCACAGGCATTTTCGGATCGCTTGTTTTCTACAAGCGCGCCTATAACGAGTTCGAGGCCGTCGCCAAGGTCAATCGCGAAGCGCTGATTTCCTTCGCTGGCGAGATCAACAGTCTTGTCGCGGCGAGCACCAAGATCGATGAGGCTGTGAAGTCTTCCAACCAGGCCCTCAACGGCTCAGCTGCCCTGACGGAAGAAGTGAAGAAGAACCTTCAGTCCCTCGTCGTGGCCGACACTGCCCTTGCGGGCAAGATCCCCTCGATGGTGTCCAACGAAAAGGCGCTGACGGCTCTCAAGCAATCGATTGACGAGCTGATCGCCAGCAACAAGGCCATTCAGATGCGCCTTGCCGAAGGCGCGCTCAAAGCCCAACCAGCCGCCGCAGCCTCACCTGCAGTCAGGCCGATTGTCCGGCCGCCGGTCAGAACAGCAGCCAAGGTTGCGCCCCGCCCCGTCGCCAAGCCGAAGAAGCCGGTCAGCGAACTCGACAGCATGATTCATTACCCTTGAGTCTGGAAAGACGGGAGCCATGAGCAACGAACCGCGCACGATCACCGATCTGGTGCTGGTCACCGCGATTGCCCGGCACACGCCGGGCGACCGCAGTGGCCTGTTGCAGGGAGATCTTGTCTTGAGCTTTGGCGACTATCCGCCAAGCAAGCTCATTGCGGATTCCGACCTGCTGCTGAACCTCAAGAGCACCGACTGGATGCTGGTGATGCGCGGGACCAGCTTGTTCCGCCTGAACATCGGCGATGGACTTGAAGGTTGCGATTTCGACGTCGCGCCGCCGGCGGAAAATGTGGTCATGCCGGCAGGAACAGCCTGGCCGATCTATTGGGGCGCGACGCAAACCAGCGGCGCCATGGTTCTGGTTCCCGACGATATTTCTGTTATCTGGTCCATTGTGCCGCCTCTGCTCTTCGCGCGCTTCAGGAGCTGGCACCTGCTGGTCGGCCTCGCGCTGGTCTGGAGCGTCGCACTCGTGCAGGGCGCTGAGACCTTCGCGGTCGCCTATCTTGTCAGCGTTGCTCTCGCAATTGTCGGAGGGCCGTCCCTGATCCGCGAGGCAGCCGAGAAGCAGGGCTACGTTCATCACGGAACCTATGCAATTCCAAGCCACATGGATGCGGCCGCGATAGAATTGCAATCCGAGAAGATGATCCGCAAGCGCATCAGGGACGCGCAACTGGCGCTGATTGTCCATGAACCGGCACCGCCCATGAACCGGGGCGGTCTCTAGCGCTTCGGCGCTCCGCCGTGAATGGCGATAATGGACCCGGCGATATCTTCCGACAGGCTGGTCTTGCGGGAGATTTCGTTGGCGCTCTCGCCATCCTTGGCCAGACGGATCGCCAAATCCAGAGTATCGGGAACTTCACGCGCCGGGGGTGCGCGCATCTGCATTTCCAGCAGCTTCATGTCCGATTGCAGCTCGCGCGCGATATTGTCGGCCTTGGTGTCGGTCTGTTGAAACAGCTGCATCGCGCCGGCAGCCTGCTTGATCATGTCGAGATTGATCTCGTTGATGCGGGCAGAGAGCCCATCGTAGCGGGCCTGCCACAGGCGCTCGCGGCGCAGCAGATAGAAGAATACCCCACCAGCGCTGAGCGCTGCTGCGAGAAAGGCCGGCAGGATGGTCAGGGCGAGATTCATGTCACACGCCTTTTTCGGTGTCGCGCCAGGCGGCGATCGCGAAATCATAGGCGCGAAGTCTTGATGCGAGGGTGAGAGCAACATCGGCGCTCAGGCCGTCGATCTTTTCGATGAGGGCGCGCTGGCCTGCCACGGCTTCTGCAAGAGCAGGTTGGGGTCCACGTGCGACGAACGCGAGAAGGACTGCGGTGGCGGCCTCTACGGCCTGAAGATCTGAAACAGCTACAGCTTGGCCAAGCTTGACGAACGCTTGATGGAGCGCCGGGAAATCAACTCTGGGGGTTTCCTCGTCCAAAGCTTATTCCGCGGCTCCGCCCATCACCATCGAGTCGACCATGCGGCTGGCCAGCTTTTCGAGATCAAGCGGGTAGGAATTGTTGCGGATCGCCGCGCGGATGGCATCGATCTTCGCGCGATCGAGCGGGGCAGACTGGCTGCCCGTCCCAAGCGACGAGATCTCTACGACCTCCGCGCCGCCACCAATGGACGAAGACAGGGAGGATGATGTGGACGCTGCCTCGGTCTTGGCGCCCTTGCGGGAGCCAGGCTCAAGATGTGTCAGGTTCTGGCGGATGCCGTCGATCATCGGGTTCACCTCTTACTATGGTTTAAGACGGCTTACGGGGCAGGACCTTTAGCGATCCGATCCACAATCTGCCGAATTTTTACATCTGCAGGACACTGACGATCTTGTTCTTTTCGACACGGCCCTTGATGACCGCCCCGGTGCGCAAATTCCGCACAACGATCAGCTCGCCCTCATAACCGTCCTGCTCCGCACGTCCCGGAACCACGATTTCGAAACCCGAACCATTAGCTACCAATGTCACATTTTCCCCTTTAGCTACAAGGGGGGTACGCGACACATTCCGCGTAGTTAGCATCAATCCTGGCCCAATTGGGGCAGTTAGACGCAAACCGACGGCTTCCTTAATGGATTTGATCGCCAGAGACCCCGGCGACACGTTCACGACACGGTCCTCGAGGACATCCTCAGTCAGAATCGCTCCTGCGGGCAGCTCCACCCGCGGCACGATAACATGCCAGGAACCGGCCGCATCGGCCTCGGGCGCGCGCGCGACAACGGCCGCAGCCAGAGGCTGGATGTTGTCGACGCGCAGGACATATTGCCAGAGGTCAGGCGCAGAACATTTGAGCGTGAAACTTGTCGCCGAAGCGCCACGCGGCGCAATATCCAGCTTGTCGCAGGCCGAGAGGCTGAGCCGCGCATCCAGCGGCCCGATGGATGAGGGCGCAGGCGCGGCGCGGCCATGATCGATGAGCCATTCGGACATGACGCGCCGCAGGTCGTCAGCACCCCATCGACCATCAGCTCCCAGCGCCGGCGCGGCTGCAAGAATGCCGGCCATCACAAATGACAGCACCAGCAACCCGCATCCCCTGCCAGCCTTGCCCATCCCCATCCCTACCGCATCAGCGTCGCAAGAGAATCAGCGGGAATGGCGGGCTTGGGTTTCATCAGCTTCGCCACCGACTGAACCGGCGTCGCCTCTTCAATCTGGACGATCTGCCATTCGTTCCGCGAGCCTGCACCCGTCACGAGAAAATAATCGCCGCGGTTGATGCCATGTTCGAGACCAACGGACAGGAGCACTTTCCCATTGCTGGACTGCAAGACGGCCGCGCGCAACGGGCGGCAACTCAATTGCGCCTCGAGATCCTGCCGCACGCCGTCAAACAGCGGCGTGGGGTCCACCTCATCGGGCGTCAGATAGCTGTCCTGAAAGCCAAAGACGCCGCGCTTGTCGGCGAGCTGCATGGAGCGACGGATCGTGCCGATCTGAGCGCCGCTGTAATTGTCGCGCAGCTTCAGGACGATTGTGATGACGGTATCTGTGATATTGGCGAGCATCATGTCGCGCCGTGCGCGCTCAACCACAATCTCGCCAGACAGCGAATAGCCCGCGGGGCTCGGCAGTGTGCCGGTCAGCTGTCCCATATAATCATATTGCGACTGGTGGGTCCGCTCGGACCCGTTGAGCTGGGGCAAGGCACGCTGGTCGGAAACGCGGAAGGCCGTCCCCTCTCCCAGCATGGCTATGCTGCGCGTCAGGCCTTCGGCAACGGCGCGCTGCACGCGGCCATCGATTCCCGCTGCCGCCCGCAAGCGGATCTGGCGCATGTCGATATCGACACGCTTGCCCCCGCAACTCTCTTCCTCTGTCTCGCCGACTGCCTCGACCCGAACCACGAAGGTCGAGCCCTCACGGCCTTCGCTCAGGATCTTGTAACCGTTGAAACGCCCCTCGACGATGGAGGTGCTCTCTTCGCGCAAAGCGCCTTGCGTGTTGATGATGCTCACGCCCCGAATGCGGGCCCCGAGCTTGGAGGCGGCATCGTAAAGCGCATCGGACAAAGCCGCCCGCCGCGCATCATTGGCATTCTTGCCAGACACGACCGCCCGCCCCTCGCCCTGAACAACACGCATGTCAGCCTGCGCCGTCCCAGTAAGACAGAGAGCAAGGACAAACCCGAGAGCAGCGCGGCTCATGACATATCCTTCAACGCGAGGCGGGACGCTGGGCGCGGCGCATGGCCGCGACCTCCCAGGCATCGACTTCCATAACGGCTTCGTAAACATCCTTGCGGATGGGAGTCAGGCTGACCGTACGCGCACCGCGCACGAGGCCATCGACACCCGAACGCAGCGTATCGCTGTAGACGCGGCCTTCGACGACCGAGGTCGTGCCGCCGATGTCGGCGCCATAGATCTTTTCGGCCAGTTCGCGCATGGCAGCCGCCTTGGCGGCGCGGATCGCCATAAGCTGCTTTTGTGCAGCCGTGCGACCGGGCTGGATCGAGGACGACGCATAGGCCGTCGCCCTATAGGGCGCCATGGACCCACCCAGATCGGCACGAACTTTTTCGTCATCCGCCATGCACCCGGAAACCAACAAGGCAGCGGCAGCGGCAATCACAAATGATCTCACGATCGAACCCTCTGGAAGCTTTCGGAGATCACTCTAGCAAGTGTTGTGCCGAGAGCTTAAGTGTGTGGCACGTGCCTTGCAATGCATTCGTACAGAAGTGTTTTTCTATCACAAAGCCGTCAATTTCCGGACGATTCGCACGCGAACGGCGGAAAAATGACAGCGGAGCGGCACTGTGGCGGACATTGCATTGACAGCAAGGGGAACTGCGGGCGGACTGACGAGATCACTCGTCATGCCGCTGACGCTGGTCGCCCTCATTCTGTTGATGGTGATCCCGGTCCCCCCCGTGCTTCTCGACATCTTCTTCACGATCAACATCGTGCTTGGCCTCGCGATCCTGATGGCCAGCCTCAACACCTTCCGGCCACTCGACTTCTCCGCATTCCCGACCGTTCTGCTGTTTGCCACGATCATGCGGCTCTCGCTCAACGTGGCCTCGGCGCGCGTGGTCCTGGCGCATGGTCACGCGGGTACTGATGCCGCGGGCCAGGTCATCAAGGCCTTTGGTGAATTCATCACCGCCGGTAATTTCGCAATCGGTCTGCTGGTCTTCTTCATTCTCGTGACCATCAACCTGATCGTGATCGTCAAGGGCACCGGCCGCGTCTCGGAAGTCAGCGCGCGCTTCACCCTCGACGCGATGCCCGGCAAGCAGATGGCCATCGACGCCGAGCTCAACGCCGGGCTGCTGACCGCCGAGGAAGGCAAGAAGCGCCGCGAGGAAGTCACCCGCGAGTCGGACTTCTACGGCTCGATGGACGGCGCGACGAAATTCGTGAAGGGCGACGCCATCGCCGGCCTCATGATTCTGGCCATCAACATCATCGGCGGCCTGATCGTGGGCATGGTGTTCCATGACCTGACCATTGCAAAAGCCGCGAAGCTCTACATCACGCTGGCCATCGGCGACGGCCTCGTCGCGCAGATCCCCTCGCTTCTGCTCTCGCTGGCAACCGCTATTATCGTGACCCGCGATTCTTCGGGCCATGACCTCACCGAGCGCATGATCAAGCAGCTCGGTGTCGACCGCGCCTGGTGGCCGGTTGCTGGCATTCTGACGCTGTTTGGCCTTGTCCCGGGCATGCCGGCCACCCTCTTCATCGGTGCCGGTGGCATTTCGGCCCTGATCGCCTGGAATGCCGGGCGCAAGTCCGCACTTGAGGCTGCGGCCCCGTCATTTGGCGCGGTCGATGCCGGCGGCGCGCCAAATGAAGATCCCAGGGGCGCGGAAAAAGACGGCCAATTGTCGCTTGAGGACGTCTCTCACCGCTCCATGCTGATGCTGGAAGTCGGCTATGGCCTTATCCCGCTGATCGAGGACGACGGCAAAAGCTCGCTCGTCACCCGCATCACCGGCATCCGCAAACAGACCTCGCGCGATTACGGGTTCATCATTCCCGCCGTCCGCATCCGCGATAATCTGGCGCTTGAGCCCAACGGCTACCGCATCACCATCGGTGGCGTGATTGTCGCCGATGACCGTGTTTACACCGGCAAGCTCCTCGCCATTCAGGGCGACAATTCCAATGTGATGCTGGCGGGCGAAAAGGTGAAGGATCCGACCTTCGGGCTGGATGCACTCTGGATCGACCCGCTGGACCGGCTTCGCGCGCAGGCCGGAAACTACACCGTCGTGGATCCGAGCACGGTCATCGCCACGCATCTCAACATGCTGCTGCGCCAGAACCTCACCGACCTGCTCGGACAAGATGACGTGCAGGCCCTGCTCGATCATGTCGCCAAAAGCTCTCCGAGCCTTGTCAGCGGCATCATCCCCAAGGTGATTACGCTGGCCCTGCTCACGCAGGTGCTGAAGACGTTGCTGGCCGACCAGATCTCCATTGCCGACCTGCGCCGCATTCTCGAAGCCCTTGCAGGCGCAAAGAGCCGCGAGATCGACGACCTCGTGGACACGGCGCGTATTGCGCTTGCCCCGATCATCGTCCAGCGCATCTGCGGCCCCAAGGAGGCTTTGTCGATCATCACGCTCGATCCGAGCCTCGAACAGATCATCATCCAGAACGCGCGGGCCGGTGGCCGCGAGTCCGGGATGATCGAACCCGGCCTTGGCCGGAAACTTGTTGAATCCTTCCAGGAACAAGGCCGCGTGCTTGCGGCGCAGGACAAGGCCCTCGTGGTCGTGACCTCGCCTCTGCTGCGACGCGACCTTGCATCGCTGGTTCGTCAGGCCGTGCCAGATGCGATCGTCCTGACATTCAAAGAAGTGCCCGACACCAAACGCATCAATGTCGTCGCTGTGATTGGCGCCTCTGATTAGTAGGATTGAGATGTTGCAACGGATGAAAGTCTTTGCTGACGACAGCGTTGAAGCCATGGCTCAGATCACGCGTGAGCTGGGCGGTGACGCACGCATCTATTCGACGCGGCAGGTCAACGGCGGCATCGAAATCATCGCAGGCCCAGACGAAGACGACAGCGACGCAGAAAAGATCAATGTGCCCGCCAAGCCGCGCATGACCAACGAGACGTTCAAATCGCTTCTCGATGGACCGCGCGGCCCCGCGCGCATCGATGAGCGCCCGAAGCGTCCGCAAAATCCGCAGCACATGCAGCGGGCGCAAGATCTGAAAAACACCCTGAACGCGCAAAACCTGCAACGCAATGTCCAGCAAAAGCTCCCGGAAGCAGCGCCCATTAACGACGACCGTTTGCGCGCGCTTGAGGAGACGGTTGCCGAGCTGAAATCCATGATGCGGGCCGGGCAGATGGCCGATGGTCTGCGCGCGATTGGCGCTACGCCTGAATTGATCTCTGTCTTTCTGGCGCGCTCGGGCGCCCATGACGGTCAGGGCTCCGAACAGAAGTTCAGCGCCTTCCTCGCCCAGCGCCTGCACTATATCCGCCCGCCCTCGCCCGGCGGCTCGCTGCGCGTGATTGTGGCGGTTGGCCCCTCCGGCAGCGGCAAGACCACCCTGCTCGGCCAGATCGCCGCGCGCCTGCGGTTTGAAAATCCGGCCGCCCGGGTGGCTTTGGTGAATGCTGAAAACAACCGCATCGCACGCACCGACCAGTTGCGCGCCTACGGCCGCATTCTCGATGTGCCCGTCGTCGACATCGACAAGAGCGACGACCTTGGTGAGTTTTCACGCAGTGTGGATTCGCAGCGCTCGGTTCTCATCGACATGCCTAGCAATCCGGAAGAATGCGCCAAGCTTCTGGAAACCATCCACGACAATGACGACGGAATGTCGCCCATCACACGCATCGGCGTGGTGCCCGCCAACCTTTCGCCTGAGGCGATTGGCGAGCTGCTCGATCGTTATTCGAGCGTGGACGCCGTCGCGATCACGAAACTCAGCGAGTCGAGCCTCAGCATTCCTGCCATCGGCCAGCTCAGCCTGCGCAAGATGGGCATCGCCTATCTTTCCAAAAGCGCAAATCTGACGAGCGGTCTCGTCGAACCCGAATTCGGCGACCTGGAAGGCCTGATCCACACGGCTCTCCTCGCCGCAAGAAAGAAGACGAGTTGATCATGAGCAACGACATGCAACCAGGCTGCGCGATTGCCGTGACCAGTGGAAAGGGCGGTGTTGGCAAGACCAACATCTCCGTCAATTTCGCGCTTGCCCTGAGCAAGCTCGGCAAGCGTGTCGTCCTGTTTGACGGCGATCTGGCTCTGGCAAATGCGCACATTCTGATGGGCGTCAATCCGGCGCGCACAGTGGTCGATGCGCTCAACGCCGACCTGCCGCTGATCGACATCGCGATGGAGGGCCCAGGCGGCGTCAAGCTGATCTCGGGCGGCAGCGGGCTTGAGGGCATGCTCAACGTCTCAGGGCCCAATCGCCACAAGATCATCATGGCCTTCAACGAGCTGGCGCGCGACGTCGATCACATTGTGGTCGATACGGCCGCCGGCATCGACGACAATGTCATCGACTTCGTGAACGCCTGCAATCGCGTCATCGTGGTTGTGGTGGGCGAGCCCTCGGCCTTTATCGACGCCTATGCCTGCATCAAGGTCTTGAGCCAGTCCGGCCGCATGTCGCATTTCGACATTGTCGTGAACCGCGCGCGTGACGACGCGCATGGCCGGGACGTTTTCAAGCGCTTCAAAGGCATCGTCGATCGGTTCCTGACCGCCAACATCTATCATGTCGCGACCATCCCAGAAGACGATCAGATCAACTCCAGCATCAGCCGCTGCGAGCCGGTCGTTCTTTCATATCCGGGATCGAAGTCGGCACGCGCCATCGAGGGGCTTGCGGCCTTGATCTCAAGCCCGCAGGCGACGCCCGCGAACGAAGACCCGGAAGCCATCTTCGCGCGCCGCAGCAGCGTGCTTGACGAGAGGCGCGTTTGACACCCGGACACCCCTACGTGGCACAGACACTAGACCCGCGGGACATTGCAGAACGTGTTCGCTCACATCTGCAATTGGTGCGCAAGATCGCGTGGCAGACGCATGGCCGCGTGCGGGATCTGTTCGAGATCGATGACCTGATCCAGATTGGCATGGTGGCGCTCATCGAGGCCGCACAACGCTTTCAGGATACCGGCCAGGCGAGCTTCAGTGGCTATGCGGCGACCCGCGTGCGCGGCACATTGACGGACCATCTGCGCAAGCACCTCACGCTGACACGCCTGGGTGTCCAGCGCCGCGACCAGATTACTGCCGCCGAAACCGCCGTGAAAGCGGCGGGCGGTGACCCGACAAAAGCTGAACTCGTCGCCGAACACCTCGGCGTGCCGCTGGCCCAATTGCAGGCCTGGCGCGAGAAAGCCGTGTCAGTGCGCAACAAGTCGCTCGATGAAGTTTATGACGATCACTCCGTGTGGTTTGTCGATGAAGGCCACACGCCCGAAAGCGCGATCGTCGCCGATGAATTGCGCGTCAATCTCGCCAAACACCTCAAGCGGCTCAAGGAGCGCGAAGCTCTGGTGCTGCAGCTCTATTTTGTTGAAGAGCTGAACCTTGAGGAAATCGGCGAGGTTCTCTCGGTGACAGTGGGCCGCGTGTCGCAGCTCAAGAAAGCCGCCCTGTCACAATTGCGCACCTGGATGCAGGAAGCCGACGACGACTGACCAAGCCGGGCGGATCAGATTGTTGAACCAGATCACACAAGTCATTGGTAATAAGGCGTTTTAAATACACCCGCGCACTGGCACATGAATTGCTGGTCTGGCTGCAGAAAACGTCGATACGCGCTGCGTAACCCAAGGCCATACCCTGATGATGAAAATTTCACTGACCGGCGTCTCGGTAGCCTCGCGCGATTTGAACGTGATTTCAAACAACCTCGCCAATGCGATGACGACGGGCTTCAAGCGCTCGATTTCGCAGATCAACGATTTTGTCGCCTCCAGCCAGTCGGGTCGGCCTGACATCGAAGTCGGCCAGGGCGCGCTGACACAGGAAGTGCGCCGCAGCCTGCAACAGGGCGCGTTGCAGCAGACCGACAACAAGATGGATCTGGCGCTTTCGGGCGCGGGCTATTTCACCTTCGGCGACGCCGCGACCACAGGCGATATGGCTTATAAATACAGCCGCGCCGGCAAGCTGAGCCTCGACGCGACGGGCGCCATCACCGATCAGGGCGGCTCGCCGCTGCTTGGTCTCCCCGTGATGAGCGGCGGCGTGATTGGCATGACACCCCAGCCGATCAACGTCAGCAGCGCGGTCGGCGGCGACCTCACGAAAATTCAGTCGATCTCGATCGACACCCACGGCGTCGTCAGCGTTCAATCCGTCGATGGCCGGACCACCAAGGTTGCGGCTCTGGCGATTGCCAATTTCCGCAACGAGCAAGGCCTGAAAAGCATCGGCGGCGCACAGCTGACCGAGACCGACAATTCGGGCGCGCCTGAATACAGCCAGGCGGGACGCAATGGCATGGGCGAAATCAAGCAGGGCACGCTTGAGACCTCAAACGTCGACATGACGGGGGAAATGCTGCGCATGATTCAGGCGCAGCAGGCCTATAACGGCAATGCGCGCGCCCTCCAGACCACGTCGGAAATGTTGCGCTCGACCATCGAGACCCTGACCCGATAGGTCCGTGGCCATGAGCGCGGCCCGATCAATGCGAGGATCGACGGTGACCGAAGAAGAGTTCCTGCGCTCGCTCGAACAATTGCTCGCGGCCTGCCCCGCCTATGTCATCGACCGCATCGAGCAGCGCGGCGATATCGTGCTGCGTCGGAAAGCAACGCCGAGCGACACCGCGCGCGCGCAAAATATGGCGCTCGCCTTTCAAAGCCTGATGAGGGCTGATCCGAAGAAGCCCCGCGGGGGCGGTTGGCTCTGATGGTCAAGAAAATACTGGCTGCCCTTACCGGCCCCTTCGCCATCGCCTTTGGCGGCACGATCTGCCTGCTCATCGGCCTCGCGGCCGGCCTGTTCATTGCCGATAAGATGGAAGCAGCCGAACAGCTGCGCAAGAAGATCGAAAAGCAAGCCGCAGAAGATGCCCTCAAGCCGCCGCCCCTGCCCCAGCTGGTGCGCGAAGAGCCCGATGGACCAAGCCCCTTCGAGCCGCTTTACGTATCGCTCGGCGATGAAATGATGTCGAACCTGCCGGCGCGCGGACGTGCGCTTCTCACCGACATCGCCTTGATGACGCAGCGCGGGCCACTTGCCGAGCAAATGATGAAGTCCGAGGTTATGCCGCTGCGCGCCATGGCGCTCAGCCTCATCTCCGAACTCTCGCTCGACACTGCGACGAGCCCCGATGGCTCAAAAATCATGGCCGCCCGGATGCTGGCAGCAATGAATGTCTATTTGCGCGGACGCTACAACATCACGCCTATCGACGCAGTCCTCGTGAAGAGCTTCTACGTCCAATAAGTATCTGATATAGAAGGCTTTTACAGTGGCACAAAACTTGCTGATTAACGGAACGTAGTTTCAGGACGTGTGACAGCAATGAACGCGATCGAGCAATATCTCAGTCCCCATACGACGGCGCTTTCGCTGCGCCAGAAGCGTATGGAAATTCTTGCAGGCAATATCGCCAATGCCGGCACGCCGAACTTCAAGGCGCGCGACATCGATTTCGCCACCGCCTACACGCAGCAGATGAGCGGCACGAATTCGCTGGCCGTCAGCAACCCGCAGCATATTTCAAGCAGCACGGGCGGCGCGCCCGAGACGCTGTTTCGCACGCCGCTTTCGGCATCGCTGGATGGCAACACTGTCGAACTGCATGTCGAGCAATTGCAGTTTGCCGAAAACGCCACCCGCTACGAAGCCTCGCTTCAATTCCTGAATGACCGCATCCACGGTCTTCGCAGCGCGCTGAGAGGCGAGTGATGAAGAACCTCACGATCTTTGACATCACCAGCCGCGCCATGTCCGCGCAGCAGACGCGCCTGAACACGATTGCCAGCAATCTGGCCAATGCGCAGACGATCTCGGGCTCGCCCGAGACCGCCTATCGCGCGCTGCGCCCGGTCTTCGAAACGGAATATCCCGACTTCAAGGTGGGCAGCGGCATAGCCACTGTCGGCGCGGTGGATGTGCAGCGCTCGACGGCTCCGCCCGAGAAGCGTTACTCGCCAAACCATCCGATGGCGGACAAGGAAGGCTACATCTACGCATCCAATGTCGACACCAACGAAGAGATGGTCGACATGATGGAAGCCTCCCGCCAGTACCAGAACAACATCGAGGTCCTGTCGACCGCGAAATCACTCATGCTGAAGACTCTCAGCGTCGGCAAGTAGGAGGGCAATCATGTCCGATATTAGCGCAACATCGCAGCAAACACTGGACGCCCTGCTCGCCAAGCTCGGCGCCAAGAAGCTGTCCACGAGTACCTCGACGCCGAAATCCACGCTGGGCCAGGAAGACTTTCTGAAGCTGATGACAGCACAGATGTCCCATCAGGATCCCTTCCAGCCGCAGACGAACGACCAGATGATTGCGCAAATGGCGCAGTTCTCGACCGTGACCGGCATTACGCAGCTCAACAACACGATGTCGGGCCTTGCGACGCAGATCTCCGACAACCGCATCGCAACGGCGGCCAATTTTGTCGGCAAGACCGTGCTGGTTCCCGGCAATGTGGCAATGGCTGACAGCAGCGGCGCGATCAGCGGTGCAGTTGATCTGCCGAGCGACGCGACGGGCCTGACGATCCAGATCACCAAGGAAAATGGCGAGCTCGTCAAATCCATGGATCTTGGCGCCAATGCCGCCGGCCTCGTGGGCTTTGACTGGGATGGCAAGAATGCAGCGGGCGCTTCGGTCGGCCAGGCTCGCTATCACGTCAAGGCGCTGATGACGACGGGTGGCAAGCAGACCGCGACCACGACAGACGTCTACGCCCCGATCATCTCGGCTGCGGTTCCCGCCACGGGCGCCGACCAGACGGTGACGGTCGACGGTGTCGGCGTCGTCAAAATGTCCGATATCCGCGCTTTCAAGTACTGAGCGCAGCTTTCGACCTGAACTTCCACTCGACCCAGTAGGCGAGAATCGAAAATGTCATTTTATACCGCTCTTACCGGCCTTAACGGCGCCCAGGCGGATATCGCCGCGATCTCGAACAATATCGCGAACGTCGGGACAACCGGCTTCAAACGGTCGCGTGCAGAATTCGGCGACATTTTCGCAACCTCGCCTTTGCAGGCGGCAAGCTCCGCCATCGGCTCTGGCACGATCCTGAAGTCGATCAAGCAGCAGTTCACGCAGGGCAATATCGAGTCCAGCCTGAACGCGCTCGATCTGGCGATCTCGGGTCAGGGCTTCTTTGCCCTGAAGCCCAGCCTGACATCGACGCAGACGGTGTTTACCCGCAACGGCTCCTTCAGCGTCAACAACGACCGTTACGTTGTCGACTCTCAGGGCCAGCTCCTGCAGGTCTTCCCTGTCAACGCCGACGGCTCGGTCATTGCGACGGGCGCTCAATCGGCCAAGAACTTGCAGCTGCCCACCACCTCGGGCCTGCCCAAAGCCTCGCAGACAATTCAGCTCGGCCTGAACCTGCCTGCCGACGCGACGATCATTCCCAACAGTGCCACCTATTCAAAGAGCAACCCCTACGTCTTCGACAAGACCAATGCCGCGACCTATAATCAGTCAACGTCGATCACGATCTATGACTCGCTCGGCAATCCCACGATTGCCACGATCTATTATGTGAAGACCAGCAACGCGACCGAAGCCTCGCCCACAAACAAGTGGCAGACGCATGTGTTCGTGGGCGACCGCGAAGTCACGCCGCAGCTCATCACCGCCAAGGACGATCAGGGCCGCACCGCCTATATCAACAAGTTCGGCACGATTACTTACGCGCCCCAGACGATCGATCCTACCTTCAACTCCGCCGCAGCGCATCCGCTCTTCAAGCAGGATGACCAGACCAACAAGCTGCCCTCGACGGCGGCCAGTATCGCCGGCGCGATCATCAAGACGAGCGGCTTCGATTTCGGCGATACCGACGCCAACAAGGTGGTCATTGTCACCGATCCTGCTCATTACAAGGATACGCGTGAGGGTTCCTCGACAAACACTCCGCCCTCATATTGGGGCACGGACATGTTTACGATTTCGGTCGACGGTTCGGCCCCGCAATCGATCAGCGTCAACGCCGGCACCTACACGGGAACGCAGCTCGCATCGGAATTGACGCGCGCTGTGAACGAAAAGTTCGGTGGCGCCCATTATTTCAAGATTATCGACACCTATCGCAAAGACGGTGGTGGCGTTGTTCCGGGCAATGACGTCATCCAGCTTAACCTTTCGATGCTTTCGGAAGACGGCTCACCTATCACGATGGCAAACCCGATTGAAATCGACCTTCTGGGCACTGCAGGATCGTCTGGAACTCCTCAGGTTGGGGGAAGTCCGGCAGCTGCTAACAAACTGCAGCTGACGCGCGATCAACTCGTGACCCTCGCCCAGACCAAACTGAACGACGCTCTGAACCTGCGGCATCTTGAGTTCGGTAAGCCGCCCTCTTGGCCCAATTCCGAAACTCCCCCGATCAAGGTGGGGTATGATGTGGCTTCCCGCTCGCTGACGTTCACTGTCGACCCTGCTCAGATGGGCCCGGACGCAAACGAACCAACCAGCCGCTTCAATAGCATCCAGGTCTATAACCCGACAGATCTCGTCAATGATTTGGGTATTCCGCCCAAGACGACCAGTACGGATTCCTTGATCCGCGCGAATACACTGTGGTCTGGAAACGCGGCTCTCCCGGGAGGCGACCCTGTCGTCGATCCGCGCGAACAGCGTACGGGAATTCAGGTGGCCTATAATAAGGACACTCGTCAATTCTCGTTCAGCTCGGGCTCGACCGGTGAAGCGTCACTTGTGACCGTTGGCCGCGCTGTGCTTGCAACGGCGAACGATAAACAACCCCAAATTGACAGCTACGACCTCAGTACGTTGCCCTTCGACAAGAATCAGACGGTTTCTCTGGAAGTGGATGGTCGGGAAATAACCTATAATTATATGGCGCCGACTGGCAATTTGGCGTCTGACTCGACTGCCTTTATGGCTGGAATTCAGCAGAAAATACCGGTGACGTTCAGTCCTGCAGGCGAGGTGCAGGCTGGAACGACGACGTCGTCGGAAATTCAGTCGCTGAACGTATTCGGCAAGCTGATGTATGGCGACGAGTTTAATTTGAAACTTGCGCCTGCTCCAGGTGTAGACCCTGTCGACGTGCACATTGGTCCGCTGGAAATCAATCCAGGCGATGATACCACTACACGCCTCAACAAGTTTACTGCAGCCATCAACGCCGGAATTGCCGCGTATAACGCCATCACAACTGGACGTAAGGTCGCGGTCCTCGCGACACCCGTCGAAAACCAAATCACCTTTACATATGATGCGCTTCTCGCACCTGGCCTTGTGTCGGGCATGGTGTCGATTAAGCAGACGATGCGCGGAACGGATGCCAGCTTCGGCATCGTCCAAGGGGGTACGGCGTCCGTTGTGGCGGGCTCGGTTGCAGCGCCGACCACATTTACGTCGACGATCACGCCAACGCCCGCAGTCGGCGATAAATACACAATTACGCTTCCGGGGCTTTCGTCTCCGGTAGCTCTGACGCTCACGGCGGAAGGCGTTGATGGACTGGTTGCGGCTGCAAATCTTGATGCTTCACTGAGTGCGCTTGTCACTTTCACGGGTGCGGGCGGCGTGCTGACAGGAACATTCAAAGCGAACGGTGCGCAAGCCGGGGACTTCAAGGTCTCTAAAAATATCCAGACCATCACCGCCACAGTTGCAACACCCGGGGCGGTTGGTACGGCTGAAATTTTCAACGCCGCCATCAGTCCCGCGCCTGTAGCGGGAGATACGTTCTCGATCAAAGTTCCAGGTCAGGCAGCTGCTGTTACGCTTACATTGGCGACTTCCGGCGGTATTGATGCGCTTGTCACGACCGCGAATAACAACGCCACTCTCAGTGCCCTTGTGACATTTTCGAATGTAGCCGGTGTCTTTACCGGAACATTCAAAGCCACGGGCGTGCAAACGGGCTCATATTCAATTTCGCAAACCTTCAATACCGCCGTCGAGAGCACCGTGACAGCGGCACAGGGGACACTTGCTGCCAACGCTGTTCAGACGTTGCCGCTCCATAGCGTCGATGGGCTTGGTGCGTCCCTCAAGATTGGCGATACATACACGGTCACAGTTCCAGTTCCCGGCGGAAGCTCGGTATCGGCCAGCGTCACTTTGACTGCTGACGGGCTGGACGGTCTTGTGGCTGCCGCATCTGCAAATTCCACACTCAGCGCCGCAGCGACCTTCTCGAAGGATACATTGGGCACCAGCTTGGTTGCTACCAACTTGTCTTACGGGGCGGTGACAGGAGCAATATCCGTCGTCCAGACCCACTCGGCCAGCACGTCAATGTTGACGGCGGACCCCTATGCCCTGACCGAAGCCACTGTTGTATCGCAGCAAACGCAGGTTCAGGATGGGACAGGCACGACGCAGGCAATCCAATCGGTCGCATTGGTTGGCACCGACGGCCTGAGTGCTCCGCTGAAGGCAGGCGATACCTATCAAATTTCCATCCCCAAGCCCAACGGGGAAGTCGTGACCCGCGAAATCACGTTGACCGCGGACGGCATCCAAAACCTGATGGACCAGGCGGCGTTGAATTCGGACTTCAGCAATGTCGTGACGTTCAGCAAATCTGGTGACAGCCTCGTTGCGAAATATAACGCGAACGGGCACGTAACCGGGAAAATGGCGATTATTCAGACCGCGGTTGCAGGTGTGAACGTACGCCCCGATTATATTGGCCCGCTTTCAGTTGGTAGTTCGGGAACAAACCTTGAGGTCACAGGCGATCCAACGGGTGCCTCGTTCCGGCTGAACCTGCGCATAAAAGGTGCCGTGCGCAGCTTGAACCCGGTGGGCGCGCAAGGCTCAACCAGCCGTATCGGGCTGCAGGTTGGTCAGGCAAAGTCACTGAGCTACGCCGGCAGCAACGACCTTCTGGGCATCGGCGACAAATATGTCGCTCAAGAGATCCTCAAGGCCGGCACGGGCCTGGCCTCGTCAGCAGCAACGGCTGTTGGCTCGCGCGGCGTGACGCCGATGAACCAGACGTTCTTCCTCAATGAGTCACTTGGGGAAAACAAGATGACCTTCACGGTCGATGGCATCGTCGGCGCCATCAGCCTGCCCATCCGCGCTTACACTGGTGACACATTCGCATCCGCCATTCAGGATCGCGTCAACCAGATCCAGGATCCCAAGACGGGCCGCATCGTCAGCGGCGTCACGGTGAAATTCGAGCCGGACAACAACCGTCTCGTGTTCACCTCGGGCACCACGGGCGCGAATTCGCAGATCAACGTTGTCGGCCATGCGAACTTCGGCCTTGCCACGGTTACCCAGACGCCGGGCAACGTGCCGATCATCACCAAGCTGACGCAGGCCACCGACGAACAGGGCAACAACCTCTACGTCGATGCCGAAGGCAACATCAGCACGCAGGCCCCGCCCGCGCAGTCGGTGCAGAACTGGTATCCGCTCTATCTGCAGGAAGGCCAGCTGACCTTCGACACGATCGGCAAGCTGATCTCCCCGAAAGAAGGTGTGGCCTACTCGCCCTTCGATCCGCAGAACGGCTCCGACTTGCTGCGTCTGAACATCGACTACGGCAAGTTCTCGACCCAGTTCTCGTCGCCCTTCTCCGTGCTCTCGCTGTCTCAGGACGGTTATGCATCGGGCAGCCTGAACGGTCTCGATATCGACGCCAGCGGCACGATCCGCGCCAATTACACGAACGGCCAGACGGTCGCTCTGGGCAAGGTGATGATCGCCAACTTCGCCAACCCGAACGGTCTCAAGCAGATCGGCAACTCGAACTATGTGGCGACCTCGACCTCCGGTCAGGTCGTGCTCGGACAGGCGGGTTCTGACGGCTTCGGCACGATCAAGGCCGGCGCGCTTGAACGCTCGAACGTCGATATCACGGAAGAACTGGTCAACCTGATCACCGCGCAACGTAACTTCCAGGCCAATGCGAAGGCGATCGAGACGACCAACACATTGTCGCAGACGATCATCCAGATCCGCGGCTAAGGGCGTTTGAGGGGAAACTGACGCAATGGAACGCTACGTTCAAATTGCTACAAACGCTCTGCGGTTGCAGGCTGAAAACCAGAGGCTCATCACCTCTGGTCTCGCCAACCAGAACACGGTGGCCTTCCGCCGTGACTATGCCAATGCCACCTCGACCTATTTCGAGGGCCAGACTGGCATGGACCGCGTTTTCCCCTCGCGCGGTGAGGGCTCTGTCGATCTCGAACAGGGCAAATTCATTCCGACCGAGAACCCCCTCGATGTCGCGATTGAAAACGACGGCTTTTTCGCCGCCAAGAAGGACAATGGCGAGGATGTGCTGACACGCCGTGGCGATATGCGCATCGGCGCAGATCGCATTTTGCGCAATGGCGAGAACCTGATCGTTCAGGGCGATGTCGGCCCGATCACCGTGCCGCCCTATGAGCGCATCGCCATCACCCATGATGGAACGGTCCAGATCACCGCGCCAGGGGCTGAACCAAACGCGCTTCCGACCACCGTCGGGCGGCTGAAATTGGTCAATACACCGGCGACAAATATCGAGAAAAAGACCGACGGTTTGATGCATACGAAAGATGGCGCAATACTTGCAGCAGACGCAGGGATCACGCTCAACACAAAGGGGCTTGAGGCCAGCAATATCAACCCCATCGACTCGATGGTGGAGATGCTGAAATCCTCAAGGGCCTTCGAGCTGAACGTGAAACTCCTGGCGACAGCCAAGGAGCTCGACGATGCGACCGCGAAGCTTATGCGGTCGGATCGGTAGGCCGCAAAGTAATCGCTTCGGAGTAACCTGATGCCTGATGCCCTTCACGTCGCCAAAACCGGTCTCAACGCGCAGCAGCAGCGCATGACGGTGATTTCCAACAATCTGGCGAACGTCAACACGGTCGGTTTCAAGCGCGATCGCGCAAACTTCGAAACGCTGCTCTACCAGAACTTCCGCGACGCCGGTTCGGCGACCTCGCAGTCCTCGCAATCGCCGACAGGCCTTGCGATCGGTACCGGCGTGCGCATCGTGTCGTCGGAAAAGCTCTACAATCAGGGCAACATCATCAACACGGAAAACTCGCTCGACCTGACGGTCGATGGTCCGGGGTTTTTCCAGGTACTGACGCCGGGCGGCCAGATCGCCTATACGCGCGCAGGCAATTTCACCAAGAACGCAGCCGGACAGGTTGTCACCTCGAACGGCTACCCGCTGGAACCGGCCATCACGATTCCGGCCAATGCCACCTCCATTTCGATCTCTAAGGATGGCATTGTTTCGGTCGCAACGCCGGGCTCCACCAAGGTGGACCAGGTCGGTCAGATCGAAATCGCGAGCTTTCCGAACACCTCTGGCCTGAAGCCCGTGGGTGAATCCTTCGCCCTCGCGACCCCCTCCTCCGGCGACCCTGTTGTTGCGGCTCCGGGTTCGGGCGGCGCGGGCAAGCTCATTCAGGGCGCGCTTGAGTCCTCCAACGTCAATGTCGTTGAAGAGCTCGTCAGCATGATCGAGACGCAGCGTGCCTACGAAGTCAATTCGAAGGCGATCTCTGCGGTCGATGGCATGATGAAGTTCCTCACCCAGAACATCTGACCGGAGCTGACGATCATGCGTTCGATTTCCGCTCTGATCCTTGTGGGTCTGTCTCTTGCCGGGTGTTCATCCACGCGCGAGGCCAAGATCTCGGAATCCTTCCAGATGAACTACGATCAAGTGGTTCCCGTGAAGGAAGCCTCGCCCGATGGCGCGATCTATTCGCGCGCCCAGACCGGGTTCTTCCTCGGCGACCGACGCGCTCAGCGCGTGGGCGACGTGATCACGATCAATCTCGTCGAGACCATGGCGGCGAGCAAATCCAACGATGCCGCCATCGACCGCAAGGGCAGCTTTGCCACCGGCTTGCCGACGGCCCTGTTTGGCCCCCTTGGCCTGAACATTCCCGCCGTTCGTTCATCGACAAATTTCGATGCTTCGACGGATTCGAAATTTGCAGGCAGCGGCGCAGCCAACCAGAGCAACAGCATTTCCGGCAAGGTGACCGTCGTGATTACCCGTGTCTATGAAAACGGGAACATGTGGGTACAGGGCCAGAAAATGCTCACCCTGAATCAGGGCGAGGAATTCGTCCGCGTTTCGGGTCTCGTGCGTCCCGAGGATATCGGGCCGGGCAATACGGTTGATTCCAGCCGCATCGCGCAGGCGCAGATCAGCTACACCGGCGCCGGCAGCATCCACGATGCGTCCCAGCAGGGCTGGTTCGGAAAATTCTTCAGCAATATTGCTCCGATCTAGGATCGAACGCGCCATGCAGATGACATTCATCTCCCGATTGGTCGGTCTGTCCTTGATCGCCGGCCTCCTTCACGTTGCTCCCGCATCGGCGCAAGACCGCGCGCCGATGACCGATCGCGTGAAGGATGTCGCCTCCATCGGCGGCGTCCGCAGCAACCAGCTTGTGGGCTATGGCATTGTGGTGGGCCTCAACGGCACGGGCGATGGCAATGTCGCGGCCACCAACCAGACCATCCAGAGCCTCTTGCAGCGCTTTGGCCTGACCGTCGATGCCAATGCCATCAGCGCGAAGAACACCGCTGCTGTGATGGTCACTGCCGATCTGCCTCCCTTTTCGAAGCCCGGTCAGAAAATCGACGTGACGGTGGCCTCGCTCGGCAAGGCCTCGAGCCTGCGCGGCGGCAGCCTGCTCATCACGCAGCTTGTCGGCTCCGATAATGAAATCTACGCGATTGCCCAGGGCAATCTCGCGGTCGGCGGCCTTGGCATCACCGGCAATGACGGATCGAAAGTGTCGGTGAATATTCCGACCGTCGGCCGCATTCCCGGCGGCGCGTCTGTCGAGCGGCTGGTGCTGAACCCCTTCGAGACAGCGCCCTCGCTGATGCTCAATCTCAACACGCCTGACTTTTCCAACGCGACCCGGCTTGCGCGCGCCATCAACACCACCTTTGGCGCTGGAACGGCTATCGCCATGGACGGCACGACGGTCAAGATCAATCCGCCCAAGGATGCCGACAAGCGCGTGGCTTTCATGTCCGCCATCGAGGAAATCCGCATCGGAACCTCGGCCCCGCCGGCGCGCGTGATCGTCAATTCGCGCACGGGCACGATTGTCATCAGCGAAGGCGTGCGCGTCACGCCGGCAGCGGTGTCGCATGGCAGCCTGACGGTGCGTATCAAGGAAAACCTCAACGTCTCGCAGCCTGGCCCCACGGTCGTCACACCCACCGCGGTTGTCGCGCCCGGCGGCGCTCCGGTGGTGACGCCCAACAGCCAGATCTCGATCGATGCGCCGCCTGCGCGCACCTTCCTGTTTGCGCCTGACGTTCAGCTCTCGAGCATTGTCGATGCTGTGAATGCTGTGGGCGCCTCGCCGAGCGATCTCGTCGCCATCCTCGAAGCACTCAAGCAGGCTGGCGCACTGCACGCCGATCTCGTTGTGATCTGAGGTCCATCATGGCCGATCCCCTCTTCCCGGCTGCACGCGCGGGCGCCACCGACAATCTCTCGCTCGACCAGTCGCGTCAGTACGGCCGCAAGCCGACGATGAAGCAGGCTGGCCAGGCGTTTGAAGCCCTTTTCATGCAAACGATCATGAAATCGATGCGAGAGGCTCAACTTGACGAAGGCCTGCTAAACAATGACGCCGAGAAGCCGTTTATAGCTATGCTGGATCAGGCGTACTCCGACCTTTCGGTCAAGAACATGCGCCTTGGGATAGCAGAAGCAATCGATCGGCAATTCACTCCGAAGACGCCGACCAAAATCGGGGCGCAGGCTCCCGTCGATCGAGTACCAAAGGCTCAGACCAATGACTGACATTCTCGGTATCGGCTCGTCTGGACTGACCGCTTACCGAAAATTGCTCGAGACCATTGGCGGCAACATCACCAATGCCAACACCGACGGTTATGCCCGTCGCGACGTTGTCCTGAACGGCACCGGCGACGGGTCGATGTCGCCGACCTCGCAGGCCGTCTCCGGCGGGTCTGGCGTCAATGTCGACAGCGTGCGCCGCGCGAGCGATGCCTTCCTGCAGAGCCAGTCGCTGAAGGCCACGTCTCTCAACAGCGAGTCCCAGATTCTGGCCGACAGTCTGGGCCAGCTTGAAAAATCCTTCATGACGACGAACCTCAATCCGGGCGCGCTCGTTGGGGAGTTCTACAATCGCTTTCAGGACCTCGCGAATTCCCCGACCTCGGCATCCTCGCGCCTTGCGCTGATCGATTCAGGCACGCGCACTGCCGAAGTGTTCAAGACATCAGCCAATGCCGTCGCCGAAAGCCTGAACTCGACCGGCACCGCCATCAATGCGGGTCTGACCCAGATCAATGGCATCACGGACCAGCTCGCGAAGCTCAACATCAGTCTCGACCGCGGCGCGTCCGGTGGCCAGAAGGCCAACGATCTGCTCGACCTGCGCGACAAGCTTTTGCAGCAGCTCGCCTCCCTGACCAATTTCACAACGACCGAGACGACGTCTGGCTCGGTCACAGTCTATCTCGGCGATACGGCGAGCGGTCGCCGCCTCGTTGGCCCGGATGGCGCGCATACGCTGGGCGCCATCGAGACGGCCGGCCGCCTCGACATCACCTTCGATCCCTATACAAATCCGGTCACCACGAACCAGCTGACGTCGGGCGTTGTTGCCGGCCTGCTCGACTTCCGCCGCGAAGCATCTTCGTTGCTCGACAACATCAACAGGCTCGCCGTTGGTTTCGCCAATGCAGTCAACGAACAGCATATGAAGGGCGTGGACGCCAAGGGCCAGTCCGGCAAGGTGATGTTCTCGACAGACGGCCTTGTTTCAAGCGCGAGCCCGACCAACATGGGCAGCGCCAAAGTGTCCGTGGCTGTGTCAGAAGCTGGCCTTCTTGCAGGCGGAAACTACAAGACGACCTACAACACAGAGACCAAGGCCTGGACGGTTACGGGCGCGGACGGCCGCGCTGTGACGGGAGCAAATAATCTCTCGCTCGACGGATTGACCTTTTCCTTCGAGGGCCAGGCCTCCAATGGTGACACGTTCTTCCTCGATCCGCTGAAGAACGCCGCCGCCTCGATGAGCTTCCTGCGCCAGAACCCTGAAGAGATCGCGACATCGCTTCCGATCTATGTCGATCCGGCATCGACCAATACCGGCACTGCGCAATTGTCCGTGGACAAGGGGCCTGTTCCGGCCGCGATCACGACCATTCCCTCAGCTGCTGATCTTTACGCAAGCGGCCAGAGCAAGACGGCGGATTTCAAACGCGACGGCAGCGTCTTCTTTCTGCCCGCAGGCACGACCGCGGTTGAGATTGCATCGCTGAGCCAGGTGTCGGCCGTCCATTTCGCGCTTGATAGCACCGCGCTGGCCAAGCTTGAGGCCTCTGGCGACAGCGTCGCGAATTCGAAACTGACGCTCACCGTCAATCTCGATGTGAACACGAATTCCACGCAGGCGGTTTCGCTTGATCTGCATCCGGCAAATGGAACCCTGGCGGCTCTTGCAGACGCCATCAATGTCGCCGCCGCAAAGCACGATCCGAGCCTGCGGGGCACGATCTTTGCCAGTGTCACCAACGGTGTCTTGAACCTGAATGCGCTTGGCACGCATAGTGTGAGCAACGGAGCGCTCGGAAGCTCCGACATCTCGCGCACACCGATTGCTGGCACCAATGAGGCGGGAATCCCCGGCGCCGACATTCAGGTCTTTACGCGCGAGGGCCGGCAATTGTCGGGCCCGCAGCTCTCGGCTGCAGCTGCCGCAACCTTCATCACCGCTGCCAACGGCTTCCTGCCCGAAGCCAAATATGAATTTGTCCCCATCGGCAATACGAGCCGCTATCCGGGTGTCGATCTTCAGGACACAAGCCAGCTTCTGGCCGTCGCGCAGGAACTTGTTGGAAACGGCCAGCCTGCGACCATCGATGTAACCGCGCAGCCGGAATATAACACTACGCAGACCGGCCTCGACGGCGCGATCACCTCGGGCGCGGTCTATGCGCTGGATCTGAGTGGCCTGCCGCCGGTTCGCCTCTCAGGCGATGCCATTGCGGGCAAGGATGCAGCCGGGATCACGGCCGCGCTGATGGATGGCGTCAATGCCCATGCCAGCACCCAGTCCTGGCTCGGCACCACGATCAACCTGGGCAATTCGACGCTCAAGGACGGCCAGTTCAACATAACTATCGACCTCGGCGATGGCCCGACGGAACAGACGGTGGTCTTCTACCGCGGCCAGGGCCCTGCCCCGACATTTTCTCTTCTCGATTCCGGAACGTTCGAGATAGCCGGCAACACCGGGCTCAAGATGAGCCTCGTGCCTGGCGACCCGAGCGGATCGCGCGTGATGATCACCCTGCCCCCGCAGTTGCGGACGGCTGCGCCTCACATCACCTTCTCGGCCGACCCCGCCGTGACGACGCTCGGCCTGTCAGGAACATTGACCTCGAAGGTGACGGGCTCAGGCGATCTCGCCAACGCGCTTCTGACGAGCCGCAAGCCGACACTTAGTCTCACAGGAACCACGCTCGGCTCTCTGTCGATCAGCATTGATGGATCGTCGGGCCAGAGCAATGGCGTTGCATGGTCGGTCATCGACGGCCGCCTGCAGATCACCAGTGACGATGCCACAATGCAGGTGGTGGCCGATGACGACTCGACCGCTTTGGGATTTAGCGGGGCCGAGGGCGCGGGCGCCCGCATCGGTGCCGCCGGCGATCTCACGAATGCGCTTCTTGTTGCATCTCCCGTCAAGCTGAATGTGTCGGATGTGGCTGGCGGCACGCGCGACATCACCATCAACGGGTCGAGCGGCACGGACCAGAATGTCAGCTGGGCGATGACGAACGGTCGCCTGACGCTGACCAATTCTGGCGGCGACTTTCACATTGTCTCGACCTCGCTCGCCGCCCGCGACCAGGCCGTGAGCCTGGGCTTCCTCGGGACCGACCTCAATGTCACGTCCTCTGGCACGCAGATCCGGGTGTCTTCGACTGTGCTGGATGCGACGGCGCCTCTGGCCGACAGTTCAGCGACCGTCTCACGCGTTGGATCTTCGCTCAAATTTGCGAGCGCTGTTCCCGAAGACCTGATTATCGCTGTTGCAAATTCAACCGCCAGCGGCCTGCGCCGAATTGCGGCTGACATATCGACCGGCGCGGGTTCGACCGTCAATTCGTCGCCTGACATCAATGTCCGGATCGACTCGGCCAATCAGCTCTCGATCCTCGATCCGCTTTCGGGTCGCGTGCTGGCAACGCGCGCCTGGACCGGAGATCAACCCGTCAGCTATCGCGGCCTGTCCTTTACCCTCAGCGGCAAAGCACAAGTTGGCGACAGTTTCGCAATCTCCAACGATACCTCGCGCACCGGTGACAATCGCAACGCACTGGCAATCGCGGGTCTTTCGATCGTCTCGATCTTCGGGGCGGGACAGGGATCTTTCCAGGATGTCTACGATTCCGTGACATCCAAACTCGGCGCGAAGGTCAACTCGGCCAATATGACTGCGGCCGCCTCGAAAACATCCGAGAGCGATCTCAAGGCAGCCTACGACTCCATCGCCGGCGTGAACCTCGACAAGGAAGCTGCCGATCTGATCCGCTATCAGCAAGCCTATCAGGCTTCGGCTCAGGTCATCATGGCCGCACGTGACATGTTCGCAACCATTCTCAAATCGTTCTGAGGCTCACCATGCAGGTCTCCACCAGCACTTTCTTTCGTAACCAGACCGATAGCCTTCAGGAACTGAAGACCAGCATTTCCACGCTGCAAACAGAAATCGCTTCGGGCAAGAAGGTCACTGTGCCTTCGGACGATCCGATTGCCTTCTCGGAGCTGAGCCGGCTCAAGGCGAAGAATGCCGAACTCGTGCAGGCGGGCAAGAACATCATTTCTGTCCAGCAGCGTCTGGCGATGACTGAAAATGCGCTCACCCAATTCACGACCACGATCACACGCATCAAGGAACTTGGTGTGCAGGCCGGACAGAGCACCGCCTCGGCATCCGACAAGATGAATATTGCAGCTGAAATTTCGGTCCTCTCGGAGACCCTGCTGGGCCTTGCCAATACGAAGAACCTCGATGGCACATCTCTCTTTGCCGGTTACAAGCCGGATGTGACGCCCTTCACAATGGCAACCGACGGGACCGTGACCTATCACGGCGATTCCAGCCAGATAGAACAGACCATCGGCAGCGACGCCTCAATGCACACCAACCTTGCGGGTTCCGCCGTGTTTCTCGAGGTGCAGCAGGACGACGGCTCGAAGAAATCGATCTTCGATACGATCAAGACCGCCATGTCACAATTGAAGGCCGGCGAAGCTCCTACCGATCTTGCCGCAGAGACAGAATCCGCGATCACGCATATCGGCTCGTTCCTCACGATCACAGGCGCGCGTCTTTCGCGCGTCACCGATCAGGTCGACAGGAACCAGCAGGATACGCTGGCTGCGACGGCGCAGATTTCGACACTCGAGGGCACCGATGTCGAGAAGGCCATCACCGAGATGAAGCAGAAAATGCTGAGCCTCGATGCGGCTCAGGCCTCATTCGTCAAGATCGCCGATCTGTCGCTCTTCAGTTACCTGAGGTAGTAGCCGCACTTGGTCCCGGCTGAAGGTTCTGTCGCATGTACAGGGTCTTCAGCCGCGGCAGACGCTCCAGATATTCCGCCCATTCGAGATCGTAGGGCGGTCCGATCCATTCATCGCTGCTCATGAGCTGGGCGGTGACATCGAGAATGCCGGCACGCGCCGCACTCACCTGATCAAGCTCGGAATCCGTCAGACCATCCCGCTTCGTTTGCGAAAGCTGTGCTTCCAGCAGCGTCAGCGGATCGAGAATTTCCGCACGCTCGCGCCGCAGGGCCTCGGGCAGCTTCTGCTTGGCTTCTTCCTCCACGCCCAGTTTCATGAGGCGCATCTGAATATCGCGCAATTGCCCGCTTTGCTGGGCGTGAAGAGCGCCGAAAACAAGCATCACAAGCAGCACTACTGCCACGATCGTGATGATCAAAATGAGATCCATCTGGAATGCCCTTTTCGCGATGCGCAGCTGTTTGGTCGATTGCTGATTGAGCAGTGTCAAACTGGCGCGAGACTTGCTGGTTCACAGCATCACAACGGATGCAAACGCCGCTCATGACAATCGAAAAGATAGCCGATTCAAGAGATCATGTCATCGCCACCATTCGCAAGGTGGCTGACAATGCGAATGTCGATTTCAGCTATCTCCTGAATCAGGCGAAGATTGAAAGCGGCCTCAATCCAAATGCGCGCACCGGCGCCAGCTCGGCTGTGGGGCTCTATCAATTCACCTCCGGCACCTGGCTCAGCATGGTGCGCCAGCACGGCGCACAAGTCGGTCTGGATGCAGAGGCCCAATCCCTGCGTGACCAAACGGCAACCAGCGCCGACAAGGCGCAGATTCTTGCCTTGCGCACGCAGCCCGAAATTGCCTCGACCATGGCTGCGCGTTTCGCACTCGACAATGCAAAGGCGCTCTCGGCCGCTGGCCATACGGCTGTGGGGCCAACCGAACTTTATCTCGCGCATTTCCTGGGATCGGGTGGCGCGACAACTTTCATGAACGGGCTTCGCGATGCGCCAAGCCAGCCTGCTGCAGCCTCCCTGCCCGCCGCAGCGGCGGCCAATACGCCCGTTTTCTTCAAGGATGGAACGGCGCGCAGCTTCCGCGAAATCTATGATCGCTTCGCGCAGAAATTCGGAAGCGAGACAGCAAGTCTTGCAAAAAGCGAGGCCATCGCAGCCTCAGACGCCGCGCGGATTGCCAGCAAGCTTCCCCAAGGCCTGACGGATTCGCAGATCGTCAAAATCGTCAAATCGACATTGGCCGCAGCCAATGCGCAATCTGCCAATGCGCAGACCGCCAACGGACAGCAAGCGCCCGCAAGCGTGCCAGTGTCGGAAGACATGATGGCGACGTTCCTCAAGGGCTTTTCGATGACCGACACGACGCCCGGCCTGACGCCGGTCGATGCGCCGACACGCGATGCCTCGCAAGGCGCAAGCACGCAAACGCGCGATGCCGCTTTGCCGGCGCATAATGTCGAACCGCTCGCGCTCGGCTCGCAATTGATCCTGCGTGCTGTCGATCAGGAAAGTGCCAAGGCGGCGGATGCTGCCGCAACGCAATCAAACAATGAGCAGACGGCTTCGCTCTGGAAAATCCTGAACGCCAGCTGACGCCAAGGCATCACACTGCGGGTTCGGCGCTCTCGGTCTCTGCGGGCGATGCTTTGGCTTTGGCGAGAACAGCCTTGTTCTCGGCAAGCAGATGGCTCGCGTGTTCCTTGGTGACCTCGATCACCGGTCCAAGCGCTTGCTTGCCATTCTTGGTCTTGCCCTCCTCGACAAGACGCACGGAAACCACGCCCTTCTTGGCAGCTGGCGCGGTCACTGGAGTAGCGGAGGGATCAGTTTCCGTCCCATCCGAGTCCAGCGGCGCCTCTGGCGCCACCGGCTCTACTTCAGGCGCAAACATGCGTTCCGACGTGCTGATCTCGAAGGGAGGGGCAACCTCCCTCTGCACGTCCTTGACGCGAAGACGCTCGAGCTTCTGCCAGACTTTCAGAAACGCGACCTTGCGGATCAGCATGTCCACGCCCGGCAGATGGATCGACGAAATCTCGGCGACCTGCGCGCGCACTTCCGCAACAGCCGCGCAACGGCTTTCCTCGGTCAGCGTCTCAAAGTCGAGCGCCCTGAGTTTAAGAAGAACGTCGATGCGCGACATGGCTGCAAAAGTCCTCAGTCAGATTCAGTTTGCGAGGTCGCTGTCCAGCAGAACGGCAGCGCCCTGAATGCCCTTTGCGCCGAGTTCCTGCGGCCACTTTTCCGCGTCGGTGATTGTGGCAACGAGATGCTGCTGCACCACCTGCTCCGCGCCTTCGACGTCGGCGGCTTCCACCACCATATCGCCTTCGACCATCCACTTGACCACGAACTTCGGCATAGGAACTCCTTGAGGGTTGCGCGCGGTCAGCCCTTCAGACCGTTGGTCCACGCGGTGAATGAATTGGTAAGGCTGGTCTGCGTCGACTGCGATTGATTGACGAAGCTCTGCATTTCCGTGAACTGCTTGAGATAGCGCGCCTGGATCGCATCCATCTGCGTATTGAGCGCGGCAATCCGGTCGTCAATCTTGGGAATTTCGACCTTGGTTTCCTTGTCGGAAAGCTGAACGAAACTCGAATCCAGCCCGAGCACGAGGTCAGACAATTTCGTCATCCGCACCATGGCGCCAGGCGACGTGCTGTCGGTTGATGAAATCACGGAAGCCAACATCTCGGGATAAGAATCCGTGATCTTGCTGAGCTGTGTTTCATCGATCGTCAGCGTGCCGTCGAGTTTGGTACGCACGCCGATGCCGGCAAGGCTCACAGAGGTACCAGAGGCAGTCGTGATCGGGCTCGTGGTCAAGCGGCGCATTTGCGACATGAAGTTCTTGGCCACGAAATCATTGGAGAGGCCGCCGCGCTTCTGGATGTCGGCATCATATTTGACCTCGTTCTCGATGGTGAGCATCAAGGTATTGAAGGTCGCAACGATAGCCCGCAGCGCATTCGTGAATTTGGCTGTGTCCGAGAAGGTCGACAAACGCACAGTGCTGTCGCCCGTGACGGTCTTCACATCGATATTCAATCCGCTGACGAGCGTCGAAAACCGGTTGGTGGCAGATTCAGACACAATGCCATTGGCCTCGATCTGGGCATTGACGCCATAAGACTGGCCGGGATCAGTCCCGCCTCCAGCCGCAGGCGCTCCAATCCGGAGTCCCGAGCTCGCAGCACCCGTTCCCGACACGGCATCGATTGCGCCATTGGTGGTTGTGTCGACGAAAAAGCGGTTTGCCGAACCCGTCCCATGCGTGATGGTCAAATAACGCTTGTCGGCGCTGCCGGGCGTCGTCGCCGTCATGATGGTCGCGTCGAAACCCGTGGTCGCCTTGACGGCATCCCGCAAGGCGTCGAGCGAGCTGTAGTGCGAGAGGTCGAACGAAGCCAGCGCAGTGCCGGGCTGCGTGATTGGCTGGACGGCATTGCCATCTGCCGAGGCGACAGGACTGTTGCTCGCGGTATTGGTGAAAACCACCACGCCACCGCTGGCAGCGCCAGACGACCACCCGCTGAGCGTGCCCGTAAAGGCGCCCTTGGCTGCCGTGCCTGAAACGCCATCAGCCACAGAGGCGAAGGCGGTGGCGACTTCGGTCGCAGTCATGTCGGCGGAGGCTGTCAGCGTCATGCCACCCACAGTCACAGCGGCGCCGGTGGCAAGAGCGTTGAATTGAACAGTGCTGCCGGCGGTCAGATCGACCGCACCCGAGCGTGCACCGCTATAAATATTGAACATGCGCGTGGGCGCAGGCGTCACATCGCCAACCAGATTGCTGTTCAGCCCGAGCGGCGAAAGCATGACGGAATTGGTCGAGGCGAGCTGCTTCACCTTGAAGGAGAAGTCGATGGCCGAAGGCTTGTAATAGGGCCGGAACGAAAAGCTCGCCTTCGTGTCATCGGAGGATTGCGGCTGAAAGGATGCGGCCGCGGGATCGCCGAAGGCGGTCATCGCCGTTTTCATGTCGTTGGCGGCAGAATAGATGCGCCCGATCGAGGAGACCTTGTTCTCGGCGACAGTCTTCTCTTTGTCGAGCATGGCCTGACGGGGCGCGCGCTCGGCTTCAGTGAGGCTCTTGGCCAGCGCCTGAACGTCGATGGAACTGCCAGTCAAACTATTGACGATATTGACCATCCGACTACTCCTTGTCAGCAATCAGCAAATATCGCGCCAACCGCTCGTGGATATTTACAGGGCTAGGACACAGAAAAAGGGGCGGGGTTTCCCCCGCCCCCCGGTTTGCAGAAAATATGGCTCAGACTTACTTGAGCAGGGACAGAACAGCCTGGGGCTGCTGGTTGGCCTGGGCCAACATGGCGGTTGCCGCCTGCTGAATGATCTGGCTGCGCGCGAGCTGCGTCGTCGCCTGGCCGTAATCCACGTCTTCGATGCGGCTGCGCGAGGCGGACGCGTTCGTGGAAATGTTGGTCAGGTTATCGACCGTGTACTGGAGACGGTTGATCGACGCGCCCATCGTGGAACGCTGCGTATTGACGTTGGCGATGCTGTCATCCAGCGTCGACAGGAGCGATGCCGCAGAGCTCGCCGTGGCCGAGGACAGGTCGCCAGCCTTGACGGTGACAACGCCACCGCTGGTGACGAACGTGCCGATGCTGACGCTGATCTGATCAGCAGAGCCGCCATCCGAACCGACCTGGAAGGAGAACGTGCCAGAATTCGTGCTGGCGTTCAGGACGTTCATGCCGTTCCACTTCGTGGTGCCGGCAACGCGATCGATTTCGTTCGCGAGCTTGTCATATTCGGTGGCGAGCGCCGTGCGATCCGTCGTGCTGTTGGTGTCGTTGCCCGACTGCACGGTCAGTTCACGCATGCGCTGCAGCATGTTGGTGATTTCGTTGGTCGCGCCTTCAGCCGTCTGCAGCAGCGAGATGCCGTCGTTGGCATTGCGCACAGCCTGGTTGAGGCCCTTGATCTGCGAGGTCAGCTTGGCAGCGATGGCGATGCCGGCCGCGTCGTCAGAAGCCGAATTGATGCGCTTGCCCGTCGAGAGCTCCTGCATCGCGGTCGAGAGGTTACGCGCGTTGGAAGTAATGGCCGCCTGAGCATATAGCGCGGACACATTGGTGTTGATGACAGTCATTGTCTTGCTCCGAATAACACAGTCAATTTACCAACGACGTGTCCGCCGCTGTTTCAGGGTGGCCGTTACCGGCTCCCGATAAGGTAAAAGACGGCGGCGCGGCCGTATCCTTTAGCTTCAGCGGAGTCTTTTTTCTCGCCCCGCAAACATTCCGAAATAGCGGCTAAAATTGCTTGATGTCATGCGCTTGAGTTGGATTATTCACCTGAAACGCAAGGCGTCGCGCCAGGTACAAAAATCGATGAGCGCCTCTTGCGCGCGGCAAGATCGAGCGCCTTCAAAAAAAATGAAATGCCTGAAAACAAAAAAAGAGCGGGGGTTGCCCCCCGCCCTTCTTACCGAAAAATATCGTTTCAGACTTACTTGAGCAGGGAGAGCACAGCCTGCGGCTGCTGGTTGGCCTGGGCCAACATGGCCGTTGCCGCCTGCTGGATGATCTGGCTGCGCGCGAGCTGCGTCGTCGCCTGGCCGTAATCCACATCCTCGATGCGACTGCGTGAGGCAGATGCGTTCGTCGAGATGTTGGTCAGGTTGTCGACCGTATATTGGAGGCGGTTGATCGACGCGCCCATGGAGGAGCGCTGCGTATTGACGTTGGCGATGCTGGTATCAAGCGTTGACAGGAGCGCGGCCGCAGAGCCGGCAGATGACGAGGCCAGATCGCCAGCCTTGACGGTGACAACACCGCCGCTGGTCACGAACGTGCCGATGCTGACGCTGATCTGATCAGCCGAACCACCATCCGAACCGACCTGGAAGGAGAAGGTGCCGGAATTCGTGCTGGCGTTCAGCACGTTCATGCCGTTCCACTTGGTGGTGCCGGCGACGCGATCGATTTCGTTGGCCAGCTGATCGTATTCGGTGGCGAGCGCCGTGCGATCCGTCGTGCTGTTGGTGTCGTTGCCCGACTGCACGGTGAGCTCGCGCATGCGCTGCAACATGTTGGTGATTTCGTTGGTCGCGCCTTCCGCCGTCTGCAGCAGCGAAATGCCGTCGTTGGCATTGCGCACAGCCTGGTTGAGGCCCTTGATCTGCGAGGTCAGCTTGGAGGCAATCGCGATGCCGGCCGCGTCGTCAGCAGCGGTGTTGATGCGCTTGCCCGTCGAGAGCTCCTGCATCGCGGTCGAGAGGTTACGCGCGTTCGAGGTGATCGCAGCCTGGGCATAAAGCGCGGACACGTTTGTGTTGATAACAGTCATTGCTTTGCTCCAAACCAGTCATTCGAAGGACGGTGTACCCGCCGCTACCAGAGGGCGATTGTCCCGCTCCCGATAAATTAGAAGACGGCGGCCGGAGGAAAGTTTTTAGCCCTGAAGCGTGTTTTTTTGAGACCGTTTGTATCCGGTGTTGTTACAACAAAAAAAGAGCGGGGGTTGCCCCCCGCCCTTCTTACAGAAAAATATTGCCTCAGACTTACTTGAGCAGGGAGAGCACAGCCTGGGGCTGCTGGTTGGCCTGGGCCAACATCGCCGTTGCCGCCTGCTGGATGATCTGGCTGCGCGCAAGCTGCGTCGTCGCCTGGCCGTAATCCACATCCTCGATGCGGCTGCGCGAGGCGGACGCGTTCGTCGAAATATTGGTCAGGTTGTCGACCGTATATTGGAGGCGGTTGATCGACGCGCCCATGGTGGCGCGCGAGGTGTTGACGTTGGAGATGCTGGTATCCAGCGTTGACAGGAGCGATGCCGCAGAGCTCGCCGTGGCCGAAGAAAGGTCGCCGGCTTTGACAGTCACGACCGTACCACTCGTAACAAAAGAGTTCAAAGTGACGCTGATCTGATCGGCCGAACCGCCATCCGAACCGACCTGGAAGGAGAAGGTGCCCGAATTGGTGGTGGCGTTCAGCACATTCATGCCGTTCCACTTGGTGGTGCCGGCAACGCGGTCGATTTCATTCGCGAGCTGATCGTATTCGGTGGCGAGCGCCGTGCGGTCGGTCGTGCTGTTGGTGTCGTTGCCCGACTGCACGGTCAGTTCGCGCATGCGCTGCAGCATGTTGGTGATTTCGTTGGTCGCGCCTTCCGCCGTCTGCAGCATGGAGATGCCGTCGTTGGCGTTGCGCACAGCCTGGTTGAGGCCCTTGATCTGCGAGGTCAGCTTGGAGGCAATGGCGATGCCGGCCGCGTCGTCAGAGGCCGAATTGATGCGCTTGCCGGTCGAAAGCTCCTGCATCGCCGTCGAGAGGCTGCGGGCGTTCGAGGTGATCGCGGCCTGGGCATAAAGCGCGGACACGTTGGTGTTGATAACAGTCATTGCCTTGCTCCAAACCAGTCTATCAAAAGACGGCGTATCCGCCATTACTGGGGAGCGCTTGTTCCCGCCCCCGATAAATTAGAAGACGGCGGCTGCGAGATTATTTTTAGCCTTGGACAACGTTTTTTTGCGCAAATGTCAGCTTGCGTTGAACCAAAAAAAGAGCGGGGGTTGCCCCCCGCCCTTCTTACCTGAAGATATCGATTCAGACTTACTTGAGCAGGGAGAGCACAGCCTGGGGCTGCTGGTTGGCCTGTGCCAACATCGCTGTTGCGGCCTGCTGGATGATCTGGCTGCGCGCAAGCTGCGTCGTCGCCTGGCCGTAATCCACGTCTTCGATGCGGCTGCGCGAGGCGGACGCGTTCGTCGAAATGTTGGTCAGGTTGTCGACTGTGTACTGGAGGCGGTTGATCGACGCACCCATGTTGGAGCGCTCGGTGTTGACGTTGGCAATGCTGGTATCCAGCGTTGTCAGGAGCGTCGCCGCGGAGCTCGCCGTGGCCGAAGACAGATCGCCGGCCTTGACGGTGACGACGGTGCCGCTGGTCACAAATGTGCCGATGCTGACGCTGATCTGATCGGCCGAACCGCCGTCCGAACCAACCTGGAAGGAGAAGGTGCCCGAATTCGTGCCCGCGTTCAGCACGTTCATGCCGTTCCACTTGGTCGTGCTCGAAATACGGTCGATTTCACCAGCCAGCTGATCGTATTCGGTGGCGAGCGCGGTGCGGTCGGTCGTGCTGTTGGTGTCGTTGCCCGACTGCACGGTCAGTTCGCGCATGCGCTGCAGCATGTTGGTGATTTCGTTGGTCGCGCCTTCCGCCGTCTGCAGCAGCGAGATGCCGTCGTTGGCGTTGCGCACAGCCTGGTTGAGGCCCTTGATCTGCGAGGTCAGCTTGGAGGCGATGGCGATGCCAGCCGCGTCATCAGACGCCGAATTGATGCGCTTGCCGGTCGAAAGCTCCTGCATCGCTGTCGAAAGGCTGCGGGCGTTCGAGGTGATTGCAGCCTGGGCATAAAGCGCGGAAACGTTGGTGTTGATAACAGTCATAGTCTTGCTCCTGATTAGTCAGTTTGCAACCGACGTTGACCGCCGATCCAGCAGGGTGACCGCCTCAGGCTCCCGATAAAATAGAAGACGGCTGCACGACTGAAAGCTTTAAGCCTCGATCGGATTTTCATCGAAAAGCACGATCGCCCGGCCCAAAGCCAAGGAACAGGGTTAAAAAACAAAAAAAAGCGCATGAAACATGCGCTTTTCTTGAAACATTCGAATGTGGAAGAACCTCAGCTCATCACGAGCCTTACGATGTCGGCCGATACATTCCCGTGCGCAATCACCAGGGCGCGCAGATTGACCATGATGGCATCGACTGCCGAAGAGGCGGATGACAGGCTGAACTGGCTGTCTTGAACCTGCGAGCGCGCATTGTTCAAACCGCTCATCGACGAGTTGATGTTCATCAGCTTGTCATGGGCAGTTTCAGTCTTCTGCGTCAGCTTGTCCTGAAGCATCGTCACCTTGCGAAGCGCGACTTCGATCTTGGCGACCGTCTTGGCGCGATCCATCGGATCGATCTGGCCCGTCGCGTCCGGGTTACCTTCAGCAAGGGCTGCGGCAGGCGTGCCGGGCATCGGCTTGATTGTTTCGCCCGTCACATGCGCTTCGAGAACCTTGAGGCCAGCAACCGCCTTGTCGACAACCTTGGCCGTGTCGGCCGTGTCATGACCCTGCGTCATGGCCTGGTAGCTCGAGAAGAGCGCCGCGTAAATCTTGTCGAGATCCTGCTTGTCAGCTTCCGCAGACTGGATCGCATCAGCCTCGTTGCGGATCTGCCCAATGACATGGATGGTCGGCTGCGATGGATCGGCTTCCGTCGATGACCCATGCGCCTGACTGCTGGGCGCAACGGCACGATCGCGCAACTCGGTTTCAGCCGGCACAGGCATAGCTGCAAGATCAGCGCGGTTCGTCACGCCAATCTGCGGCACCTTCGCGGGGCTGAGATCTGATTGAATGCGTTCCAGCATGGCATTGATCCGAAAAGAGACGTCTTGGCAGAATAGACGGTCGCTGAGCCGAAAATGATAGGGGCTAAAAACCAAAAGAAGTGAAATTCCACCAATATGAGGAAAAACGAAAAAAATGAGCCTCAAAATGGATGCGCGAAAGGGCCGCCTCACGCGCATTTCACAAATTGGTACTTGCAATGGGCAGGCCATCGCTTGCAAGGCTATAGCTTGTCCCGGGGGGTCTTGTGCGGCTTTTTCAACATATCATCGCGGCAGCCGTAGCAGCGCTCATCGGCCTGCCGCTGTCCCCGTCGCAAGCGGGCGCTGCGGCTGAAGCTGCGCCGCCAAACAGCACGGACGCGATCAGTCGCGGAGATCTTGTTGCAGCCGCGCGCATCGCGCGCGAGCGCGCCGAGGCCGGTGACACGGATGAGGAGCACGCGCTTGCCTTGTTTTACTGGCATGGCGTCGCGATCACCCAGAATTTTCAGGAAGCCATACGGTGGAGCACCTTGGCTGCTGTGTCGGGACATAAAAAAGCCTTTGCAGCACGTGAACAGATGCTGATAACGCTCGACCCGTCACTGGTTCAGAAGGCCATGGAATGGTCGCGCGCGCGTTTGATCAAATCGGCCGAAGGCGGAAATGATGTGGCCCTTGTGTCCATCGCAGACAGCTATTCGGCACGGTTTGGATTCGAGAACAAGACCGAGGCCTATTTTTGGTCGGCGCTTGCCGTTTCGTCGGGACAGACGCAGGCTCGCCGCCAACGCGATGGCTTGATTGCCGGCCTCAAGCAGGCCGACTTGATCAAGACACAGCAAAAGGCAGCCGATTGGTTCGAACGCTGGCGCAAGCCGTCCAGCCAGGTAAAAACAGGGGTTCCGGGTGAGCACTGATAACAGCGGCAAATGCCCGCCTCAGTTTGTTTTCGAACTTCTCGTCGCCCAGGCGGCCCGCCTGTTCTTGCAGGAACACGAGAGCGCGGAAGATATCGTCGCGCATCTGGCCGTGGATTTCGGCGAGCTTTATGACATCGAATATCTGCGCGAGGACATGCTGCAGGGCATGGAGCGCATTCTCGTCTTCATCGATTCCGTGAAAATCTCGGACGTCGACCTGATGCTGCTGTCGTTCATCTGGTTCACGGCCAATTACGAGAGCCTGACGATCAAGCGCAAGAAGAAGACCTTGTTTGGCAGCCCGCTGAAGGGCAAGCCGCGCGAGCCCACCCGCGTGCTCGAAACCGCGCATGCCTTCAAGACCTATGCTTATGCCGTGGGTTCGGCGAAGGCCGCCGTGAAGCCCGAAGACTGGGAACCCGACGACGAAGTCGAGTTCGCGCCTGTCTTTGAACTCCTCTTCCCCAAGCCGGACGAGGAAGAAGAAGAGATCAAGGTGCGGTAATCAGGGCTGCTCGCCGGCATCTGTTTGCAGGGCGAGCGGCAATTGACGCACGAAGGCAAACCAGCGCGCAACGTCGCTCACCACCACACCGCGCTTGTTTTCGACAAGCCCGAGCGCAATGAGCCGCTTGATCTTGCGCCGCGCGGTCTCCTTGGGGATCTTCATGAAGTCGGCGACCGAGGACACATTGGTCGACGAGATATATCCATTGCTGCCGACCTGCTGGATCCGCTCCGTGTTCAGATAGCCGATGCCGAGGTAAAGCAGCATTTCCTCGACGTCGAGATCGAGCGAAACGCGGATATTGTCCATCGCGCCAAAGAAGGTGCGGAGCGCCAGAAGCCTTGAAGCTTCTGAACGGCTGTCCCGGGGCGCGAAAGTCGTGACGGTTGCTTGCACTGGAAAACCATCGGATTTCAGAAATGGAACGAAGACTGAACTCTATCTTTAGACATGCTTCAAAAGGTTGTATCTTCAGCACAATTTTGGATATTTTTGTTTCATGAACAGGTAATTTTTAAAGACTCCCCTAGCGTCACGGCACCTGTGCAAAATGGCCCCACCCCTGCCCCGGCAGTTGCAAGCACGCGCTCGCCATGGCAATCCTGCGCCATGACAGACACAGCCCCCCGGGCCTCCACCGACATGCCCCGCATTTCCTTCGTTTCGCTCGGCTGCCCCAAGGCGCTGGTCGACAGTGAACGGATCATCACGCAATTGCGGTCCGAGGGCTATGAGATCACCCGCAACCATGCGGGTGCGGATGCGGTCATCGTGAACACATGCGGCTTCCTCGACAGCGCAAAGGCGGAATCGCTCGATGCGATCGGCGCTGCGCTGAAAGAGAACGGCAAGGTGATCGTCACCGGTTGCATGGGCGCCGAGCCCGAGCAGATCCGCGACCGCTTCCCCAATGTCCTCGCGATCACCGGCCCGCAGGCCTATGAGAGCGTCATGGGCGCTGTCCATGACGCTGTGCCGCCCGCGCATGATCCTTTCATGGATCTGGTGCCGCCCCAGGGCGTCAAGCTCACCCCGCGCCATTACGCCTATCTGAAGATTTCGGAAGGCTGCAACAACCGCTGCTCGTTCTGCATCATCCCCAAGCTGCGCGGCGATCTCGCCTCGCGTCCGGCGGGCGACGTGCTGCGCGAAGCCGAAAAGCTGGTGAAGGCGGGCGTGAAAGAGCTGCTCGTCATCTCGCAGGACACGTCAGCCTATGGGCTCGATCTGAAATATGCCGGCAGCACCTTCCAGGACCGTGAGGTGCGCACGCGCTTCTTCGATCTGTCGCGCGAGCTTGGCAGCCTCGGCGCTTGGGTGCGCCTGCATTATGTCTATCCCTATCCGCATGTGGATGAGGTCGTGGAGCTGATGGCCGAAGGCAGCGTCCTTCCCTATCTCGACATTCCTTTCCAGCATGCCTCTCCCAATGTGCTGCGCGCCATGAAGCGCCCGGGTAATCAGGAAAAGACGCTCGATCGCATCCGCAAATGGCGGGAGATCTGCCCCGATCTTGCGCTGCGCTCGACCTTCATCGTCGGCTTCCCCGGCGAGACGGAGGAAGATTTCGACATGCTGCTCGACTGGCTGGGCGAGGCCAAGCTTGATCGCGTTGGCGCGTTCAAATATGAGCCCGTCACGGGCGCCCTCGCCAATGATCTCGGATTGCCGCAGGTGCCCGATGAGGTGAAGGAAATCCGCTATCGCCGCTTCATGGAAAAGCAGCAGGCGATCAGCGCAAAGATCCTCGCCAACAAGGTCGGCAAGCGCTTGCAGGTTATCATCGATGAGGCTGGTCCGACGGTTTCCAAGGGCCGCAGCAAAGCCGATGCGCCCGAAATCGACGGCTCGGTCTATGTGTCCTCGCGGCGTCCCCTGCGCTCTGGCGATATTGTCAGCGTGAAGATCGAACGCGCAGACGCCTACGATCTGCATGGCATCAGCGTCTGACGACCTCCTGAAAAAGGAAACCCGGCTGTGACCCCTGGGGTCCGCCGGGTTAACGAGTTGGTCTCGACTTGACGCGAGGAGGGAGGAACCCCGCTTCGGGACTCCCGAAGCATAGGGGAGCCAGCCACATCCGGCGACTGCCTAATGATTAGACTTTAGGGGTTGCACGGTCCCGTCGAGGCCTGCAAAAACCCGTCAAAATCTCATCTCTCGGGAACGAAGCTCAAACCCAGCGACGCCGGAGCGACCGAACCACGCCGACGCCGTAGCGAGAGCACAACCAGCGCGATAATTGTTGCGAGATAGGGCACGGCTGTGAGCAGCTGCCCCGGCACGCCGAGCGAGGCCGCCTGCGCGTGGAGTTGCAACACTGTTGCCCCGCCAAAGAGCAAGGCCCCGGCAAAGGCCCGCACCGGCCGCCAGGAGGCAAACACCACAAGCGCAAGCGCAATCCAGCCGCGTCCACCAGTCATGCCAGGCGCCCAGAAGGGCGTATAGGCCAGCGAGAGATAAGCGCCCGCGAGCCCCGAGCAAGCCCCGCCGAACAGAACGGCGAGGAACCTAATGCGGCGCACGGGGATGCCCAGCGCATGGGCGGAGGCATGGTTTTCCCCGACCGCCCGCAATGTCAGCCCGGCACGGCTTTTCGTGAGAAACCACGCCACCGCAACAACGAGCGCCCAGCCGGCATAAACGAAGAAATCCTGTCCAAAGAGCAGCTTGCCGACCAGCGGGAGGTCGCTGAGCAGCGGAATGGAGAGATGGGCAGTCGCCTCGCGCTTGAGCCCGATAAACCCCGCGCCGATGAGGCCCGACAGGCCTGTGCCGAGGATCGTCAAGGCAAGGCCGGTGGCGACCTGATTGGCCGCGAGGAAGATCACCAGCACGCCAAAGAGCGAGGACAGCGCGACGCCGGCCGCCATGCCGCCCAACACGCCCAGCGCTGAGGAACCCGTGAGGATCGCCACCGCGAAACCCGCAGCCGCGCCGGTAATCATCATGCCTTCGACGCCGAGATTGAGCACGCCCGCCCGCTCTGTCACCAATTCACCGATGGCCGCAATCACCAGTGGCGTCGCCGCGCTGAAAATGGTGACCAGCACCAGCTCCAAAATTTGCAGGCTCATGCCCGGCCTCCAAAGCTGATGCGCATACGGTAGCGGGTGAAGACATCTGCCGCGAGCACGCACATCAGCAAGATGCCCTGAAAGGCGCGCGTCATGTCGAGCGGCACTTTCATCGATATTTGCGCCCCCTCGCCCCCGATGGTCGTGAGCGACAGGACAAAACCCGCGATGAGAATGCCGACAGGCTGCAAGCGCCCAAGAAAGGCGACGATGATGGCGGCAAAGCCGTAGCCGGGCGAAATCACCGGCTGCAACTGGCCGATCTGGCCCGCGACCTCGCAGACGCCAGCCAGCCCCGCCGCGCCCCCGCTGATGGCAAACACTGCCAAAGTTACGCGCGCGTCGCTGAAGCCTGCAAAGCGGGCTGCCTTTGGCGCGGAGCCCACAAGCCGCACATCGAAGCCAAACAAGGTCCGCCGCATCACCACGGCGGCAATGGCGACAGCAAGCAGCGCCAGCAGAATGCCTCCATGCAGCCGTTCGCCCTCCATCAGGAACGGCAGGCGCGCAACATCGTCAAAGGGGACGCTTTGGGGGAAGTTGAATCCCTTGGGATCCCGCAATCTCCCGCGCACGAGATAGTCGAGAATGATCTCGGCGATATAGACAAGCATCAGGCTTGTCAGAATTTCCGAGACGCCGAGTTTGACCTTCAGAATAGCCGGGATCAAAGCATAGGCGAGGCCTGCCAGCGTTCCCGCGATCAACATGGCGGGCAAAATCCAGAAGGAGCCAAACACCCCCTGCCCCGCGCCATCAAAGGTCGCAATGGCGATCATGCCACCCGCCAGCCCGCCCATCACGAACTGGCCTTCAGCGCCAATGTTCCAGAGATTTGCGCGGTAGCAAAAGGACAGGCCGATGGCGATGAGGATCAAAGGGCCTGCTTTGACGGCCACTTCCTGCAACGACCAGATTTCGGCCAACGGCGCGACGAAATAAACGCTGAAGGCATCAACCGGCGATTTGCCCAGCAGCGCGATGCAGCCGCCACCGATCAACACGGCAGCGCAGAGCGCCAGCAAGGGCGCGCAGAATTCGATGACTTTCGATGGCGCCGAGCGCGCTTCAAGATCAATGCGCATGAATGGCCTTCGTCATGTCTGCTCCACCCATGAGAAGGCCGATTTCCTCGCGCGTTGTGTTGCGCGCGATCAGGGCTTGGGAGACACGACCGTCGTGGATGACGGCCATGCGGTCCGAGATTTCGAACAATTCGTCCAGATCCTGGCTGATGACCAAAACCGCCGAGCCCTGCCGCGCGAGGTCGATCAGCAATTGGCGGATGGCGGCAGAGGCTGAGGCATCCACGCCCCAGGTCGGCTGGTTGAGGACAAGCACCGAGGGGTTGCGCGAGATTTCGCGCCCCACCAGAAACTTCTGCAAATTACCACCCGACAATGTGCGCGCCGCCGGATCTGCGCCGGATGCGCGCACGTCGAAATCCTTGATGATGTCGCGCGCCAGCGCACGCGCGGCCGGAAGATCGACAAAGGCGCCGCTCGTCACGCCGCCTGTTGCGTGGCGCGAGAGAATGACGTTTTGCGAGAGCGTGAAATCGGGCGCAGCTGCATGGCCGTTGCGCTCCTCGGGCACGAAGGCCGCGCCATATTGGCGGCGCAGGGTGATATTATCGCGCCCGACAGAAATGCCATCGATGCGCACGGCCCCCGATTGCGCGGCGAGCCGCTCGCCAGACAGCGCGGCAAAAAGCTCGTCCTGCCCATTGCCCGCTATACCTGCAAGGCCAAAAACCTCGCCCGCGCGCACTTGCATGGAGACATCAACCAGGCAAACCCCATGCATGTCTTCAGCCGGTAGGCTGAGTTGCTCCACGCGCAGGCGTTCGGGGCCAGCCGCATCGGCTGGCTTTGCGCGCACGTCCACAATATGCGAGCCAACCATCATGGCCGCGAGTGCGCGGGCGCTCTGCTCGCGCGGGTCGCAGGTGGCCACCACGCGGCCCGCGCGCAGCACCGTGGCGCGATTGCAGAGTCGACGGACTTCCTCGAGCCGGTGCGAAATATAGAGAATGGCGCGGCCTTCGGCGCGCAGCACATCAAGCGTGGCAAACAAGGTCTCGGCTTCTTGCGGGGTCAGCACCGAAGTCGGCTCGTCGAGCACAATGAGTTTGGGATCTTGCAAAAGGCAGCGCGCGATTTCGATGCGCTGGCGCTCGCCCGCAGAGAGCGTCCAGACCGGCCGGTTTGCCTCAAGCTTCAGACCATAACGCTTCGTCACCGCCTCGATCCGCGCGCCAAGGCCCGCCAGCTTCTCGCCGCGCGGCAGCACCAGCGCGATGTTCTCGGCAACCGTCAGATTATCAAACAGCGAGAAGTGCTGGAACACCATGCCGATCCCGGCCGCTCGCGCAGCCTCGGGATCCTCAAAGCATATGGGGCGACCGTCCAACCGGATCTCGCCTTCGGTCGGCTCCAGCAGCCCATAGAGAATCTTGACGAGCGTCGATTTGCCAGCGCCATTTTCGCCAAGCAGGGCGTGAGCCTCACCCGCCACAATGTCGAGATCGATGCCCGCATTGGCCGTGAACTCGCCAAAGCGCTTCACGATTCCGCGCATGGCGATCAGCGCGGGCGCTCCCGCCGGAGTGGGTGATGTCATATTGCCCGCTCTCAAGGGATAAGGATTGTAGCGCCTGTGGTGGCGCGAGAGGCAAGCGCCTCATGCGCCTTCACCACATCGGCCAGATCATAGCGCGCGTGAATTGGAATGGTGACATCCCCGCGCGAGATGGCGCGCATGAGATCCTTGGCGGAGGCCACATAATCCTCACGCTTGGCGATATAGTGGAAGAGCGTCGGGCGGGTCGCAAAGAGCGAGCCCTTCTGCTGCAACAGGCCGATGTTGAAGGCCTCGACCTGCCCCGAGGCCGAGCCGTAGGACACGAACATGCCGAGCGGCCGCAGGCAATCGAGCGAGGCCGGAAAGGTCGTCTTGCCGACGCCGTCATAAACAACATCGCAGAGCTTGCCCTTCGTGATCTCCTTCACGCGCGCCGCAAAATCCTCGCTGTTGTAAAGAATGACATGTTTCGCGCCGGCCTTTTTGGCGAGCTTCGCCTTGGCCTCGCTGCCCACAGTTCCTATGACTGTCGCACCCAAGGCCTTGGCCCATTGGCACAGCAGCAAGCCAACGCCGCCCGCCGCCGCATGAACGAGGATCGTGTCGCCAGCCTTCACCTTGAACGTGCGGCGCAGCAGATATTGCGCGGTGAGGCCCTTGAGCATCATCGCCGCGCCCATCTCGAACGAAATGGACTTCGGCAATTTGATGAGCGCCTTGGCCTCGACATTGCGCTCTTGCGCATAAGACCCGAGCGTCGAGACATAGGCGACGCGGTCGCCGATCTTGAATTCGGTAACGCCCTTGCCGAGCGCAATGATTTCGCCCGCGCCCTCATTGCCGGGCGTAAACGGCAAGGCTGCCGGATAAGCGCCCGCGCGAAAATAGATGTCGATGAAGTTCAGGCCGATCGCATGGTTGCGCACGCGCACCTCGCCACGCGCCGGGGCCGGGAGATCGATATCCTCCAGGACCATGACATCAGGTCCACCGGTCTTGTGAATGCGAATGGCCTTCGTCATGCTGGGCTCCATCCTTGCGCGCAGAATCGCATCATGCGGCGGCGCTCAAGCCGAGGCAACCGCTGGTCCGCGATGATCGAGATCATCGCGGATTATCTGACTATCCTGCACAGATCACTTTGAGTCGCGCCGCCTCCAGCGCCCGAACGAGAAAGCCAGCCATGAACAAGTCTCCGACATTTACGGAGCTCTTCACGCCCAAACTCGTGACTGTCCTGCGCGAAGGCTATCACGCCAAGGAGTTCAAGGCTGATGCGCTCGCAGGCCTGACAGTCGCGATTGTGGCTCTGCCGCTCTCGATGGCGATTGCCATCGGCTCAGGCGCAAAGCCGGCCGACGGGCTTTTTGCCGCCGTCATCGGCGGTTTCATCATTTCGCTTCTGGGCGGCAGTCGATTTCAGATCGGCGGGCCTGCGGGCGCCTTCATCGCGCTCGTTGCCGCGATCATCGCCACCCATGGCTATGACGGCTTGATGCTGGCGACCTTCATGGCCGGCCTTTTCCTCATCGCAATCGGCTATCTGCGGCTTGGTACTTATATCAAATATATCCCGCACCCTGTGCTCGTCGGCTTCACCGGCGGCATCGCGGTCATTATTTTCTCGGGTGAAATCCGCGATCTGTTCGGCCTGACCATCGTCAACGAGCCCTCGGGGCTCATCCCGCGCCTGAGCGCGCTCTGGGATGTGCGCGCCAGCCTGAACGTCACGGCCACGGGCCTTTCGGCGCTCTGCCTTGGCGTCATGCTCATCCTGAAGCGCCTTGCGCCGCGCTTTCCCGGCATGCTTGCCGCCGTGGCGCTGGGCGCGGTTCTCGTCTGGGCGTTCAATCTGCCGGTCGAGACCATCGGCACGCGCTTTGGCGGCATTCCAAGCGCCCTGCCCTCGCCCGCTTTCCCGGCATTCAATGTGGCGCGCATCGTGGAACTGCTGCCCTCGGCGGTGGCCATTGCGCTGCTCGGCGGCATCGAATCCCTGCTCTCGGCAGTGGTGGCCGATGGAATGACCGGCCGCCGTCACCGTTCAAACTGCGAACTTGTAGCGCAGGGCTATGCCAATATGGCCTGCGCGCTCTTTGGCGGCCTTTGCGCGACCGGCACCATTGCACGAACTGCGACCAATATCCGCGCCCATGCGCACGGCCCGATCGCCGGCCTTCTGCATTCCATCTTTCTGCTGGCTTTCATGATGATTGCTGCGCCCTTGGCGAGCTTCGTGCCTTTGGCAGCCCTTGCGGCCGTGCTCGCGCTGGTTGCCTGGAACATGATCGAGCGCGATCAATTCGCGCAGATCCTCAAGCATGATCGCGGCGAGGGCCTGGTCCTGATGGCGACCTTCCTGCTCACGATCTTTTACGATCTCACGGTTGGCATCGGCGTCGGTGTGACCTTGGGCGCGATCCTCTTCATGCATCGCATGGCCGAAATCGTGCAGGTGACGACGCATGAAAGCCTGATCGAGGAAGACCGCGCCGATGGCAGGGCAGCCGAGCGTACGCCCTATCAGGCCAATGGCGGCGACGTGCTCGTCTACCGGGTGGCAGGCGCGTTCTTCTTTGGCGCAGCAGGTTCTGTTGCCTCCGTACTCGACCAGATCGGCACCCCGCCGCGCGCCTTTGTGCTCGATCTAACCGCCGTGCCGCTGGCCGATGCGACCGCAGCCCAGACGCTCGACACATTCACCAAGAAAGCCGCACGAGCAGGCACACGTATCTTTATCTCGGGCGCAACGCCCGGTGTGCGCCGCGTCCTGGAGGACAATGGCATCACGAGCGATCGCGTGACCTTTGCGCCAAGCATCGAGGCCGCGCGCAGCCAGGCACGCGCGCAAATGGTCTAGGCTCACCCCTCGCCAAGCCCCACCTGCCGCCCTAGAATTAGAAACATGAGCGAAGCAGTCCAGACGAGCGACATCATTGTGGTCGGGGCCGGCGCGGCCGGCCTTGCTGCGGCCATGGGGCTGGCGCAGGCCGGCTGGCAGGTGACCCTGATCGGCAAGCCCGATCTTGCGGCAACCGCGCGCACCGTTGCGCTGCTCGATGGCTCACTGCGGCTGTTTGAAAACCTCGGCGTGCTGGAGCGTCTGCGTCCCGATTTCGCAGCACTCGAAACCATGCGGATCGTTGATGACACGGGCTCGCTCTTTCGCAGTCCGCCGGTGGATTTCCGCGCCGGCGAAATCGGCCTCGATGTCTTTGGCGAAAACATCGAAAACCGGCTTCTCGTTACCCATCTCGCCGATGCCGCCCGCGCGACGCCGGGCTTGACCTTCATCGAGGGAAAGGTCGTGCACGCCACCCCGGGCGAGGCGCTTGCCTGCGTCACGCTGGAAGATGGCGCGCGCTATGGGGCCCGGCTTCTGGTTGCCGCAGACGGGCGCAAATCGCTGCTGCGCAAGGCGGCAGGCATCGCCACGCGCGACTGGTCCTATCCCCAGGTCGCGCTGACCGTCTTGCTGGCCCATGACCGCCCCCATCGCGATGTCTCGACAGAATTTCACACCCGCCAAGGCCCCTTCACCCTTGTGCCGCTACCGGGCAAGGACGGGGCTCCCCATCGCTCCAGCCTCGTCTGGATGATGGACCCACTGGAGGCCAGCCGCAGGCAGCGGCTAGATGACGTCACGCTCGCCCAGGAAATCGAGCGCCAAAGCCATCATTTGCATGGCCGTGTCCGGCTTGAGGGGCCACGGGGCGCATTTCCCATGAGCGGACTCGGCGCGATGCGTCTTGCCGCCCACCGCATCGCTCTCGTGGGCGATGCCGCGCATGGGTTTCCGCCGATTGGCGCGCAGGGTCTCAATCTCGGCCTGCGCGACGTTGCCCATCTCGTCGATTGCCTGACGCCAGGGCAAGATCCGGGACAGGACGAGTCGCTCGCCCGCTATGAAGCCGCCCGGCAGGGCGATATCCGCCTGCGCATTTTCGGTGTGGATCTGCTGAACCGTTCGCTGCTGAGCGGCCTGATGCCGGTGGATGCACTGCGCGGCTTTGGCCTGATGGCGCTCGCCGCCATTCGCCCGTTACGCAAACTCGTCATGCGCGCGGGCGTCATGCCGCGCGGTTCCGTGCCGAGTCTGATGCGCGCTCAAGGCGCGAACAGATTATAGGGCACACCGCCAAAGGCGATCATGAAGAGCAGCCCCGTGACCGTGACGACCGAGGCCATGGTGCCAAGCAGGATCAGGGCTGACGCGCGCTCGACATAGGTCTTGTACTGGCTGGCCATGACGAAGACATTGAGCGCGGGCGGCAACGAGGCCATGAGCACCGCCGTGAAGGTCCAGATCCGCCCGTAATCGCCCGTCGCCGACAAAAGCACCCAGACCAGCAGCGGATGCATCAGAAGCTTGATGCACAGCAGCACCGGCATTTCAGGCGCAACGCGCTTGAGCGGCCGCAAGGCGACTGTCACACCCATGGCAAAAAGTGCACAGGGCGCAGCGGCATTTTGCAAAAACAGCAGCATCTTGCCGATGGCGACAGGCGGATGCCAATGGGCATAGGCGGCCATGATCCCGAGCGCTGTTGCAACATTGAACGGATGGGTGAGGATGCGCTTGCCAACAAGCAGCAGCGTCCGTCCGAGCGGCATCTTCTGCGCGCCGGCGAGGCCCATCAGCAGCGGTACGGTCGTGAAAAAGAAAATGCTGTCGCAGACAAAGACCAGCGCCGTAGGGACCGCCGATTGGGCCCCGAGCGCGGCGAGCGTCAGCCCCGGCCCCATATAACCGACATTGGAGTAGGCCCCGCCCACGCCCTGAATGGTCGCCTGCGCAACATCGCCGCGCGCCGCCACGAGGCCGCTCGCAAAAGCAACGCCAAAGGCGATGGCCGTCGAGAGGGTCGTGATGCCGATGAATTTGAAATTGGCCAGCTCATCGAGCGGCGTGACTGCGATCAGATTGAAGAAGAGCGCCGGCAGCGCGACATAAACGACAAAGACATGCATCCAGGCGAGCCCGGCTTCAGGCACATCGAAAATGCGTCCAAGGCAAAAGCCGAGCAGGATAAGCCCGAAAAACGGCAGGGCCAGATCGAGCACCTGCGCCAGAACCGGCACAGCAAGGCCAAGCCCGATCAGGGCGGCAAACCCGAGCAAGGGCAAGGCAAGAGGCGCAAGCCTGCGCATGGGGCCGGACTCCGTGAGACCGGTCGGGCTTAGGTTGGGCTGCGGCGGCTGTCAATTCCGCCAAAGCCCCAAGCGGCCGTCAGCTCAGGCCGGGAAAGAGCCCATGGCATTGGCAAACAGCAGCAGCGCGGTCAGAAAAGCCCCGAGCGAGGCGACTTCGGCGATATCGGACAGAACGAAACGAAGCATGATTTCTTCCTCCATCAACTAGGAGGACAAGATGTTCTTCTTTTGTTCTTTTGTCAAAGCACCCTGTTAAACAGAGTTAATTGCCCCGAGGTTCAAAGCCCCTCGGCGACAAATTTCGACCACCCGTCCGCGCGCAGCTGGCAGGCTGGGCAGACGCCGCAGCCCTTTCCCCAGTCGTGGTCTTTAGTGCGGTCGCCCGCATAGCAGGAATGGGTTTCCTCGCGCACGAGATCGAGAAAAGCCGTGCCGCCAAGCTCGCGGGCGAGCGCGAAGGTTTGCGCCTTGTCGATCCACATCAGCGGCGTCTCCAGCACGAAGCGCCGCTCCAGCCCGAGGTTGAGCGCCACCTGCATCGCCTTGATCGTGTCGTCGCGGCAATCGGGATAGCCCGAGTAATCGGTCTCGCAGACGCCTGTCACAATGTGCTTGAGCCCGCGCCGATAAGCGAGCGCTGCGGCAAAGGCGAGGAAGATCAGGTTGCGGCCGGGCACGAAGGTGTTGGGCAGACCGTCGGCACCCATGCGCATTTCGACATCGCGCGTCAGCGCCGTATTGGACAGGGCGCCGATGGCCTCGACGCCAACCACCACATCCTCGCCAAGCAAGGCCGACCATTCGGGAAATTTTTCCCGCATGGAGGCAAGCACGGTCAAACGGCAGTCCAGCTCGATGCGGTGGCGCTGGCCATAGTCGAAACCGATCGTCTCGACGCGGTCATAGCGCTCCAGCGCCCAGGCGAGACAAGTGGTGGAATCCTGTCCGCCCGAAAACAGGACCAAGGCCCCGCCCGGAATTGTCTTGCGCGCCATGGAAGGCCTCACTGCAATTCGATGATGCGCCCCTCGCGGAGCGTCACGCGACGGTCCATGCGGTGGGCGAGTTCAAGATTATGCGTCGCGATCAGCGCGGCAAGGCCTGAATGGCGCACGAGATCCGTCAAGGCGCCAAAGACATGATCGGCCGTGCGGGGATCGAGATTGCCGGTCGGCTCGTCCGCCAGCAAGACGCGCGGGCTGTTGGCAACCGCGCGCGCAATGGCGACACGCTGCTGCTCGCCGCCCGACAATTCGCCGGGCCTGTGCCTGGCACGCTCGCCAAGGCCGAGATATTGCAAAAGCTGCACGGAGCGCTCCATGGCCTGCTTCTTGGGCAGTCCGCGGATCATCTGCGGCAGCATCACATTTTCCGCCGCGTTGAACTCGGGCAGAAGATGGTGGAACTGGTAGACAAAGCCGATATCGAGCCGCCGTAGCGCCGTGCGCGCATCGTCATCCATATGCGCGGTCGGCTCCTGGCCAATATAGACCTCGCCCGCATCGGGCTTTTCCAGCAGACCGGCGATATGGAGCAGCGTCGACTTGCCTGCGCCCGAGGGCGCAATGAGCGCCACCGACTGGCCGGGCCAGATCGCAAGATCTACACCACGCAGAATCTGCAGCTCGTTGCCGCCCTGCACGTAGCGACGTTCGACCTGATGGAGGAAGATTGCGGGATCGCCCAAATCAGCCCTCATTCGTAACGCAACGCCTCGACCGGATCGAGCTTGGCGGCCCGGCGCGAGGGGAAAATGGTGGCCAGCACGGACAATGTCAGCGAGAGGGCGACAACGGTCAGCACATCCGACATTTGCACGACCGAGGGCAAGCGACTCAGCAGATAGAAGGTCGGGTCGAACATGTTGAGGCCGAGCAGCTGGTTCATGAACTGCCGGATCGACTCGAGATTATGCGCGACAGCAAGGCCGAGCAGGAAACCCGCCAGCGTGCCGGAAATGCCGATGGCTGCGCCGGTGATGAGAAAGACGCGCTGGATGGCCCCGCGCGTTGCGCCCATGGTGCGCAGGATCGCGATATCGCGGCCCTTGTCCTTCACCAGCATGGTGAGGCCCGAGATGATATTGAGCGCCGCCACGAGCACGATGAGCGTCAGGATGAAGAACATCACCGTGCGCTCGATCTTGAGCGCATCGAAGAAGCTCTTATTGCGCTGACGCCAATCGGTCATGATCATCGGCCGCTCGACGGCGATATCGAGCTTGGCGCGATAATCGTCCATGCGCTCGGGCTCATCGACAAAGGCCTCGATGACGCTGGCCTCGCCCTCCTTGTTGAAAAAGGCCTGGGCCTCCTCCAGCGGCATATAGACGAAGAGCCCGTCGAATTCCGTCACGCCGATCTGGAAGATCGCGACCACGGGGTAGGATTTCATGCGCGGCGCGACGCCAAAGGGCGTGGAGGCCCCGCGCGCGGTGAGGATCGACACATTGTCGCCGATGCGCACGGAGAGCTGTTCGGCCATTTTCTGGCCGATGGCGACACCGCCCATCGTGTCGAAGGAATCGAGCGTTCCAAGCCGGACATTGGCCGCAATGCCGGGCAAGCGCTTGATGTCAGCCTCCCGGATGCCGCGCACCAGCGCGCCCGTCTGCTGATAGGGTGAGGAGACGCCGGCCGCGCCCTCCACCATGGGCAGGGCCAGCGTGACGCCCTTGACCTTGCCCAGCCGCTCGACAACCGCATCGTAATCGGTCAGGGGCCGCTCGACGCCCTGCAGGAAGACGTGGCCGTTGATGCCGATGATCTTGTTCATCAGCTCGATGTGGAAACCGTTCATCACCGACATGACGACGATCAGCGTCGCAACGCCCAGCATGATGCCGGCAAAGGAAAAGCCTGCGATCACGGACACAAAGCCCTGCGCGCGCCGGGCCCGCAGATAGCGGAAGGCGATCATCCACTCGAAGCGCGAAAAGGCCCGCGCCGCAATGGGATCTTGCGCCTGGGCCTCGTGCGCGCCCTGTTCTGCGGTCGCGGTCATGGGGCGCCCCCGCCCCTCTTCTGGAAGCAGAGCGTGAGCGCGACAGCGGACGTGTTTATCGACGACTTCTCCCCAAGGGAGAAGCGGGCGCCGTTCTCGTCGATAAAGCGTCCGCGTGTCACCAATTACCTCTTCCGGCCAGCAACAAGCTTGTTCACCACTTCCTCGAGCGACAGCATTTCGCGCACGCCGCTGCGACGGTTCTTGACCTCGACCTTGCCCTCGGCGAGGCCCTTGGGCCCGACGATCACCTGATGGGGCAGACCGATGAGGTCCATGGTCGCGAATTTCGCGCCGGGGCGCTCGTCGCGGTCATCATAGAGAACATCGAAGCCAGCGTCCGTGAACTGCGCATAGAGGCTCTGGCAGGCAGCATCCGTCGGGCCATCGCCCGGCTTCAGATTGGCGAGGCCAATGTCGAAGGGCGCCACGCTTTCAGGCCAGATGATGCCGTTATCATCATGATTGGCTTCGATCAGGGCCGCGACCAGGCGCGAGGGGCCGATGCCATAAGAGCCCATCTGCACGGGGACTGCCTTGCCATCCGGGCCATTGACCACAGCGCCCATGGGCTCGGAATATTTCGTGCCGAAATAGAAGATGTGACCGACCTCGATGCCGCGCGCCGAGACCTTCGCCTCTTCCGGCAGTGCATCGAAGCGGGGTGCATCATGCATGTCGGAGGTCGCTGCATAATCATGCGTCCAGCGATCGACCTCGGCCTGCATCACCGCCCGGTCGTCGAAATCGATCGAGGCCGGCGCGGTCGGGAGCGACAGGAAGTTCTGGTGGCAGAACACTTCGCTCTCGCCCGTCGAGGCGAGGATGATGAATTCATGGCTCAGATTGCCGCCAATCGGGCCAGTGTCGGCCACCATGGGGATGGCCGTCAGGCCCATGCGCGCGAAGGTGCGCAGATAGGCGACGAACATCTTGTTGTAGGAGTGGCGCGCGCCCTCGGCATCGAGATCGAAGGAATAGGCATCCTTCATCAGGAATTCGCGCGAGCGCATGACGCCAAAGCGCGGGCGCACCTCGTCACGGAACTTCCACTGGATGTGGTAGAGATTGAGCGGCAGATCCTTGTAGGAGCGCACGCTGCCGCGGAAGATCTCGGTGATCATTTCTTCGTTGGTCGGCCCAAACAGCATGTCGCGTTCGTGCCGATCGGAGATGCGCAGCATTTCCTTGCCGTAATCGTCATAGCGGCCGGATTCGCGCCAGAGATCGGCAGACTGGATCACCGGCATCAGCAGCTCGACAGCCCCTGCCCGGTTCTGTTCTTCGCGCACAATCGCGTTGATCTTGTTCAACACGCGCAGGCCCAGCGGCAGCCAGGCATAAATGCCGGCCGATTCCTGCCGGATCATCCCGGCGCGCAGCATCAGCCGATGCGAGACGATTTCCGCCTCTTTCGGTGTTTCGCGCAGAATCGGCAGGAAATATCGGGAGAGGCGCATCTTCGTTCCAGAGCTAAGAGACAAGAATCAGATTGTGGTCGGCTCATGTCCGACGCCTGTTGGGTAACAAACGCAAAGCGGCTGAAAAGACAAGACGCAGCCCCTTCAACAGCCTCAACCCACCGCGCCGCTTAGACTTTCAGATGCCACAAAAGATAGTTTAAACATGAACTTAGGGCACCAAGCCTGAAGTTTGCGCAAAATGCACAAGGGCAGTGACAAGCCCAAAATCCTCGGCTAGAGTTTCGTCGCTAATCCGAAAGGAGGCCGCATTCGGGTTCGCCCGGGAGTGTGCTGCAGTCCAAGTCGCGGGAGGAACCTTTTCCGGTGCGGACCGAAGGCGAACGCTGAGTCGCCGTGGTCCGTGAGCCACGCAAGTGGCCATAAGAAGGCCGGGAAAGGGCGAGACAAGGAGCCTGATAAAGCAAGGTATCAACCTCGGAGGGGGCTGAGCCTTGCTTTTATTTTGTCTGCGATTCCGATTGTGCCACGCTTTACGCGCCTAGACGTCGCCGCGCTCCCAGAGCGCCTTGGTCTCCGACCGGAAATCCTCGAACCGCCCCGCCGCAATGGCCGCGCGCATCCCTGCCATCAGCTCCTGATAGTAAGCCAGGTTGTTCCAGGTGAGCAGCATCATGCCTAAAATTTCACCAGAGCGGACAAGGTGATGGAGATAGGCGCGCGAATAGTCCCGCGCTGCCGGGCAGGACGAGCGCGGATCGAGCGGACGCGGGTCACTCGCATGTTTGGCATTGCGCAGATTGATGCGGCCCGCATGGGTGTAAGCCAGACCATGGCGGCCAGCACGCGTCGGCATGACGCAATCGAACATGTCGACGCCCCGGCGCACCGCCTCGATCAGATCGTCAGGCGTGCCCACCCCCATCAGATAGCGCGGCTTGCCGGCCGGCAGATGCGGCTCAACCACTTCGATCATCTCGAGCATGATCGCCTGGGGCTCGCCAACTGCAAGACCGCCGATGGCGAGACCGCCGAAATCCATATCGGCAAGCGCCTTGGCGCTTTCGATGCGCAGGCTCGGCACAGCCCCGCCCTGTACGATGCCAAAGGTTGTCTGCCCCGGCTGGCCGGCAAAGGCCTTGCGCGAACGCTCCGCCCAACGCAGCGAGAGGCGCATGGCGCGCTCGGCCTCGGCATCCGAACATGGCAGTTTCACGCATTCATCGAATTGCATCTGGATATCGGAGCCGAGCAAGCTCTGGATTTCCATCGAGCGTTCGGGCGTCAGCACATGACGCGCGCCATCGATATGCGACTGGAAGGTGACGCCATTCTCATCGAGCTTGCGCAGCTTGGAGAGCGACATGACCTGAAAGCCGCCGGAATCGGTGAGGATCGGATGGGGCCAGTTCATGAATTTATGCAGGCCACCCAGCTCCGCGACGCGCTCTGCGCCCGGCCGCAGCATCAGATGATAGGTGTTGCCCAGCACCACATCCGCGCCAAGCGCGCGCACCTGATCGGTATACATGGCCTTCACGGTCGCAGCCGTGCCAACCGGCATGAAGGCCGGCGTGCGGATGGCGCCGCGCGGCATCGAAATCGCGCCGGTGCGGGCCGCGCCATCCTTGGCGGCGACAGAGAAGCTGAAGGTGGAGGTGTTGGGGGCGGTATCGGTCATGGGCTGGGTTCATAAGGCAGAGCAGCGCGCCTGTCTTGTGCGAAAGCTCAGGCCTTGCTGCCGGGAACCGCTATTTTGACGATGCGATAGAAGCCCTCGTCACCCTGCCCCCAGAAAATCCGAAAGGTTTCGCCGACCTTCATCAAGGTCTCACGCAGATCGGTGCGCCAGAAGCGATCTGGCCCGCAGGCAAAATCGATCTGCCCGGCCTCATCCAGCACGAAGGGACGACGCGCGCCATCCCAATCGATGCAGCCAAAAGCGAGGCTCGGGCCCACGATGCGCAAATCTTCAATCGCGACATCGACCGCGAGCGGGCTCTCCTTCGAGTCGTCGACCCAGCGGGCGATCACGCGCGCCATGCTCATGGATCGACGCGCTCGAGCAGGCAGGCATCGCCATAACTGTAGAAGCGATAGCCCGCCGCAATCGCATGGGCATAGGCCGCCCGCATCCGCTCAAAGCCCGCAAAGGCGCTGACCAGCATGAACAGCGTCGAGCGCGGCAGATGGAAATTGGTCAGCAACAGATCGACCGCCTTGAAGCGATAGCCGGGCGTGATGAAAATCGACGTGTCGCCGGCAAACGGATGAACAACGCCCGTCTCATCGGTCGCCGTCTCGAGGATGCGCAGCGATGTGGTGCCGGTCGCCACAATCCGCCCGCCGCGCGCCCGCGCCGCGTTAAGCGCATCGGCGACGTCCTTCGTCACAACGCCAAATTCCGCATGCATGCGATGGTCTGCCGTATCCTCCGCCTTGACGGGGAGAAAGGTGCCGGCACCCACATGGAGCGTGACGCGCAGGATGGAGACGCCGCGCGCCTCAAGCGCCCCAACAAGCTCTGGCGTGTAATGCAGACCGGCGGTGGGCGCAGCAACTGCGCCAAGCTCGTTGGCAAAAAGTGTCTGGTAATCGGCACTATCATGCGCATCTTCGGGCCGCTTGCCGGCAATATAGGGCGGTAGCGGCATATGCCCGACCGCCATGATCGCCTCATCGAGCGCTGGCCCAGAGAGCGAAAAATCGAGCAGGATTTCCCCGCCCTCGCCCTTCTCCGCAACATCGGCATGCAGCTGCCCCAGGAGGCAGGCCGCGCTCTCATTGGCGTCGCCAAAGGAAATGCGCTCGCCCTCTTTCAGCTTCTTGGCCGGACGCACGAAGGCGCGCCATTGATGCGCACTCTCGCGCTTGTGCAGCATGACCTCCATGCGCGCAACAGCCTCGCCACGCCGACGCACGCCATTGAGACGGGCTGGAATGACACGCGTATCATTGACCACCAGAACATCGCCAGCCTTGAGCAGATCAGGCAAGTCGCGAATGATCCGATCTTCAAAAGGTCGCTCCTGCGCAGGCACAAACAGCAGACGCGCGCTGTCGCGCGGCTCGGCCGGGCGCAAGGCAATGCGCTCGTCAGGCAGATCGAAATCGAAGAGATCGACTTTCACAAGCTCGCCCTCATGGCGCAGTGGCGGAGGTCAAACAAAGCGCGTCTCCATCTCGGCGACGAGCTTCACGATCATGCCGCCAAGGTCGCCCGAGGTGAGCAGAAGCACGACATCGCCGGGCACAAGCGTCGCGACGATAGCCTCGATATTGGCGCCCTGATCATGCCCCAGACGCACGACCTTGCAATCCGTCCCCGCGAGGCGCTCGGCAATTTCGTCATAGCTCACCTGATCATGCGTGCCAGCGCCATGGTCGGGCGGCGCGGACATGAAGAGATGATCCGTGCCCCTGAAGACATCATCATACCAATGGATCGTCGCGCGATTGCGCCAGGAGAATGTGTGCGGCTCAAAGACGATATGCAGACGACGCCCCGGAAAATGCAGCTCGATGGCATCGATTGCCGCGCGCGCTTTTTCGCGTGAGGAGCCAAACCCCTCATAAACGGGAATGGTCGAGGCCTGCGTGAGCCTGTCCATGCGGCGCACGACGCCAAGGAACGAGGCGAAGGATTTTTGAAGATCCTCCACGCTCACAAGGGCTTTTTCAAGCAAGAGCGCAGCAGCGCCCGCCATATTCTGCAAATTATGCGCGCCGAGCAAGGTCGTCTCGAAACGCCCCAGCACCTTGCCGCGCGCCACAAGCGTGAAGCGGCTCACTTCGCCATAGGTGATGTCGGTGAGATGATAATCAGCCGCACGATCCTGCAACGCATAGGTCACTGTCTTGCAGGCGGCATGACTTGCGACCTTCATCGCATGCGGCTCGTCCTTGCACACGACAAGCAGGCCATCGACGGGCAGTTTCTCGATCAATTCGAGGAAGGGCTCTTCGTAATCGGCCTGCGTCGGAAAAATGTTCACATGGTCATGCACAGCCGCTGTCAGCAGAACGGTGCGCGCATCGTAATGCAGGAATTTCGCGCGCGGGTCGGTGTTGCTGGAGGGATATTCATCCCCCTCGATGACAAATTCAGAGGCCGAGCCCAGGCCCGCATTGACGCCTAGATTTTTGGGCACCGCGCCAACAAAATAGCCGGGATCGCGACCGGCAACGGAAAGCGCCCAGGCGATCAGGCTCGCACTTGTCGACTTGCCATAGCTGCCAACAACCACCAGCGATTTGCGCGCGCGCGCAATGCCGGCCAGCACGTCAGGATAGGAGGTGATCGGCTTGCCCGACGCATAGGCTGCGGCAACCTCCGCATTTTCCATCGTCAGCTTTGCATGTTTGCCGATGACGATGAGGTCGGTGTTGGCAGGAATGTTGGACGGATCGTGGGGCGTGCGCACCTTGATGCCGTGGCGGGGCAGAAGCTCGCTGGCGGGCGGATAAAAACCCTCGTCCGAGCCTGTTACTTCGCACCCTTGCATGCGCATCAGCAGCGCGGTTGCGCTCATGCCGATGCCGGCGATGCCGATGAAATGCACATGCTGGGTCATGCCGGTCTCCGCTACGCGCCTCGAATCTCGACGCGAAGATTACCCCGAGCGGCCCGCTAGGTCATTTGAGCAAGTTTTGAAAAAAGGCCCGCACGACGCCATGCGCCGCGCGGGCCATTACACTCAGGAGATCGTGGCAGAAACGATCTTGTCGGGATCCTGCACGGGTTCACCGCGCTTCAGCTTGTCGACATTCTCCATGCCTTCGGTCACTTCACCCCAGACCGTGTATTGACGGTTGAGGAAGCCCGCGTCGGCGAAGCAGATGAAGAACTGCGAATTGGCCGAATCCGGGTTGGACGAGCGGGCCATCGAGCACACGCCGCGCGCATGATGCTGCCCGTTGAATTCCTGCTTCAGGTTCGGATATTTCGAACCGCCGGTGCCGGTGCCATGCGGGCAGCCGGTCTGGGCCATGAAGCCATCGATCACGCGATGGAAAATGATGCCGTCATAGAAGCCTTCGCCGACGAGCTTCTTGATGTGCTCGACGTGGTTGGGCGCAAGGTCGGGACGCATCTTGATGACGACGGGGCCCTGGGTCGTTTCGAGTGTCAAAGTATTGCCGGTCTCGGACATGAAAAGCTCCTAAAAATCAGTCAGTGGGCTGCAATAGCCGAAGAGGCGACAGGCGTAAACCTGCGCAGCCGCGCAAGCGGCCACGCGATCGGCGCCTTGACGCCAAAGTCTCAGCTCGCGTCGGCGAGACTGACCTTGATCATCTTGTCGGGATTTGTCGGCGGCTCGCCGCGCTTGATCTTGTCGACAAACTCCATGCCCGACACCACTTCGCCAAAGACCGTATATTGGCCGTTCAGGAAGGGCGCTTCCTTGAAGCAGATGAAGAATTGCGAATTGGCGGAATTGGGCGATTGCGAGCGCGCCATGCCGAGCGTTCCGCGCTTGAAGGGCGTCGGGGTGAATTCAGCCGGAATGTTGGGGAGCTTGGAGCCGCCCATGCCGGTGCCCGTCGGGTCGCCAGTCTGGGCCATGAAGCCCTCGATCACGCGATGGAAGACAATGCCGTCATAAAAGCCGGCCTTGGCCAGCTCCTTGATCTGCGCGACATGTTTGGGCGCAAGATCGGGACGCAGGCGAACGACGACGCGCCCGTCCTTGAGGTCGATATAGAGCGTGTCCTTGGCATCGGCTTGCGCAAAGGCACTGCCCGCGGCGGCGGCGGCCAGCGGCAGGCCGATCAGGACGGAACGGCGATCAATCGTCATCGATAACTCCACTATCAGGCTGGAAACTTCATCCGCAATGCGGCTGCGACCTCAACCGGCACAAAGGCCGAGACGTCGCCGCGCAAGGCTGCGATCTGGCGAACAAGCGTGGCCGTGATATGGCGCACCGCCGGGCTCGCGGGAAGAAAGATGGTCTGGACGCCGGGCGCCAATGTGGCATTCATCCCGGCCATCTGCATTTCATAGTCAAAATCAGTGCCGTCGCGAAGCCCGCGCAGGATGACTCCCGCACCCGCCTTGCGCGCGGCCTCCACCGCCAGCCCGTCGAAGGTCACGACCTCGATCGTAACGGCCAGCTCTGTCAGCGCCGCACGGATCAAAACCTCGCGCTCGGCGGCTGAAAACAGCGGAATCTTCCCCGGATGCGTGCCGATGCCGATGACAATCTTGTCGCAAAGGCTCGCACCCGCGCGCAAGACATCGACATGGCCGTTGGTCAGCGGGTCGAAAGAGCCCGTGTAAAAGCCGATGCGCGACATGTTCCGCCCTGCCCTTCGAGCACCCGCCTCATTCCTGAGCGGGCGCGCCCTCTTCGGTCTCGCCAGCGTCGCCGTCAACGGTCGCAGCCTCATCCTCGCCGATGCGCTCGACCGAGACAACACGCTCGTCGGCAGCCGTCTTGAAGACGATCACGCCCTGCGTATTGCGCCCGGCAACCCGGATACCCTCGACCGGGCAACGGATAAGCTGACCGCCGTTGGTTACCAGCATGATGCCGTCGGAATGGCCAACCGGGAAGGAGGCCACCAGATCGCCATTGCGCGGCGTAACCGCCATGGCGGTGATGCCTTTGCCGCCACGCCCCGTGACACGATATTCGTAGGACGAGGTGCGCTTGCCGTAACCATTGGCGGTGATGGTGAGGATGACTTCCTCATTCACCGACAATTCGACATAGCGATCCTGCGAAAGCTGGGCAGCATCGACGCCCTCTTCCACATCAACGGCTTCAACGGTCTCGACGCCTTCTTCAGCGCCGGCTTCCCCGTTGAGGGCGCGGCGCATCTTGAGATAGGTCACGCGCTCGCCCGGCGTTGCATCGACATGATGCAGGATGGCCAGCGAGATAACGGTATCGGACTGCGCCAGATTGATGCCGCGCACGCCCATGGAATCGCGGCCCTTGAAGACGCGCACGTCCCCGACCTGGAAGCGAATGCACTGGCCGCGCGATGTCGTAAGCAGAACGTCGTTCTGATCCGAGCAGATCTGCACGTCGACAATGCCCTCGCCCTCATCGAGCTTCATGGCAATCTTGCCGGCGCGGTTCACCTGCGCGAAATCCGACAGCTTGTTGCGACGAACCGTGCCGCGTGTCGTTGCAAACATCACGTCGAGATCGGCCCAGACGCTCTCGTCCTCGGGCAGCGGCATGATGGTGGTGATGCGTTCGCCCTGTTCGAGCGGCAGCATGTTGACGAGCGCCTTGCCGCGCGCCGTCGGCGCAGCCAAAGGCAGACGCCAGACCTTTTCCTTGTAGACCTGGCCCTTCGAAGAGAAGAACAGCACAGGCTGATGGGTGCTGGCGACAAACAGCCGCGCCACGAAATCCTCGTCGCGCGTCTGCATGCCCGAGCGGCCCTTGCCGCCACGACGCTGCGCGCGATAGGTCGAAAGCGGCACGCGCTTGATGTAGCCGGCATGCGACACGGTCACGACCATGTCTTCGCGCTGGATCAGATCTTCATCGTCCATGTCGCCATCGGCTTCGCCGAGAATTGTGCGGCGCGGCGACGCAAAGGCCTCGCGCACAGCGACAAGCTCGTCACGGATGATCTCGAACACGCGCACGCGCGAGCGCAGGATATCGAGATAATCGGCGATCTCAACCGACAGCTTGTTGAGGTTTTCCGCGATTTCATCGCGACCAAGCGCCGTCAGGCGTTGCAGGCGCAAATCGAGAATGGCGCGCGCCTGCGCTTCGGAGAGACGGTAGGAACCATCCTCGTTCAGCTTGTGGCGCGGATCAGCAATCAGCGCGATCAGGGGCGCCATGTCACGCGCCGGCCAGTCACGCGCCATCAGCGATTCACGCGCCGTGGCAGCGTCGGGCGAGGTGCGGATAAGGCGAATGACCTCGTCGATATTGGCGACAGCAATGGCGAGACCGACCTGCGTATGGGCCGTGTCGCGCGCCTTGTTGAGCATGTATTTCGTGCGCCGCGTCACGACCTCCTCGCGGAAATCGATGAAGGCGACGAGGAAGTCGCGCAGATTGAGCATCTGCGGGCGACCGCCATTGAGCGCGATCATGTTGCAGCCGAAGGTCGACTGCAAAGCCGTATAGCGCCAGAGCTGGTTGAGCACGATATCGGCAACGGCGTCGCGCTTGATCTCGATGACGATGCGCATGCCGTCGCGATCGGATTCATCGCGCAGGTCAGAAATGCCCTCGACGCGCTTGTCGCGCACGAGTTCGGCGATCTTCTCGATCAGGGTCGACTTGTTCACCTGATAGGGAATTTCGGTGACGATGATCGCCTCGCGATCCTTGCGGACCTGCTCGAAGGCGACCTTGGCGCGCATCAGCACGGAGCCACGCCCCGTGGCGTAAGCCGAACGAATACCGCCGCGCCCGAGGATCGACCCGCCGGTGGGGAAATCGGGCCCCGGGATGATCTGCGTCAGTTCCTCGATCGAAATCTCGGGCCGCTCCATCATGGCAAGCACGCCGTCGATCACTTCCCCAAGGTTATGGGGCGGAATGTTGGTGGCCATGCCGACAGCGATGCCGCCCGCGCCATTGCAGAGAAGGTTCGGATAACGCGCCGGCAAGACGTCAGGCTCGGATTCCTTACCGTCGTAATTGTCGTGGAAATTGACCGTGTCCTGCTCGATGTCCTGGAGCAGCGGCATGGCGGCCTTGGCGAGGCGCGATTCCGTGTAGCGCATCGCTGCGGCCGGATCGCCATCGACAGAACCGAAATTGCCCTGGCCATCGACCAGCGGCACGCGCAGCGAGAAGGGCTGCGCCATGCGCACAAGCGCGTCGTAAATCGCGCTGTCGCCATGCGGGTGATATTTACCCATGACGTCGCCGACGATGCGCGCGGATTTGACGTAGGACTTGTCCGGCGTATGGCCGTTCTCATACATCGAATACAGGATGCGCCGGTGCACGGGCTTGAGGCCGTCACGCACGTCGGGCAGCGCACGGCTCACGATCACGCTCATCGCGTAATCGAGATAGCTGCGCTTCATCTCGTCGGTGATGGAAACGGGGCGGATATCCGAGCCGGTCGGCACGGCGGAATTGTCTTTTTCGTCGGCCAAAAGAGGCACTTCCTGATGTTTCGCGAACTGTGTTTCCTTGTAAACGATTCCCCCGCCAAAAGCCAGCGCCGCCGCCCTCGGAGGGCCCGCCAAACTGGTTTGGAATCAGCATGTTAAAGCCAAGCCCTCAGCACAGCTCGAAAACCGCTGCGATTGCAGGCTCAGATGAGCCCGCCATTCGGGCGGCAAAGGGCGCGCGCAACAAAAAAAGGGCGCCGCGGCTTTCGCCCGGCGCCCTGTTCAACCGGCTGTGCCGGCAGGTGTGACTAGAACGGAATATCGTCGTCGATAGCCTGCGAGGTGCGGCCACCGCCCCCGCCCGCGGGCGCCGGACGCGTTTCAGAGGGTGCAGAACGCGCAAAGCTCTGGCGCTCGCCGCCGCCAGCAAAGCTGCCACGATCTTCGCCGCCGCCTTCACGACCACCGCCACGGCTGTCGAGAAGCGTCAGCTCGCCGCGATAGCGCTGCAGCACGACTTCCGTCGACTTGCGCTGGTTGCCGTCCTTGTCCGTATATTCGCGGGTCTGGAGCTGGCCTTCGAGATAGACCTTCGAGCCCTTCTTCAAATATTGCTCGGCAATCTTGCCGAGCGGCTCGTTGAAGATGACCACATTGTGCCACTCGACCTTTTCCTTGCGCTCGCCGCTGGCCTTGTCGCGCCAGGATTCGGTCGTGGCGACCGAGAAATTGACGACGGAATCGCCAGAATTCATGCGCCGCACTTCGGGGTCGCGGCCCAGATTGCCGATGAGAATGACCTTGTTGACGCTGCCCGACATATGGCTCTCCTGAAAACCCAAGCGCGACCGGGCCCTGCCCCGCCGCCGCAATCCATTGGCATCCACCCTAAACGTCTGAAACGCGCATTGCGCCCCTCAGCTCCCGACGATCTTCTTCTGTCCACAGAAGCCGCTTGATCCAGATCAGGATGGACTCTTCATTTGTTCTCTCTATGTTCCTAACAGACACCGGCGGCCTTCGCAAGACGGCTGAAACTGGCCTGTCCGCGCCCCGTGACGATATGCACAGGCTCCAATCGGAGCGTCCGCCATCGCAATTCCCGCCGCGAAGAGCTATTTCAGGCGCTCCAAGGCCGCAAATTCCGCTCTCCGGCTGCGCTTGCGCGCAAACCGGCACGCGGCCTGTACCGTATGAAGTTCGAGCAAAGCGCCGCCGCGACCCGGGCGCAGACTGAAGCAGAGAGATCATGGCCCGTAGCCCGAAGACCAAAACCGACGCCGTCCGCTCCGCCGATGCCCTGTTCAAGGATGTGCGCGAAGGCAAGGTGATTTCCGTGCGTGGCGCACGCGAGCACAATCTCAAGAATGTCGACCTGGTCATTCCGCGCGACAAGCTTGTGGTCTTCACCGGCCTTTCAGGTTCGGGCAAATCCTCGCTCGCCTTCGACACGATCTATGCGGAGGGCCAGCGTCGCTACGTCGAGTCGCTGTCTGCCTATGCGCGGCAGTTTCTGGAAATGATGCAGAAGCCCGATGTCGACCAGATCGACGGGCTCTCGCCCGCGATCTCCATCGAGCAGAAGACAACCTCGAAAAATCCACGCTCGACGGTTGGCACTGTGACCGAAATTCACGATTACATGCGCCTGCTCTGGGCGCGTGTCGGCATTCCCTATTCGCCCGCCACCGGCCTGCCGATTGAAAGCCAGACCGTCAGCCAGATGGTTGATCGCATTCTCGCGCTGCCGGAAAAGACACGCCTCTATCTGCTGGCGCCCGCCATTCGCGGCCGCAAGGGCGAGTACCGCAAGGAAATCGCCGAATATATGAAGCGCGGTTTTCAGCGCCTGAAAATAGACGGCGAATATTACGAGATCGGCGATGCGCCGGTGCTCGACAAGAAGTTGAAACACGACATTGATGTCGTCGTGGACCGCATTGTCGTGCGCGGAGATATCGCCGCCCGTCTGGCAGATTCCATCGAAACCGCGCTCGAGCTTGCCGATGGCATTGCGCTTGCCGAATTCGTCGACGAAAAGGAAAAAGGCGCGCCCAAGCGCATCACCTTCTCCTCGAAATTTGCGTGTCCCGTTTCGGGCTTCACCATTGCGGAAATCGAGCCGCGCCTGTTCTCGTTCAACAATCCCTTCGGCGCCTGCCCGACCTGTTCGGGGCTTGGCTCTGAACAGCGCGTCGATGCCGAACTCGTCGTGCCCGATCCCGCTGTCACGCTGCGCAAGGGCGCAATTGCGCCCTGGGCAAAATCAACGTCGCCCTATTATTCGCAGACGCTGGAGTCGCTTGGCCGTCATTACAAATTCCGGCTCGACGCGCCTTTTGAAAAATTGCCGCAAAAGGCGCAGGACGCGATCCTGTTCGGCTCGGGCGACGAGAAGATCAAATTCTCCTACGACGACGGCCTGCGCGCCTATGATGTATCCAAGCCCTTCGAGGGCGTGGTGCGCAATCTCGAACGTCGCTATCTCGAAACAGAGAGCGAATGGGCGCGTGAGGAAATCTCGCGTTTCATGAGCGCCACGCCCTGCGCGGCCTGCTCGGGCTATCGGCTGAAGCCGGAGGCGCTGGCGGTTCGCATCGGCGACAAGCATATCGGCCATGCGTCTGAAATGTCGGTGCGCGAAGCGGCGCAATGGTTCGCCGCCATGCCCAATGTGCTCGATGCCAAGCGCAATGAAATCGCCGGGCGCATCTTGAAGGAAATCCGCGACCGGCTGAATTTTCTTGTCGATGTCGGCCTCGACTATCTAACCCTGGCGCGTGCCTCTGGCACGTTGTCGGGCGGCGAGAGCCAGCGCATTCGTCTGGCCTCGCAGATCGGCTCGGGCCTGACCGGCGTTCTCTACGTGCTGGACGAACCCTCGATCGGCCTGCACCAGCGCGACAATGCGCGCCTGCTTGATACATTGCGTCGCCTGCGCGATCTCGGAAACACCGTGATCGTTGTCGAGCATGACGAGGATGCGATCCTCACCGCAGATTATGTGGTCGATGTGGGTCCGGGCGCGGGCATTCATGGCGGCCAGATCGTGTCGGAGGGGACGCCTGCCCAGATCATGGCCGATCCCAATTCGCTGACCGGCGATTATCTCACCGGGCGCAAATCGGTGGATGTGCCGCGTGCGCGGCGCAAGCCCCAGCCCGCGCGCAAACTCAAGCTCACGGGCGCGCGCGGCAACAATCTGAAAAACGTCAGCGCGGAAATCCCGCTCGGGCTTTTCACCTGCATCACCGGCGTATCTGGCGGCGGCAAGTCGACGCTTGTCATCGATACGCTCTACAAGGCGGTCGCGCGCAAGCTCAATGGGGCGCTCGAACATGCGGCCCCCTTCGACAAGCTTGAAGGGCTCGAGCATCTCGACAAGGTGATCGATATCGATCAATCGCCCATCGGTCGCACGCCGCGCTCCAACCCAGCGACCTACACCGGCGCGTTCACGCCGATCCGCGAATGGTTTGCGGGCCTGCCCGAAGCCAAGGCGCGCGGCTATGCGCCGGGCCGCTTCTCCTTCAACGTCAAGGGCGGACGCTGCGAGGCCTGTCAGGGCGATGGCGTCATCAAGATCGAGATGCACTTCCTGCCCGACGTCTATGTCACCTGCGATATCTGCAAGGGCAAGCGCTACGACCGCGAAACGCTGGAAGTGAAATATCGCGACAAGTCGATTGCCGATGTGCTCGACATGACGGTCGAGGAAGCGGGCTCGCTGTTCAAGGCGGTGCCCTCCATTCGCGACAAGATGGAAACGCTCAAGCGCGTCGGCCTTGGCTATGTGAAGGTTGGCCAGCAGGCGACGACGCTCTCGGGCGGCGAGGCGCAGCGGGTGAAATTGTCGAAGGAATTGTCACGCCGCTCGACCGGCCGCACGCTCTATATTCTCGATGAGCCGACAACGGGCCTGCATTTCCACGACGTGAAGAAACTGCTCGAAGTGCTGCATGAACTTGTCGATCAGGGCAACAGCGTGGTCGTCATCGAGCATAATCTCGAGGTCATCAAGACTGCGGACTGGGTGCTCGATCTTGGCCCCGAGGGCGGCGATGGCGGCGGCGAGATCGTGGCCCAAGGCACGCCTGAGGACATCATCCGCGAGAAGCGCAGCCACACCGGCACCTTCCTGAAAGAGGTACTCGCGCGCCGGCCGCTGGCGGTGGAAAAGCCCGCGCCCAAGGCGAAGAAACAGGCGGCGGAATAATCGGCCTTTCAATGCAAAAGCGGCGAAGCCATCCCGTCAGGATCGCTTCGCCGCTTTCAAGCTTCGTGCAAGGACGAGGCAGACTTAGTCCACATCCTCGACATGCACCGGGCCGCCACCCTCGACGCGTTGGGCGAGTGCGGCTTCCATGAATTCATCGAGATCGCCATCGAGCACCTGGTCCGGCGTACCCGAGACCACGCCCGTGCGCAGATCCTTAACCATCTGATAGGGCTGAAGCACGTAAGAGCGGATCTGGTGACCCCAGCCGATCTCGGTCTTGCTCGCAGCCTGCGCATTGGCTTCCGCCTCGCGCCGCTCGATCTCACGCTCATAGAGGCGCGCGCGCAGCATGTTCCACGCCGTAGCGCGGTTCTTGTGCTGCGAACGCTCGCCCTGACAGGCGACCACGATGCCTGAGGGAATGTGCGTGATGCGCACCGCCGAGTCGGTGGTGTTGACGTGCTGGCCGCCCGCGCCCGACGACCGATAGGTGTCGATGCGGCAGTCGGATTCATTCACGTCGATGTCGATCTTGTCATCGATCACCGGATAGACCCAGACGGAGGCAAAGCTCGTGTGACGGCGCGCGTTGGAATCGAAAGGCGAAATCCGCACGAGGCGATGCACGCCCGATTCGGTCTTCATCCAGCCGTGCGCATTATGGCCCTTGATGAGCAAGGTCGCCGATTTGATGCCGGCTTCGTCGCCGCTCGTCTCTTCGATGATCTCGACCTTGAACTTCTGCCGCTCGCCCCAGCGCGCATACATGCGCATGAGCATCCGCGCCCAGTCGCAGCTTTCCGTGCCACCGGCGCCGGAATGGACTTCGACATAGGTGTCATTGGCATCGACCTCGCCCGAGAGCAAAGCCTCGATATGGCGGCGCTCCGCCTCGGTCTTCAGCGCCTTCAAAAGGGCAATGCCCTCCTGCTCGGTCGCCGAATCGTCTTCCATCTCGCCAAGCTCGACAAGCGTGGTAGCATCCTCGAGATCACGCTCGAAACGCGACAGCGAGCCAAGCCGTTCTTCAAGGTCGGTACGCTCGCGCATGATCTTCTGCGCGGCGTCGGCATCATTCCAGAGATCGGGGTCTTCGACCCGTGCGTTCAGTTCAGCGAGGCGGCGTGTTGCGACATCGACGTCAAAGATGCCTCCTCAGCAGTCCCACGGACTGCTTGATCTGTTCGACGAGCGCTTCGGCTTCGGCGCGCATGAGCGTTTCACTTTCGGATGAGAAGCAGCCCGACGGGCCACTTGAATTGCCGGGAACCTAAGCAAAGGGGAAGCCGATGGCAACCGGCTCACTGGTCAATAAAGGCCGCCGGTCCCCGCGCCGATCGCGCGCTCGTCGGGCCCGCGGCCCGAAGCATCGCCAATAACCGAGAAACTGTCGGGCGGCGACGTGCCCGGCTTGAAGGCTTCCACAATCGTGCCTGCGCCCGAGCCACGCACGCCCGTCTTGGCATCGATGGTGATGAGCTTGATGCCCGGGGGCACGCGGAAGGGCACGTCCGGCTTGTCCTTGAGCGCGACCTTCATGAAATCGCGAAAGATCGGGGCGGCATATTGGCCCGCTGTAGCGGAATCGCCGAGCGAGCGCGGGCGGTCATAGCCCATATAGACGCCAACCACGAGATCGGACGAGAAGCCGACGAACCACACGTCCTTGGCCTCGTTGGTCGTGCCGGTCTTGCCCGCAATATGCTTGCCGACTTCCTTCACGACCTGCGCCGTGCCGCGCTGGACCACGCCCTCCATCATGGACGTTATCTGATAGGCGGTGAGTGGATCGAGAACCTGCTCGCGCTTGTCGATGAGGCGCGGCTCGTTCTGGTTGGCCCATTGGGGCGCATCGCAGCCCTGGCACACGCGCTCGTCGTGGCGGTAGATCGTATGCCCAAGGCGATCCTGAATACGGTCGATCAGGGTGGGGTGAATGCGCTTGCCGCCATTGGCCAGCATGGAATAGCCGGTGACCATGCGCAAAACGCTGGTCTCGCCCGCGCCCAGCGACATGGAGGGCACCGGCAGCATGTCGTCATAAATGCCGAAGCGCTTGGCATATTCGGCAATCAGCGGCAGGCCGACGTCACGCGCCAGACGCACGGTCATCAAATTCTTCGAATGCTCGATGCCATAGCGCAACGTGTGCGGACCGCCCGACTTGCCGTCGTAATTTTCCGGCCGCCACATGCCGACGCCAGCGCCCATGTCGATCTCGATCGGGCCGTCGAGCACGACCGAGGACGGCGTATAGCCATTGTCGAGAGCCGTGGCATAGACGAAGGGCTTGAAGGAGGAGCCCGGCTGGCGCAGCGCCTGCGTCGCGCGGTTAAACTCCGACTGGTCGAAGGAGAAGCCGCCGACCATTGCAAAGACACGGCCCGTATAGGGATCCATCGCGACAATCGAGCCCGAAATATCGGGGATCTGGCGCAAGCGATACTGCCCCGCCTTGCCCTCGACCGGCTCGACATAGATGACATCGCCCGTCTGAAGCGCCGCGCGCAGGCTCTTGCGCGTCCAGCGAATGCCATCGGCGGGCAGAGTGCCTGTCAGGCGCTCGCGATTGACCTCGCCCGAGCGCTCCTTGGCGGGCTGAAGGCCGATACGGGCCTGTTGGTCGCTGACCTCAAGCACGACGGCCAGACGCCAGGGCGAGACGTCACCCAACACCGGCACTTCGGAGAGCGGCGGGCCCCAGTCCTGCGACACATCGAGCGAGCGCATGGCGCCACGGAATCCCCGCGCTTCGTCATAACGCACGAGCCCATCGACCAGCGCCTTGCGCGCCCAGAGCTGCATCTTGGGGTCGAGCGTGGCGCGCACCGAGAGGCCACCCTCGTAGAGCTTCTTTTCGCCGTAGCGCTCGAGCAATTCGCGGCGCACTTCCTCGGCGAAATAGCCCGCCGCATAGGAGTTGGGCGAGAGCACGCGCGGATTGACGCCCAGCGACTCGCTCTTGGCGCGCTCGCCCGCCTCGCGAGTCACGAAACCGTCGGCGACCATGCGGTCGATCACATAATTGCGGCGGCCGATGGCGGCGTCGCGATAGCGGAAGGGGTGATAATTATTGGGGCCCTTGGGCAGCGCCGCCAGATAGGCGGCCTCCGCCAGCGAAAGCTCCTGCACCGACTTGCCGTAGTAATTCAGCGCGGCGGCTGCGATGCCGTAATTGCCGAGGCCGAGGAAAATCTCGTTCAGATAGAGCTCGAGAATGCGGTCCTTGGAATAGGCGGACTCGATGCGGAAGGAGAGCAGCGCCTCGCGGATCTTGCGATCAAAGGAGCGTTCATTGCCGAGCAGGAAGTTTTTGGCGACCTGCTGGGTGATGGTGGAGGCGCCCTGCACGCGCTTGGAGCCCTGTGCCATGATGACGACGGCGCGCGCGATGCCCTCCGGGTCGATGCCATTATGACTGTAGAAATTCTTGTCCTCGGCCGAGATGAACGCCTGCTTGACCAGTGGCGGAATGGCGGACGAAGGCAGATAGAGCCGACGCTCGCGCGCATATTCGGCGATCAACGAGCCGTCGCCCGCATGGACGCGGGTCATCACCGGGGGCTCGTAATTCTTGAGCTGCGTATAGTCGGGCAGGTCCTGCTGGTAATGCCAGATGAGCCCGGCAACCACGGCTGCGCCCAGCACGAAAACAATCGCACCGGTAGCGAAGACGAATCCGAAGAATCGCGCGATCAGCCGCATAAGTCCCCTGGCCTCTCATCTGCCTTGTGCAAAACCGCCGGGCTTGTGGTCCGGCAGGCCGCTTCGGCCCTGCATGGCCGCGAGTCGAAAACCCGCAGACGCTTCACCAAATCAACTGGTGCAGTTTTGTGGTCTTAATGGGGCGTCGGGCCCCGCGCAATGTCGCGGCACGCCTTGGCGGTGGAGATTATGCGCTCAGCGCGGCGCAGCGAGCGCCCTGCCCGCCTGCGGGACGAAAAACGCATCTACCGCCCGCACGATGGCCTGCGAAGCCTTGATCCGCCATTCGGGTTTCATCAAGGCGGCCGTGTCCTTTGCGCTCGAAAGATAGCCGAGCTCCAGCAGGACGGAGGGCACATCGGGAGCCTTGAGCACACGAAAGCCTGCCGAGCGATGGGGGTTCTTGTTCAGCCGCCCCGCGTCATTCCAGAAATCGACCAGCGTGCGCGCGAAGACATGGGAATAGGTCCGCGTCTCGCGCCGGGTCAGGTCGAAGAGAATGTCAGAGACATCGTTGGCGTCCTCGATCCCCTCGAGGCCCGCAGCGGCGTCGGCGAGGTTTTCCTTCTCGGCCAGACGGGCCGCCTCCTTGTCGGAAGCCTGATCGGAGACGGTGTAGACGGTCGCGCCAGAGACGCCGCCCGATTCCGACAAAGTGTCGGCATGGATGGAAATGAAGAGATCGGCCCCGGCCTCGCGCGCGATTTTGACGCGGCCGGCCAGCGGCACGAAGACATCGCTGTTACGCGTGAGGATGACGCGATAGCGCCCGCCCACCTCAAGCTGGGCCTTCAGCGTCTTGGAAAATTCAAAGACTATGTCCTTCTCGATGACATTGGTGACACCCTGTGCGCCCACATCAATGCCCCCGTGGCCCGGATCGATGACGACAACGGGGAGATTGGCGCGTCCGCCCTTGCCAGCCGGCTTTTGCGGCGCGTCCGTCAATATATCGCGTGCGACCACCTCGCTTGCCGCCGAACGCGCCGCCATCTGGAAAACGGCAGGATCGGTCTCGACGACATCGATCTGGAGCTGATGGCCGCCCTCGGGGCGCGCGACAACGGCGGTCTTGACCACCAGTGCAGGCCGCCCGAGATCGATGACGATGCGCGACTTGCCCGGCGCAAACAGCCCGAAGCGGAAGGACGAAATGAGCTTGGACGCGGATGCGGGCTTGCGGCCCTTCTGCGGCGCGTCGATCTGTCCTGTGCGGGGCTCGAGCTGGAAATTCACCTCCGGCAGATCGATGATGACCCGGTCGGGGCCGGCCATGACATAGGCCTCGGCGGCAATTGCACTGTTAAAGTCAAACATGAGCCGCGCCTGCCCGCCGGTCTCCTCGACCCGCGCCGCACTGGCAACGGGATTTGCCGCCTCGACAGGACGCCCCATCATAGCCACGCAAAGCAGCACGAACGCCCGGAGGGCCAGTCGCGCGCAGAATGTGCGGGTTGAAGGGAGAAAGGCGTGCATCGGGTTCCGGGGAATCGTCGGGTTGTGGCAGAGACTTGGTCTATAAAGGGTAAACCTGTAACTTTTAACGATACATTTTCAACAGCTGCTTCGACTGCCTTTGCGGCGAGATGTTTTTTGGCCGCCCGTCATCCTTGCCAAACCGGCATTTGTGCCGCTATGAAGGTTATGTCCCCTTTCCGGGACAAGCGGCGCCTTGAACGGGCGCTTCGCAACGGTCGTTCGGCCCCACCATCCACGCCTTCCTCAGTCTTGAGGTTTTCGCGTTCGGATCCGAGTGGACAGGCAGGAACCCGCTGGCTCCCGGGACCGGGACGCGCGGCCTCCAAAGGGAAGCCGATATCGTAGGTAATGAAACTGATGGTCCGTCCCGCACGGGGTCATAAGACGGTTGCCAATCGTCGAGTTCAGAGGTCCGAGAGCAATCCGGGCCTGGCTCGTCGCAGGTTCGCGTCGGTCCTCATGTCCCGCTTCATGCCGGCCATTCTGCTTTCTGCGTATTGCGCATCCATGCGGGTCTTTTCGACCCGTCATCATCTTATTCGCGGCACATTCGACCGCCCGGGCAATACCGGCGGCGCGCTTGCGCCCGTATTCACCTCCCTCATTTTCACGTCCCTGCCCCTGCCGGGCACGTCGTCAGCCCCCGCGCTTGCGCGCGCGCGCATTCGACGCCTCCGGATCCGGCCGGACGTGAGCACAAGAGTCTCACATGGCCAACAAAATGCTGATCGACGCCAGCCATCCGGAAGAAACCCGGGTGGTGGTGCTACGTGGTAACCGCGTAGAGGAATTCGACTTCGAGGCTGCCAACCGCAAGCAATTGCGCGGCAATATCTATCTCGCCAAGGTGACGCGGGTCGAACCCTCGCTGCAGGCGGCCTTCATCGAATATGGCGGCAATCGCCACGGCTTCCTCGCCTTCTCGGAAATCCATCCCGATTATTACCAGATCCCGGTCGCCGACCGTCTGGCGCTTCTCGAAGAAGAAGCCCGCCAGCATCGCGACGAGGATGAGGATGACGGCCGCCAGCGCCGCAGCAGCCGTCGCCGCCAGCGCAATGAAAAGCGCGTGCGCCCCGAGGCCAGCGTCTCGGAAGCAGCGACTTTGGAAGACGGCGAGGCCCACGCCCCGATCGAGGGCGACATCACGGCTCAGGACGGCGCGGCGCATGACGAACATGCAAATGACGAACATGCGCATGATGCGAAGCCTGCCGAGCCCGTCCACCACCACGAAATTCTCGCCGTAGATCCGGCTGGCTATGCCACCGTCGAAGCCGATGACGATGTGCCGGCGTCGGACGCCGAAGCGCAGAACAATGGCGTCACCACCCTCCACGAGGGCGGTGAGCATGAGCATGATGACGAGCACGGCGAAGAGGACGAGGAAGAGCAGGTCGAGCACATTGGCGGCGACGCCATGGAAGAAGTGCCCAACCGCGTTGCCCGCCTGCGTCGCCAGTACAAGATTCAGGAAGTCATCAAGCGCCGCCAGGTGCTGCTGGTGCAGGTCGTCAAGGAAGAGCGCGGCAACAAGGGCGCAGCCCTGACCACCTATCTGTCGCTCGCAGGCCGCTATTCGGTGCTGATGCCCAACACGGCACGTGGCGGTGGCATTTCCCGCAAGATCACCGACGCTCCGGACCGCAAGCGCCTCAAGGCGATTGCCCAGGAACTCGAAGTGCCTGAAGGCATGGGCGTGATCCTGCGCACGGCGGGTGCTGCCCGCACCAAGCCCGAGATCAAGCGCGACTTCGAATATCTCCTGCGCATGTGGGAGACGGTCCGCGCGCTGACGCTGAAATCCTCGGCGCCCTGCCTCGTCTACGAGGAAGGCTCGCTCATCAAGCGCGCCATCCGCGACCTTTATAACAAGGACATCGACGACGTTACAGTGTCGGGCGAGGAAGGCTATCGCGAGGCCAAGGAATTCATGCGCATGCTCATGCCGAGCCATGCCAAGAACGTACAGCCCTACCGCGATCCGCAGCCGATCTTCGCCAAGTCCGGCGCGGAAGCCCAGCTCGATGCGATGTTCTCGAACCAGGTCACCCTGAAGTCGGGCGGCTATATCGTCATCAACCAGACTGAAGCGCTCGTCGCCATCGACGTGAACTCGGGTCGTTCGACCCGCGAGCACAATATCGAAGACACGGCGCTGCGCACCAATCTCGAAGCTGCCGATGAAGTCGCGCGCCAATTGCGCCTGCGCGATCTTGCCGGCCTCATCGTGGTCGATTTCATCGACATGGAAGAAGGCCGCAACAACCGCGCGGTCGAGCGGCGCATCAAGGATGCGCTGAAGAACGATCGCGCGCGCATCCAGGTCGGCCGCATCTCGCATTTTGGCCTGCTCGAAATGTCGCGCCAGCGTATCCGCACCGGTGTGCTCGAAGGCTCCACCGTCATCTGCCCGCATTGCGCGGGCGCTGGCATGGTGCGCGGCACCGCCTCCATAGCGCTGCATGTGATGCGCGTGCTGGAAGATGCGCTCATCAAGAACTCGATGCATAACATCACCGTGCGCGCACGCACGGAAGTGGCGCTCTATATCCTCAACCAGAAGCGCACCCATCTGCGCTCGCTGGAAGAGCGTTTCGGCGTCCAGATCACAGTCGAGGCAGACGACACGCTGACCGGCATGACCTATCACGCACTCGAGCGCGGCGAGCTTGCCTCCCCTCCGATCGGCTTTGAAAAGAAGGAAATGGTGCGCATCGATTCCGTTCCGATTGCCGATGAGGAGTTCGAGGACGAAATCATCGAGGAAGAGGACGAGGAAGAAGAGGCTGCCGCCCCCGTCGCGCGCGCGCCAAGCGAGCGCCGCGAACGTCGCGATGACAGCCGTGGCGAGAACAAGCCGGGCGAGACCGAAGAGGAAGGCCGTCGCCGTCGTCGGCGTCGGCGTCGTCGCGGTCGCGGTGGGGATCGCGAAGGCTATGCGATCGATCCGCATGCGCCCCAGCCCTCCGATGACGCGCTTGCCGTGATAGCCGAGATCGGTGGCGACATGTCGCGCCGCGTCGAGACCGTCTCCGATGGCGAAGTCGATACGCAGGAAGTGGAAGCCTTCGACGCCGAAGGCGCGCCGACCGGCGAGGGCGATGCCCTTCGTCGCCGCCGCCGCTCGCGTCGTGGTGGCCGCAACCGCCGCCGCGAGGGTTTTGAGGGCCGTCGCGAGGGTGCTGAGGGCGAGGCCGAGGCACATGCCGAGGTTCATGCCGAGGTTCATGCCCCGCAGGACCATAGCGTTGAGGCAGCGCCCGCTGCCCAGACGCCGGTCGCGCAAGCGCCTGCCCCGGTGGAAAAGCCCGCAGCTCCCGCATGGGATTGGGCTCCGATCGCCGCGTCACAGATGGCGCCTCCCGAAGTCCGCGCGGCCACGCCGGTCGAGAGCGCACCCGAGCCGGCGCCTGCGCCTGCTCCCGTGGCTCCTGCTCCTGCTCCTGCTCCTGCTGCTCCCGCAGCGATGGAAGCCGCTGCTCCGCAGCCCGAGCCCGCTCCCCTGCCCGAGGCAGAAGCCGGGCCAAAGCGCACCGGCTGGTGGGCCCGCGCCAAGCAAACGCTCGGCGGTCAATAATCAAGGAAAAGGCCCGCTTCGGCGGGCCTTTTTTATGCGGGCATCGATGCTCGTCAGGGCGGCCTTACCCGCCATCTATCGGGCTGTCATTGCGAGGCGCGCAGCGCCGTGGCAATCCATCTTTGCAACATCGCTCACAATGACGGTGCTTGCTGGCGGGTGAGTTCGCGAAAACCCCCACCCCGCTCGCCTTTGGCGAGTCGGCCCTCCCCACAAGGGGGAGGGAGTTTAGATCGCACGCTCCATCTGATCCCCCGCCCCCTTGTGGGGAGGGGGTCGCGCCATCTATCCGGAGAAAGGCGCAGCTGCGCGCCAAATGACGAAACGACCGACTTATCGCGCCAGCCATGTCTCCAGCCGCGCGACGGCTTCCACCACATCGGCCTCCGATCCTGCAAACGACAGGCGCATTGTGCGCGCACCGCGCTCGCGATCGAAATCGTGACCGGGCGTTGCGGCGACACCCGCCTCGTGCAGCATCCGCTTGCAGAACTCGCTTGAGTCATTCGTGAGATGGCCGATATCGATATAGACGTAAAACGCGCCATCGACCGGATGGAAATTGCCAAGTCCCATGCGTGGCAAATGCGCCATCAGATAAGCGCGATTGCGCGCATAGCTCGCCTTGACGGCCTCGAGTTCACTGCGGGACTCAAACACTGCCTCCGCCGCGACCTGACTGAGAAAGGGCACGGAAATAGCCAGACTTTGTTGCAGCCGCTCGACCGGGCGCATCAGCTCTTCCGGCAAGATAAGCCAGCCAACGCGCCAGCCCGTCATGCAGAAATATTTGGAGAATGAATTCACGACGATGGCGGATGAGGAAAAGGCCAGAGCCGTTTCCGCCGGCGCGTCATAAGTGAGCCCATGGTAGATCTCATCCGAGATGAAGGCGATGCCGAGCCGGTCGCAGGTGTGGCAGACATCTGCCAGCGCCGCAGGGCTCATCATCGTGCCAGACGGATTGGCGGGGCTCATCAGCAAGACGCCATCGAGCTTCGCGCGCCCGTGCGCCTCCTCAATCATCTGTGCGGTCACGACATGGCGCGTTTGCGCCTGCGTCGCGATGGTCACGCATTCGATGCCAAGCGCCTCGAGAATATTGCGATAGGCCGGATAGCCGGGCGCAGCGATGGCGACGCGCGCGCCCGGATCAAACAGCGCCAGAAAGCTCAGAAGGAAACCGGCGGAGGAGCCGGTGGTGACTGCAATGCGTTCGGGCGCGATGTCGACACCATAGGTCTCGCCATAATGGCGGGCGATGCGCGCGCGCAGGGACGCGCGTCCGAGCGCCTCCGTATAGCCGATACGTCCGGCCGCCAGAGCCGCCACTGCGGCCTCGCGCGCCGAGGTGGGCACGGGCGCGCCGGGTTCACCGACCTCCATATGAATGACCGAGGCCCCGGCCCGCTCGCGCGCGGCTGCGGCGCTCATCACATCCATGGCGATGAAGGGTGCAACACGACTGCGCAGCGAGGGCGTCATCGGGTGGTGGCTCTTCAAACGATCGGTCATCGGACTATCCTTGGCGCAGTGCTATCGCCTGCGCCCCTCTCGCGCCATAATGGGGCCTTCCAGATCGTCGGGCGAGCGGCGATTCTGCCCGGAGACCACATGACAGAGCCAAGCCACGCGGGCCGGACCCCTAGCAGTCGCCAACGGCACGCGCCAGTGCGCCGCGCTTTTGGCGCGCTGCTGGCCCTCGTAACGGGCGCGCAGAGCCTGCCGGCGGCGGCCCAGTCTGCCAATGCCTCGATTATCCGCGATGCTGAAATCGAGCAATTGCTGCGCGAATATACGGCTCCCATTTTCCGCGCCGCCGGCATCAATGCGAGCGCGACCAAGATCATCCTCGTGGGCGACCGCTCGTTCAATGCCTTCGTTGCCAATGGCCAGAAGATCTTCGTCAATGTCGGCGCGCTGATGGATTCCAAGACGCCGAACGAGATCATCGGCGTGCTGGCCCATGAGAGCGGCCATATTGCGGGCGGGCATCTGGTGCGCCAGCGCCAGGAACTCGCCAAGGCGCAGATTCTGGCGGTCGCAGGCATGCTCATGGGCGCTGGAGCCGTCGTCGGCATGGCGCGCTCGGGGCCTTATGGCCGCGTTGGCTCGGATGGCGCGGGCATGGCGGGCGCGCTTCTTGGCCCCGGCGAAATCGTGCGCCGCTCGCTCCTCGCCTATCAGCGCGGCGATGAACAGGCCGCCGATCGCGCCGCCTTGAATTATCTCGCCGCTTCCGGCCAATCGGGACGCGGCCTTGTGACGACGATGGAGCGTTTCCAGAACGACGCGCTCTTCAAGACGTCACAGATCGACCCCTATCTGCTCTCCCATCCGCTGCCCTCCGAGCGCATTGCCAGCCTGCAAACGGCGGCAAAGGCATCCCCCACATTCAATGCCAAGGATTCGCCCGCCTTGCAGGCGCGCCATGATCTGATGCGCGCCAAGCTCTTCGGTTTCATGGGCAATACGGGCGAGGTCGCCCGCCGCTATCCGGTGTCTGACACCAGCGTCGCGGCCCGCTATGCCCGCGCGATCTCGGCCTATCGTCTGGGGCGGCTCGATCAGGCGCTGGGCCTCATCGACGGGCTGATCGCAGGTCAGCCGGGAAATCCCTATTTCCACGAAATGAAGGGACAGGCCCTGCTTGAGGCCGGCCGCGCCGGGCAATCGCTGGCCAATCTGCGCCAAGCAAGCGCGCTCGCGCCCAATGCCCTGCCGATCCGCGTGCTGCTTGGCCACGCATTGGTGGCCACGGGCAATCCGAAGGATGCGACCGAGGCGGTTCATATTCTCACCCAAGCCACCCAGCGCGAGGATGATAATGCCGAGGCCTGGCAATATCTCGCAATGGCCGAAGAGCGGCGCGGCAATCCGGCCAATGCCCAGCTCGCGGCCGCCCAGGCGGTGTTTCTGCAAGGCAAATATATCGAGGCCCGCACGCAGGCCGATCGCGCCCAGAAGCAGTTTCCGCGCGGCTCGCCGGGCTGGCTCAAGGCCGACGATATTCTGAATTACCGGCCGCCCGTCTTCGATTGAGCCGCACATCGCCTTTTCGTGACCGTGCGTGCGGTCTTGGCGCTTCGACCTTTGCGCTTTGGATCGTTAAACAGAAACCACAACACGTCGCGCGGGCATGGCCCTTGGCTGCGACAGGAGAAAGACATGAAGATGATCGCCACCCGCCTCGCCAGTCTGGTTAGCGCCCTGCTCCTTGGCACGGCCTTGATGTGCGCACCTGCGCCGGCAGCCGAATTCTCCGGCGCCCAGAAGAATGAGATCGAGGCCATCGTCCGCGACTATCTGCTCCAGAACCCGGAGATCCTGCGCGACGCCTATGCCGAACTCGAACAGCGCCAGACGCGGGCGGAAGCCAGCGCCCGTCTCGTCGCCGTGACCACCAATCAGGAGCAGCTCTCGCGCTCGACCCATCAGGCCGTGCTGGGCGACCCGAATGGCAAAGTGACCCTGATCGAATTTTTCGATTACAATTGCGGTTATTGCAAACAGGCCCTGCCCGACCTCGTGCGATTGATGAAGGAGCAGCCTGATCTTCGTGTCGTGCTTAAGGATTTCCCGGTTCTTGGACCGGGTTCCGTCGAGGCTGCACAGGTGGCAATCGCAGTGCGCGGCCAGCTCAAGGGCGAAAAGTTCTTGAACTTCCACACGAAGTTGCTGGGCACGCGCGGGCCCATCGCCAAAGCCCAGGCGCTCGCCGCCGCCCGCGATGCCGGCGCCGACATGGCCCAGCTCACCAAGGATCTGGATGGGCCGGAGGTCGCAGCCAGCCTGCAGGAAGTCGCCAAACTGGCCGATGCGCTGAGTCTGTCAGGCACACCGACTTATATCGTTGGCGAAGACGTAGTGGTCGGGGCCGTCGGCTACGCCCAGCTCAAGGGCCGCCTCGACAATATCCGCAAATGCGGCAAGGCCGCCTGCGGGTAACGCGCACTGATCCCCCGCCCCCTTGTGGGGAGGGGCTAGGGGTGGGGGTCGCACAAATCGGCCCGTTTTTCGGCTCGTCCATAGGCACGAATCTTCACTTCGGAATCCCCGCAACCCTCACCCCGCTCGGCTACGCCGAGTCGCACTCCCCACAACGGGGAGGATGTTCGGATCCCACCTGCCATCTGATCTCCCGCGCTCTAGCAGGGGACAGTGTCGGCTCAAGGCTTCCCTCACGGGGGCAACCGGTTTATGAGACTTTCGCCGGGTTTGCGTTAGCGCCTGTGTGCTGATTCCCTCTGGCCCTGCGGCGTCCAACCGGTTGCGCGATGAAATCCGTCCACGTCCTCAACGGCCCCAACCTCAATCTGCTCGGGACCCGCGAACCGGCGACCTACGGGACGCTGACGCTGGCCGATATCGAGGCAAGTCTTGCGGCCCGCTGCGCCGAGGCCGGCATTGCGCTCACCTTTCGCCAGTCCAATTTTGAGGGCGACCTCGTGACCTGGATTCAGGAGGCCGGTGCGCTGGGCGCGCCTGTCATTCTCAATGCAGGCGCCTATACCCACACCTCTATCGCCATCCATGACGCCATTCGCGGCGCGGGCGCGAAGGTGATCGAGGTGCATCTCTCGAATGTCCATGCGCGCGAGGATTTCCGCCACCATTCGACGATTTCCGCTGTCGCGGCCGGGGTGATCCTCGGTTTCGGCGCGCTTTCCTACGATCTGGCGCTCGATGCCCTGATCGCCCAGTCCAAAACGACGAAGAGCTGATCCTTCATGAAGAAACCCGTCAAGAAGACCAAAGCGGCTCCCGCTGCCGCGCGTCCCGCCGCCAAGCTCCAGAAGCCCAAGGCGCAGGCCAAGACACAGGGCAAGACACAGGGCAAGGCCGCCCCAGCGAAGAGCGCGGCTGCGCCGCGCAAGAAGGCGCAGCTGAGCGACGATTTCGATCCGGCCTTTATCGAGACGCTGGCTGAAATCGTTTCGCGCCTTGGCCTCTCGGAGGTTGAAGTCGAGCGTCAGGGCATGCGCATCCGCGTCGCCAAGCAGCTTCAGGCCGCAGCGCCCGTCAATTATGCGCAGGCAGCGCCCGCCCCCGCCCCGCTCTCGGTGATCGCCCCCCCGCCGGCCGCTCTTGCGCCCGCGCCCGTTGCGGTCGATCATCCCGGCACGGTGAAATCGCCCATGGTCGGCACGGCCTATCGCCGTCCCAGCCCGGACGCCAAGCCCTTCGTCGAAATCGGCTCGCAGGTGAAAGCCGGCGAAAAGATCCTCCTCATCGAGGCGATGAAGACGTTCAATGAAATCGTCGCGCCGCGCGCCGGCACGATCACCGCGCTTCATGTCGAAGACGGCCAGCCCGTCGAATACGGCGAGCCCCTTCTCGTGATCGAGTAAGAACCTGATGTTCGACAAGATCCTCATTGCCAACCGCGGCGAAATTGCCCTGCGCATCCTGCGTGCGGCCAAGGAGCTGGGCATCGCCACCGTCGCCGTCCATTCGACGGCTGACGCTGACGCCATGCATGTGAAGCTGGCTGACGAAAGCGTCTGCATCGGCCCGCCGCCGGCGCGCGACAGCTATCTCAACATCCCCGCCCTTTTGGCGGCCTGCGAGATCACGGGGGCTGACGCCATCCATCCGGGCTACGGCTTCCTGTCGGAAAATGCGCGTTTCGCCGAAATTCTGGCCGACCATAATATCGCGTTCATCGGCCCCAAGGCCGAGCATATCCGCATCATGGGCGACAAGATCGAGGCCAAGCGCACCGCCAAGCGTCTCGGCATCCCCTGCGTTCCGGGCTCGGAAGGCGGCATTACGGATGATGATGAAGCGATGAAAGTCGCCCGCGAGATCGGTTATCCGGTTCTCGTGAAGGCGGCGTCAGGCGGCGGCGGGCGCGGCATGAAGGTCGCGCGCACCGAGGATGACCTGTCCAACGCTTTGTCGACCGCGCGCCAGGAAGCAAAGGCGGCTTTTGGCGATGACGCCGTCTATCTCGAAAAATACCTCGAAAAGCCGCGCCATATCGAAATCCAGATTCTGGGTGACGGTCAGGGCAATGCGATTCATCTGGGCGAACGCGACTGCTCCTTGCAGCGCCGCCACCAGAAGGTGCTGGAAGAGAGCCCCTCGCCCGCCCTCAACGCCGAACAGCGTGCGGAAATCGGCGAGATCTGCGCCGCCGCCATGCGCGAACTGAAATATTCGGGCGCGGGTACGATCGAGTTCCTCTATGAGGACGGCAACTTCTATTTCATCGAGATGAACACCCGCATTCAGGTGGAACATCCGGTGACCGAGATGATCACGGGCATCGATCTCGTGAACGAGCAGATCCGCATTGCAGCCGGGGCGACACTCGGCATCCGTCAGGAAGATGTGCGGTTCGAGGGCGCGGCCATCGAATGCCGCATCAATGCCGAACATCATGCGACCTTCCGTCCCTCGCCCGGCAAGATCGCCTATTACCATCCGCCAGGCGGCCTGGGTGTGCGCGTCGATTCGGCCGTCTATCAGGGCTATACGATCCCGCCGAATTACGATTCGCTGGTCGGCAAGCTGATCGTCCATGGCCGCAACCGGACCGAGGCGCTGATGCGCCTGCGCCGCTCGCTCGATGAATTCATCGTGGACGGCATCGACACGACACTGCCGCTCTTCCGGACGCTGGTGCGCAATGCCGATGTCCAGAACGGCGCCTATGACATCCATTGGCTGGAGAAATTCCTGGCCACGGGCGGCATGGATTGAGCCAGACCCTTATCGACTAACCGACAGACGCCGGCGCAAGCCGGCGTCTTTTTGTGTCAGGGCAGATAGGCCTGCGCCTTCACCCGCGCCTCGTCTTCATCGATGTGGTCCTTGAAAGCGACGACCCAGAGCGCATAGGCCTTGGCCTGAACGCCGCCAATGCAAACCCTGAATCCTGCCGAGGTGAAGGAATCCACCAGCGTCTTGATGGTGAAGCCGCCCTTGTGCGCCATGTAAAGATTTCCCGCCGCCATCGACTTGCGGAAGCCGTAGAGGACATCGATCGGGCTGATCGGGCCTGCGGGCGAGACATAGAGCGGCTCAACCAGCTTGCCCTCCCCAATCACCTTGCAGACGCTCTGGAGATCGGGACAGGTGAGCACGACAAACCCGTCGGGCTTCAGCACGCGGCGAAACTCGGCAAGAACAACCGGCACTTCATGCGGGAAGACATGTTCGAGATTATGCGAAGAATAGACAGCATCCACGCTATCCGAGCCAACCGCAGCCATATCCGTCATGGTGCCGATAATGTCAGGCTGGACATTTTCGTCGATATCGAACCGGATCTCGCGCCAGTCGGGCGTATTGAAACCCTTGAGGCCAGCCTTCGTCTTGCCGCCGCAACCCACATGCAGAAATGATTTTGTCATCTGAAAACTTTTTCTGGATAAAAAAGCACTCAACCAATCGCAGGCTCCGCCGTCAAGCTGCCGCCCGCCTTGACGCATCGTCCGCCCCGCCCCACTTTCAGACCCATGTCGAACCCTGCCCAAAGTGCCGAGATCACGCCGCAGATCCTTCTGCGCGCCTATTCGATTGGCATGTTCCCGATGTCGGAGGGTGCGGATGATCCGACCATTTTCTGGGTCGATCCAGATCTGCGCGGTATTTTCCCTCTAGATCAGATGATCGTGTCGAAAAGCCTCGCCAGGACAATCCGCTCGGATCGCTATGAGGTGCGGATCGATGAGGATTTCGAGGCGGTGATCGATGCCTGCGCGCAGGCGGCGCCCGATCGGCCCAACACCTGGATCAACCAGCGCATCCGCAAGCTCTACCGCGACCTCTTCGATTTCGGCTTTGTCCATACGGTCGAGGTGTTTGCAGGCAAGGAGCGGGTCGGCGGACTCTATGGCGTGAAGATCGGCGGAGCGTTTTTCGGCGAAAGCATGTTCCACCGGGCGACGGATGCCTCGAAGGTCGGGCTGATGCATCTGGCGGCGCGGCTGCGGGCGGGCGGATTCCGCCTTCTCGACACGCAATTCGTGACGCCGCATCTGGCCACGATGGGCGCAATCGAAGTGCCGCGCGACGCCTATCATCTCATGCTCGACGATGCGATCGGGCATACGGGCGACTTCCGCATCTGGCCCAAGGACGAGCGCGTTTCAGGCACAAAAGTGCTCGATATTCTGAAAGCCTAGCGCGCGTTGGGAATATTGGCGGGCGGTGACATGCCAATCGGGGCATCGCGCGCCGAGGGCAGAGACCGCGGCTGCTGCTGCGCGGGCTGATAGGGAACCTGCGGCTGCGCCACAGGACGTCCGGCGCCTGGAGGCGGCCCAACCTCGATGGGCGCACCAAAGCCCGGCGGCAAGGGCTGCGGAGTAACAGGACGCGCCTGCTGGCGGGGGCGTGCGGGCGCAGCCTGCTTTGGCGCGTCGTCATCGCGCAGATCGGCTGATTCGGGCGGTGTCACGATGACCTCCGTCCCGCCACGGCAATCCTTCAGCCAGATGTCATAGACCGGGTGCTCGACGCCATGCAGGCCGGGACTTGCGGCAAACATCCAGCCCGAGAAGATCCGCTTGACCTCGCCACTGGCCGCGATGTCATCCACCTCGACGAAGGTCGTCGTCTGGGGCGCTTCGGTGGCCGGGCGCGTGTAGCAGACGCGCGGGGTGATCTGGATCGACCCAAATTGTACCGTCTCATCCACAGCCACATCGAAGGTGATGATGCGGCCGGTGATCTTGTCGAGACCGGCAAAAATGACAGTCGGATGCTTGATCTTGTCGGCATGGGCGGGCCAGGCGCCGGCAAGAACTGCCGCGCCGAAAATGGCCGTTCGCAAAACCCCTGCCCTGAACTTCATGCGCAGTCCCGATCCTTGTCGTCGCTCACTCTCGCCTTGCGCATCCTCATGCCTGCCCGTTGAGGCGGAAACATGGTGGCGAACACTCAGGCTACGAACCCCGAATCAGCGCGACAGGCGGGGCAAAGCCACTTGGGGTCAGCTGCCGGGGTCCAGGCCTGGTAATCGCCGGTTGCAGCCGGGCGCACGCCTGAGGCCAGCGTCGAGCCTGCCGGACGATAGGCGCCTGCCGTGCCCGTGAGGTTGGGCTGATAGGGCAGCTCCCAATCGTAGGGCGCATAGTCTTCCTGCGTCGGGGGCAGAGCGAAAGTGTGGTGCAGCCAGCCATACCATCCGGTGGGCACGCTGGAGCCCTCGCTCACGCCGTTGAAGATCACCCAGCGGCGCTCATAGCCCAACGCCGGGTCGAGCTTGCCGCCCTTGGTCCGGTAATAAAGATTGCCGAACTCGTCCTGACCGACGAGTTCGCCGTGACGCCAGGTGTGGAAACGCGTGTTGAGCGTCTGTCCGTTCCACCAGGTGAAGAGCTGTGTCAGCCAAGTCATGTGGGGCATCCTCAAACGAAGCCGGCGCGGCGTCATTGCGGCGCGGAATATGGCCTCCGATCGCGAGCCTGTCCAGCTCTAAGGCGGCAGAACTGGACGCCCGATTCGCAGCATGTCCGGAAGGCCCTGCTTGCGTGCGCGAATCGCCGCGTTCAAGGTGAAATCCAGCAAAATCAGGGCAGCTATATGGCAGGTCGGCCCGGTACTTAGCTTGAGCTGAGAATGCAAGCAGGATGAGGCGAGTTGTGGCGGGAATATGGCTTGTGTTGCAGGCGCGCCGCGCTTGTCCCCACCCAAGCCCGTGAGCAAACACCCCCAAAAAAGCCGAAATCCCTTTGCCTACAAATGCTTGTATCAGCAACCCCGGATTGATCCCCAGTTTCCACAGCTCTACTACATCTAGGCCCCGAACCAAACTGCACCACAAGAACTTGACGAATGACGCGTGGAGGTCCAATTTCAGCCCATCGCTGATTGCCCCTGCACCGCGCCGGAATCTGGCCGCGCCCAAGGGACAAGACAGGAGTGAAGACGAGGCTCTCGACGAGCTGCTTCACGCAGTATCCCGGATGCTCCGACAGGGGCGACCGGCCAGTTTCGTCCATGAGAGCAGTTGGAATCAGGGCCGCGGGATGCGGCTCAGCGCGGACGGGTGACGTTCGCATCGAATGTTAAGGGAAAAAGAGAATGCGGATCGAGCGGCGGTTTACGAAGGCAGGCCAGGGCCCCTATGCGGACATCACATTCCGCGCGGCAAAAAGCGAGATCCGGAACCCCGATGGTTCGATCGTCTATTCGCAGGACGATATTGCCGTGCCGGCCGTCTGGAGCCAGGTCGCGACCGACGTTCTCGCGCAGAAATATTTCCGCAAGGCCGGCGTGCCCGCACGCCTGAAGAGGGTCGAAGAAAACGACATCCCCTCCTTCCTCTGGCGCTCGGTCGCCGATGAAGAGGCGCTGGCCTCTCTCCCCAAGGAAGAGCGTTACGGCTCCGAGCGGTCGGCCACCGACGTGTTCCATCGCCTTGCCGGCGCTTGGACCTACTGGGGCTGGAAGGGCAAGTATTTCAACAATGAAGACGATGCGCTGGCCTTCTATGAAGAGCTCTGCGCCATGCTCGCGCGCCAGATTGCCGCGCCCAACTCCCCGCAATGGTTCAACACCGGCTTGCATTGGGCCTATGGCATCGATGGGCCGGGCCAGGGACATTATTACGTCGACTTCCAGACCGGCGAGCTCGTCAAGTCGACCTCGTCCTATGAGCATCCCCAGCCGCACGCCTGCTTCATCCAGTCCGTCGCCGACGATCTGGTGAACGAGGGCGGCATCATGGACCTTTGGGTGCGTGAAGCCCGCCTGTTCAAGTATGGCTCGGGCACCGGCTCGAACTTCTCAAAGCTGCGTGGCGAGAACGAACGCCTGTCGGGCGGCGGCAAGTCGTCGGGCCTGATGTCCTTCCTCAAGATCGGCGACCGCGCTGCGGGCGCGATCAAATCGGGCGGCACGACGCGCCGTGCGGCCAAGATGGTCGTTGTCGACGCCGACCATCCCGATATCGAATCCTACATCGACTGGAAGGTGAAGGAGGAGGAGAAGGTCGCCTCGCTCGTCACCGGCTCCAAGATCGTCAAGAAGCACATGAAGGCCGTTCTCAAGGCCTGCGTGAATTGCGATGGCCCGAACGACGATTGCTACAACCCGGAGAAGAACCCGGCGCTGAAGAAGGCGATCAAGCTCGGCCGCCGCGATGGCGTGCCGGACAATTACATCAAGCGCGTCATCCAGTTCGCGCGTCAGGGCTACACCGACATCCAGTTCGACACCTATGACACCGACTGGGATTCGGAAGCCTATCTCACGGTCGCGGGCCAGAATTCCAACAATTCGGTCCGCGTGACCGATGACTTCCTGCGCGCGGTCGAGGCCGATGCGGACTGGAACCTCATCAAGCGCATCGACGGCAATGTCGCCAAGACGCTCAAGGCCAAGGATCTCTGGGAAAAGATCGGCTATGCCGCCTGGGCGTCCGCCGATCCCGGCCTGCAATATCACACGACCATCAACGACTGGCACACCTGCCCGGCGTCGGGTCCGATCAATGCATCGAACCCCTGCTCGGAATATATGTTCCTCGACGACACGGCCTGTAACCTGGCGTCGCTGAACCTGCTTCAGTTCCGCGATCCGGCCAATAATGTCTTCGACATTGCCGCCTATGAACATGCCGTCCGCCTCTGGACGGTCGTGCTCGAAGTCTCGGTGCTGATGGCGCAGTTCCCGTCCAAGGAAATTGCCCGTCTCTCCTACGAGTACCGCACGCTTGGCCTTGGCTACGCCAATGTCGGCGGCCTGCTGATGTCGACCGGCATTGGCTATGATTCGGATGAGGGCCGCGCGATCTGCGGCGCGCTCACCGCGATCATGACCGGCGTCTGCTATGCGACTTCGGCCGAAATGGCCAAGGAACAGGGCCCCTTCCCGGGTCATGCCCCCAACGCCGATCACATGCTGCGCGTCATCCGCAACCACCGCCGCGCCGCTTATGGCGATGCGGAGGGCTACGAGCAGCTTCATGTTGCGCCTGTCGCGCTCGATCTCGCCACGCTCGACAAGCTGCCGACCAACGGCAAGATCTTTGCCCAACATGCCAAGCGTGCGTGGGATCTGGCTCTCTCGCTCGGCGAGAAGCACGGCTATCGCAATGCGCAGGTCTCCGTCGTTGCTCCCACTGGCACGATCGGCCTGGTGATGGATTGCGACACGACCGGCATCGAGCCCGACTTCGCGCTGGTGAAGTTCAAGAAACTGGCCGGTGGCGGCTATTTCAAGATCATCAACCGCGCTGTTCCCGAGGCCATGCGTGCGCTCGGCTACAGCGAGGCGCAGCTGGCTGAAGTCGAAGCTTTCGCGGTGGGCCATGCCTCGCTGCGCCAGTCGCCCGGCGTCAACCACACGACCTTGCGCGCCAAAGGCTTCACCGACGAGAAGCTTGAGACACTCGAGAAGACGCTGGCCAGCGCCTTCGACATCAAGTTCGTCTTCAACAAATGGGCGCTTGGCGCGGACTTCCTGACCGGCGCGCTGAAAGTGCCGGCCGAGAAGCTCGACGATCCGTCCTTCGAGCTCCTGCCCTTCCTCGGCTTCTCCAGGGCCGAGATCGACGCTGCCAATGTGCATGTCTGCGGTGCGATGACGCTGGAAGGCGCGCCCCATCTCAAGGTCGAGCATTATTCGGTGTTCGATTGCGCCAATCCGTGCGGACGAACGGGCAAGCGCTATCTGTCGGTCGAGAGCCACATCCGGATGCTGGCTGCGGCGCAGCCCTTCATCACGGGTGCGATCTCCAAGACGATCAACATGCCCAACGATGCGACGGTCGAGGATTGCAAGGACGCCTATATGCTGTCCTGGCGTCTCGCGCTGAAGGCCAATGCGCTCTACCGCGATGGCTCGAAGCTGTCGCAGCCGCTCAACTCGCAGCTCATCTCAGATGAGGAAGACGAGGATGATGATGCGACCGAAACGCTGGCCGCCATGTCGGCGACCGCGCGCACCACGCATATTGCCGAGAAGATCGTCGAGCGGATCGTCGAGCGCGTCGAGCGCACGCGCGAACGCGAGCGTCTTCCCGATCGCCGCAAGGGCTATACCCAGAAGGCGGTCGTGGGCGGCCACAAGGTCTATCTGCGGACCGGCGAATATGTCGACGGTCGCATCGGCGAGATCTTCATCGACATGCACAAGGAAGGCGCTGCCTTCCGCTCGCTGATGAACAATTTCGCCATCGCCATCTCGGTCGGCCTGCAATATGGCGTGCCGCTGGATGAATATGTCGATGCCTTCACCTTCACCCGCTTTGAACCGGCGGGCTTCGTGCAGGGCAATGACGCGATCAAGAACGCCACGTCGATCCTCGACTATGTGTTCCGCGAACTGGCCATCTCCTACCTCGGCCGCAACGATCTCGCACATGTCGACCCGTCCGACATTGGCCATGACGTGATCGGCAAGGGCGACGACCAGAGCCGCCCCCAGGGCAGCCCTGTCACCAATGCCACGACACGCTTCGTATCGCGCGGTTTCGTGCGCTCGAAGACCGACAAGCTGATGCTCGTCCAGGGCGGCGCATTCGACATGGCACATGCCGCCACGGGCATCCTGCCCACCGACGGCGCAACCGCGCTGAAGGCCGACAGCGTGACCTACCGCGAGGACGTGACGGCGGCGACGACGGCCGAATTCGACCAGCTCGAATGGTCGGCAGCAGCAGCACCGAAGGCCTCCATCGCCGACAAGCGCGCGGAAGCTCGCATGAAGGGCTACGTCGGCGAAAGCTGCCCGGAATGCGCCAACTTCACACTGGTGCGCAACGGAACATGCCTGAAGTGCGACACCTGTGGCAGCACGACAGGTTGCTCGTGAGTTGAATTGCGATTGAATAAACGAAATCGGGGAGCCTCACGGCTCCCCTTTTTTGTGTTCCGCATCGTCATTGCGAGCGGAGCGAAGCAATCCATTTGCGCCCCTCTCGGGACCAATGATGCGAGGCATATGCGACCTGAACTCCCTCCCCCTTGTGGGGAGGGCAGACTCGGCGCAGCCGAGCGGGGTGGGGGTTTTGCGCACGCGCCAAACATTCACCGCCTGCCTATGTTGCAAAGATGAATTGCCGCGGCGCTTCGCGCCTCGCAAGGACGGGGTCTGGTGGCGGCCCCGCCCTGCCAGACCTCTGCTCAGCTCTTGGGTTTGGCTTCCGCCGAGACATCCATAAGGCCCCAGCCCAGCATGTCCACTTCATGAGCGGCGAGCTTGAAATCCCAGCCTTCCGTCTTCTTGCGGAAATCCTCGGCCTCGGCATTGCCCTCCTCGGCCGTGGCCTCGACGGCAAAGCGCACCCAGCCATCGGCCAGGGCGCCGATGCTCGTGTAGGTGATGCGCAGACCGTTGCGTGAGGTCACGATCATCTGGCGCGCGTCAGGCTTCTGGGCGTCAATTGCCTTGCGGACATCCTGGAACGAAATCGGATCGACCATGAAGGACAGGCGCATCAGCTTGCCGGAATCGGATTCCCGTCCCTCGGGCGCATTGGCGAGCTTGATATCGTCGCCCTTCTTTTCAGCCACAGTGCGAATTTCGTCGCGCCCGCCGCCCTGGACCGTGATCCCCGCCAAGGCATCGCGGCCGATGTTGATGAGGTTGATCTCGAACCATGCGGTATGGGGCATGGGCACGCGGACTTCGCCACGCGCGAGCCATGTCTGCTTCTGATCGGCCAGGCGAATATAGGTACCGCCCTGCGCGCCACCCACCGTCGTGTCGCGATTGCCGACTGTCACGGAGGCCAGCACATTGCTCTTGGCATCGCGCAAGGTTACGTCGCGTCCAACGGTTTCTGGCGCAGCGCCCGGCTCTGCAAGGCCGAGATCGCCAAAGCGTGACGGGTCCGCCGTCTTGGTTTCTTCATAGGTGAGCATGGCAGCCCCCACGACGAGATCGCGGAACGCATCCGCCTTCACGGGATAATTCGACTCCCGATTGACGAAGCCATCCTCACGCCGCTCGATGGTGAAGCTCTTTTCATAATCACGGATCGTGACGCTCGCGACCTCGTTCACGCGCTGCACGAGCCCCTGAAAAACAGGCTGCCCGCGCTTGTCGCTGGCAAATCCCTGCGGGCCGCTGCGCAAGCTGGCAGCCGTCGCACCAATCGCCGCGAGGGTGAGGACAGCGAGAACGCCGAGTTCTTTCGTGTTCATCTGCGCTCTCCTCAAGCTTCTTTTTTCGGAAGGCTGCGCTTCCTGCGCCGGAAGGCGAGGAAGAGCGCGCCAATACCCACAACAAGCGGGACGCCGGCAACATTGATCGCGGTGATCGTATTTTTCAGCCGGTCGACATCGCTGCGCAGGGCAAATTGCGTGGCGCGCAATTCCTCACGCGTGGCCAGAAGTTCCGTGCGGAACTTCTCGATGGTCTCGACCTGTTTGGGGGTCAGCACTTCCGTGCCCTTCTGCGCGCCGCGGCCAAGCTCCTGCAGCTTCTGCTCGGCATCCTTCAATTTTTCCTGCAGGGCCATTTCCTTGGCGCGATAGCGCTGGTTGGCCTCGGCTTCCTTCTTCTGGATCAATTCGAAGGGCCGCCAGGACACGCCGCGTCCGCGCAGATCGGCAAGCGCCACGCCGCCCGACATCTGCTCGATGGCGTTCACAACGAAGTCGCCATTATTGGCGAAAGCCTGCGCAACCTCGGAGCCCATCACATTGCGACGCTGAATCCAGGTGCGATCCATCAACATGTCGGCATCGCCGACAAGGATCACATTCACCGGCTTCACGTTCTTGGCGAGCGGCTCGGCCTTTGCGGTCACGCCCTCGGGCGCTTTGGGAAAGGCGCTCTCAAGCGTGCCTGTGAGGCGGGCCGCAATGACTGGCGGGTTGGGACCGGGCTGCACCTTCACGAGCAAGGTGCGCAGATCGGTCGTGCGCTCCTTCATGGATTCGGCTGGCAGCACGCCGCCTTTTTTCGAGGCCGTGACGAGCGGACGCAAGATCACGCCGGGCTTGGCGCTTTCAAACGAGCCCGCCGTCGTGAAGACCATGGCCGAGAGCTGCGCCAGAATGGCGTCGTCCTTGCGCAAACCCTCGTCATGCACGGCAAGCCAGGGCAGATTGCTCATCTGCGCAGGACGCCCGTTGATCATGCGCTCGGTCTGGAGCGCAAAGCCCGGATCGGCGACCGCATTTTTGGGATCGTAGGTCACGCCCCAGGCGGCAAAGAGCTTTTCAAGATTGGACGACGTATCGGGCGGCGGCGCACCGCGCGGGCCGCTCTGGTTCTCGGCATTGGGATCGACGAAAATCAGCGATGCGCCACCCGCCATGACCCATTGGTCGATGGCGTAAAGCGTCTTGTCGGACAGGCCCTGCGGATGCACGACCATGACGACGCGCGTATCGGCGGGGAATTCCTCGACCTCGCCCACCATGGGCTTCACATCGAAGAACTGCTTCATTTGCACGAGGATCTGCTGCTCGCGCTGGCCAAGCTGCGGGTTGCCCTGCAGGTTCAGGCCATCGATGAGCGCAACCACCGCCTTGCCCTTGCGATCGAGCTCGGCGACGAGGCGCGTCAGGTCATATTCAAGAAAGGCTTCGCGCTCAGGCGAAAACGAACCGATGGTCGCCTTGCCGGTCGTGGAATTGGTCGCAGCCAGGCCGAAGAAAAGCCGATCGCCATTGCCAGACCCGATCGGGCTGATGCCAAAGGCAACCGCGCGATCCTCTTCTTCCGAATAGGGCTTGGGATCGATCACCTCGAGGATGATCTTGCCACGCGAACCTGCGACATAGGAATCGAGCATGGCGCGCACGCGCGAGGCGAAGGCTGCAATCTGGGGCGCTTCGCGGGTAAGGCCCGAGGACATGAAGAAGCGGAAGCGGATCGGCTCGGCGATGACGCCGACCATGGCTTTCGTGCCCTCGCTCAGCGAATAGAGTTTCTGCTGGGTGAGGTCGATCCGCGCGCCGCGCAGCATGTTGGCAGCGATGATGTTGACGCAGCCAAAGATGATCGCGCCAAGAATGGCGGCGATGACAACGAGGCGTCCAGTGGTGAATGTCTTGCCGTTCATCATGCCCTCACGCAGCCTTGCGCGCATCGAGGATCTGGACATTGAGCCAGAGAGCGAAAGCGATCAGGGAAATGAAAAAGACCAGCGCCGAGGCTTCAAAAACCCCGTCGGTGATCCGCTGAAAATGGCCGATGAAGGACATGGAGGCGATGGCCTGCACGATCACATCGGGCGCCCACGGCCGCACCGCCGCAAGCACCAGGTCGAACCCCGCCATCACGAAGAGAAAGCCCGCGATCACCGCACCGATGAAGGCCAGAACCTGGTTCTTGGTAAGCGCGGAAATGCAGGATGCTATCGCCAGAAACGCGCCCGCCATCAGCCACGCGCCCAGATAAGACGCGAGGATGACGCCATTGTCGGGCGAGCCCAGCATGTTCACCGTGATCCAGAGCGGCATGGTGAAGACAAGGGCGAGGCCAGCAAAGGCAAAGGCGGCGAGCCATTTGCCAAATACGAATTTCCAAGGCTGAACGGGCAGCGTCATCAAAAGCTCGATGGTGCCAAGCCGGCGCTCCTCTGCCCACAGCCGCATGCCGACGGCGGGCATGAGCACCAGAAACAGCCAGGGCTGCCAGGTGAAGAAGGAGGAGAGATCGGCCTGCGCCCGGTCAAAGAAGCCGGACACGAAAAAGGTCATGCCAGCCGACACGCCGACGAAGACGGCGAGGAAAACAGCGGCCAGGGGCGTTGCGAAATAGGCCGCAAATTCGCGGCGGACAATCATCAGCAGGCTTCTCATGGCGGTCAGACCCCGGCCTGTTCGAGCGTGATATGGCGGAAGGCGTCTTCCAGCGGCGTTGTGCGCACAAGCTGCGGCACGTTGGGATCGCGCGGCGGGGCCATGGCCAGCAATTGCGCGGGCGTCGCATCGGCCAACATGCGGCCATGGGCGATGACAATGGCGCGCGTGCAGATGGCCTCGACCTCTTCAAGAATATGGGTTGAGACGATGATCGCCTTGGAGGGCGCGAGCGCGCGGATCAGCGCGCGCATTTCATGCTTCTGGTTCGGGTCGAGCCCGTCCGTCGGCTCGTCCAGGATCAGCACATCGGGATCGTGCACCAGCGCCTGCGCAATGCCGACGCGGCGCTTGTAGCCCTTGGACAGCGCCTCGATGCGGCGGTCCCAGACCTCGGCAAGATCGATGCTCTCGACGAGCTCGGCAATGCGCCGGTTGGCCTCCTTGGGGGAAAGCCCGCGCATGCCGGCAACAAAGGCCAGGAAATCGGCGACCGTCATGTCGGGATAGGCCGGCGCGCCTTCGGGCAGATAGCCGAGATGGCGGCGGGCCGCGATAGGGTCTTTCCGGGAATCATGGCCCGCCACGAAGGCCGAGCCGGATGTGGGCTCAAGAAAGCCGGCGATGATCTTCATGGTGGTGGACTTGCCGGCGCCATTGGGCCCGAGAAATCCGACGACCTCACCCCGCCCCACTGAAAACTCAATGCCGTCGACCGCAGTCACCGAACCGAACTTTTTCGTCAGGGCGCGGGTTTCAACCAGCGTCAGCCCATTCGGCATGCCATTCTCCCTCGGCTGGCCCATTTGGAATCGGGCCTTGGCTCTCCGGCGCATCGACGATACAGCCCGAGGCCATCACTTACGGAGAAATCACGGCTTTTCAAGGCCTCGCCTGCGCAGAGGCAGCATACGGGCAAGAATCTCGTCTTTCGCGACGAACTGGTGCCATAAGGCGCCCAATATGTGCAGCCCGACCCCCGCCATCAAAAGATAGGCGAGCGCCCCGTGAACCTCCTCGGCGGGTTCGTAAATCCCCTTTTGCGAGGCCACGCCAAAGGCGAGCTTGAACAAGCCGAAGTCAAACACCCGCCCGTGCCAGACATAGGCGACGATCCCGACGAGCGGAATGATGATCAAGAGCGCGTAAAGCCCGAGATGCGTGAACTTTGAGGCCAGCACAATCGGCCGGCTCCAGCCCGCCTCGGGCTCGGGGGCCGGATGGGACAGCCGCCACAAGATCCGCAAGAGCACGAGACCAAACATCAGCAGGCCAATGACTGCGTGCATATTGATCCAGAAGGGGCGTCCGGCGCGCGGGATTGCGTCAAAGAGAAGCCCCAGGCCGCCGACGACGAGGATCAGGGCGGCGACAACCCAATGCAGCACCATTGCCATGCCATCGTAGCGCGGTTGCGAGAGCCCGGAATTGGTCATGAGAATCAGCTTTCGTCTGGAGGCAGGCCGCCAGATTAACGCCAATCTCAGCCAGCGCTCTGCGACAGATCAACCAGCACGCCGTCCCGATCGGGCGCGGCAGCGCGAGAGTCGGCGCCATTTGCCAGGCCGTCGCTAAGCAGCTGGACGAGGCCTATCGCGGGCTTGAAGACGAGCGCCAACCGCGGCCCGATCATCACATCATGGCCCATGCGGACATTGCGCGCCTTGCGGGCCGCCCGCGGCACGATGACAAATTTGCCAAATCCCGACAGCAACACCGGCTCGCCCCGCATGAGGGTCTCGCCAATCAAATCGAAGAATAGAGCAACAAGAGGGCTCGCATCCGACCTGGGTAGACCACTCGCCCGGCAGACTGCGTCTGCCAGATGAAAGCGCGTAATGTTTCGTTCCTTGCGTGATCCCATAACGACATTAGCTCCGCACTCTACGGAACCTTTCTAGAGGTCCTTGCGTAATCGAAATATCGCATAGGCGAACCACCACCGCAGAAACGCAAAAAAAAACCGAAGCATAAAACCGAAATTTTCTTTGCGTAACATGGAAAATACACTCAACTCAAAGACGTACTCAAGCTTAAGCTTGACAGTCTTGTGCGCGTATAAGCTTGCCCCTATGGCTATGGCATCAATGAATTTTCGAGGTGAACCCTTTGCGCCTGACATCCATCGCGCTTTTATCTTGCCTTGTACTTGCAGGTTGTGCGGGCCGTCCGATTGGCCTTATGGAGCCCAGCGCGTTTGCGCAAGCGGGCGCATCGCGTGTGGATTTGCTCGCCGTCACGACGCGCAGCGACATTGGCGTGCCCAATGGCGAAATGTTTGGCGGCGCGCGCGGCGAGCGCATGGCCTATGCCGATATTTCGATTTCCGTTCCCCCCGATGGCGCGCGCCAGATCGGCGAGGTGCAATGGCCAGCCTCCCTGCCCGCCAATGGGCAGACGGAATTTGCGACGATCTCGGCTGAAAAGCTCGACTCCGCGAGCGCCCTTGCGCGGTTTCATACGCGTCTGGCAAAGGCCAAGCATCGCCGTGTCCTCATCTTCGTGCATGGGTTCAACACGCGGTTCGAGGAGGCGGTCTATCGCCTTGCGCAGATCGCGCATGATTCAAAGGCCCCCGCCCTGCCGGTCCTCTTCACATGGCCCTCGCGCGGGCAGCTGCTCGCCTATACCTATGATCGCGAGAGCGCCAATTATTCCCGCGATGCGCTTGAGCACTTGTTGCAGACACTCGCGCGCGATCCCGCATTGGGAGAGATCACCATCCTCGCCCATTCCATGGGCAATTGGGTGACGCTGGAAGCCCTGCGCCAGATGGCGATCCGCAATGGCGCCATTCACCCCAAGATCAAGACCGTGATGCTCGCCTCGCCCGATGTCGACGTCGATGTGTTTCGCCGGCAGATCGTGGAGATCGGTCCCAAACACCCACCCTTCATTCTGTTCGTCTCGCGCGATGACCGGGCGCTTGCACTCTCGCAACGCATCTGGGGAAACAACCCGCGACTGGGCGCGATTGATCCGAATGAAACCGGCCACCATGCCATGCTCGAAAATGCCGCCATTCAAGTGGTCGACCTGACCGACATGAAATCGAACGACCGGCTCAACCATGGCAAATTCGCGCAAAACCCCGAAATCGTGCAGCTGATTGGCGGACGTCTGGCCGCCGGTCAGGCCTTGTCCGATTCCCGTTCGGGGCTGGGTGAGAAGATCGGGCTCGTGACGACAGGCGCGGCGAGTGCTGTCGGGCGCGCGGCGGCCATTGCCGTGTCAGCCCCGCTTGCCATTATCGATCCCGAGACACGCCGCGCCCTGCCCTCCCAATTCGATGAACTGGGAAGCGACGTCGCCAATGCTGCCTCCAATGCCGGCCGCGTGATCCCCGGATACTGACCTGAGGAATCGTCAGCAGAGGCCAATGCGGCGCGCGGCCGCGAGCGTGTGCGAAGGTTTTTCGCCAAACGTGCCCTGATAATGGCGCGCAAAATCGCTCAAATGCGAGAAGCCGCAGCTGATCGCAATCGTCGTGATCGTATCGCCATCGCTGGGGCGCAGCAGCCGCTCGCGCGCCAGATGAAGGCGGCGGCCGCGCATATATTCCGTGATCGTCTGCTGGAACTGGCGGCGAAACAGAACCTGGAGATTGCGCAGGCTGCAACCGGCCGCACGCGCAATGGCGAGAGGGCCGATCTCCTCGCAGACATGAGCATTGATGAACTCGAGCGCCCGACTCAAGACCGGCGAGGCATCCGGCAGATCGCTTTTGAAAGCGCCAAAGCTCGCAATCGACTGCGCCAGATGCAGCAGCAGCAGTTCTTCCTGCGCGCGGCGGAACCGTTGCTCGTGGATCATGCCCTCCGACCCGTCCTCGAAAGCCATCATGAGGCTGACAAGCTGGCGTCGAAATGTATCAAGGCGATAGGGCGAGACGCCAAAATGCGTATCAAGAAGAGATGAAAGCTCAAGCCGGTCATCGAAGCACCGCAAAGTATCTCTGACGACAACCTGCGGAAAGGCGCCAATCAAGGTGCGCGCCCCTTCTTTGAAATGGTTCTGGAAGTCATGTACAGGCCCCCAAAGGGCGACGCGTGGACCAAAACTATAGCTGGTTCGACCAATATTGATTTCGAAGGGCTGGGTAAGGGGATAATAGACCCGGACGAAGCCATCGGTAGCCACCGAAAGCGAACAGGCCGAGGTCTGCGAGGCCGCCACATGCCCGCGCCCGAGATCCAAGTGATTGATATTGATGGACCAGGGGTTCACCCCCCCACGCGCATGAAAATCATGCACACCCGGATGGCGGCTCTTGATGCTGAGAAAAGCCTCGTCCCGGTCACCCGAAATCAATTTTGGAAACCGGCTGAGTGGCAGCACAAAAGTCTCCCGAAACCGGCGCATTTATTGCGCACTTTGAAACGCTTCAATAACAACAATATAAAATCAGCACAAGAAGGAACGAAGTCTTATTCAAAAAATCAGACTAATGGCGCAGCCCCTTCAGGCAGAAGCGACACTGCCTGCCTGCAACACGACAACATGACAGCCCAGGGCCACGCGGCTGTGCAAGTCGATGACGTCATGGTTGAACATGCGGATGCACCCGCTCGAAACGGCCTGACCGATGGTGCTGGGCTCGCTGGTGCCATGGATGCGATAATTGGTCTCCTGCCCATCGCGGTGCAGATAGAGCGCGCGCGCGCCGAGCGGATTTTCCGGGCCGCCAGACATGCCACCGCGCACGGGGCCGTAGCGCTCGGGCTGCGCGGCAATCATGTTGGGCGTGGGCGACCAGCGCGGCCAGATCGCGGTACGCCCGACAGAGGCGGCGCCCTTCAACTCATAGCCTGCCTTGCCAACGCCGCAGCCATAGCGCGTCGCCTTGCGGTCCGCGCGCACATGATAGACATGGCGATTGGGCGTATCGATGATGATCGTGCCAGCCGGCTGGTTGCCTTTATATTCCACGCTCTGGCGCAAGAAGCGCGGATCGATCTCGCTGACATCGAGTGCGGGAACCTCGATGCCATTGTCGACAAGATCGCCATAACGCGCGTCATAGGCTGCAACGATGCCGGGGCCTGCGAGCTTCATGTCGTTCGCGGCGCAGCCAGCAAGGGCAAAGGGAGCAGCAGCCAAAAAGAACCGACGCGTCACGACAAGCTTGGAGTTCACCGTCATTCGTCGAGCACCTTTTGATGGGGGAGGCATTAAGCTGCCGCAGCCGTATCAACCGGGGGCGCATGTGGCGAGCCCTTTGTCCCACTACCCCTCTCTTACGTTGCGACATGCGACATGCCTGCAACAGACAGGCTTCGAGCAAGACAAAGGAAAAGTCCTGCAAAGCATGAGCTTGTTGTCTCTTGAGACAGTCAGTCCGGCTGGCTCGACAGCGCCGCTTCAGCTGCGCGCTCGACATGATGCACGGCGGCGGCTTTCGCGCGCTCGGGATCGCGCGCATTCATGGCATCTGCAATGGCGCGGATTTCCCGCAGGCTGTCTGCGCCCCGCGCGGGATGGGAGCGCGACAGACTGCGCAACCGGTTGATGCGGGAATTCAGCCGCGTCAGCAGATCGAGCACGACCGCGTTTTTCGCGCCCAGACACAGGATTTCGTAGAAGCGATCCTTCTCGGACAGGATGGCGGCGAAATCATTCTCTTCATAGGCGTGAGCGAGCGAAGCGACGACCTTGTCGAGCGCCATCCGGTCGGTGTCCTGCGCGACCTCGGCAAATTGCGCGGCCACGAGCCCCTCAAGGGCTGCGCGAACAGCATAAATATTGCGCGCCTCGGCTTGCGTGATCCGGGCGACGACCAGACCGCGCACGCCGCTCTCGACGAGCCCCTCGGCCTCGAGCTCGCGCAAGGCCTCGCGCAGCGAGGTGCGGCTGACGTTCAAATTCTCGCAGAGATCCTTCTCGACCAGCCGCATGCCCGGCGCGAGCGCACCGGTCTGCACAGCCGCACGAATGCTCGCCGCGATCTTGCGGCGCAAGGGCGCTGCTTCCTGAACCAGCGGGCTGAGCCCGGCCTTTGTGAGTTCTGACATTTGGCCTTCCCGAGACCGATGCTCTGGCTTGACGCCGACGCCATGACTGTATGACAATCATACAAAATAATAAACGGGCGGCAAAGTCGTCTGTATGGGCCAACGGCCCGAAGGGATGGAGACCATGGGGAACGCACCGGAGAAGGATCGAATCGGGGGGCGCATGCGCCGCCTCGAGGATGATGCCTTGCTCCGGGGCGCTGGCCGCTTTCTCGACGATCTCCACCTGCCGGGCCTGCTGGCGGCCGCCTTCCTGCGCAGCCCCATTGCCCATGGCCTGATCCGTCGGCTCGATCCTGCGCCCGCGCGCGCGCTGCCGGGCGTCCATGCTGTCTTCACTTATGCCGACCTGCGCCCGCTTCTCACCACCGACCACATGCCGCTTGCGCTGCCCGCAGGCGGCCTGCGCCATGCCGCCGAGCCCGATGTGCTGGCGGTGGAGGAGGTCTGTTATGTCGGCGAACCGATTGCGCTCGTCATTGCCGACTCGCGCCAGATTGCCGAAGACGCGCTCGCGCTGATCGGGCTCGATCTTGATCCCCTCCCCGCCGTCGTCGATCCGGTCGATGGACTTGCGCCCGGCTCGCCCCAGGCGCGGCGCGATTGCCCGGACAATCTGGTTGCGCGCACAGGCATTGATTATGGCGATGCCGACGCGGTCTTTGCCCGTGCGCCACACGTGATTGCGGAGGAATTCCGCCTGAGCAAGGGCGGCGGCCATTCAATGGAGCCGCGCGGCGTGGTCGCGCGTTTCGATCCCGTCGAGGACAGGCTCGAGGTTTGGGATTCCACCCAGATGCCCCACCGCGCCAAGGCCATTCTTGTCGATGCTCTGGGGCTCGCAGAATCGCAGGTGCGGGTGAGCACGCCCGATGTCGGTGGCGGCTTTGGCCCCAAGGCCGTCTTTCACCCCGAAGAGCTCGCCATTCCCGCCGCCGCCATGCTGTTGCGCAAACCGGTGAAATGGGTCGAGGACAGGTTTGAAGCTTTTGTGGCGACCTGCGGCGAGCGCGATCAGGTCTGGACCATGGAAGTCGCCTTCGATGACGCTGGCCATCTGCAGGGCATTCGCGGACGCCTGCGCTACGACCATGGCGCTTCGACCCCCTATGGCATTGCCCTGCCCTTCAATGCCGCGACCAATCTCATCGGCCCCTATGTGCTGCCCGCCTATCGCATAGAGATCGATCTGTGCCTGACCAACAAGACGCCTAGCGCGCCGACCCGCGGCGCGGGCCGACCGCAAGGCACCTTCGTGATGGAACGGCTGCTCGACAGAATGGCGCTCCATCGCGGACTGCCGCGCGATGAAATCCGTCGGCGCAATCTCATCGCGCCCACGCAAATGCCCTACCCCATTCCCGTGCGCCAGCGCGATGGCAGCACGATGGAATATGACACCGGCGATTATCCCGAATGTCAGCGCCGCGCACTGGCTGCGGCTGGCTGGGATGATTTTCCGGCCCGCCAGCAGGCGGCTTTGCGCGAAGGCCGCTATCTCGGCCTGGGGCTAGCCAATTATGTCGAGGCAACGGGACGCGGACCTTTTGAAAGTGTCGCGATCCGCATCGGTCCTTCGGGTCAGATCATCGCCGCGACCGGCGCGACCGCGCAGGGACAGGGCGTCAAGACCATGGTCGCGCAAATCATCGCCGATGTGCTGGGCCTGCGCGCCAGTGCGATTCATGTCATCACCGGCGATACAGCCGCTACCCCTGCGGGCCTTGGCGCTTATGCCAGCCGACAGGCGGTGACGGCGGGCAATGCTGCGCTTCAGGCGGCCCGGCTCGTTGCCGACAAGATCAGACTTGCCGCTGCAGCACTGCTGGAAACAGCACCCGAAGATCTCGAACTCGTCGATGGCCATGTGCGCGTGAAGGGTGTGCCGGGCCATGGCAAGAGCTTTGCCGACATTGCCCGCGCGCTCGCAGGCACGCCGGGCTTTGCCTTGCCCGCCAATCTGCCGCCGGGGCTGGCTGCCGCAAGCGATTACATGACGAGCGGGCTGACCTACACCAACGGCACGCATGTCGCCGAAGTCGAGGTTGATCCCGGCACGGGCGGCGTGCGCATCCTGCGCTACATCGTGGTCCATGATTGCGGCCACATGATCAATCCGATGATGGTCGAGGGGCAGGTTGTTGGCGGCGTCGTGCATGGCATTGGCGCAACACTGTTTGAATGGATGCGCTACGACGACGAGGGCCAGCCGCTCAGCGTGAACTTTGCCGACTATTTGCTGCCGACCGCCGATGTCGTGCCCCACATCGAAATTCATCACATGGAATCGCCGACGCCGCTCAATCCGCTTGGCGTCAAGGGCGCAGCCGAAAGCGGCACGATCGGCGCGCCCTCCGTAATCGTCTCGGCCATCGAGGACGCGCTGCGCCCTTTCAACGTGACGATCAGCACTCTGCCCATCACGCCCTCGGGGCTGCACGACCTCATCTGCGATGCACACGTCCATTCTTAAGGAGAGAAAATTGGCCGACGCTCACGTGACCCATGCCCGTCATTTCCTCGCGCGCTTCACCGTCAATGGCGTTGCCGCCAGCGACTTTGACGATGTGCTCAATTCGCTCGACACATGGGATGACTGGTGTCGCGTCTGGTCGGAGCGTGCCGCCGTTCACGAAGCCATGGGCCGCGAGGCGCTGGCGACACGCCACTTCATCAGCGCCGCAGAACATCTCTGCCGCGCAGCAGCCACCTATCATTTCGCAAAATATCTCTTCGTGCAGGACATGGAGCAGATGCGCACCGCGCATATGAAGGCGGTCGAATGTCTCGACCTCGCCCTGCCCCATCTCGATCCGCCCGGCGAGCGCGTGCTTATTCCCTATGAAGGCAAGCATCTCGTCGGCACCTTGCGCAAGCCCAAGGGCGTCGCCAAGCCGCCCATCGTGCTGATGACCATGGGGCTCGATTCCACCAAGGAAGAATTGCTCACCTTCGAGACAAACTTCCTCGATCGCGGCATGGCAATCCTGGCCTTCGATGGCCCGGGCCAGGGCGAAGCCGAATATGATTTCCCGATCCGCTTCGATTACGAAAATGTCGTTGGCCCCGTGATCGACTGGCTCACAGAAACGCGCCCCGATATCGATGTCGAACGTCTCGGCGTCTGGGGCATCAGCCTTGGCGGCTATTACGCGCCGCGCTCCGCCGCCTTTGAAAAGCGCATCAAGGCCTGCATCTCCAATTGCGGACCCTACAATTGGGGTTCGCTCTGGGACAAGCTGCCGGGCCTCACCCGCGACGCCTATATTCGCCGCAGCCACAGCGCCACGGCTGAGGAAGCCAAGCAGAAGGCCTTCACTTTAGCGCTCGAGGGCGTCGCCGAGAAGATCACCTGCCCGATGTTTGTCGTTGCAGGCGGCCTCGACAAATTGTGCCCGCCCGAAGATGCCCAGCGCCTTGCCAACGAGGCCAAGGGCCCGACGACACTGCTCATCGTGCCCGACGGCAACCACGTCGCGCATAACCGCTTCTACAAATATCGCAACCAGTCGGCCGACTGGATGGCGGAACAATTGGGCGCCTGACACGGGCAGAGGATGAGACGATGAGCGACAACGACAAGCCCGTGATTGCCTATAACGATCTGCGCGCATGGATTGCCGAGGCCGAGCGCCTCGGCGAAGTGAAGACGCTGCAAAATTGTAGCTGGGAAGAAGACATCGGCCTTGTCGCCGAGGCAATCCTGCGCGCCGAAAACGGCCCCTGCGTGGTGTTTGAGGATGTGCCGGGCTGCCCCAAGGGCTTCCGACTTCTGCTCAACATGTTTGCGGGCCGCCGCCGCAACATGACGCTGGGCTTTCCGCCCGACCTGACCAAATGGGAATTGAGCGACGGCTATCGCGCCCACTTTCTGAAGGATCAGAAAAGCATTCCCCATGAAATGGTCGAGACCGGGCCCATCTTTGAAAACATCCTCATGGGCGACGATGTGGATGTGACGAAATTCCCCTCGCCGATCTGGCACGAGCGCGACGGTGGCCGCTACATCGGCACCGGCACCTATTCGATCACGCAAGACCCCGACGAGGGCTGGTATAATGCCGGCGCCTATCGCGGCCAGGTGTTCGATGCAAAGACCGTCGGCATTCTGATGGCGGCCGGCCATCACGGCGCGATCCATTGCGATAAATATTTCAAGAAGGGCGAACCCATGCCCGTCGCCATGGTGGTGGGCGGCGATCCGCTCGCCTTCCTGCTCGGTGGACTTGAAGCGCCCTATGGCACGTTTGAATTCGACATGATCGGGGGCATGCGCGGGCGCGCCGAAAAGATGGTGCGCGGCAAGGTCACAGGCCTGCCGATCCCCGCCAATGCGGAAATCGTGATCGAAGGCTTTGTGCATCCCGACCGCAAGATCATCGAGGGGCCGTTCGGGGAATGGACCGGACATTACGCAGGCGGCGCCAAGCCCTGCCCGGTGATCGACATCAAGGCGATCTATCACCGCAACAACCCGATCCTGCTCGGCGTGCCGCCAATGGGCGCCGGCCCGGACGAAATGGCGCGCTACCGCGCCGTGATGCGCTCAGGCATGATCAAGCAGAACATGACCAATGCAGGCGTGCCCGATGTGCAGCAGGTCTGGTGCCACGAAGTGGGTGGCGCACGCATGTTCCACGGCGTCTCCATCAAGCAGCGCTATCCGGGCCATGCCATTCAGGCGGGCACGATTGCCGCCCAATGCGGCGGCTCGGCCTATGCATCGAAATATATTGTCGTCACCGATGACGACATCGACGTGACCTCGCTCGACTCGCTCATCTGGGCGATGCTCACGCGCTCGGATCCGCGCGAGTCGATCCAGATCATCGATGGCGTGTGGGACTCGCCCGCCGATCCGCGCATTCCGCCTGAAAAGCGCAAGGTTGGCGACATCACCCATTCGGTCGCCATCATCAACGCCTGTCGCCCGTTTCACTGGCGCGACCAGTTCCCGCTGGCGAATACGCCAAGCGAGGCGGTGGCGCGCAAGGCGCGCGAGAAATTCGGCTGGCTTCTGGGAGAGCCAGGCGCGCAGGGCTGAGCCAACGTACAAAAATAGAACCGGCGCTGGACGCCGGACATTTCACGGAGGAAGCGATGACAAAGATCAAAGCTCGCAAACATAGCCGGATCGGCCTTGTGTCCAGCATATTGCTCTCGACCGCGCTCGTAGGCGCGGGCACGGTCGGCGCGCAGGCGCAGGCTGCCGAGGATTTCTACAAGGGCAAGACCATGACTGTCGTGGTCGGCGCTTCGACCGGCGGCGGCGTCGATCTTTTCGCGCGCATGGTTGCCCGCCATATCGGGAAGTTCATTCCCGGCTCCCCGACCGTAATCGTGCAGAATATGCCTGGCGCAGGCTCGCTTGTGGCCGCCAAGCACCTCTACACGATTGCGCCCAAGGACGGCACGCATATGGCCAGCGTGTTGCCGGGCGCGTTTTTCGATCCGCTGTTCAATCCGCAGCCGGGCGATTCAAAAGACAAATATGATCCGACGAAGTTCAACTTCATCGGTAACGGCAATGCGGAATCCCTCGTCTGCCTGAGCCGCACGGATTCGCCGATCCAGAAAAACGACGACATGTACAACAAGGAATTCATCGTCGGGACGCCCGGCGGTGGCAGCCTCGTGCATGTCTATACGACCGTGCTGCGCAATCTTCTCAACGCCAAGCTCAAGATCGTCACCGGCTATCCGGGCACGAAGGAAATCGTGCTCGCGGTGCAAACCGGCGAAGTGCAGGGCGTGTGCGGCTTCTCCTATTCCTCCGCCAAGCTGCAATTCCCCGACGCGCTGGAAGGCAAGGGCCAGCAGCGCATCATCGCGCAGGTGGGCTCGGTCGGTTATCCCGAACTCGACAAGGCGGGCATTCCCCTGACCATCGATTCCGCGAAGGACAAGGAAACCCGCGACGCGCTCGAAATCTTTTATTCGCAGGGACTTTATGTCCGCGCCTTCATGATGCCGCCGGGTGTTGCCAAGGACCGCGTCGATCTGGTGCGCAAATCCTTCATGGCGACGATCCACAGCCAGGCGCTTCAGGATGAGGCGGCCAAGCTGATGACCGATGCCGAGCCGAACTCCGGCGAAGACATGGAAGCCATGGTGCACAAGGTCTATTCGGCCTCGCCCGTGCTGATCGATCGCATCAAGAAAGCCATGGCCCAGTAAAACATGCGCGCAGACTTCGATTATATCATCGTCGGCGCAGGCTCTGCCGGCTGCACGCTCGCCAATCGTCTGACACAAGACGGCAAGGCGAGTGTGCTGCTGGTGGAGGCCGGCGGTTGGGACCGCGATCCCTGGATCAACATTCCGCTCGGCTGGCCGCGCATTCTTCTGCAACGCCTGCATGACTGGATGTATTTCTGCGAGCCCGAAGCAAGCATGGGCGGGCGCGCCATTGAATGCGCACGCGGCAAGGTGATTGGCGGCTCGTCATCCATCAACGCTATGGCCTTCGTGCGCGGCAACAAGGCAGACTTCAACCGCTGGGCGGCAAAAGGCCTGCCCGGCTGGTCGCACGATGACGTGCTGCCCTTTTTCAGGAAGCTCGAAAACTGGACGGGCGCAGGCTCGCAGCTGCGCGGCGCTGGCGGCCCGTTGCATGTGCAACCCTCCACCTTTGCCGACCCGCTTGTAGATGCCTATCTGCAGGCAGGCATGGATGCAGGCCATCCCTTCACCGATGATTATAATGGCGCGCAGCAGGAAGGTTTTTGCCGCTGGCAAATGACCATCCGCAACGGGCGGCGCTGGAGCGCGGCGGATGCCTATCTGCACCCTGCCCGCGCACGGCCCAATCTTCATATTCTCACCAAGGCGCTGGTGACGCGCGTTCTGCTCGAGCGCAATGTCGCGCAGGGCATTGAATGGCGCGAACACGGGCGTCTCTGGCAGGCGCACGCGCGCCGCGAGGTCATTGTCAGCGGCGGCGCAATCAATTCGCCGCAGCTGCTGATGCTCTCTGGCATCGGCAATGCCGACGACTTGCGCTCGCACAAGATCTCTGTCGCGCAGGCGCTTCCGGGCGTCGGGCAGAATTTGCAGGACCATATTTCGGCCGCCGTCCATTACGCGCGCAAGGCGCCGGGCCCCCTCCATGCCACGATGCGGTTCGACAGGATCGTGACCGACCTCGCACGCACCTATTTCTTCGGCACAGGCGTTTCGAACGATCTGCCGAGCGGTGCAATGGCCTATCTCAAGAGCGACGCATCGCAAGATATTCCCGATCTGCAATTCCTTTTCAATGCGGCGCCCATGACGGCAACGCCCTGGCTTGCGCCCTTCCGTCGCCCCTATGACGACGGCTTTGCCTGCCGCGCCGTGCTGCTGCGCCCGGAAAGCCGTGGCCATGTCGCGCTGCGCACAAGCGATCCTGCCGACCTTGTCACCATCAAGCAAAACTTCCTCCAGACTGCGAAAGACCGGCAGGTTCTGCATGCAGGCTTGCGGATGATCGCCGATATCGGCGCGCAACCCGTGCTCGCGCCGTTCATCAAGAAGCAGGTCGCGCCCAATCCGCAGGATATGTCGGATGCAGCGCTCGATGCACATATTGCCGCGACGGGCATCACCGTCCACCACCCCGCAGGCACCTGCAAAATGGGCCCTGCGCGCGATCCCCAAGCCGTGGTGGACGCAAGCTGCCGCGTGCATGGCGTTGAACGTCTGCGCGTGGTCGATGCCTCGGTGATGCCAGATCTCGTTGGCGGCAACATCAATGCCGCCGTCATCATGATTGCCGAGAAAATCGCGCACGATATTAATTCACAAGGGAGCCACGCATGATCAAGGCCGCACTTGCCGTCCTCGCCGCGACACTTGCCTGCACCCTGCCCGCACGGGCCGCGGACTGGCCAACAGCGCCCGTGCGCGTTGTTGTTCCTTATGCTGCGGGCGGCGCGGCCGATGTCATGGGCCGCGTGTTCATGGAATCGGTGAGCGGAAAACTCGGCCAGCAATTCGTCATCGAGAACCAGGCCGGGGCCGGTGGCCTGCTTGCAGCGCGCGCCGTCGCTCGTACGCCTGCCGATGGCAAGACATTCATCATCTCGGGCATGGCCTCCCATGTGCTCGCACCCCTGATGAGCAAAGAGCCGGGCTTTGATCCCAATCGCGATGTCACCCATATCGGGTATTTTGGCGGCGCGCCGAGCGTGCTTCTCGCGCACCCTTCAACGGGCGTGAAAGACATGCAGGGCTTTCTGGCCGCAGCACGCAAAACAACCGAGGGCATCGAATATCTGTCGCCGGGTGTGGGCACCGGCGGCCATATAGCCGCAGCTTATCTAGCCGAGAAGGAAAACATCAAGCTGGTGCATGTGCCCTACAAGGGCGGCGGCGCAGCCATTTTCGATGTCGTCGCGGGCCATGTGAAATTTGCCAGCATGAACTGGTCAACCGCGCGCGAACATGTTGCCAGCGGCGCCCTGATCCCGATTGCCGTCACATCTGAAAACCGCCTTCCCGAGCGCCCGGATGTGCCGACCTTCCGCGAGCTCGGCTACAAGGATCTCGTCATGACGACATGGTACGCGATCTCCGGACCGCCCGGCATCCCCGCTGACATCGTGACGCGCCTCAACAAGGCTGTGATTGCATCGCTCGATGATCCGCGCGTGAAGCGCCAGCTCGCGCTCGAAGCCGCCGAACCCCGCGCCATGAGCCCGGCTGAGGTTTCAGCATTCATCAAAGGCCAATATGATCAGTGGGAACCTGTCGCGCATAAATTGCGCGACAAGCAGTAAGCGCGAGGACGTTCGAGATGCGCATCTGCATCGTTGGAGCCGGATCGATAGGCGGCATGTTGGCCGTGCGCCTTGCCCAGAGCGGCGCGCAGGTCAGCACGCTCGCGCGCGGCGCAAACCTTGCCGCCATCCGCGAGAAGGGTCTCACCCTCATTGAAGAGGATGGAACCAACCGCACCGCGCAGATCGCGGCCTCCGCGCAGCTTGCCGACCTCGGGCAACAGGATGCGATCATCCTCGCCGTCAAGGCGCACCAGCTGGCTGATGCCAGTGCTGGTGTGCGCGAGGCGCTTGCGCCAGACGGCGTCATCGTCACGGCGCAAAACGGCATTCCGTGGTGGTATTTTTCCAAACTGCCGGGGCCCCATGAAGGGCGCAGAATCGAGAGCGTCGATCCGGGCGGGCGTGTAGCCGCCGCTTTGCCGGTGGATCGTGTGATCGGCAGTGTGGTCTATCCGGCGGCGGAGATTGTCGCGCCGGGCATCATTCGCCACATCGAAGGCAATCGCTTCAGCCTTGGCGAGATCGATGGCGCGCAGACGCCGCGCGCCACCGCTTTGTCCGAGGCCTTGCGCGCCGCAGGCTTCAAGGCGCCCGTCATCGGCGATATCCGCAGCGAGCTGTGGACGAAGCTCTGGGGCAATCTCGCCTTCAACCCGATCAGCGCCTTGACGCGCGCGACGCTGGCCGGCATCTGCGCCAGTGGCCAGTCGCGTGCGCTGGCCGCCGACATGATGCGCGAGGCGCAGGCCGTGGCCGAGGCGCTTGGCGTGCGCTTCCGCATCCCGCTTGAAAAACGCATCGAGGGCGCAGCCCAAGTGGGCGAGCACAAGACATCCATGTTGCAGGATGTCGAAGCCGGACGCGCGCTTGAAACCGACGCGCTGGTCGGCGCGGTCGCCGAACTCGGGCGGCTGACCGGCGTGCCGACACCTCATATCGACGCTGTGCTCGCCTGCGTGAAATTGCTGGAAGCAACCCTGCTCGCGCGTTAGCTGACTATCGACGCAGCAAATCGATGGTCATGCTTTCAAACTGCGCCGCCGCGTCCCAGGGTACGAGGTGGCGGCAATCCTCGACAATATGCAGGGCGAGCGTCGGCTCCAGACTTTTGAGCAGGCTCGCACGTTCGGCCGCCTGTGCGCGATCGTTGCGGCCATAGATCATCAGCAGCGGACAGGCGATCTCTTTCAGCTTGCGCCAGACAGGCGTCTCCTCGACGGCCTTTTTCTGGCTGGCATCGGCCATGGCGCTGCGCGCGACAAAGGCGGCAAACGCAGGTCCCGTGCTGACTTTGTGGCGCAGCGCAAGCTCGTCATCCGTGATGAACTCATGATGGAAGAGATTGGCCTCAAGCAGCTTTCGCGTGTCCTCCCGTGTCGGCTCCTTCAAGGCCATGCGGCGTTCGAGCCTCTGCTGGGCCTCCGGGGCCTTGTCCTTTGCGCCCTCGATCGGCGGCAGCAGGCTTCCCGTGCCCAGAATGACAAGATGGCTGAAGGCCTGCGGATCTTTCAAGGCGAGCCGAACCGCCATGCCGCCGGCCTGCGAATGGGCGACGATTGCCGGACGCTCAAGCCCCAGAGCCGCGAGGAATTTGGGAAGGCTGTCGCGCCGATAGCCATTGGAATGATCGGCGGGCGTATCCGACAGGCCAAAGCCCGGTTGATCGAAAGCAATGGCGCGAAAGCCAGCCTCAGCCAGCGGCTGCAAATTGCGCAGGAACACATCGGCGGAAGAACCAAGCGAACCGCCATGCAGAAGCACGATGGCGGGTCCACGCCCCGCCTCGACATAACGCAGGCGCAGGCCATCGATGGTGACGAACCGATCTTCAAACAAGCTGGTCATGGAGCACTGTAATCCTCAAGGCGCGACGGGCGGAGCAAGCCCCGCCCGCGCTGAAACTCAGACGCGCTGCGACACCGAGATCATGGTGAAATCGGGGTCCGAGAGGAACCAGTCGCCCATCGGACATTGCCTCTTCAGCAAGTCGAGCCGCGCGCTCTGCTCAGGCCCGCCACCCACCGGGATCGGTTGCAGGCAGGGATTGATACCAACGGCGTCCTCGAGATCCTTCTTCACTGCATCGATGCTCTCGACCTCGAAGCCGACATGATCCATGCCTGTCGGCAGAATGCTCTGGCCGATGTAATTCTTGATCTTGTAGGGGATGATAACCAGCGAGACCTTGCCGTCGGAGAGGTAATGATTGGGATCGTCGGGCCTGGAATTCTGCTCCTTGAGGCCAAAGACATCGCTGTAGAAGCGCGCCATTTTATCGGGGCGCAGCGTGCGCAGCGCGACATGGCTGATGCGGCGCTCGGCCTGCTCGCCGCTGTTTTCGACATAGATCGCGTCGCGGTTCTTCATCTGGGCCTGGGAAATGTCGAAGACATTGCCATCGGGATCATTGGCTGAAATGCCGGCGAAGGGGCGCGTCGAAGGGCGCTGCACATAATCGGCCATCGGAAAGGCCTTCATGCGTTCGAAGGTCTCTTCCACACTATCGACCTGAATGCCGAAATGATCGAGTCCGGCGGGGCGTCCTGCCTTGCGCGGATTGATGTTGAGGCCGACATAGCCATCGCCCACTGTGACCGCGCGCACGGGGCGATCCTTGTCGGATTTCTTCATCTTGAAGATCGCCTGATAATAGCAGGCAATCAGCGAATATTGCTGGCTGACGATAGCCACATGATTGATCTTGGCAGGCATTCGATCCTCCTTCTTTTCTTGTAATTATTCACCGACGCCTGAGCCGGTGAGATTCATGCTTTCATTGGCAAGCTTGACGATTTCCGGCGGCATTGCATAGGCGCGCGCCACGATCTGCGCGAGCTTCTCGCCCGGCACTTCGTCGATCTCCAGATTCTGCTTGGTCGCTTCTGCGATGAAGCCGGGATCGTTCATCGCCTTGTGAAACGCCTCGCGCAAAATCGCGATGCGTTCGGCCGGAACCCCGGGCGGAGCCACAATCGGGCGGTCCATGGCCTGGGGCGAGAGCACCAGTTCAAGCGTGTTGCGAACGCGTTCGTCCTTGGCAAATTCAACAACGGCGGGCACGTCAGGGAACAGTTTCGAGCGTTCAAGCGCGATCTGGATCGGCACATCGATCATATGCTTGGGAAACCACTCGGGGCGCGTGGAATTGATCGACGAGACAAGCCCGCCGCAGCGGCCATGCACTTCGCCGCGCTCCATGGCGAGGAAAACCTCATTGCCGCCCTTGTAGCCGGAAATGACCCTGATCTTGGCGCCAAACAGATTGTTCAGCATGGTCGGCAGGGTCTCCATCTGCGAGCCTGCGCCAGACCCGCCAACGATGAATTCGCGCTTGACGAGATCGTCCCACGTCTTGATGCCGGACTTGGCCCAGGCGACACACATGGCGCTGGCGGTTGCCAGCGAGCCGATCCAGTTCATCTGGCGCGGATCGAAACTTGCGGCCTTCACGCCGTAGAGCGGCGCAAAGGGTACGCTTGAATGCACAAGGCCCAGCGCCGTGCCGTCCCGCGGTGAATTGCCAAACAGCTGGTTCATGGCGCGAATGCCGCCACCCCCTGGCATGTTCTGGATAACGATGGTGGGACGCCCCGGCAGATAGGCCGAGAAGAATGGCGCGAACGCGCGCGCATAATTTGTGTAGCCGCCGCCCTCGCCCGCACTCAGCACCAGGGAGATCTGCTTGCCCTTGAAAATCTCAGGCGCGGATTGCGCGCGGACCGATGTCGCCAATCCGACAGATACGGCGCAGATGGCGGCAGACACAGCGCTGCCTTTGGTCCAGCCTTTGGCCATTCCCATGACATCCCTCCCCAACGAGCTCTAGCGGCTCTGAACCCGCGCGCCCTTCGGCCATGACAGCCGCGGGTGCGTCGGGTGTGAGAAGTTTGCGCCTTGAAACTGGCAGACGTCAAGCAGACGCGCCTTAGATGGCGGGGCCCTTCAAGTGCGGGGTATCGATGACACCTGTCAGCTCTTCCTTGGGAAGCGCGCGGATGAAATCCTCATCGAAGACATCGCCCATTTCAGAGGGCACGCCGCTCTTGGCCATTTCATCGAGAAACTTGCGATGAATGCGGTGATCCTGATCTTCATATTCGATCTGGCGACCGCCCTGCTTCACAGACGTCGACCCGCCGCCCTCATTGCTGACACGTCGCAAGGAGATAAACGGATAGCGCGCGCTGCCGATGCTGCACGCAAGATAGCGCGCCGGATGATCGCAGGTGTTGAAGTGCTGATGGAACATCCAGAACGGGGGCGTATACATGAAGCCATGACGCCACGGCAGTTCGACAAAATCTGAATCGCCATCGTACCAGAGCAGCGAATAGCCCTCGCCGCCCACCGCATGCACATGCGTTCCAGCCGCATGGCGGTGGGCTTTCTTGTAACGACCCACCGGAATCTCGGACGTATGCGCATGCATCGTGCCGTCGGCAAGCTGGAAGAACACATTGCGGGAACCCTTGCCGCGCGCATTCAATTCGTAAAGTTTGAAGCTCGTCAGATCATGGACGAAATTCGTCTCCCACACATTGATCGTGGCAGCGCCACCAGTGCGCTCATAAGTCGAGTGTTCGCCCTCGCCTTCAAACTTGTTGGGCGCGCCCACGCGCTCGGGAAATTTGAACGGATTGTCGAAGACGAAATCGAGGTTGTGATAATGATTGATCGCCAGCGGCGCATCATTGGTGCAGGACAGCCGCGCGCTTTCGCGGCCTGAAGAATTGAAGATCTGATATTGGGAGTTCAGCGGAATGGAGAAAAGCGCCTTCGGCCCCCATTCAAATGTCTGCTTTTCGCCGCCCGGCAGCCAGACCGTCGTCGAGCCGAAGCCCGAGAGCACGTAGAAAAAAGCCTCGTAGAGATGTTTCACGGGCCGGGTCTTGCGCGCAGCCTCAACCTCGAGCACGTAATTGGCAACAAAATCCCCGCGCCCATGGGTATGGGCAAAGCACCCGCGCGCGTCATAGCGCTCCCAGCGATCGGTCGGCAGCGCCAGAAGGTCGTGGCCGAAATCCAGATGAACCGGAATCCCCTCGCCCTTGGCCCAGGTCATATAGGGATCGAGAAAGAATTTTCCCGGCTCGGGGGGCGCATCGGACATTGCGTTTCCTCTTTTTTGTTTGTTTTTGGATCAGACGCGAAGCCGCATCTGGAAAGCCCTTGCATGCAGTTTAACCAAGCAATACGCGCGGCAGCAAGAGCGCATGAACACGCGCCCCACAACAACAAAAAGCCTGCGCGCACGGACGTGCACGCAGGCTTTGATCTATAAAAGCGTGATGCGCTCAGCGAACCGGGCGCGCCTCGCCTTCGAACTGGACGCGATAGCCCGAGCGGACGTTGGGCCAATAATCCCAGATCGCGAAATGCTGCGTGCAGCGGTTATCCCAGAAGGCGACCGAATTCTCACGCCAGCGGAACCGCATCTGCCAATGCGGCTTGGCAATATGGGCGAAGAGGAACTCGAGCAGCGCGTCGCTCTCGTCGCGCGGAATGCCAAGGATGCGCGTCGTGAAGCCGCAATTGACGAAGAGCAATTTGCGACCGGTTTCCGGGTGCGTCACGACAATCGGATGCTCGGCCGTCGGGTAGACGGTCGTGCTCTTGTCAAACAGCTTGGCGCCGTCATGGAGCGCCGAGAGCGGCTCGAGGAACGCCTTCATCTGCGGCGAGAGCGCATCGTAAGCTGCATAGGCGCTGGCAAACAACGTGTCGCCGCCGCCATCGGGGGGCAGGATCTTCTGGATGAGGATCGAGCCCGTGGGCGGGATTTCCGCGCAGCTCTGGTCGGAATGCCAGACTTCGCCGGAAATGCGCTTGGAGTTCTCGTCGAAATGCTGGAGGCGGATCGCCGGAAAACCTTCGGCAGGCTTGGAGGCCGTGCCCGCGCCGCCAACATGGATATGCACATGGCCAAAATAGCCGGCTAGGCGCATCTGGTCTTCAAAGCTGATCGCCTGATCGCGGAAAAAGATCACGCCATATTTCAGGAAGGCCGCATGGACATCGCTTCTCTGCTTGTCACTCAGCGGCTTCGTCAGATCGATATTGCCGATTTCCGCGCCGACATGGGGCGAGGACGGGGTGATCGTAATCTGGTCTGAGCTCACGACATGGTCTCCTTTTGTATTTTGGACATTGATCGCGTTTGGAAGCTTGATCGATGATCTAGCAGTTTCGGCAAGACAGTGCGAGGCGGGCCAGCTTAGTCGGCAATTGCGAGCTCCGACCAGATGGTCTGGACCAGCGCCCCGAAGCGGGGATCGCCGCGCAGGCTGCGCGGATCGCGGGGCCGCTCGAACACGACGTCGTGGCTCGCCACAATGCGCCCCGGGCGTGCGCCCATGACGATGACACGGTCGGCCAAAGCCACCGCCTCCTCGATATCATGGGTGACAAAGACGATGCTGCGGCGACTCGCCTCCCAGATGCGCAGAAGCTCGCGCCCCATGACGATCTTGGTCTGGTAGTCGAGCGCGCCGAAGGGCTCGTCCATCAGATAGATGTCGGGCTCGAAAGCCAGCAGGCGCGCAAGCGACACGCGCTGGCGCATACCGCCAGAGAGTGCCGCCGGATAATGGTTCTCATACCCCTGCAGACGCACCAGCGAGATCAGGGATGCGATGCGCTCGGCATGCTTCTCCTTGGGTAGGCCCGAGAGCTCGCAGCCGACCGAAATATTACTTGTGACGGTCGCCCAGGGCAGCAGGGTGTCGCGCTGGAACATGAAGCCTATCTTGGGCTCGGGGTCGCTCGGGGCAGCACGCGCCACCTTGACCGTGCCCGAACGCGCGGCCTGCAAGCCTGCAACGACCTTGAGCAAAGTCGACTTGCCGCAGCCGCTGGGGCCCACGATTGCGACGAATTCGCCGTCTGCAACCTGCAACGACACGTCGCCAATGGCGGGCATCTCGTCATTGAAGGCAACGCAGAGATGCTCGATCGAGAGTTTGGCGAGAACGGGCGGCATATCGGACCTGGTCATGCACGCCACCGTGTCAGTCGATTGGAAACAAGCGCCACGATATTATTGGCGACCATCGCAATGGCGATGAGGATGATGATGCCGGTAAAGACACCCGTCGTGTCGAGCTGGCCCGCAGAGCGTTCAATATACCAGCCAAGACCCCGGCTAGAGCCGATCAATTCGCCAACCAGCGCACCAATGAGCGCGAGGCCGACGCTGATGCGGAACGAGGCCATGATCCAGGTCAGCACGGCAGGCAGCAGAACGCGGCGGATGATGTAGCGATTGCTTGCCCCCATGGTGCGCATGAGATCGATCGGATCGCGATCGAGCGCACGGACGCCCTCAAGCACATTCAGCACAAACACAAAGACCACCATGGAGAAGGACATCATGACCTTCGCCGGAAGGCCGATGCCAAACCAGAGGATGAACAGCGGCGCCAGCGCCACGCGCGGCAGGCTGTAGAGCCCCATGAAGAGCGGTTCGGTGATCCGCGCGGCCCGCGTATAACGCGCCATAAGCAGGCCAAGCGACACCCCGACTACAGAGCCCAGCGCAAGACCAAGCCCCGCCTCGGTCAACGTCGCCGACATATGCCAGGTCAGATCCCCGCGCTTGGCGAGAAACACCAGACGCTCGGCAATCAGGCTCGGGCGGCTCGACCAGAACGGGTCAAACACATAAGCGCCGAGCACTTCCCAGACGAGCAAGGTGACAGCCAGGAAAACCGTCTGATGGAAAAACAGGCTTTTGAAAAGCCGGCTGGGCGACCAACGGGAGGGAGCCACCCGTTGTGTAGCCGTGATGACGTCGAGCATGAGTCACAAACTCCGAAGGAATGTCACGGCTGCGGCAGCAGCGCAGGCACTGAGATCTGCTCGTAGGAGGCCGGCACGAGAGCCGGGTCGCTGACCTTGAGCATGCGCTGCATCAGCGCATAGCCCTTGGGGTCCATGCGGCCATTGGCGGACAGAAGATGGGGCGCTTCATCGGCCAGAACCACCCGCAGCTTGGGGTCAAGCGCCGGATACATGTCGGCCAGAGCGGCTTCGACCGCCGGGCGGCTGGAGCGCACCAGCCCCTCGGCCTTGACGACGGCGCGCGCCAGAGCCTTCGCCGTCGCCTCATTGCCCTTGGTCCACTTTTCGAGGACCAGCAGGCCGAGCGCCGGATATTGCAGATCGCGGTAATCCTGGATCACCTTGAACTTGCCGGGATCGCCCAAGGCGGCCTGCACGTCGGGCGTGGTCAACATGCCAGCCGCCACAGCGCCCGTTTCGATTGCCGCGCGCATCGGGCCGCCGGTGCCAACACCCGTGATCTCGACATCGCGGTCAGCATTCATGCCAGCCTCTTCGAGGAAGTAGCGCAGCGTATTGTCGGTCAGGCTCCCGGCAGCGGTGATGCCGATGCGCTTGCCGGCAAGATCCTTGAGCGTCTTGGCGGGCGAGGACGCCAGCGCCACCAGGCCGTAGCCATGGAACTCTGTCAGCGCCACGAGCACCAGACCGCCCTGTCCGCGACCGCGCAGGCGCACCGCGTGGTCGGCGGCGCAGATGCAGGCCTCGACACTGCCAGACGCCAGCGCCTGGACAGCCGGGCCGCCGCCGCGGAAATCGACGATTTCAATCTTGAGGTTTTCAGCTGCAAACAGACCCTCGCGCTGGGCGAGCACGATGGGCAGCGAGCCGATGGAATTCTGGGCGGATGCGAGCCGCACCAATGTTTGGGCGCAAGCAAGGTCCGTCGCACCGGCGAGGATGGTCAACCCGAGGAGGCAGCGACGTAGCCAGATTTTGCTCATTCCGGTTCACCCTCTTTTTCCTGGTGCGGCAGCGCCGGGGCGCTGACCGCGAGACGATTGGAAACTCAGACGTCCTGTGCGCCGATGCGCGGACCTTCAACCAAACCTGAGAAACCAGCAAGCAAGATTCCAGCCAGAACACGCGCCCGCTCAAGCTATTCTGCAAACAAGCACGTCTGCGCAATTGGCTGCAACAAAATATCGCAAACCGGCTCAAAAACCGGCAACAATTATGGTCTCTATGTGTGCTCGACAAAGTTCAACGGGATCTCTGTCGTCGACTTGAGTTCTTCGATTGCAAACATGGATGTGACATCGGTGAGTTCGATGCGCGCAATCAGCTTTTTATAAAGCGCATCATAGCTCTTCAAATCGGACACATGCGCCTTGAGCAGATAGTCGATTTGACCGCTCATGCGATAAAAGTCCACGATTTCCGGGATGCTATTGACCACGGCCCCAAATCTCTCCAGCCAATCTGCACTATGTTGATTGGTGCGAATGGCGATGAAAACAGTGACGCCGACATTCAACAATTCACGATCAAGAATGGCGACGCGCTTGCGGATCGCGCCCGAGGACTCGAGCTTTTGCACACGCCTCCATGTAGCTGTGGGAGACAGGCCGACCTTGCCCGCCAGTTCCTCAAGAGGCTGCGAGGCATCAGACTGCAACTCCTTCAGCAATTTGATATCGAATGTATCGAGCTTCGGCTTCTTCTCGGCTTTCACAGGCGTCCCCTTCCAGCCCTCGCCTGCCGGATCACCGACAGCGTACAACGGCGTGAGCTCCCGCAGCGCACAATAGACAGAAATTAATTCCAAAAAAGCGCCTTGGAAAGAAATTTTCTACCACATATCAGTCCCTTTTCCTGTAAATCGCAAAAAATTTCCTCGGATTTCGCAATAATTTAAGAGCGTCAACGGAACAGGACGCAATGCTCATTCTTCAGGACGCAGATCACACAGAGTTGTTCGCCCAACTGAGCGCCAAGTCGCTGGCATCAGGGCCAGAATACCTCACGGCTGGACGCGAGGCGCTGGTTCGCCTGCTGGCTGATCCTGGCCTCCTCGATACGGTCAAGCTGGAGCGCCGTGCCGGCGGCTACACCCGAAATCTCGTTTTCGGCGACGATCGCATTACGGTTTATGCGATCGTCTGGTCGGCGGGCTCCAAAACATCTATCCACGACCATCATTGTTCATGCTGCTTCGCCATGGTGTCTGGCGCGCTGCAGGAAACTTGGTATGAAGCAGTCGATAAAACCCATGTCGTGCCCTCGAGGGAGTTCATGCGCAACGCCGGGGAGATTGCCTGCATGCTTCCCACGGGGCCCAATCTCCACAGGATGTTCAACGTCAGTGACGAAGAAGCGATCTCCATTCACATCTACGGATATGACGGCCGGTCGCGCGCCTCCTCGATTGACTGCGAATATGACGTGTCGGACCCCTCGCATTCTCAATAAATGACTGCTCCGAGCGGTCAAAACGAAATCCGGGCGCAATTGTTGTCGCCGAGCTTTGCGTCTTTATCAGGAATACAAATGAGCAGCTTTCGCACCGAAACGGTCCTCAATGTGCGCCACTGGACCGATGGCCTTTTCAGCTTCCGCACGACGCGGGATCCGGGCTTCCGATTCCTGAACGGTCAATTCACCATGATCGGCCTCACGGTCGACGGGCGCCCGCTGCTGCGCGCCTACAGCATGGCGAGCTCACAATATGAAGAAGAGCTGGAATTTTTCAGCGTGAAAGTGCCAGACGGCCCCCTCACCTCGCGCCTTCAGCACATCAAGGCGGGCGATGAAATTCTGGTCGGGCGCAAGCCGACCGGCACGCTCATTCTCGACAATCTGCAATCGGGCAAGACGCTCTATCTGCTGGGCACGGGCACTGGCCTCGCGCCGTTTTTGAGCGTCATCAAGGATCCCGAGACATACGACCGTTTCGACAAGATCGTGCTGGTGCACGGCTGCCGCTTCAAGGAAGAGCTCGCCTATGAACATTTCATCACGCAGGAATTGCCTGCCGATGAATTCATCGGCGAGGCCGTGCGCGCGCAGCTTATCTACCATCCGATGGTGACACGCGAAGCCTTCCGCAACACCGGACGCATCACCACCGCGCTGGAGAACGGGAAACTTGCCGTCGACATCGGCCTTGCGCCCATCGATCCCGCCAATGACCGCTTCATGCTGTGCGGCAGTCCCGCCATGCTGACCGACACTGTCACCTGGCTCACCGCGCAAGGCTTTGCCGAGGGCAGCAGTTCCGAAGCCGGTCAATATGTGATCGAAAAAGCCTTCGTCGAACGCTAGAAAGCCTGACGTCAGGCGCGATAGATGCTTAAATCCCGGCTCGTGGCCCAGCTTTTGAGAAGATGACAGTCGATATGAGTAATTCCGCAGAAGGTGCAGGCATGCCGGGCGAATGGAATTTCTGGATCGACCGGGGCGGCACATTCACCGATGTCATCGCGCGCAAGCCCGATGGCACGCTTGAAACCCGCAAGATGCTGTCTGAAAATCCGCAGGCTTATGCCGATGCGGCCGTGCAGGGCATTCGCGATCTGATGGGCCTCACCGGGGACCAGAAAATCCCCTCCGCCCGCATCGCCGCCATCAAGATGGGCACCACCGTCGCCACCAATGCGCTGCTCGAGCGCAAGGGCGAGCGCACCGTGTTTGTCACCACGCGCGGTTTCGCCGACGCGCTGCGCATCGGCTACCAGACGCGCACCGATATTTTCGCGCTCGACATTCAAAAGCCCGAGCAGCTCTACGAAACCGTCGTCGAAATTGCCGAGCGCGTGCTCGCTGACGGCACGGTCGAACAAACGCCCGATCTCGCTCAGGTGCGCCGCGATCTCGAAGTCGTCCATGCTTCAGGCATCGAGGCCTGCGCCATCGCCTTCATGCACGCCTATCGCTACCCTGCGCACGAAGAAGCCGTCGCGGCAGTTGCGCGCGAGGTTGGCTTCAAGCAGGTCTCGGTCTCCCATGAGGTGAGCCCGCTGATGAAGCTTGTCGGGCGCGGCGACACCACTGTTGCCGATGCCTACCTCTCGCCTGTGCTGCGCCGCTACGTCGACCGCGTGGCCGCAGAATTTGACGACGCAGGGTCTGCCACCAAACTCATGTTCATGATGTCGTCGGGCGGCCTCACCGACGCCAATCTGTTTCAGGGCCGCGACGCCATTCTGTCGGGTCCGGCCGGCGGTGTGGTTGGCTGCGTCGAGACTGCAAAACTCGCGGGCTTCTCGCGCGTCATCGGCTTCGACATGGGCGGCACATCCACAGATGTGTCACATTACGAGGGTGAATTTGAACGCACGCTGGAAACCGAAGTGGCGGGCGTGCGCATTCGCGCGCCGATGATGCTCATTCACACGGTTGCGGCGGGCGGCGGCTCGATCCTGCATGCCGATTCCGGGCGCTTTGTCGTCGGTCCGGATTCTGCGGGCGCAGATCCGGGTCCCCGCAGCTATCGTCGCGGCGGACCGCTTACGGTCACCGATGCCAATGTGATGGCGGGCAAACTCGACCCTGTTTACTTCCCCAAGATCTTCGGGCCCGGCCGCGATCAGCCGCTCGATGTCGAGGCCGTGCGCACGGCCTTTGCCGATCTCGCCGCACAGGCGGGCGATGCGCGTGCGCCGGAAGAAATTGCGGAAGGCTTCATTCGCATCGCTGTCGAAAACATGGCGAATGCGATCAAGAAAATTTCCGTGCAGCGCGGCTATGACGTGACCCATTACGCGCTCCAGTGTTTTGGCGGCGCGGGCGGCCAGCACGCCTGCCTTGTTGCCGACTCGCTTGGCATGCGCACGGTTCTCATTCATCCGCTCTCGGGGCTACTCTCTGCTTATGGCATGGGGCTTGCGGATACGCGCGCCGTGCGTCAGCGCACGGTTGAAGCCCCGCTTGATGAAACGGGCGCGAAAGCGGCGGCACTTGTGGTCGATGCGCTGGGCGCGGATGCGCTTGCCGATCTCACCCATCAGATCCGCGAAGGCACGCAGACCATTCTGCTACGCCGTGCGCATGTGCGCTATGCGGGCACCGACACGGCGATGATCGTCGATTTCGGTTCGCCCCAGGACATGCGCTCGGCTTTTGAATCCGCCCACCGCACGCGCTTCGGCTTTGCCGATGAAGGCCGCGCGCTGGTGATTGAAGCTGTGTCGGTGGAAGCTGTCGCGCCGGGGCAAGGCGTTGACGAGCCCGATCTCGAGGTCGTTGAAAACCACCCTGCCCCGTCGAGTGCGACGCGCTTTTTCTCCGAAGGCATCTGGCAGCAGGCCGGCGTTTATCTGCGCAAGGGCCTCAAGCCCGGCGCGCGCATCGCTGGCCCCGCCATGCTGATCGAGCCGCACCAGACCATCGTGATCGAACCCGGCTGGAATGCCGAAATCACGGCGAAGGATCACGTCGTTCTGCGGCGCGAAGGTGTTGTGCGCACGCTGAGCGTCGGCGCGGCTGTCGAGCCCGTCATGCTGGAGATTTTCAACAATCTCTTCATGTCCATTGCCGAGCAGATGGGCCTTGTGTTGCAGAACACCGCAAGCTCGGTGAACATCAAGGAGCGCCTCGATTTCTCCTGCGCGATCTTCGATCGCAATGCCAGCCTCGTCGCCAATGCGCCCCACATCCCGGTGCATCTGGGCTCGATGGACAAGTCGGTCGAGAGCGTCATCCGCGCGCATGGCGGACATATGCGTCCGGGCGATGTCTTCGCGATCAACGCGCCCTATAATGGCGGCACGCATCTGCCGGACATCACGATCGTCACGCCAGTCTTCGACGATGCCGGCACGGATATTCTGTTCTTCGTCGCCTCGCGTGGCCACCATGCCGATATTGGCGGCATTGCGCCGGGCTCCATGTCGCCGCGCGCCACGCATATCGATGAAGAAGGCGTCTATATCGACGGGTTCAAGCTCGTTGACGAGGGCCACTTCCGTGAGGCCGAGACGGTCGCGCTGCTCACAGGCGCGCGCTATCCGGTGCGCAATGTCGCCCAGAACATCGGCGACCTGCGGGCGCAGATTGCCGCCAACACGCGCGGCGCAACCGAGCTGATGCGCATGGTTGGCTCCTACGGCATCGATGTCGTGCAGGCCTATATGGGCCATGTGCAGGACAATGCCGCCGAGAGCGTCGCCCGCGTTCTCGCCGAGCTTGAGGATTGCGCCTTCGAATATGAAATGGACCAGGGCTGTTTCGTGAAGGTGAAGATCACGGTGGATCGCATCGCGCGCCGCGCGATTGTCGACTTCACCGGCACATCGCCCCAGCGCGGCGATAATTTCAATGCGCCCGAACCCGTCACGCAGGCGGCTGTGCTTTATGTGTTCCGCACGCTGGTGAAGGAGCGCATTCCGCTCAACGCCGGTTGCCTGCGCAATATCAAGATTGTCGTGCCCAAAGGCTCAATGCTCTCGCCCCAATATCCGGCGGCTGTCGTTGCCGGCAATGTGGAAGTCAGCCAGGCGGTGACCGATTGCCTCTATGGCGCGCTTGGCGTGCTGGCTGGCGCACAGGGCACGATGAACAATCTCACCTTCGGCAATAGCGACTATCAATATTACGAGACAATCTGCTCGGGCGCACCTGCAGGCAACGGCTTCAATGGCGCCGATGCCGTCCACACGCATATGACCAATTCGCGCCTCACGGATCCTGAAGTGCTCGAATTCCGCTATCCGGTCGTGCTTGAGGATTTCCACATTCGGAAAAACTCGGGCGGGCGCGGACGCTGGCATGGCGGCAATGGCGTCTCGCGCACCATCCGGTTTCTTGAGCCGATGGAATGCGCCTTGCTTTCAGGTCATCGTCGCATTCTCCCCTTCGGGGCAAAGGGCGGCGAGCCGGGCCAGCTCGGCATCAATTCCGTGCGCCGTCTCGACGGCCATATCGAGCTCCTCGGCGGCAGCGATCAGACTGTGATCGGCGCGGGCGAGGCTATTATTGTGCAGACACCGACAAGCGGCGGCTACGGCCCGGCTGGAGACACAGATGCATCTTGAAACCGACGTCCTGGTGATCGGCGCAGGCGGCGCGGGCATGTATGCGGCGCTTGAAGCCGCAAAAGCCGGCGCTTCCGTCCTCCTGGCCGACCGCAGCCTCATTGGCCGTGGCGGCGCGACCGTGATGGCGCAAATGACGGTGGCTGCCGCGCTTGGCGAGCAGACACCCGATTCCTGGGAATATCATCTCTCCGACACGCTGGCCGCCGGTCGCGGCCTCTGCGACGAGCGGCTTGCGACCATGATGTGCCAGGAGGGCCCTGCCCGCATCCGCGAAATGGATGCATGGAAAGTGGGCTGGGCGCGCAATGGCGATCACATCGCCCAGATTCACGCGCCGGGCCATGACCGTCCGCGCTGCGTCTATGTCGATGTGCTCTCCACGGGCCCCGCCGTGTCGCGCACCTTGCGCACGCAGCTTAATCTGGCGAACGGCATCCGTCGCGTCGGCGATCTCGCGATTGTCGATATTGTCGTGCGCGATGGCATCGCGTGTGGCGCAGTCGCCGTGCATCTTTCAACCGGCGAGCCTGTCACCATTGCGGCGAAGTCCGTCATTATCGCCACCGGCGGCCTGACGCGGCTCTATCGCCGCAACAGCGCCTCCTTCAACATGGGTGGCGATGGCTATGCTTTGGCCCTGCGCGCGGGCGCTGAACTGATCGACATGGAATTCGTGCAGTTCTTCCCCATCGGCCATCTCGCTCCCCGCCTTGTGGGCATGGACCCGATCATGTGGGATCCCTTCCGCTACAAGCTCGGCGGCAAGCTGCTGAATGCGGAGATGCACGAATTCGAAGATGATTATGCCGCGCAGGATGCGCGCAGCGACGGCAATTACGTGCTGACACGCGACCGCGCCACCTATGCAATCTCGAAGGAAGTGGAATCGGGTCGCGGCTCGCCTGCGGGCGGCGCTTATCTCAGCTTCAAACATGTGCCTGAAGCCGAACTCCGCCGCTCCTTTGGCCAGGTCATCGACAAGCTCGCGGCCAATGGCATCGATCTGACGCAGCAGCTCGTCGAGGTTGCACCCATCGCCCATTACCACATGGGCGGCGTGCGTGTGGACGAGACGATGCAGACCGGCATTCCCGGGCTTTATGCCTGCGGCGAGGCCGTGGGTGGCGCCAATGGTGCGAACCGCCTGTCTGGCAATGCGATCACCGAAGCTTTCGTGTTTGGCGCGCGCGCCGGACAATGCGCCGCCAAGACCGCCCTGCAAGCAGCCGCGAATTGGTCGAATGAGGCCGCAGCTCCCGCACTCAACATGCTGCGCGCGAGCGAAAAGCGCGACACGCCAAATCTGTCGGTTGCCGTCACCGATCTTCAGGCTCTCATGGCCGACAAGGTTGGGCCGTTCCGCACGGAAGAAAAGCTTGCTGAAGCCATTGTCGAGATCGACCGCATGGCGAGCGAGCTTGGCGCAGCTCCGCCCTCCTCGGGCCAGAGTTTCGATCCGCTGCTGATCGACTGGCTCGACCTGCGCAACATGTTGCAGGTGGCCAAGGCCGTCGCCGTGCCCGCACTCGCGCGCACGGAAAGCCGCGGCGCGCATCAGCGCGACGATCATCCGGGGCTCGACGAGGCCTGGACGCTCAACCAGATCGTCTCCCTGTCAGGCGGCGACATTTCCCTCGCGCGCGGCGCAAACATTTCGAAAAAGGCCAGTGCATGAAGGCGATTCTTGAAATCAAGCGCGGCACGCCGGGCGCTGAACCCCATATCGAGACGTTTGAAGTCGCCTTCGAGCATGGCCAGTCGATCCTGGACGGCCTGCGCGCTGTGCGGCACGAAACCGATCCAACGCTCGCCTTTCGCTTTGCCTGCATCAATGCGAATGCCTGCAAGGAATGCATGATGCTGATCGACGGCAAGGTCGATTACGCCTGCACCGTGCGCCTCAAGGAAGGCGTGACGACGTTGGCGCCTCTGCCCAAAAAGGCACTGGTGCGCGATCTCGTGACGGAAATCGCCCCGCCCGACGAGCGCCTCCACGGCAAGGGTTAAGCCCGATGGCAGTCGCAGAGACGGGCCCCGCAAAGGGCTTTGCCAGCCTCGTGCCCGGCATTGCCCTGGCGCTCGCGCTTGCGGGCGCGGCAAGCCTGCTGGAGCCCCTGGTTGCGCGGTTCCTCCCCGTGCCTGCTCTTGTCATCGCGCTGGTGGTCGGCATCTGGCTGCACCCCTTTGCCGCGCGCCCGCTGTTTGCGGGCGGCCTGCGTTTCTGCGTGTCCAAAGTCCTGCGCATTGCCGTGGCTCTGCTGGGCCTCCGCGTGGCGCTGGGCGATATTGCAGCGCTTGGCGCAACGAGCGCCTTGATCGTCATTGCAGGCATGGTTGCGACCATTCTCGCAGGCGTTGGCCTTGCCCGCTTTCTTGGCCTCTCCAATGCCTTTGGCGCGCTTGCTGGCGCGGCAACTGCCGTCTGTGGCGCGTCTGCTGCTCTTGCGACACAAAGCGTCCTGCCTGATTACAAGGGCAAGGAGGCCGATACGGTTTTCGTCATTGTCGGCGTCAACCTGCTCTCGACAATTGCGATGCTGGCCTATCCGCCGCTTGCCCATGCCTTGGGGTTCGACAATCAGCTCACCGGCGTGATGCTGGGCGGGACCATCCACGATGTCGCGCAGGTTGTGGGCGCTGGTTTTGCGGTGTCGGAGACGACGGGCGCTGCGGCTGTCGTCGTCAAACTCTTTCGTGTGTTGCTGTTACTGCCCGTCATTCTCGCTATCGGCTATGCCTTCGCGCGCCGCTCATCTGTGGCCGGCGCGCCGAGCGCCAAAGTCCCGATGCCGGTTTTCGCATTCGGCTTTCTGCTGCTGTGCCTTTTGAACAGCATCGTGCCGGCAGTGCCTGGCGCCGCCGCGATCTACGCGCCGCTCAAAAGCGCTGCCGGTTTCATCTCGACCTGGGGATTGCTGCTGGCCATTGCGGCGCTTGGCCTTGGCACATCGGCAACCGCCATCACCCGGCTCGGCTGGCGTCATGTCGTCATTCTCACAGGCACGACGCTCGTCATTCTGGGAATGGTTGCGGGCGGCCTCTCGCTCGCCCTGCGGATGGGATTGGTGGGCGGCGCCTGACGCGCCGTCTCATCGATGCATGAGTTCCTGAACCTTGGCCGAGAATGACGCCAGATTGAGGGGCTTGGTCATCAGCGCCATCCCTTCTTCCATCATGCCACTTCCGAGTGCTGCGGATTCATCATAGCCGGTGACAAAGAGCACCTTCAGGTCGGGCATATGCTGGCGCGCAGCATCGGCCAATTGCCGACCGTTCATGCCGCCTGGCAGCCCCACATCGGTCAGCAGCAGGTCGATCCGGGCGAGCGAGAGAACGACGCGCAGGGCGGCCTGGCTATTGTCGGCCTCCAGAACCGTATAGCCATTGTCAGCCAGAATATCGGCCATCACCAGACGCACGGCAGGCTCATCCTCAACAAGCAGGACAACGAGACCGGGCCGGGCCTGCGGCAGGCTCACAGCGGCCTCAATCATTTCAACGCGCGTTGCAAGCCCGAGGTGACGGGGGAGGTAGATGGTCACCGTCGTGCCATGCCCCTCCGAGCTGCGCAGCAGCACCTGACCGCCCGATTGCTGAACGAAGCCGTAGGTCATGGACAGGCCAAGCCCGGTGCCCTGCCCAATCGGCTTTGTCGTGAAGAAGGGATCGAACGCATGTTCGATAACAGCCGGCGACATGCCGCTGCCGGTGTCGGTCACGAACACCCCGACATATTCATCGTTGGGAACGCGCCCCGAGAGATTATCTATCTTAGGCCCACGCCAATCAGCAAAGACACAATTTGCCGTTTCGATCAGCAGGTTTCCGCCATCGGGCATGGCGTCGCGCGCGTTGATCACCAGATTGAGAAGCGCGTTTTCGAGCTGGTTGGGATCGCAGAGGGTGGGCCAAAGCTCGACTGCAAGCTTGGTTCTGATCGCTATGCTGGGCCCAACCGTGCGACTGAACAAATCCTCCATGCCGTCGATCAGCCTGTTCACGTCTGTAGGCTTGGGGCTGAGCGTCTGCCGGCGCGAGAAGGCGAGTAATCGATGCGTGAGCGCGGCCGCTCGATCGACCGAGGTCATCGCCGCATCCATATAGCGGCCGATCTCTGACGTGCGGCCCTGGGTGACGCGCGTGCTCATCAATTGCAGACCGCCGGAAATCCCCGCCAGAAGATTGTTGAAGTCATGCGCCAGACCGCCGGTCAATTGGCCGACGGCTTCCATTTTCAACGATTGCCGCAAGGCCTCCTCGACCCTGCCACGCTCCTCCGCTTCGGATTTGAGACGGTCATTAGCTGCCGTCAGATCGCGCGTCCGCTTGGCAACCTTGTCTTCCAGCGCACCCCGCAGGCGCGCCTCTCCCTTGCTGACCTCCGTAATGACGCGAATGCGGTCCACCGCAGCCGCCAGAAGGTTCGCGTAGCTGCGCAGGAACAACGTGTCGGCTTCCGTAAAGTCGCGCGGCACCCGGCTGTCGATCTGGAGAATGCCAAAGGGTGGTCTGTCGTGCCCGCCGATGATGATGACATTGGCAACGGCCCTGACACCATTGTCGATCAGGAACTGCGGATATTTGAACCGCTTCTCCTTGGCGATGTCGGGCGAAATCATCGGCTCGCCGGTGCGCAGCGCATGGCCTTCCGATGTGTCTTGTTCCGCCGTAATCTTGGCCACGCCGACAACGTCAGGCCCCCAGCCAACACCCGCACGGACGAGCATCGTCTTGCCGTCCTCCTGAAGCTCGACGACCTTGGCAAGATCGGTTCCCAGCGCTTCCCCGGCAAGGCGACAGGCTTCTGTCAGGATCTCGTCGAGATCGTCAGACCGAAGCGCCAATTCCCCGAATTGCGCCAGAACAGTCTGCTGTCGCAACAGCTCATGGGGATAGGGATTCTTGGTGTCGCTCATGATCCATTGGGCCGAGACGCCGGAAATCAGCGTTCAACAAGCTCTCAACCCGGAAATGGTTCCTCACGCCAGATGCCCGACCTTGACGAGGATCGTGCAGCCCTCCTTCGTGAAGGGATGATGGCGGCTCATCGCAGGGCTGCGTAACCAGCTGCCCTTTGGATAGACGCCATGCTCATCCTCAAAAACGCCCTCCAGCACAAGGATTTCTTCACCGCCAAAATGCGTGTGCGGATTGAATACTGTGCCTGGCGCCCAGCGCACAAGCGCCACATGCTCGCCCCCGCATTCATGCAGCGGCATGACATGGAGCCCCGGAACAAGCCCCTGACGCCATTGCCCCCGCGCCGTCTCGACCACCACGCGCTTGGTGTCGTCTGGCTGGAACTGCCGCAGTTTGACGAACAAGGTGCAACCCTCCTCGCTGAAGGGCGCGTGCGAGGAGCCTGGCGGATTGCGCACATAGGTTCCTGCCGGATAGACGCCATGCTCATCGGCAAATGTTCCCTCAAGCACCAGAAATTCCTCGCCGCCGTCATGCATATGGGTCGAGAAGCGCGAGTGCGCGCCATAGCGGACAACGGTCGTCGCGCGCGCGACTTCTCCGCCGTCGCGATCGAGCATCAAGCGTTCGACGCCGGCCATTGGCGAGGGCACGAAAGGCTCGTCCCCGGGAAGGACAAGGGCGCGCAAGGCGAGGTTCGATCTGATCTGCATGTGGCCTGTCATGATTTTTTTTCGAGCGTCCGAGGAAAGCTCTTACGCCATGCGAGAAGGCCAGGCGAATGCCTCAATGTCGCATCAGCCAAGCGAATGCGAAAACCGCTGCGCTGCGGCCTTGAGCTGTCGCACAACCACCCCACCCGCCGTGATGTCCAGACTGCCGCTTGCGCCTACAGCGGCAAGACAGGCGACGAGATCGCGCTTGTAATCGAGCACCGGCACGGCGACCGCATCGAGCCCCTGAATGAGATCGCCCTGCACCACGCTGAAGCCGTTGCGCCTGATATCATCCAGCTGCGCTGCGGCCTCCGACACGTGTGCAACCGAAGCCTGGGGCGCGCGCGCAATAACGTCAGGCGCAAGATAGGCGGCGCAAATGAGCCCCAGCGCAGAGGTGTGAAGCGGCAGGATCGAGCCCGGGCGAATGACAACGGAAACCGGGCGCACGATGTCGAGCCATTCGATCACCATTGCGCCTTGTGGCGTCCACATGCCCATGAAGACCGTGCCATGCAGATCATCGCGCAACGCACCAAGGATAGGTGTCCCGATCCGCACGATGTCGAGCCGGTTCATGGCAACCCGACCGATGAGACGCGCCGCGCCGCCAAAATCATAGCGACCGTCCGCACTCTGTTCGATCAAGCCGGTGCGAATGAGACTGACGAGATAGCGATGCGCTTTTGCAGGCAACAGGCCGGCCGCCGCTGAGAGGGCAGATAGCGTTTGCGGACAATCGAGCGTGGCGAGCGTGTTGAGAATATGGCCCGCGACCTCGACCGATTGCACGCCGATCTGCTCGACCCGCGCAGGATCGAGCCCTGCCTCGGAGGAGATCTTGTCCGGCGGAGATGCGGTGCGCGCGCTCAAACGTTCACGCTCCGTGGTGGCCAACGCGACATGATCGAGGCCTGCACCAGCGTGAAGGCATTGTTGAGCAGAAAGCCGCCGAGCCCGACAAAGACCAGCAATCCGTAAACCTGTCCGGACTGGAAATTGCGCTGTGCTGCAATCATCAAGGCGCCAATGCCGTCAATCGACGTCAATATCTCGACCAGCAGCGTCAGCACGATGGTCAGCGGCAAAGCGATGCGCACGCCAAGCAGGATCGCCGGGATGACACTGGGAATGACAACACGCCAGATGCGGTCCAACAGCGACAGCCGTAACGACATTGAAACATCCATCAGGATCGGATGAATGCGCTGAACCGCTGACGACGTGTTGAGGAGGATTGGCCACATGGCCGAAAGCGCAACAATGGTGAGCTTCATCCGCGCGTCGTAACCCAGAAACAAAATCGCGAGCGGAACAATGGCTGGCGGTGGCATGGCGCGGCAAAATTCGAGTAATGGCCCGAGCGCGCGCTCAACGCGGGGAAAGAGCCCGATCATTATGCCAAGCGTTCCCCCCGCGAGGATCGATATGGCGAGGCCCGCAACAATCGTCTGAAGGGTCGCAAGGCTCGCGCTCAGCAAGCGCCCGCTGGCGATGAGCGGTTCAAGACCTTTCCACCAGGTCGAGGGCGGCGGGAAATAAGGCGAGTTTCCGGTCTGGAGCACCTGCCACGCCACCAATGCGACGATCAGGGGCAACAGGCCACGCACTGGCGGCATATGGGCGGCGAGGTCTTTGAGCTTCCTCATGCGGCGGGCCGCTGCGCTGTTGCCGGCCACAACGAGGTGGTGAGACCGAGAACGCCCGCGTTCAGCAGGACACCGAGCACGCCGACCACGGCAATATAGGCAAACATGTTCTCCGGATTCATCGCTTGCTGCTCGCGCACGATGGCATAGCCAAGCCCGGCCGGATTGCCGACGATTTCCGCGACAATCGCCATGACCAGCGCGAGACCGAGGCTGATCCGCGCGCCGACGATGATAGACGGCAAGGCTGCCGGAAGCAGGATGCGCAAGACAATATCCCCACGGCTCAGCCGGAAGGTGCGCCCGACATCATTGAGGCGCGGATGCGCATTGGCGATGCCGCCCATGGTGTTGATCATCACCGGCCAGAGTGTGGGCAGAACGGTGACGGCGAGTTCCGTTTGCAAGGAGAAGCCAAAAAGCAGCAGTCCCACAGGCGCGAATGCAATTCCGGGGATCGGGCGCAGCACTTCGATTGTGGCAAGCCCATAGCGCCGCACGAGCGGCGAGAAGCCAAGCAGGAGACCAAGCGAAACGCCAATCGCCATCGCGATGGTCCAGCCAAGGGCAATTGAAATCAGCGTATGCGCGAGATCGGCAAACAGAACGCCATCGCGCGCAAGCTGGATGCCGCCCTGCAAGATCGCCAGTGGAGCCGGAAAGAACTCGAAACTCACTGCGCCCGAGCGCACCAGAGCTTCCCAAGCCGCAAGCACAATTGCGAGCACGGCCATGCCCGGCCAGTTGATCGACGCCGCGCCAAAGCGGCTACGCATGACCTATCGCCTTGTGGAGATCGTAGCGATAGGCAAGGAAGGCGGGCAATTGCCGTGTTGTGATCTGGTCGCGCGGAAAAGGCAGATCGATATCGACAATATGCTCGATCCGGCCGGGACTCCCGTTGAGCACCGCCACGCGATCGCCGAGATAAACCGCTTCCTCGATGTCATGCGTGATGAAAACGAAACTGACTTTCGTCTGGTCGCGCAGCCGCAAGAGTTCATCCTGCAACCCGGCCTTGGTCATCGCATCAAGCGCGGCGAAGGGCTCGTCCATCAGCATGACGGCGGGGCGGAGCGCCAGCGCGCGCGCGATCTGCACGCGCTGCTGCATTCCGCCCGACAATTGCCAGGGAAAATCATCCGCCCTGTCGAGCAGGCCGACAAGATTGAGTGCGTCCCGCACGCGCTCATTGCATTGCGCGCGCGACATTGTGCGCTCGATGCCAAAGGCAACATTGGCGGCAACACTGCGCCATTGCAGCAAGGCGTTGGCATAGTCCTGAAAGACGATGACGACGCCCTCTGGCGGTCCGGCAAGAACCTCGCCGCGCACCAGCACAGCGCCCGATGTCGGCGGCGCGAGGCCGCCGAGCATCCGCAGCAAGGTGGTTTTCCCCGTACCCGAGGGCCCGACAATGGTCAGGAACTCGGCGCTTTTCAGCTCAAGGCTGATATCGGCGATGATCGGCCGGACGCCGCTGCGCAACGGCAGCGTAATTCCGGCAGATCTGCACTCGAATACGGAATCAGCCATGTTGTGACGCGATCCTTATTGCGCCACGAGCTTGGCAGACTCGACCTCGACGCTCAACTGACCGACGTCACGCAGGACGGTTTTCCAGACTTCGATATCGCCCGCCGTGATCGCTGTCCGATAGGTCGGGAACGGTGTCGCATTCACGACCGGTTCCGGCAGCTTGGTATATTGCATCACGATCTTGCGGGCTTCCTCGGGGTTGGCATGGATATAGGCGATGGCCTCTTCCAGCGACGCCCGCCAGGCGGTGACCGTGGCGCGGTTGGCCCGCGTCCATTCACCCGACGAAATCCAGAACGGGAACAGCACTTCCTTGCCCGCGCTCAGCAGCGGCGCAGTCAAAGCGACATTGCCGCCGGCGCGCAACGCGCCAACGAAGGGCTCAACCACTTCCACGGCATCGACGCGCTTGGCCTTGAGCTGATCGCCCATGTTGGGGAACGGCACTTCCACCGCGCGCACGCTGGAGGGATCGACGCCATTCTTCTTGAGCCAGTAGAGCACCGACACGTGGATGACGCCGCCAATGGTGGGCGTGGCAATCAACTTGCCGACGAGATCCTTGGCCGAGGTGATGCCGGAATCCTTGGCGACCATCAGCTGGGTCGTCGGATTGTCCTGCGTTTCAAAAACCGACGCAGCAACTGCAACGACGTCGAGCCCGCTCGCAACCGCCTTCAACAGATCAGGCGCTGTGCTGGGCGCAAATTCAAACTGGCGTCCGACCGTGCCCGGAAGAATGGAAAGATTCTGCGCGACGCTCAGCGTCACATCGAGACCGTTCTTGGCGAAGATCCCCTTTTCCTTCGCGATCCAGGCCGGTGCCCAGGTGATGACGGGAATATAGACAGCGCGCACTGCAACAGGCGCTTTTTCCTGCTGCGCGAAAGCAGGCGACATGGCGGCAAGCGCGAGCGCGCCAGCGGTGACAAGAGTGAAACGACGAGATTTCATACGCCCTCCCATTTGCATAATTTGTTTTGTTATGCGTAATTTGGACATAGTTGCTCGGAAGAGGCAAGCCTGAATTCTTTCGGTCATAGCCGGGCTTTCGGAGGCGAACGTCCAGGGGATTGCGAATTGAAAATTGACCTCCTCGTTCCGGGCCTGCCCGCAAAGACCGATCATTTCCTGTTCGGAATCTGCTCGCTGCTGCTGTTGCGCGGCGAAGGGCGCACGGTGCTTTTCGACACCGGGCCCTTTCGTGTCCGCCCGATCCTGATCGAGGCGCTCAACGCGCTCGGGCTGACGCCCGCCGATGTCGACACGGTCTTCATGACGCATTTGCATTGGGACCATGTCGAAAACCTCGACCTCTTTGCCCATGCCGAAATCATGACGCCAAAACTCGAATTCGATTATGCCGCTGCACCGCTCGCAAACGATTGGGGAACGCCGCCCTATGTCCGCGAGATTTTGCAGGGCATGCGCGTGACGCTGTTGCCTGATGAAGAGCAGGAGATCTTTCCGGGCGTGCGCACACTTCTGCTGCCCGGCCATTCCGTTGGCCTGCAAGGCCTGGTGGTCGATATGGGCGCCGAGCGCGCCGTGCTGGCGAGCGATGCGCTGTGGTCGGCGCGCGATGCTGTGCGCGGTGTTCCCGATGTCGCCTTCTTCAATCCCGGCCAAGCGCAGGCCAGTCTCGATCGCGCACTTGCTGCGGGCGATCTGTTCTATCCCGGCCACGACCGGCCCTTCCGCATCCAGAATGGTGCAGTGACCTATACCGAGCAATATCATTACCACATGAGTTTTCCGTTCCAGCCCCATGGCCAGAACCTCGATGTGGCGTTTTCAACGCAGCACAGCGGTCCTTGCATGGAGGCACGCCGATGAGCGAGACGCCCTCACCCATCACCTTGCTGTTTACGGGCGTGCCGGCCGCTGCTGACAGGTTCATCCCCGGCATTTCCACCGTGGCGCTCGTGCGCAGTGCGGGCCGCACGATTCTCTTCGACACCGGCCCCTATGCCTACCGCCCCATCTTGCAGGGACGGTTGAAGCGGTTGGGCATAGACCCTGCCGCCATCGACACTGTGGTCCTCTCCCATGTCCATTGGGATTGCGCGGCCAATGCCGATCTTTTTCCCAATGCCCAGGTACTCATTCACGAACGCGAACTTGCCTATGCCGACGCGCCGCAGACGCATGATGCGCGCACGCAAGGCTATATCGGCCGCGTGCTGCGCAAATTGCGCCTGTCGCCGATTTCAGGCGAGCAGGACATTGCTGAGGGACTTCGTCTTGTGGAATTGCCGGGCCATACGCCGGGCTCGATGGGCCTGCTGGTCGGCCGCGCGCTTCTTGCGGGCGATGCCGTGACCTGCGCGGGCGATGCTGTGGCTGGCGAGATTGGCTATCAGCCCGTCGATGATCCGCGCGCCAGGGAAAGCCTGCTCCGGGCGCTGACGCTCGCCGATATCATCTATCCCGGACACGACCGCGCGTTTCGCATCGCCCCGAAAATCGAATATCTCGAGGATTACGCGTTGCGGCTGCGGCTCTTCACGGATCCTGCCGGGGCAGATGAAGAGATTCAGATCGGATCGTTCGCGGCCAAATCCTTCGCAAGCTGGCCGTGAACGTATGCGATCGAGAGCTTCGCTCAGGCGTTCAGCCCTTGCGACGCTCTTTCTTGGCGGCCTTGCGGGCGGCGTAACGCTCGTCGCGGGCGGCCTTCTGCTCGGCGAGCAAGGCCAGATCCTTTTCGGCCTTCAGGGCGAGATCCTGCGCATGGCTGGCCTCGACTTCACGCTGCATTTCAGCTGCGCGTTCGGCTGCCTGGCGGGCCTCTTCGGCCTTTTGCGCCTGCAGCACCAGCCGCTCGGCGGCGCGCTTTTCTTCACGCACGGCGCGCGCGCGGGCAATTTCGGCACGCGCTGCAAGCCGCTCGGCAATGCCGGGATCGCCAGAGGCCTGACGGAATTTTTCCAGCAGGCCCTTCTTGGCCTCTGCGGCGCTGGCATTGCGTTGGGCAAGATCGGGAATTTTAAAGCTGCTCATATAAGGTTTGCCGTTCTGGTTGCAGGACGCATCCCGCCGCTCAAAGATTTAAATCCACGACACAAGAGCGACCCTCGCTGGAGGTCATCGCCGAACGCCAGGCAGAAGCCGTGGCCTTGTGTTGGAATGGCGCGACCTAGGGGAGTCGAACCCCTCTCTGCTGCGTGAAAGGCAGCCGTCCTAACCGATAGACGAAGGTCGCGCGTTGCCGGGGAGCTCTTGTTCAAAAAGCCCTGCGGACGGGCGGAGGTATAGAGGGCTACGCGCCCTCTTGCAAGCATACAAAGCGGCTTTTGAACGGCAATTGCGATTGTTTTCAGCCGTTCGCCCTGGCAGGGGTCGCCATGTCGAGAAGACGCATCTGCACGCGCTCGTTTCCGCCCCAATGATCGAGCGAGAGAGTGCCTGCAAGATGAGCCGCGCTGCCAACAGCTTTTTGCAAAGCCGGGCCCAGGGCGCTGTCTGCCGCCCGGAAGGCAATGGCGTCAATTCCAGTGCCATCGCCAGCCACGGCGCGCACCCGAACATGGCCGTTGCCCACAACCACCGCACGAACGATTCGGTGCGCAGGCAAGACAAAGACGGGTTCCGGATTGCCCGAACCATAGGGCCCCGCCTGTTCGAGCGAGCGGATAAGCTCAGCGCGCGCGCCCGCCGCCGTCAGCGCAGCATCCACCAGCAGCGCATCATTGGCCCGCGCCCGCGCGACGATCTCGCCCAGCCGCAGTTCCAGATAGGCGCGGAAATCAACCAGCTTGCCCTTGTCGATGGTGAGGCCTGCCGCCATGGCATGGCCCCCGCCCTTGACGAGAAGCCCCTCCTCCACCGCCGCGCGCACCACACGGCCAAGGTCAACGCCGGGAATGGAGCGCGCAGAGCCGGTGCCGGTTTGGCCGTTGAAAGCGATGGCAAAGGCCGGGCGGCGGAATTTCTCTTTCAGCCTTGCAGCGACCAGCCCGACAATGCCGGGGTGCCAGCCCTCGCCCGCAGTCACGACACAGGCCCCGCCCTGCTCTTCGAGACCAAGCGAGAGCAGCGCCTCCGCCTCGGCTTCAGCCAGCGTCCCGACTTCGATGGCCTGCCGCTCGGAATTCAGCCGGTCGAGCTCAACCGCGATTCGGGTCGCTTCCTCGTCATCGCGCAACATGAGCAGCTTTGCGCCAAGCGCGGCATCGCCAATGCGCCCGCCCGCATTGATGCGCGGCCCGATGAGAAACCCCAGATGATAGGGCCGTGGTGGACCATCGGCCCGCGCGACATCGAAGAGCTGGCGCAGACCGGGGCGTCCACGCGCGCGCATCACGGCAAGGCCCTTGGTGACAAAAGCGCGGTTGAGGCCTTTGAGCGGCACGACGTCGGCAACAGTCGCCAGCGCGACAAGATCGAGTTCGGCCAGAAGATCGGGCGCGGGATTGGTCTGCGTCCAGAAACCCCTCTGCCGCAGCGCGCGATTGAGGCCGACGAGCACCATATAGACCACGCCCGCGGCGCAGAGATGGCCAAGGCCCGAGAGATCGTCCAGCCGATTTGGGTTCACGATGGCATGGGCGGGAGGCAGCGCCTCGGGCGCCTGATGATGGTCGATGACCAGAGTATCGAGGCACAGTCTTGCCGCCTCCTCGATCGGCTCGAAACTCGTCGTGCCGCAATCGACCGTCACCAGCAGGCGCGCGCCGCCCTCGGCAAGCGCGCGGATGGCCTCGACATTGGGGCCATAGCCTTCAAACAGGCGGTCGGGAATGTGAATGACGAACGGACAGCCACAGGCTTGCAGGAAGCCCGCCAGCAGCGCCGTGGAGCAGGCGCCATCGACATCGTAGTCGCCAAAGACGGCAACCTTCTCGCGCGCCACAATGGCCGCCACGAGCCGCGCGACGGTCGCCTCCATGCCCACAAGCACATCGGGGTCGGGCATGAGCGCGCGAATGGTGGGATCGAGATAAGCGGCGCAATTGAGCGCATCGACGCCCCGGCCCGCAAGAACCCGCGACAGCAGGTCGGAATGGCCATGCAATTGCGCAATGGCCTGCGCCTGCCCCTGCGCCTCGAGATCAAGCCGGTCGCGCCAGACGCGACCAAGGACAGAGTGCTCGACGCCAAGAAACAGCCTGCGTGGCAGGCTGCCGGGTCTGGCGTCGGCATGGAGGGGCGAGAGCGGACTCATGGCCCCATCATGACACAGGCCGGAGCGAAGCGTGAGCGCCGCGCCCCGGTTACCTGCTGATTAATCCATCTTGAACTTGCCCATCTGGCGATGTTCGGCCTGGATGCGACGCACCGTGCCGGTGACAGAGCGATAGATCACGGTCTCGGTCTCGATCACGTCACGGCCGAATGTCACGCCCTTGAGCAGCGGGCCGGTGGTGACGCCGGTCGCGCAGACGATCACGTCGCCGGACGCCAGTTCGGTCATGTCGTATTTCTTGTTCGGATCCTTGATGCCCATCTTCAGCGCGCGCTCGCGCTTGGCTTCGGTGTCGAGGATAAGGCGACCCTGCATCTGGCCACCGACGCAGCGCAACGCGCCTGCCGCAAGCACGCCTTCCGGCGCGCCGCCCGTGCCGAAATAAATGTCCACGCCGGTCATTTCCGACTGGGCGGTGAAGATCACGCCGGCAACGTCACCGTCGGTGATGAAGCGCACCGAAGCGCCGACGCGGCGGCAAGCCTCGATCAGATGAGCATGGCGCGGACGGTCGAGAATGAGGGCGGTGATTTCACCCACCTTCACGCCCTTGGCCTTGGCCAGCGCATGGAGGTTTTCTTCCGGCGTCATGTCGAGATCGACGACGCCCTGCGCATAGCCCGGGCCAATGGCGATCTTGTCCATATAGACGTCGGGCGCGTTGAGCAGCGAGCCTGAAGCGGCCATCGCCATCACGGCAATCGAGCCCGGCATGTCCTTGGCGCAAAGGGTCGTGCCTTCCAGCGGATCGACCGCAATATCGACCTTGGGGCCGGTGCGGGTGCCAACGCGCTCGCCGATGAAGAGCATCGGGGCTTCATCGCGCTCGCCCTCGCCGATCACCACAGTGCCATCGATCGGCAGACGGTTGAGTTCGCGACGCATCGCATCGACAGCAGCCTGATCGGCGGCCTTCTCGTCACCACGTCCACGCAGGTGAGCAGCGGCGACAGCCGCGCGCTCGGTCACACGCACGAGCTCGAGGGTCAGAATACGCTCGATAATATCCTGCTGCTTGATGATGAGATCGGTCATGGAAGGGTCCTTGCTGGGCCTTTGGTGGCCGGTTGATTATTCGCGTTCGATTCGGATGACTTGCGGCTTCTCTGCAATATAGCCGTCTGCCACCACAGCATCCAGCGCTTCGCGTATTGTCGCTTCGGAAGTTGCGTAAGTAATGAGAACAAAAGGCACAGGCTTGGCCGTGCCGCTATTTGCAGCGCCACGCTTGGCCGGGGGATTACGCTGCATGATGCTTTCCAGCGAGATCTGACGTTCAGCCATGCGCGTGGCAATGGCGGCCGCCGCACCGGGGCGATCATGCACGGACAGGCGGATGTAATAGCCACCCTCGTGACGCTGTGCGGGGGGACGCGTCGCGGCCTCTAGGGATGCGACCGGCAGCCCGAACGGCGCGCTGCGGATGCCCTTGGCAATATCGGCGATATCGGCCACCACGGCAGATGCCGTCGCATCACCGCCGGCGCCCGGCCCCACAAGCGTCAACTCCTTCACGGCATCGGCATCGATGGTGACGGCATTGGTCACGCCCATCACGGCGGCAATGGCCGACGAGCGCGGCACCATGGTCGGATGGACCCGCTGCTCGATGCCCTCCTCCGTCCGCTGCGCGACGCCGAGCAATTTGATGCGATAGCCAAGCTCTTCTGCCGATTTCAGATCGGCGAGCGTGATCGCGGTAATGCCTTCCACCTGCACGGCCTCGGCATCCACGGCCGTGCCGAAGGCCAGCGAGGTGAGAATGGCGAGCTTGTGGGCGGTGTCGAACCCGCCGATGTCGAAGGTCGGATCGGCCTCGGCATAGCCGAGCTTCTGCGCATCGGCCAGACACGCCTCGAAGCTCAGGCCCTCAAGCTCCATGCGCGAGAGGATGTAATTGCAGGTGCCGTTCAAAATGCCATAGACGCGCTCGATGGAATTGCCCGCGAGACCCTCGCGCAGCGTCTTGACCACCGGAATGCCGCCGGCAACCGAGGCTTCAAAGGCCAGCGCGACATGTTTCTCTTCGGCAAGTTTCGCCAGGCTCATGCCATGCTTGGCAAGCAGCGCCTTGTTGGCGGTCACGACCGATTTGCCAGAGGCCAAAGCCGCCTCGATAGCCAGGCGCGCCGGGCCTTCATCCCCGCCCATGAGCTCAACGAAAAGATCGATATCATGGCTTTTGGCCAGATCCACCGGGTTGTCGAACCAGACAAGGCCAGCCACATCCACGCCGCGCTCGCGCGTGCGGTCGCGGGCCGAGACGGCAGTGACCTTGATCGAGCGGCCCGAACGGGCGGCCAATGCCGCCGACTGGCGATCGAGAAGACGAATGACAGAAGCGCCGACGGTGCCGAGACCGGCAATGCCGACGCGCAGGGGTTCAGCCATGAGGTAATTCCGGGCCCGACAATGGCCTCGCCTGGAAGGCAAGACCTGATGCGCTCTTCTGCAATGTTTCCGCGGCGCTTTCAAGGAGCGCCGGCCACGTATAACCTCTCAAGGATTGAAACCGAATGAATGCTTCATTTTTTTGGAAGGGCTCGCCCTTTGACACATCTTTCCCATCCTCAGCCCGGCACCATTGTCCGGGTAGATCTTTCCGATGGATTCAAGCCACCCGAAATGGTCAAGCGGCGACCGGCAATCGTGCTCTCGCCTCAAATCAGGGGCCGGCCACTTCTATGCACAATCGTGCCGCTCAGCACCAGCGAGCCCAGAGTGCCGCAGGAGCATCATTTGAAGCTCAGCTTCGCGAAACCGCTGCCCCGGCCATACGACGAGCCGTCAATGTGGGTAAAAGGAGACATTGTGCTGACGGTCGCGCTTCACCGACTAAGGCTGCTTTTCGCGCGCAAGGACGGCGGCCAGCGCATATACGACGTGCGCATTCTCGATCATGACACGATGGAAAGGGTTCGCGCCTGTGTGAGGGCCGGACTGGGCATTTGATCTTGACGGCAACAACGACCAATCACATATTGGTCTGGTCGCCGGTCACACCGGCACTTAAGTCCAGCGAATGCTGGCCGTCACGATAGATGAATGCAAATCTCTCGTGACGTCTGAAAAACCCCGCCTC
>CANBNG010000002.1 GCA_947370975.1 Beijerinckiaceae bacterium
ACCGGCCGGCCTTGCGCCGTCAGAACGTCAACTTGCCGGAGCTTCGTGACGATCTCTTCCGCCTTGTGTCTCTTCCTGGGCATTCCGCAGTCCTCCATCAGGCTCAAAAGCCATACTTCAGGGAGGATCACTTTTCAGGGGGCAGACCACTTTGTCAGCCTTGCGCATGGAAAGGACTGGGCCGCGATCACGGGTGAAAAGGCGACACTGCATCCGCCCTCCGCAAGGGATTACGCGGACGCAGGGTTGCCTTGGTTCGACTATTACGGGATCGATGCGATACGCCTTGGCGCTGACGTCGATGCCATGCTAGGCGGCAAGGCGCTCGCCGGCATGACGTCGCTTTCGACGCTGTTCAAGGAAACCACCGGCTCGGAGCTCGCTTGGACTGACGATGTCGAAACGCCAAAGCCTGTCGCGCTCTCCCCTCGCTTTCGTGAGGTGAAGTCGTCAGACGCTGTTTGACGCGCGTGATGCGAGATTGGCTGGACAAGCGTCGACATCAGCGAGGATGCGAGTTGCAGAACGTTCGGTAAAGGCGGTTGCGCGTCCCCGCAACGTTGATGGTTGACGCCCCGCGAGAGAAATCGTGGCGTTTTCTGTTTTAAGCGCCCCGCATGCCGCGAGGATCGCAGCCAGGTCGTGCAGCACCGCGTCCAGGCCCGCACCATTTTCCCGCGCCGGGAGATCACGCGGTCAATCATCGAAAGGATAAGCTGTTAAAGACGTCGGCTATGCGCAGGGTCTGGGCCCGCAGGTTGTCGTCAGAAGCGCGACGCAAACATTGCTTAGCTTCGCGATGGCGCTGCTATTCGCTTCGCTGGTCTCGTCCGCTTGGCCGAGATGAGCTACGGCTTCGTTGAGTTTCCATTTTCTCCTAGAGGTCGTCTCCTGGTGTGAGCCCAAACAGCTGACAGACACCGCTCGAGCTCTTGCAACAGCCTAATCGGTGGTCCCGGCCTGAGTTGTTCTGGGTGGCGAGTTCAGTGACGACAGAAAGGCGCAGAGCCTTGCATGTATGTCGCGGGCCTGCATGATCGCGCCCATAACCGCGACGCCAGCCGCACGAGCCCCCAGAATTTTTTGAACATCCACGGGCCTGACGCCGCCAAGCGCCAATACCGGAATGTGCAGCGCCGTAGCAGCCTTCAGATCCGAGAGGCCGATGGCTGGGCCATAACCGGGCTTGCTGGACGTCGCGAAAATCGGGCTCAAGGTGACGTAGTCGGCGCCCTCAATCTTTGCTTTGGCGACATCCGCCACGGAATGCGCCGACAAACCGATAAGGCCATTTGCGCCGAGCTTCTCGCGAACCGAAGCCAGATCGGCCGATATGGATAGATGAACTCCTATGGCGCCCAGTTCACGCGCGAGATCAACGTCCGTCCCGATGGTCAATGTCGCACGGCCCGCAATGGCGTCATGAACCTGGCGCGCCAAGGCTATGCGCGCGTGCGGCTCCAGATCCTTGTCACGAAACCAGATCCAGCGCGCACCTGCGCTGAATGCCTCGTCAACGGTTGCGGGCAGATCACGGGAGGCAAGATGCCTGTCGGTGACAACGAGCAAACGGCTGGGAAGCAGGGTCATGAACCCACAAGGCCCATTTGCGGACTGGAAGGCTCTGCGCGCCCACGCCGGGGTATGCGTCCCGCCCGATAAGCGAAGCGCCCGGCTTCGACTGCGTGTCTCATGGCCCTTGCCATGAGGACGGGATCATCGGACTTCGCCACCGCTGTGTTCAACAGAACCGCAGCAGCGCCGAGCTCCATGGCGATGACAGCGTCCGACGCCGTGCCGATGCCCGCGTCGACAATGACGGGAACCGGCGAGCGGCGGCATATGAACTCGATATTGGCTGCATTGGCGACGCCCATGCCCGATCCGATGAGGGAGCCCATCGGCATAACGGCGGCGGCGCCGGCATCTGCGAGCCGCATGCACAGGACCGGGTCGTCGTTGCAATAGGGCAGGACAACAAAGCCCATGTCGACAAGCTTCCGTGTGGCCTCCAGCAATTCGCTTGTGTCGGGATAGAGTGTTTCCCGATCGCCGATCACTTCCAGCTTGACCCAGTTGGTGTCCAGCGCCTCGCGCGCCAATTCTGCTGTCAGAATGGCGTCTCTTGCTGTTTCGCACCCTGCCGTATTCGGCAGCAATCTGTAGTGGGAGAGTATGTCGACCGTATTGGCGCCATGTCCCTCCAGCGAAACCCTGCGGATGGAAACAGTGACCAGCTCGCAGCCGCTCGCCTCGACAGCATCTCTGAGAATGCCTTGGTTGGGGTATCCAGCGGTGCCGAGGAGAAGCCTCGATTTCAGCCTCACACCGGCAATTTCAAAGTCGTCTGACATGTCATCCTCCCGAGATCGCGCGGACGATTTCTATTTTGTCGTCGACATGGATCGACGTCGTTGACCAGTCCCGTTTGGAAACCAGTGTATTATTTACGGCGATCGCGAATCCTTTGGAGGATTCAATTTCCCGCTCGGCCTGCTCCCTGTCCCAAAGCTCTTGAAGGGTCGCGCAGGCAATCTGGATGTTCTTGCCGTTCAGGCAGATCTTCATGTCTTCCTCCCGAAGCGCTGAAGGGTGAGCGATTGCGCGGATTGGGCGACTGGCGTGCCAAGAACCATGGCAGCGATGGCTTCTGCGGTGGCTGGCGCCAGCAGAATGCCATTGCGATGGTGGCCCACCGCCAGAAGTAGCCCCGGCACGCCTGTCTCGCCAAGGATGGGGGCGTCGTCCTGCGATGTCGGCCGGAAGCCAGACCACACGGCCTCGACCGAAATATCTTCAACACCGGGGAGCGCGCGGCGAGCGGCCTCGAGCAAGGCGAAAAGTCCGCCGACGGTCACGTCGGCATTGAACCCGGCTTCCTCGACCGTTGCGCCGACGATCAGGCGTCCGCCGGATTTTTGCGCCATATGGACCTGTTCGGTCCAGATGACATGACGCAGGAGCGGCGGCTGGGTGGCGGGCGCGCGCAGACAAACGGACTGGCCGCGCAAGGGGCGCACCGGAATCGTCAGCCCTGAGGGCACAAGCTGCCCCGAACCGGCATAGGCGCCAGTCGTCAAGACAACCACGGGCGCCATGCATTCGAGGTCTCCTGCGGCAATCCCCGCTACGGAGCCGGCCTGCATCGCAAGCGCGCTGACAGGTTGGTTTTCGATAATGGTCACGCCGGCGCGTCGGGCTGCGATCTCCAGCGCAGGCATGATGCGGCGCGGATCGATCTGAAAATCCCGTAGGCAATGAATGCCCGCCGTCACCGAGGGGCGCAAACCATCCTCAAGCGTACGCACAGATTCGCCCGTGAGCCAGCGTGTTTCAAGTCCAACCTTGCCATGCAGATCGAACCGGCTGCGCAGCCGTGCTGTCTCGTCGCGAGTCATCGCAACGACGATGGTCCCGCTTCGGTCAAAATCGAGGTCGAGCCCCGACGCCTGTTCGAGCTCGGCTGCGAAGGGCTCCCAGCGACGCTGGCTTTCCAGCGCAAACTGGATCAGGATTTCTCCACCAGCCTCGTATTCGGCAGCTGCCGCCAGCATGCCTGTCGCCGCAAGACTGGCACCAGAGCCAGCCTCCGCCTTGTCGATGACAACGACACGTTGCCCACCCGCAGCCAGCCGCCAGGCGATCGACAGGCCAATAATTCCGGCCCCGACGACGATGACATCTGCTTTCGCGGGAAGATGGCTTGCCGTTGAGTCGAAAGCCGGCGTGGCCCCTGCTGCCGCCAGGCGTCGCCCTGGGACGATCTGGATGTTAGGTGCCGAATACACATCAACCTCGCCATAAATGGCGCAACGGTCGCAGGTTTCGAGAAAGGCTCCGATCCCTACGCCGGTGCTAACCGGTTCAGGTTCGAAGGATTTCCGCGCTGACAGGGTCGACCTGCGACCAAGTCCAGCGGTTTCTCAGCCTCTTGTCGAGGATCTCCCTGGAACACGACATTTGTGGATCACGGGGTGCCCGGCGTCAAGCTGGTCGTGGAATGTCAAACTCGCGGTTGAGCGCAATGGGCACAGACGCTGACTTATAGTTTCTCTTTATCGCCCTTCGGGATTAACCTTTACCAGAAATTGGTTCTTTACATAGTTTGCCAGCTGGACGCCGCCGGAGGCGCTACGCTCGTCAGCTGAGGCGCCGCCCCCAAATTTAGCCGCGTTCTAGATAGAGCACCTCAACTGTCGGTGGTTGCACGTCCCCGCAACCAACTTTACCAAACTCATCATTCGCTTATCAAAAGCCGCCCCTCAAAGGGCGGCTTTTTGCGTTTCGGGGCCTCGCATCGACACCTCTACCATCTTCGCCATCTCGCCGATCAGCTCGACCTCGCAGCCGCCCTCGGGGCGGGCGTGGATCACGACCTTCTTGATCAGGCTGCGGATGATCTGCAGCGCCTCGTCGCGGCTAGCCTCGTCTTCGAGCGCGTCGCGCAGCGCTGCAACCTTCTGGCGGTAGGCTTCCGCGAGATTGGGGTGCAGGCGGATTGGGCTTGGCGCAGGCGCCGCCATCTCGGCGATCAGGTGGGCGCGCTCGGCTTCGAGCTGATCGAGTTTGGCTTGCAAGGATCCCGAGCGCAGGCCGTTGGCGATCGCCTCAATGAGGGCGTCGAGCTGCCGCTCCACGGCTGCGAGCTTTGAGGCCAGCTGGTCGCGGCCGACGGTCTCTTCGGCGCGGCTCCTGTTGATCTCAGCGTTGGCGGCAGCGACGAACTCCTTCACCAGATCGGGCGCCATCAAATTGTGCTGCAGCGCCTCGATGACGATGTTTTCCAGAATCGGGCGTCGGATGCTGGCCTTGCTGTCGCACAGCCCGTTGCGGTGCGCGCGAGTACAGCGGAGATAGTCCTGGCCTACCGCCGACATGGGATGGCCGCAGGCGCCGCAGACAACGCGGCCGGTCAGGATGTGTTGCGGCCGGCGCTTGGTCCAGAAGCCGCTGTCGCGAAGAGCCGTGGCGGTCGGCGAGGCGGCTATGGCGGCAAGGCGCGTTTGGGTCTGCGTCCAGAGCGCGTCATCGATGATGGCCAGCTCGGGCATCTCCTCGACCTGCCAGTCGGATCGCGGGTTCATGCGGGCGACGCGATTGCCGGTTTGCGGATCGCGCAGGAAATGCTGCCGGTTCCAGATGAGGCACCCGACATAGAGTTCGTTGCGCAGAATGCCGGTGCAGCGCGCGCCGTGCCCGCGAATAGTGGTGTCCTGCCATGGCGCGCCGTTCGGGCCCGGGACCGCCTCGGCGTTCAGCCGCTTGGCGATCTTCATCGGCGAGGCGCCTTTGCAAAACTCTTCAAAAATCCGGCGCACGACCTCGGCCTCCGCCGGGATGATGTCGCGCCCCCCGCGGATCTTGTCGCCTTGCGCGTCGAACTCGCGGGTGACCCGATAGCCGAAGCAACGCCCGCCTGCAAAACGCTTCTGTTCGATGCGCCCGCTCAGGCCGCGGTGCGTCTTGGCGGCCAGATCCTTCAGAAACAGCGCGTTCATCGTGCCCTTGAGGCCGACGTGCAGCTCGCTGATCTCGCCCTCGGCGATCGTGTGCAAGGCGACATCGGCAAAGCGAAGCGTCTTGAACAGCCCGGCGACGTCTTCCTTGATCGCGCGACAGGCGGTCGAGCGCCTCGGCGACGATCACGTCAAAAAGACCAGCGCGGGCGTCGGCGATCATCTGCTGATAGGCGGGCCGAAATCGGCTGGAGCCGCTTGAGGCCTTGTCGCTGTAGACCTTCGCCTCCCTCCAGCCACGCGTCGCACTCAAATCCCGGCAGATCCGGACCTGATCCTCGATCGAGGCCTCGCGCTGCAGGTCGGACGAATAGCGGGCGTAGATGGCGGCGCGCATGGCGCTCTCCTTTTGGGTGTTCGATCGGCACGGGCCATAAAGCTAAGCTTAAGTTTTGTTGAGGTATTTGCTTCCCGCAGGAAGCTGGTAGTGGGTGCAGTCTTCAGATCATGCGAGGGCGCAAATGGCTGAGTGGGGATCTCTGGGTGCATCGTTTGTGGTTTCTGCTGTCGGGGGCTCGTTGTTCGTCTTTATGGTCACGTGGCTCTGGGACGTGCAGCGCTAAATTGATCCGTGGATCCTGCTGACCCTATCGATCAGGAGCTGTTTGCCTCGGCCCTGCTCAGAGCGTCCAGATCCATCAAGCGCTCCATCATTGCCATGTGCCGCCGCGAGGTCTCGATCATCTGTGCCTGATCGTAATGCGCATTGGTCATGTCGATCGACGTGTGACCGAGAATGTCGCGCGTCAGGCGCGCGGAGGCTGGTGCGTCGCGCACAAGTGTCGTCACCGCGCAATCACGAAACAGATGCGGCCAAAGGTGCTGGCCGAAGGCGGCGCCCGTGCGCTTCCTGATTGCGACGCGGATCGAGCCGTCAATCATTCCCCGGCCCTCATTCGATATCCACAAGGCGTCGATCGGACCGGACGGGGCGACTTGCTGCAGGGTCAGCAGGTAGGGCCGGTAGATGTTGAGATAGGTTTGGAGCTCGTGCCAGAGCAGAGTGGGGAAGGGGAGATCAATGGCCCGTTTGCCCTTCGTCTCGTCGCGCGAAAAGATCAGGCTACCCCTCTCGTCTTCCAGCACAAGCGAGGCGTCCAGCGTCAAGGCTGTGAAGTTCTTGAGGCGAAACGGGCGGCGGGCGAGCAACGCGATCATCAGGCCGTCGCGATAGGTCAGCGCGCGTTGATAAGCGCTCAGCTCGGCGTCGTTTTCTGCTTTCCTCATCAGCTCACCCCCAAGCTCCGCCAAAAGATGGACGGGCTGCATGTGGGAGAGTTTGTGGCGCACCGTGCGAGCACTTCTGCGCAGCCGCTTCACGGCTTTTGAGAGCCATGACCAGTCGACGTGCGGCGCAAGCGCGCTCATCGCCAGATGCAGCTCCTGCAGTCGGTTGCAGGTTGTCCGCGGCGAGCGTCCGATCGCCTCGATCGCCGCCTGATAGGCTTTGGCGCGTGCCGGACAGACGAGGTCGGCTGGAGCGCGGGCCTCGTCAAGCCCTCCCTGTCTGGCCAGCCAATGCAGGTAAACGCCAAAGCCCTTGCGGATTTTGGTCACGGTCGCCGGTCGCCAGTTGGCGGCGGGCTTTGCGTCGTCGAACAGGCCGGGCGGCAGCCGAGCCGCCTCCCAAGCCTCACGGCAGGCGGGCGGCCAAAGCTCCACCCTCAAAGCGTGCGGACGATAGAGGTCAGGCGGCGACATGCTTGCCTTCCTGGACGGCGTAGGAATCGAGAACCTCCTCGTAGCGCTTGAACGAATGCTCCTGCTCAAGCCCGACATAGAACTCGACCGTGGTCTTGATCGACTTGTGGCCGAGCAGCTGGCGCACCGGTTCGTACTCGCCCGGATGGGCTTTCAGGAACAGATAGCCGGCCAGATGGCGGAATAGGTGGATGTTCATGGCGAGACCCGCATGCTCCTTGATGAACTTCGGGATCTGCGCGCCAAGCGCGCCCGGCGGCTTGGCGCGGCCGTTGCGTGAGATAAAGACCGAGGACGTATTCGTCTTGCCCGCGAGCAGCGGCCAGTAGATGTCGCGATAGAGGTTGAGCATCTGCACGACGGCGGGTCCGAGAACATATTCGAGGGTCTGGTCGTTCTTCACATCCGCGGCCGCGATCATGATGTGGCAGCGCTCGGTGCTGACAAAATCCAGATGCTGCTCGAAATCGAGCCCCGCGAGATTTTTAGCCCGCATCGGCGCGACGAGCTCGATCTGGATGGCGAGGCAGGACTGCACGGTGAGCGCGTCCGAGAGCGTCGGCCGACGCGGGTCTAGGCCGGCGACAACGGTGCCCGGCAAATGGAGAAGGCGGCGCAGGCTAGCCGGATCATCGATGATGTGACGGAGCCTTTTCTTGTTGCGCTCGGTCATGCCGATTTTGCCCGGGCGGAATTTGCACTCAGCCTTGCCGATCATCTCGATCACCGCCTGCGGCGCGCCCGCGTGCTTCTTGGCGATCAGGCGCAGCAGGCGAGCCAGATTGGCGGCGTGGGCGTTCTTCAATTTGTGGCAGCGGTTCCAAAGCGCCTCCAGGATCAGGCGGGCGGTCGCCTCCTTGGTGAGGTCCGCCAAGCGCCGCACGCTGCCCAGATTAACGCCGCCAGCGACGGCGAGAGAAATGAGCTGGCAGACCTTGCCGCGGCGGTCGCGAAGGGTCGCCGGCGCTAGGGGCGCGGCGCTGTTCTCATCAAACAGATCGTCGCGCGACTGATGGTTCAGATAAGCCATGACGTCCGCCTGTAAGGCCGCGGGTAGATTGTTGAAGCCGATCACCGCGTGGCGGGCGTTGTCCTTGGGTGCGATCCTCTGCGCGGGCCAGCCCACGCGCCCGACCATCCGGTTCCAGGCATGTGCTGCGTCGCGGGCGCCCTGCTTCGGACGGTCGACCTTGAGAACAGCGAGCGCCGCCTCATAGGCCGCCAGATCGGCCTCGTTTAGCTCGGCCAGCGGCCGCTGCCGACTGCAGGCGTGGCCGAGGAAGCCGACCAGAATGCAGCGGTCGTTGCGGTTGAGCACCAGGCCGAGGAGGGTTTCGGCTTCAGCGGTCAGGTGGGCGGCGAGTGGGTTGGAGCGCGGGCGCATGTTGGGGTCCTTTTCGAGGATGAAAGTAAGGTTTTTGATCCTATTTGCAAGCGAATTGTTGGTTGCAAAGTTGCAAGTGGATTTGATTAATGACAATGAAATCAGATCGCTAAGCTCACAAGCGCGGCCAAAAGCCGGTACCCCAAGAAAGGAAAATAATCATATTCTGGAGGCGCGGGCTATTCATCGCCACCCTCCGCGCGGGCAGCCTCGCGGGCAGCTTGACGCCCGAGCAGACGCGCCAAAGCCCCCAGCGCGTCCAGGCTCTCAGGCGTCAGATGGGGGAGATCAGGCTGGTCGGACCGCTCCGATGTGGCCGACCCCAAGGCCTCCCGCGCGCCGACCTGCGAGGTCGGGCGGGTGGTCTGCTTGGCCTTGCGGCCGGGCGTGGCGGAGCGCGTCGTCATGCCCCGGGAAGTAATCCCGGCAGCCAGCCAAAAGTGGCGTCAACCGTGTAACAGCAAAGCTGTCTGGACTATTCGACCGGATCGACCGGGATGTTGCTCGGCCGCCCCTTGTGATGCTTCACCGAGGCCCAGAACCGCCGCAACGCATTCTCAGGCGATCCCACGCCCGCCTTCTTCAGGACGAAGTGAGTCAGCCGTCCGAACGGCCGCTTGTCGCTGCGGCTGCTGCGCGGCGCCTCGCCCGTCGCATGGAGCCAGAGCAGGGCGAGGTCTGCCACCAAGGTATCGACCGCCGCGTCTGCCGGGTGGCCGCCTTTGTGGATCGACTCGCGGGTGGTTGCGGGCTCGCCGACCGGCTTCAGTCTCAAAAACTCCCCCATGATCAGGGGCTCGACGTGTGGCGCGGAATTGTAGCCGTCCTCTCGCAATTGCCCCAGAGACAGCGCCCGGCCGGCTGCGATCAGGCCCGGCAGCTTGTCGAAGAGCTCCTCGTTCGGGCAGGCCTGCACCCAGGCGCATAAGGCCTCCCAGGTCACCTCGGCCCCGCCCGCCAGCTCGGGATGGCGCGCCCTTGCGCGGTAGATCAGCTCGTCCCGCGCCAAAACCGGCAAGCGTGGAAACCTGCGGCGGATCTTTGCCGCGTTCCGCTCGTCCGCGCACGCCATAAAGAGCTCGCGCAGGTCCTCCCGCGCTGAGCGGCGCTTATGATCTTCCGCCGCGCTTTGACTATATTGGCCGAACGCTGTCTGGAGGCCCGCGATAAAGACCTTTATCTCGTCCGGCATCGCTTTCGAGCCGCCCTCGCGCAGGAGCTGCCAGATCTGTTCGCGCTCGCTGTCGTCGATCTCCAGCATGGGTTGGGGCCGGTCTGAGGAGGGGTGAGCGGACATGTTCGGGTGCCGATGAGTTTTTGTAACCCACTATGACTTGGAAGCGTGTGTCGAAAAACAACGCTGCAGCGCTACGCGCATATCCGCCAGTCGGGCGACAAATACGCGGACTGGCCGTGGCTGGCGAAGCTGCTGCCTTCATCGCCGGAATAGCCTACCCATCCGCCCAAGGCTGCAGGCAAGCCGCTACCCTTAAAGCAAATACGCTTGACGCCCTTTAAAACTCACCGGACAGACACTCACATCACCCCGCTCACTGAACAATCACGCGCCGATTCGCTGAGGCCGTGACATGGCGGATTTGGCGATGCGTCCTAATCTCCTCTGAAGACTATGTTTTCTGCCGTCTCGCGGATGGCGGTATAGTAGCGAACATAACCGCTGCACCGGCAGATATGCGACCCGACGGCCGCCTCGATTGCAGCATCAAGATCGGCTGGCAATGTGCCGGTATCCGTAAGGCCGTCGAGAAAGATCTGTGCCGCCATCACGAAGCCCGGGGTGCAATAGCCGCATTGGAAGGCAAAATGGCGCAGGAAGGCCTCCTGGATCGGGCGCAGCCGGTCTGGAAGCCTGAGACCCTCGATGGTCGTGATTTGCGCGCCGTCGATCATGTCCAACGTCGTGCTGCAACTGATCACGGGCACTGGGGCTGTGTCGGGCGGGATGCGGGCCGAGACTGTGCAGGCACGGCAGACGCCAATGCCACAGCCGAACTTCGTTCCACTCAAATCAAGTTCGTCATGGAGATAATCTATGAGGAGTTCGGGACCGCGACGCGCATCAAGCGTCTGAATAACGCCGTTGACGTAAAAGACGAGGCTCAAGATGCAAGCCCTTTCATGATCTTGGCTGGCGTGATGGGCAAAGAGGTGAAGCGCTTGTTCACAGCATCTCGCAACGCATTTGAAATCGCCGGCGCGACGGCGCACATCACAGCTTCGGCAATGCCGCGGCCCGCTCCCGCATCGCCGGGCGTTTCGGGCAAGCAGATCAGCTCCTGGCCGCGTTGCCCCGGCTGGTAGATGGCGCGCAGCGGCACGTCCGCCCCCAGCGGAACCCTGTAGCGATCGAGGTTCCAGGTCCCGTCGGCTGCTCCTGCCATGCCATCAGGCATGTCTTCCAGAAGCGTATAACCGATCGCCATGGCAATCCCGCCCTGCGACTGGCCAGACACCAGCTCGGGGACTAGGATTCGCCCGGCATTCAGCACAGAAACAACGTTCTCAATACAAACCAGGCCCGTCGTTGGATCAATTGTTAGACCGATGACGTTTGCGCAAGGCGCCCAAGCATATCTGTAGGCGTTTTGGGCAGCGATCGGCGGCGGGATGGTGTTGCGGCGCGGCCTGAAGAGCGGCGTTTCGGTGTTGGGCATTTGATAGGACAGTCCATCCAGCTGCAGATGGATCGTCCCCCCGGGCGTGTCAAAATCGGCCTCCACCCAACTGCCCTGGATGTAGGCATGTCCGACCGCGCCATAAGGCATTCCACGGGCGTAGATGGCCCGGGCCAGATCGCCTCGGCCAATCGCGGGGCGTGTTCCGTCACGCAGCACCAGCATGTCGCCGTTCCATGCAATATCTGCAAGCTGGATCCCGGTCCGGCCCCAGATGGTGCGTGCTACTGGCAAAATGCTGCCGTGCATCAAGGCAAGCGCCGTCTGTTGTACGGTATGTACCTGATGCAACCCGGTCAGACAGGCCGATGATGACATGACCTCCCCTTGCGTCCAGTGGGGATTGCCCCAATCGGCAGGCAAGGCCCTGGCGGACAGGCCGGTGGCTTTGAACACTTTGGAGCTTCCCATCTCGACGGACTGCGCATTCGCGCCAAGAATCGGGCCGATGACAACGCCCAAGGTGGTCGCCGAGCCATTGCCCATGTCGACAGCGTTGGAGCGCACATTGATGCGCCCATCCGGGTCGATCTCCACCGCCGCCACCATCCCATCACCGGCAGTGCCATATGCCTGCATCGAAAGCGCCAGTCCGGTGCCATAAACTTGGCCACGCTCAAGATGATCAGCCTTGATCCTGGCACGGTTTGCCCAAAGCGGATGAGCCTCGGCGGCGTCCATTACCTCCGCCAGGCGAAGGTCCTGATTTATGATGCCACCAACCACTGTCCGGGTGTGGCGCGTAGCTAGATTGGCCCGCCGCAACGCCATGGGGTCCCAACCTTGATGGATGGCGATATCATCGAGCGCCGTCTCGATGGCGAAGAAGGCCTCGGGGCCGCCGAAACCACGCTGCGACCCACCGGTAATTTCGCGCGAATGAATGGATTGCGCGGCGATGTCGGCGGCAGGAATCTCATAGGCGCCTCCGACACAAAGGGCCGCCAGACCTGCCACATAAGGCGACAGGTTGCGCGTGCCTCCGCCGTTGAAGTCAATCTGCGCCCTGATCGCCTGCAGTTTCATGTCATTGTCTGCAACCAGCGTCCCTCTGATCTGGCTCGCAGGGCGCTTCAGTCCATAGCGGAACTGCTCGAACCTGTCATACATCAGCTGCACAGGTTTGCCGTCTGAATAAGCCGCTGTCAGTGCGAGCAACATGGAGAATGGCGAGCAATCGCGCCCACCAAAACCGCCGCCAGGATAGACGCTATGCAAAACGACTTCGCTGACCTTCAAGGGTGAATCCGCTTTGCTGTACATCGCAGCTATCGAGGCAACATCATGATCAGGAGATTGCGTGCCAATCAGAACGGACAAACGTGTGTTGGTCTTGTCATAGAACGCCAGACCGCACTCCGGTTCCATGAACATCGGGTCCATCGCCTGGGTGTCAACCACAACGTCAGCGCTGATAAAGTCCGAATTTAAAGACATGGAGTCGGCGACAAGCGCTCGATACTTCGCGAGGTCAGCTTGATATGCGTCGGGGTCGACAGTGGCGAAGCTAAAATTTTCAGCGCCGTCGAAATATTTGACAAAATGGACCAGCTCCGGCCATGGCGTGCCCGCTGGTGTGGCGAGATCATCTGGCTGTGACTCATCTGGTGAATAAATCTGGAAATTCTTGTCCCGGAACTGCATCGCGCGGCGCGCGGCGCGGTAGGTTGCAAGGCTGTCAAAAACGAGCAATGCGACGGGCTGGCCTAAATAATTAGCGGCAGAACCGGGTCTGACGATCAGGTCATATGAGCCCTCGATCGGCTGCCTGAAGGAGCCAGATGAATTTGCGGCGGTAACCTCTGCTTGTTCCGCATTCAAGGATTTGGGGGCGGCGGGCAGGCTGCTTCCGAGTTCGTTTCCCAACACGACCCGGACCGGTTGTGCGTCTGGCGGGAGTTGAGACAGGTTCAAATTCAGGAAGGCATAGCGCGTCGTCAATGCGGGCAAATACATCGCATAACATTGCGCCGCCCCCCAGCCGAGATGGCGCGCGTGAAAGTCGCGTGCGTAGATTTTTTGTCCGGTCACCTTGGTGCGGCCTTCAATCCGCTCGCGTGCCACTCCGGGCACCAATGGCACGACTGGCGTCGCAGGCCCGGCTGTCTCTGCCGCCAGCAACCGAGGAGGACTGATAATCGTCAACGCGACCAGCGCACATCCAGCTTTCAGGAAGCTGCGCCGACCCATCTCAGGCTCATAAGCCAAAAGGTCTTGATCGAGGACATGCATGTCAACCGTTCTCTGAGATGTGGCGGCGGAAGCAGGATGGACAGATGTGGTTTGGCTTTTTTGGCGTTATGCGTCGGACTTTGTAGCGCGTCAATCAAGATTGACGCGAGTGTCGCGAGCACATGATATATCCGGTTTAGGTAGGAGGCGGTTTGTCCGGTTTTTGGATCGGAGGGCCACATGTTGCCGGCGGTTCGGATGTCGCGTGTTTTGGATGCGATCAGTTTGCATCGCGCGGGACGCTTGAGTTGTGTCGAAGCGGGAGAGCTTCTTGGGTTCAGCGAGCGCCATTTCCGGCGTTTGCGGGATGCTTTCGAGGAGCGCGGGGAGGATGGTCTGAAGTGGACCCGGTAGCGTCCATAAGCCAACAGCGTCTGCTGTCATCATACCCGTCGTGGGCAAACTGTCAGCCCCCCCCGACTAAGACTTGTAGCACGGCGGCAGAACCGCCGACCGAGCTAGCTCCTAGCCCACATTTACAGTAAAATTAAATAATGGGCAGAAAATCGCACTTGTTCAACGTCCACTACCCTCATATGGAGCAAATCAATGCCTAAATTGCAATCAATTAATTTTTTTTGGCCAAAAATGTTAATCTTGTCGACGTTGATCAGCGTAGTCGCAACACTCTGTATTGCTGTTCAAGCTCAGGAAATGAAGCGCAAAATTATCGTCGATGACGACGGCTTCACCCTCAGCCAACTTATGCTGCTAACAGCCGACGATGTCGATGTTCTCGGAATTACCACCGTATCGGGCGATGCTTGGGCCAATCGCGTGACCACCTATGCACTGCGCGGGGTCGAACTTGCTGGCCGCACAGACGTCCCTGTCGTACCAGGTGCAACCTATCCTATCCTGAATTCCGAGGCGCTAACCGATCGTTGGGAGACGCTGTACGGAAAGCTTACCTGGAAAGGTGCGTGGATGAGGAATTGGATTGAACCGACACAGCAAAGTGCCCCACCCTTTTTCGGCCCAAATGACCCTGTTGTTTTAGCTTGGGGAAGCCCAATATCAAAACCTTCAACTGAGATTGCGGCTAATTTCCTGATTCGAATGGTGCACAAATACCCTGGCGAAGTGACAATATTAGCGACAGGCCCCATGACCAATCTCGCGCTAGCGCAAAGGCTTGATCCGAGATTTGCAAGCCTCGCCAAAGAATTGGTTTATATGGGTGGCAGCCTCAATCCAAAGCAGATGCTCGACAACACATCGGCTGCAAATTTTGCCCGCGAGTACAGCAATACTCCGCGTCGTGAATTTAATATCCGATTTGACCCAGAAGCAGCAAGCATCGTGTCGCGCAGTCCGTGGACAAAAATCACTGTTATTCCAGTCGATCCCTCAACATCGACCCAGCTGAGCAGGAACTTACTTGAACGGCTGGCTCATGCCGCCAACCCAGGTATCGCGAAGTTTCTTGCTAACTTGGAGCCAGGTTTCCCGCTATGGGATCAGATTGCCACCGGTGTCTGGCTGGACCCGACCATCGTTACAGACAAAGAGACCCTACTTATAGATTATAATACTCAATTCTCAGCCAGTTATGGCGACATGCTTTCTTGGCGGGATGGTTATCAGCCGGGGGTAGGAGAACGGCCTGCGGAGGTTGTCCGCTCAGTGGATGTAACCAGGCTGGAGGCATTGATGGTAAGCCTCTTTGCCAAAAACAAAAAGAAGAGCCGACAAGAGTAAGTCGCCCGTTCAACGAGTGAAGTGGACCCGGTTTTCAGGGCCAGTTGTTAAGGTGTAGCGCGTCCTAGTCTGTCGTAACCGATGGAGCAATGGCATGACGAAGACACGCAAGAAGTTTGAGGCAGCTGTAAAGGCGAAAATCGGTCTTGAGGCGGTGCCGAGGACGCGACAATTGCTGAGCTGGCCAAGCGGCACGGGGTTCATCCGAACCAGATTTACGCCTGGAAGAAGCTCATTCTCGATAATGCCGCGAGCCTTTTTGCGCGCGGCGCGATCGTGGCGGATGGGGGCGAGGAAGAGCGAGAGCGCGAACAGGCCAGTCTCTACGCCAAGATCGGCCAATTGACGATTGAAAGGGATTTCTTGGCCAAGAGGCCAGGGCGATGAAGGCGGCGGACCGCTGACGAATTGCATCTCAAGCTGCCGTTCTACGGCTCGCGGCGGATGCAATTCGAACTCAACAAGGAAGGCCGCTCGCTTTGCCGCAAGCGCGTGCAGAGGCTGATGCGGGTGATGGACATCGTCGCGCTGGTCCCCCGTCCGGACACCAGCAAGCCCGCGCCGGGCCATAAGATATACCCGTATCTGCTGCGCAATGTGGCGATCACCGAGCCCAACCACGTGTGGGCTATCGACATGACCTACGTCCCGATGCAGCATGGGTTCCTGTATCTTGTGGCGGTGATTGACTGGGCGAGCCGCGCGGTTCTGGCGTGGCGATTGTCGAACACGATGGACACGCGCTTTTGCATAGAGGCGCTGGACGAAGCGCTGGCGAGATACGGCAAGCCCAAAATATTCAACTCCGATCAGGGCAGCCAGGGCGGGCTCAACCGGTCGTCGCAACACCCCAAAAATTGGAGGTTGCGATGGGAATTCGAAGGCAAGGGGCGGATCGATGTGGGCGACCGCCATTGCGATCACCTGGCCGCCCCCCTGCTGCAGGTCGCAATGAGCGGCAGTTGTTCTGGGGGTACATTGCGAAGGGATGAGTAGCGAAGCAGCTGCTACCAAGGCCAGAGTATCACAACCAGTGGGAACCAGATGGTTTCGGGAGGCCGGCGGTATGCCACCAACGATGTTCAGGGGGCGGCGAAGCCGCTTTCGGGAAGATACCTGTCCTTGGCCGAGCGAGAGGAGATCGCGCTGCTCCTCGTACAGGACTATAGCTTGCGGGAGATTGGCCGTCGGATTGGTCGCTCTGCTTCCACGATCTCGCGTGAGGTCCGTCGCAATGCGGCCACGCTTGGTGGTCTTTCCAGTTATCGTGCGACTGTGGCCCAGTTGCACGCCGAAAGGTCCGCTCTCCACCCCAAAACGGCGAAACTTATCAAGAATTCTGCCCTGCGCTTATATGTGGAAGAGAAACTCGCCGGGGTCGCGCAAACACCTTAACTCAGGCGGCCAGTGTTCCCAAGGATAGGGTCCACTTTAGTCCGCGGCTCGACCCATGCCTAGCTCGCCGACGTCCCGGATCTGGACCTGATTGTGACCATGGACGACGCCACCAGCGCGATCACATCGATCTTTCTTTGTGAGCAGGAGGGGACGGCCTCAAGTTTTCGTGGATTGTCCGAGACGATTCTGACACGGGGCCTTTTTTCGTCCTTTTATACGGACCGGGGCAGTCACTATTTCTTGACGCCAAAAGCGGGGGAGAAAGTCGAGAAAGCGGCGCGAGACGTAATCTAGTACATATACGCCCGATCTAGCTACCGGTTTGCATCAGGAAATGCGACTGGTGATGATGATGCGAACACCGCAAAGTGAACAGGACATTAGCATGACCATGCTCGACCGCCGCCGCGCCCTCAAGGCGGGCGTCGCCACTCTGGCCGCTCCGTTCATGGGCGCCCGCCTCGCGCAGGCCGCAGACGCGGTGCGGCTGACCTTCGTGCTGGTGAATGACATCTACAAGATGAACGAGGATGGGGGCCGGGGCGGCCTGCCGCGTCTCGCCGCCGTGGTGAAGGCGGAGCGGGCCAAGAGCCCCAACGTCATCTTCGCCCATGCGGGCGACACCCTCAGCCCCAGCCTCATGTCGGGCTTCGACCAGGGGGCGCATATGATGGCGCTCTTCAACGAACTCCCCCCGGATGTCTTCGTCCCCGGCAATCACGAGTTCGATTTCGGGCCACAGATCTATCTCAAGCGCATGGGCGAGGCGCGCTTCCCCGTGCTCGCCGCCAATCTGCGCGACACCCATGGCGCCATGCTGCCACACCATGCGGACACCCTGATGCTGGAGCGCGGCGGGATCCGGATCGGCGTGGTCGGCGCGACGCTGGACACGACGCCGCTCGTGTCCAATTCTGCACCGCTCAAATTCGCCGCCACCCTGGAAACCGTGGTCGCCGCGTCCCGCGCGCTGAAGCAGCAGGGGGCGGACATCACCGTGGCGGTGGTCCATGCGGACAAGGCCACCGGGCAGAAGCTGATGGTGGCCCGCGCCGCCGACATCATCTTGTCCGGCCACAACCATGACCTGCATATTGACTTCGACGGCCGCGTCTCCCTGACGGAATCGGGGTCAGACGCCGATTATGTGGTGGCTGTCGATGTGGAGGTGATCGCCTCCATGGAGAATGGCGCCCGCAAGATCGCCTGGCGGCCCAATTACCGCATCTTCGAAACGAAGGACGTGACGCCCGACCCCGCCATGCTGCTGCGCGTCCTCGAATATGAAAAAGAGCTGAGCCGCGAACTGGATGTGGAGGTCGCCACCCTGGGGACGCCCCTCGACAGCGCCAGCAGCGTCGTGCGCGGCGGGGAGGCCGCTATCGGCGATTTCGTCGCCGACGCCATGCGAGCCCAGACGGGGGCGCAGATCGCCATCATCAATGGCGGCAGCATTCGCGGCAATCGCCAGTATACGGCGGGCCACCGCCTGACGCGGCGCGACATTCTCACCGAATTGCCCTTCGGCTCCAAGACCGTGCTCACCAGCGTCACCGGCGCGCAGGTGCGCGCGGCCATCGAGAACGGCCTGTCGCAGATCGGCGCGGGGCATTTTCCGCAGGTCTCCGGCATGGTGGTCGTGGCCAACGCCAATGGGCCGGTGGGCGCGCGCGTGGTCTCCATCGAGGTGGATGGCAAGCCGCTGGACCCTTTGAAAAGCTACACGCTCGCCACCTATGATTTCATGCTGCGCGGCGGCGATGGCTATGGGGCGCTGCGCGATCCCGCCGCCACGGAGGATTACGGCGACCGGCTCGTGGCCAATGACGTGATGGTCCATGCGCGCAAGCTGGGCGAGGTCTCGGCCCGCGTGGAAGGCCGGATCATCCTGCGGTGAACGGCGGCCCAAGTCGGCCACGGGCCCATGCCCGTGGCCGACTTGGATCTGTGACGCGCTGCGCAGGGCCTGGGTAAGATAGGCCTTGGCGCGCTCCACCGCTGCGGGGAAGGCGGCGCCCTTGGCGAGTTCCGCCGCGATGGCTGATGAGAGGGTGCAGCCGGTGCCATGGGTGTTGGTGGTGGCGATGCGCGGCTGGGTGAAGATGTGTCGGCCCTGGGCGTCGAACAGCACGTCGCTGGCCTGCGCGCCCTCCATATGGCCGCCCTTGACCAGAACCGCGCGGGCCCCCTCCGCAGGTAGCAGCCGTGTGTTCTTAGGCTGTGCCGGCTAAGCCGGAAAGCCGACCTTGTGAGCGTGCGGAATTGGTCATCATAGGCTGACATCCGAGCAAGCCAGAGACGTGAGCGTAAGCATGAACCGGCGCTTGTCAGTTCGCCGGTGAACGGAAATCGTGTCCGCTGCCGCCGCCGCCGGCTCATTTCGTGTGCCTCCAACGCGCGATCGGAGTGACCGAGGTGACGTATGACCGTTGGCGGGAGGAATACGGCGGCCTGAAGAGCGATCAGGTCCGCAAGCTCAAGGACCTTGAGGCCGAGAATGCTCGTCTTCGACGAGCGGTCTCGGATCTGATCTGCGACAAGACAATCCTGAAGGAGGCCGCACGGGGAAACTTCTGAGCCCCGCGCGTCGCCGCGCCTGCATTGACCATGTTGGATCAGAGCTCAAGTTGTCCGAGCGCCGCGTCTGTCGCGTTCTCGGACAACACCGGTCCACGCAGCGCCGTTCCCGCGGGGCTAGATGACGAAGAGCGGTTGACCGCCGACGTCACCGAGTTAGCCCGCCAGTATGGCCGTTACGGCTATCGAAAGATTGCTTAACTGCTTCGGAGCACGGCGGGCTGGATCGTCAACGACAAGCGGGTTGAACGGATCTGGCGACGCGAGGGGCTGAAAGTCCAGGCCAAACAACCAAAACGGGGCCGTCTCTGGCTCAACGACGGCGCGTGCGTTCGATTGCGCGCCGAACATCGCAACCACGTCTGGTCCTATGACTTCGTCGAGGACCGCACCCATGACGGGAGAAAATATCGCATGCTGAATGTCATCGACGAGTTCACGCATGAATGCCTCGCGATCCGCATCGAGCGGAGCCTCAAATCCGCCGACGTGATCGACGTCCTATCGGACCTGTTCATTCTACGAGGCGTGCCTGTCCACGTCCTATCCGACAATGGGCTAGAGTTCGTCGCCAAGGCGGTGCAAGCGTGGATCGCGGCTGTGGGCGCGAAGACCGCCTACATCATGCCGGGCAGTCCTTGGGAGAATGGCTTCATCTAAAACGCCCGGCTTCGCGATGAACTTCTGGATGGTGAAATCTTCTATTTGCTCGCCGAGGCCAAGATCATCATCGAAAGCTCGCGACGACATTACAACACCGTGCGACCTCACGGATCCCTGGGCTACAAGCCCCCGGCTTCAGAGGTCTTCGTGCCAGCCTTGGCCGCGCGGTCGGCTCCGCAACCCGGACCAGCTCCGCCGACCACGCTACCGTTAAGGCCGACCTTGAACTAAGTTTGAAAGTGGACCCGTCGATGGGGGCCGATCACCCAAGCCGATGAACCAATCATAAATCGCTGCATATCGACATTTTGTCGCGAGCTTCCGTTGTAAGTGTCTTCCGATGGCCGCTGTGTTCACTCTGAGCCGCCGCCTGGCCCCGGCTATTTCGACGTGGCGCGATAGACACCGTCCCAATCGTGCGGCGGTGCCGCGGTGAGCTCGGCCAGCCGGCCCGCGTAAACCTGGTACAGCGTTTTACAGGCTGCATCGGCGCTGCGCTGCAGGTCGGGCAGGAGAGCGGCTGCCGCCGCCCAGTCGCCGGCGCGATATGCTGTGAGCATCTGGGTGTGAGCGGCGAGCCATTCCGAACGGCCGGGCGCGTCGCACCAGGTCGCGTCGCCGAGCACAGTGTAAATATGCGCAGGAACCGTCTTGCCTTTCACGGCGATGAGGTCAAGCTCGAGATAAGTAAAATCTGTTGCGGCGCAGACCGTCGCTTCGCCGATCACGGCATCGACGCCATAGGTCTTGCACTGACCTTCCAGGCGTGCGGCGAGGTTCACTGGATCGCCCATCACCGAATAGTTGAAACGCTGGTCCGAGCCGACATTGCCGACAAGGCCAAAACCCGTGTTGAGTCCGATCCCGAAGGCGAAGCTCAGCGGGGCTTCGGTTCCCGGCAGGCTCTCGCCTGCAAGGGAGGCATTGAGTTCGACGAGAGCCTGCCGCATGGCCAGCACGGCCCGTACCGCATTATGCGCGTGGTCCGGATCGTCGAGAGGCGCGTTCCAGAAGGCCATGAGGGCATCGCCGATATATTTGTCGATCGTGCCTCCGGCGGCGAGGACTTCACCGGTCATCGGGGTCAGAAAACGGTTGATCAGCCGCGTCAGTCCTGCAGGGTCCTCACAATAGGCCTCAGACAGGGGCGTAAAGCCGCGAATATCGCAGAACAGGATACTCGTTTCGCGCGTTTCGCCGCCGAGCCGGAGCTGGCTCCTGCTGTGGGCCAGTCGATTGACCAGCGCGGGGGACAGATATTGGCCGAAGGCCGACCGAATGCGGCGCTTGTCGCGTTCCGTGCGGACGAATCCGTCGACGGTGCCTATGACGTAGAGCAGTGCGATACCAGCCGATGGGCCGATCGGGTCCACGAGCCAGCCGAAGCGGGAATAGCCCAACCAGGCGACCACCCAAACGATGGCGAGTGTCGAACTGCTGATTGCGACATTGGCCACCGGCCGCAGTTTGGCGACGGCAATGCCCGCCAACAAGGCGAGGACGAGCGCGGCGAGGGTCTCCGCGCCGCGCACCCAATCGGGACGATAGAGATATTGCGAACCGACCATCTGCTCGACGGCCTGAACATGCGCCTCGACACCCGCCATGACCGGGTCGAGCGGCGATGGCCTGATGTCTTTCAGGCCCGCAGCTGAGGTTCCCACAAACAAGATTGTGCCGTCGAGGCGTCCAGATTCGATCCTGTCGTCGAGGAGATCCGCAGCGGACACGACACGCCCCTGACGCTTGGCCGCGTAATGCAGGATCAGACGTCCAGATGGGTCGGTCGGCACGATCACCGGACCGATCCGGATCGACGTGATGCCGGCGGTTTGGCTGCCGGCCATCTCTCCCGAGGCACCGGTCGATTTGACCACGATCGCACCGGCATGAGTGGCGAGCCGCACGGCTTCGGCGGCGAGGGATGGCACGAGCTGGTCGCCGCTTCGCATGATCAGCGGCAGGCGGCGCACGATCATGTCCGGATCGCTCGGATAGCTGACGCTGCCAATGCCTGCAGCCGCGTCCACGAGCTGCGACAGAGGCGGGATCGCGCCCCCGGAAGAGGGGAGCGCCGTCCGCGGGTCTTCCCCCACCGTGGCGATGCCAGCCTTCACCGGTGGCCGACCGGTCGCCTCGGGGGAAAGGGCGAGACCCAGCACGACCGCGCCAGCCCCGCGGATTGATCGCGCGAAGACCTCGTCATGGTCAGGAAGCTTTCGCATGACCGCTTCCGTTTCCGGGCTTATGTCGCCGGCTTTCGCCCAGAGGTCGAGCATCGCGCGCGGCGATGTGCGGTCCGGTTCAGCGAAGATCACATCGAAAGCGATGACCGCGGCGCCTGCGGCGCTTGCCTTGTCGACAAGGCGCGCCAAAAGCGGACGCGGCCACGGCCATTGTCCGAATCGTGCGAGGCTCGCCTCGTCGATGTCGACCATCAGGACGGGTGAGTCCGTATCCTGCCGCGGTTCGATGCGCTGAAACAGGTCGAACAGATCGTTGCGCATGCGCTCGACGACCAGACCGGGATCTATCATAAAAAATGAAATAAGAAGCACGATAGGTGAAATGATTGTCGTAATATACCGACTATAAAGTGTCTGCATTTCTTTGACTCTCGACTGAATTTAACGCTGTGCGGGCGCAAAGTTCTATGAGCTAAGTAGTATTATATTTAGACGAATCAGAAAATATGGAACGGTTGTCCGTGGTCTTTCATCTCAGGACGTGTCGCGCGTGGATGTTCGCTTTGGCGGGGCTTTTCGTCTCGCCAAACCTGTCAGCTCTTGCCGCGCCCGCGTCTTACGATGCGGCGTTTCTGGCGACGTTTCGCGATCCCGCCAACCTCGAGAAGGGCTATGCTTTCGTCAAGGAAGCGGTGGCCGTTGGCGACCGCGAGGGGGCGATTGCGGCGCTTGAGCGGATGTTGATCCTCTCACCGGACCAGCCCTATGTGCGTCTGCAGCTCGCCCGCCTCTATGGCGAGCTGAAGTCCTATGAGCAAGCCAAGAGCTATGCGCAATCCGTGCTGGCATCGGGCGCCACCGATGACGTGAAGCAGGAGGCGCGGGCGTTTCTCGCCTCTGCTGCGACGCAGGAGCCCGGCCACACGCTGTCTGGCTCGCTGGGAAGCTCGCTCGGCCATCAGAGCAACGCAAATTCAGCGACCAAAGCGTCAGTCATCAACAACAGCCTCGGGTCGATCTACATCGCGCCGGCGAACCGTGGCCGCTCCGATGTTGTGTCGGTCTCGAGCCTTCTCGTCGTCCACAACTGGCGTCCCGAGGGTGCCGATACCTGGACTTGGCAGACCGCCCTAGGGGCGCTCGCCAGCCAGCAGTCGCGCGTGACCGCCTCGACCTTCGGTTACGCGGATCTTGCGAGCGGTCCGCGCCTGGATCTGAGCGCCACGGTCGGTTTGCCGACGACACTCTGGGTCTATGGCGCCACGACACAGATGCTGCTGTCTTCGCATCCCTATCTTTCGGGTGTCGGTGGCGGCGGCGTCCTGACCGTTAATCTTGCGCGCGGCACAATCGTTGAATTTGCAGGCGACGGGCGCCAAAACAACTATCGAGACAGCTCTGTCGCCACCATCGCGCGTGGTCACACCGGCGACACGGCGACGTTCCGGGGCGGCCTGAAACAGCGGGCTTTTGGTGACGTCGATCTTTTGGCGGGTGCGTTCGTCAGTCGTATCGGTGCCAGGCAGCCAGAATTCGCGCACAGCGATTTCGGTGGTTTCGCTGGCTTTACCGTCCCGTTTGCCGGATTGCTTGGCCTCGCCTCGTCTCCGTGGCGCGTGACCGCCACCGTCTCGCGAACGATTGCAGATTACCAGGCGCCTGACGTGACGGTGGATCCATTCATCACGCGGCTGGATCGCACCTGGACACTCAACAGCGGGCTCAATGTGCCGGTGACCGCAAAGCTGAACGGGTTTGTTAACGTCTCGCGCGCGATCAACACCTCCACCGTCAACCTCTATCGCTACCAGGCGACGACGGCCTCCGCCGGCGCTGTCCTGTCATTTTAGGGCGGCCGGGAGCAAGCCGATGCATCGACATTCCATCAGCCATGTCGCCCTCGTCGTCGCGCTGGCCGCGTCTGGCGGGTTCGCGCGTGCGGAGCAGATCGGGACCACAACCGCGGTTATCCCCGATGCGAAATCCCGACCCATGGGTGGCGGCGAGCGCCTGCTGACCATGGGCACTTCGATGACCGGCAATGAGCGGGTCACGACGGGCGCTGCGGGCCGGACGCAAATTCTCTTCATCGATGGATCGGCGATCAATGTCGGCCCGTCGAGTTTCCTGGTCCTGGACGAATATGTGTTCGATCCGCGCTCGGGCTCCGGCAAGTTGGCGGTCACGCTCGGCAAGGGCGCGATGCGCTTCGTCGGCGGCAAAATATCCAAATCCGAAACCGTGACGATCGCGACCCCTGTCGCCACTATCGGTATTCGTGGCGGGGTCGCGCAGATCGAATATTCGCCCGAACAGGGGCTGACGGCCCGTTTTCTCTATGGTGAATTTATGTCCGTGTCAGTGGGTGGCATGATCTCCACCACCAATCGCGCCGGCACGGCGATCGATCTGCGTCCCGGCTCGCCGCCAAGTGCGCCGCGGCCCATCCCGCAGTCGGAACTGGCACAAAGCACATCCCAAACCACAGGAGGGGCACCGCGCTCGCCGGCTCCGGGACCGGCACCAGGGCCTGCCCCGGGTCCTGCTATGGACATTGGCTTGGGCCCCAATCCTGCCCCAGCAGGGAGTGTGGGGGGCGCACCTGGAGGCCTGCAAGGCGGAATCGCATCGGGGCCACCGACGACCGGAGGGCTGCCTGGGATGCCATTGACGCAGCCACCGTCGCCACGGTTGCAGCCACCACCACAACAGTCTCCGCGATAATGGATGAGACGCTAGATGCGGCGCTATGGTTTTCTCGCGCCAGAGCAGTTTGTGGTTCAGGGCTCCCAAGGTTGTCGTGAACCCGATTTCTTGGATCGCTTACATCTGAAAGATACTCATTCAGTGACCATGCCCCAAACATTGGATGCCGCATAACGATCGGCCTTGCGAGAGCCAGGCTGAAGATCGGCCTCGCCAATCTCGCCTACAACATGCGCCGGCTCATCTGGCTGCGGGCGAAATACGCCGTCGCATGACGATAGGGGCTGACGGGTGCCCCCGTCACCATCGAAAAGCCCATGACGACGCCCCGAACTGGCGATCCGCCGCGCCTATACGCACTCGCGGCGCTATCCAGTGTGCGAAGACGGGTTATTGGAGGTGTCCAACTGCTAGTTTTTGATTTGGTGGATTACAGACCAACGGGACAGACGTGAAGCAAGAAATCTGAACCGCCGGAAAGAGGGCAATCGGTTAGGGCGAAGGTCGATGGGTAGCATCAACGATCCGTGTTCGGTAAAGGTCGTTGCGCGTCCCCGCAACCAACTTTACCAAACAAACCATCCGCTCATCAAAAGCCGTCCCTCCGGGGACGGCTTTTTGCGTTTCAAAACCCGGCGTAGACACTTCCACAATTCTGAGTTCCTCGATCGAATCGACGCGGTCTCGATAGAAAGCGATGTGACCGGCGATCGGCGCCGCCGCCTTTGTGCCTGGCGATTGATAGCACCACGCCACCTGCTCGGCGTCCGTCGCTGGCTGGGCCAATCCGAAATAGGAGCAGTCGCCCTTGTAGGGACAGAAGCTCGTGCGGGCGACGGGGGCCAGTCGCGGCATCGCGACATCGGCGCGCGGGATGTAGAAGACGTCTGCGTGGCCCGCCTCCGTAAGGGTGAGCGCGGAGCGGCTGTCGGCAACGACCTCGCCGCCAGCGCGGACGATCACGCGATGCGGGTTTTGCAGAATGGCGATAGGATGGTCCGGGCCCGGCTCGCGGAGGGCTATTGCTTGGGACGGCGGCGACGCTGACATCGGGATCCTTCTTTTCGGACTTGCCGGAAGCGCCGCTCGCGGACGAGTAGCTTCAGCGCGTTATCCGAAGCCAATGACGCAGAATGAAGTTGCAGGTCTCTTCGATTTTCTGCCTCCAAAGCAATAAATCAGGTTCCGACGAAAATATCGCCCTAGCGGTGCCCGTCGAACATTCGGACTCGATCCATCTGTCGTCCGATCGCCTTTTGAACTAGAAGGCCCGGCACAGCCGCGCAGAGGCTACTGTGTGTTTAGCCAGTTTCAACCAACTTGCCTTAGCGGCCCGTTGGTACCAGTCTGCAGACATGCCGCACAATCAGACCGATCTCGCCGACTTCAGCTACTTTTTGGCTCTTGCTAGGCACCGTAATTTTCGGCGGGCCGGACTGGAAGTTGGGGTCAGCGCCTCGGCCCTGAGCCACTCGCTGAAGGGCCTTGAGGCCAGGCTGGGCGTGCGCCTGCTCTACCGCACAAATCGGAGCATCACCCTGACTGCCGCGGGAGAGGCGCTGCAGGCTGCTATTCACGGCCCGTTCGATGCGATCAGCACTGCGGTCGACGTGCTCAACCGCTTTCGCGATGAGCCGGCCGGCCGTATTCGGCTGAACGTTCTCGAACACGCCGGTTCGTTGCTGCTCGCCCCGGTACTCACCAGAGGGAATGGCTCCCGTTGCGGTCGGCCGTGCGTTGACATGCTCGTGTTCGAGCAGCGACAGGATCAAAAGATGTATAGACGAGCCTGCGGCCGAGTAGTCCACCGACTTGCCCGCCGCGTCTTTCAAAGACTTGATTCCGCTTGCCGAGTGAGCATACCAAAACAGCTCCGGCAAACCCGTAATGGCTGCGGAGATGACACGAACGGGCGCTCCCTTTGCATAGGCGCCGATCAATCCAAGCAGGCCCGTGTGCATTGCGACATCGACACTGCCTGAGATAACGGCCTGTATTGTCGGGGGCGCCGCCGTGGGTATAGATGATTTCGATGTCGAGGCCTGCTTCTTTGAAGAGTCCTGCTTTAGCGCCCTATTCAACAATGCCCGTGTCCCAATTGCCTCTCTGAGGCAAGGCGACTCTCAGGGTTTCCGCTGATGACGGGCTGGTGAGCAAAGCCGCGAGTGCGGCGATCAAGCAATGATTGACAGCAGGCCTGATTAACACCAATCACTCCGAGATGATCTTCCCGAGAACCGCTTCATAGTCGTCCGCGTGTGCGACCTTGACGTCGCGCGCCTTGGTGCCCGGAAGGATTTCGAAGCGCGGATCGAAATCCACCATGGTGGCTGCGAGCTTCTGCAAGACGCTGAGATCCCCCTGCACCCGAGCGACACCGGAGGCGATCTGCGTCTCCAATGTCTTTTGACCGGCCATCACCTGCTCGAGATCCGAGCGATTGATCGTGAGGGTCAGGTCGGGGTTCGGCGCTTGAAAGCCCTGGATGTTGGTCAGCGTCGCGTTCTCCATTTCGACGATGAACTTCTCGCCATTGTCCGGTGTGAGCAGATTGATGGTGAAACGCAAGCCTTCCGCCTTGCGGCTGTCCATGCGGATTCCAAGGAAGTTCAGGAACAGCTCTGTCGTCATCGCGCGGATGACGTCGGGGCTGCTGGAACTGGCGGTGTTTCCCTCTGGAATTCCGGTGCGCAGTTCATAGGCCGCCGCGAGGAAGCTATTGCGCAGCCCCGGGTTCTCCTGCTGGTAGCCAAGCTGTTCGAAGATGTCGGCCAGAAGCTCCTTCGCCTGCTGGTTTTGCGGTTCGGCCTGAACCAGCTTGTTCACGATCTCGGAGGCGTGCTTGTACTTGCCTTCGTTATGCAGCTTCCGTCCCCTCTCCATGATGGGTGTCGCGCCGCCCATCATTTCCACGTAAAGCGGAGCCGATTCAGACGGCGAGAGCGGGATCAGGCTTGTTGGATTGCAATCCCAGAACCCGAGGAAGCGCTGGATCACGCCACGGCTGTTGTGCTCGGGTGAGCCGTGATAGCCGCGACAGTACCACTTGTCCTGCAGGCTTTTTGGAACCGTGTAGACGTTGTGGATCTCGTTGATCGTGACGCCCTGGTTGGCGAAATGCAGAACCTGATTGTTCATGTTGGCGTAGATGTCGCGCTGGCCGCGCAGCACCTCCTGGACCCGCGCATTGCCCCAGCGCGGCCAGTGATGAGACGCGAACATGACATCGGCGTGCACGCCGTAACGATACAAAGCCTCGTTGATATATTTGGACCAGCGCAGCGGGTCGCGCACGGGCGCGCCGCGCAACGTATAGATATTGTGCAGCGTGGCGTTCACATTCTCCGCCATCCAGAGCGCCTTCATACCGGGTATCCAGGTGTTCATTTCGGAAGGCGCTTCGGTGTTCGGCGTGTTCTGGAACACCATCGGCACGCCATCGATTTCGATCTCCTCGACATCTTGTTCCACGATCCGCGTCGGTGCGATCAGCCCCGGGGCGCCGGCCGATACGGCCTGGCCGAGCCCCTGGCCGACATAGCCGTGCGGCGCGGCGGGCAGCAGCAGGCCGTATTGGTAGAAAAGCCGGCGGTTCATCACGTTGCCGGCGTAGACATTCTCCTCGACTGTGTGACGCAGGAAATCGCGCGGCGCGAGGATCGGAATTTTGCCCGAGCGTACATCCGCTTCATCGACGATGCCACGAATGCCGCCCCAGTGGTCGCCATGGTTATGCGAATAAATCACGGCGGTCACAGGAAGGCCTTCGCCCCGGTGCTGCTGGAAAAGCTTCCACGCGGCGCGGGCAATCTCTCCGGTGACGGCGACGTCGAACACGATCCACCCCTTGCGGCCGCGCACGAACGAAATCTGCGACAAGTCAAAGCCTCGGATCTGATAAATGCCAGGAATGACTTCATAGAGGCCGTAGTTGTTGTTGAGCCTTGAGATGCGATGCAGTGAGGGATGAATGGAGTCGAACTCGTCCTGCTGTTCGAGGAACTGGAAGCGCTCCATGTCCCATGCGACATGGCCAGCATCGGCCATGATTTTCTTGTCCGGCATTTGCGCGATGAGGCCGCGCTTGTTTTCCTCGAAGTCGCGCGTATCGCTGAAGGGAAGAGTCTCTTTTGCCTGACGGAGCAGGTCTTTCGTATAGATCGAGGGCGCCTTGCCCTTGGGATGAAAGTGTCCCTGCAGCGGGGCTGTAGTCTGCGCGCGGGCCGAGCCCTCGTCGAGAACCAGGGTTCCGCCAACTGCGAAAGCGGCGCTCACCGCAGGTACGGTTTTCATGAAGTCGCGCCTGGTAGACATGCGTACCTCCTGCCGCAATTTCTGCGGCCCCGTTCGTCTGCTGACCGACGCTATGACGAGCCCCATGCGTATGATCTTCGAGTAAATTTAGGGCGGACTGCGCGAGGCGCATTGATCCTGCGCAAGGGAACCATGAATACGAAGCGCGCCAAAATTCAGGCGCAGTTGGCCCAACGCAGGGCCACGAATGAGCCGGTGACGTGGCGCAAGCCGCAACAATAGGTTCGGTGGAACTCGTCTTATTCGACACTGATGCAAACCAACCTCGCACACTCTTTGACGTGACTGGGCAGGTTGCACTGGCCAGAGCACCAACCGCAGGGTCCTACGAGTGCTCGACGAAATCATCGGCCGCGCGCGAGGCTGCTGCTCAGGCCGGTGCGTGTTGGGGAGATTCCAGCGGCGCGGTCCAGGCATTATAGCCATAGAGCCTGAGCCGACCACCTTGACGGGAGGTGGATTGACAGGGTGCGGCCGCACCGGCAGGATCAAGAAAAATAAGAACTGGGGGAGGTGATCCGTGGACGGTGGGAAGCTCGTTGAGCGATGTCCGATTGCCGCAATCGATCACGCGGTTGCTTTCTCAATGCGGGATCTGCCCTTACGCGAGCAGGGCACGACCTATGATCTTTTGGCTATGGCCGAGAATCTCTGGCTTGCCGTGAAGGTGTATGCGAGCGGCGACGAGAACGCCCTTCATACCCATGGCAGCGAAGATCATGCCTTCATCGTGCCTCATTTTCTTCTGGCTGAGACTTACTCAGAACCATCCAACTCACGGCTGTGCGTATCTGCATGGTCTCCTCGATACCTGGGCGAAGCGTCTTGCGCCTGAACATTCCGTCGACGCTGTCCAGCCGTTGCGTCTCGATGTGGAGCCATTCCGCAGCGGCCGAGCGATGAAACGCGCAAGAAGGGTAATCTGCATGACCAGAATCTTAGCCGTCTCGTTATGTTTTGGCGCTTTGGTCGCCAGCGCCACTGGCGCGCGGTCCGACGATGCGGATTTCTTCGCGGGCAAGAACGTCACTGTCATGATTGGATATGCAGCCGGCGGCACTTATGACGCGACCGCCAGATTGGTGTCGCGCCATATGGGCCGGCACATTCCCGGCAATCCGAACTTCCTTCCGCAAAATCTTCCAGGCTCGGGCGGAATCAAGGCTATTCTGAATCTCTACAGCGTGGCGCCGCGCGATGGCACGTCGCTGGGCATGCTGGCGCGCAGTTACGCCGTCGAGCCGGCTTTCAATCCGCAGATGGCGAAATACGACCCCGCCCGGTTCTTGCCGATTGGCAGCACCAGCAAGGAGGTATCGGTCGGGGTGGTCTGGCATGCGCGCGGCATCAAGTCCCTGGACGACTTGCAAACGCGCGAAATCACGGCAGGTGCAACCGGCATTATCGACGACACAGGGCGTTTTCCGACCCTCATCCGCAAGTTGACAGGGGCAAAGATTAAGGTCGTCACTGGCTATCCCGGCGGCAATGACGTGACGATGGCGATGGAGCGCAGCGAAGTCGATGCGCGTATCGGTTGGTCCTGGGGTAGCCTTAAAAGCCGTTCAAAACCTTGGCTCGATGAGAAGAAGGTCAACGTCCTGATCCAGATGGCTCTGCAAAAGGCGCCAGATCTGCCGGATGTTCCTTTGATCATGGATTTCGCAAAGTCCGATCTCGATAGGAAGGCCCTGGAATTACTGTTCTCACCGCAAATCAGCGCATGGCCGCTGGTCGCGCCTCCTGATGTCCCGAAGGAGCGGATCGCAATCCTGCGCCGCGCCTTCGATTCCACCATGAAGGATCCGGCTTTTCTGGCCGACGCTGAAAAAATTCAAATTGAGGTCGATCCGGTATCTGGCGAGGCAATGCAGCAAGTCGTCACCCGGATCGTGACGTTCGACCGTTCTGTCATCGATCGCGCGATCGAGCTGACAGAAGCCAAATAAGATCAACAAAAAAGGAATGGCACATGAGTCAGCGGCAGATGCACCTCGGGGTATATGCGGTGGGAACCGGCAACCACATCGCCGGCTGGCGCTATCCGGGCGCCACGACGAGCGGCGAGAACCTCGAAGTCTTTAAAAAGATCGCAGCCTCCTGTGAAAGAGGAAAGCTCGACTTCCTCTTCGTTGGAGACAGCCTTGCCTTCTTGCCCGAGGGGCATCCCGGGCAGGTCACGCGCTTCGAGCCGACGACGCTCCTCTCGGCGCTCGCCGGCGCCACCACGCACGTCGGACTCATCGGCACCGCCTCCACCACCTATAGCGAACCCTTCAATATCGCACGGCAATTTGCGTCGCTCGATCATCTTAGCGGCGGCCGCGCGGGCTGGAATGTCGTCACGTCGACATTGCCCGAGGCTGCCGAAAATTTTGGCCGCGAGATGGTCGATCACGACCGTCGTTACGAAATCGCCGGAGAATTTGTCGATGTCGTTCAGGGGTTGTGGGACAGCTGGGAAGACGGCGGCCGCATCGAAAACAAGGAAACAGGACAGTACTACGACCTGAGCAAAGTTCATGCGCTCGACCACAAGGGACAATTCTATTCGGTGAAGGGCCCGCTCAACATCACACGGACCCCGCAGGGTCGGCCCGTCATCGTGCAGGCAGGCTCCTCACCCACCGGCCAGGCGCTCGCAGGGCGCATCGCCGAAGTCGTCTTCACGGTTCAGCTCGAACTGGATGTGGCCTGCGAATATTATGCAAACATCAAGAAGCATGTTGTTGCGGCCGGCCGTCGTCCTGAACATTGCAACATCCTGCCCGGTATGGTCCCGATTGTCGGCCGAACGGACGAAGAGGCGCAAGCCAAGCTGGCGCAGCTCATGACCTATGTGGACTCGACCAGCGCCATGCGGACTATGTCTCGCCGTTTCGGACATGACATGTCTCAATATCCACTTGATGGGCCCGTTCCTGACCTGCCGGTGTCCAATCTGAAGCAAGGATACAGTACGGTTGCTTCCGCCAAGGCAAAAAGGCTGGGTTACAAGCTTCGGGACATTTACAACGAGATTGCGATCGCGAGGGGCTATCTTCTCGCTTGTGGCAGCCCGACGACGGTCGCGGACCTCATGCAAGAATGGTTCGAGGCCGGCGCCATGGACGGGTTCGTCCTGCTGCCCGCGCATTTCCCCGAAGCCTTCGATGATTTCATCGACCTTGTCATTCCGGAATTGCAGAGACGCGGCCTGTTCCGCAAAGATTATCAGGGGACCACTTTGCGTGAACATCTTGGTTTGCCGACGCCAGAAAACAGGTTCGCACGCACCCGTTCCCAAGCGCGGGGGGACAAGTGAAAGGATGCTTTGCCTGATCAACCATGATTTCGATTGAAGAACGCGAAGAGCGTGTGGCCTCATTTGCTCGCTCACTGCTTTATCAAAATGGTTCGGTAAAGATCGATGCGCGTCCCCGCAACCAAAGCTTAGCTAAGCAAAAAGCCGCCCCAAATGGGCGGCTTTTTTGTTGTCCAGATTCACCGCCGTCGCCGCGATCTCGCCCGATCAGTTCGGCCTCGCAGCCGCCCTCTACTCATGGCTGGGAAAGATAACGAGCGTCTGCAACCCGTAGCGCATGGGATAACGTCCGGCCATCAACGCCGCGCGAGAGGGTGTGCAGACCAGCTCGCCATAAAATGATTCCTTGTTTTCAGTGCTTTCACGATAACGACACAAACCCGCATTGCGGTACAGTTTGCCTGCATGGTGGAAAAAGAGCTTTTCACCCGCGCACCAGACCGTAAGATGACCTCGAGCCGGAAAACCGGCCATTCGAGGAAACGTTTCGGAGGGAGCGCCATATGGCAGCCCATCATTTCACGCGTCGTGGCGTTGCGCAGATGCTTGCGGGCGGAGCGCTCGCCACACTGAGCGGCGGCGCGCAGGCGCAGGTCGCCGGCGGCGACAAGAACATCACCTTCATCGTCCCCTTCAGCGCGGGCAGCGGGCCCGACACGATCGGCCGCATCGCCGCGCAATATCTGCAGGCGAAGTGGAAGCAGACAATTGTTGTCGACAATCGCGTTGGCGCCAGCGGCAATATCGGTACGGCGGCGGTCGCGCGCGCGGCTCATGATGGCCTTACCATGCTGGTGACGGCCAATACGCTTGTCATGAATGTCAGCCTGTTCAAGAACGCGCCTTACGACCCGATTGCGAATTTCGCGCCTGTCGCAGGCCTCGTCTATTCCGTCTTTGCCTGCGCGGTGCACAAGTCGCTCGGCGTCAACACACTGCAGGAGCTGGTCGAGCTGGCGAAGAAGAAGCCGGATGAGGTCAACTTCGGCTCGCCGGGGCCGGGATCGCCGCACCATATCGCGCTTGAATTGTTCAACCAGAAATCGGGCGCAAAGCTGCGCCATGTTCCCTATCGCCAATTGGCGGGCGCGATGCAGGATCTGTCGGGGGGGCATATTGGCGGCATGTTCATGCCGGCCCTGCAGGCCAACTCGCTGGCGCAGAGCGGGGACGTGAAGATCCTGGCGATCTCCGGCGACAAGCGCATCGCGCTCGCGCCCAGCGTGCCGACCATGACGGAGGCGGGCGTGCCTGGCATCGACATCGACAATTGGTGGGCGATCTTTGCGCCAGCTGGAACGCCGTCCGACGTCGTCGCAAAGTACAACACTGACCTGAACGCCATGCTGGCCGATCCGGATATCAAGGCCAAGCTTGATGCGCAGGCGCTGCAGGTGATCGGCGGCGGGCCGGACCGGCTGAAGGAGATTGTCGCGCGCGATCTCAAGCGCTGGGCGGAGGTCATCAAGACCGCCGGCATCCAGCCGGAGTGAGCACCATGTCCGCACGCAAGCTCGCGACCGGGCCGATCGACGTGCATGCGCATGTCGTCGTGCCCGAAATCTGGGACGTGACGAAGGCGTACAGCGTGTTCACGCGGCCGCCCGAAGGGGTGGTGCTGAGCGAGGCGGCGCGCGCTGCGGCGGCCGACCGCGTAGCTTTCGTGATCGCCTCGATGGGCGACATGGAGGCGCGCGTCGGCCACATGGATGGGATGGGCGTTGGCGTGCAGGTGCTCTCGGCGAGCCTCGTGCACCAATGTACCTATTGGGCGTCGCACGCTGAAGGGCTCGCGCTCGATCGGCGCTCGAATGATTGGATAGCCGAACGCGCGGCGCGTGACCCCTTGCGCTTCCTGGCGCTGGGGACCGTGCCGCTGCAGGCGCCCGAGCTTGCCGCGGCGGAGCTGCGTCGCTGCATGCGTGAGCTTGGGTTCGTCGGCGTGAACATTTCGACGCGCGTCGGCGAGATGGAAATCGGCGATGCCCGCCTGCGGCCCTTCTGGGAAGCGGCGGCGGAAGAGGGCGCTCTGGTTTATATCCATCCAGCAGGCAATCCGGCCCCGCGTTTCCGCAAGCACTTCCTCTGGAACTCGATCGGCCAATCTTTCGAGGAGGCGATGGCCATCGCTTCGCTGATGTATGAGGGCGTGCTGGAGAGCTTCCCGCAGCTGTCGATCTGCGTCTCGCATGGCGGCGGCTATATGCCCACTTACATGGGGCGCATCGAGCGGAACTGGGTCGAGAAGCCGACGACGCGCGTCAACATGCGGCGTTCGCCGACGGAATATCTGAAGACGCTCTGGTACGACACCTGCGTCTACGACACGCAGGCGCTGCGCGTGCTGGCGCAGACTGTGGGCGCAGACCGCATCGTGCTGGGGACCGATTATCCGGTGGGCGACCGCAATCCGCATGAATTCGTTGCGGCGTGTGGATTCTCGGAGGCCGAGGTCGCAGGCATCATGCGCGGCAATGCGGAGCGGATGCTTTTCAAGTCTTAGGCGCATCCCCTCAGCTTCGTCATTGCGAGCGAAGCGAAGCAATCCATCTTTCGGGCGCCCGAAGATGGATTGCCGCCTCTGGGTGGATGGCTTTATTCAGATATCCAGATTCAAGATCCGCTTCGCATTGTCCCAGCAGATCTGCTGGCGCAGCGTCTCGTCGATCTCCACCGTCTCGATAAAATGGCTGGCTTCCGCCGTGCGCTCGAACGGGTAATCGGCCGAGAACATCACATTGCCCGCGCCCAGAGCGTCCACTGCGCAATGCAGCGGTTCCGCCGAGCAGACGCCCGAAGTCGTCACCATGATGTTCTTGGCGATGTAATGGCTCGGCGGCTCTTTCAGCGAGCGGCCCTGGCGGTTGGCGATGGTCCAGCGGCTGTCGATGCGCCACATCTGGAACGGGATCGCCTCGCCCATATGGCCAAGGATCAGCGTTGCATCTGGATGGCGCTCGAACACGCCCGCCGTGACGATGCGCATGGCGTGGGTCGCGGTCTCGACGCCCCAGCTCCACATCGGGCCCCAGAGTTCGGGATGGCCCGCATACATGGCCGGGTGATCGGCGGGATTGTTGGGATGAATGTAGACCGGCGCTTTCAGGGCCGCCGCGCGCTCCCAGAAAATCTCGAGGCTCGGATCATCGAGATACATGCCATGCGTCGCGCCATTGATCATCACGCCTGAAAAACCGAGCTGCTTGACGCAGCGCTCGAGTTCGTCGGCCGCGCCCTTGGCGTCCTGCACGGCCACATGTGCGAGGCCGCCGTAGCGCTTCGGATTTTTGTCGATTTCGCGCTTGAGAAAATCATTCACCTCGCGCGCGCGCCGCGTCGCCAGCGCCGTGTCCTTTTCAGCCTGCACGCCTGGGCCTGCGAGGCCCAGCACGGCGAATTCGATGCCGTTCTTGTCCATGTCATCGAGACGGCGCGCGCCAAAGTCGGAGAGTGCGCCGAGCGCCTTGTCGGATAGCTCAGGCGAGATATTGCCAAACGTTTCCGCCCAATAGTCGATGAAGTCGGGCGCCATGAAATGTTCTTCGAGCGCGATTTTCTTGATCATCTTTCAGTCCTCACAATTCGAAGATCTTCTTTTCGGTCGCGTGCAGGCAGGCGCTCGGGCCGTTCGCCTCGACGAGGTAATTGTCGCAGATGACGGCGAAGATCGCGTCGTTCTCGAAGCCCGGATGCACGGCAAGATTCATGTGCTGCGCAATCGCAAGTGTCTCATCGTGGCGGATGAGCGGGCGTTCGACCATGTCGTAGCCTTGCCCATGCGAATAGAGCCGGATCTCGGGCGGCATGTCATGCGCGATCATGTAGGCGTCATGCGCCGCCGCGATGTCGCGGCACAGCACGCCGGGCTTGATGAGCGAGAGCGTATGATCCTGGGCTGCTTTCACCGCTGCAAAGCCGTCGAGCAATTGCTGGCTCGCCTTGCCCAGGCACAGCGTGCGCGCGATTTCTGTATACATGCCGCCGGGACCGTTGATCTCGATCAGCAGCGAGAGATGGTCGCCTGCCTCCAGCACCTTGTTCTGCAGATGCCGGCCCATGAAGGGCGAGCGCACGCCGATTTTCGCGGACGCGGCAAGAAAGATGCCCTGTTCGCTGCCAAGTGTCTGCGCGAAAGCTTGCGCATGCGAGGTGATATCGATGTCGCGCAGGCCCGGGCGGATGAAGGCGCAGACTTGCGCGAAGACCTCGTCTTGCAGTGAAGCCGCGCGGCGGATCAGCGTGCGCTCTTCCTCGCTCTTTACGGCCTTGATGGCGTCCAGCGCGTCGGTCGCGTCGATGAAGTCAACGCCGTCGAGCGACTGCGTCAGCCGCTGGTGGAAGCCAGCGAGAAAACCGCCCGGCGTCATAAGTCCGACGCGCCTGGCGCCGCGGCGTTTCAATTCGCCCGCCGCGAGCTCGGCGTCATAGGGCACGGTGTAATTGATCGAGGGGAAGGAGGGCACTGTGAGGATTTTCCCCACACCGCGATGAATCGCATCCTTGCCTTCAAGTTTCCGTTCGCCCCCGAACACGCCCATTTCAACGACCGTCATCAGATCGTCGGCGTGGAAAATGACGGTGCGCGGATAGTGATTGTTGGCTGGAATGTCGGTCAGCCATTTCACGTTTCCGCCGAGCCAGTCGTTGGTCGCCTGCGCGATCACCGCATCAAGGCGCTGCGCTTTCATGACAGCGCGCACGGCGGCCCAGCGACGGTCGAGCTCTGCGTCGGAGATGCGGACGGCGATGCGCGGATGATCTGACATGTGACTCACCTTGCGACCAGATTGCGGAAGTCGTCCATCCGACCGTCCTGAAACGCGCGGATATTATGCGCGAGCAATGGCAGGATCTGATCGACGTAGCTTTCGCTTTTGCCGCCGATATGCGGCGTGATGAGGACATTGTCCATCGCCCACAGCGGGCTGTCGGCCGACAGGGGCTCCTCGATGAAGGTGTCAAGCGCAGCGCCGGCGATCACCTTGCGCTGCAGGCGGTCGATCAACTCGGCTTCGTTGACGACGGGGCCGCGCGCGATGTTGATGAACACACCGTGAGCTGGCATGGCATCGAGCACCGCGCCGTCGATCATGCCCTTTGTTTCAGGGCTCAGCGGCACGACTGCAATGAGGAAATCAGCCTGCGCTGCAGCTTCTTTCAGCTGTGCGCGCGTGAACATGCGGTCGAAATGGGGCGCAGTAGCGCGCGAGGAGACGCCTACAACATTCATGCCAAACGCCTTGCAGCAGCGGGCCAGATCCTCCGAAATCACGCCGACGCCGATGATGACGACAGTCTTGTTCCACAGCAGTTTCTGCGGGCGGCGCTCCCAGTTTTTAGTGTCCTGATCCTTGAGGATCGTGCGGATGTCGCGCGCGAAATTGAGCATGTAGAGGAAGGCAAGTTCCGACATTTGCGGGCCATGGATGCCGCGCCCCGAGGTGATCGGAATCGCGGGATCGAGCTCGCGCATTGCCTTCAGCGGATCGACGCCGGTGGTGAGCGCCTGCACCCATTGCAGCCCCTTGGCGGCGCTGACCATGGCGGGCGTGATCGACTGGGCGAGGCCCATCAGCACATTGGCGTTGGCACAATGGGGCAGGATGTCCGCTTCGCTCTTACCTGCATGCACGACAATGCCCGGAACCTCGGCGCGCAGCCGGTCGGCGAGATGCTCGTCGGGCTCTTCAATGATGGCGATGTTGATTTGCATGTTCATCCGTAAAGTTTCCTGGGTAGCCAAAGCGCGATTTCGGGAAAGGCGATCAACAACGCAATGAGCAGGAAGGGCGCGATCAGAAAGGGTATGATGCCGCGATAGATGGCGGTCAGCTTCACGTCGGGAACCTGCGCCTGGATGACGAACAGGTTCATGCCGACGGGCGGATGGATGAGCCCGAGTTCAACGACGATCACGACAATGATCGAGAACCAGATCGGATCGTAGCCGAACTTCATCACCAGCGGCAGGAAGACCGGCACCGTGATGAGCACCATGCCGATGCCTTCCAGAAAGCAGCCGATGACGACATAAGCCGCGATGATGATCAGCATCACCGCGAGCCCGCTGAGGTTCATGGATTGCGCGAAGGTCGCGAGCAGCACCGGCAATTGCGTCTGCACGATGAAGTAGGCGAACAAGGTCGCGCCGATGATGATGATGAACAGAAGCGCGCTGGTGATGACCGTGCCTTCGACCGCCTTGGTCAATTGCTTCCAGGTGAGGCGGCGTCCGAGCAGGCCAAGCATGATCGCGCCAAAAGCGCCGATGGCTGCGGCCTCCGTCGGGCTGAAAATGCCGGCGTAGATGCCCCCAATCGTGGCGATGAACAGCAGCAGGAATTGCCAGGGCTGACGGAGAGCCTCCAGGCGTTCGCGCCAGGTCACATTCGACACGGTGGGCGCATATTCGGGGCGCAGATGCGCGACGGTGAGTGCGACAGCGATATAGATCGCGGTCAGCACGAGGCCCGGGATCAACGCCGCAGCAAAGAGTTTCGGCACGCTCTGTTCGGCGATGGCCGCGTAGATGACGAGAATGATGGAGGGCGGGATGAGGATGCCGAGGCTGCCGCCCGCCGCCACCGAGCCCGTCGCCAGGCCATCGTCGTAACCCGCCTTGCGCATTTCGGGCAGCGCGATGCGGGTCATGGTCGCTGCGGTGGCGACAGATGAGCCGCAGACCGCGCCAAAGCAGGCGGATGCGAGTATGGCGGCCACCGACAGGCCGCCGCGAATGCCCGACAGCAGGACGCGTGCGGCGTTGAAGAGATCAGCCGAGAGACGCGTGCTTGAGGCGACATCGCCCATCAGGATGAACAGCGGAATGACCGAAAGCGTATAGGCCGATGAGGTGTCGAAAGCGTTGGTGCCGAGAATTGCGAAGGACGATTGCCAGCCGCCGACAATCGTGTTGCCGACGACGCCCACCAGCATCAGCGCCGCCCAGACGGGCACGCGCAGAAACAGAAGCGCAAAAAGCGCGAGGACGCCGCAGGCGCCGACCCATTGATTGCTCACATCCGTTCTCCGCCATGCGATGTGACCACGGGCTTGGCCAGCGCGCCGAGCGCGCAAAAGAGCGTGCAGGCGAGGCCCGCAATGGCGATCGTCCACAAAACCCAGAGCTTCAGTCCGAGCTCGAGTTTCTTGTCGCCATATTCGAAAGCCTGGCTGGCGGGCGAGATCATCGCCCAGATCATGACGGCCAGCAAAGTGACGGTGAGCAGATCTGAAAAGCGCACGAGCGCATGCGTGACGCGCAGCGGCACGATATTGTCGATGAGGTCGATCACGATGTTCTGGCGCGCGAAGAAGCAGGCGGACAGTCCGTGAAAGACGAACACGAGCAGCGAGACTTCCACGACATCATAGGCGCCATGGATCGGGCTGCCGAAAACGTAGCGCAGGGTGACGTCTGCGACGATGATCAGCATCATCACGCCCAGCGCCAGCATGGCGAGGCGCAATTGCGCGTCTTTCACGATTTCTGCAAAGCGGACCATGGTGTCCTCATGGGCAACGATAAAAAAGGCCGGCTTCAAATATGGGCCGGCCTTCGCGTTTTAGCGCTGATACGCGTCGAGGAATTTCTTGCCGGGCTTGCCTTCGCTCTCGAGCTTGGTGATGGCTTTCTCGACAATCGGCGCCAGTGCCTTCTGCACGTCGGCGAGATCGTTGCCGGCGAGCGTCGTGATCGTCACCTTCTTGGCGACCATGTAATCGCGGCCGTGCTTTTCGCTCTCGTCGAATGCCTTGCCGAATTGTTCGGCGCGGCCGGGGCCGGTGGTCTTTTCGATAAGCTGCTTGAGATCGTCGGGCAGCGAAGCAAACTTGCCGGGATTCATCACGACAGCGAAGGTCGCCGTGGAAACGCCCGGTTCAAGGGAATATTTCACGACCGTGCCGAGGTCGAAACTCATCGTCGCTTCATAGGGGAAGGTCGCGCCGTCAATGATGCCCTTGGCGAGTCCGTCCTGCGTTTCAGCCGGAGGCACGGGCAGCGGCACGGCGCCGAGCGCGGGAATGATCTGCGCGAATTGTTCGCCCGCATAGCGGATGCGCAGGCCCTTGAAGTCGGCGACCGTCTTGATCTGCTTGTTTGCAGTGTGGAACATCAGCGGATTGGTGACGGCCATCCAGAGGATCTTCAGGCCGTTGTGTTCGGCGGCCAGATATTCGGGCGCGAGTTCGGACAGGCGCTTCGAGGTGACGGCGCTGTTGTCGCCGGCTTTCGGGTGCACATAGGGCAGGCTGACGAGTTCGGTCGTCGGATAGCGGCCAGGTGTTGCGCCATGCAGGCCGACTGCAATGTCGACAACGCCGTTGCGCGCGAGATCGAACTGGCGATTGACCGGGCCGAGCTGCGAGGCGGGGAAGATGTTGAGCTTCAGGCGTCCGTTGGATTGTGCCGTCAGCTCCTCGCCCCAGCGCACCAGCTCTTTCTGGAACGTGTGGTTTGGCGGCAGGTAATGCGAGACCTTGAGTTCAATTGTCTGCGCCTGCGCGAGGGCGCTGGCGGCGAAGAAGCAAGCGCCAGCGACCGAGCTGGCGACAACACGACGGGTCATGCTTGACGTCATGGGCGTTCCCTCCTGAGTTTCTTCCCGACCGGTTCGCACGCTCTTTGGCGCTCGTTGTACCGTATCATGGACCTAGAGTACCGTATTACGATACCCGGTCAAGCGGTGAGGACTCCTCCCCACCCCTCCTTTCGTCTGCAGTCTCAGCGCGAGACGACAGTCTTGATGCGCTTGCGAAAGGCTTTCAACTGCACAGCCAGATGCGCGCGTTGCTCTTCGAAACGCTGTGACGGCGCGGGGATGGACACCGCGATCGGACGTCCGAATACGTCGAGCAGGGCAATGCCGATGGCTGAAATGCCGCCGCCATGTTCCTCGAGATCGTAGGCGAGATGCGTGCGGCGAATCTCCTCGAGTTCGGCCAGCAGCTTCGCGCGATTGCGGATGGGGAAGTCGGGATGTTCCGCGAGGCTCTTGTCGATCAGCTCCTCGGCGTCTTCGGCGGAAAAGCAGGCGAGAATCGCCTTGCCGTTCGCGGTGCAATGCAGCGGAAAGCGTTCGCCAACCGCCGACACAGCCACAAGCCGATGGCGGCCCGGCACCTGATCGACGAACACGGTCGAGCCGCCCGAGAGCACCGCCAGATCGACGGTTTCGCCAACCTCATCACCAAGCGCGCGCAAATGCGGGCGAATGAGATCGGCCGTGTTGGAGGCAACCGAGGCCGCAATGCGCACAAGGCCCGGACCGATGCGGACATCGCCAGGGCCAGCCGCGATGACGAAATCTTCGGCCGCCAGTGCGGCGACAATGCGCTGCACGGTCGAGCGCGCAAGGCCGACGGATTTCGCAATCTGTCCGAGGCTCAGGCCACCAGGATGATTTTCAAGCGTGCGCAAAACGCTGGCAGCGCGCGCGATCACCTGAATGCCGCCCTGCGCCCCGTTCTTCTCTTCGGGGTCTTTCATGCCGTGCATATATCCTCCCGCATCAGCGTCACTGATCCTTTAGGGTAAGAGCCACAAAAAGCTGCGCACGACCAATTGACCGCCATATGGTACATGCGTATCGTATGATGGACCACAAAAATATGGCGGCAAAATCGCCGCCTGGGACGAAGCGCACATCAGGAGGACGCCCATGACGTTCAAGAACCAGACCGTCAAGATTCGCGGCATTGAATTCGAGACCAATCTCGATAATGCCATGGGACTCGAATTCTACAATCTCTCGCATCGTTTTGGATACCAGTCGCCGAACTGGCCCTATTTCGAAGACGTGAAGATCGAGCGAATCCACTACATGGCGAAGTCTGGCGTTCTTTCGCAGCGCATCACGACCTCCATGCATAACACCACCCACATCGATGCGCCCGCCCATGTCGTGCAGGGCACGCCCTTCATCGATGAAGTGCCGCTGCCGCATTTCTTCGGCTCGGGCATCGTGCTCTCCATCCCGAAGAAAATGTGGGAGCCGATCACCTATGACGATCTCGAGAAGGCCGGCGGCCATGCCGTGCGCCCGGGCGATGTCGTTATCGTCAACACCGGCTGGCACAAGGCTTACGAGGACAGCGAAGATTATTTCTGCAAATGCCCGGGCTTCGTGCCGTCCGCCGGCGACTGGTTCGTCGAGAAGAAGGTGAAGGTCGTCGGCCATGACACGCAGGCCAATGATCATCCGCTCGCCACCGCCATCGGCCCGCAGCGCAACGGTCCGCTGCATCCGCACCTCGAAAAGGAATATTTCGAATGGTCCGGCGGGCGTGACTGGAAGGACGATTTCCCGGAATGGGAGCCCGTGCACCGCAAGCTTTTCACCAACGGCATTCTCGGCATTGAAAATGTCGGCGGCGACCTCGACGCGGTTACCGGCAAGCGTTGCACCTTCGCCTTCTTCCCGTGGAACTGGGATCGCGGCGACGGCTGCATCATTCGCCTCGTCGCGATGATCGACAAGGGCCAGAATTATCGCATCGAAGCCGGTGAGAGCTTCTGATGTTCCTCAAGCGCTTTGAAGATGCGAAGCCTTATGACGCCCCCAACCACAGGGGCGTCGTCGGCCTTCGCCTGCAGGGTTTCGAGCCCGGCGGCCCGACCAACCAATGGGTCGGCCTTTCGCAATTCCTGCCCGGCGGCGGCGCCGGTCCGGATTCCACGCCTTTCGAGAAGGTCTACATCGTCATCGAAGGCGAGATGACCGTAATCATCGACGGCCAGGAAACCGTGCTGAAGAAGCTCGATTCCTGCACCATCGCGGCCAACGAAGTGCGTGTGATCGAAAACCGCACGAACCACCTCTGCTCGCTGATGGTCGTGATTCCCTATCCTCCGGGGGTGAAGCCATGAGCGCTGATTTTCTGAAAAACCCGGCCTCGCTGTTCGACGTGAAGGGCAAGGTCGCCGTGATCACCGGCGCCTCGGGTGCCTTTGGCGCGCTGGCTGCGCAGATTCTTGCGGGCGCGGGCTGCAAGCTCGTTCTCACCGCTGGCAAGAAAGCCGATCTCGACGCGGTGACGAAGGAGTGCGAAGCGCTCGGCGCGGACGTCGAGGCGCTGAATGTGCGGCCCTCGAAGGAAGCGGATTGCGACGATATCATCGCCGCTGGCGTGAAGCGCTTCGGCCGCGTCGACATTCTCGTTGTTGCATCAGGCAAGAACGATGTTTCCAAAATCTCGGACATGTCGCCGGATCGTTTCCTCGATGTGATGGACGCCAATGTCACGCAGAGCTGGCTGATGGCGCGCGCCGCCACCAGGCAGATGCTGGCGCAGGGCGATGGCGGCAAGATCGTGCTCATGTCCTCCGCGCGCGGCCTGCTCGGGCATCCTGCGGGCTACACCGCCTATTGCGCGTCCAAGTCCGCGGTCGACGGCATCACCAAGGCTCTGGGCTGCGAACTCGGGCCGACGGGCATCACGGTCAACGCCATCGCGCCGACGGTTTTCCGTTCGCCGCTCACGGCCTGGATGTTCGCCGATGATGAAAAGGCGCAGGCGACGCGTGCGGGATTCCTCGCGCGCGTGCCCAAGGGCCGTCTCGGCGAACCGGAAGATCTCGCTGGGCCGCTGCTGTTTCTGACATCGCGCGCGTCGGATTTCTACACCGGCCATATTCTCTACGCAGATGGCGGCTACACGGCAGGCTGAGGCAACAGCATGAGCGAGCGTCCGAATATCGCCGTCATTGGCGCGGGACTGATGGGGCACGGCATCGCGCAGGTGTTTGCGCGCTCCGGATCCCGCGTGCGGGTCTATGACGCGTTTCCGGCCTCGCTCGACAGTCTGCACGCGCGCATCGAAAGCAATCTGCGGGATCTCGAAGAGCCCGTGGATTGCCTGCACCTCGTCAGCGGCCACGCCGATCTCGGCGAGGCTTTGCAGGGCGCGCAATTCGTTTTTGAGTGCGCGCCTGAGAAACTTGAAATCAAGCAGGCGATCTTTGCAGAGCTTGAGCGGCTTGCCCCGCCCGACGCGGTGCTGGCCTCCAACACCTCCGTCATGCCCATCGGCAGCATCGTCGGCGACATGGCGACACGTTCGCGCATGCTTGGCACGCATTGGTGGAATCCGCCTTTCCTCGTGCCGCTTGTCGAAGTCGTCGGCACGCCCGACACCGAGCTGCGCCATATCGAGGCGATGATGACCTTGCTCACGCAGGCGGGCAAGACGCCGGTACGCGTGATGAAGGATGTCGCGGGCTTTGTCGGCAACCGTCTTCAGCATGCGCTGTGGCGCGAGGCGATTGCGCTGGTTGCGGAAGGCATCTGCGATGCGCGCACGGTCGACACGGTGGTCAAGGCGAGTTTCGGTCGTCGTCTGGCCGTGCTCGGGCCGCTCGAAAACGCCGATCTCGTAGGCACGGAGCTGACCCTCGACATTCACAAGACGGTCATTCCACATCTCGACCGGACGCCCGGTCCCAGTCCTTATCTCGAAGAGCTCATTGCCGAGGGAAAACTCGGTGTGAAAAGCGGTGAAGGTTTCCGAACCTGGACCCAAGAGGAGGCGCAAGACCTCCGCAAGCGTGTGTTCACGCATCTGAGGAAACTGAACGCTGCCGAGCGCGGCGAAGGAGTGGCACATGACGATCAAGGAATTGCAAAATAGCGCGACGCGACGCACATTTCTGAAACATACCGCGCTGGGCGCCATTGCGGCGCCGGCGGTCATTCGCTCGGGCGGTGCGCTCGCGGCGACAAAGAATGTTGTGAAAATCGGTTTCGTCAATCCGATGACGGGTCCGCTGGCTGGCTTCGGCGAGGCCAATGATTATGTGCTCTCCGGCATCCGCAAGGTTTTCGCGGGCGGCGTCAAGAATAATGGCAAAGACGTCAAGGTCGAGATCATCCTCAAGGATTCGCAATCCAATCCCAATCGCGCAGCCGAAGTCGCAGCCGAGCTGATCCTCAAGGATGAAGTCGACATCATCTGCGCCTCCGCCGCGCCCGACACCGTCAATCCGGTCGCCGACCAGGCGGAAGTCAACGGCACGCCCTGCATCACGACGAACTGCCCGTGGCAGCCCTATTTCTTCGGACGCAACGGCGATCCTGCGAAGGGTTTCCAGTCCACCTATCATTTCTTCTGGGGGCTCGAAGACGTTATCGGTTCCTTCCTCGCCTTGTGGGATCAGCCGGGCATTGGAAAATCTGTCGGCGGCCTGTTCCCGAATGATGCGGACGGCAATGCGTGGGGCGACAAGGAGCGCGGCTTCCCCAAGCCGCTCGCAGCGGCGGGTTACAAGCTCACCGATCCGGGCCGCTATCAGCTCATGTCGGATGACTTCTCTGCGCAGATCAACGCCTTCAAGAAAGAGGGCGTCGATATCGTCACCGGCAACATGATCCCGCCGGATTTCGCCACCTTCTGGGCGCAGGCGGGACAGCAGGGCTTTCGCCCGAAGATCGTCACCATCGGCAAGGCGCTGCTATTCCCCTCCGTCATTCAGTCGCTGGGCGAGCGCGGCATCGGCCTGTCGTCGGAAATCTGGTGGTCGCCCAACCATCCGTTCTCATCGTCGCTGACGGGCGAAACCTCAAAGGCTTTGGCGGACGGCTATACGGCCGCCACCAAGCGCCCGTGGACGCAGCCCATCGGCTTCAACCATGCGCTGTTTGAAGTCATCGCCGACGTCATCAAGCGCACGGCCGATCTCAGCGATCCGAAGTCGATCATCGACGCCACGCGCAAGACGAGTCTGAAGACCATCGTCGGGCCCGTCGACTGGAGCAAGGGGCCGGTGAAGAACGTCACCAAGACGCCTCTCGTGGCTGGGCAGTGGCAGAAGCGCGGCGGAAATGTCGAGCTCGTCATCACGGCGAACAAGACTGCGCCCGAGATCCCGCTCGGCGGCAATCTCATCTTGCTGTGACGATCCTGCGCGCGGGGGCTTCTTCCCGCGCGCCTTTCGCGATGGATAAATCAATGCCGCTCCTGAGCCTGGAAGGACTGGTCAAGCGCTACGGCGCCTTGCTCGTGACTGACCATGTTTCGCTCACGCTCGATCACGGCGAGGCGCTTGGCATTCTGGGCCCCAATGGCGCCGGCAAGACGACCCTGTTCAATCTGATTGCCGGCACGGCCGCCGCCAGCGCGGGCCGCGTGATCTTCAAGGATCGCGACATCAGCGCGTTGCCGACGCGCACGCGCTGCCACCTTGGCATTTCGCGCTCGTTTCAGGTTCCCCATCCCTTTCTCGGCATGACGACGTTTGAAAATGTGCTTGTCGGCGCGGCGTTCGGGCGCGGGCTTTCCGAGCGTCAGGCGTCTGCGCGCGCGCTGGAGGTGCTCGAACTCACGGGCCTCATGCGCAAGGCCAATGCGCTGGCTGGCGCGCTGACGCTGCTGGAGCGCAAGCGCCTCGAACTCGCCCGTGCGTTGGCCACGCAGCCCACCCTTCTTCTGCTGGATGAAATAGCCGGCGGCCTCACCGAGGCGGAATGTCACGAGCTCATCGCCACCATCAAAATTGTGCGGGCTCAGGGCGTGTCGATCATCTGGATCGAGCATGTCGTCAACGCACTGCTGGCGGTGGTGGATCGCATCGTCGTGCTCGATTTCGGACGCAAGATCGCGGAGGGCGAGCCCGCCGCCATCATGGCGAGCCCTGAGGTGACCAGCATTTATATGGGGCTCGAGGCATGAGCGCGCCCTTGCTGCGCATTGACGCGCTGTCGTCCGGTTATGCAGATTTTCAGGCGCTTTTTGGCGTGTCGTTCGATCTTCATGCGGGCGAAGCGCTCGCGCTGATTGGCGCGAATGGCGCGGGCAAATCGACGCTTTTGAAAACCATCGTCGGCCTGCTGCCATGCGCGCCGCAGATGGTGGTTCATCGCGGCGATAGCATCGGCGGGCTGAGCGCCGACAGGATCGTGCGGCGCGGCATTGCGCTCGTGCCCGAAGGTCGGCGTCTGTTCCGCTCCTTGTCGGTTGAAGAAAATCTGATCATCGGCGGTGAGCGGGGCAGGGCGGGAGAATGGTCGCTGGAGCCTCTCTACAAGCTGTTTCCGATCCTGCGCGAAAAGCGCAACGCGCCCGCAACATCCTTGTCGGGTGGCCAGCAGCAAATGGTCGCCATCGGGCGTGCGCTGATGGCCAATCCTGAAATCATTCTCTTCGATGAAATTTCGCTGGGCCTCGCGCCCGCGATCATCAAGGACATTTATGCGGCGTTGCCCTCCATCACCAGCACCGGCGTCAGCGCCATTCTCGTCGAGCAGGATGTGACCCGCGCCTTGGGCTTTGCGCAAAGCTTCGTCTGCCTGCAAGAAGGGCGCGTGTCGCTGGCGGGCAAACCCGCCGAGCACAGCCGCGCCGAGATTGTCGCCGCCTATTTCGGGAGCCATTGATGGATTGGCTCAACGCGATTGTGCAAGGCATCCTGCTCGGCGGACTTTACGCGCTGTTTGCAGCCGGGCTGTCGCTGATCTTTGGCGTGATGCGGCTCGTCAACATTGCGCATGGCGATTTCATCGTGCTGGGTTCCTATCTCGCACTCGTTGTCGTGCAGACGCTCGGCCTCAACCCATTCGTCGCCGCCCTCATCGTCGTGCCAGTGATGGCTTTGTTTGGCTATGTGCTGCAGCGCGTGCTGCTCAACCCGACGCTCGGCAAGGATCTACTGGCGCCATTGCTGGTGACATTCGGCCTTTCGATCATCATCCAGAACGGCCTGCTGACGTTCTTCACCGCTGACAGCCGCCGCGTGATGGCGGGGGGCATCGAAACGGCGAGCGTTTCTGTCGGCCCGCTCAATCTCGGCGTCCTGCCGCTGGCGATGTTTGCCACCGCCATCGCCGTCATCCTCGGCCTTGAATTCATCTTCACGCGCACAAGCCTCGGCCGCGCCTTCCGTGCGACATCGGACGACGCGGAAATCGCCAAGCTGATGGCGCTCGACAATCGCCACATCTACGCCATGGCCATGGCGCTCTCGGCCGGCATTGTCGCGCTCGCCGGAATCTTCCTCGCCGTGCGCACGAATTTCGATCCATCCACCGGGCCGATGCGTCTCATCTTCGGTTTTGAGGCTGTCATCATCGGCGGGCTCGGCTCGCTCTGGGGCACGCTGGCGGGCGGCGTGGTGCTCGGCGTCGCACAGACGCTCGGCGCGTTGATCGACCCCGGTTATCAGGTGCTCGCAGGCCATCTCGTGTTCTTCCTCATTCTCATCCTGCGCCCGCGCGGCCTGTTTCCGAGGATGGACGGATGAAGCCAGATTTCACCATCGAACGCGCGACGCGCGCGAGCCGCATCGCTGGCCTGCTCAGCCTCGTGCTGATTGTGGCGCTGATTGCTGCGCCCTGGTGGGCGGGGCGCGCCAACATGCGCCTGCTGGGCGAGGTCTACGCCTTCCTCGCGCTGGCGAGCCTGTGGAACCTGCTCGCAGGCTTCACGGGGCTTGTGTCGGTCGGGCAGCAGGCTTTCGTCGGGCTTGGCGGCTATGCGCTCTTTGCCGCAGCGATCTTCTATGGTGTGCCGCCGCTGCTCGCCATCGTGCTCGCCGGTTTCGTCGGCGCGATCGTCGCCTTGCCGCTCGCGCCGATCCTGTTTCGCCTGCAAGGGGCCTATTTCGCGATTGGCACATGGGTCGCGGCGGAAGTGTTCCGGCTCGTCTTCGCGCAAGTTTCCGCGCTTGGCGGCGGCTCGGGCACAAGCCTGCCGGCGCACATCGTGACTGACATCGCATCGACGCGGGATGCGCGCGAGATGGTGATCTATTGGTCGGCGATGGCGCTGGGACTTGGCGCTATTGGCGTCGTCTACGCCATCCTGCGCTCGCGCGCGGGCCTGGCATTGACCGCAATCCGCGACAGTGAGGTGGCCTCGGAAAGCCTCGGCATCGACATCGCACGCACCAAGCTCGTGCTCTACGTCGTCACCGCTGCGCTGACGACGATGACCGGTGCGCTGATCTTCCTGCAAAAGCTGCGCATCTCGCCGGATGCCGCCTTCAGCGTGAACGATTGGACCGCTTACGTCATCTTCATGGTGGTGATCGGGGGCATCGGCACAATCGAGGGGCCGATTCTTGGCACGCTGATCTTCTTCGCGCTGCGCGAGACTTTGTCCGACCTCGGCACGATCTATCTCATGCTGCTCGGCGCGGTCGCCATTCTTGTCATGCTGAAAGCGCCAAAGGGCCTTTGGGGGCTGTTCTCGGCTGCCACCGGCATCACTCTGTTTCCCCTACGCCGTCGCGTCGTCTCAACCGACGCGCATTGATTCACAAGGAGCCCGCCATGTCAGAGCCCAAAAAGAAAAGCGACCCTTCGAAGAAGGTCATCATCACCTGCGCGGTTACGGGCGGCATTCACACGCCAACCATGTCGGACGCCTTGCCGATCACCCCGGACCAGATTGCCGAGCAGGCCATTGCGGCGGCGGAAGCCGGCGCCTCGATCCTGCATCTGCATGCGCGCGATCCCAACGACGGCAAGCCGACGCCGGATCCGAAAGTGTTCATGCAATTCCTGCCGCGCATCAAGCAGGCGACGGATGCGGTGATCAACATCACCACGGGCGGCGGCCTCAACATGACGGTGGACGAGCGCCTCGCCGCGCCGCTGCAGGCCTCGCCCGAAATGTGCTCGCTCAACATGGGGTCGATGAATTTCGCGATTCATCCGCTGGCCGAGCGCTACACCGACTGGAAGCATCCTTGGGAAGAACCCTATCTGCGCGGCACCAAGGACTTCATCTTCCGCAATACTTTTGGCGACATCGAGCGCATTTACAAGCTGCTCGGCGAGGGCCATGGCACGAAGTTCGAGCACGAGTGCTACGACGTCGGCCATCTCTACAATCTCGCCTATTGCCTCGACAAAGGCTGGTTCAAGCCGCCGGTCTTCCTGCAGCTGATCTTCGGCATTCTGGGCGGCATTGGTCCCGATCTCGAAAATCTCATGTTCATGAAGCGCACGGCCGACAAGCTGTTTGGCGATCAATATCGCTGGTCGGTGCTCGCTGCCGGTCGCTTCCAGATGCCGTTTGCAACGCAGGCTGCGATGATGGGCGGCAATGTGCGCGTCGGCCTCGAGGACTCGCTGTTCATCGGCCGCGGCAAGCTGGCGATCTCCAACGCCGAGCAGGTCGCAAAAATCCGCCGCATCGTCGAAGAGCTCGGCCATGAGGTGGCAACACCTGCTGAAGCGCGCGAAGTGCTGGGCCTGAAGGGCGGCGATCGCGTCAATTTCTAGGGTCTCCTGCTGACCGCTTGGCGTCAGCGTTTCTCCCCTGTAGGCTTGCAAAAAAAACACGTCTGCAGGGGGAACGCATGAGAAGCTCGCGCAGGATCACGATCACCAGCATTGCTGCATTGGCTGCTACAATATTCGCCGCGGGCGCACAGGCCGAGGATGTGGCGGATTTCTATCGCGGCAAAACGGTCGGCATTCTCGTCGGTACGTCGCCGGGCAATGATTACGATCTGCGCGCCCGCCTGATTGGCAAATATCTCGCAAAGACCATTCCCGGCCAGCCGACAGTCGTTGTGCGCAACATGCCGGGCGCGGGCGGCATCACGGCGGCCAACAATCTTGCGCAACTCGCCCCGCGCGATGGCACCAGCCTGCACGCCTTGATGTCCAATATGATGGCGGCGCAGGCGCTGGCTACGCCCGGCGTGAAATTCGACACGCGAGACTTCGCCTTCATCGGCAATTCCACAAATGCGCCCAACGTCATGGCTGCCTGGCACAAGAGCGGCATCACATCCTTCGAGGATATGAGGACGCGCAAGACCATCGTTGGTGCACCGATGGGAACTGCGGGAGCGATCTATGCCGAGACGATGAATGCGCTGCTTGGCGGCAAACTCAATATCGTCACCGGCTATCCCGGCGGCGTCGAGGTCAATCTCGCGATGGAGCGAGGCGAAGTCGAAGTGCGCGCGTCAAATTCGTGGGCGTCGTGGAAAGCCACAAGCGCAGAGTGGATCGCCGACAAGAAGATCAATTTCATCATGCAGGTCGGCCTGCAGCGTCATCCCGATCTGAAAGACGTGCCGCTTCTACTTGAACTGGCGCAGACGGAGGAGGATCGCGACATTCTCCGCTTCCTGTCATCCGAGACGGCTATCGCGCGCTCGATGGTGCTTGCGCCGGGCGCGCCAGCAGAGCGGATCGAGGCGCTGCGCCGCGCCTATGATGCGGTGATGGTCGATCCGCAATTCCTGGCCGATGCCGACAAGGCGAAGATGGATGTCAGCGGCATGAAGGGCGAAGAGGCCCAGAAGATTGCCGACGCCATCGTCAACACCAAGCCGGAAACCCTAGTGCGGGCCCGCGCCATGCTCGGCGATTTGTTGAAATAAGCGTGCCTACGGATTGCAGCGCTCGTAACGACTGCCCGTGTCTGTCTCGCTTTCGCTGGTATAGCGGGTGAGGCCTCCGTCAATCAACGCGACGGGCGCCTTGACGGTGACTTCCGAGATCTGCGTTGTGCAGGCCAGTGTCAGGATCTTGCGATTGCCGGCTTGCGCGATGGAGCGGATGCGGCAGACGGCGGCGGGGGTCGTGACCCTGTCGCCCGAGATAATCACCGCCGGAAGGAAGATGTTCACCGGCTTGCGAAAGCTCATGCCCTTCTTGCCGGCAACGAACACCTGCTCGCAGGATGAGCTTCCCTCCAGCCAGGCACCCTGCAATTCAGCGGGTATGGACGCGGCTGTTGCCGCACCGCCAAGCGCCATCCAAAGGCAAAGTGCAGCAAGTTGGGTGCGATAGTGCATCATCTGCTTCTCCTCATCTTGGCGTGTTGGGCATTTGCCTACGTCACAAGCGCGCGCAGCGGCGGGATTTTCGAGAGGGCGGTGGCGGTGAGAAAAGAGAGCAAGGATACGCTCGCGACGCAGGCGGCGATTTCGACGTCGGTGTCGAGTGGCAGAACGTTTGTCACCAGCTTGAGAAATAAAATGTGCAGTACGTAAACGCCGAGCGTTACGCGTCCGGCGCGGGCCAGAACTGCAACAGCGGCATGTTTTGGCAGATGCAGCGCCAGCAAAAATGATCCGAGCCCGAAGAACAGGGTCGAGACAAGCATATTGTTGGACGCAAAGGGCGCAACGCCCGCGCGATCAAGCAGGGCGGATTCGACGACATGTCCCACAGCGCCAGCGATAAAAATGATGAGTGCAACAGCAAGAGACGGCCGCCAGTTCGCGCGTGAAATCAAGAAGCCCATCACCACGAAGATAAGCGCAAAGGGGCCGTTTCGGCCATTGAGCAGCGTGCTGTGAATCGACGGCAAAACCGCCTCGCGATAAGAGCCAAGGCAGAGGCCGACGAGGTAAAGGGCAAGGCTCAGGCCCAGCATCTGGCCGGCTTCGAGCTTTGCCCTCGACATGAGGATCATCAGACACATGCACAGCGCGATGGCAGGCAGAAACCAGAGATGGTCTGCGCTGAAGTCGCCGGCAAAGATGAAGGCCCCGAGCCAATGCGCAAACTGGCCTGCGCTCTGCGCCTGACCGAGGCCGCTTTTGAAACACAGCAGATAAAGCGATGACCAGACGAGAAAGACAGGTACGACGCGCTTCAGGATGGCGATCATGCGCTGGACAGCCGGGACGCGTTTTTGACGCGCGAGCAAAAAGCCTGAGGTGATGAAGAAAAAGGGAACGGCAAAGCGCATCAATTGCCCCACAAGCCCCGCGCCGCGGATCCCAAAATCAGGCGGCCAATTCGTGATGGTTGTCGTGTGCAGAAGGATGATGGCAACAGCGCATATCGCGCGTCCGGCATCGATCTCCTCAAGGCGAAAGGCCATCGGCTGTGGGCGCGCAGACAAGCGCCCCGCGACATCCGTGTCCGGGGCGCTGTTGCAGACGGGCAAGGGCATCGGGCTCAGGGGATTTGCCCGAAATCCTTCATGCAGGCGGAATAAATATTCGCACGGCGGCTATAAGCGGGATCACTCGGATCGCCACTGACATTAGGCACTTGCGACTGGGCCTGAGCGACGCATTGGCGGATGGCCTCTTCCCGCGATATTGGTTGCTGCGCAACAGCCATTTCTCCAAGTGCCACGGATGTGAGGGTGAACAAGGCGAGGGCTGATATCATCCGTTTCATCGGCTAAGCTCCATCACGGAACGCGACTGTCCGCTGTGAGCAGAACAGTTTTTCCACAAAGTCGTTGCCCGATAATCTGGCCTTGTGCGGATGCGTGCGTTTTCCAACGCGGCCCATCCCCCAGCGGTTCGGCATGAAGTGGTACCGCATCAAATCACCTTGGCAGGCCGTTGATGCAGACGCGCGTGGGGGCATGAGGGATGCTCGCAATGAGGATCGATCTGCAGGATTTTTCGCTACCGATCATTTTTCTGGCGAGCCTCATTCTTATCCTTGTCGCAAGCGAAATTGGCCATTGGTTTGGCGTGCGTGCCAGCGGCCGTGGGGGCGCCAATGATTCAACTCTGGAGGCAGCCATTCTCGGTTTGCTGGCCTTGATGATCAGCTTTACCTTCGCCATGGGTCTCACGCGTTTCGAGGCACGACGGGATGCCGTGCTGAGCGAAGCCAATGCAATCGGAACCGCGGTGCTGCGAGCCCGGATGCTCCCCGAGCCACAGGCGCGGGCATCTATTCAGCTCATGAGTGAATATGTCGAGAACCGGCTGAGCCTCAATACGATCCGCCCCTCGATCAAGGATCTCGATGCTGTAATCCATCGCTCCGCCGAGATTCAGGAAGCGCTCTGGCAACACGCCGCAGAAGTCGCGTCAACCGACAGGGAAATGGTGCCGACGGGACTCTACATTCAGGCGCTGAACGACATGATCGACAACCAGGGCAAGCGACTCTCGGCCTTGCGCAATCGCGTGCCCAACATCGTCCTTCTGGCGCTTTATGGCATTGCTGCCATTGCCAATGCCTTTGCAGGCTATGGCAGCGCGCTGGAAGCCCGACGTTCGCGCCTGCCTGCTTATGTGATGGCCGTTCTCGTTTCCGCCGTCATCCTGCTCATTCAGGATCTCGACCGTCCAGGCGCAGGCTTTATCAGGGTGAGCCAGCAACCTATCGTCGATGTTGCCGCGACCATTGCGAAGCTTGCGCACTAGGCCACGCTCATTCAGCGGGCTTTCCCTGCATCAACTTTGCCTTCACGCGCTCGCGGATCGACTGGAAGAAGACATAGAGCGGTGGAATGGCAAAGATGCCTATGATGGAGGCCAAAATCATGCCGCCAAACACGGGCGTTCCGACATTGCGCCGCGCGAGTTCTGATGCGCCCTTTGCGACAACGAGCGGATAAAGGCCGAGAATGAAGGCGAGCGATGTCATCATGACAGGACGAAAGCGCAGACGCGCGCCCTCCGCTGCCGCTTCATAAAGCGGCACGCCCTTTTCCCGTTGCTCCTTGGCGAATTCGACAATCAAAATGCCGTTCTTGGCCGCCAGACCAATCAGCACGATCATGCCGATCTGCGCATAGAGATCGAGCGTCAGATGGCCAAGGTAGAGCGCGCCAACCGCGCCCAGAACGCCGATGGAAACAGAGAGCAGAACGGGAATAGGAATAGTCCAGCTTTCATAAAGCGCCACGAGGAACAGGAAGGCGAACAGGATCGCGATGCCCAGAATCATCGCCGTCTTGCCCTCCGCGCGCTTTTCTTGAAAGGCCGTATCCGTCCATTCGCCCGCAAAGCCGGCAGGCAGCGTCTTGGCTGCAACAGCCTCCATTGCAGCAAGAGATTGTCCGGAGGAGACGCCGGGCGCGGGCATGCCCTGCACGGTAATCGCGCGCAGATTATTGTAGCGGATGAGAGCGGGCGGCCCCACGACCACGCGCACTTCGAGCACGCTGCGCAGGGGCACCATCTGCCCCTCCTTGTTGCGTACATTGATGCGGTAGATGTCATCAACGCTGGAGCGATCCTTGGATTCAGCCTGCACCTGAACCTGCCATGTGCGGCCAAACAGATTCACGTCATTGACGTAATATCCCCCGAGGGCCGCCTGCAGGGCCTGGAACACGCTGTTCATGGAGACGCCCAGAACCTCCACCTTCTGGCGGTCGATATCGAGGAACAGCGACGGGTTGGTGGCAGAAAACGTGCTGAAGACGCCAGTCAGCTGCGGATCCTGATTGGCGGCGACGGTGAGCCCGCGCAGCACTTGCGCCAGCGCCTTCGGGTCACCGCCGCGCAAATCCTGCAGCACATAAGTAAATCCGCCGCCCGAGCCCAATCCGATGATGGGCGGGGGCGCGAGTGGCACAATGCGACCGCCCTCGATCTGCCTGAAGAGTGGCGTGAGCCGCGCCATGGTGGCCGAGACCGTGAGCGCCGGGGATTTGCGCTCCTCGAATGGCTTTGTCGTCACCACGAAGAAGGCAGAATTGGATTGAGAATAATTGTCGATGAAGTTGAGGCCGATGACGGCTGTATAATCGGCTATGGCTTCATCTTCGCGCAAGATCGCCTCGGCCCTTTGCACGAGAGCGGCCGTGCGCGCCACCGAGGAGCCGTCGGGCGTTTGCACCACGACAAAGAAGGCGCCTTGATCGTCCTCGGGCAAGAAGCCTGTCGGCGTAACTTTCATCAAGGCGCCGACGCCGACAAAAGCTGCGGCTGACATGATGAGCCCGATGATCGACACGCGCACGAGGCGCGCAGCGACCGCGCCATAGGCATCGCGCACGCGATCGATGGCGCGCATCACAATTCCGATGACGCCACGCTTGGGCCCGTGGTGCGGGCGCAGAAGAACCGCGCACAGCGCGGGCGAAAGTGTGAGTGCATTAATGCCAGACAGCAGCATTGCGACTGCAACCGTCACCGCAAATTGTCGGAACAATTCGCCTGATATGCCGGGGATGAAAGCAACGGGCACGAAGACGGACAAAAGGACGAGGGTGATCGCAATGATCGGCGCGGTGATTTCGCTCATCGCCTTCTTGGCGGCATCCGCCGGGCTGAGATGGGGCTCTTCCTCCATCACACGCTCGACATTCTCCACAACCACGATCGCATCATCGACGACAATGCCGATGGCAAGCACGATGGCGAGAAGCGAAACGGAATTGGCAGAATAGCCAAGCGCTTTAAGCGCAACGAATGTGCCGATGAGGCTGACGGGAACGGCAAAGGTGGGAATGAGGGTCGCGCGCAGGCTGCCCAGAAAGATGAAGACAACGAGCACGACGAGAATGAAGGCCTCGATCAGTGTTTTCTCGACCTCATCTATCGTTGCGCGCACAAAAGAGGTTGGATCATAGGTTATCTTCCAGGCGAGATCGTCTGGAAAGCGCTTTGCCAATTCATCGATGCGGGCGCGCACCGCATCGAGCGTCTTGATGGCGTTGGCGCCGGGCGATTGATAGATCGCCATGACTGCGGCCGGCCCGCCGTTGAGGCGCGTTTCGCGGTCGAGATTGGTTGCGCCAAGCTCAAGGCGCGCGACATCATTGAGCCGCAGAACCGATCCATCCGGATTGCTGCGCACGATGATGCGCCCGAATTCTTCAACCGAGGTGAGGCGGCCCTGCGTCTGGATGTTGAGTTGCAGGCTTTGATCGTCCGATATTGGCCGCGCGCCAATGCGGCCAACAGCCGCCTGCACATTCTGGCTCTGGATGGCGGCAATCAGATCGCCGCTGGTGAGGCCAAGGCCTGTAAGGCGATCGATGTCGAGCCACGCCCGCATCGCATAATCTTGCGGCCCCCAGAGGCTGGCATCGCCGACGCCGGGTGTGCTCTTGACCTGATCGAGCACATTGATGGTGACATAATTGGAAAGATAAAGCGGATCGAGCGAGGCTTTGGGAGAATAGAACGCAATCACGCCGAGCAGAGCCGAGGACTTTTTCTTCACCGTGACGCCCTGCCGCTGGACCTCCTGTGGCAATTTTGAAAGCGCGACTTGAACGCGGTTGTTGACGTTGACGGCATTGATATCGGGATCGGTGCCAAGCTCAAACGAGGCAATGAGCGAATAGCTGCCATCATCGCCGCTCACGCTCTTCATATAAATCATCTTGTCGACGCCAACGACCTGTGCCTCGATCGGTTGGGCCACTGTTGCATCGACAATAGCACCTGAGGCGCCTGGATAGAGCGTTGTGACGGAGACCTGCGGGGGAACGATATCTGGATATTGCGCCACCGGAATCGTCAGCAGCGCGACGAGGCCAGCAAGCGTTGTCACAATGGCGATGACAACGGCCAGCCGCGGGCGGTCGATGAAAACGAAGGACAGCATTGCCTATGAGCCCCTCAGCGATTTGGGTGCCGGCGTGGCGCGCACGGGCGTGCCCTGCTTGATGTTCTGCAGTCCCTCGACAATCACCTGCTCGCCCGCAGACAGCCCTTCCTCGACAACGATATCCGTGCCGACATCGGGGCCCAGTTTGACGCGTTTGACGACCGCCTTGCCATCCTGAGCCACGAAGACATAAACGCCACCCTGATCGGCAATGAGCGCAGACTGGCGCACCACCAATTTGTCGTCGGGCGCTCCGCTCTCCAGCAGCACCCGCACCAATTGTCCGTCTGTGAGCTGGCCATTGGGGTTGGGGATGCTGGCGCGCGCAATCACAGTGTCTGTGGTTCGGTTCACGGTCACATCGAGGAAGTCGATCTGCCCAAGCTGATCGTAGGTCGTGCCATCAGAAAACTGGATTTGAACCTTGATGCTCTTGGGATCGATTGTTTGCGTTGAGCCGGGGCGGCGCAGAAATTCGCGCTGACTGACAGGGAAGGTCACATGCATCGGATCCTGGCTCACGATGACCGTGAGGGGACCGGATTCTGGCCCAACCACATTGCCTTTGGTGACGGCGGTGCGGCCGATACGACCGGCGATGGGCGCGGAAATTTCCGTGTAGCCGAGATTGATCTTGGCGGTCTGGAGATTGCCCTGATCGCCAAGCACAGTTGCTTTCGCGCGCTGTTCTTCAGCCAATGCCTTGTCGCGATCAACAACAGAACCAGCCTTCCGGCGCAATAATTCTTCAGCGCGCTCGAGCTGCAGAGCAGCCAATTGATGGGTCGCGATGCTCCGCTCAAGCGCACCCTGCGCCTGCTGGACATCGGCGTCGAAAAGACCTTTCTCGATGCGGTAGAGAGGCGCACCTTCCTTCACAAGCATGCCTTCTGAAAAGAGGACAGCTTCAACGAAGCCTTTCACGCGTGCGCGTATTTCAACGCGCTCGACTGCCTCGATGCGTCCGACAAATGAGGTTGTTTTCGCAATGGCGCGTGACTCGACAGGTGCGGTCGTGACCGGAACATTGGTCTGCTCACCCTGCTGGGAATGGGCAGGGTAAACCTGATGCACTGCAAGGCAGGCAACAACAAGCGCGATAATCCACATTCGGAGCCTCCGAGCCGCCACGCCAGAGGTGAACAGCAAAGTGTATGAGATTTCAGATTCAGCAATGCCGTAACATAAGCGTGGCTATTCAACTGTCTTTTGGACATGCTTTACTTTGAGGTCAGGCCCGCATTCATATCAACAACATAGATTCCCGAAATCGCGGAATGGTAAACTCATTCTCCTTCATGCGGTTTTGAGCAAATTAATATCATTTCTTAATATAGATCGAGTTGCCCGGGCTTGTACCCCGCGCCTGCGCGCAGCAGATCCTCGTAAAGAATGGTCAGGCTGACGCACAGAACCCAAAGCGGAAGCAGAAAAAGCATCCAGTCGAAGGCCTGTGCGCCGATGAGAATTGCTATCGCCATGGTCACGCCAAGCAAAGCCGTCCAGCGCGCCGTGAACCCTGTTCGCAGGATCATCATTGACGCAGTCATCATGAACACAGCCGCCATTTTGAGGGCGTAGACGCTGGCAAGATAATAGACCAGCGTACGGCACAATCTAAATAGTGAAGCCTCGGCGAATTCGGGCGTGTTGCTCGACGCGATCAGCATGGCGCCAAGAACGGAGGCTGCAACAAACAGAAGGCCCATGAAGAGGAGTCCGCTTCCGAGACGCCGAGCTTGTGGCGCAGCACACCGAGGAACCAAAGAAACGCAATGCCGGCGAAAGGAACGAGATTCAGTGCGATGGATAGCGGCCACCGTTGCGCCATCAGCCAGCCGCCTGGAAGTGTCGGGTCGGATTGAAGCGATTGGCGCAGCAAGGAGAGCGTCGCAAGCAAAAGGACCCCAAAAACGAGACCGGCAGCGCCCGGATTCTTCAACCCGTTTCTTACCATGCCAGCCCCGGGTGCAATCAGTGAATCTCAGGCACGCGTCGATAGGCGTAATCAGGCTCGACGTAATTGTCCGCCTTCTGTCGTTTTGGCAATTTTATCTTTTCCCGATGGGGCGCCTGATAGGAAACGCTGGCCAGAATATGCTCGATTATATTGAGCCTTGCGCGTTTCTTGTCATCGGAATTGGCGACAAACCAGGGCGCCCAAGCCGTATCGGAGGCCATGAACATATCGTCGCGCGCGCGTGAATAATCGAACCATCGGCTGTAGGATTTGAGGTCCATGGACGAGAGTTTCCAGATCTTGCGCGGATCGTTGATCCGCTGCTCCATGCGGCGGGTCTGCTCGTCAGGGCTGACCTCAAGCCAATATTTCAGGAGGATCACGCCCGAGCCTACGATTGCTTTCTCGACGCCGGGGACAGTCGCCAGAAAGCCCTTCAACTGTTCATCCGTGCAATAGCCCATTACACGCTCAATGCCTGCGCGATTGTACCAGCTGCGATCAAAGATCACGATTTCGCCGGCTGCCGGCAAATGCGGCAGATAACGCTGCACGAACATTTGCGATTTTTCACGTTCGGTGGGAGGAGGCAGCGCGATCACTCTGAAAATGCGCGGACTGACGCGCTCAACAAGGGCCTTGATGACGCCGCCCTTTCCCGCTCCATCGCGGCCTTCAAACACGATACAAACCTTGGCCCCCGAGTGCTGAACCCAGAGCTGCAACTTCACCAATTCTGCGTGGAGCTTTTTCAACTCCTTCTCGTAGATCTTCTGCTTGAGGGGTTTTCTCACAATGGCGTCCATGGTGCGCTCCCGACGTCTGATGCTCAATGCCCTGGAGTCGCGCCAGCCCAGCTCAGAAAAAATCCAACGTCGCCGGGCATGCCACGCGGCCATTCGATAATCATGGCCTTCAATTTGTAATGGGCAGGGCGCAGTTGATCGCGCCAGAACTCATAGGCTTGCCGCGGGCGCCCCGTCAGCGTCTCGGGCCAATCCTCTTCGGAATTATTGATCGCGCGGCCACGGTCGGTGCACAGGAGATTTGGAAAGCGCATCACCATGATTTCCGTCTCGCCACGCTTGGCGGCCTGTCGCATGGCAGAAATCAGCCTGTGGGTCAGCTTGGCGATGACCTCGTCTGTCACCTCAACCGGCTTTGACATGGTCTCGAGCATTTCCTTCTGCGCTTGTTCAGCGCGTGCAACCCAATCCCCAGCCCCGGAGGCCTCCGCCATCGCCATCTCTTGCATATAGCCGCGAAGCTCATCTGCCGTCATAAAGGCCTCGTCTTCGAGCGACGCATTTTTAGTTTCATTGGGTGCAGATGCAAAAGACATGTGGCAGCTCCTGCGCAGAAACCGAAGTCTTGAGCCGAGCTTTTTGCTCTAGCTAATCGTTCTTGAAAACGAATGACGAGGCACTTGGATGCCTTGCGCTGCATCAAATACTTTGCGTGTCGGGTCTCATCACAATGCAAAACGCGAACAAAAATGCAGAGCTTGTGCTGATGAAGGCAATGGGAGATTTTAATGGCCGAGATGTTCTTTTAGCTGATTTCGCCGGAACGTGTCGTACTTTCGGCAGAGGTGAAGTCCGTTCTTTTGCCGGGCAGTGAGGGTGAAATGACCGTCATGTCCGGGCATGAGCCGATCATCACAGCGCTGCAGATGGGAATGATCGTGCTGACCGATTTTCAGGGGCATACGCAATGCGCTTTTGTCTGGGGTGGCTTTGCGGAAGTCACTGCCACGCGGGTGATTGCCCTCGCGGACCGTACGTTGCCGCCAGAAGATCTGTCGCGCGAAATGCTCGACAAGGAAATTGCCAATATGGAAGCGGTCATCGACTCTGCGCGAACGGACATCGTCCGTCGTGATGCGGTCTTCGCACGATCCCGATTGCAACATGTGCGTGAAGCTCTTTCATTTTGAATGCATCTGCTCAATGGCAACAAGCATCAGATCCGACATTTTCCTGCGGATCTGGTCTCTTGACCCCGAAACGCCGCCGACTCGAAAGTCATCGTCGATTTCTGTGACGAGATTTTCGTCAATCAGCTCCGCCACCGTGCTTCGCGTAATTTTATCAGCATAGGCTCGAGCTGCATCCCCTGTCAGCCCAAGCTGGTCTGCGGCCCAGCGTCCCAGCGCGTTGTTTCGCTTTGCTAAGGTGCGGAACCGTGTCTCTTCGCCGCGTGCAAACATCCCCTCGAAAGCCTTTTCACGATTTCCAAAAAGAGGCATTTTTGACTCCCTCATCCATGGAAGGCCCAGTCTTGATGGTTCTGACAGTCGTTAACTGAGCTTTCAAAAGTGCTTTTTTTATAAATAGGACTGCGTCGCAAAATTGCGATGCATCAAGGAGCGCGCGAATTTTTTCTAAAATTCCCTCGGCATCTTTTTTGGCAGAGTTCGCGTTTCATTTTTTGGAGAGTGAATCATGGTCGATTTCAAGATGCCGTTGAGTGATATGAATCCCGCGTTCGTCGCATCTGCGTTCTGGGTTGATGCTGTCCAGAGATCCATTCTCATGCTGGATACGCTACGCCAGCGTGGCAATATATATATCGAGCAATCCGAGAATATCGCGCCGCACGTTCTCTCGTTCGAGCCCGAATTGATCATGGATGGGCGCGAGTTGGAGCGCCCGGTGAATTATCTTCTCGTGCGCATGATGCCGCCTGATGGCGTGACAGTAGATCGCACGAAGCGTCCCTTTATTATCTTCGATCCCCGTGCAGGCCATGGGCCAGGCATTGGCGGGATGAAGCAGGACAGTGAAATAGGCGTTGCAATGCGCGCCGGCCATCCCTGCTATTTCGTCGGCTTTCTGCCCGCGCCCGTTGAAGGACAAACCATTGAAGATGTCTGCGCGGCAGAGGCGCAGTTCGTCGCGCGGGTGATTGAGCTCGAACCCCAAGCCAAGGCAAAGCCGTGCCTGATCGGCAATTGTCAGGCGGGATGGCAGATCATGCTGATGGCGGCGATCCGTCCAGATCTTCCCGGCCCGATCATTCTGGCTGGTTCGCCGCTGTCCTATTGGGCGGGCCTGCGGGGAAAAAATCCCTTGCGCTACCTCGGCGGTCTTCTTGGGGGCACGTGGCTGACAGCGCTCGCAGGCGACCTCGGGAATGGCGTCTTTGACGGCGCGAATCTTGTGGCAAATTTCGAAAGCCTGCATCCAGACAATACCTATCTTGAGAAGGCCTATAACGTCTATTCCAAGATCGACACGGAGCCGCGGCGCTTTCTGGATTTTGAAGCCTGGTGGGGCTCGCCTGTTCTCCTTGAAGCCAATGAGATGCAGTGGATCGCCGATAATCTATTCGTCGGCAACAAGCTTGGCTCAGGGGCGATCACGACAAGCTTTGGCGAGCGCGTCGATCTCCGCAACATTACCTCCCCGATTATCGTGTTCTGCTCATGGGGCGATGATATTACGCCACCTCAACAGGCTTTGGGGTGGCTGCTCGATCTCTACGAAGATGTCGATGATCTCATCCAGACCGGACAGACAATTGTCTACACCGTGCACGAGACGATCGGTCACCTTGGCATTTTCGTGTCTGGGAAGGTGGCCACGAAAGAGCATGCCGAATTTGCCTCCTGCATCGACATGATCGATCTGCTGCCGCCCGGGCTCTATGAGGCGGTCATGACGGAGGCTGGTCCGCAGACGGCGCGCGCCGATCTCGTCGAAGGGAAATATCTGTTCGCGCTGGAGCCGCGCACGCTTGATGATATCAGGGCCTTTGGGGTCAACAGCCCGGAGGATGACGCGCGCTTTGCGACCGTGGCGCGTGTGTCGGATGTCAATAAAGGGCTTTACCGCGAGTTTGTGTCGCCGCTCGTGCAACGCATGTCCAACCAGGCGAGTGCGCGCTTGCTGCGACAAATGCATCCCCATCGACTTCGCTTTTCCGCCATATCGGATCGCAACCCTGCCGCGCCGATGATTTCCTGGGCGGCGAATATCGTGCGCGCGAACCGCCATGCCGTAGGCGATGAGAATCCGCTGCGTCAGATCGAGGGTGTGATAGCCAGTCAGATGGCATTGTCCCTGAAGCTGTGGGGCGATACGCGCGATGCGCTGACTGAACAGATATTTCTTTCAACCTATGCTTCGCCCCTGCTGCAGGGTCTGGTCGGGCTGAGGGGCAGCAAGGATCAAGCCCATATCGTGCGGGATGTGACGCGGCGCAGTTCTGCGCGTGAGATGCGCGCTCAATTGATGGCGGATATGGATCACGGCGACATGACGGATGCGATTTTGCGCTCTGTTGTCTATATCGCAGGCGGCGGAGGTGGTGGCCCGGACGAGCGGTCCTGGTCCACGCTTAAACGGATCAGCGCCACGCTGCCGCCAAATCTGAAAGTCGGCACGGAGCGATTCAAGGAGTCCATGCGCAAGCAGTTTCTGACGTTGCGGCTGGATAGGGAGAAGGCGCTTGAAACCTTGCCCGCGCTGCTCTCCGAGGATGCGAGCGAACGCCGCCAGGGGTTTCGAATTGTGAAGGCACTCTTTGAGAGCCGCGACAGAACGGAAGCTGAGGCGAAGCGCTTTTCCGAAATCTCGCATGTGTTCGAGCCCGCGCGCGGGCGCGTGGTGCGCCGTTCTCCCGCCGCCTGATTTTTCGAGGTGTAAAAATGGCTGAAGGTCTGCAGGGGATGAAGGCGCTCGTGGTGGGCGTCGCCAATGAACATTCCATTGCCTGGGGCATTGCCATGGCCTTGCGTGCGGCCGGCGCCGATATGGCGCTGACGTTTCTCAATGACAAGGCAGAGCCTTTCGTGCGCCCCTTGGCCGAGCGTTTGGGCGCGAGCCTGTTCATGCCGCTGGATGTCGGCAATAGCGCGCAGCAGGATGCCTTGTTCGCGGAAATTGGAAAGGCGTGGGGTCAGCTCGATATTCTCGTGCATTGCATTGCCTTCGCGCCGCGCGCCGATCTGCATGGTCGCGTTGTCGATACGTCAGCTAAAGGTTTCAGCCTTGCGATGGATGTATCGGTTCATTCGCTTGCGCGCCTGTGCCGGGCTGCCGAACCCTTGATGCCCAAGGGCGGCGCATGCATGACGGTGAGCTATTACGGCGCCGAGAAGGTCATCTCCACCTATAATATGATGGGCCCTGTGAAAGCGGCGCTTGAGGCGACCGCGCGCGAGCTTGCCTCCGAACTCGGCCCCAAGGGCATTTCAGTGAACGTGCTTTCGCCCGGCGCCATGGCGACACGCGCGGGCGGGGGCATCGCGAGATTTGACGCCATGCTGGAGCAGGCGAGGGTGCGCGCGCCGATGCAAAGGCTCGCCAGAATCGAGGATGTCGGCGCTGCTGCAGCGTTTCTTGCAAGCCCAGCTGCGCGCTGCATCACGGGTGAAACCATTCATGTGGACGGTGGCTACCACATCATGGGCTGAGAGGAGATCCGACCATGACGGCATCCGAAGGTGTTCGCAATCGCACGTGGTCGGAACTTGAAATCGGGGCAACAGCCACGCTCGAGCGCGTCTGTTCTGTGCAGGATCTTATTTTGTTCGCCCATGCATCGGGCAATACAAATCCGGTGACGCTGCCTGGTGCAGAACCTGCCGCCCAGGGTCTTCCCGCGACTGCGCCGTCCTTGTGGGTGGGGTCACTGGTGTCGGCTGTGCTGGGCAATATATTGCCGGGCGCCGGCACCATGTATCTGGGGCAGGATTTTCGCTTTCACGCCCGCGTCCATGTGGGCGATAGACTTCTGGTCAGCGTGACCTGCACGGGCAAAGGCGAAAGCCCCGTCGCGCGCTTTGCCACACGCGTGACAAACTCAACCGGCGCTCTGGTGTGCGATGGCAATGCCGAGGTCGAGGCGCCGCTGCAAAGCATTGTCACGCCGAGGCGCGAATTGCCTGCGTTGATTGTCGATCAATATGACCATTTCACGAAATTGATCGCGCGCGCTTCCGTGTTGCCAGCGCTCGTCACGGCTATTGTGTGTCCCGATGATCGGCGTTCGCTGGGTGGAGCGATCCTGTCCGCGCGCCGGGGTTTGATCACGCCCGTGCTGATCGGCGATCTGGCTGCGATCCAGCGCGCCGCCGATGAGATCGGCGAAGATATTTCCGCTTTTCCCATGGTTGCAGAGATCGGCCACCGCGCGGCCTGCGCGCGGGCCGTTGCCATGGTGCTTGCGGGCGAAGCCGGCGCGATCATGAAGGGCAATGTGCATTCAGACGAGCTGCTGGGGCAGGTGGTGAAAAAGGAGGGCGGCCTGCGCGGACATCGGCGTCTGAGCCATATTTTCGCGATGGATGTGCCAAGCCTCGATCATCTGCTGTTCATCTCGGATGCGGCGATCAATATCGCGCCCGATCTCACCACCAAGGTGGATATCGTGCAAAACGCCATCGATATGGCGCGCGCCTGCGGAATTGTTCAGCCCCGCGTTGGCATTCTCTCGGCCGTCGAAACGGTCAACGTCAATATTCCCTCGACGCTGGACGCTGCCATTCTCTCGAAAATGGCAGAGCGCGGGCAGATCAAGGGCGCCATCGTCGACGGCCCGCTGGCAATGGACAATGCGGTCGATCTCGAAGCGGCCATGACCAAGGGCATAACGTCGCTGGTTGCAGGGCGCGCCGATGTGCTCATCGTGCCAAATCTTGAAGCCGGCAACATGCTCGCCAAGGAATTGACCTTCGTGGCGCGCGCCGAGGCCGCGGGCCTGGTGCTGGGCGCAAAAGCGCCTGTGATGCTGACAAGCCGCGCGGATGATGAGCGCGCGCGTCTGGCATCCTGCGCTCTGGCGCAGCTCTACAATCATTTCCAGCGTGAAGGGGTTGCGCTCGGCGCACATGCGGAGGGCGCGCGATGATGGATCTTCTGCTCACACTGAATGCTGGATCCTCATCGGTGAAATTCGCCCTGTTCGAGCCGGGCGATTGGGGGCCGCTCCGTCGCGCGTCGGGGCAGGTGGAAGGCCTCAACACCAGGGCGATGCTGCACGCGGGGCTCGCGGGCGCGCAGGACAAGCACAGCCGCGCCTTGACGACTCAGGGGCCAGCGAGCCATCGCGAAGCTCTGACGGCAATCTTGAGCTGGGTGCGGGCTAATGTCGCCGACGCGCGCATCGGCGCTGTCGGCCATCGCGTCGTGCATGGCGGCAAGAGCTTTACCGGGCCGGCGCTGATCGATGACAAGGTGCTCGCTGTGCTTGCCGCGCTTGAGCCGCTCGCGCCCCTGCATCAGCCGCATAATGTCGCCGGCATTCTGGTGGCGCGCGCCACATTTCCAGGGGCACCACAGGTCGCCTGTTTCGATACGGCGTTTCATCGCTGCCACCCTTTCGTGGCCGATGCCTTCGCGCTGCCGCGGCATTTTTACGATGAGGGAATACGGCGCTATGGCTTTCATGGGCTGTCGTATGAATCGGTCGTCGACAGGCTGCGCCACGATTGGCCGGACGCGATCAGCGGGCGCATCATTGTTGCCCATCTTGGCAATGGCGCATCCATGTGCGCGATCCGCGACGGGCGCTCCGTTGCCTCGACCATGGGCTTTACAGCGCTCGATGGCCTGCCGATGGGCACGCGTTGCGGCCAGCTCGATCCCGGTGTCCTGCTCTATCTGATGACGCAAAAGGGCATGGATGCGGGAGCTTTGAGCGATCTGCTTTATACGCAATCCGGGCTCAAAGGCTTGTCGGGGCTATCCAGCGACATGCGGGAACTTGAAGGCTCCTCCCTGCCGGAAGCCCGCGAGGCGATCGATTATCTCGTCGCCCGCGTGCGTCATGAGCTCGGCGGGCTCGCCGCCGAAATGTCAGGCGTCGACACAATCGTCATGACAGGCGGTATAGGCCAACATGCCTGGCGCGTGCGCGAGAAGATTCTGCGCGACATGGACTGGATTGGCTTGCAGCTTGATCCTGCCGCCAATGAAGCCGGCAAGGATCTTGTTTCAAAGCCCGGAAGCCGCGTGCGCGCGCTCGTTATCGAAACTGACGAAGAAGCCATGATCGCGCAGCATACGATGCTTGTGTCAGGCATCGATGGAACGCGCGTTGCGGCGAAGGCGAGCAGAGCGGACGCATAGGTTCCCGGCCAAGCAGCGCCCTCAGCTGCTTGAGGGCGCAACACTCAGGCCCTTCACGCCATGTTTGTCGATGAGGCGTTGGATCAGGCCTGACGACTTGGCTGATTCCACCAACCGCACGAGATATTGCGTTGCCGCCGCCTTGGCGCGCGGCGTGCCGATGGCCTGTTGCACCGCCATGAATTGCCCCTCGAGCATCCGCGAAGCCGGGAGTTGGGCGATATCGGTGATGAGGCGCGGCTTCAGCCCGGCCAGCACATCGGCTCGCCCTTCGAGCAGCGCGGCAAGCGAAGCATCCACGCCCGCGCAGCGTACCAATTCAGCACTGTGGATATTGCGGTCGAGCCACAGGCCGTAGGCGGTCTTGTCGGCCACAGCGATGCGGATGCCGGCGCGGTCAACGTCGGCGATTTCACGCACCTTGGAGTGTTCCGGCACGAGATAGGTCGCCTGAATCTCGCAATAGGCGGGTGTGAAGGAAATGATCTCGGCGCGCTGGGGCTCCGCACCGATGAGGGCTATGTCCCAGGCATCCAGGGGCGCGGCATCGGCCAATACGCCGGGCGAGGGATAGGGCACATAATGCACCTCAAGCCCCATATGCGTGGCAATCGCGCGCGCCAGATCGGGCGACACGCCGTCGGGCCCACCATCAGCGGAGCGCCCGGTGACGAGCAGGAAATTCGAGAGATTGATCCCGGCACGCAGCACGCCCGTGGGCGCGAGCTGTGCGATCATGTCCTGCATTGGCGGCTCAACGCCGGGAAAAAGCTGCATGGCTTCACGTCTCCATAGGCCGTTGCGACGATGGCCGCAGATGATGCAAAATGATAAACGCCCCGTTGCTGTTTTGCACGGGGCGTTTTCGTCTCGGATGGCCGTTGGCAATCAGCCGCCGACCGAGTCCTGCAGAATTTTCCGGACCTCGGGTTTGACAGCTTTCATCTTGTCAAAGACGGGGCGCAGGCCATCGGGATCGATCATTTCCGGGGTTTCCTTCGTGATCTTTTCATATTCTTCGAGGAACTCCCGATCATTGCGCAAGGCAAGGAAGGCGGCGCTGAGCTCGTTGGCAGCCTGTTGCGGCGCGCCCTTGGGCAGGAAGAAACCGCGCAGCAGTTTCGTGCCGATATCGTTCATCAGCATGAATGCATCGAACTTGGGGCCGGACGGCTCCTTGCCGTGGGCCGCGCGATAGACATCCGTGAAGGATGGAATGCCTGCCTTCGTCAGGGTGGGGTCGCCCGCGGGGCGTCCATCCTTGCCATAGACCGGGTAGTGCCAGAGCGGCATGCCTATGCCGGGCTGGATGATGTTGGGCACTACCTGAGTCTGATAGGCCGGCATAGAACTCGACGTCATGTTGATTTCATTTTGCAGGAAGGCCTTGTTGATGTCGCCAGCGCCCGGAAAGCCGGTGACGACGCCATATTCAAGACCCATGATCTCGAGAGCCAGGCGCATGCGAGTGTCATGCGAGGAGGCGCGGCTATACCCCCCGATGAAAATACGCTTGGCTCCGATGATATCCTCGGGCTTGCTCATGCCCTCTGGAATAATGTCCTTGCGGACATACGACACGGTCCATCCCGAGACGCCGGCAAGGGGAATGAAATCATCGTAGATCTTCACCTTCAGCGCCGGATCCTGAATAAGCGGGCCGATGGCGCCAATGGTGAAGAAGCCCGCCGTCATGCCGTCGGGCTTTGAATTGACGTTGAGCCCCACCATGTTCATCGCGTGAAACCCGCCAGCACCAGGCACATTCTGGATGACGACGTTGGGGCTGCCCTCCAGATGTTTGTGCAGGTGGCGCGAAATGACCCGCGCCTCCGTATCGATATTGCCGCCGACGCCGTAGTTGACTACGACGGTCAGTGTCTTGCCACGGTAGAATTGCGCGGATGCGGGAGTTGCCACACATAAAGCGGCGGCAATGGCTAAAAATCTCTTCTGCATGATCGCGCCCCTTATTCGACGAATGATTCGAGCAGTTCGACCGGATCGCCATATTGGCTGGCTGCCGCGACCACTTGCGGATCGCGCAGCGCCATCAGGAAACCGTTGTCGATCATCGTGGTCTTGCCTGCCTTCACGGTCATGTCGAAGGCGACGCAATCCTGATGGACGTGGGGCTCCTCCCATTTGGGCACGGTGCGGGTCATATATTCGCTGGGCTGGTCGCTGTCGGTGCCAAAGTGTAGCGCGCCGGGCGCGTTGGAGCCTGCCGGATAGGCCTTGAAGCGCGGATATTTCGGATTGAATCCGCAGCCCAGCTCATGCAGCTCCGCACGCACGCCCACCAGCATGTCGCGCAGGATTTCCGCATCCAGAGACTTGCCGTGAACCTTCACGACAATATCGTCCTTATATTCGATGCCGACTTTATCGGTGAAGGGCTTTCTGAACCCGATCGCCCATTGCGGAAAGACGACGCCCTGCATTTTGGCGTGTCCATCATGGGCCATCTTGAAACATTGCTTGTCGTAAAGATTTGGGCCGTGGGTGGGCATATAATGCACATAGCTACCGTCGGAGACGGCGGTATTCTCGCCACGCCAGCGATTGTTGCTAAGCAGGTTTTTCACCATGTCGGGGGTAAAGGAAATGGCGAGATCCGTGCCGCGCGGGCAGCTGAAGGTCATGTCGAAGTCATGATCTTTGGGATACATGCGCGCCGTCGCGCGGATGATTTCTCCAACCAGATCGACGGGAAAACGCGCCTGTGGCGTGTGCAGCAGATCGAGATCGCGGAAGAAGGTAATCTTCACCCAGCGCTGACCGGCACGGCGCAATTTCAGGAAAAGCGGATCCTTGACCGAGCAGAACCAGGTCGAGACGACAAAGGTCGCCTTTTCGATGAGAGGTTTGGCTTCCTCCGGGCATGAAAGAATCTGGCTGGTTGGCGCCATGAATTCCCGCGGCTGCACGCCCCGTGATTGGGCGATGCCGGCAATCGCATCCACAATGCGGCGGTCGAGCAGCGGATCGGTCAGGAAGAGCATGTTGTCTCCCGGCCGTATCGCAAAGACCTTGATCATATTGTCGATGGCTTGAAAATAATTCCGCGTCGCGGTCGAGGGAAAAATCTCCTCCGATGGCATGGCAGTCGCGGTTTTTGAATCGAGCAGATCTTGCAGCGTCGGTGCGCGGAACATGACAATCCTCCCTATATCTTTTTTCTTCCGCAGGCCTTTTTGTCCGGCGCTTTGCGCCGTGCGGCATGTCAGGCTGAAAGTGTAGGGGCTTGTGCGCACAACTGGATACTTAAACTTTAGTGGCTCGCAATCTGCTGCGGCGCAGCATCTCGAGCCTTGCAACGCGTCGCGCGGCTGGATGATAATGGGTCAAGGCTGGGGAGAGATGTGATGCCGGTGTTTTTCAATGAAGAACAAGCGCGCGCAGCGCTGGAGATGGATGGCGTGATCGGCGCTTTGCGGGAGGCTTTTCTTGCACAGGCGAACGGGCGCGTCTCGAATGTTCCGCGCTCCCGGGCAAAGCTCCTTGGCAAGAGCCTCAACATCACTGCCGCCAGCGATGCGGATCAGGATCGTTATGGCGTGAAGATTTATGGCGGCGGCGTCTACCACATTCTCCTCTACGCGCGTGATGGCGGGCTCCTTGCTACCATGGAGGCTGATTGGCTCGGTCAATTGCGCACGGGCGGAACCAATGGCCTTGCGGCATCGCTCATGGCGCGTCCCCAATCGACCAAGGTGGGGCTCATCGGCGCGGGCCGGCAGGCTGTCGCGCAGCTTCTGGCGCTTGAAAGCGTCGGTCTCATGCGAGAGGTTCATGTCTTTGCGCGGCGGCGCGAACAGGCCGAGGCGTTCTGCATGCAGATGGAAGGCCTGGTGAAGGCCAAGCTGCATATTGCAGCCAGTGCGGAGGCTGCTGTTGCGCAGGCCGATATTGTCGTCACGGCAACTTCATCGGCAACACCCGTCGTCCAGCGCGCATGGCTAAAGCCCGGCGTGCATGTGAATGCGATGGGAGCCAATGCCGCCGCGCGTATGGAACTCGATCCGGCGATCATTGCAGATGCGAGCCTTGTTGTTACAGATGATGTCGATCAGGCGCGTCACGAGGCAGCCGAGTTTCTGCACCCCGACGCAGCATTTGATTGGGCGCGCCTGCAGCCTCTGCATGCGCTTGTCCGCGCGGGCAGGGGCGCACGCGCAGAGACTGATATCAGCGTCTTCAAGTCGCTCGGCGCGGGGCTCGAAGATCTGGCTATCGCCTCGCTGCTCTATGATCGCTGCACAGGCGTAAGGTAGTGGGGCTCAGGAAAAATGCGGGCGTTTTGCCAGATAATGTTTGCGCATTTCGGGGCGAAAGCGCTCCATCATCGCCTTGTTGAGATCGACAGGTGGCTTCTGATCGGCCGGGAGCATTGAAAAATACGCCGTGCCCTCAGTCTCTTTGGCAAAAGTCGCCTTGGCCTGCGCTACAATTGCGGGATTGGCGAAGATTTCAATCAGGCTTGCCGCCAGCACTTTCGCTCCCGCAACTGCGCCCTTGTGCGCGATGGAGGTGGCGAGCGCCACGCCTGCCGCCCAATGATGGAAGTTGATATTGGGAATATTGGAGGGGAAGTAGAACTTCGCCATCGGAACTTTCCATGACACATCGCCGGCATCGTTCGAGGCTGATTTCTGCACGGCCGGGCCGCTCATGCGCGTGACCTTGCGCGACAATCCGTCGACGCTTGCCTGGGCTGCCGCCTGAAGCTTGCGGGCAAGCGCATCCTCCTCCGCGCTCCAGTCGGGTGCGCCGATCTGCTCATATTCGGCTTGCACCAGTTCGGCGAGCGTTTGATTGCCGCGCACCGGCCAGACAGCGCCCTGCACATCGACCTCATAGGTCGTGTTCGACATAAGCGCCGCGCCTTCAGCAACCTTTTTGGCGCGCTCGAAAACCGCATGTGCGGCTTGCGCGGTGGAGCCGCGAAAATACCACCAGACCTGAGCGCGTTTGGGGATGACATTGGGCTGATCGCCGCCGTGCGTGATCACGCGCTGGCACATCATGTTAGGCATCATATGCTCGCGATATTCAGCCATGCCGACATCCATCAGGATCACGGCATCGAGTGCATCGCGACCCTTCCAGGGTGCGCTCCCGGCATGTGCGCTCTCGCCGTGAAAAGTGAAGATGGCGGAGATCAAGGCGCTCTGGATGAGCCCGTAGCCAACATTGAATTGTGCGCCGACATGGGGGGTGAGCGCTGCATCGACATCGTCAAAATGACCGTCGCGCACGAAATAGGGGCGGCTGACCAATTGCTCTTCGGCAGGTGCACCAAACACTTTCAGCGTTCCGGGCAGACCATGCCGCTCCATCGCAGCCTTGGCGGCGAGCACGCCCGCCACCATCACCGCGCCATTTGCATTATGGCCCTCGCAATGGCCCGGTGCGCCCTCCACAATGGCACGAGGCTCGGCCACGCCCGATTGCTGCGAATTGTCGGGGTTGGAATCATATTCCGTATGCACGGCGATGACAGGCGCACCCGTGCCCCAGCTTGCAGAAAAGCCCGTCGGGAAACCCGAAATGCCGCGCTCGATGTGAAAGCCGTTATCTTCAAGCAAGCCTGACATCAATTTCGATGTCTCATGCTCCTGCATGCCGAGCTCTGCAAAATAGAAAATATTGTCGTTGAGAAGCGCGATTTCGGATGCGTTGCGCTCGAGATAGTCGAAGGCGAATGTCTTCTCGCTCGAGGTGTCCTTGGCCTTCGTCATGTCGCGCGCCCTGTCGGGCCTCCCTGGGTTTGGCGTCTGTGCGCCAATCATCATCGCTTATCCTGCTCTTTGTATGCTTCCCGCTGCAAGCAGGATTTGCGCGCGCTCGGCTGCATGGCTAGACTTGCAAAAAAATCAGGGAGGACATCATGGCGCTCGGGCCGCAGGTTTCGGACGAACTGGCGAAGAAATTCGCTTCCGAAAAAGAGACGCCCTATGAGCGATGGGTGCAGGCCGAGGGGCTTGATATTATCGGCGCGCAATATGTGCCAGATCTCAAGACGGTCGAGCTGAAACCCTGGGCACGGCGCGGTGGGCGTGGCGTTTTCATCAATCATGATGCTTCGCGCCAGTCCAACGATTGCTATGTCTGCGAGATTTCTCCAGGCGGCAAGCTCGCCCCGCAGCGCCAGCTTTATGAGGAAATGGTGCTGATCCTTGATGGGCGCGGGTCGACCATCGTCTGGAACGATGCTGGTCAGCGCATCACGTTTGAATGGAAAGCCGGGGCCATTTTCGCAATTCCGCTGAACTGCTGGTATCAGCATTTCAACGGCTCGGGACAAAAGCCCGCGCGCTATGTCGGCGTGACCTTCTGTCCCCAGCTCTTGAACATTTTCGACGATGTCGATTTCATCTTCAACACGGCGCGCGACTTCAAGGGCCGCTTCAATGGCGAGCCGGATTATTTCACCAATCAGGGCGACCAGGACGGCTTTCTGTTGCGCACCAATTTCGTGCCCGATGCCGTCAACCTGCCGCTGATTACCGCCAAGGAACGCGGCGCTGGCGGCGGGCACATCCGCTTCAACATGGCGCGCGGCTCCATGGCCAGCCATATCTCGCAATTTCCAGTCGGCACCTACAAGAAGGCCCATCGGCACGGGCCGGGCGCCCATGTCATCATCTTGTCGGGCGAGGGCTTCTCGCTGATGTGGCAGGATGGCGAAGAGCCCAAGCGCTATGAATGGAAAGCCGGAACGCTGATCGTGCCGCCCAACAACATGTTCCATCAGCACTTCAATGCCGGGGCAACGCCGGCGCGCTATCTCGCCTTCAAACATTCCTCGATCAAGAATTCGCAGGGCGTGCCGCTGTCGTGGATTTCGCGGCGTCTGGGTGGCAACCAGATCGATTATGCCGACGAGACGAAGCAAGTGCGTGACATGTTCGCCAAAGCGCTGGCGGATCATGGCGTCGAGCCGCGCATGGATCAATTCTACCAGAGCGAGCTTGAAACACTGCCGCAACCAAAAGCGTGATTCATGAGGCGGGGCGTGTTCATGCGCGCCCCGCCTTTATTTACTTGCGTCCCAGCGTGTCCTTGAACAGCTTTTGCCATTTCTCGCCTTCGTCGAGCTGCACGGCAGGATCTTCGAAATGGACGTTCAGATTGGCGAGAGGTGACGCGATCTTGCGGCTGGTGGGAATGAATTCGCGCTGCCGAAGCACTTCCTGGCCTTCCGCCGAGATCACGAAATCATAGAACAGCATTGCGGCTGCGGGGCGCGGCGGCTTGCGCGCAATCGCGATGCCGTTGGGCCGCGCGATGATCGGATCAAGCAGCAAGGCTTCCACCGGGGCGCCCGCTTTTTTCGCGACATCGACATTTTGCAGATAGACGGTGAGGCCGAGCGGCATTTCACCGGCTGCCACCAGATTGGTGATGAGCGTATGCCCCTTGCGCATCGACAGGCCGTTCAAGGTGGAAATGGATTTGAAAAGATCAGCCGTCTGCTTTTCGCCATTGATATGGGCAAGCGAACCGAACCAATCGTAATCATCCACCTCGATCCCAAGCTTGCCTTTCCAGCGTGGATCTTTCAGCGCCTCATAGCTTGCAGGCAGATCCCTCTTGTCGATGAGATTTGTATTATAGACGGCGGAAAAAATATTGACGCGCGTGGCGACCCATTCGCCATGGGGACGCAGCGCCTGCGGGATAAGCTCGTCGGTGATCGGGGAGGCGACCTTTGCAAGCAAGTCTTCGCGGTGCATGGTTTCAAGCACCGAGCCGTCGCTCTCGAAGACATCGACTTCGTCGCGGCCAGCGCGTGTCTCCACGACGGCTCGTCGCAAGATATCCTCGCTGCCGCCGCGCCAATATTTTACCTTGACTGGATATTTTGCCTCGAAGGCCTTCTGCACCATGACGATGCTGGGCACCTGCATCGAGGAATGGAGCATCAGAAAGCCCTCGGCTTTCGCGCCCTCAAGCAGGATCTTTTCCCGATCAGCACCTTTGAATGCAGATAATTTTTCAAGTGCGGACTGGGCGGTGGCGATGCCGGGCGAGAAACACACAGCCAGTGCAAGCGTGCAAGCAAGAATATTCCGGCGGTCCATCATTGTCTCCTTACCCCTTGCTTGCATCGAACAATTTCTGCAATTGCTGCAGCATGTCCTCGGGCGCGTTGGCGACAATCTCGATCTGTTCGAGAATATCCTCAGCCGTGCCGGGATGAATTTCAAGCTTCATGCGTGCGGCATCTTCCAGCAGCAACGGGTCGAGATGGGCTTTGGCAAAGGCTTCTCGCAACGCATTCACGCGCTCGAGCGGCACATTGGGCGGGGCGGTAAAGCAGCGCGAGAGATGCCAGGGCACTTCGGCAAGTTCGATGATCTTGCGCGCGCGCTCGTCTGGCGCCAGTTCGCGCGCGGTTGGCACATCGGCAAAGGCGGGATGGCGCGTTGCGCGGCCAAATTGCAGCAGCACTTTCATCTTGCCCTGCGGATCGAGCCAATCAGGCTTGCCCGCGAGCGTTGATGAATAATCAACCGTTCGCCCATCAACTTCGCCGCGATCTGCCGCAAGATTCATCGAGCCGCCATCCGGGAAGCCGGAGATGAGTTTCAAATTAAGGCGCAAGACATCGCGCAGGAGATTGGGAACATCATAGCCCGGCGAGCCTTCGCCCGAGGAACTCAGAATGATCGGCGCGCCCCCTGGTTTGCGTGCAGCCTCGATTGAACTGACGCCCGCATCCTTGCGCACGAAAAAGAGATAGGCATCGTCTGAAAAGCTCGAAGAGGAGCCAATCCAGTTGAATTTCCGCGCATCGAATTGCACAGAGGGATTGTGTCCCGCCAGTCCCATCAGGGGAATGTTGCGTGCGAAAATACCAAAGGCCGTGCCGTCGCGCGGGGCTGTATTGTAAATATAATTCGCAGCGCGCAGGCTGCCTGCGCCCGGCATGTTCTGCACGATTGCATTTGGATTGCCCGGCATGTGGCGCGTGATATGGCGGGCGACAAGCCGACCGTAGAGATCATAGCCACCGCCCGGCCCGTAGCCGACAATCACGGATATCTGTTTGCTGCGGTAAAAGTCGGCAACCGGCTCAGCCGCTTTCGTGGTTGCGCCGGCAAAACTGACAAGGCCGGCAAGAAGAAGCTGTTTCCACATGGCGTTCTCTTTCCGGGTTCATTCGTTGCCGATGGACTCGCGCAGGATTTTCTTGACCGCGGGATCGACCTTGGCGATCCGCTCGAAAAGGGGGGCGAGCTCTTCGGCGCGCACGAGATCGGGCTCTTCGCTGGTGACCTTTTTATAGTCCTCGATGAAGGATTCATCCTTGGCCAGCGCATTGAAGGCCGCGCGCAGGGCTTCAGCCGCGTCTTTCGGTGCCGCCTTGGGCAACATGAGGCCGCGCTGCATTTGCGTGCCGATGTCGCTCATCAGCAGAAGCGCCTCCCATTTTGGTCCCGACGGCTTCTTGCCGAAGGCCTTGAAATAGACCTTGTCCATGGTTTCAATGCCCTGCCTCTCAAGTGCAGGGTTTCCGGTCGGTTCGCCGCTTTTTCCGACCACGGGATATTGGAACAGTGGCATGCCGACGCCGGTGCCGATGATCTGGGGCGTGACCTGCGTCATGAAGCCGGGCAGGGAGGTGCCCGAGAGATTGATCTCGTTCTGCAACATGGCTTTGTTGATCTGCGCCGTGCCGGGAAAGCCGGTGACGACCGTATAGGGCATCCCGAAAATTTCCATTGCGAGACGCAGGCGCGTGTCATGCGAGGAGGCACGGCTGTAGCCCCCGAGATAGACGGACTTGGCCTTGATGAAATCCTCGGGCTTTTGAATTCCGCCGGGGATCAGATCCTTGCGCGCATAGACGAGATTCCAGCCGCGCGCGCCGCCAATCATCGTGAAGTCGCTCATCTTCACCCGCAGCGCTGGATCATCGATCAGGGGCGCGATGGCGCTGGTTGTGAAATAGCCGGCTGTATAACCATCCGGCTTCACCGAGATGCTCAGGCCCAGCATGTTCATGGCAGTGAAGCCGCCGGCACCCGGCGCATTCTGGATGATGATGTCGGGCTTGCCCGCAATATGCTTGCCGAGATGGCGCTGGTAGACGCGGGCTTCAATGTCGGCATTGCCGCCGACGCCGTAATTGATGAGAAGGGTAAGAACCTTGCCCTGATAGAAAGGCGTCTGCGCCAGCGTGCTCACCGGCGCAGACAGGAGGAGACCTGCTGCAAGAAGGCTTCTCAACATCGGGATTTCCTCCACTTTCTTGTTTTCTTTATTCGACGAAGGCTTCCAGCAGTTCCACGGGATCGCCGTGCTTGCTCGCTGCCTCAATGACCTGTGGGTCGCGCAAGGCCATCAGGAAGCCGTTGTCGATGAGTGTCGTATTGCCGAGCTTCACGGTCATGTCGAAGGCGACGCAATCCTGATGCGTGTGGGGCTCTTCCCACTTCGGCACCATGCGGTTCATGAAATCGCTGCGCTTGTCGCTGTCGGTGCCAAAATGCAGGCAGCCCGGCGCATTCGAGCCTGCGGGATAGGCCTTGAAGCGCGGATATTTCGGATTGAAGCCGCAGCCAAGCTCATGGAGATGGGCATTCACACCCACCAGCATGTCGCGCAGGATTTCCGCATCCATCGATTTGCCGTGCACTTTCACGACAAGATCGTCCTTGTATTCAATGCCGATCTTTTCGGTGAAGGGGCGCTTGAAACCGACGGCCCATTGCGGGAAGACAACGCCCTGCATATCGGCATGTGCGCCCGGCTCGCGCTTGAAGCAGGTGCGGTCGTAAATATTGGGGCCGTGGGTCGGCAGATAATGCACATAGCAGCCCGGCTCATCGGCAATGTCCTTGCCGCGCCAGCGATTGCCTTGATGCAGGTTCTTGACCATGTCGGGCGTGAATTTGATTTCGAGATCCGTCCCGCGCGGGTCGGAGAAGGCCATGGTGAAATTTTCGGTCTTTGGATACATGCGCGCAGTCGCGCGGATGATTTCGCCGACGAGTTCGGTGGGAAAGCGCGCCTGGGGCGTGTGAAGCAGATCGAGATTGCGGAAATAGGTGATCTTGACCCAACGCTGGCCCTTGTCCTTGCGCAGCTTGTTGAACAGCGGCGCATTCACCGAGCAGAACCAGGACGAGACGACAAAGTCGGCCTTTTCCACCATGGCCCGGCATTCCTCCGGGCAATCCATGATCTGCGTCGTATGGGCCATATATTCGCGCGGATAAACGCCGCGCGCATTGGCCACGCCCGTGATCGCGTCGACGATGCGTCGGTCGAGCAGCGGGTCTGTGAGGAAGAGCATGGTTTCGCCCGGCTGAACGGCGAAAACCTTGATCATATTTTCAATGGCCTGAAAATAATTGCGGGTTTCTGTCGAGGGCGACTGCCATTCGGAGGGCATGGCGGTCGCATATTTCGAGGCCATGATGTCGTCATAGGTTGGCGGGATGAAAGCCATTTGCGGGATCCCCTTTTCTTGGCGCTTTGTCAGCGCATGGTTGGCATTGAAAAATCAGCTCCGGCACGAATGCCGGTCGGCCAGCGGGCGGTTATCGTCTTGACCCGCGTATAGAAGCGCACGCCATCCATCCCGTGCACGTTGTGATCGCCAAACAGCGAACGCTTCCAGCCGCCGAAGGAGAAGAAGGCCATGGGAACAGGAATGGCGATATTCACGCCCGTCATGCCGATGCGCACACGATTGACGAAAGCGCGCGCAGCATCGCCATCGCGCGTGAAGATCGCGGCGCCATTGCCATATTCATGCGCGTTGACGAGTTCGAGCGCGGCCTCGAAATCGGGCGCGCGGACGACGCAGAGCACGGGACCGAAAATCTCTTCGCGATAGATGCGCATTTGCGGGCTGACATGATCGAACAAGGTGCCGCCGAGGAATGCGCCATCTTCATATCCGGGCACTGTGAGCCCGCGACCGTCAACGAGCAGCTTTGCGCCTTCTGCTTCACCTGAATCGATGAGAGACGACACCTTGTCGCGATGGGCCCTGGTGACGAGGGGCCCCATTTCGGAGGCGGGATCGGTGCCGGGCCCCACTTTCAGCGCGCGCACTTTTGCGGCGAGTTTTTCCGCAAGCGGGTCGGCTGCCGCGCCAACTGCAACCGCCACCGAGATCGCCATGCAGCGCTCGCCAGCCGAGCCATAGGCCGCGCCCATCAGCGCATCCACTGTCATGTCGATGTCGGCATCGGGCATGACCACCAGATGATTTTTGGCGCCACCCAGAGCCTGCACGCGTTTCCCTGCGTGTGAGCCTGTTTGGTAGACATATTCGGCAATCGGCGTGGAGCCGACAAAGCTGATTGCATCGACGCCTGGATGCGCGAGGATTGCATCAACAGCCTCTTTCGCGCCATTGACGATATTGAACACGCCCGGCGGCAGGCCGGCTTCGCTGAGGAGCTCAGCCAGCCGCATGGAGCAGCTCGGCACTTTCTCCGATGGCTTCAGGATAAACGTATTGCCGCAGGCAAGCGCGATGGGAAACATCCACATCGGCACCATGGCGGGGAAATTGAAGGGCGTAATTCCGGCGCATACGCCAACGGGCTGGCGCAGCGAAAAGGAATCTACGCCCGCGCCCACATTCTCGGAAAATTCGCCCTTCAGCAGATGGGGAATGCCGCAGGCAAATTCGACAACTTCGAGACCCCGTTGAAGCGAGCCGCGCGCGTCCGCATGCACCTTGCCGTGTTCGCGGGTGATGAGGCTTGCCAGTTCATCGGCATGTTTCTCGACGAGGTCGCGAAAGCGGAACATGATGGCCGCACGCCGCAGGGGCGGGGTTGCCGCCCAGCCGGGCAGGGCTGCTCTGGCAGCGGACACGGCGGCATCGATCTCACGCGCGCCGCCAAGGGCAACGTGGCCGGTGATCTGGCCGGTCGCGGGATCGACAAGCGCACTTTGCGTCACGTCGCCCTCGACGTGACAACCGCCAACATAATGGCCGAGTCTGACCATGGTTTCCTCCCCGAGTGGATCGCTGTTTGTTTCGCGACCCTTTTTATTTGCGCCATGATGGAGGCGTGGGTGAGCTTGAGTCAATCTGATAGATTGCGCGTCAAACGGGTGCTGATTTTAAGTACAAATTCATGTCCCAGTTCGATCATGACAATTGATGAAATATATAATTCATTTTTATTTTAGGAAATTTTGTGAAACCGTTTGCCTTGCGTGTTTTGACAGGCTCTGCTTTGCAGCAAGTCAAAGCTTTGTTCCGCCTGAAAACCAATGCGAGATAAAATGTTCCAGAAATTGATGGCTGCCCTCTTCATGACTGTCAGCCTTGCCGGCGCCGCGCAGGCGCAATCCAAGCAGGACTTCGTCCTCGTGAACAAGACCGGCTATGTGCTGAGCGAAATCTATGTGTCGCCCGCCAGGGCCGATAATTGGGGCGACGACCTTCTCGAAAATGACGACGAAGGCATGGATGACGACGAAACCCGCACGATCTCGTTCACCCGCGCCGGATCAAATTGCATCTGGGATCTGAAGGTCGTCTACGAAGAAGATGATTCGAGCGCTGTCTGGCATGACATCAACTTGTGCGAAGTCAGCAAGATCACCATCCGCTGGAACAAGTCGTCGGGCGACACCACGGCGAAATTCGACTGATCGACGCGCGAGCAGTCGCTCCTTTGGCTTGAATAAACAAAACGCCCGGTCGCTCTTGAGCGCCGGGCGTTTTTTCATCTGCAAGCACGTCGCGTCAGAGACGAGCGATGTCGCTTACCATTCCTTCGTGACCGGATTTGCGATCGCGTCTTCCAGCGGGTTGAACGGGCGGAAGAGCGAGGAGGGGCGCAGTTTCCCGTCAGCACCGACCTGGTCCATGTCGCAATAGATTTCGAACTCATAGCCATCGGGATCAAGGAAGTTGATGCTGGTGTTGCAGCCAGCGCCCTTGCGGCCCTCGAAGACGATCGGAATATTGTTGGCCTTGAGATAGGCCTTTGCCTGGCGGAGCATTTCCACATCCGCGACTTCAAACGCCAGGTGCTCGACCTGAAGGCCGGTCTTCATTTCGCGCGCCGGGAGCTTGCCCTCGCGCATCGGCTTCAGGCCAATGGCGTGGTGGTCGGCGCCGAAACGAAAAAATACCATGCCGTGCTTATTCCGGTCTGTCTCGGTCGCGCCCATGACCTCCTTCCAGAATTTTGCCGTGCGTTCGACATCGCTCACTTCATAAACGAAATGACCGAGCTTCTTGATCTTGATCGGTGACTGGCTGACGTAGGTTTCCGGATGCATGGGGCCGGTGTTTTCGTAGACGTCCTCACGGCGCGAGGCCGTCGTGTCATGAATGCTGGTCATAGTCTTCCCCCTCAATTTCGTTCGGCCGCGTCATGCCCTTCAGAGAGCGTGTTCATGCGACCCGAGACGGTTGTGACGATGCCGCCCTTTTGCTTTTGCTTGGTCGGGCCGGCTTGGCGCAAACGTTGATCCACCTTCATGTTACGCGGCGAATGCGGAGATTTCAACATTGCGGACGCCAGTTCGGGGTGTGGGTGGGGGTGACGGGCCCGTTTGCCGCGGTTAAGGTGCGCGCAAGTCGAACAGACAATAAAAACAAACCTGAGGGGGAACGTGTGACACGGGCGCTGAAGCTAATTTTCGTGACTGTTATTGGGATTTTCGCCGCCGCTTTGCAGCCGGCCAGCGCCCAGGGCGTCGATTATACCGGCAAAAACATCACCATCTTTTCCGGCGGTGGCGGCTATTCGGTCTATGCCCGGCTTCTTGGCCAGCACCTTGGGCCAAGACTGCCCGGGGCCCCCTCCGTGATCGTCAAGGAGCTGCCGGGAGCCGGCACGCTGATGGTCGCAAGCTATCTCTATGAAGCCGCCCGCGTCGATGGCACGGAGATTGGCCTCGTAGGCGGCGCGACCGCCACAGCCCAGCTGTTCAAAGTGCCCAACGTCCGCTTCGACCCGCGCCAGTTTGCCTGGATCGGTTCGATTGCCAGCGACGTTGGCGTGGTGGCGGTGGCCGGTCGTTCGCCCGTCAAATCGATCAAGGATGTCTTTGCCAACAAGATGCTGGTGGGCGGCGGCGGGCCGACGTCGGGCAATGTCATTTTCCCGACCGTCACCAACCGCCTGCTCGGCACCAAATTCGAGATCATCCGCGGCTATAAATCATCCGAGCAGATTGCGCTGGCGATCGAGCGCGGCGAGGTCGAGGGCGTAATGAGCTGGAATTACTCCAGCCTCAGCACCACCCATCTCGATCGCGTGCAGGATGGCAGCATTCGCATTCTGCTGCAGCTTGCCTTGACGGGGCACCCGGATCTGGCCGGCATCCCGCTGGTGACAGAGCTCGCGCGCACGCCCGAGGAACGCGAAATCCTCGAGCTTGTCTTTGCCTCACAGACAATGGCGCGCCCGATCATTGCCCCGCCCAAGACCTCCGCGCCCGCGCTCGCCGCGCTCCGCAAGGCGTTCGGCGAGGTGCTGGCAGACGGCAAGTTCCGTGACGAGGCCAAGCGCCTTCACCTTGAGACCGACAATCCGATGACGGGTGACGAGGTCCAGGCGCTCATGGCGCGGCTCTACAGCTCACGGCCCGAGGTGGTCGCGCGCGTCAACCAGCTCATGGACACCCAATTCTGACGGGTCTTTCCCTGGATTGAGTTGCCCCGCTTGCAAGACTCAAACGCCCCGCAGCCCTTCGGCTCGGGGCGTTCTTGTTTTATTGCGTCGGTTTGACGCCGTCCTTGCTGACCTGTGCGCGCAGCGCGGTCAATTGGCCGCCCTCATCCTTGGCGACGAGGAAAATCGTCTCGCCGGCCTTGAGGTCGCTGAGCGCGCCCGGCACGGCTTGCGACATGGCAGCCTCGGGCGGCACGATCACCTTCACCACGCCTGTCTTGTAATTGAGCGTGAGCTCCGGGCCCTCGGTCGAGCTGACGGTCGCCTCAACCGTTGCGTTGGTCATGGTCGAACCCGGGCGCAGATCCCAGGCCGAGAGGCCCTCATTGGTGGTGGCTGCCAACGGGCGAATGTCGATGGCAATGGTCGCGCCATCGGCGCGCTTCACCGTTGTCACGCCGAGCTTCATGCCGGGTTTGATATCGGCCAGCGTGAACGGCTTGGTGGTGGCCACACGCAGATCGGGCGGCGCGGTGATCGAGAGCTTGCGGCCCTCGAAGGTTTCAACGGCAAGGGTCTTGCCATCGAAGCTCGATATCAGCCCGCGAATGTTGGTGTTTTGCTGGGCGAAGGACGGGGTGCTGGCAAGTGCGAGAAGGGCGGCTGCTGCAAGGATTTTGTGGGGCTTCATGTTTCCTCCAGGATTGTTCTTGGCGTCATTTGTTATTGTGACTGTCCTGCAAAACTTTGCCAGCGCCGTTTGCATCACGAAACGCTGTTTGGCGTGGCAAGGCTTCCGTTTTACGCATCAAATAGCATATGGCTCTGCTTGCCACTGGCAAGTCTGGCGCGGATGATCCCACATTGTCTTTGCAGCAGACGGGTGAAGCATGTGCTCTGATGTTGTTCTTGTCACAGGTGGCGCAGGCTATATTGGTTCGCACGCCTGCAAGGCGCTTGCGCGCGCGGGTTTTAAGCCGGTTGTTTATGACAATCTGTCCTACGGGCATGAAGCGGCTGTGCGATGGGGCCCTTTCGAGCTCGGCGATATTCTCGATTCACAGCGCCTGAGCGAGGTTTGCGAGCGCCACCGGCCCGTGGCGGTCATGCATTTTGCGGCTTTCGCTTATGTTGGTGAATCCGTTGTCGATCCCGCGAAATATTATCATAATAATGTGGTCGGCAGCCTGACCTTGCTTGAGACAATGCGCGCCTGTGGCGTGCGCAAGATCGTATTTTCCAGCACCTGCGCTACCTATGGCGTCCCTGATGTGCTGCCGATTGGGGAAGCCACGCCACAGCGCCCGATCAATCCCTATGGCGCATCGAAATTGATGGTCGAGCGCATATTGTCGGATTTCGGCAGCGCTTACGATCTGGGCTGGACAGCGCTGCGCTATTTCAATGCAGCGGGCGCTGATCTCGACGGCGAGATCGGTGAAGATCACGATCCCGAAACCCATCTCATCCCGCTTGTTATCGATGCAGCTTCTGGACGGCGTGGTCCGGTTTCCGTTTTCGGCACGGATTACGATACGCCCGATGGCACCTGCATTCGCGATTACATCCATGTCGCGGATCTGGCGGATGCGCATGTGCTGGCGCTCAAGGCTTTGTGCGCGGGCGCGCCTTCGGACGTTTACAATCTTGGCAATGGGCAAGGCTTTTCTGTTCGCGAGGTGATTGCCGCCGTCGAACAGGTCTGCGGCCGGCCCGTGCCTGCGCGCATGATGGCGCGCCGCCCCGGCGATCCTGCCGCTCTGGTGAGCGATGCGACCAAGGCGCGCAAACAGCTCGATTGGCGGCCAAAGATTCCCGAGCTCGATCGCATCGTGGACTCGGCCTGGAAGTGGCATCAGAAAGCGTCGCGATAGGGGAGAGTTTGGAATGGGCTTGAAAGTCAGAACTCTTCTTGGCGCGTCCGGCCTTGATTTTTCAGCCATGTGCCTTGGCAGTCTGGTGCGCAATTCGGCTGAGCCGCTGACCATCTGCGTGCACAGCGATGGCAGCATCGGCGAGCGACAGAAGGATGTCTTGCGCCGGCGCGTTGGCGCGGACATGGAATTTGTCAGTATTGAAGAAACCAATGATCGCGTTGAAGCCGCGATTGGCCGCTACCGCCATTTGCAATCCTTCCGCGCGAGCGATCTGTTTGCCAAGAAAATTCTCGACATTGCGGTGATGGAAGAGAGCGAGCGCATTCGCTATTGCGACAGCGATATTATTTTCTTCCGCCGCTTCTCCGGCCTGTTCACGAGCGCAGGGCCGGGGCAGGCCATGTTCATGAAGGATGCCCAGAGCGCCTATGCCTTTTCGTGGAATGTCGGGGCGCGCCGGTTCTTTCCGCTGCCCGACAGTCTCAATGCTGGACTGATCGATTTTCCCAAGGCGAGTTTCGATTTCGATCTGCTCGAACATGGGCTGAGCACGGGTGTGTTGACGGGGTGGCGCGGTTGGCGCGAACAGACCATGTGGGCCTGGCTTGCCACGCGCACACAGAATATCTGGCCCGAGGGCCTCGTCATTCCAGAGCCCGGCGATACGATAGGCAAGGCGCGCGCCTGGCACCTTGTCTCCGTCATCCGCCATTGCTGGGATCCGCGGCGGCTGGCCGATGTGGCCGAGCGTCATGTCGCGGAGGTTGTGGAGCCTTTCGCGATGAAGCCGTTCAGCACCACCACCTATCCGAACTACATCTCGCAACGCTCGAAGCGCAGCCTTGCACGGCGCGTGCGATTGGCCTTCTCGCGCGTGAGGCCTCAGGCAGCGAGCTGAGCGCGCAAGGCGTCGGCGAGCCGCGTGTAGGTTTCCCGCCGTCCCGACGTCGGGCGGAAGACGAGCCCGATGCGGCGGAAGTTGAGCTCGCCTGACAGGGGCGTGCTGGCGACAGCAAGGCCGCGCAGCAGGCCTGCATCCACCGCCATTTGCGGCAGCAAGGTGATGCCAAGGCCGCTGGCCGCCATTTGCACCAATGTATGCAGGCTGGTGCCCTGAAACGTGTGATTGCGCCGCGCCGCCTCAAGCGCGCAGGCTGAAAGCGCGTGGTCGCGCAGGCAATGGCCATCTTCCAGCAGCAGCAAATCCTCGCTCGCCATTTCGCTCGGTCGCACGCTCTCGCGCGCCGCAAAGGGATGGTCGGTCGGCGTCACCACAAAGAAGCGGTCCTGCGCAATCTCGATCGTCTCGAAATCATCGAGCGGATAGGGCAGGGCGAGCACGGCTGCATCTATGGCGCCATCCTGCAGGCGGCTGACGAGCGCGCCCGTCTGGTCCTCGCGCAAATAGAATTTGAGGTCGGGGAAGGCCTCGCGCAGGGGCGGCATGATGCGCGGCAGCAGAAACGGGCCGATGGTGGGGATGAGGCCAAGATGCAGCGGGCCGGCCATCGGGTCTTGCGCCGAAAGCGCCGCATCGACCAGATCCTCGCCGCCTTTGAGGAGGGATTTCGCGCGCTCGGCAATATCCCGGCCGATGGGCGTGGGAACCACTGAGCGCCGCGTGCGCTCCAGCAAGCGCACGCCCAGAACCTGCTCCAGTTCCTGAATGCCTGCGCTCAGCGTCGATTGGCCGACAAGGCAGGTCTCGGCCGCTTTGCCAAAATGGCAATGATCGACCACGGCGACGAGGAAACGCAGCTGGCGGAAGGTGGGGAGGATTTTCATGTGCGGGAGATTGATCGATTAATTCGATCAAAGCAATCGATATAATTCACTTTTATCGCTTGATGAAACTGTGTAGCACTCCACTCGGTCCCTTGCACCGCACCCCAATCCGTTCCGGACGGGGCGCTTATTGAAGACGGAGAGAAACATGTCGTTGATTGGTACGCAGATTAAGCCCTTCAAAGCCCAGGCCCTCAAGAACGGCAAGTTCATTGAAGTGACCGACCAGTCGCTGCATGGCAAGTGGTCCGTGGTGTTCTTCTACCCGGCCGACTTCACCTTCGTCTGCCCGACGGAGCTCGAAGACCTCGCCGACAATTACGATGCCTTCACGAAGCTCGGCGTCGAAATCTACAGCGTCTCGACCGACACGCATTTCGCGCACAAGGCCTGGCACGACACCTCGCCCGCGATCAGCAAGATCGCCTACACGATGGTTGGCGACCCGACCGGCACGATCTCGCGCAACTTCGACGTCATGATCGAAGAAGTTGGCCTGGCTGACCGCGGCACCTTCGTCGTCGACCCCGCCGGCAAGATCCAGATCGTCGAGATCACCGCTGGCGGCATCGGCCGCGATGCGCATGAGCTCCTGCGCAAGGTCAAGGCGGCGCAGTATGTCGCGTCGCATCCTGGCGAAGTCTGCCCGGCCAAGTGGCAGGAAGGCGAGAAGACCCTCGCCCCCTCGCTCGACCTCGTCGGCAAGATCTAAGCAGCACTTTCGCCCCGGGCCGGTTTCGCCCGGCCCGGGGCTCTTCCTGACTGAACCAAACGGAGCCTTCCCATGCTAGACGCCAATCTGACGAGCCAGTTGAAGACCTATTTCGAGCGCATCACGATGCCGCTGGAGCTGGTCGCCTCGCTCGACGGCAGCGCCAAGGCGCAGGAAATGAAAACCCTGCTCGAACAGATGGCGCCGCTCTCCGACAAGATCACGCTCCGCCTCGATGGTGATGATGCGCGCAAGCCCTCCTTTGCAATCAACCGCGTCGGCACGCCCATCGGCGTCACCTTCGCCGGCCTGCCCATGGGCCATGAATTCAACTCGCTGATCCTTGCCATGTTACAGGTTGGCGGGCATCCGCCCAGGGAAGATGAGGCCGTTCTCGAGCAGATCCGCAATCTGCAAGGCGACTTCGTTTTCGAGACCTATTTCTCGCTTTCCTGCCAGAACTGCCCCGATGTCGTGCAGGCGCTGAACCTGATGGGGGCGATCAACCCGCGCATCAAGCATGTCGCCATCGATGGCGCGCTCAACCAGAAAGAGGTCGATGAGCGCCAGATCATGTCGGTGCCCTCCGTCTATCTGAATGGCGAGCCTTTCGCGCAGGGGCGGATGAACCTTGAACAGATCCTGGCCAAGCTCGACACGGGCGCCGTGTCGCGTGCTGCCGAAGCCTTGAAGACCAAGGAGGCTTTCGAGGTTCTCATCATCGGCGGCGGGCCGGCTGGCGCGGCCGCCGCGATCTATGCTGCGCGCAAGGGCATTCGCACCGGCGTGCTGGCCGAGCGTTTCGGCGGTCAGGTTGTCGACACGATGGGGATCGAGAATTTCATCTCCGTGCAGCATACCGAAGGCCCCAAGCTCGTTGCCGCGCTTGAAGCCCATGTCAAGGAATATGGCGTCGACATCATGGGCCTGCAGACGGCGGTCGAGCTGATCCCGGCGGCCAAGGAAGGCGGCTATAACGAGATCCGCCTTGCCAGCGGCGCGACGCTGAAGGCGCGCTCGGTTGTTCTGTCCACCGGCGCACGCTGGCGGCAGATGAATGTTCCCGGTGAAGAGCTTTATCGCAACAAGGGCGTGGCTTATTGCCCCCATTGCGATGGTCCGCTCTTCAAGGGCAAGCGCGTTGCGGTGATTGGCGGCGGCAATTCAGGCGTCGAGGCGGCCATCGATCTCGCAGGTCTCGTCTCGCATGTCACATTGGTTGAATTCGACACCAAGCTGCGCGCCGATGCCGTGTTGCAGAACAAGCTGCGCTCGCTGAAAAACGTCACGATCCTCACCAATGCGCAATCGACCGAAGTGCTGGGCGATGGCGCGAAGGTGAGCGGGCTTGCCTACAAGGATCGCAAGTCCGGCGAAGCCCATCACATCGAGCTCGAAGGCATTTTCGTGCAGATCGGCCTCGTGCCCAACACCGAATGGCTGAAGGGCACGCTGGCGCTCTCCCCGCGCGGCGAGATCGAGGTGGACGCCCATGGCGCAACCTCGCTGCCGGGCGTGTTTGCGGCCGGCGATGCGACGACGGCGCCTTACAAGCAGATCATCATCGCCATGGGCGAGGGCGCAAAGGCGGCTCTGTCTGCCTTCGATCATCTGATCCGCCTGCCGGCAGAAATGCAGGACGCTGCTTGAGGCTTTCATCGCCTGTGATTGCAACAGCCCGCCCTCGATGGCGGGCTGTTTGCGTTTCAAAGCTTGACTTTGCGGCAGGCCGCGCCAAATCCGACGCCAGCTCCGGCACGACTTTTGCGTGATCCAGTCGGAATAATTTTTTCAAGGACGTCCGATGCTCAACACTCCTCGCGCCCTGCGCGGCATGGTTACTTCTCCCAACCATCTTTCGAGCGAAGCTGGCCTGCGCGTTCTGCGCGAGGGCGGCAATGCTATCGAGGCGACGATTGCCATGGCGGCGTCGCTGGCTGTCGTCTATCCGCATATGACGGCGATTGGCGGGGACGGCTTCTGGCTGGTCTCGAAGAAGGGCGCAGCGCCTGTGGCCATCGATGCCTGCGGTGGCGCAGCTGCGGCGGCAACGCCCGCGCTTTATGCGGCTGCCGGCCACAAGAGCGTTCCCCAACGCGGGCCGCTGGCCGCCAATACGGTCGCCGGCACGATCTCTGGCTGGGGCGAGGCGCAGCGGCTGAGCCAGGAACTCGGCGGCAAGCTGCCGCTCTCGCGTCTTGTGGAAGACGCCGTGTGGTCTGCCGAGAACGGCTTTCCCGTCACCGCCAGCCAGCAAGAATTGACGGCAGCCAAGCTGGCTGAACTCCAACATGTGCCCGGCTTTGCGGCCTGTTTTCTGGACGATGGCAAGGCCCCGCGCGAAGGCGCTTTGATGAAGCTGCCGGCCCTCGGACGCACGCTGGAGCGCATTGGTGAGAATGGCGCGCAGGATTTCTATTCGGGCGCGCTGGCGCGCGACATTGCCGCCGATCTGGCTGCTGTCGGCTCGCCTGTGTCAGGGCAGGATCTTGCGGCTCATAAGGCAGAGCGCCGCAAGGCTCTCTCGGTGCGTATCGAGGGCGGGCAAATCTACAATTTCCCGCCCCCGACGCAGGGGCTCGCCTCGCTGATGATCCTGGCCTTGTTCGACAGGCTTGGCGTGCGCGAGGCCGAGGGCTTTGCCCATATTCATGGACTCGTTGAGGCCACCAAACAGGCCTTTCTCGTGCGCGACGCCATTGTGGGCGATCCGGGCTCGATGATCGAGGATCCTCAGGCCTATCTCGATCCCAAAAAGCTCGATGAACTCGCCGCCCGCATCGATCCCGCTCACGCCTTGCCCTGGCCCCAGCCTGCCAGCGCGGGCGATACGGTCTGGCTTGGCGCCATCGATGGCGATGGGCTGGCTGTCAGTTTCATCCAGAGCATTTTCTTTGAATTCGGTTCGGGCTGCGTGTTGCCGCAATCGGGTTTCGTCTGGCAGAACCGTGGTGCGAGCTTCCTTCTCGAAGGCAAAGGCCCGCGCGTGATCGGTGCGGGACGCAAGCCCTTCCACACGCTCAATCCCGCAATGGCGCATTTCGACGATGGCCGCGCCATGGTCTATGGCACGATGGGAGGCGAGGGCCAGCCGCAGACGCAGGCGGCGGTCTTCTCGCGCTACGCAATGTTTGGTGCTGGTCTGCAGGCCGCCGTGACCGCGCCGCGCTGGCTGCTCGGCAAGACATGGGGCGAGGAGAGCGTCACATTGAAGCTCGAAAGCCGCTTTGATCCCGCGCTCATTACGGCCTTGCGCGCGGCTGGCCACAATGTCGAAATGCTTGGCGAATTCACCAGCACGATGGGCCATGCGGGTGCAATCGTGCGCCATGCAAACGGCATGTTCGAAGGCGCAACCGATCCACGCAGCGACGGCGCCGCGATGGGATTCTGATTAATCCGGGTCGCGCCTACGCATAAGGAGCCCTGCTGGATCATGCTTGATTTGCAGGGCTCTTTTGCATTTGGCGCATGATGATTGCGCCTCTCTTATGTGCAGGTGGCGCGATATTTTGCATATAATTACATGCGCGCCCTGTATTCCTGTTCAAACTCTTCACGATACAGCTTTGGCACATCGCTTGCTTTTCTTGCCACCATCACGGCAAAGGAGCAGATCGATGCCAACAGTTGAAACAAAATCGTCGTCGCGCATGCGCTGGGTGCAATTGGGCCTTGGCCTGATTGTCATGATGGCCATTTCCAGCCCGCAATATGTCTGGACGCTTTTTGTGAAGCCGTTTCAGGAATCGACCGGCGCTTCCTTGCCTGCCTTGCAGATCACCTTTTCGCTGCTGATTGTGTTGCAGACGTGGCTTTCGCCCGCACAGGGCTGGCTCGTTGAAAAGTTCGGCCCGAAACTGCTCGTTGCGGCGGGCGCTGCTCTGTCTGGTCTGGGCTGGGTGCTCTCGGCCAAGGCGACGAGCCTGACCATGCTTTATGTCACCTATGGCGGCCTGTGCGGCATTGGCACCGGCATTGTCTATATCGGCATTGTCGGCCTGATGGCCCGCTGGTTCCCCGATCGTCGCGGCTTTGCCATTGGCATGGTTGCCGCCGGTTACGGCATGGGCGCGCTGCTTACCACCTTCCCCATCGACACGATGATGAAGGCCTCGGGGCATGCTGCGACGCTGACCTTCTTCGGTCTGGTGCTTGGCGCCATCGGCGTTGCTGCGGCGCTTGGTCTGCGCTCGCCCACCACGGCCGATGTGCTGCCCAAGCCTGCCGAGACGGTTGCGACCGGCAAGGACACCGATCCGCTCGACATGCTGAAGACGCCCGTCTTCTGGCTGATGTTTGGCATGATGACCATGATGTCGACCGGCGGCCTGATGGTGACGTCCAACTTCGCCAATTTCGCGCGTGACTTTGGCGTGGCCAATGTCGTGCTGTTTGGCATGGCAGCTCTGCCGCTGGCGCTGACGGTTGATCGTATGCTCAACGGCTTCACACGGCCTTTCTTTGGCTGGGTGTCGGACCGGATCGGACGTGAAAATACGATGGGCATCGCCTTCCTGCTCGAAGCGGTCGCCATTCTGTTGCTGCTGCTCTTCCGCGATAATGCGTTGGCCTTCGTCATTCTGTCCGGCCTCGTGTTCTTTGGTTGGGGCGAAATCTTCTCGCTCTTCCCCTCGACGCTGACCGATACATTCGGCACCAAGAAAGCCACTGTGAATTATGGCTTTCTCTACATGTCGCAGGGCGTAGGCTCTGTGCTGGGTGGCCCGGTCGCAGCTGCTATTCATGATGCAGCCGGCAGCTGGGTGCCCGTCTTCGCGCTCGCCATCGGCATGGATGTGCTGACGGGCCTGCTCGCACTTTTTGTTTTGAAGAAGATGCGTGCGGCATATCTCAGCGGCCAGACGCAAGTGCCCGCAGGTGCTGTTGCCGCTGCCGCCTGAGGATACAAACGCCCATGGACCAGAGGCCCGCGGACCAGCGCCGCGGGTCTTTTTCATGGCGGCCTGCCCCAATAGAGGCTACGGCTTTAGCCTGCGCAGCCTGGTTTTTTTTTAAGTGGCAGCCTTGTCGAATTGGCAGGGCAAGTCAGTTAGCCAGTGCCTGATCGCAAAACCGGAGTTGCACCGTGACAAAAGCCTATGGATTTGCCGCCACCGACCCGAGCGCCAAGCTCGCGCCGTTCTCCTTCGATCGCCGCGAGCCCGGCGCGAAAGATGTCGAGATCGATATTCTGTTCTGCGGCGTGTGCCATTCCGATTTGCATACGGCGCGTGGCGAATGGGGCAATACGATTTACCCGAGCGTGCCCGGCCATGAAATCGTGGGACGCGTGACCCGCGTCGGCACTGGCGTTTCGAAGTTCAAGGCCGACGATCTCGTCGGCGTCGGCTGCATGGTCGATTCCTGCCGCAGCTGTGCGTCCTGCCGCGAGGGGCTGGAGCAATATTGCGAAACCGGCTTCACCGGCACCTATAACGGCAATCTCTATGGCGGTAGCGAAACCACGTTCGGCGGCTATTCCGACAAAATCGTTGTCGATCAGGATTTCGTGCTGCGCATTCCCGCCGGCATGGATCCGGCAGCCGCTGCGCCGCTTTTGTGTGCCGGCATCACGACATTCTCGCCCATGCGCCGCTGGCGCGTGAGCCCTGGCCAGAAGGTCGGCGTTGTCGGCCTTGGTGGCCTTGGCCATATGGCGATCCAGATTGCCCATGCCATGGGCGCTCATGTCGTGCTGTTTACGACATCGCCGGGCAAGTTGGAGGATGCCAAGCAGCTTGGCGCGGACGAAGTCGTGATCTCGAAGGACGCGAACGCCATGGCGGCGCATATGGCGAGCTTCCACTTCATCATCGACACGGTGGCAGCGCCTCATGATCTTGATGCCTATCTTACCTTGCTCGCACGCGATGGCGTGATGGTGCTGGTCGGGGCTCCCGCCTCGCCCCATCCCGCACCCGGCGTTTTCAATCTGATTATGAAGCGCCGCCAGCTGGTCGGCTCGCTGATTGGCGGCATTGCCGAGACGCAGGAAATGCTCGATTTCTGCGCCGAACATAAGCTGGCGTCCCAGATCGAGATCATCCCGATCCAGCAGATCAACGAGGCCTATGAGCGGATGCTGAAAAGCGACGTGAAATATCGCTTCGTTATCGACATGGCGTCGTTGAAGGAAACGCAGGCGGCCTGATCTTTTCATCAGGCAAAACCCTCCCCCTTGTGGGGAGGGCCGACTCAGCCGAAGGCTGAGCGGGGTGGGGGTCGCACGATTCTCTCCGCTACAGATCTGAGTCTGTGCACGTGTGCATACCCGGGACTTGCGCGACCCCCACCCCAAACCCTCCCCACAAGAGGGAGGGCGTTCCACGCTGCGTGCCGCCTCTTATTTCAAGCCCGCAATTGCCTTGTCGTAATAAGTAAGATCGACATATTTCATCGGATCGGAGCCGATCTTCTTGCCTCCGCTCAATTCGTTGCGCAGCGCGAGAAGCGTTTTCACGCCGTCCATATTCATCTTGGCGCGGCGGTTCAGGCCGCCGCGGCTGGTGGTCAGATCCTGATAGATCGTCGCTGCATCTTCTTCCGACAGGCCCTTGATGCGCGCGCGCATGACGGCAATCGCGCCGGCCTTGTCGGCAAAAACGTAATCGCTGGCGGCGATGACGGCGCGCAGAAACGCAACCACTTCCTTCTCATGGGCCTGCCCATAGGCGCGGCGCACCACGAAGGCGCTGCCCTGATAAGCGCCGATGGCTTCCGTCGCATCGGCGAGAATGCGCATGCCGAGCTTTTTGGCTTCGATATCGTCGGGCGAGGAGAGGGCTGCGGCTTGCGCCTTGCCTTCGCGCATGGCGGTCAGGCGGTTGGGCCCGCTGCCAACCGGCAGGGCTGAAAAGTCGCGGCCATAGACCAGTCCGTTCATTTCAAGAATGCGCACCAGCACGAGGCCGTAGCCGCTGTTGAGCGCATCGCTCGCCACCACCTTGCCGCGCAGGTCGGCAAAGCTCTTGATCTCGGGCGTGACGACAATCTTGTTCATGCCCGAATGCACGCCGGCAATGCCGACAAGATCAAAGCCTGGGATGTTCACATCGCCCTGGCCTTCTGCATTGGCAATCGTGTTGTCGAATGCGGTCGAAGCGATCTGGATCTTGCCGCTCATCAGCCCTTCGATGACGACTGTCGAGCCCTTGGTGACTTCGTGCGTCACATCGAGGCCTTCGCGCGCGAAGTAGCCTTTTTCCAGCGCCACCCAGAGCGGCAGATTGGTCGCGCCCGCAAAGGTAACGACGGTGAGTTTCGTTTGCGCCATGGCTGGGCCGGTCAGGGCAACGAGACAGGCAAGCGTAAGCGTCTTCAATGTGGCGCGCATGTGTGCTTTCCCCCAATTTTTATGGCGTCATTTTGTGTGCAGGTTCGCGCATTCACTGATCGGGCAGACGTCCATAAGCGCGTTCGTGGAACTCCCTCCCCACAAGGGGGAGGGAGAGACAGCAATCAGCGAATGAATGAACTTGCGACGATCTAACCGTTCTTTGTCGTCATCTCGGCCTGTGCGGCTTTCACGCGCTGGGCGATGAAGGGCACGCGGCGCAGGCGGATGCCGGTTGCATCGAACACCGCATTGGCGAGAGCCGCCGCAACGGGCGCGGTGGCAGCCTCGCCCGCACCGCGCGGCGGCTGGTCGGGCCGGTCGATGAGTTCGATCTTCATCTCGGGCACATCGGGGAAGGTGAGGATGGGATAGCTCGCCCAGTCACGGCTGGTGACATGGTTGGTATCGAATTTCACTTCCTCGAAAAGCGTGCGGCCGATGGTTTGCAGGATGCAGCCCTCGACCTGCGAGCGCACGCCGTCGGGGCTGATGATCTGTCCGCAATCATGGGTGGCGGCCACGCGCGTGACCTTGATGCGACCTGAGCCCGCATCGACCTCCACCTCCATCGCAATGGCGACATAGGTCTCGTCGCCCTTGTATTGGGTGTAGCCGATGCCCCGACCCTTGCCGTCGCGGCGCGGGGCCACGCGTGTGTCCCAGTTGAAGAGCTTGGCGACGCGCTCAATGCTCTCGCGTCCACGCGGGTCCGACATATAGGCGAGACGGAAGTCGATCGGATCGCGGCCCGCCGCAAGCGCGAGTTCATCCATGAAGGTTTCGACGGCAAGACAATTGCCGATCTTGCCCGGCGCGCGCAGATGCGAGGCGCGCAGTGGCGTCTCTTCGAGCCAATGCACCTGCACCTGCAGATTGGGCACATCATAGGGCGGCTTTCCGCCCGAGCTCAGCGAGCCTGTGGCAATGCCAGGCGTCTGCTTGGCGCCGGCTTCAACTGGCGCCAGCAGCGGAATGGTGGGCAGATTGGCCGTGGGCTTGGGGCACCACATCTGCGTGCGCCAGGCCAGGATCTTGCCGTCGTCCGAAAGGGCTGCGTCCTGCGTGATGACCTGAGCGGGGCCTTTGGGGTCGAGCCCATGCTCGTCCTCGCGCGTCCATTGCACGCGCACCGGCTTGCCGATGGCCTGCGACAGGAAAGCAGCGTCGGCAGCTGCATCCTCATGCCCGTTCATGCCATAGCAGCCCGCGCCGTCGACATAATAGACGCGGGTCTTGCTCGATGGGATGGCGAGCATGTCGGCGAAATGCTTGCGATAGCGATGCGTGCCCTGCGAGGAGCACCAGATCGTCGCCTCGCCATTCTTCACATCGGCGATGGCGCAGGAGGGGCCGAGCGAGGCGTGGCTTTGCACCGGCCAGTAGAATTCGGCGCTGAACTTTTTTGCGCCGCTGGCAAAAGTGGCTGTGAAATCACCCTTTTCATCGAGCATTTCCGTGCCGCTCACCTTGCTGCCCTTGCGGACATGCTCGGCCAGGCCTTCGTGATTGACCGGCAGTCCGCCGCCCGACCATGTGGCTTTCAGCAGGCGCGCGGCGCGGATCGCATCCCATTCATCGGGCGCGACGACGCCGAGGAAATTCTTGATGCGCACGACCTGCGCGCCCGGAATGCCGGCAATCGAGCTTTCATCCACAGACACAAGCGAGGCATTGATTTTTGCCGGGCGCACGACGCGCCCATGCACCATGCCCGGCACGTCGAGATCATGCATGAAGGCATGGCGGCCCATGACCTTGGCCGGCACATCGGGACGCGGCACATGCTTGCCGACATATTTGAAGGTCTTGGGATCGCGCACCGGCGCTTTGCCGTCGAGCTTCAGTTCAAAGCCCTTCTCGCCGATCAGGCTGGCGAAAGAAACGCCTGCGCCGCCGGCCTTGGGGCGGATCTCGCCATCGATGGCGTCGAGTTCGGCAGCTGGTTTGCCGAGCTTTTCCGCGCCCATGCGGATCAGCGCCTGCCGCGCGGTGGCTGCGGCCTGACGCAGCTGCATGCCGCCCTTGGGAATGCCGTTCGAGCCCGATGTCGGGCCCTGGTCGGGCGTCAGCGCCGTATCGCCTTCAATGAGGTGGATGCGGTTGATCGGCAGACCGAGCTCTTCGGCCGCAATCTGCGGGAAGGCGGCGCGTAGCCCCGTGCCAAGGTCAACCTTGCCCGAATAGATCGTCGCCGTGCCATCGGCATGGAGCGCGAGATAGGCGTCAACTTGCGCGGCATCGACGGTCTTTGCGCCAGCCGCTGTCTGCGCGAAAGCAGCAGAGCTCAGGGGAATCGCGATAAAAAGGGCGCCGGACCCTTTCAGAAAATCACGGCGAGAGGTGATGACATTCATCCGCGTGTCCCCTCCGAAGCGCGCACCACGGCGCTGATGATGCGATCATGCGTGCCACAGCGGCAGAGGTTTTGCGCCAGCGCGTCCTTGACCTGCGTGACGCTGGGCTTGGGCGTGCGCTCCAGCAGCGCTGCGCTCGTCATCACCATGCCGTTGGTGCAATAGCCGCATTGGGCTGCCTGTTCGGCGATGAAAGCCGTCTGCACCTTGTGCGGCTTTTCAGGCGTGCCGAGACCCTCGATGGTGGTGATCTTGCGGCCGGCAAGGCTTGCTATCGGCACGACGCAGGCGCGTGTGGGCTCGCCATCGACAAGCACGGTGCAGGCGCCGCACTGGCCAAGGCCGCAGCCGTATTTTGCGCCCTTCAGGCCAAGCTCGTTGCGCAGCGCATAGAGCAGGGGCTTTTCGGGGTCTCGAACATCGAGCGTTTTTGCGCTCCCGTTCAATGTGAAATTGATCGCTGCCATCTGGCGCCTCCCTTGTCTGCCGCCTGCTCTTTGTTTCGGCAGTGCGGCTCGTGTTCTGTGCCAAGTATGCACGGCTGGCGAAAAAGAAAAAGGCGGCCCGTGAGGGCCGCCTCGTCCGTGCGTCACAGCGTGTAGCTGCGCTCGCCGTGATAGGTGAGGTCGAGCCCCTCGTCGATCTCGTCAGGGCTCGCCCGCAGGCCGATGGTCGCGCGCAAACCCGCCACCAGAATGGCGGTGACAATGGCCGACCAGGCGACCACCGCGACAACGCCGATCAGCTGAGTGACGAGCTGGCCAGAGACGGTCCCGCCCTCGCCATAGCCCGCACCCTGCAAAGCGGGGTGGGCCAGGAATGCCACGAGAACAGTGCCCAGAATGCCGCCAAGCCCGTGCACGGCAAAGACATCGAGCGTGTCGTCGATCTTGAGGCGATGCTTCACGAAATCTACCGCGAAGAAACACACGACCGCGCCCGCCATGCCGAGGATGACGCCGCCGAGCGGCCCCACGAAGCCCGAGGCGGGGGTGACGGTGGCAAGGCCAGCCACCACGCCCGTCACCGTGCCCACCATGCTGGGACGTCCAAAACGCACCCATTCAAGGCCCATCCAGACAAGGCCTGCGACGGATGCCGACATATGCGTCGACAGAATGGCAAGGCCGGCCGCCCCGTCGGCCGTCAGCGCGCTGCCGCCGTTGAAACCATACCAGCCGACCCAGAGCAGGCCTGCGCCAATCATGGTGAGGCCGGGATTATGCGGAGGGCGCAATTCTTTCGGGAAGCCGTCGCGCGGGCCAAGCATGGCCGCGACAACCAGCGCCGAAGCGCCGGCTGTGGCATGGACAACGAGCCCGCCGGCGAAATCCATGATGCCGCGCGTCATCAGCCAGCCGCCGCCCCAGACCCAATGGGTGACAGGCGCATAGACCAGCAACAGCCACAGGCCGCTGAAGAGCACGACAGGCGCAAAGCGGATGCGCTCGGGGAAAGCGCCCACGATCAAGGCCGGCGTGATGATGGCGAAGGTCATCTGGAACAGGAAGAAGACGCTCTCGGGCAGGGAGCCGGTCAGGCTATCTCGGCCCATGGAAAGCAGGAACACCTTGCCAAAGCCGCCGAGGAAGGGACTGCCTTCATCGAAGGCAAAGGAATAGGCGCAGGCCAGCCAAAGCACAGAAGATAGGCAGGCGATGACGACGCAATGCATCATCACCGAGAGCACATTCTTGGCCCGCACAAGGCCGGCATAGAACATGGCAAGCCCCGGCAGGGTCATCATCAGGACCAGCGCGGAGGCGGTGAGGATCCATGCCGTATTGGCAGAATTCAATGCCGTGTCAGCCGCTTGAGCGGGGCTGACGAGGCCTGCTGCCAGAGCGGCGCCAGCAAGGGCAGTGCGGGGCAGGGCGAAGCGAGATCTTGTCAGCACGGCCGGGGCTTCCTCCAGTTTTATCATTTGGCAGCCCGTTTAGATCGAAAACTTGAGCTTGCCCAGCAGAAAGGCATCTTGCCTAAGCCGTGTTCACAGGGGCGTCCTCCGCCTCCGGCCCTGCGCGGCGGGGGAGAGCCTTAAAAAACCGCTTCCCGGCGGGTGCCAAGTTCGTCCATCATGGGGGCAATAAAAAAGACGTCCGGGAGGAAAAGATGATTCAGGTTCGCACCACACTTGCGCCTGCTGTTTTGATTGCCGCCAGCCTCGGCGGAATTTCTGCCGCAAGCGCCCAGGCTCCGGCTGATTTCTACAAGGGCAAGACGGTCACCATTTACGTGGGCCTGTCAGCCGGCGGGGGCTATGACACCAATGCGCGGCTCGTCGGCCGCCATATCGGCAAATATATTCCGGGCAATCCGACGGTTGTCGTGCGCAACATGCCGGGCGCCGGCGGCCTCGTGATGACCAACCACGTCGCCAATGCCGCGCCCGCCGATGGCACCAATATCGGCGCGCCGCAGCGTGGCGTGCCCTTTGAGCCCTTGCTCGGCCAGGCCTCCAAGGCAAAATTCGATCCGCGCACATTGAACTGGATCGGCAGCGTCAATTCCGACACCAGCGTTGCGCTCGTTCACAAGCGCACCGGCATCAATACGTGGGAAGATATCAAGACGCGCGAGACCATTATCGCGGGCACGGGCGTTGGCACTGAAAGCGTTGTCATCCCTTATGTCTTGCGCAATCTCATGGGGATGAAATTCAAGCTCATCGCAGGGTTCCCCGGCGGCAATGAGATGAATCTGGCCATGGCGCGCGGCGAGGTCGACGGGCGTGGCACATTCTCGTGGACAAGCCTGAAGCCCCATTACAAGGAGATGATCGAGAGCGGCAATTACAAGATGTTGTTCCAGATGGGCCTGCGCAAACATCAGGAGCTTCCCGATGTCCCGCTCATCGTCGATCTTGCGCAAGACCCCGATACCAAGCAGATCCTGAAGGTGCAGTTCACCGCTTTCGAACTCGGGCGGCCGCTGTTCGTGGCCGAAGCCGTGCCCGCCGACCGCGTCGCAACCTTGCGGCGCGCCTTCGACGCCTCGATGAAGGATGCCGATCTTCTGGCGGAAGCGGTGAAGACCGATCAGGAGGTCAACCCGATGAGCGGCGTTGAAATGACTGCGGCGTTCAAGGATGTTTATGCAACACCGCCGCGCCTCATCGCCAAACTGGCTGCCGCTTCGACGGAGAAGCCCGACCTGACCGTGCTGGATGGCGCCAAGGAAAGCGAATAAAACTCACGCGCGCCTGCGCCGCCGCACAAGTGCGGCGAGCGCGGGGCGCAGGGGCAGGAAGAGGCGATAGCCGATTTCAAGCAAGGGCGTCACGCCCGGCAGATCGGCCAGTCGCGCTGCCCATCGCCAACGGGGCAAATCTCTCCAGATGCTCACAAAGGCAGCGGCGCCCGACAGCAGCACGCCATCGCTGCCGCGCACATGGAAGCGCGCCAGCGCCGCCTCGCGCGTCAGGCCTTCTCCCGGTTCGCCATCTGGTTGCGAGACATCGAGAAAGCACATGTTCTGCGCGCCAGTTTGCGCCTGGTAATGGCCGATCTCCAGCGTGCATAGCGGGCACGAGCCGTCATAATAGATAGTCTTTTTTATTGTTTCAAAAGCCATCGCATTGTCCTGTCTGCGATTGTTTTACGAATAGCGCCTGTGGCAAGATCACCGCGCTTGCGGCGCTCGCCCCTGCAAATTGGCGCGTGCGCAGGGCTTTGCTCTTGCCGGCAAAAGACTAAGCTGAACTATCGTTATGATTCTTCCAGGCTCGTTCGTATGTTGACCGCAGGTCTTTCAGTTTTCGTCGGAATAGCCTGCGGCTTGCGGCTGAGCTTTCTTCCGTTTCTTCTGGTGATGATCAGTGCGCTGGGTGCGCTGGCCATCGGCCAGGCTTTCATGGAAGCGCGGAGCCTTCTGGAAATACTGGGCCAGCTCGCGCTGGCCCTGATTGGATTGCAGGCCGGCTATGTCGGCGGCATCTGGATCCGCACCTGCCGCCGCCGCTTCTAGGCCAGGCCGCGTTTTTCGAGCAGGGCGTCGGGGCCAGGCAACTTGCCGCGGAAGGCGAGATAGGCCTCTTTCGGATCGCGTAGATTTCCCGCTGCATAAATAAAATCATGCAGCCGTTGCGCGGTCGCAGCATCGAAAATATCGCCCGTCTCCTCGAAGGCCGAAAAGGCATCGGCATCGAGCACTTCCGACCAGAGGTAGGAATAATAGCCCGATGCATAACCCTCGCCCGAGAACACATGAGTGAAATGGGGCGAGCGGTGGCGCATGGAAATTTCCTCCGGCATCCCGATCCGCGCAAGCACATCGCGCTCGAAAGCGAGAGGTTCTGCCAGCGCCTTGTCGGCGGAGAGGTGCATGTCGAGATCGACAAAGGCCGAGGCGCAATATTCGACCGTTGCAAAACCCTGATTAAACCCGCGCGCCGCCTTGAGGCGCGCGATCAGCTCTTCGGGCACGGGCTCGCCGGTCTCAACATGGCGGGCAAAGAGACGAAGCACCTCAGGTTGCAGCAGCCAATGTTCATAGAGCTGCGAGGGCAGCTCGACGAAATCGGTCGAGACAGCGGTGCCCGCAAGCGAGGGGAAGGTCACATTCGACAACATACCGTGCAAGGCATGGCCGAATTCGTGGAACAGGGTCCGCGCCTCATCAATGCTGAGCAGGGCCTCTTCATCGCCGGCAGGCTTTGCAATGTTGAGCACATTGACGATGATCGGGCGGATATTGCCCTCCAGTTTCTGCTGCACGCGGAAGGCCGACATCCATGCGCCACTGCGCTTGGACGGGCGCGCGAAATAATCGCCAAGGAACAGCGCGACGTGCTGGCCCTCGCGATCCTTCACCTCGAAGGCACGCACATCCTTTGCATAAAGCTTGAGATCGCGGCGCTCCTCGAATGTGAGGCCAAAGAGCTTGTTTGCGACAAAGAACGCAGCCTCGATCATGCGCGAGAGCGGAAAATAGGGCCGCAATTGCGCATCATCTATGGCGTAATCCGCACGCCGCAGCTTCTCGGCATAATGACGCCAATCGGCTTTGCGGATCGCGCCGTTTTGCCCCTCCAGCAAGGCGATTTCAGCAAGGCGGCCACGCTCGCGCGCAGCGCTGGTGCGCGCGGGCGCCCACACACGATCGAGCAGGCCGCGCACCGCCTCGGGCGTCTCGGCCATAGTGTCATCTAGTTTGTAATGGGCGTAGGACGCGTAGCCGAGCAATTGTGCGCGCTCGTCGCGCAGCGCGATGGTCTGCGCTATTGTTGCGCTGTTGTCGCTCTCCCCGCCATTCTCGCCCCGTGCAAGAAAAGCATTGAGCAAGGTTTCGCGCAGGTCTGGCCGCGTCGAATGGGTGAGGAAGGATTCGACTGTGCCGCGCGAAAGCGAAATGGCATGCTGGCCGGGCTTTCCGCGCGTCTGCGCCAGCGCGCCGGCTGCGATGCGGAAATCGTCCGGCAGGCCGGCAAGATCATCGTCATGGCAGAGCCAGAGCACGTAATCGGATTCATCCTTGAGCACATTTTGCGCAAATTGCGTGCCCAGACTCGCAAGCTGCGCAGTGATCTCGGTCAGGCGCGCGCGTTCGACGTCCGACAGGCGTGCACCCGCGCGCACGAAACCCTTGTGAAGGCGCCCGGTGAGGCGCTTGCGCTCGGCGTCCAGTCCGGACCATTGCGGCCCGTTCATCACCGCTTCGATACGGGCGAGCAATTTCGCGTCGAGAAAGATCGCGCTGCGATGGCGCGCCAGAACAGGTGATATATCGCGCTCGACCTGACGCAAGGCCTCGTCCGATTCCGTGCCCGCCAGATTGCGAAACACCAGATTGACGCGCAGCAGATCCGCGCCCGCACGCTCGAAGGCCTCGATGGTGTTGGCAAAGTCGGGCGCGTGCGGATTGTCGCGAAGCGCCTCGATTTCGGCCCGGTGGCTGGCAATCGCCCGCTCGAACGCCGGCATGTAATGGCCGGTCTCGATCCTGTCGAAGGGCGGCATGCCGAAAGGGGTCGTCCAAGCTTCGAAAAAGGGATTCTGCGACAAGGCTCTGGCTCCGTTCATGGTCCGCCGTAGGTGGGCATGTGCGCCGCCCTCCACAAGGGGATGGGTGGCCTCAGGGAGCCTATATAAAGCGGGCGACGCCACAGCGCCGCCCTTTTTTAAGCGTCACGCAGCTTGGCCTGTGCGCCTTGGCCGCGAGCTGATTTTCGAGGCGACAGAGGACGGCTTGTCGGTGGCGGGGATGGGAATCTCCACGTCTATTTCAAGCAGGGAGACGTCCTTGCGGCGCTCCATCTTGATCTGCACCTTGTCGGGATCGATCTCGATATGTTTGGCGAGTGCTTCCAGCACCTCTTTCTGCAAAAGGGCGATCAGCCCGACATTGCAGCTCGTCGAGCGCTCATGCGAGAGCAGGATCTGCAGGCGCTCGCGCGCCACGGGGGCCGTGCTCTTGCGCGTGAACAGGCTGAGGATGTTCATGCCGAGACTGTTCATGCGGCCCTCCGTCCAAACAGCCGGTCGAAGAGGTTCTTCTTCTGCATGGGAATGCTCATCGGCACATCTTCCCCACACAGCCGCCGCGCGGCATCCAGATAGGCGCGGGCCGGTGCGCTGGTGGCATTGTTGAGCGTCACCGGCGAGCCGACATTGGAGGCGCGCAGCACTTCCTCGCTTTCGGGGATGATGCCGAGCAGGGGAATGGAGAGAATTTCGAGCACATCCTCGACGCTGAGCATTTCGCCGCGTCCCGCGCGCGCCGCGTCATAACGGGTCAGCAACAGGTGCTTTTCCATATGCCCGCCGTTTTCCGCGCGCTCGGTCTTGGAATCGAGCAGGCCGATGATGCGGTCTGAATCGCGCACCGAGGAGACTTCCGGATTGGCGACGACGACCGCGAGATCGGCATAGCGCATGGCCAGCTGCGCACCGCGCTCGATGCCAGCCGGGCTGTCGCAGATCACCCAATCGAAGCGCTCGCGCAATTCACCGATCACGCGGCGTACGCCCTCCTCGGTCAGCGCATCCTTGTCGCGCGTCTGGGAGGCGGCAAGCAGATGCAGGGTGTCGATCCTTTTGTCGCGGATGAGCGCCTGGTTGAGGCGTGCCTCGCCATTGGCGACATTGATGAGGTCATAGACCACGCGCCGTTCAGCACCCATGACGAGATCGAGATTGCGCAAGCCGACGTCGAAATCAACGACGGCCACTTTCTGGCCTGCTTGTGCCAGGGCTGCGCCAAGAGCTGCCGTGGACGTTGTCTTTCCAACGCCGCCCTTTCCAGATGTAACAACGAGAACCTCGGCCATCGCGTAAAATTCCTTTCAATCGATCAGTTTGATTGTGATGGTTTCGTGGTCGAGCCAGGCCTGCACTGGCTTTTTGCGCAGCTCGGGCGCGATCTCGTCGGCGATCTTGTAGAGGCCGTCGATGGAGAGCAGTTCGCATTCGAGCTTGCGGCAGAAGATGCGGGCGCGCGGATTGCCATAGGCCCCGGCCAGCGCCCGCCCGCGCAATGCGCCATAGACATGGATGGAGCCCCCCGCGATCACCTCGGCGCCCGAGGCGATGGAGCCCAGCACCGTCACATCGCCATCGGGGTGGACGATGGACTGGCCCGAGCGCACGGGGGCATCGATCACGAGGCCCTGAGGCTTGGAGGCAGGCGGCGTCTCGGGGCTTGCCGGGATATCGATGAAGGTCGCCGGGCGTCCGCCGTTCAGAAAAGGCGGCAGGTCTGGGCTGGCGAGATGACCGGGCGCGCCCTCGATCCCCATGACGCGGATGGCGCGGCCGGCAAGCTGCGTGATGAGGTCTTGAAGCCCATCGCGCTCGAAGCCGAGCCCGGTGACATCCACCACAACAGGCTTGCCGCCGAAGAAGCCGCTGGAGCGTTCAAGCCAGGCGTCGATCTCGGCCAGCCAGCCCGCGAGAGGCTGTTCCGGGTTGAGAACCAAAGCCAAAAACGATCGACCCCGGAAGCGGATAGCGCGGGTGGGGCTGGTCTGAATCACGGTCTGAGAGCCTTTGAAGAGTGAGCCCCCATCTGCGGATTTCTTGGTTAATGAAACATTAACAGTAGGGTAACATTTAACGTTTCCTCAAGCTTTCGGTTACAATCCGTTAACACTGTTGCCCTGCGGTGACGCTCTCCCCCTGTGCAAACTGCCGCGCCTTTGGTCTTGCCCGAGGCCTGCAAGCGGATAGCATGAGCTCATAGTGCAGCAGGAGGCGTTCATGCATCAGGTCATCATTCCGCCCTCCGTCACGGAGCGCGTGATTGCCCGGCGCGGCCGCGAACATGTCTTTGCTGATTTCGACCCGAAGACGACCGCGCTTGTCGTGATCGATTTGCAAAATGCCTTCATGCTGGCCGGCGTCGCCCATTCGCCCTGCGCGGAAGCCATCGAGATCGTGCCCAATGTGAACCGGCTGGCCCGCGCCATGCGCGCGGCGGGCGGGGCAGTGGCGTGGATCCAGACGGCATTCACCGAGGAATCGCTCGTCAGCTGGTCGACCATGCATGACATGTCGGTGCCGGCCCGCACCAAGAAGCGCAGTGAGGCGCTGACGCCGGGCTCGCTTGGCTATGCCCTGTGGTCGGAACTTGATGCGCTGCCGGAAGATCTCTTCGTCGAGAAGCTGCGCTTCAGCGCCTTCATCGAGGGGTCATCCAATCTTGAAAGCATCCTGCGGGCGCGTGGCATCGACACGCTCATCATCACCGGCACGGTGACCAGCGTCTGCTGCGAATCCACGGCGCGCGACGCCATGATGCGCAATTTCAAGACGACCATGGTGACGGATGGAAATGCGGCGGCGACTGACGAGGAACATAATGCCGCGTTGATCGCCTTCTATCTCACCTTCGGTGACATCATGCCCACCGACATGCTGGTCGCCCGCTGCCAGCAGATGACGCCGGCCGAGGCGGCGGTTTGATCCGCCTCGGCAGGATCGCCCATCAGGTGAGCGCGTGGATGGCCAGGAACAGGCCGGCCACGCCGAGCACGATGGTGTAGGAGCCGACCTTGGTAAAATAGAACAGCGCGCAGCAGAGCGCGATGGTGGCGAGTTCGAGCGGCCCTACATGGGCCGCGCGGATCACAGCATAGGCGCCTGCGAAAATGAGCCCGATGGCCACAGGCGCGAGCCCGCGCTCGACGGCGGTCTTGAGCGGCGACACGCGATGGCGCTGCCACCAGCTCGAAATGCCATAGACGAGCAGCGAGGAGGGCAGGTAGATCGCAAAGCAGCTCACCAGCGCACCCCAGAAGCCCGCCACCTGATAGCCGATCAGGGCGGCGATCAGGGTGCTCGGGCCAGGCGCTGCGCGCGACACGGCGAACAGGTCTGCAAATTCCTGGTTGGTCAGATATCCGTAGACGACGACGGTCTGATATTGGACGTCGGCAATGATTGCCTGACCGCCGCCAAAGGACAGAAGCGACAGTGGCGCGAAGACGATGAAAAGGCCAAGGAGGCGATTGTCCATCAGGGAGTCCTCCGCGCGCCAAAATAAGCCAGCGCAATGCTCAGGGGCACGGCAAACAGCACGACCGGAATCATCGGCAATTGCAAAACGCCGATGGCAAGGAAGACTGCAAAGCCGATCAGGTAGGTCACCAGGTCTCGCGGCAATTTGCGCGCGATCTTGAAGCCCATGGAGAGCGTCGCGCCAATGCCAGCCGCGGCCACGCCGCCGAGCACGAAATGGGTTACCGGCAGGCCGGACATTTGCCGATAGGCATAGCCCATGGCCATGATGATCATGAAGGCCGGGATAATCATGCCAAAGACAGCGACGATTGCACCGATGCCCCCGCGCACGCGCAGGCCAACATAAAGCGCAATATTCACCGGATTGGCGCCGGGCAGCACTTGCGAGAGCGCCTGTCCGGTGAGGAATTCCTGCTCGGTCAACCATTTCCTGTTGTCGACGGCCTCACGGAAAATGAGCGCCTGTGTGCTGCCGCCAAAGGCCGAGCCGCCGATTTTCAGGAAGGACCACAGAACATGCGACAAGGGGGGCGCGCTTTTGCCCGCTTCTTCTTTTGTGCCGAGGTCCATCCGGTCTCTCTCCTCCGTCTCAGGACATGAGACGGCACCTTAGACCGAGTCGATCTGCAAGAGAACCGATGTGGAGCCAGAGCTTTATTCCAACGCCTGTTCCTGCGTGGGTTTTTCAAGCGCCTTGACGAGGCTCTTGCGCCGCAGATGCTGGCGCACCTCTCCCGAGATGATGATCTCGCCCCGGTCGGCAAAGGCCTCGTGGTTCTCCTCGATGTCATCGAGTTGATAGAGGTAATTGACCATCAGCCCATGGCCCTGCGTGAGCCCCTTGTCCGAAAGGTCGCCAAGCCAATTGATGCGCTCGAGCCGCGCGCCATTGCCAAGGTGGAAGCGCGCCACGGAATCGCGGGGCAGATTGCCGCCCGCTTTCGCCTGCGTGAAATAAAGCGCGGCCGCGCGCAGCAGGTTCTTGCGCAAGACGTCCGTCCATTCGGCCGGCTTTGCGCCACTGTCGAGTTCGCCAAGCCCATCGAGCAGATCTGGCGGCAAGAGCGAGGTCGCAGCCTTGCGCTCCTGCGCCAGCCAGCGCGTGAAATCGGGCACGGGAGACAAAGTGACGAAGGTGGAGAGGCGCGGCAATTCGCGGCGCAATTCCTCGACCACCTGCTTGATGAGGAATGAGCCGAAGGAAATGCCGCGCAGCCCCTTCTGGCAATTCGAGATCGAATAAAACACCGCCGTCGTGGCCTCGCTCGCCTTGATGGTCTTGCGGTGGGGCGAGAGCAGCGGCGCAATGGCGTCTGGAATCTCCTGCGTGAGCGCCACTTCGACAAAGATCAGTGGCTCGTCGGCAAGACGGGGATGAAAAAAGGCAAAGCAGCGGCGGTCCTGCGGCTCGATGCGTCCGCGCAGATCGTCCCAATTCTGTATGGCATGCACGGCCTCGTAGCGGATGATCTTTTCAAGAATATTGGCGGGCGTGTTCCAGTCGATGGGCCGCAGCACGAGGAAGCCGCGGTTGAACCATGAGGAGAAGAGATGCCGGAAATCGGCATCCAGCGCCTTCAGCTCGGGGATGGCGCGCTCGTGGCGAAAAATATCCTCGCGCATATGCACAAGCGCAGCCGTGCCGCCTGGCGCCTGATTGAGGCGGCGGATCAATTCCTGACGGCGCGGCTCTGCCGCCTCATGCAACGTCAGCGCGGCCATCTCGTCGGGGTTGGCGCGATAATCCTCGATGGCGCGCTCGAGCCTGTCCCGGTCAGCGCCGTAATCGGTCGCAATGTGCTGGAGAAAGTCGCAGCGGCCTTCGTCGGGCAATTGCGCATAGCGCAGGAGCACGGCCTCGGCCAGCGCCACGCCTGTTGCTTCGCCCCGCCGCTTCAGCAGGTCTCCCGCCAGCCGCATGAGGCCAGCCGGTGTAGCGTCCTCCTGACCGCGCGCGCGCGCCAGAAGCACGCGGCCGCGCTCGGTGATGGTCTGCAAAAGCTCGGAAATGAAATTGCCGCTCATGGTCGCCTCGCACGCCAAAGCCATTCAACGCCAGAACACGATCATGGCTGCTTGGGGCGGAGCCCGCCAGTGCGCGGATGGTTAGTCAATGGTCGGTCACGACAGGGTGGATTGTGGCGGAGCCTGATTCGCGCGAAGATCACGCGCCGCCACCTGCGCCGAAACGAACGCGGGGGCGCAGGGAGGATGCCATGACGATGATCCGGCTGTTGCTCGCATTGATGAGCCTTGTCTCGATCCCCTTTGGAGCCGCACGCGCGGCCGAGGTCGAGGTTTCGATTGGCCTGACCAATTCGGCCACCGATGTTGGTTTTTTCATCGCCGACAAGCGGGGCTATTTTCGCGAGGCGGGCATCAAGCCGAAATTCGTCGTCTTCGATTCCGCCGCACGGATGAATTCCCTGTTTGGCTCCGGCGATCTGGATGTCGGTGCGGGTGGCATGTCGGCCGGGCTCTATAATGCCATTGCGCGCGGCATCGATATTCGCATCGTGGCGGACAAGAACTCGACGCCGCCTGGCCGCTCCAGTCAGAAACTCCTCGTGCGCAAGGATCTTGTCGAAAGCGGCCGCTTCAAGCGATTGCCTGACCTCAAGGGGATGAGGGTTGCGACCTCGGCGCCGGGCACGGCGGCCATGGGGACGATGGTCAAGATCCTCGACAAGGCCGGGCTCAAGCGCGGCGATATTGACGAGGTGCATATGTCCTTCGCGCAAATGGTGCTGGCGCTCTCCAACAAGGCAGTGGACGCCGCACTGCCCGCCGAGCCGCAGGCAACCCAAGCGATGGAAATGGGCGCGGTGCGTGTGGTGAGCGATGATGAGATCTATCCCGATCACCAGATTTCGGCGGTGCTTTTTTCGGGCATTTTCGCCAAACGCGACCCCGCGCTCGCGACGCGTTTCCTGAAAGCCTATCTGCGCGGCGTGCGCGACCACAATGATTCCCTTGTCGATGGAAAATTCGCAGGCCCCAAGGGCGATGCTGTCGTCGCCGTTCTCACCGAATATAGTCTGGTGAAAGATCCCGCCGTGCATCGCTCCTTCGTGTTGAGCGCGATCAATCCTGACGGCAAGCTCGATCTGCCCAGCATGAAGGAAGATCTGCGCATCTTCCGCGAGGCAAAATTGATCGAGGGCAAGGTCGACGTGGAGCAGGCAGTCGATCTGTCGTTCCTCGACGCCGTGCTGAAGGATCTCGGCGCCTACAAGCCTGCTCAATGAGGACGCCTCGCATGAACCATCTCGCGCCCCTCGCGGCGGTCCTGTCTCTTGGCCTTGCCGCGCCCGTGCTGGCGCAGGATGCCTATGCGGGCAAGACGATCACGCTCTCGACCCATACGGGGCCAGGCGGTGGCTATGACACTTTGTTGCGCCTGATCGCGCGCCATTGGGGCCGCCAGATTCCGGGCGCGCCTTCGTTCATCGTCACCAATATGCCGGGAGCCGGCGGCCTGACGGCCTTCAACCATGCCGCGCGGCTTGCGCCGCAGGATGGCACCTTTGTCACGCTGGTTGGTCAGGGGTTGGTCGTGCATGAGCCGACAGGCCAGCCCGGCTTGCAGGCCTCGCTCGGCGCGATGAAATGGCTCGGCAATGCCAGCCAGTCGCCCAATGTCACGGCGGTCTGGCATAGCTCTCCGGTCAAGACGATTGCCGATGCCCGCAAGGGCGAGGTGCTGGTGGGCTCGACGGGCGCGGGTGCGCCCGATGCGCAGATGCCGCGCATCTATAACGCGCTGCTTGGCACGAAATTCAAGGTTGTCACGGGCTATACCGGCGGCCCGCAGATCAATCTTGCGATGGAGCGCGGCGAGCTGGACGGGCGCGGCGCCAACACATGGGCGAGCTACAAGGCAACATTTCCCGAAGCCGTGCGCGAGAAATGGCTCGTGCCCCTGATCCAGATCGGATTGAAACGCGATCCCGATTTGCCCGATGTGCCGCTGCTTACAGATCTCGTCGCGGGCGATGGGAAGAACGAGCCTGTGGCGCGCTTTCTGTCGCTCACGACAGCGATCAGCCGACCGCTCGCAGCGCCCCAGCAAACGCCACCTGAGCGGGTGGCAATTCTGCGTCGCGCCTTTGACAGTGTGATGCGCGACGCTGATTTTCTGGCCGAGGCCGAGCGGCTGAAGATCGATATCGATCCGATGTCGGGCGAAGAGGTCGAGACGGCGATCCGCCAGATTTTGGCGACGCCGCCCGATGTAATTGCCCGCACGCAAGCAGCCCTTGGTGCGGCCAGCCCCTGATCTAGATGGCGCGCACGCCCATCTTTTTCAGGCGCGGCAGCACTTCCTCGACGAAGAGCGGCAATTCAGCGCCGTAATTCACCATGGAAATGCCAATGCCGCGCAGGCCCGCCTTGCTGAGATCGGCAAACATATTGGCGACTGTATCCGGGTCGCCGATGATCGGCAGGCCGCCCATGCCATTGGCATATTGCTTGCGCTTGAGATCGTATTCTTCCTGGCCGACGGTCTCGGGCGAAATATTCTTGAGGGCGAGAATATCGCGCACGGCGTTCCAGTCCGCACCGTCGATCACCGCATGGCGGTAATAATCCTGCGCTTCCTTCATCGTCTTGCGCAGCGTCACGACGCCAACCGTATAAACATCGATATCGCGGCCATATTCAGCAGCCTGCGCCTTGATGCCCTGAACCTTGTCGCGCGTCTCTTCAACCGACACGCGCGAGGCGGTGGTGAAAAAGCCATCGCAATTGCGCAGCGCGAAAGAGCGGCCTGCGGGCGAGGAGCCCGCATTCATCATCATGGGGCGTGCATCGCCCCAGGGCTTGGGCTTCATGCGCACGCCCTTGAGATCGAAGAATTCGCCCTTGTAATCGAAGTCGTTCTCGGGGGAGAGCGCGCGTTTGACGACGTCGATCCATTCCTGCGCGTAATCATAGCGGCGCTCGTGATTGCGCTGCTCGACACCGAACATGTCGAACTCGCCCTCGTTCCAGCCGCACACGACATTAAGGCCAAAGCGGCCCTCGCCGATGTGATCGGCGGTCACGAATTCCTTTGAGGCGATGAGCGGGTGAAAGAGCGGCGCATGCACGGTGCCAAACACACAGATGCGCTGGGTTGCCGCCAGAAGTCCGCTCGCCCAGGTTAGCGTTTCAAGCGTCGCGCCCTGATAATCGGTATCCCCGCCATAGCCCTTCCAGCGGCCGATCGGCAGCATGAAATCAATGCCCGCCTCATCGGCTGCCTTGGCAAGCGCCAGCGTGTCGCGCCAGGAACCGGACCAGCGCTCCGGCACCGTGGTGACTGCGCGTCCCGAGGAGCAATTGGCTCCGAACAAGCCGATCTTCAGCGCATTGTCATTGTACATTGCGGTGCGATTTTTCAGCGATGCGTCACGGGCGCTCATCTTGTCTTCCTTTTTTTCTTGTTGTCGTCGTTCAGGTGGCAGCGTGGACGGTCTTGTTGAAAAGCGATCCCGGCACGCCGCTGCCCATAGCGCGGCCGATCTTGCTCAAGGCGTCCCAGATCACGACCTGATTGCTGCTGAGCACAGGCTTGCCAAGCGCGGCCTCAAGGCCTGCGATCTCGCCAATGCCCTGGATGTTTGCGCAGCTCAGGAAATAAGCATCGGCATCGGGATGGCGTGCAGCCAGCACGCGCTCGCGCCAGGTGGCGGCGGGCGTTGCGCAATAGGCATCGCTGTCGGTGAGTTCATAGCCCTTGGCATAGGCAATCTCGTAGCCCGCTGCGTGGAGGAATTCGATTTCCTCCTCGGTCTTGTGCAGATCATAGGGCGTGACAAGCGCCAGCCGCTTGGCGTTGCAGGCATCGAGCGCCGCACGCACGGCGGTGGAGGTTGTTGCGACATGGTGCGCACCTGCGCGTTTCACCGCCTCCAGAATGGCGCGCTCGCCCTCTGGCCCGTCCGCCATGGAGGTGACTGTGCAATGGAAGGTAACGACCTCGCATTTGGCGTCGACGAGAGCTGCGGCGGCAGCTTCGATTTCCGGCAGGAGTTTTTCGAGCGGTTTGCGATTGGGGCCGGTCATGCGCAGGCGGGTGACATGGGCAACCACGTCGCGCGGATAAAAGCGCACCATTTCCTCCTCAACCATCCGGTTCGATGACGGGATGATGAGACCGACGCGATGGGCCATGAACGGGCCTCCCTCTCTTGATTGTTTTTATGCAGTCAATGGTGGCCGAAGACGCGCACAGGCGCAAGGGTGATTGACCGGCCGCCCGCGAGGGCTAAACTCCGCCACCAAGACAGGCTCATCGTGCGTCCCGAAGGTGCACGAGATCAAGAAGCCGCCTCGGGAGTGAGACGCCGTCACCACGCCAGCCATGTGCGCCCCTTGGGTGGCATGCTGCGCTTGAATCGACATCGCCTGCTCCCGCGAAGACCAATGGCAGGGAGAGTTGAAGACGTGGCCCAGTTGACGCTTGCGACAGATTACGACCGCCGCTTCCTGCTCGATCCCTATCTCGACTGGACACAGCGCGAGGGCATTCCGGTTTACGAGGATTTCGGCATCGATATTCTTGGCGTCGAGACAGCGCGCTGGGACAGGTTCGATGCGCGCGGCGCTTTCATTCATGCCAAGGGCCGTGGCGATTTCTGCGCGACGTTCGCGCTCGAACTGACACCGGGCGGGCGCACCTCGCCCCAGCGCCATCTCTTCGAGGAAGTGGTCTATGTGCTCGAGGGCCATGGCTCGACGACGATCGAGGGGCCAGACGGGCGCAAACATTCCTTTGAATGGGGCCCGAAGAGCTTGTTCGCCTTGCCGCTGAACACGCGCTACCAGCATTTCAATGGCTCCGGCCGCGAACGGGCGCTGCTGGCCTCCACCCATGATCTGCCCGCCGTGATGAACCTCTTTCACAATGAGCGCTTCATCTTCGACAATGATTTCGCCTTTGATGAGCGCATGGGCCCCGACAAGCACATGGGCGGCGATGGCGATTTCACCAGCATTCGTCCGGGCAGCCATTTGTGGGAAACGAATTTCGTTCCCGACCTGACCGATTTCGGGCTGAAGGCCTGGGAGGCGCGTGGCGCAGGCTCGTCCAACATCGCCTTCGTGCTGGCCGATGGCACGATGCATACGCATATGTCGGAGATCCCGACGGGCCGTTACAAGAAGGGCCACCGGCATGGCGATGGCATGCATGTATTTGCGGTCACAGGCACGGGCTATTCGCTGTTCTGGAATGATGACGAGCAGGATTATCACAGCGTGCCCTGGCGTCATGGCGTCATGTATGCGCCACCGCACCTGACCTTCCATCAGCATTTCAACACAGCGCCCGAGCCCGCGCGCTATATCGCGGTTGGCATTGGCAGCCGGCGTTATCCGTTCATCCGCATGCGCCGCGAAGCGGTGCTCGGCAGCGAGGTGAATATTCGCGAAGGCGGGATGCAGGTCGATTATGCCGATCAGGATCCGCGCATCCACGCGATCTGGCTCGAGGAAATGAAAAAGACCGGAGTGCCCAGCGATATGGGCCGCTATATCGACGAAACAGACGTCACGAAAAGCTGAAAAAACAGCGCGGCGCGAATAAGGGAGGCACGCATGATCCAGGGGTCATTGAAGACGTTTTGTCGGCTTGCGGGCGCAGCAGTCTGTCTTGCAATTGCAGCAGCGCCTGCGCGCGCGCAGGATGTTGCCGAATTCTACAAGGGCAAAAATATAACAATCGTCGTCGGGGCTGCGGCGGGCGGAGCCTATGATCTTGTCTCGCGCACCGTTGCCAATCACATGGGTCGCCATATCCCCGGCAATCCCAAATTCATCGTCTCAAATATGCCAGGCGCATCCAGCCTGCCGATGATGAACAACATCACCAATGCCGCCAAGCGCGATGGCACGGTGATGGGCATGTCCAACAGTAATATTGCGCTCGAACGGCCGCTCAAGATGCTCTCCAAGGGCGGCGGCCATATTGCATTCGACGTGCGCAAGCTGAACTGGATCGGCTCGCCGCTGCAACAACCCCATGTGCTCTGGGTCTGGCATGCAGCGCCTGCAAAGACAGCCGCCGATCTCAATCGCAATGAAGTGCTCATCGGCTCGACGGGTGCGGGCGGCGATAATTATATCGTGCCCCTTCTGATGAACCAGGTGCTCGGCGCGAAAATCAAGATTATCTCGGGCTATGAAGGCCAGAATGATATTTTCATCGCGGCCGAGCGCGGAGAAATTCACGGCAACAGCGCGGTTCTGCCCAATCTCACTTCGGCAAAGCCCGATTGGTATCGCGACGGCAAGGTGCGCGTGCTCGTGCAATTTGGCGCACAGCGCCAGAAGGCACTGCCCGATGTGCCGACAGCTGTCGAACTCGCGACCACTCCGGCGGACAAGGAAATGCTGCGCTTTTACGCGCTGAAATTCTCCATGTCCTATCCGCTCGTCGTTGCCGCCGATGTGCCGGCCGAGCGCGTGGCCGCGCTGCGTCAGGCGTTTGATGAGACCATGAAGGATCCGTCCTTCCTCGCCGATGCCTGGCGGCAGGGGCTCGATATCGATCCCTTCTCGGGTGCGCAGATGACGCAATTGATCGAGGAAATCGAGCGCGCCCCCAAGGAGATTGTCGATCGCGTCTCGGCCATCATCATGCCCGACAAGAAATAAGGAACATGGCTATGTATCGCATCGGGCTCATGGCCGGCCTTGCGCTGGCAACCTCTGGCGCGCAGGCGCAGGAAGATATTTTCTACAAGGACAAGCAGATCAAGCTTGTCGTCGGCTCGGCTGCGGGCTCGGGCTATGACATCAATGCGCGCGTGCTTGCGCGCCATTTGCAAAATCACATTCCGGGCAAGCCCGTGGTGATTGTGCAAAATCAGGTTGGCGCGGGCAGCGCGACCATGGCGACAGCGCTCTATAATGCAGCCCCGCGCGATGGCACGACAATGGGGGGTGCAATCAACGGCATGCCGACCATGCATCTGCTCTCGCCCGAAGCCGCGCGTTTCGACCCCGTGAAATTCAACTGGATCGGCAGCACCAATCGCGACACGCAAGTGTCCTATGTCTGGCAGGATGCGCCGGTGCAGTCTGTCACCGATCTTGCGACAAAGGAGCTGGTGGTTGGTGCAACATCGCCCGGCACGACGCAGGTTGATTTCCCGATTGTCGCGCGCCAGATTCTGGGCCTGAAATTCAAGGTCATCAGCGGCTATGAGGGCACGACCAACATCCATGTCGCCATGGAGCGCGGCGAGGTGCAGGGCGTTGGCGCGAATGGCTGGCTCAGCCTCAAGGCGCTCAACAGCAATTGGCTGAAGGAGGGCAAGGTCAAGGTCATCATGCAATATGGCCTCGTGCCCAACCCCGAATTGCCCGATGTGCCGACAGCTTTCAGCCTGGCTAAAAACGATGCTGACCGGCAGGCGCTCCAGCTCATTGTCTCGCGGCTCGAATATGGTCGCCCCTTCTTCATGCCGCCCGGCGTGCCGTTTGAGCGCGTCACTCTCGTGCGCCGCGCTTTCGATGCAGCGGTGAAGGATGAAGCCTATCTTGCCGATGCCGCCAAGGCGCAGCTCGAGGTCAGCCCGATGACGGGTGAGGAGGTCGCCAAGCTCGTGGAACTGACCTCGGCGACATCCGCAGATGTCGTGGCGCGCGTGCGCGCCGCGCTGAAGTCTGCCGGCAATTAAAGGCGATTGTCTTTCAGGATGCGCTTGAGGCGTTGCGGCGTCACCGGAATGCTGGTGATCACGCCGGGCACGCCCAGCGCATCCTCGATGGCCGAGGCAATTGCCGCGCCCACAGCCGCAATGCCGCTTTCGCCCGCGCCCTTGATGCCAAGGGGATTGCGCGTGCTTGGCGCATCTTCGGCGATGATCACATGGACGTCGGGCACTTCGGCCAGCGTCGGAATGAGATAATCGGCAAAGGTGACGCTGAGCGGCTCACCATTCGCGTCATAGAGAAATTCCTCATAGAGCGCGCCGCCAAGCCCCTGCACGAAGCCGCCGAGAATCTGCCCGCGTACCAGCAGCGGATTGATGGCGCGGCCAATGTCATAGGCGATGACATAGCGTTCGATCTTCACAGCACCCGTTTCGCGATCTAGGCTGACCTGCGCAATCTGATTGCCGTAGGGATAGGTCTGGTGGGCTGTTTCAAACCAGCCATCCGAGGCAAGGCCCGGTGCATGTCCGCGGCGCGTCGGCGAGGCCGGGCGCAGATGATGCGCGATCTGGCCAAGCGAGATCGAGGGGCCCGCGCCATTGTCGCGGCGCACTACATTGCCTTCGACAATATCGAGCAGGGCAGGCTCGCATTGCATGAGTTCGCCAGCGAGCGTCAAAGCCTTTTCGCGCACAAGCAAAGCTGCTGCGTGAACGGCATTGGCCGTCATGACGGTTGCGCGCGAGGCATGCGCGCCAATGCCATATTCGATGCGGTCGGTGCGTCCGTGAATGACGCGGATGCGCTTGTAATCGGTGCCGAGCGCTTCGGCGCAGACCTGCGCCATAACAGTCTCGAAGCCCTGTCCGACGGACGCGCCCCCGGTAATCACCTCAATGGCGCCGGTCGTGTCGACCCGCACATGTGCGCCGTCGCTTGGCCCAAGCCCGCTCTTTTCGACAAAGAGCGCGAGCCCCACGCCCACAAGCTCGCCCTTCGCGCGCCGCGCCGTCAGTTCGTCCTGCAACTCATCCCAGCCGATGGCGGCAAGCGATTTGTCGAGCAGGCCCGCGTAATCGCCGGAATCGTAGGAGACATCATCCTCGAGCACGCAAAGCGGGCGCGCATAGGGCATTTCTTCCTTGCGGATGAGATTTTGCCGACGCACGTCGATGCGTGAAATGCCAAGGCGCACGGCAATGGCGTCAAGCAGGCGCTCGCGCACGAAATTGGTTTCATAACGGCCGGGCGCGCGATAGGTGGCCGCTGGCGTCTTGTTGGTGAGGCGGTAATGGCCCGTCGCCTTATAGGCTCCCAGATGGTAGGGGCCCGGCAGGATGCCGCAGGTCGTTTCTGCCACGCGCAGTGCATGGGTGCGCGGATAGGCGCCCTGATCGTGCCAGAATTCATTTTCAATGGCGAGCAGGGTGCCTTTTTCATCGACAGCCGCGCGGATCTTGTGCCGTTGCTGGCGCGAATGATTGGCGGCGATGAGATGTTCGCGCCGATCCTCGATCCATTTTACCGCGCGCTCGAAGCGCAGCGCTGCGGCAAGCACGAGAATATCTTCCGGGTAGATTTCGCCGCGAATGCCAAAGCCACCGCCGACATGGGCTTCGAACAAATGCAGGCCCGTGGTGCCGCGCCCGAAGACGCGCGCGAGCGATTCCCGATTCTTGTGCGGCACTTTTGCCGCGCCATGCAGCTCCAGCACGTCGCGCGCCGTATCGTAGCGGCCAATTGCGCCGCGCGTTTCCAGCGGCACGCCGGAGTGACGCCCGACACTGAGATCGAGCTCGACAATCGCATGGGCGTTTGCGAAGGCCTCTGCCACATCGCCGAAACCTTGCGCGACAATGGCGGCTTCGGTCGACAGGCCCGGCGCAAATTCTCCCGTCGGCGCATCGGCCGCGATGATGACCGGCAGGCTTTCAACATGCACCTCAACGAGGTCTGCCGCATCTTCTGCAATATAGGCATCGCTCGCAAAGATCGCGGCGACAGGCTCGCCGACATAGCGCAGCATGTCTATGGCAAGCACGGGCTGGCGATAGGGCTCGAGCTTTTCGATCTTGCCTTCGCGGAAATCGATCGGGCCGATCTCGGCAATATCAGCCGCCGTCCACACGGCATAGACGCCGGGCAGGGCGAGCGCTGCTTGCGTCGATATCGACAGGATACGCGCATGGGCATGGGCCGAGCGCACGATCCGCATGTGCAATTGATGCGGGAAGTTGATGTCGGCGACAAAACGTCCGCGCCCGGTGACGAGCGGGGGATCTTCGATGCGCGTGAGCGGCTGGCCGATGGCGCCCTTGGTCGATGTCATTGCGCAGCCCCCATTTCGGCGGCCGCAGCCCGCACGGCTTTCACGATATTCTCGTAACCTGTGCACCGGCAGAGATTGGAGGCGAGAATGTCGCGCAGCTCCTCATCGCCAATGGTCGGGTTTTTTTCCAGCACGCCGGCAGCCAGCATGAGGAAGCCCGGCGTGCAATAGCCGCATTGCAAGCCGTGATGTTCGACAAAGGCCTTTTGCAGCGGGTGCATTTCATTGCCCTGCGCCAGTCCTTCAACCGTGCGCAGCTCCACGCCTTCGGCTTGAATGGCAAACATCAGGCAGGCACGCACGGTCTCGCCGTCGGCAATGATGGTGCAGGCGCCGCAGACGCCATGTTCGCAGCCCAGATGCGTGCCGGTGAGGCCGCAATCGTCGCGCAAGGCATCGGCGAGCGTCTTGCGGGGTTCGACGCAGATGTCGTAGCGCCGTCCGTTCACATGCAGCGTGATGTCGTGTCTGGTCATGCGCAGGCCTGTTGGAAAGCGCGCGGCGCAAGCGCACGCACGAGGTCGCGGCGGTACTCGCCGCTGGTGATGGAATCTTCCAGCGGATCGAGCAGCGAGGCGGCAAGATCGCCCGCCACGCGCCAGGTCGCCATGTCGGGCGCAGCACCCGTCAGCAGAGCCTCGACCTCGGCCAGACGACGCGGAAAGGCCTCTGCGCCGCCAATGGTGAAGCGCGGCGCTACAATGCGGCCCTCCTCGATGCGCAAGGTCACAAGCACCATGGCAATGGCGAAATCCCCCGAACGGCGGCTGAATTCACAAAAGCCCGTCAAGGTGCCGGCTGGCAGCAGGGGCAGGCGGGCTTCGACCAGAATCTCGTCGGGGCGCAGGGCCGTTGTCATGACCGCTTCGAAATAATCGCGCACCGCAATCTCGCGCGTGCCCTGCGTGCTTTGGGCAACCAGCACCCCATCGAGCGCCGCAGCTGTCGCGCACCATTCGGAGGCCGGATCGGCATGGGCGAGGCTGCCACAAAAGGTGCCGCGCGTGCGGATGGGGTGGTGGGCGATATGGCGCATGACATGGGCGAGCAGCGCGCCGGTCGGGCCTGCAATCGCGCCTTCATGAAACGCCGCATGGCGCACGCGCGCGCCGATGCGCAGCCAACCATCCTGCGTGTCGAGGCGGTCGAGCCCGGCAATGCGATTGATGTCGATGAGATGGGGCGGGCGGGCCATGCGAAAGGCCATGATCGGTACAAGACTCTGGCCACCGGCGATCACGCGCCCGTCGTCGGGTGCGACCTCGCCAAGCAGGCGCACGGCCTCATCGATCGTCTCGGGGCGGTGGTAAATGAAGGCGGAGGCTTTCACGTGCAGTCCTCGTTTCGCCGGGCGGAGCCGGTCACCTGAAGCCTTGGAAAGGCGGGCAAACAGGCTGTTCCAAAAAGCACTTTGGTCCAGCCTATGTTGCGCTGCAAGGAAAAAATACCGAATTTGGCACAGTCATTGCTTTTGACTTAAGCTGATGATCTGGCCCATCGGCCGCCTCAGGAGGGTACTCCATGCAAGGCATGCAAATCTCCCGCCGCGCTCACGCGTTCCCACGCTTCAAGAGTATGAAAACCTCGCTTCTGGTGCTGCCATTGCTGGCGGCCAGCCTTCTGGCAGGTGGGCCTGCACAGGCCCAAAGCGCCGCAGAATTCTACAGGGGCAAGACCATCAATCTCATCGTCGGCTACAGCACCGGCGGCGGATATGACATTTATGCGCGCGCTGTTGCCCGTTATCTGGGCAATCATGTGCCCGGAAATCCGAAGGTTGTGGTCACGAATATGCCGGGCGCGGGCAGTCTCGTGTCTGTGAACCATCTTTATAATATCGCTCCCAAGGACGGCACGGCCATTGCCACGTTCGGGCGGGGCTTGCCGATGGAGCCCTTGATCGGCGCGGCCAAGGTGCAGTTCGATGCGACCAAGCTCACCTGGATTGGCAGCGTCGCCTCCGAGCTCAGCGTCTGCGCCGTGACGCAGAAGTCGAAGGTGAAGACATTTGACGATGCGTTGAAGATTGAATCGGCTGTAGGCGGCGAGGGCTCGGGGTCTGATCCTGATACCTATGCCTCGCTCGTGCGCAATCTCTTCGGCGCGAAAATGAAACTCGTCACCGGCTATCCCGGCGGCAACGACATGACACTCGCCATCGAGCGCGGCGAGCTCGATGGCCGCTGCGGCTGGTCGTGGGGTTCGATCAAGGCCACGCGACCCGATTGGGTGGCCGGCCCCAATGCCCTGCGCGTGCTGTTGCAGATGACGCTCGAGCGCAGCCATGAAATGCCCGATATTCCGACCGTCCTCGAACAGGCAAAGACACCGGCCGACAAGGAAGTTGTGCGCCTGATTGTCAGCCGCCAGACGGTTGCCCGTCCCTTCGCTGCGCCCCCCGGCATTCCCGAGGATCGCAAGATTGCGCTGCGCAAGGGCTTTGACGACACGATGAAGGATCCCGAATTCCTCGCCGAAGCCAAGACGCTCTCGCTTGAGGTCGAGCCTGTCACGGGGGCTGAAGTCGACAAGCTGATTGCAGAACTCTATCGCGCCTCGCCCGATGTTGTGGCGCGCGCGAAAGCCGTGATTGCCGGAACGGCGGGTGCGACCGCAGCGCAGTGAGGCTTTGAAATATAGCGGCCCGCCTGCGCAAAGCAGCCGGGCCGTGCGACTTTCTGGATGCCGGCGCGTTGTGGTGTTTTCCGCAGCGCCTGTGTTTCTGGACCTCTCGCATGAATATCGACGCGAAACCGCCGTCCCCCCGTCGCCGGCTGGTTGGGCGCGCCCAGAGCCGCCCGCGGATCCGCGAGGGACGGCCTTTTCCGCTGGGCGCGACTTGGGATGGAATCGGCGTGAATTTCGCGCTCTTCTCCGCTCATGCCACCAAGGTGGAATTATGCCTGTTCGATATCGAGGGACAGCGCGAGATCGAGCGTATCGAACTTCCCGAATATACCGATGAAGTCTGGCATGGTTATCTCGATGACGCGCGTCCGGGCACGGCCTATGCCTATCGTGTGCACGGCCCCTATGCGCCAGGCGATGGCTTCCGCTTCAACGCCAATAAACTGCTGCTGGATCCTTACGCGCGCCAGCTTGTTGGCGACCTCGTCTGGGATCCGGCGGTCTTTGGCTATGAGCTTGGCCACCCCGATGGCGATCTCTCTTTCGATACGCGCGACAGCGCGCCCTTCGTGCAAAAGTGCCGCGTCATCGATCCTGCTTTCACATGGGGGCAGGATCGGCGGATGCAAACGCCGTGGGACCAGACGATCCTCTATGAGGCCCATCTTGCAGGCTTCACCAGGCTCCATCCCGATGTGCCGGAGGCCGACCGCGGCACGTTCAGCGGCCTCATGGCGGATGCTGTTGTCGATCATCTGCACGCGCTCGGCATAACCGCGATCGAGCTCCTGCCGATTCATGCCTTCGTCGACGATCGCACGCTGATTGACAGGGGACTGCGCAATTACTGGGGCTACAATACGATTGGCTTCTTTGCGCCCCAGCCGCGTTATCTCGCAACCGCTTTTGTCAACGAGATCAAGGAAGTCATCGCCCATCTTCATCATGCGGGCATCGAGGTCATTCTCGATGTCGTCTATAATCACACAGCCGAAGGCAATGAACTCGGGCCGACGCTGTCCTTCAAGGGCATCGACAATGCCTCCTATTATCGGCTGGCGCCCGACAAACGCTATTACATCAACGACACCGGCACGGGTAACACCGTCAATCTCTCGCATCAGCGCGTCTTGCAAATGGTGACGGATTCCTTGCGCTATTGGGCACAGGAGATGCGCGTCGATGGCTTTCGTTTCGATCTTGCGACGATTTTGGCGCGTGAGCCTCATGGCTTTGATGAAGGCGGTGGCTTTCTCGATGCCTGCCGGCAGGATCCGGTGTTGAGCTCGGTCAAGCTGATTGCAGAGCCCTGGGATTGCGGGCCGGGCGGCTATCAGGTCGGGCGCTTTTCGCCGGGCTGGGCGGAATGGAATGACCGTTTCAGGGATAGCGTGCGCGGGTTCTGGCGGGGCGATGACAATATGCTTGCCGATCTCGCCTCACGCCTCACGGGCTCGGCCGAATTGTTCAACAAGCGCGGCCGCAAGCCGTGGTCATCCATTAATTTCATCACCGCGCATGATGGCTTTACCCTTGCCGATCTCGTCTCCTTCAATGACAAGCACAATGAGGCCAACGGCGAAGACAATCGCGACGGCCAGACGCATAATCTGTCTGCAAATTATGGGGTCGAAGGGCAAACGGATGATCCCGAGATCAAGGCCGTGCGCCTGCGCCAGGCCCGCAATATGCTTGCCACGCTTCTCTTTGCGCAAGGCACGCCGATGCTTCTGGGCGGCGATGAATTTGGCCGTTCGCAAGGTGGCAACAACAATGCCTATGCGCAGGACAATCCGATCTCATGGGTCGATTGGGCGGCGGTGGATGAGGATGGCGTCGATCTTCTCGACTTTGTGCGCCATCTCATCCGCATCCGTCATCGCCATCCGATGTTGCGGCGCGGGCGCTTCTTGAGTGGCGCCTATAATGAGGCGCTCGATGTCAAGGATGTCACCTGGCTCACGCCGGGTGCTGACGAAATGACGCCGGAAAACTGGCACGATACCAATGGCAGGTGTCTCGGCGTGTTGCTGGATGGGCGTGCGCAACCCACAGGCGTGCGTCGTCGCGGCACCGATGCGACCCTGCTGCTTGTGTTCAATGCGCATGTCGACATGGTCAATTTTCGCTTGCCCGAGGTGATCGGCGGCACGTCGTGGCTGCGCCTTGTCGATACCAATTTGCTGCCCGAAGACGAGGACGAGCATTTCAGTTTTGGCGTTGATTATGCCGTCACCGCGCGCTCGCTGCTGCTCTTCGAGCTCGGTCACCGGCGTCAGGCAGATGTCGCCGCATCTGCTGCAAAGCTCAAGAAACCCAATAAAACATAGTCTTTCTTGCAATGACGCGTCTTTGTTTCTTTGCGCACAACGTATTGTTTGTAGCGGAACCAGAAGCTCTATGCGGCGTTGAGCTTTGCCGGGCACCTTATTGGTTACTGTGCAGGAAGACCAAGGAAAGGAAGGGCCTGTGCCGCCTCAACGTCGCGCTCAAGGTGCGGTCAGCATCCTTTGGGGCCTGTTGGTGGCGTCCGTTGTCATTCCAACTCTCTTGCTTGCCGTCGCGACATTGCAGAGTCGGGAGCGGGCGGTTCGGGACGCCGGTCAGGCGTCGGAGCGTATTGCAGCAACCCTTCTCGCGCAGGTCCAGAGCATTTTCCAGACCTATGAGCTGGTGCTCGACCGCGTTTCAGACACTGTCATGCAGGCTCGTGGCGATGAATTGCGCCTGTCACGCATGACTTATGATCGTCTGCGCTCGATTGTGGGATCCTACGAGCAGATCGGCTCCATCTGGGTTTTCGATGCGCAGGGGCGCTCCCTCATAAATTCGCTGCGCTTTCCAACTCCATCTCTTGAGCTTGGCGAAACCGATTTCCTGACCGCCATCAAAGATGGTGTGCGCGGCACAATCATCAGCCCGGCGGTTGAGGGACGTATCAGCGGCAAGCGCCTGATCAATATTTCAAGACCCGTCTTTGAATCAGATGGAAGGTTGCGCGCCGTCATCGTGATTTCGGCCTATCCTGATTATTTCCAGACGCGATTTGCACGCGTCGCGCCCGATCTCGATTATTCGGCATCTCTCGTGCATGAGGATGGCAGTTTTCTCGCGCGCAATTCACCCGTTGTGCCGTTCTCTGGCGAAGCTCGCGCAAGCGCGGCGTTCATGCTGGCAAAAGAGACTGCGCCAAGCGGACATTTTCAGGGCGTATCAACGGCTGATGGCGTGCAGCGGGATGTCTATTATCACAAGCTCGGCGCTTACCCCGTTTATATGATGTTTGGTCTGGGCACCGGCGCGGTGATCGCCAATTGGCATGAACAAGCCTTGTTCTTCGGGCTCTTTGCACTTGCTGCCATGCTGGGGCTTGGCTCCATGACCTATGTGGCGCTCGCGCGTTCGCGCGGTGCGCATAGCTCCATGCAGAGCCTGATTGCGGAAACGAACCGGCGCAAGCAGATGGAGGCCAAGCTCGTCACGGCGCAGCGCATGGAGGCGCTGGGGCAATTGACCGGTGGCATAGCGCATGACTTCAACAATCTTCTCACCATCGTCATGGGCAATCTCGATCTCCTGCGCCGCGCCCCCGATGACCGGCGGGCCCGGCTCATCGACAATGGCCTGCATGCGGTGGAGCAGGGGCGGCGATTGACGCAACAGCTTCTGGCGTTTGGGCGCAGGCAACCGCTGCGGCCCGAGCCTGTAGATGTCAACGAGCTCGTTGTCGGCATGGGCGACATGCTGGTGCAATCCCTGCGTGGCGATATCGAGGTGGACTTCGATCTGGCTGACCATCTCTGGCTGGTCGAGGCCGATCCGGTTCAGCTGCAGACGACCCTGATCAATCTCGCCGCCAATGCGCGCGATGCCATGCCGCGTGGCGGACAGTTCAAGATCCGCACCATGAACAGCGCGTTCGGCGAGGGGCAGGGCGTCGTCATCATCGTGTCTGACAGCGGCACGGGCATGGAGCCGTCTGTGTTGGAGCGTGCGTTCGAACCCTTTTTCACGACCAAGGATATTGGGCGGGGCAGCGGGCTTGGCCTTTCACAGGTGGTTGGCTTCATCGATCAGTCGGGCGGCACGGTCGAGATTGCGAGCGAGGTCGGTCGCGGCACAAGCGTGACGCTGGTTCTGCCGCGCGCTCATGTCGAGCCGGTGCGCGCAATCGCGCCACCGGCAGCGCTCCCGCGCGAGCAACGCGCCTGCAGCCTTCTGCTGGTTGAGGACAATGCGCAATTGCGCGAGCTTGCCCATGCCATTCTGGTGGAGGCGGGGCATCAGGTGATCGAGGCCGCAAATGCCGATCAGGCCTTACAGCTGCTGCGCAAGACGCCGGGCATCGATGTGGTGGTGTCTGATCTCGTCATGCCCGGTAAATTGGATGGTCTCGATCTCGCGCGCATCCTGCGCGACGAGCGCCCGGATGTCCGTGTGCTCCTCTCCACAGGCTATAGCGAAGAGGCGGCCAAGGTGCATGCCGAGGGCTTCACGCTCATCGCCAAGCCTTATCAGCCCGAGATGCTCACCGGCGCCATTCAGGACGAGCTGGCCCGCAGCGCCCGGCGCTACCACGGCAATGTGATCTCCCTCCCGCTCTAGCCGCCCAATTACCCACAGGGAGCCGGGGTCCGCGCTTTGACCCTGCTGCCGGCCCGCCTTAGTCAGAGCTCTGGTTTTAAAGATTCGGGGCATGCCATGAAGTCGATCAATCAGCGCCTGGCGGAAGAGCTTTCCGTACAGGAATGGCAGGTGACCGCTGCGGTCGATCTGATCGATTCGGGCGCGACGGTCCCCTTCATCGCGCGCTACCGCAAGGAAGTGACGGGCACGCTGGATGACACGCAATTGCGCAATCTCGACGAGCGGCTGCGCTATCTGCGCGAGCTTGAAGAGCGCCGCAAATCAGTGATCGACAGCATCCGCGAACAAGGCAAGCTTGACGATGGGCTGCTTGCCATTCTCAACGCCGCTGACACCAAGGCGCGGCTTGAGGATATTTATCTGCCCTTCAAGCCCAAGCGCCGCACCAAGGCGCAGATTGCGCGCGAGGCGGGGCTTGAGCCACTCGCGCTCTCTTTGCTTGCCGACCCAATGAAGGATCCGCGCGTCGAGGCGCAGACATTCGTCGACGCCGCCAAGGGCATTGAAACCATTGAAGCCGCGCTCGATGGTGCGCGCTCGATCCTGGTAGAGAAATTTGCCGAAGACGCCGAGCTTATCGGCTCGCTGCGCGAAACCTTCTGGACGCAGGGGCGGCTGCGCTCCTCCATGCGTCCGGGCAAGGAAAGCGAAGGCGCGAAATTCTCCGATTATTTCGATTTCACCGAACCCTTGGTGAAGCTGCCCTCGCATCGCATTCTGGCTGTGTTTCGCGGCGAGAAGGAAGAAATGCTCGATCTCAAGCTTGAGTCAGAGCCTGATGCGCCCCCGCCCGGTACGCCCGGTATTTACGAAAATCGCATCGCCGCCCGCTTCAATGTGTCTGCGCAGGGGCGGCCGGGTGACAAATGGCTCAACGATTGCGTGCGCTGGGCATGGCGCACGCGGATGGAATCCTCGCTTTCCGTCGATCTGCGCGTTCGGCTCTGGCAGAAGGCCGAGGAGGAGGGCGTCAAGGTCTTTGCGGGCAATCTGCGCGACCTGTTGCTGGCTGCGCCTGCTGGCGCGCGCGCCACACTCGGTCTTGATCCGGGCTTTCGCACCGGCGTGAAAGTGGCGGTGATCGATGCGACCGGCAAGGTTGTCGATATTGCGACGATCTATCCCCATGAGCCGGCGAAACGCTGGCATGATTCGCTTTCCACGCTCGCAGCCCTCTGCCGCAAGCATAAGGTGGAGCTGGTCGCTATCGGCAATGGCACCGCCTCGCGCGAAACCGACAAGCTCGCGGCCGAGCTGATCTCGGGATCGCCGGAGTTGAAACTCACCAAGGTCATGGTGTCGGAGGCGGGCGCCTCGGTCTATTCGGCATCGGCCTTTGCCTCGCAGGAGCTGCCCGATCTCGATGTGTCGATCCGCGGCGCGGTATCGATTGCGCGGCGCTTGCAGGATCCGCTGGCCGAACTCGTCAAGATCGATCCGAAATCGATTGGCGTCGGCCAATATCAGCACGATCTGAGCGAAGTGAAATTGTCGCGCTCGCTCGATGCTGTGGTGGAAGATTGCGTGAATGGCGTGGGCGTGGATGTGAACACGGCCTCGGCCCCGCTGCTGGCCCGTGTGTCTGGCCTGTCGGAATCGTTGGCCCAGAACATCGTCCTGCATCGGGATGCAAACGGCCCGTTCCGCTCGCGCCTGGCGCTGCGCGAGGTGCCGCGCCTTGGGGCCAAGGCTTTCGAGCTGTGCGCCGGCTTCCTGCGCATTCGCGATGGCGAAGATCCGCTCGATCGCTCAAGCGTGCATCCGGAGGCCTATCCTCTGGTGCGCCGCATTCTTGAGGCGACCAAGAGCGACATCAATGTGCTCATTGGCAATGTCACTGCCCTGCGTGCGGTCCGGCCCGCGCAATTCGTGGACGAGACCTTTGGCCTGCCGACCGTCACCGATATCATCAAGGAGCTTGAGAAGCCTGGGCGCGATCCGCGTCCCTCCTTCAAGACCGCTTCTTTCCAGGAGGGGGTCGAGAAGATCTCCGATCTGAGGCCGGGGATGATTTTGGAGGGCGTCGTCACCAATGTCGCGGCCTTTGGGGCCTTTGTCGATATTGGCGTCCATCAGGACGGGCTGGTGCACATTTCGGCCATGTCGAGCACGTTCGTCAAAGATCCGCGCGAGGTCGCCAAGCCCGGCGATGTGGTGCGCGTGAAGGTCATGGAGGTCGATGCCCCGCGCAAGCGCATCGGCCTGACCATGCGGCTCGATCAGGAGCCGGGCGCGCCCCAGCAAAAGCGCGGCGAGGCGACGCCTGCCCAAACCGCCAAAGTGCTCAAGCAGGTGCAGCATGCAGCGGGCTCGTCCGCCGGCGGCATGCTGGCGGATGCCCTGCGCAAGGCCGGCATCGCGCAACCCGATCAGGGTGGAACTGCCCCCCGCCGCACCCCGCGCTGATTGCCTTTTCGAGAGGCTCATGGGGATGCCTGGAACCTGGGCTTGCCTTGGTCTGGCCGGGCAAGCCATATTGCCGCATCGAAACGCCGCCGGACGGCCGGGTTTACCGGCCTTTAAAGAGCGGGCGTCATGGGAGGCGAATATGGGCTTTCGGCGTCGTGATATCTGTGCCGGTGCACTCGGACTGGCCGCTGCAGCTTTTGGCGTCGTGCCCTTTGCCTATGCGCAGGCGGGGCTCCCCTCCTGGGCGAGCGCCGAGACGGTTGCTGCCGCCAAGGCCGAAGGTGGCGAAATCATCATCTACGGATCGATGAACGAGCAGGAGGCCCTGCCGCTCTGGAAGGCATTCGAGACCACCACCGGCATCAAGGTGCAATATGTGCGCTCGTCCGATACCGGCCTGATGAGCCGCATCGTGCTGGAAGCGCGCGCGCAGCAGAAGTCGTGGGATCTCGTCGTCACCACCGCCGTCAGCAAGCTGCCGCAGGAATTCCTGCAGACGCTCGACCTGCCCGAGGCCAGGAACATCGATCCCAAGGCGATCGATCCCAAGAAGAAATGGTACGGCGTTTATTCCAACTATAATTCACCCGCCTACAATACGAAGTTCGTGGACAAGGCCAATCTGCCGAAATCCTATGAGGAGATGGCGGCGCGCAAGGACTGGGTTGGCAAGGTTGCTATCGATGGCAATGACAGCCAGTGGGTCTATGCCATGTTCCAGCACTATGGCGAGGCCAAAGCGCGCAAGATCATCAGTGAGCTCGTCGCCAATCTCAAGCCGGTCATCGTCGATGGACATCTGGCTCTGGCGCGCTCGGTTGGCCTTGGCGAATATTGGGTTGCGATCAACAATTACACCAATCTCACCATCAATGTGATGCTGAAGGGTGGAGACACGGATTATTGGACGCTTGAGCCGATTGCCCTGTTCTTCGGGCAGGCCGGCATCAATGTGCGCGCGCCCCATCCCAAATCAGCCCAGCTCGCGACCAATTTCCTTGTCAGCAAGGAAGCCCAGCAATTGCTGACCGAGGCGGGCCGCTTGCCGGTGCGCCCCGACGTGACGCCAAATCCCGCCGACGCCATCAAGCGCTTTGGCGAGGCAAAAGTGATCGCGGTCAATTTCTCGCCTGAAGATGAGAAAAAATGGCAGCGCATCACCAACGAATTGCTGAAACCACGCTAAACACTCACCCGGCATGGGCTGCACGGCTCAGCCGGAGTTGGTTTGAAAAAATGAAATGCGGCGCGGCCAGAAAGGTCGCCCGCCTGGGAGGTTTGAGGCTTTGGCTCTTTCGACTGGCATTGAGGTTCCCGCCACCGCTCGCTGGCGCGACCGGCTGTCTTCCATCTCGCCCGCCAAGCTCATCGCCATTATCGGCGTGGTCTTTGTCGCGTGGCTCGTGCTCGTGCCGCTGTTTGCGCTGTTTTATACGGCTTTCGCCGAGGACACGCCCTATGGGCCGGGCGACTTCACCTTCGATAATTTCGTCAATGCCTATTCGCAATGGCATCTGCTGTCGCTGTTCTGGAACTCGCTCGTCTTTGCAGGCGGCGCAGGCATTTTGACACTGGTGCTCGGCGGCTTTGTCGCCTGGGCGGTCGAGCGCACGGATATGCCCGGGCGCGAGGTGTTTCACAGCCTCACGCTGCTCTCCTTCGCGCTGCCGGGCCTTCTCACCACCATGGCGTGGATGCTGATCCTCAGCCCCAATGTCGGCTGGGTGAATTCGCTTTTGAAAATCTGGTTCGGCCTCGAAACAGCGCCGTTCAACATCTATTCGATGTCGGGAATGATCTGGGTGCTTTCGGCCCATTATTTCCCGCTCGCGTATCTGCTGCTGGGGCCAGCCTTCCGTTCGCTCGATGTGCGCATGGAAGAAGCCGCCTATATGTCGGGCGCGCGGCAGATGCAGATTGCGCGCCGCGTCACCATGCCGATGATGAAGCCGGCCATTCTCTCGACCTTGCTGCTGCTGTTCGTGCGCGGTATCGAATCCTTCGAGGTGCCGCGGCTGATCGGCAATCCCGCCCGCATCGAAGTTTTCACCACCGACATTCAGGCGGCCATCCGCGGTTCCTCGCCCGAACTCGGCGTGGCCAGCGCGCTCAGCATCACGCTGCTCGCGATCTGCATTCTGACCGTCTATCTCTATCGCCGCTCGACGCGCAATGCCGAGGCTTTCGCCACAATTACCGGCAAGGGCTACAAGCCAACGCGCATGAAGCTTGGCGCGTGGCGCTGGCCGCTGGCGGGCATCACCGGCCTGCTGTTTGCCTTCGCGCTCGGCCTGCCGGTTGCAACGATGATCTGGCAATCGCTCTTCCAGAAGCCGACGCTGCCCTTCATGGCAGGGGCTGGCGACATGACGTTCGATAATTATCGTTTCGTCTTCGGCTATCCGATCTTCGCAGATGCCGTGACGACCAGCGTATCGCTGGGCGCCATGTCGGCGACGATCATTGTCGGCCTTGCCTTCATGCTGGCCTGGATCGCGCAGCGCGCCTTGCCGCGCTATGGCTGGATGTTCGATCTCCTCGCCTTCCTGCCGATTGCCTTCCCGAGCATCATTGTTGGCGCGAGCATCCTGTTTGCCTATCTGCTGTTGCCGATCCCGGTCTACAACACGATCTGGATTCTGCTTATCGCCTATCTGACGCTCTACATGCCCTATGGAATGCGCTTTGCCTCCGGCGGCCTTGTGCAGATTCACAAGGAGCTTGAAGAAGCGGCCCATACGAGCGGGGCGAGCTATGGCCAGGTCTTCCGGCGCGTGCTGATGCCGCTGTTGATCCCGGTCGCGCTGTCGGCATGGATCTATATTTTCGTTCTGGCGGTGCGCGAACTTGGCGCCTCCATCATGCTGGTTGGGCCGGGCACGCATGTGCTGGGCACGATCAGCCTCACCATGTGGGAGGAGGGTGGCAGCTATGGCGCGGTCTGCGCGCTGGGTGTCATCCAGATTCTTCCGCTCATCGTCATCGTCGCCTTCTTGCGCTGGCTCGAACGCCGCATCCAAGGCTCCGAACACTGAATTTGAATATCAAACAGAGGTAAGAAAAAATGAAAATCTGTCGCTTCGGCAATGACCGTCTGGGTGTGGTGATCGGCGATGCCGTGCACGATGTGAGCGCCGCGCAGGACGCGATCCGCGCTGCTGCGCCCTATGACATGAAGGGCGATGCCGTGGTCGCCGCGCTGCCGGAATGGCGCGCCCGCATCGAAGAGATGGCGAAGGCCTCGCCCGCGATCCCGCTTTCGCAGGTCAAGCTGCTTCCCCCCGTCGCGCGCTGGACCAAGACCATGGCCGCGCCGACCAATTACCGCGATCATATTGCGGAAATGGAAGCCAACCGCGCCGGCGCGCCCTCCAAGATGGGCCCGGATATCGGCAAGGCCGGTATTTTCCTCAAGGCCAATTCGTCCGTCGTTGGCGTGTCGGAAGGCATTCCGATGCGCTTCCCCGATCGTCGCAACGATCATGAGGCGGAGCTTGTCATCATCATCGGCAAGGCGGGCACGGATATTGCGTTCGATCATGCGCTCGAGCATGTTGCCGGTTATGCGCTGGGTCTCGACATGACGGTGCGCGGCCCCGAGGATCGCTCGTTCCGCAAGTCGGTCGACGGCTATTCGCCGCTCGGCCCGTGGATGGTTACGGCCGATGAAATCGCCGATCCCGACGATGTGCCTTTCACGCTGCATGTGAATGAGGAGAAGCGCCAGGATTCAAACACCAAGCACATGGTCTATTCTGTGCGCCGGCTGATTGAATTTGCCTCTTCCTTCTACACGCTGCACCCGGGCGATCTGCTCTATACGGGCACGCCCAAGGGCGTTGGTCCCGTGCTTCCGGGCGATGTGGTGCGCGTGAATTCGCTGCCCGCACTGGGCGAGCTGCGCATTGACGTGCGCGCGCACAAGATCGGCGGCTGACACGCTCCCGCTCCGCGCCTGCACGCAGGCGCGGAGTGCCGCGCTTTAAAAAACAGATCAGGGAAGAAAGACATGCTCACATTCACACGTCGCACCAGCCTCGCGCTGGCACTCGTTCTTGCCGGTGGCGCGCAGGCGCAAACGCCGACGGCTATTCGCATGATCGGCTTTGGTGGCGCGACCAACCTTCCGGCCTGGGTTGCCATGGACAAGGGCTTCTTCGCCAAGGAAGGCCTGGCTGTCTCGCTCGACAAGACCGCAGGCTCGAAAGAGCAGATGCAGGATGTCATGGCGGGCAAGTATGAATTCGTCACAACAGCCTTTGACAATATCGTCGCCTATACGGACGGCGATGGCGCGACGAAATTCGACAATTACGATCTGACCGCCATTCTCGGCGTGCATTCGGGCCTCAACAGCGTTGTCGCGCGTCCCGAGATCAAGACCTATGCCGATCTGCGTGGCAAGACCTTGGCGGTCGATGCTGTTGCGTCGGGCTATGCCACGATCCTCTACCAGATCCTCAAGAACAAGGGTCTCACGGAGAAGGATTACAAGATCATCTCGGTTGGCAGCACCGATGGTCGCGTGTCGGCGCTCGAAGATGGCCGCGCGCAGGTCGCCATTCTCTCATCGCCCCAGGACATCCAGCTCGAGAAGAAGGGTTTCACCATTCTCGATGATGCGGCGGCCGCATTGGGCGACTCTCAGGGCTCCGTCTATGCCGTGCGCAAGGGCTGGGCAAAGGACCACGAGAAGGAGGTTCTTGCCCTGATGCGCGCCGTGATTGCCGCTCAGAACTTTGTCTTCGACAACAAGGACGCGGCTGTCGAGGTGCTGATGAAGCGCACGCCGGGCCTGGCCAAGACCGATGCGGAAGAAATCTGGAAGCGCCTGACCGGCCCCGGCGGTTTGACGCGCAATGCCGCGCTCAACCCCAAGGGCATCGACATGGTGCTCAATCTGCGCTCGGTTTATGGCAACCCGGCCAAGGGCGATGGTCCGCGCTACATGGACCTGAGCTGGCAGAAGAAAATCAGCGCCAAGTAATGCATGCAGGCCCCGGTTCGCCGGGGCCTTTTTCTGGCTGCGCCTTGGGCTTGCCAGCGCCGCCCTGGCCCCTCTACAAAAGAGGGGAATTTCTCCTGAGAGGGGCGATATGAAAAATTTCCGCATTCTGGCCGTTGCGGCCGCCGCCATGTGCGCGACCAGCGCCGTTCATGCGCAGGAGCCGCTGAAAATCGGCATGATCACCACGCTGTCGGGCCCCGGTGGCTATCTCGGCCAGGACATTCGCGACGCCTTTCAGCTCGCCATCGACATGCAGGGCGGCAAGCTCGGCGGAGCGCCTGTGCAGGTGATTGTCGAAGACGATGCGCTCAAGCCCGGCCAGGGTAAGCAGATCGCCGACAAATTCATCAAGACCGACAAGATCAAGCTGCTCACCGGCATTGTCTTCTCCAATGTCGCGCTGGCGGTGGTGCCCGATGTGCTCGATGCCGATGGCATTTATGTGAGCCCCAATGCCGGGCCCTCCAATCTGGCGGGCAAGGAATGCAACGCCAATTATTATGTGGTGTCCTGGCAAAATGACTCGCTGCATGAGAGCGCGGGCCAGAACGCCAATAATCTCGGCTACAAGAAGGCCTTCCTGCTCGCGCCCAATTATCAGGCCGGCAAGGATGCGCTGGAGGGTTTCAAGCGCACCTTCAAGGGCGAGGTTCTGGGCGAGGTCTTCACCCGTCTCGACCAGACCGATTTTGCCGCTGAAATGGCGCAGATCCGTGCGGCCAAGCCCGATGTCGTGTTTCAGTTTCATCCGGGCGGGGCGGGCATTGCTTTCCTGCGCCAATATCAGCAGGCCGGTCTGACGGGCGTCGTGCCGATGGTTGTTCCCTCGCCCTCGATGGATGCGGTGACGCTCAAGGCCATCGGCGAGCCCGCGCTCGGTCTCAATGTTTCAGCGCAGTGGAACAGCGATTTCGACAATGCCGCGAACAAGGAATTCGTGGCGGCGTGGATGAAGAAATACAATCGTCCGATCACCTATTACGCAAGCCAGGGCTATGACACGGCGCTTGCCATAGGCGCTGCGCTCAAGGCAACCGGCGGCAAGGTGGAAGACGCGAAAGCCTTCCGCACGGCCATGCTGAAAGCCGATTTCAAATCGGTGCGCGGCAATTTCAAATTCGGCAAGAACCAGCATCCGATCCAGGATTGGTATGCGATGCGCGTCGAAAAGGACGAGGCGGGCGTGCCTGTCATCAAGACGACGGGCAAGATCTCGTCGGATGTCGGCGATTTCTACGCCAAGGACTGCAAGCTGTAACCTGCGTCATCTGGCGAAGTGGAAACTCCCTCCCCCTTGTGGGGAGGGTTGGGGTGGGGGTCGCGCCATCGTCGATATGAGCGCGGCTCTTCCTGCGTTTTGGAAAATCGGGGTCGTGGGCGCAACCCCCACCCCTGGCCCCTCCCCACAAGGGGGAGGGGAAGCGCCATCTCTTGCAAGACATGGGTTGAGGACAATCACGCAATGGCGCTGGTGCTCGAACAGCTTTTGAACGGCATTCAGTTCGGCGTGATGCTCTTTCTTCTCGCGGCGGGCCTGACGCTTGTCTTTGGCATCATGGGCGTGATCAATCTTGCCCATGGCTCGCTTTATATGGTGGGCGCCTACGCCGCTGCGCTTGGCGCGAAACTGACGGGCTCTTTCCTTCTGGCCATTCCCTGCGGACTTGTTGCTGCGGGCCTTGCCGGCATGGCGCTGGAATATATCGTCGTGCGGCGTCTTTATGCGCGCGATCATCTCGATCAGGTGCTGGCGACCTTCGGGCTGATCCTGTTCTTCAATCAGGCCATCATCCTGCTGTTTGGTCGCCAGCCGATGTTTGTGCAGATTCCGCCCCTGCTTTCAGGCGCGCTCGATCTTGGCCTCTTTGCCTATCCCGTCTATCGCCTGTGCATCATCCTTGCCGGTCTGGCCTGCGCGGGCGGGCTTTTCCTGCTCATCCAGCGCACGCGGCTTGGCATGCTGGTGCGGGCAGGGGCGACGCATCGCGACATGGTGCAGGCGCTGGGTGTCGACATTCGCCTGCTTTACACAATCCTGTTTGGACTTGGCGCGGTGCTGGCGGGCTTTGCCGGGCTGATGGCTGGCCCGCTTCTCTCCGTGCAGGTCGGCATGGGCGAACAGATCCTCATTCTCACCTTCGTCGTGGTGGTTATCGGCGGGCTCGGCTCGGTGGCAGGTGCGTTCTGGGGCGCGCTGCTGGTCGGACTTGTCGATACAAGCCTGCGCGCTTTCCTGCCCCAGATCCTGCGCGCGCTCATGAATGGCTCGGAGGCGGATGCACTGGCGGGCGGCATTTCGGCCATGGGAGTCTATCTCGTGATGGCGCTCGTGTTGCTGGTGCGACCCAAGGGATTGTTTCCAGCCTATGGCTAATCCGCGCTCCTTCCCGCGTTTCAAGGGCTGGCTCTTGCCGGGCCTTGCGCTGGCGTGCCTGCTTGCCTTGCCACCCGTTGCGCAGGCGCTGGGACAGCCCGCGCTTGTGACGCTTGTCACGCGCATGATGATCTTGGGTCTGGCTGCGAGCGCGCTCAATATTGCGCTGGGCATGGGCGGACTCATCAGTTTGGGCCATGCGGCTTTCTATGGCATCGGCGGTTATGCGGTTGGCATTCTCACCACACATGCGGCTGCGGGCGCGCCGTTTCTGGGCTTCATCCCCGGCAGCGACAGTCTCGCGCTCAACCTGCTGGCAGCCCTCGTTGCGAGCGGCGTCGCGGCTGCGATCATCGGCGCGCTGGCGCTGCGCACGAGTGGCATCCAGTTCATCATGATCACGCTCGCCTTTGCGCAAATGGTGTTCTTTCTCTTCGTCGCGCTCAAGGCCTATGGCGGCGACGATGGCATGTCGTTCCGCCGCCGCAATGGCTTGCTGGATTTCAACATGCGCGACGATGCGACCTTCTTTTATGTGAGCCTTGGCGTGCTCTCGCTCTGGCTTGCGCTCAGCGCGCGTCTGCTGCATTCGCGCTTCGGCCTGTTGCTCGGCGGCATTCGCCAGAGCGAGCGGCGCATGCAGGCGATTGGCGTGAATACATTTGCCATGCGCTGGCTGGCCTTTGTCCTGTCGGGCATGGGGGCAGGGCTGGCGGGCGCGCTCATGGCCAATCTCGGGCGCTTTGTCAGCCCGGACCTGATGCATTGGACGCAATCTGGCGAGATGCTCATCATGGTCGTGCTTGGCGGCGCTGGCACGATTTTCGGGCCGGTGCTGGGCGCTTTCGCGCTCATCGGGCTCGAGACTCTGCTCGCCTCCTGGACGGAACATTGGCAGATTTTTCTGGGTCCGTTGCTCGTGCTGATGGCGCTCACCTTTCGCGGCGGTCTCGCGCGGCTTTGGCGAAAGGGCGATGCCTCATGAGGAAGCCCCTTCTCGTCATCGACGATCTGGTGAAGAATTTCGGTGGCCTGCGCGTGACCGATCACGTCAGCCTCGATCTTTGCGCAGGCGAAATCCATGCCTTGATCGGCCCCAATGGCGCAGGCAAGAGCACGCTGATCGGCCAGATCATGGGCGAGATCGCGCCTGATGCCGGCGAGATCCTGCTCGATGCGCACCCGCTTTCGCGCCTGTCGCAGGCCGCGCGTGTGCGGCGTGGTCTTGCGCGCAGTTTTCAGGTGCCCGAAGTGCTGGCGGAATATTCCGCGCGCGACAATGTGAGCGCAGCGCTTCTTGCGCGCGGCGCCGGCTCCTGGCTGAAAGATCCCCGTGCCGATGCTGGGCTTGGCGCGCAGGCCGACACTTTCCTGCAAGCCGCCGGTCTTGCCGGGCGTGGCGCAACGCGCGTCAGCGATCTTGCCCATGGCGAGCGCAAGCAGCTCGAACTTGCCATTGCGCTGGCCACGCGCCCGCGCGTGCTTTTGCTCGATGAGCCCATGGCGGGGCTCGGGCCTAACGAAAGCGCCCAGATGATCGAGGTTTTGCGCAAGCTGCGCGGCGATGTCGCCATGCTGCTGGTCGAGCATGACATGAAGGCCGTCTTCGCGCTGGCCGATCGCATTTCGGTGCTGGTCTACGGGCGTATCATCGCCACCGGCAGCGCGGCGGAGATTCAGGCCGATGCGCAGGTGCGCGAGGCCTATCTGGGCGCGGGAGACGCATGATGCTTTCGCTGCGCGGCGTTCAGGCCTCCTATGGCGCAAGCCAGGTGCTCTTCGATATCGGGCTCGATGTCGGCCCGGGCGAAGTCGTGACCTTGCTTGGCCGCAACGGCATGGGCAAGACAACGACCATCCGCGCCATCATGGGCCTGCTGCATCCCCAAGCCGGATTCATCACCTTTCGGGGTCAGGATATTGCGGGTTGGCAGGCCGATCGCATTGCCCGGCTCGGCATTGGTCTCGTGCCCGAGGGCCGGCAGATTTTCCCAACCCTCAATGTACGCGAAAATCTCGTCGCCACCGCGGCTGATCGCCGTGGCGCGGCGGAGCCCTGGTCGCTCGCGCGCATATATGCCTTGTTTCCCCGCCTCGACGAACGCCAGACCCAGATGGGCGCGACCTTGTCGGGCGGCGAGCAACAGATGCTCGCCATCGGCCGCGCGCTGATGACCAATCCCGATTTGCTCATTCTGGATGAGGCGACCGAGGGGCTGGCCCCCGTGATCCGCGCGGAAATCTGGCAATGTCTCGAGACGCTGAAAGCGCAGGGCCAGTCGATCCTCATCGTCGACAAGAACATCAATGTGCTGGAGCGTCTTGCCGACCGCCATCACGTCATCGAAAAAGGCCGGACCATCTGGTCGGGCACGCGCGCGGATCTCGCACGCGACAGGGAAGAAGTGCATCGTCATGTCGCATTCTGAAATCGGGGATATGCGCGTCGTGCGCGCGCGGGGTTCATCCGCTCTCGCCTCTCCCGCCGATGCCCTGCGCGCGGCGCTGAGCGCGCTTGTTGGCGACCTCGTGCGACAGGGCGCAGCGCCACATGATATTGCGCGCATCACCTTTCACGCGCCCAATCCCGAGGCCTGGCACATGGCGCGGCGCGAGATCGATCTGGCCTGGCGCGAAGTTCTGGGCGGCTTGCGCAAGCCGGTCTTCTATCGCACTGCGCCTGGCGATCTGGTGCTGGAAGCAGAGGCCGATGTCGCGCCTGCGCGCAGCGCTCCGCCGTTGTGGCGTGGCATGAACGCGCCCGAACTCGCGCGCCAATATTCGCCGCGTCAGCAGGTCGCCGACATGCAGGATGTGTTCGCGCGCTGGAATGAGGACGGCGCGCGCTTTCGCAGCCATTGCGGCGGACTCGATATCGCCTATGGGCGCAGCCGCGACGAGACGCTCGATTTTTATCCCGCCGCGCGCCGCGATGCGCCGCTCTGGGTCTTTCTGCACGGGGGCTATTGGCAGGCCTGCACGAAGGACCAGCACGGGCAATTTGCCGAAGGCATGCTCGCGCATGGCTTTGCCGTCGCCAATCTCGATTATGGCCTTGCGCCTGAAACCTCGCTTGCAGAGATCGTGCTGCAGATCCGCCATGGCCTGCAATTTCTGGTCAAGGAAGCCGACAGGCTTGGCTTTGATCCGTGCCGGATCCATCTGGCGGGCCACAGCGCGGGAGCCCAGCTTGCCGCCATGGCGGCATCAGATTCCGCCGGCCCGGCAATCGCATCCGCGCTTTTGCTCTCTGGCGTCTTCGATCTCTCGCCACTCGCCCATATGCCCATGGGGCGGATGATCGGGCTAGCCGCCGAGAAGGATGTGCGCGCGCTTTCGCCGCTCTTCAAGGCCGTGCCTGCTGCGCGAATCGGCCTGGCTCTGGGTGCGCTCGAATCAGACGAGTTCAAGCGCCAGTCCGCAGAGATGGCCACAGCCTGGGGTGCGGCCGCGCCCCTGCTTGTGGACAATTGCAACCATTTCAATCTGCTCGAAGGCCTGCGCACACAGGGCCCGTTGCTCGATCTTGCTCTGCACACCGCTGTCAGTTCGGGCTAGCCCAAAGAAAAACTTCGGGCTGAGCGAAGTCGATAGTTTTGGACAGCGCTTTGGCGCACTCATAGTCTCACCTCCATAGCAGCTGCGGGTCGGCTGTCGGGGCTTGGCGCGTTTGCGCAGGGCTCTGGCAGACAGGGGAAAAACCCCGATCCGAAGGCACACAATCCTAGGGAGGGATCGAGAGCGATGGCCGAGCAATTCATTGGACGTTTGTCCGAGTTTGAAAACGGTAGCCGTCAGATCGTCAAGGTCGGCGCCACCGAGATCGGCGTGTTCCGTCACGAAGACGAGTTCTTCGCTTACAGCAATTATTGCTTGCATCAGGGCGGACCGGCTTGCGAAGGCCTGATGATCGCCAAGGTCGAGGAAATGCTGCGCGAGGACAAGACCTCGGTCGGCCTCTATTTCTCCGAGACGGATCTCAACTTTGTCTGCCCGTGGCATGGCTACGAATATGACATGAAGACCGGCGAGTGCATCTCGGATCGCAAGCTCAAGCTGAAGCGTTTCGAAGTCGTGCAAAAAGGGGATGACGTCTATGTCATCGCCTGAAAGCGCTCCGGCGGGCGACACAGCGCTCTCCGACCGCGTTATCGCGCTTGCGCGCGACATTGATCTGGCCACGCTGAACGGCCAGCTCGATGCACTCTCACCGCAGGCCATGCACGCCATCATGGCGGCGCTTACCAAAGCTTACGGTGCCAATGTCGAGGCTGGCGTCAGTTATCCCGTTCTCGCGGGTATTGGCGCTGTCTCGGGAACCGATGTGCTCACGCTTTGCGGCGCCCTGCTGAAGGCCGCCGACCTGCAGGTTTTCGAACTTGGCATGTGGCAGAGCTGGACGGGCCGCTGAGCCCGCGCCTGCTACCTCACCAAATCTAGGAGGGATCCATGGACCTTATTGCTGACCGCGGACGCCGCGTCACCGTTGAAGAGCTGAACACCACCAAGCTCCTGGCTCACGCCGCCGAACAGGCGCGTGACCGCAAGTTCGATGATGTGATGATCGTCGATTGCGACGCCCATCACTATGAGAACGAAAATTTCGGCGAAATCCTGCCGTTCATGGAAAATGACGTTCTGCGTCAGCTCACCATGTCGGGCCGCGCCAAGGGCCGTCACTCGATCGTGCCTGGCCAGGTCGGCTATCAGGACATGGGCGGTCGCGTCACGCGCTATCCGCTGCGCATGACCGAGAAGACCGAGCCCGGCAAGCTGCGCGATGCGCAGCTCGGCGAGCGCTGGATGGACGCCATGGGCGTCGATTATTCCTGCCTCTTCCCCACGGGCATGCTGAACGTCGGCCTGCATCCGCAGAAGGAAATGGAAGTCGAGCTGTGCTGGGCCTACAACCGCTGGCTGACCGAAGTCGTTCTGCCTGAGCATTCGGGCCGCTTCTATTCGCAGCTCGCGCTGCCGATCTCCGATCCCGATGCCGCTCTGCGTCAGGTCGAGAAATTCGGCCATTGCAAGGGCGTTACCGGCTTCATGGTGACGACCGTGCGCACGCTGCCCGTGCATGACAATTCGCTGATGAAGGTCTACCGCGCGATTGAAGAGCGCGGCCTGAGCCTGGCCTTCCATTCGGGTCCGAACTGGGGCGAGCCGGTCTTCAAGAGCTGCAACCGCTTCCTGTCGGTTCATGCTCTGGGCTTCAGCTTCTACAACATCCTGCATTGCACCAACTGGGTCATCAACGGCATGGGCGAGCGTTTCCCCAAGCTGCCGGTGATCTGGATCGAGGCGGGCCTCGCCTGGATCCCCTTCCTGATGCAGCGTCTCGACCACGAGTACATGATGCGCCCGTCAGAAGCGCCGCTGCTCAAGAAGAAGCCGTCGGATTATATGCGCGACATGTATTTTTCGTCGCAGCCGATGGAAATGCAGGACATGGACGCGCTGGAAACCACCTTCCGCATGATCAATGCAGAAACCCAGCTCCTCTACGCCTCCGACTATCCGCATTGGGATTTCGATCTGCCGAGCACGATCTGGGATCTGCCTTTCCTGTCGGAAAAAGCCAAGCACAACATCGTTGGCGGCACCGCCGCCCGCCTCTTCGGTCTCGAGCCGCGTAATGAAGCTCAGAAGGCCAACCTTATAAAATACGGGAACTACACCGCAGGCTAACCCTGGGGACGGTGTACCGGGCCAAAAGACCCGGTCCGTAACAGAAGCCGGCAAACGGCTCTCTACTGAAAGGCGGCCCTTGGGCCGCCTTTTTCTTGTACTCCCGCCGCTCCTCAAGCTCGTATAAGATCGGCCCCGACACAGCTGGCGATCCCCGGGAGGGAACCATCAACCTCAAGCAGCTCACCTATTTTCTGCGCGTGATCGAAGCCGGCAATATGACGGCGGCCGCCGAGCTTTTGAATCTCGCCCAGCCGGCGCTTGGCTCGCAGATCCGCCAGCTCGAAAAGGAATTGTCTGTCGCCCTTCTCGTGCGCCATTCGCGCGGCGTCTCGCCGACCGAGGCGGGGCGGCTGCTTGCCGAGCGGGCCAAGAGCCTGTTGCGCGAGGTCGATGATATTCGCCGCGAAGTGCAGACACTGGGCACGGCGCGCAAGGATTCCATCGTCCTTGGCCTCTCGCCCAGCATCATGTTGCTGATTGGCGCAGATGTGCTGCTGGAAGCGCGCAGGGAAATGCCGGGTATTTTCCTGAGCCTGTCGGAAGAGCGCAGCTTCGTTCTGGCCGAAGCACTCGAGCGCGAACAGCTCGATGTGATCCTGGCCTATAATATCGGGCCGCGTCCCGGCTTCGAACGGAAGGCGATCCTGGAAGAGGATTTCGTCTTCGTCACAGCGCCGGAAAATGCGTCCGCCGAACCCACTGTCAGTCTTGCCGAAGCGCTGGAGGCTGAACTTGTGATCGGTGGTGAGCGCGGGCTCATTCGCTCCATCGTTGAAGCCGAGGCGCAGCGCCTGTCGCTGAAATTGCGCATCGCTTTTGAAGTGCATTCGATCAATTCGATGAAATCGCTGATCGCGCGCGGTGTGGGCGCAAGCCTCATGCCCTATTCGCTGGCGGCTGACGAGATCAGGCGCGGCACACTGGTGGGGCGGCGCATCGACCGGCCCTCCATGTCGCGCACGCTCTACGCGGTGCTGCCAACCGCGCGCCACGGGCATCCTCCCGATGCTGACATGATGAGCTTCGTGCACAAGCTCGAGGGCCGAATCCTCCAGGCGCTCGGCCCCTTCGGGCGGCCGCTGAAATAGGCCGCATTGACAAGGGGGCCATGGGCGATGGACCTTGCACGCCTCCGGCGCAGTTCCGCGCTCTATTGTCAGGTGCGTCTGTGGCCGAAAATGGCGGGTTTGCCGCGTTCCGATATCGCGATTTCACGGCCTATTATGTTGCGCGCATCTTTAACGCGCTTGCGGTGCAGATGGTCGATGTCGCCATCGGCTGGCTGGTCTACACGCTGACGGGCAGTGCCTTTGCGCTGGGCCTTGTGGGTCTTTGCATCTTCCTGCCCAATGTTCTTCTGGCGCTGCCTGCAGGCCAGGTCGCAGATATGTTCGACCGCAAGCATGTGCTGGTCGCCTGCGCCGGCCTCTCTACCTTTGCGGCCGCTGGCCTGTTCGTGGTCGCCATCACCGGCATCACCACTGTGCCGTTGCTCTATGCGTTGATCGTGGTCTTTGGCGTGTCGCGGGCTTTTTCGGGCGCGGCGGGGCAGGCGGTTGTGCCAAGTCTCGTGCCGCCGGCCTTTCTTGCCAATGCCATCGCGTTAAGTTCGTCCGCCTATCAGACGGCAACCATCGCGGGGCCTGCCATTGGTGGCCTGCTCTATGCCTTCGGGCCCTCGGTCGTGTTCGGGGTGACGGCGGCGTGCTTTGGCATCAGCCTTCTCGCCTATGCAATGGTGCGTCCGCGTGGCGTCATCAACCGTCCCGAAAAATTGAGCTACGCCTATATGACGGCGGGCATCCGTTTCATTTTTTCGCGGCCGATCATTCTGGGCGCGATCACGCTCGATCTCTTCGCCGTGCTGCTTGGCGGGGCGACCGCGCTGCTGCCGATTTTCGCGGCTGACATTTTTCTCGTCGATCCCTTCGGCCTCGGTCTTTTGCGCAGTGCGCCGGCGGTCGGCGCGTTCTGCATGTCATTGCTGCTGGCCCATGTGTCGATACGCAATCACGTGGGGCTCAGGCTTTTTCAGGTTGTCGGCCTCTTTGGCCTCGCCACGGTGGGCTTTGGCCTGTCGACGCATTTTTACGTCGCCATGGGCTTCCTCTTCGTGCTCGGCGCGTCCGACATGGTGAGCGTCTTCATCCGTTCCAATCTGATCCAGCTTGAGACGCCCGACGAGATGCGCGGGCGCGTGGCGGCCGTGAACATGGTCTTTGTCGGGGCGTCAAACGAGCTGGGGGAGTTTGAATCCGGTACCTTGGCAGCCCTCATCGGGCCGGTGCCGGCCGTGGTCTCCGGCGGCATTGGTACGGTTCTGGTGGCAATTTATTGCGCGCGCGCCTTCCCGCAGCTCTACCGGCGCAATAGCCTGAGCTGATCTGCAAGATCGGCAGGCAGGGGCTGGCGCATTTTCCGGCACCTTTCCATCAGCGGCGCTGATGCGCCCTGCGGGCGAGCCTGTTTTCAAGCCCAAGCGATGCACGCGTGAAACGCCTGCGCAGCAGGCAGAGTTTGCTGCCTCTCGCCTCCTGAGACCTGCTGCGCGGGCTTCAAACAGGGTTGTTGCTGGAAATAAAGAAGAAAATGGCTTGGCACGCCAAATGCTTTGGTCTTCCTGCGCGCCGCACCCACCGCGGATTGGCGCTTATGGAGGACGGAATATGACGGCCCGGCCCAAGCTTGTGCTCGAAAATGTCTCCATGACATTCCAGTCGGACGGCAAGCCCTTTACCGCATTGGCGCCCGTCGATCTCGAAATTCCCGCAGGGAAATTCATCTCGCTCATCGGCCCGTCGGGCTGCGGCAAGAGCACGATTTTCAACATTGTCGCTGGCCTTCAGCCACCCTCCACCGGGCGCGTGCTGATCGATGGAGAAGATGCGACCGGCCTCATCGGGCGTGTTGGTTACATGCTGCAGAAGGATCTCCTTCTGCCCTGGCGCAATGTGCTCGACAATGTCGCGCTTGGCATGGAAATCCGCGGCGTCAGCATGAAGGAGGCGCGTGCGCGCGCCATGCCTCTGCTGGAGCGCTACGGGCTTGGCGGGTTTGAATATCGCTATCCCGGCTCACTCTCTGGCGGCATGCGCCAGCGTGCGGCGCTGCTGCGCACCTTGCTGGTCGATCAGGATGTCGTGCTGCTCGACGAGCCCTTCGGCGCGCTCGATGCGCAGACGAAATCGCGCATGCAGGAATGGCTCCTGCAGCTGTTCAACGATTTCGGCCGCACGGTTGTCTTCGTGACGCATGACGTCGAGGAAGCGGTTTTTCTCTCTGACGAAATCTATGTGATGGCGAGCCGCCCCGGTCGCGTCATCGAGAAACTGCCGGTGGATCTGCCCCGTCCCCGCGACCGCGCCATTGTCTCCACGCCGCGCTTCGTGGCGATGAAGAAATATTGTCTCGATCTTCTGCACATGGCCGAACCTGCGGACGATCTCGCAGCCTGAACTCGGACTTTAGGAAAGGTCATTCCATGGCCACCAAGACGACATCCCTGCCGCCGACACGCTCCCTCTTTACCGTGCTGTCACTCTTTGGCGCATCCGATGACAAAGGCCGCCCGATCCGTAAACTGCCCGTGCGGACGCTGTGGTCCAACTGGATCATTGCGCTCGTGCAGCTCAGCATTCTCGTCACCATTGTGGCTGGCTGGGAACTGGGCGCGACCTTTGGCCTGATCGATAAGTTCTTCTGGTCGCAGCCAAGCGCAATCTTCAAGACCGGCGTGATCTTCTTCACCGAAGGCGATGCCTTCACCGATATTGCCTTCACCTTCCGCTCGACACTTTTCGGCTTTTTTCTCGGGACGACGAGCGGCGCTTTGCTTGGCATGTCATTCTGGTGGTCGCGCAATTATGCCCGCATCGTGCAGCCTTATGTGATTTGTCTTGAATCCATGCCCAAGCTCGCACTGGCCCCACTCATCATCATGGTGTTTGGCATGGGGCTGGCGTCCAAGGTCGCCATTGCGACGGCGCTCACGCTCGTCGTCTCGACGCTGACTGCATGGTCGGGCGTGCAGGCTGTCGATCGCGATCAGGAAAAGCTCTTCTATTCGCTGGGTGCGAGCCGGTTTCAGGTTTTTTCCAAACTCATCATTCCCGCCTGCATTCCCTGGATCATCTCGATCCTGCGCGTGAATATTGGCCTTGCGCTGACGGGCGCCATCGTCGGCGAATTCGTCTCCTCGCAGCACGGGCTTGGACGCACCATCATCTATGCCGGACAGACCTATGAAATCGCGCTCGTCTGGGTCGCTGTCTTCGTTCTCTCCGCCTTGTCGATGGTCATGTATGCCGCCGTCGCCTGGCTCGAAACGGTGCTCCGCAAGGGCATCAATCAGTAATTCTGCCTCCTTCAACGTGAAAACGGAGAAAGCCATGTTTGCCATCACGCGCCGCGTAGCCCTCGCCTCGCTGCTTGCGACCGGGGTCGCCTCGGGCGCTCTCGCGCAGGAAAAGAAGACACTTCTTGTGGCCGAGCCGACCCACGGCATTGGCTATCTGCCGCTCTATGCCGCCATTGCCAACGGCTATTTCACCGAGCAGGGCATCGACGTGAAAGTCATCACGGTGGATTCGGGCTCCGGCCACACCACTGCTGTTCTGACGGGACAGGCTTTCGCCTTCATCGGTGGCCCCGAGCATAATGCCTTCGCCAAGCTCAAGGGCGGCGAGATGCGCGCAGTCGTGAATGTGGTGGATCGCGGCAATGTCTATTTCGTCGCGCGCAAGGGTTTCGAGCCCAAGCCCGGCGAGAAAATGGCCGATTATTTCAAGGGCAAGAAGATCGGCGTCGGCCAATATAGCGGCACGCCCAATTCCATTACGCGCTATCTGATGAAGAAATATGGGCTCGACGTGAAGAGCGACGTCACGCTGATCGAAACCTCGACTGCGGCTGTGATTGCAACTGTAAAATCGGGTGCAGCCGAAATTGGCAATGTGTCGGAGCCTTTGATCGCGCGTGGCATCAAGGAAGGCCTGTGGGGTGAGCCCTTTCTCTCCATTCCGGCAGAACTTGGGCCCTATGCCTATTCAACTTTGAACGTGCGGCTCGACTCCATCCAGAAAGAGCCGGAAAACGTGCAGAAATTCGTCAATGGCGTCGTGAAGGGATTGAAGTTCGTCTACGCAAATCCGGCTGAGGCGACCAAGATTGCCAAGAAGGAATTCCCGACCATGTCGGAAGAAGATCTTTTTGCAACGCTGGATCGCACCTTCAAGGATGAATTGTGGAGCAAGGACGGATCGATCTCGCAAGCCTCGTGGGACACGGGCAGCTCGGTTGTGCGCGATGCCGGCATCCTCAAGCAGGATGTGAAATATGACGAGATCATCGACAACAGCTTTCTTGCCGCCGTGAAAGCCCAAAGCGCCAAGTGATTGCGTAACGGCACGACCTTCAGGAGAATGAACATGTCCGAGCCTATCTGGAACAAGTTTCTGACCGAGCGTGACAAGGCTGTGTTTGGGGCCTCGGGCTATGGCGCACGCGGCGGGTTTGGCAAGCGTCCGGCGCTGCTGGTGATCGATGTCAATTACGCCTTCTGCGGCGACAAGTCGGAGCCGATCCTTGAATCGATCAAGCGCTGGCGCAATTCCTGTGGTGAGGATGCCTGGCCTGCGGTGGCTGCCATTCGCACGCTTATCGACAAGGCGCACGGCAAAGGCCTGCCGGTGATCTACACCACCGGCGTGCGGCGCGAGGACAATTGGGATGCGGGCTCCTGGGGCTGGAAAAACAGCCGCGGCGGGGAGGCTCCCAAAGTGCCTGTCACCAATATTGACGGCAATGAAATCGTCGCCGAACTCGCGCCCGAGCCGAAGGATCTCGTGATCCTGAAGCAGAAGCCGTCTGGCTTCTTTGGCACCAATATGGCGAGCTATCTGCAATTGCTCGGCTGCGACAGCATCATCGTCACAGGCACGACAACCTCGGGCTGTGTGCGCGCGACCGTGCTTGATGCCTTCAGCCTGAACTTCCGCGTTGCCATTGCGGAAGAGGGTTGCTTCGACCGCTCGCAGGCAAGCCATGCGATCAACCTGTGCGACATGAATGCAAAATATGCCGATGTCGTGAAGACCGATGAAGTGCTGACTTTCTTCGATACGCTTGAAGAGGGCATGTTCGATCTGCCAAAGGGCAGTGCGCGCGCCGCTTGAGATGCATGTCTTGAAACAGACGCGGCATGGCTTTCCTGCGGGCAGGCCGTGCCGCGCTTTTGAGCTTCATGCGTGTTCTTCAACCATCAAGCGCCTTGTGCGGACGCCTGCGCGGCGACGCGGCGCGGCATGTCCTTTGCAAACCTCCAAGCAGGATAAAGGCTTTGAGGGACCAGTGCTTTGGATTTGAGAGGCCTACAGATCTTTCTCGCGATCTGCGAAAAAGGCGGGCTCACGGCAGCCGCCCGGCTGCTTGGCCTGACGCAGGCGGCGGTCTCGCAACATCTTTCCAAACTGGAGCGCGAGACGGGCCTGCAGCTTGTCGATCGCTCCGTGCGCCCCGCGCGGCCAACGCCCGCCGGTGAATTCCTGCGCTGCCGCACGCGCAAGCTCTTCACTCATGTCGAGGATATCGAGGCAGGCCTGCAGCGCTATCGCGAAAACGACATTCCCGCCTTGCAGCTCGGCATTATCGAATCCGTGGGCGCGGCGCTGCTGCCGCTGCTCGTCAATAAATTATCCAACCGCGTTGGCGCGCTCTCGATCACCAGCGGCACGACGCATCCGCTCGTGCCCGAGCTGCTGCGTGGCGAGATCGACATGATCATCACCACCGAGCAACCCGAGGCCATCGAGGGCGCGCAGGTGTTGCCGCTGCTCACCGAGCCGCTCGTGCTCTGCCTGCCGCGCGGCATGCATGCGCCCCGCGATTGGGATGAAATCGCCGAGCTCGCGCGCGGCCTGCAAATGGTCCGCTATGGCCGCAAGCGCCGCGTCGGTCGGTTGGCTGAACATTTGTTTGCACGTTTTGGCATCGAGACGCATGGCATGCTGGAGTTCGATTCCTCGCTTGCTGTGTTTGACCAGATTCGCAAAGGTCTGGGCTGGGCGGCAACGACTCCGTTGTGCATGTATGGCGCGGGCATCGAGGCCAGCGATGTCACGATTGTGCCGTTCCCCTCATCCACTCCGGTGCGCTGCGTCAATCTGGCCTGGATGCCCGAGAAGGGCGGCGCTGCGGTCGAGATTGTCGCGCAGGCCTGTCGCGAGATTTTTACCGAGTCGATCATCCCCGAGCTGTGCAAGCGCGCGAGTGCTGTGGGCGACCGCATTCAGGTCGCCGCCTAAGCCAAGCTTGCTTAAATCGCGCGACGCGCCATTCTGTTAGCCGTGACACAGGCATCAGCAGGCGCGTTCGAAATGTCGTCCGACTTGCCGCCAGAGCGGCTGCGACGGATTGGAGATTATGCGCTGATCGGCGATTGCGAGACCGCCGCGCTTGTCTCGCGCGCCGGCTCCATCGACTGGCTCTGCTTGCCGCGTTTCGATTCACCTGCCTGTTTTGCCGCTTTGCTCGGCGACAAGGAGAACGGGTGCTGGAGCATCGCCCCCGAGGATCCAGCCTGCGAGGTTACGCGGTGCTATCGCGAGGGCACGCTCATCCTCGAGACGCGTTTTGAAACGGCAAGCGGCGCTGCAACGCTGATCGATTTCATGGCCCCGCGCGAGCCCTTGGCCGATGTCGTGCGCATTGTGCGCGGCGATTGGGGCGAGATTGATTTCATCACCCATCTCATCCTGCGTTTCGACTATGGGCGCACCATTCCCTGGGTGACGCGCGCCGATGAGCAGACGCTCACCGCCATTGCCGGGCCCGATCAATTGATCCTGCGCACACCGGTGCCGCTGCGCGGCGAGGATCACAGCACGGTCGGGCGCTTCACGATTCGCGCCGGGGATCGCGTGCCTTTCGCGCTTACACATCAATCCTCGCTCGCCACGCATTTTGCGCCCTGCGATCCCGAGGCGGCCTTGGCGCGCACGCAAGCCTTCTGGCAAACATTTTCAGACCGCATGCCCGATGTCGGCGACTGGACGCCGATGGTGAAGCGCTCGCTGATCACGCTGAAAGCCCTCACATTCGAGCCGACCGGCGGCATGGTCGCTGCTGTCACCACGTCCTTGCCGGAATGGGTGGGTGGCGTACGCAATTGGGATTATCGCTATTGCTGGCTGCGCGATGCGACCTTCACCTTGCAGGCCTTCATGCAGCTTGGTTTCTATGAAGAGGCGAAAGCCTGGCGCGATTGGCTGCTGCGCGCGGTTGCGGGCGAGCCTGCGCAATTGCAGATCATGTATGGGGTTGGCGGCGAGCGGCAATTGCCGGAATGGGAAGTGCCCTGGCTTGCCGGTTTTCGCGGCTCGCGCCCCGTGCGCATCGGCAATGGCGCGGCCGCGCAAATGCAGCTCGACGTCTTTGGCGAAATTTCCGACGCTTTAATGCAGGCGGGCAAGGGTGGAATGGCGCCCCATCCGCGCGCGGGCGCGCTGCGCCATGTCGGGCTTGAATATCTGGGGCGCATCTGGCGCGAACCTGATTCCGGCATTTGGGAAGTGCGCGGCGAGAAACTGCATTTCACCCATTCCAAGGTCATGGCCTGGGTCGCTTTCGACCGCGCCGCCTGCGCTGCAACGCATAATGCGGAAGAGAAAGTGACAGTCTGCCGCTGGCGCGCGATGGCCGATACGATTCACGCCGAAGTCTGCGCCGAGGGTTTTGACGCGCAGCTCAATTCCTTTGTGCAATCCTATGGGTCCAAACAGCTCGATGCGAGCCTGTTGCAATTGGCCCTTGTCGGCTTTCTGCCGCCTGAGGATCCGCGTATCGTTGGAACAATAGAGGCCATTCAGAAGCGTCTTTCATGGGAGGGGCTGCTGCGCCGTTACGATACCGGCATGGTGGATGATGGCCTGCCACCGGGCGAGGGGGTATTTCTCGCCTGCAGTTTCTGGCTCGTCGACAATCTCGCGCTCATCGGTCGGCATGAAGAGGCTTGCAGCCTGCTTCAGCATCTCGCCTCGCTCGGCAATGATCTCGGACTCTTTGCCGAAGAATACGATCCGCGCACGCGTGAGATGCTGGGCAATTTTCCCCAGGCCTTCAGCCATGTCGGGCTCATCAACAGTGCGCTCAACCTGCACCGCCACTTTGGCCCGGCCCGCACGCGCGCTGCCCATGATGAAGCCGTGGAGCAGGGCGCCATGAGCCCGCGCTGAGTGAGGTCATGAGTCCGCGCTGAGCGATTGCCTTGTCAGCCAGGGCTGGACATTCCAGCGCATTCTCCTAGCATCGCCCCCGGTTTTTAATTGGGAGGAGGTTAAATGTCCTATCGAGGCATGATCGCTGACATCGTGACGTTCAAGGGTCATAACGGCGACGTAGGCGAAGCCTATTACGCGCGCCCCGCAGGCAAGGGCCCGTTTCCGGGCGTCGTGCTGATCCATCACATGCCCGGTTGGGACGATTGGTGCATGGAGGCGACGCGCAAGCTCGCCCATCACGGCATTGCTGCCATTGCCCCTCATCTCTATTTCCGCCACGGGCCGGGCACGCCGGACGATCTGGCTGCCAAGGCGCGTGCGTCTGGCGGCGTGTCGGACGATCAGGTGGTTGGCGACGTTGCCGGGGCCATGGCCTTCCTGCGCGCGCAGCCCGAAGCCAACGGCAAGGTTGGCGTCATAGGCTTCTGCTCGGGCGGTCGCCAGACCTTCCTCTCTGCCTGCCGTCTCGAGGGCATCGATGCAGCGGTCAATTGCTGGGGCGGCAATGTCGTGGTCGATGATCCCGCCCAGCTCACCCCGCAGCGTCCGGTCGCCCCGATCGACCTTTCCGCCAATCTGAAAGCGCCGCTGCTCGGTCTGTTTGGCAATGACGACAAGAATCCTTCGCCCGCGCAGGTCGACACGCTTGAGGAGAAACTCAAGAGCCTCGGCAAGACCTATGATTTCCATCGTTATGACGGTGCAGGCCATGGCTTCTTTGCAGCCGAGCGTCCGGGCTATCGTCCCGAACAGGCGACCGATGGCTGGCAGAAGGTCATGACCTTCTTCCACAAGCACCTCGGCTGAGGCGCGGGCCATGTGCTCCTACATCACCGAGAAGACCGCGATCTTTGGCAGCGCCAAGGGTGCTGACGGTTGGTCGTCGGTTGCCAGCGCGCATGTCTATTACGATCATCCGTACCATGCCGCGCTCGACCATGCCCTTTCCATCGATTTTCTGTCGCCCGACTCAGAGCGCAAGATCGCGGTGGAATTGTCGGCGGAATCGGCGCGCGCGCTGGTTGCCAGCATCCTTGCCGCGCTTGAAAGCGGGCAGGATGCGCACGGCTGATTGAACATTCCGATCCGGCTCAGTCCTTGACGATCCGGATCGGCTCGCCTGCAAACCAGGCCTCGATATTCTCGACAGCATCGACAAAATACTGCCGGACATGATCCTCCGACGCATAGCCGAGGTGGGGGCTGAGCACGACATTGTCGAGCTTGCTCAGCGGGTGGCCAGCGGGCAGGGGCTCGATATTATAGACATCGAGCGCCGCGCGGCGGATGGCCTTGCGCTGCATGGTGTCGATGAGTGCGGCTTCATCGACAATCGGCCCGCGCGACGTGTTCACGAAAATTGAATCCGGCTTCATCAGTCCAAATTCCTTGGCGCCGACGAGACCGCGCGAGCGGTCCGACAGAACGAGATGGACGGAGACAATATCGGAACGCGCAAACAGCTCGTCCTTGGTGACGAGTTCCGCGCCGCCCGCAGCGGCTTTTTCTTCCGTGAGATTTGTGCTCCAGGCAATGGTCTTCATGCCGAAGGCCTGGCCGATCCTGGCGACCGCCGTGCCGAGCTTGCCGAAACCGCACAGGCCGAGCGTGCGCCCATACAGGCGCATGCCAAGCGTCTCCTGCCAGCCGCCGGCGCGGATCACGCGGTCCTCATAGGGAATGTTGCGCGCGGCGGCCAGGATCAAGGCCCAGGTGAGTTCGAGCGTCGTGGCGGCGGCAAGAACATTGCTCGTGTGCGTGACGAGAATGCCATGGTCGCGCGCTGCCGCGGAATCGAGCCCGCGGTTGGTCGCGCCTGTGGACACGATCATCTTTAGATTGGGCAGACGCTCGATGAGCGCGCGCCCGAAGGGCATGCGTTCGCGCATGACGATGATGATCTCGAAAGGCGCGAGAAGTTGGGCGGCTTCATCGAGGCTGGCGATATTGCGGTCGAAGACGGTGATCTCGCATTTTTCCTTCACGCGCGACCAGTCGGCGAATGAGAGTGCGAGGTTCTGGTAATCGTCGAGAATGGCGAGCCGCATCATGTCCTCCAGCCTGTTTTGCCGCAGTCTAGAAAGCTGCTTGCGCCGGGGCAATGGCGTCGGCGGCGGTCCGCGTTATACTGGCCTCAAAACATCGGGGGAGAAGACATGCCGCAGACCATTCTCGTCGCACGCAATGGGCGCGGCCGGCTCACCATCACGCTCAATCGTCCCGACAGGGGCAATGCCTTCGACCAGACCATGCTGGATGAGCTCGGGGCGGCCATGGCCGAGGCTGCCGCCGACGCGCGCGTACGCCTCGTCGTGATCGCGGCCGCAGGGCGGCATTTCTGCACCGGCGCTGATATGCGCGCGCGCGGCGCTGGCGCGCCGGCGGGGCTCACCCTCAACGAGGTTCTGGCCCTGATCGATGGTTGCCCCAAACCCGTTATCGGTGTGGTGGAAGGTGGCTGCCTTGGCGGGGGGCTCGGACTTGCCGCCTGTTGCGATCTGCTGCTTGGCGCGACGACTGCCTTTTTCAGCGTGCCGGAACTGCGCGTGGGCGTCGCGCCCTCGGCCGAGCTGACGGGACTGCTGATGCGCGCCATGGGCAGCCGCGCACTGCGCCGCTACGGGCTCACCGGCGAGCGGCTGAGCGCCGAGGACGCGCTGCGGCTTGGACTGTTGCACGAGATCGTCGCCTCCGAGGCGCTGGCAAACCGGCTGGAGGCGATCGAGGACAACATCCTGCTCAATGCGCCCGAGGCAACGGGTGAATTCAAGGCGACGATGGCAGGCCTCTCGCTGCCCGCCCGCGCGCAGCTTTTCCCGCAAGGTGGCACTCCGCGGCGTGGGCTTGAGCGCTCGGCCGAGGCCGCCGAGGGTATTGCCGCCTTCAAGGAAAAGCGCAAGCCCGCGTGGTATCCTGCAGCCGACTGAGGCCCTGCGTGCCTGCCACTTGGCAGGCCTGCCCTTGCCGTGCTGAAACACGAACCGGATGTTTTTTTCAGAGAAGAGACGGGCCCATGAAAATCGCATTCATCGGTTATGGCGAAGTCGGACAGATCTTTGCCCGTGAATTGCTTGCCGGTGGCGCTGCGCAGGTATGCGCCTTCGATATTCTGCAGGGTGACGACGCGCATATGGCGGCTGCCACACGCGATGGCGTGGTGCTTTGCGCCAGCGTACGCGCGGCCGCGCTGGACGCCGATGTCGTTATCTCCGCGGTCACGGCGTCCTCTGTGAAGGATGTCGCGCAGGACGCCGCAGAATGGCTCGCACCGGGGCAGTTTTTCTTCGATATCAATTCCGCCTCGCCCGGCACCAAGACGCAGGCTGCCGCCATGATCGCCCCGACCGGGGCTTTCTATGTGGAGGGCGCAGTGATGGCGCCCGTGCCGGGGCCCGGCATCAAAGTGCAGATTCTGGGTGGCGGCCCGCAGGCTGAAACGCTCGCGCCCAAGCTCAATGCGCTTGGCATGAACATCCGACCCGTTGCGACGGAATATGGCCGCGCCTCGGCGATGAAATTATGCCGCTCGATCATGATCAAGGGAATCGAGGCCTTGATCGTCGATTGCGCCAAGGCCGCCAGGGACTGGAATGTCGAGGATGAGGTCTATGGCTCGCTCGATGCGAGCTATCCATCCATCGACTGGCGCAAACTCGCAGGCGACATGGCAGGGCGCGTGCGTCAGCACGGCATTCGGCGCGGCGCGGAAATGCGCGAAGCCGCCATGATGGTGGAAGATCTCGGCATGACGCCGGATCTTGAAATCGCTGTCGCTGCCGCACAGGAGCGTGGCGCAGGCAAAGCCGGATTGTAAGGAGACATCACGTGAGCGCTTACACACCGACCATTCCTGGCCCCGACCCGCATACGAAGACGCCGAAATTCAAACTGCCGCCAAAATCCTGCGATGCGCATTGCCATATTTTCGGGCCCGGCGAGATTTACCCTTACGCGCCCGACCGCACCTATACGCCGCCGGATGCGCCGCTGGCGGCGTTTGCCAGATTGCATGCGATCCTTGGTGTCGAGCGCGCGGTCATCGTGAACGCCAGCGCACATGGCACCGACAATCGCGTGGCGCTCGATGCCATTGCGCAGAGCAATGGCGCTTATCGCGCGGTGGCCAATATTGACGATACGATCAGCGAGAAGGGCCTGCGCGAATTGCATGAAGGCGGCTTTCGCGGCTGTCGTTTCAATTTCGTGCGTCATCTGGGCGGCGTGCCCGACATGAAAGTCTTCGACCGCGTGGTGGCGATGATTGCCCCGCTAGGCTGGCATCTCAATCTGCATTTCGATGCGATCGATCTGCCCCAATTTGCGTCCATGCTGGAGAAATTGCCGGTCACCTATATCATCGACCATATGGGACGCGTGAAGGCGTCTGACGGGCTCGATCAGGAACCGTTCCGCATTCTGCTTGATCTCATGCGCAATGATGAAAAGGCCTGGGTGAAAGTCTGCGGTTCGGAGCGCGTGTCTTCTGCCGGACCGCCCTTTCACGATGCAGCCCCTTTTGCGGCAAAGCTCGTCGAGACTGCACCCGACCGCTGCGTCTGGGGCACGGACTGGCCCCATCCGAATGTAAAATCCATGCCCAACGACGGGGATCTTGTCGATCTCGTACCGCTGTTTGCGCCAGATGCCGCAACACAGCAGGCCATTCTGGTCGACAATCCGGCCCGTCTCTACGGCTTCGACCTTTAAGGAGAACACGCATGCTTGTCGGTCTCAAATGCATGCTCATGCGCGGCGGCACGTCGAAGGGCGCTTATTTCCTGGCGAGCGATCTTCCGTCTGATCCTGCCGCGCGCGACCGCATTCTTCTTGCGGCCATGGGCTCGCCCGATCCGCGCCAGGTTGATGGCGTGGGTGGTGCGCATCCGCTGACGAGCAAGGCGGCCATCGTGTCGAAATCGACATTGCCGGACTGCGACATCGATTTCCTTTTCTGTCAGGTTGTCGTCGACAGGCCGATGGTCGATACCACGCCCAATTGCGGAAATATTCTTGCAGGCGTCGGGCCTTTTGCCATCGAGCGCGGACTTTTTCCCGCGCAGGACGGGCAGACGCGCGTGCGTGTGCGCACGCTCAACACGGGTACGATTGCCGAGCTGTTGATCGAGACGCCGGGCGGGCGCGTCAATTATGAGGGCGACGCGCGCATCGATGGCGTGCCCGGAACGGCTGCGCCGATTGCCATCGATTTCCTCGATGCTGCGGGATCGGTGTGCGGTTCTCTGCTGCCCACCGGCAATGCAGTCGATCGCGTGGCGGGCGTCGATTGCACGTTGATCGACAATGGTATGCCGGTGATCGTACTGGAGGCGTCCTGCGTCGGGCGCACGGGATATGAGCCGCGCGATGAACTCGACCGGGATGTCGAACTGAAGGCGCGTTTGGAAGAAATCCGCATTGCAGCGGGGCCTTTGATGAATCTGGGCGATGTGCGCGACAAGGTCGTGCCGAAAGTGTGCCTCGTATCGCCACCCGAAAAAGGCGGTCATGTCTCGACCCGTTGCTTCATTCCCCATGAATGCCATGCCTCCATCGGCGTCTTTGCGGCTGTGACGGTGGCAACGGCCTGTGTGCTGCCCAATTCTCCGGGCTCGCGCGCGGCACGTGTTCCCGAGGGGCGAGTGAAGACGCTGAGCGTGGAACATCCGACGGGTGAATTTTCCGTGCGGATCGAGGTTGGCGGCACGGTAGAAAAGCCAGCGATCGATCGCGCCGGGCTGCTGCGCACATCGCGTCTGCTGTTCGATGGCACGATCTACGTGCCATCGCATGCATTCGCGCCGGTGTAGCGCAGCTTCGCTGTTGTGGATGTTCGCTGGATCGAGGGTTTGGGGTGGGGGGCGCGCCATCCATCGGCCCGTCATTGCGAGGCGCGAAGCGCCGTGGCAATCCATCTTTGCAACATCGGCACGATGGATTGCTTCGCTCCGCTCGCAATGACGGCAATTGCGCACAACCCCCACCCCGCTCGCCTTCGGCGAGTTGGCCCTGCCCACAGGGGGGAGGGAGTTCAGGCGGGCGTACCGGGGAATAAAAAAGGGCCACTTGCGCGGCCCTTTTACGTATCGTCACTGCGTCTTAGCGATGGCGGGTGATGGTGTCGACCAGCGCCGGCTTGCCGCTTTTTACCACTTCCAATGCGCGCTCGAGAGCGCCGCGCACATCCTTGGGGTCTTCGACCGGGCCCTCGCCCCACACGCCCATGGAGCGGGCGAGTGCGCCGAAATCGGGCTCGGGTCCAAAAAGATCCATGCCGATATGGGCCTTTTCAACATCGGTGCCGCGTAGACGCGCCATGCGGATCTGGTGTTCCCAATCGTTGTAATAGGCGCGGTTGTTATACATCACGATCAGCATCGGGATTTCATATTTGGCCGCGACCCAGAGCGCGCCGGCGTCAAACATCAGATCGCCATCGGGTTGCAGGTCGACAACGATGCGCCCGTGCTTCTTGTGCGCCAGTGCGACGCCCATCGACATGCCGATCTGCGTGGCGGTGCCAAGCTCGATGCCGGGATGGCGATAGGGCTTGTCGAAATCCCACATCTTGCGGACCTGATGCTTCAGCGTATTGGCGGTGAGCACCCAGTCTTCGTTCTTGATGACTTCCCAGACTTCATGCGCGAGGCGCGGCGTGGTCATGGGCGCTGCGTCCCAATCCTTCTGCGCATCTTGCTGCCATTTGGCCCAGGTTTCATCATGGCGCTGGCCGATGATTTTCTTGCGCGCCGCGATCTTGTCCTTGAGCGCGGAATTCCCGGAGATCTTCTTCTCCAGCATGTCGGTCAGCGCGGGAATGCCAAGCGACGTATCGCCGAGCGCGCGCACCGAACAGGGCTGCATGCGGCAATAGTCCATGGACCATTTGCTCATGTTGATTTCGGCAAAGCCCATTTCCACCCAGTCGCAATTATCTGCGACAACGGGCACGGCTTCGCGCGTCGTGGAATTCAATTCGCGCGTTGCCTTTTCCACATCCTTGCAATCGAGGCCGACAACGAGATCGACATTCTTCAGTGCGCCCTTGTCGAGCGACAGGCAGAGCGGATGCTTGTTGGGGAAGTTCAGCGCATTGGCAATGTCCCACACGCCCGCGCCAATCGTCTCGGCGAGTTTGACCATATTTTCAAAGCCGCCTTCGCGACGCCCGACATATTCAGGCATCAGGAGCGGCATGTCGCAGGCGATGAGCTTGTCTGCAATCGCCTCGATGGCGCGTGGATCGGGCATCATCGGCGAGGGCGTGGGCACGGCGGATGCGGGCGGCAGCGGAATCTCGCGCTCGAGTTTGGCTTCCTGCAGGCCGGCGTCATAGCACATGTAGACCGGGCCCTGCGGCTGGGTGGTCATCACCGAATAGGCGCGGGCGAAGCTCTCGGGCACACCATCGATGGAATAGGGCTGGTAATCCCATTTCACATAATCGCGGATCGCATTGCCCTGCACGAGGGCGGTATGCGTCCAGTCGATATGCGGGCGGCGCTTGCCCTCGTCCATCGGGCCGGTTGCGCCCATGATGAACATCGGCACGCGGTCGATATAGGCGTAATAGATCGCCATGGTCGCATGCAGCAGGCCAACGAGATTGTGCAGGATGACTGCCATCGGCTTGCCGGAGGCTTTCGCGTAGCCATGGGCGATCTGGACGGCGATTTCCTCGTGCTGGCAGAGCAGCATCGGCGGATCTTCCATGCCGTAATTGACGATGGAATCATGCAGGCCGCGGAAGCTCGCGCCGGGGTTCATGGCAATATATTCGAACTCATAACGCTTGATGAGATCGACGATGATGTCGGATTGCCATCCGCGCAGCTTGTCGTTCGTATTGCGGCCCATGTGTTTCTCCCTGGATGTTGTCTGCGCGGGCTTTTGCCTTTGCGCATCTTCCCGCAGGCGTGCGGGCACTTGCAAGTGGGGCGCGGAACGTTTCCGCGCCGCGCCCCGGTGGACTTATTTCAGAAGTTCGCCGGCCTTTTTGGCGATGTCGGGCGATACTTTGTAGGCATCGATCACGAGCTGCTGGATTTCCTCGCCCTTGACGGGGGTGATTTCCAGTTTCGCCTTGTCGGCCTCCTCCAGCAATTCCTTGTCCTGCATCGCGGCCCAGAAGCCGTCACGCAGCGCCTTCACGCGCTCGGCAGGCACGTTCGGGGGCGCCATGAACGGGCGGCCCATAACCTGACGGGCGAAGATGAGCTTCAGGATCTGCCTCTGCTCGTCGGTCTTGGCGAGGTCGATCACGGCCGGGATGTTGGGCAGGTCTTCGTGCTTTTTCATCGAAAGCTGCACGATGACGTTGATCTTCTTCTCGTCGAGCCATTTCTGCTGGGTCGACTTGACGCTCGACCAGGACCAGCCGCAGCGGCCCTGCACTTCGCCGCGTTCCATGGCGAGGTTGACGTCATTGCCGCCCGGATAGCCGATGATGACCTTCATCTTGGTGCCGAGCACGCCGTTCAGCACGCGCGGGAACTGATCGGTGTCGGCGCTGCCGCCGGTGCCACCGACAATCAGCTCCTTGGTCATCAGATCATCGACATTCTTGACGGTTGCCGTGGCGGTCCAGGCCACGCAGACCGACACTTCATCGTTGGCCGAGCCGATCCAGTTGAACTTGGCTGCATCGAATTGCGTGCCGGGCAGGCCAAAAAGGGGATCGAAGGCTGCGCCGCGCGCAACCGTGCCAAAGGCAAGGCCGTCCTTGGGCGCGACATTATAGATGTAATTGGCGGCGCGCAGGCTGCCGGCGCCCGGCATGTTCTGCACGACGACGGTCGGCTTGCCGGGGATGTGGCTGCCCATGAAGCGGGCGAGGATACGGGCATAGACATCATAACCGCCGCCGGGGCTGTAGCCGACGTAGAGGTTGACGGTCTTGTCCTTGAAGAACTCGGTCTGGGCCTGCGCTGCGCCGATGCCGGCAGAAAGACCAATGGCGAGGGCCGTCGCGCGCATCACATTCATGCGGGTGGTCATAATCGCATTTCCTCCTTGGCGTCCCATACGCTTGCAAGCTCGTGCCTTTGGGGGAGGTGACACGTGGGACGTGGGTTCCCCTAGCCTATGGGTCGGGCAGGGGGCAACCCCGGAGCGCTTCAGCCGTGCGACTTTTGTTCAGTGCTCGAGAGCGGACGGGCGACCTCTTCCAGCGGTTTGCGCTCGGCAGCGACGGCATAGCGGGCGGCAATGCCCGCTGCCCCCAGCATCAGGGCGGCGCCAAAGACATAGCCGGCAAAGACACTCTCGCGTGAGCCGCTCTCCACCAGCAGGCCAAAGACCACGGGCGCAGCGACCCCACCAATGGCCGTGCCTGCGGCATAAAAGATGGCAATCGCGAGCGCGCGGATTTCGAGCGGGAAATTCTCGCTGACGGTCAGATAGGCGGAGCTGGCCGCAGGCGATGCGAAGAAGAAAATCACCACCCAGGCGAAGGTGAGCTGGCCCGCCGTCAGCCAGTCGCGGGCAAACAGCCAGCCTGCGAGGATGAGCAGAAGGCCCGACATGGCATAAGTGAAGGTAATCATGCGCCGCCGGCCCAAAGTGTCGAACAGGCGGCCAAGCACGAGGGGGCCAAGCACATTGCCCAGTGCAAGCGGCAGGATATACCAGCCGACATCCTGTGCGGGCACGCTGTAGAACCGTGTCAGCACCAGTGCATAGGTGAAGAAAATCGCATTGTAGAAAAAGGCCTGCGAGGCCATCAGCGCGAGGCCGACGCCGGTGCGGCCACGATGGTCGATGAACAGCGAGCGGAAAACCTCGCCCAGCGGCGTATGGGTGCGTCCCCGCAAGTGCATGTCGGGGCCCCGATGCGGGCTTGCGAGCATATGGCCTTCGGCCTCAAAGCGCTTTTCAATGGCCGCGATAATAGCCTCTGCCTCCGCAGGGTGGCCATGGATGACGAGCCAGCGCGGGCTCTCGGGGATCCACAGCCGCATGAAGAGAATGCCGAGACCCAGCATGGCCCCGATCAGAAAGGCGACCCGCCAGCCGATGTCGGGTGCAAAATGGGCGGGATCGAGCAGGACAATGGCGCCGCCCGCCCCCAGCGCTGCGCCGATCCAGAACGAGCCGTTGATGACGAGATCCGTCCAGCCACGATAGCGGGCAGGCACCAGTTCCTGAATCGTCGAATTGATCGCGGTATATTCCCCGCCGATGCCAGCGCCCGTGAGAAAGCGGAAGAGGAAGAAGCTCCACGCATTCCAGGAAAAGGCGGTCGCAGCGGTGGCGGTGAGATAGAGCGCCAGCGTGATGAAGAACAGCTTCTTGCGACCGAGCCTGTCGGTCAGCCAGCCGAAGAAAACCGCACCCAGGACCGCGCCCGTCAGATAGCTTGTGCCTGCGAGCCCGATCTGGCTTTCGCGGAAATGCAGGACGGGGCTTTCCTTCAGGGCGCCCGCCACCGCGCCCGCGAGAGTCACTTCGAGCCCGTCGAGAATCCAGGTGATGCCGAGCGCAATCACCACAAGCGTGTGAAACCGGCCCCAGGGAAGCCGCTCCAGGCGACGGGGAACATCGGTCGCATATATACCCAAGTCGGGCAGGGCGCGCCCGGGCTTTGCGGCTATCATCGCTGTCCCTTCGCTGACGCCCATCAACGGCAAGCGCGGGCGTGGGTTGCATCGGGACGAGGGGCCAATGGCGGACGCAAGGATCGACTATGAGGTGCGGGACGGCATTGCGCGGCTGACATTGCATCAGCCAGCCAAACTCAACGCCATGAATTTCGACATGTGGTCGTGCCTGCCGGGGCTTGTCGCGCGGGCCTGCGCTGAGCCTGCCGTGCGCGCCCTTGTGGTCGAGGGCGCGGGCGAACGCGCCTTTTGCTCGGGCGCGGATATTTCGCAATTTGGCGAGAAGCGCAGCAGCGCAGAATCTGTTGTCGCCTATGAGGATGCGGTCAGTGCCGGGCTGGCGGCTCTTGCGGGCAGTTCCAAGCCGACGCTCGCGCGCATCGGCGGCATCTGCTTTGGCGGCGGGCTGGCGCTGGCTTTGTCCTGCGACCTGCGGCTTGCCCGCGCGGACGCCCGCTTTTGCGTGCCCGCCGCCAAGCTCGGTCTGGGTTACACTTTCCCCAATATCGAGTCTCTGGTGCGTCGCATCGGGCTGGGTGCTGCCGCCGATATTCTTTATTCGGCGCGCACCTTCGATGCGCCGGAGGCCTTGCGTCTGGGGGTTGCCAATCTTGTCTGGCCGCAGGACTCGTTTGCGGCCGAAAGCGAGGCCTATCTCGCACGCCTCGCAGGCAATGCGCCGCTGACGCTTGGCGCAGTGGCGCTGGCATTGCGTGAATTGGCAAAGCCCGACGCCTTGCGCGACCCCACCGCCGCGAATGAGGCTGTCACGACCTGTTTTGCGAGCGCTGATTATGCCGAAGGCCGACGCGCCTTTGCCGAAAAACGCCCGCCCGTGTTCAGGGGCAGTTAAGCGCTTATTTCATCTGCATATGTTTGGAATGGTCCATCTCCGGCGCGCTCGCACCCACGCCCTGCACGCTGAAGGTGACGGGCACAGCGCCGGCCTTTTCAAATTGCAGCACGGCCTTGAAACTGTCGCCCGCCTTCAAGGGCTGTTTCAGGCCCATCAGCATGATGTGATTGCCGCCGGGGCGCAGTTCTGTTTTCGCGCCGGGCGCAATCTCGATGCCATTGGTGAGGGGGCGCATTTTCATGATGCCGCCGTCCATTGCCATTTCATGCAATTCGAGACGCTGCGCGATATCCGTCGCGCCGCCGATCAGGCGGTCGGTCGTCGCGCCCGCATTTTTCGCCACAATATAAGCGACGCCGATGTTCACCCCGCCCGGCGTGGCGCGCGACCAGGCCTGCTCGATGACCACTGCCGGCGTCTGCGCCTGCGCACTGAAGCTGAGGAGGCAGGTGGCGGTGAGCGCGGCAAAAATCAGTCGTGTCATGATGCGTATCCTTGAAAAATATCGGCTCCAAGGATCATTGCGGGGCTTTGCCGTCAAGCGCGCCAATGTCGCGCTTGCGCGGGCTTGAAGTGTCGGGGCTGGCCTGAAAGATTGGGCGGATGACCGATCAGCCCTGTCCCTCTCTCGTCCGCGCCGCTCTGGCGGAAGGCCGCACCCGTGTTTTTGGCCGGGGCTTTGACCTCCCCTTCCGGCTTGTCCTGCTGCTGGCCTGGGTCGGGGGCGCGCTGGCGCTTGGCCACAGGGGCGCGCTTGTGGATGTTGCCGCAGGCCTCGTGGCCATGGCTTTCTTTCTCGCCATGCCTTTCGTCGTGGTCTTTGTCTATGTCGTGGCGATTGCCTTCATCGAGCGGCTCGGAGGACGAGACGAAATGGCCGATCCCACAATTCTCGCGGTGCTCGCAGCAGTGCTGCTGACGCTGGCCATCACGTCTGGCCTCGTTGCAGGAATTGCCGAGGCGCCGCTGGTTGGCCAGCAATTGCGCTCGATCTTCATGTAAGCGCTTAGAAAAAAGGCCGGGATGTTTCCCGGCCTTTGATTTTACCAATTGCCCGGCAGCATGTGGCCGAACTTTTCGCGCACCTGCTTTTCAAGCGGGTCGGTGTTGCACACCGTGTCGGGCCATTCGTGCTTGCGGTTCCAGGGTACGCAGGCATCGATGATCATGCGCGAGTTCATGTTGCGGCGCTCGGGCGGATAGGCCATCGGATCGAGCGTCGTGCTCCAGCAATGTTTCAGAATATCGACATCGTCCTTCGGGTCGCAGCGCGTGCAGATGGCCCAGACGACCTTGTCCATATCGGCCGGGTTGATGTCCTCATCCACCACGACGACTACGCGGTTGGCATAAGCGCCTGCATGGCATTGGGAGGCGATGTAGCCGGCCTGTTTGGAATGACCCGCATATTGCTGCTTGATCGCAACCGTGAGCCACATGCGGCTGCCGCCCGCTTCATGCGACCAGACGCCCTTGATTTCGGGAACGCCGGCTGCTTCCAGCTCATGCCAGACCACGCCCGCGCGCGCCGTGCCACGATAAAATGTGTCGTCATTGGGCGGAATGCCGGGAATGGCCCCCGTGAGAATCGGGTTGTCGCGATGCCAGAAGGTCTCGATGCGGATCGCCGGCTCCTTCTTGCGGCCGCCCGCGTAATAGCCCGTCCATTCGCCGAGCGGACCTTCGTCCACCAGATCGTCGGGATAGACGAAGCCCTCGAAGGCGATTTCGGCTTCGGCGGGAATCGGCAGGCCTGTGACGGGTCCGTTGATCGTGCGGATTTCCTCGCCGAGAAGGCCGCCGGCCGCCTCGAATTCATTCTTGCCGTAGGGGATTTCCAGACCCGCGACCGCAAACAGGCCCGGATGCACGCCCGCCACTACGGCGATGGGGCAGGGGAGCCCCTTGTCATGATAGCGGCGCATCAGAATGTCGCCGTGCTTGCCCTTGGAAATCATCACCGAGGCGGTGCGCTTGTCATGCGCCTGGATGCGATAGGCGCCGTAATTCACCCAGCCGGAGTCGGGATCGCGCATGATGACCATGCAGCCGGTGCCGATGAAATAGCCGCCATCCTGCTCGTGCCAGCGCGGCGCGGGAATTTTCAGAATGTCGATATCATCGCCCGTGAAGGTGTTTTCGAGCAGCGCGCCGCTATTGACCTGCTTGGTGGGCAGGGTCGGGGCATTGCGCATGTAATCGCGCCAGAAGCGGACGAGCTCGACCTCGGTCGTGTCTTCCGGCAGGCCTACGGTGAGCGCGATGCGCTTGACCGAGGTGAAGAGATTGGCGAGCACGCGGAAGCCCGGCTGATAGCCCGGAATATCCTCAAACAGCACCGAGGGGCGACCCATCTTGCGCATGGCAATGTCGACAACGCCGCCGATTTCGCTTTCGCGGTCAGCGCCCTTGACCGTGACCAGCTCGCCAGCTTCCTGCATCGCCGCGAGCCAGGAACGCAGATCCTGCCCGCGCGCCGTCACCTTGTCCGAACTCATTCACCTGTCTCCCGGGTATTGTCTGGGCCTGCTTGCGCGCAGCCTCATACGAAAGTCTGAAGCTGTGCCAACCGTCGCTTGAAACGAATGGCCTTGTCCCAAAATTGGACCACGGCTGCGGCGATCCGTCAACAGAGGCCGGAGCAGAACTGCAAATGATCCCCAGAATGCTTGCATAACAGTCACTTGTCGCAATCTGGCGACTTTCTGCGCAATCTGCACAAAGTCACCGCTCGGGCGTCTGAGACTTGCGAGTGTCCCAAATCTGGCGTATGTCCAAAAAACGTTGTTTGTGCCGGAAACCCGGCGCCTGATTGCGAAGATGAGGGCCGGATGAAGCCGCCGCCGTTCAGCTACCACGATCCAGCGACTCTGCAGCAGGCGGTCGAACTTCTGGGCCAGCTCGATAATGCAAAGCCTCTGGCCGGGGGGCAATCCCTCATGCCCATGCTCAACATGCGTTTCGTGCTGCCCGACCATGTTGTCGATCTCAATGGCATCGCCGAACTCAGCGGGATCAGCGCCAGCGCCGACACGCTCGACATCGGCGCGATGACGCGCCAGCGCGACATCGAGTTCAGCGAGACGGTTGCCTGGGCCTGCCCGATTCTCAGCGAGGCGCTGACCTATGTCGGCCATCGCCAGACGCGCAATCGCGGCACGATTGGCGGCTCGCTCTGCCATCTCGATCCTGCCGCCGAATTGCCGACAATTGCCTGCGTGCTCGATGCGCGGATCGAGGTGATTGGCCCCAACGGGCTGCGCACCATTCCTTTCGCGGAATTTCCGGCCGGCTACATGATGCCATCCATCGAGCCCGATGAGCTGGTGACGCGTGTGAGCTTCCCGCTCTGGCCCCGCGAGGCCGGGCATTCCTTTGTCGAATTCGCACGTCGCCATGGCGATTTCGCCATTGTGTCGGCTGCCGCCATGCTGGTGGTGGACGCAATGGGCGTCATCACCCGCGCCGCTGTGGCTTTGGGTGGCGTCACGGCGGTGCCCTTGCGCATGCCGGAGGTCGAGCAGGCGCTGGTCGGGCACAAGGCCACTGACGAGACTTTCCGCGCAGCCGCCGAGCTTTGTCGCGCCATCGAGGCAGTGGGCGATGTTTATGTGCCTGCCGCCTACCGTCAGCATCTGGCGGTGGTGATGGCGCGGCGCGCGCTCGAACAGGCTTTTGCGCGCATCGGCGGCGCGTCCGCCAAGACACATTGAGGAGACGACATGGACACCGCCTCCCAAACCCGCACGATCAGCCTGAGCGTCAACGGCAAGAGTTTCAGCAAAACCGTGCCTGTGCGGCTGACGCTGGCTGATTTCCTGCGCCATGAATTGCGCCTCACCGGCACGCATGTGGGCTGCGAACATGGCGTCTGCGGCGCCTGCACCATTCTCTTCGATGGCCAGAGCGCGCGCGCGTGCCTCATGCTCGCCGTGCAGGCGAATGGCCATGAGATCACGACTGTCGAAGGCCTTGCCGATGGCGATGCCATGCATCCGCTGCAAAAGGCGCTCTCGGAGCATCACGGCTTGCAATGCGGTTTCTGCACGCCGGGCATGCTGACGACCTTGGTGGAATTGCTCAACGACAATCCCGCGCCGAGCGCCGAAGATGTGCGCATCGCCATTTCCGGCAATCTGTGCCGCTGCACGGGCTATGAAGGCATTGTTGCGGCGACGCTCGATGCGGCCGCGCAGATGCGGGCTGCGGGAGGCCGCTCATGAGCGCGCCCCTCAACACGCGCATTGTCGGCCATAGTGTCGAGCGGCTCGAAGACCGCGCGCTGCTGCGCGGCGAGGCGCGCTTTGTCGATGATATTTCCTTCCCCGGCATGTGGCACATCGCTTTTGTGCGCAGCCCCCATGCTCACGCGTTGATCAATGGCATCGACAAATCGGCGGCGCTCGAAATTCCCGGCGTCCATGCGGTCCTGACGATGGCGGATCTCGCGCCTCATCTCTCCGATCATCTCTTGCGCGTGGCGCTGCCAAGCCCCGCCTATCGGCTCGAATTGCACCGTCCCGTGCTGGCCGAGCGCGAGGTGGTGCATGTGGGCGAAGCGGTGGCGGCGGTTCTGGCTGACAGCCGCTATATCGCGGAAGACGCTGCGGCGCTCGTGTTTGTGGATTATGACCCCTTGCCGGCGGTTGCCGATTGCCGCGATGCATTGGCTGACGACGCGCCGCGCGCGCACCAGACTGCGCCGCATAATCTCGCCGCCGCATTCGACATGGGCTATGGTGATTGTGACGCGGCCTTTGCCTCTGCTGCGCATGTGTTTGGTGAAAATTACTGGCAGCATCGCGGCGTCGCGCAATCGATGGAATGCCGCGGCGTTGTCGCCAATCTTGAACCGATGAGCGATCTGCTCACGGTCTGGAGTTCCACGCAGACGCCCCATGCCGGAAAGCGCGTGCTCTGTGGCCTGCTGCGGCGTGACGAAGACAAATTGCGCGTGATCACGCCCGATGTCGGCGGTGGTTTTGGCCCCAAGCTCGTCTTCTATCCCGAAGAAGCGGTGGTTGCGGTTGCCGCGCAAATGTTTGGCGCTCCGATCAAATGGATCGAGGATCGGCGCGAGCATTTCGTCGCCACCACGCAAGAGCGCGACCAGCATTGGGACATGCAGATCGCGGTCGATGTGCAGGGCAAGATCCTCGGCCTGCGCGGCACGCTGATCCACGACCATGGCGCCTATACAGCGCGGGGCGTCAACATCGCTTATGGGTCTGCGGCGGCCATCACGCTGCCCTATGTCATTCCCAATTACTTTCTCGACATCAAGCTCGTGGTGACCAACAAGGTTTCCGTCACGCCGATCCGTGGCGCGGGCCAGCCGCAGGCGGTCTTCGTGATGGAGCGTTTGCTTGATCGCGTGGCGCGCGAATTGAAGATCGATCGCGCCGAGGTCCGTCGTCGCAATCTCGTGCCAGGCGAGCAGATCCCTTACAAGACGCCGCTGAAAACACGCGGCGGCATGCAGGTTGTGCTTGATTCCGGCGATTATCCTGCCTGTCAGGCCGCAGCGCTCGACAAGGCGGGCTGGGAGGATTTTCCTGCGCGCAAGATCGCCGCGCGCGCACAGGGCCGCTATATCGGCCTTGGCCTTGCCAATTATGTCGAAGGCACGGGGCGCGGACCCTTCGAGCCGGTGAGCGTGCGCGTTGCTGAAAACGGCCGCATCCATGTCGCCTCGGGCGCTGCCGCCATGGGCCAGAGCACCAAGACCATGCTGGCGCAGGTCGTTGCCGAACAGCTTGGCTGCGACATGTCCAACATTACCGTTGTTGCGGGCGATACCGGCGCGATCGAACTTGGCATGGGCGGCTTCAATAGCCGTCAGGCCGTCATGGCCGGCTCGTCCGCCCATGCGGCAGCGTTGAAAGTGCGCGCCAAGGCGCTTTATGTTGCAAGCCACATGCTGGGCGTTGGCGAACAGGCGCTTGAAATCGAGGGCACGGCCATTCGCCTCAAGGGGGGCGGTGGCGCGCAGGTGGAACTGGCCGAAGTCGCCAAAGCGGTGGCCGGCCTGCCGGGCTATTATATTCCCGGCAATGTCGAGCCCGGCTTGCAGGCTACCGAACATGTCATCATCAATGACATGACCTATGCCAACGGCACCTGTGCCGTTGAAGTCGATGTCGATGTCGAGACCGGTCTCGTCAAGGTCGCGCGCGTTGTCTTCGCGCATGATTGCGGGCGCGTGCTGCATCCCAAGATCGTCGAGGGCCAGATTGTTGGCGGCATTGCGCATGGTCTTGGCAATGCGCTGCTCGAATGGATGGGCTTTGACGAAAACGCGCAGCCCGTCTCCACGACGCTGGCCGAATATCTGCTGATGAGCGCAACCGAAATGCCGCCGCCGATTGAATTCGTGCATCTGGAATCGCCATCCCCGCTCAACGAGCTCGGCATCAAGGGCGTTGGCGAATCCGGCGTCATTCCGATGACTGCGGCGGTGGCCTCAGCCATCGAGGATGCGCTGTCATCCTTCAATGTCAGTATCACCAAGGTGCCGCTGTCACCCCCCGACATTATCGCGCTGATTCACGGCGCAGCGTCAAAGAACGGAGTCTGATCATGGTCGATCGCATCACGATCCGGAAACCCGACGATTGGCATTTGCACGTGCGCGACAATGATATGTTGCGCGCAGCCTTGCCCCACACGGCAAGAGCTTTTGGCCGCGCCATTCTCATGCCCAATCTCGTGCCCCCCGTCTGCACCACGGCGCAGGCAAGCGCCTATCGCGACCGCGCTTTGGCCGTGCTGCCGCAGGGCTCGACCTTCACGCCGCTGATGGTCTGTTACCTGACCGATGACACCGACCCCGATGATGTCGAGCGCGGTTTCAAGGAAGGTGTCTTTACAGGCGTGAAACTCTATCCCGCCAATGCGACGACCAATTCTGCGGCAGGGGTGACCGATTACAAGAAGATCGAGGCCGTGCTCGCGCGCATGGAAAAAATCGGCATGCGCTTCCTGATGCATGCAGAAGAAGTCGATCCGGCCGTCGATGTCTTCGATCGCGAGGCGGTGTTTCTCGAGCGTCGGTTGACGCCCTGGGCCAACATGTTTCCGGGCCTCAAATTCATCGTCGAGCATCTCTCCTCGAAGATCGGCGTGGATTATGTGCGCGCGCATGCGCCACAGATTGGCGCGAGCATCACGCCCTATCACATGCAGCTCAACCGGACCGATTGGCTGGGCTGGGGCAATCGCCCCTACATGTATTGCATGCCCGTCATCAAGACCGAGGCGGATCGCCTCGCGCTGCGCGATGCGGCGACATCGGGTGACGCCTGCTTCTTCCTCGGTACGGATTCAGCGCCCCATTCGGTGGCCAAGAAGCTTGCCGTTGTGGGTGCCGCCGGCGTGTTCAATGCGCCTGTCGCCATTGAAACCTACGCGCAGATTTTCGATGAAGAAAACAAGCTCGAAAATCTCGAGGCTTTTGCGTCGCTGAATGGCCCGCGTCATTACGGCCTTGTGCCCAATGACGAGACGATCACGCTGGAGCGCCAGAACTGGGTTGCGCCTGAAGAGATCAAGGTCGTCGGGCCCGAAGAGCGCGCCCTTGTCTATCGCGGCGGGGAAACGATCCCCTGGCGCGTTGTGGCGGCCTGAGGCGCACTCATGGCCAGCGCAAGAAACCTTCGTGAACTGGGCCTCGCGCAAGCAGCGCGTCTGATTGCTGCTGGTGATATCACGTCTGAAGCGCTGGTGACGGCTTGCCTTGAACGCGTGGCCGCGCGCGAGCCGCAGGTGCAGGCGTGGTCCTTCATCGATCCGGAGCTGGCCTTGCGCCAGGCGCGCGAATGCGACGCCAGCCCGAACCGCGGTCTTCTGCATGGCGTGCCGATTGCCGTGAAGGATGTGCTCGACACTTATGATATGCCCACCGAAATGGGCTCGCCGATTTATGCGGGGGCTCGTCCCATGTTGGATGCGGCCTGCGTCGCACTGGCGCGCACGGCTGGCGCTGTCATCATGGGCAAGACGGTCACCTGCGAATTTGCCGGCATGGCGCCGGGCGCAACCACAAACCCGCATGATCCCACGCGCACGCCGGGCGGCTCATCGAGCGGTTCGGGCGCGGCGGTTGCCGATTTCATGGCGCCGCTGGCTTTTGGCACGCAAACGGGCGGCTCCGTGCTGCGCCCGGCCGCCTTCTGCGGCGTTATCGGCTACAAGCCGACCTTTGGCATGTTCAATCGTGCGGGCATGAAATTTGCTGCCGAGAGCATCGATACGATCGGGCTGATTGCGCGTGAGCTGGAAGATATGGCGCTGGTCACGGCGGCGCTGACCGGCAGCGCCTTTGTCGCGCCCTCGCTACCCGCGCGGCCTTTGCGCGTTGGGCTTTGCCGCACCTATCTCTGGCCCAAGGCTGAGCCCTCTGCGCGAGCGGCGCTGGAGCGCGCGGCCGCTGCGGCGCGTAGTGCCGGCGCGGATGTGCGCGAATTTGAATTGCCCGCGCAATTCTCGCGCCTGACGCAGACGCGCGAGATCTTCAACAATGTCGAGCGCGCGCGCTCGCTGGCGTTCGAATGGGCGCATCATCGCGAGAAGATCAGCCCGGCTTTGTCACGTTCGGTGGAGCTTGGCCTGGCAACACCCGATGCCGAATATCGCGATGCCATGCGCTTTGCCGAAGCGTGCCGCATCGAAGCGGATGCGATCTTCTGCGATTTCGACATGTTGCTGTGCCCCAGCGCCAATGGCGAAGCGCCCGTTGGTCTGCATTATGCGGGCGATCCGAGTTTTCAGGGTCTGTGGACACTGCTGCATGTTCCAACCCTTTCCCTGCCTGCCGGCAAAGGCGAAAGCGCCATGCCGGTCGGCGTTCAATTGATCGCGCCCCGTTACGCGGACAAAGCCCTGCTCGATGCAGCTTATTGGCTGATCACGCAGGCTGGCGTCACCGCGACAATGGCGTGAGAGGAGACTTAGCTTGATTATTTCCAACGCATTCGAAATCCCGCTTCCACCCGATCAGGCTTGGCCGCTGCTGATGGATGTGCCCCGCATTGCGCCGTGCCTGCCCGGCGCCGAGCTGCTCGAGGCGCTGCCCGACAATGCCTACAAGGGCAAGGTTTCTGTACGGCTCGGCCCGGTGTCGCTGGCCTTCATGGGCACGGCAAAATTTGAAGAGATCGACAATGTCGCCCACAAGGCGCGGCTGAAGGCGCAGGGCGCGGACCAGAAGGGTCGCGGCAATGCCAATGCCAAAGTGACCTTCACGCTGGAGCCAGTGGCGGCGGGCACGCGGGTCAATGTCGAGACTGATCTGACGCTGACGGGCGCTGTCGCGCAATATGGCCGTGGCGCGGGCATGATGCAGGATGTCGCCCAGCAGCTCATCGGCCAATTTGCTCATGCCTTGCAGGAAATGCTTGCCGCGCAGCAGGCTGTGCCTGTGCAGGCCTTGGAAGCGGATGCGCCCTCAGCGTCGCCTGCCGTGGCGCCGACTTATGCAGCAAAGCCCATTGGCGGCTTTGGGCTGATTTTCCGCGTTCTTTTCAATTCCGTGCTTCGCCTTTTCAAACGCAACTGATGGCCCTTTGTCCGCAACGCAGAAGTCGAGCAGGTACATGTTCAATACAATGCTGACGAGCCTGAGCGCAAAGCAGATGAAGGCTTTCTACGAGGCCGGGCATTGGCGTGACGATACGATTTACGCGCTCGCACGCGGTTGGGCGGAGCGCCGTCCCAACGCCTTTGCGTTGCGCGACAGGCATCGCCGCGCCACTTACGCGACATTGGTTGAAGCTGCCGACCGCCTTGCGGCCTCGCTGCACGCCAGTGGAGTCAAGCCTGGCCAGCGCGTGGCGCTGTGGCTGCCGAGCCGTTTCGAGAATGCAGTGGTTTTGCTGGCCTGTTCGCGCAACGGCTATGTCTGCTGCCCCTCGCTGCACCGCGATCACACGGTTGGCGATATTGTCGAATTGCTCGATCGCATGCGCGCCACGGTTCTCATTGCCGAGACGGGTTATGGCGCGGATGCGCATCGCCACGATATTTTTGAACGCGCGAAATCGATCGAGAGCCTCACGCGCATGGTGCGCCTTGAGCCATTGAGCGAGGCCAATGCCGCGCAACCGCTTTTTGGCGATTTGCCATCTCCCGAGGGCGCGGACTTCGGGATTGCGAGCGATGCCGACAGCATTGTCTACCTTGCCTTCACCTCAGGCACGACGGGCGTGCCAAAAGGCGTGATGCACAGCGACAATACGTTGCTCGCCAATGCGCGCGCCATTTCCCATGACTGGAGCATCGGCGAGGCTTCGGTTGTCTATTCGATGAGCCCGCTCAGCCATAATCTTGGCCTTGGCGCGCTCTGCATGACGCTGGCGCGCGGGGGCGAATTCGTCGTGCACGATCTTGGGCGCGGGATGTCGCTGGTCGATCGCATCAGCGAGACGGGCGCGACCTTCGTGATCGGCGTGCCGACCCATGCCATCGATCTGCTGGCTGAATTGCGCGACCGTGGTCTGAAGGCTCTGGGCCAGGTGAAGGGCTTCCGCATTTCAGGCGCTGCCGTGCCCCCTTCTGTCGCTGCCGATCTGATGGCGCGCGGCGTCGTGCCCCAAAGCGGCTATGGCATGACCGAGGCCGGCTCGCATCATTACACGCTGCCTGACGATCCCGCCGAGCTCATCATCGAATCTTCGGGCCGCGCCTGCGCTGGCTATGAAGTGAAAATCTTCGCGCGCGACAATGTCGATGAAGCGCTGGCCATTGGTGAAGTCGGCCAGATCGGCGGGCGCGGCGCGAGCCTGATGCTTGGCTATTTCGACGATCAATTCGCCACCGAATCGTCCTTCAATTCCGAGGGCTGGTTCATGACGGGGGATCTCGGCTGGATGGATGCGCAGGGTTATCTGCGCATCACCGGGCGCAAGAAGGATGTCATCATTCGCGGCGGGCACAATATTTATCCCGCGCGCATCGAATCTCTCGTCATGCGCCACACCGGCGTCGAGCGTGCAGCTGTGTTGCCGGTCGCTGATGAGCGACTCGGCGAAAAAGTCTGCCTCGCCATCGTTCCGCGCGCGGGCCGTGAGATCAGCGCTGATGAAATGCTGGAGCACCTCGACAAGGCGGGCCTTTCGAAATTCGACATGCCGGAATTCTTCATGTCGCTGCCCCAGATTCCGTTGACGCCCAGCGGGAAAATTCTCAAGCGCGATCTTGTGAGCGCCGTGGAGCAGGGCGCACTCGTGCCCCAGCCCGTGCGCTATCGCGCCAAGGATTGAGGGGAGATTTCGCACATGCGCGCAGTTCAGGTTCGCGAATTCGGGTCTTTCGATCTGGCAGATGTTGCCGAGGTCGCAAACCCTGTGGCTGGTCCCGGTCAGGTGCTGATCGAGACCCATGCCGCGCCGCTCAATTTTGTCGATCTGCTGGTTATTGGCGGCAAATATCAGTTCCTGCCGAAACTGCCGTTCACGCCGGGCAAGGGGCCTGCGGGCATCGTGCGGGCGCTGGGCGAGGGCGTCACCAATCTCAAGATTGGCGACCGCGTGCTCGCCATGGCTGAAACGGGTGGCTACGCGCAGATGGCGGCAGTCGATGCAGGCCAGTGTTATCTGCTGCCGGCCAACATGACATTCGCCGATGCCGGCGCCTCCTCGCTTGTTTACGATACGTCATGGTTTGCGCTGCGCGCGCGTGCACGCATTGCGCCGGGCGAAACCGTGCTGGTGCTGGGCGCGACAGGCGGCGTGGGCCTTGCCTCCGTGCAACTTGCCAAGGCCATGGGCGCGCGTGTGCTGGCTGGCGTGTCCAACATGTCCAAGGCGCAGATGGTGCGCGATGCCGGGGCGGATGGAATCATCGATCTTTCGCAAGACGATTTGCGCGAGAGCCTGCGTGCGCAAGTCTTTGCGCAGAACGCAGGCAAGGGCGCAGATATTGTTCTCGACATGCTGGGCGGGGATTATTTCGATGCCGCCTTGCGTGCGCTGGCCTGGTGCGGTCGTCTCGTCGTGATCGGTTTTGCAGCCGGGCGCATTCCGTCGGTCAAGGCGAATTACCTGCTCGTCAAGAATATTGAAGTGAGCGGCCTGCAGGTGAGCGATTACCGCAAGCGCCAGCCCGAGCGTGTTGCTGAATGCTATTGCGAGGTTTTTGGGCTGTTTGAAAGCGGCAAGTTGAAGCCGCTGCCTTATGAAACAATGCGTCTCGATGACTTCAAGCTTGGCTTGAGGAAGATCGAAGACAGAACGGTAACAGGGCGCGTTGTCCTGCTGCCGCAAGCTTGAAAACGCGAGGAGCGCGCCATGGCTTTCCGATACGATGAAATCGGACAAAGGCTGAAAGCCTTCCGTCTCGGCTCCGGCCTGAGCGCGGATGAAGTGGCGCGTTCGATTGGCATTTCGCGCACCGCCCTTTACCGGTTTGAAAAGGGCGAGCTTGCCAAGATCGAAACCATCGAGCGGCTGGCGGAATTGCTGGATGTGTCCATTCCGACCCTTCTTGGCGTCGGCATTGAATATATTTCCTCTGCCGTGAGCTATTTCGAGCGGATGCGCCAGATCGAGCAGACAGCCGAGCATATTATCGTGCTGGCGGGCCCGATCTCGTTCCTGCTCGCGTCTGATAATTTCCAGAGTGTGCTGGAAGAAATGCTGCGCGAAAGCATTCCGCTCGATCTCCCCAATCGCGAGCGCGCGCTCTCGGATGTGCAGACCATTCTTGAAATCCTGGCGGCCCGCAAGGAGACCTATCGCAAGCGCAAGCCTGCGATTGTCAATCTCATGTCAGCGCTCGAAATCGAGCGGCTGTTGCGCAACGGCTTTGCCGGCAAGGCGCTGATTTCGGAAGACGAGCAGCAGCGCCGGCGTGCGCTGGCGCGCGCCGAAGTCGAATATTTCGCCCGCCTGATCGAGGAAGATCCGATTGGCGTGCAGATCGGCCTTGTGACGGACACATTGCCGCAAACAGGATTCCAGATTTTCCGGCAGCCTGACAGAAAGATCCTGTCGATCAGCCCTTTTCGTCTCGGCGAACATCCCAATGTGCGCGTTGGCGTTGCGATGATCACCTCGGCGCCAGAGGCGCTCACGCTGCATGAAAAGGCAGTCAAGGAAATGTGGAGCACGGCGCTCAAGGGCAATGCGGCCAGCGTTTATCTGCGCAGCCTGCTCGATGCCACCGAGGCGCCGGCAAAACCACTACGGCGCATCGGCGCTGTCTGAAACAACGAGAGATTGAACAAAATGCAAGGGAGACAGGCATGAGCAAGAAACTGGAGCTGACGCTGGCCGTCGGCGATTACGAGATCACGCGCGCCTTGCGCGACGGCAGCGTCAAGGCTGACGGCATTGAGCTCAATGTTCTGACCGCCATGGATTCGACGACGCGTCACTGGCGCTTCCTGCGCAATCAGGATTTCGACGTCGCGGAAGTGTCCTGCTCGTCCTATATCGCGTCCAAGGACAAGGGCTTTCCCTTCGAATCCATTCCGGTCTTCCTGCATCGGCGTTTCCGCCACGGCTTCATCTTCATCAATACGACGAAAGGCATCGTCAAGCCGACCGATCTCATCGGCAAGCGGGTGGGCCTGAAGCAATATCAGTCGAGCGCCATTCTCTGGCTGCGCGGTCTGCTGGAGCATGAATATGGTGTGCCGTTCAAGTCGATCGAATGGTTCACCGAGCTTGATGAAAGCATTGAATTCACGCCGCCGCCGGGCCTGAAACTGTCGCGCGTGCGTGACGACCAGTCGGTCGAGACCATGCTTGCCGAAGGCGAGCTCGATGCGCTCATCCATCCCGATCTCATCCAGCCGCTGATCGACAAGGATCCGCGGGTTGGTCGCCTCTTCCCCAATTACAAGGAAGAGGAAATGGCCTTCTACAAGCGAACCGAGATTTTCCCGATCATGCACACGATGGGTATCAAGCGCGAGATCGTCGAGAAATATCCGTGGGTGCCGATCAACCTCTACCACGCCTTCAATCAGGCCAAGGACGTTGCCATGAAGCGTATGGAGAATCCGCGCATCGTGCCGCTGGCCTGGTATCGCGAGGCTTGGGAAGAGCAGGAGGCTTTGCTTGGGCCCGATCCGTGGGAAAATGGCCTGACCGAGAAGAACACCAAACAGCTCGAAATGCTGGTTCGCTTCTCCCACGAGCAAGGCCTCATCAGCCGCGAGATCCCGCTCAATGAATTGTTCCTCGACGTCGCACAGGGCCGCAAGCGCGGCCATGTGTTCCGCGTCTGACGTTTTGCAGGGAGGAGAAGAAAAATGAAACTTCCTCACTTTGAATATGAGGCTCCCGCCAGTCTCGATGAGGCTGTGGCCTTGCTGGTAGCCGGTGATGGGTCTGCACGCCCAATCGCTGGCGGCCAGAGCTTTGTGCCGGTCATGGCGTTCCGTCTCGCCGAGCCCTCGATGCTTGTGGATCTGCGCAATATTCCGGGTCTCGACAAGATCGAGATCACGGATGCAGGCGTGCGCATCGGCGCGATGGTGCGCTGGCGCGATGTGCTCGATGATGCGCGGCTGGTCGAGGCGCTTCCGCTTCTGCCTGCGGCCATCGATCACGTGGCTCATTATCAGATCCGCAATCGCGGCACGGTCGGCGGTTCACTCGCCCATGCCGATCCGGCGGCTGAAATGCCCACCATCGCGCTCACCTGCGATGCCGTGCTCGAGGTCGTTGGCTCCAAGGGCCAGCGCAGCGTCAAGGCGGCTGACCTCTTCATGGGTCCGTTGATGACCTCGCTCGAGAGCGATGAAATCATCACCTCCGTTCTGCTTCCGGCCTGGCCTGCGGACCGGCGCTGGGCGTTCCAGGAATTTGCGCGCCGTCGTGGCGATTTCGCGCTTGCCGGCATTGCGCTCTTCTATGACGAAGATGCCTCTGGCGCAGCGCATAATGTGCACATTGGCGCGATCTCGGTTGGCGATACGCCGCTGCGTCTTGCAAAGGCCGAAGCTGTTCTCAACGGCCGCAAGATCGACGAGGCCGCCATTGCAGAAGCAGCCGCTGCGGCCTCTGCCGAGGTTGATCCTTCTGGCGATATTCATGCGAGCGCGCGTTACCGCAAGTCGCTCGTCGGCACCCTTCTGAGCCGCGCGCTTCAAGGTGCCGCCAACCGGAAAGCGAAATAAGATGAAAGTCGATTTCGAAGTGAATGGCCGCGCGGTCAGCGTCGATGTGACGCCGCGCATGACGCTCGCAGATTGCCTGCGTCACGAACTGAACCTCACCGGCACGCATATCGGCTGCGAGCACGGCGTCTGTGGCGCGTGCACGGTCATCGTCAATGGTGATGCTGTGCGCTCCTGCCTGATGCTTGCGGTGCAGGCCAAGGGTGCGGAGGTAACAACCGTCGAAGGTCTGTCGCTTGAAGAAGGGCTCACGCCCTTGCAGGAGGCGTTCAAGCGCCACCACGGCCTGCAATGCGGTTTCTGCACGCCCGGCATGCTCACCACTTTGCACGCGCTTCTCTCCGAAGAGCCCGAAGCAAGCGAAGAGCGTATCCGCGACGTCATCTCGGGCAATCTCTGCCGCTGCACGGGCTATATCCCGATTATCGAAGCAGCCATGGATGCGCGCGCGGCCTATCAGCAGGCGCGGGGGGACAAATGAAGTCGAGCACGCACCCGCAAAACACCTATATCGGCGGCCATGTCGAACGCGTCGAGGATTACCGCTTCCTGCGCGGCGAGGGGCAATATCTCGATGATATTTCGCGCCCCGGCCAGTGGCACGCGGCCTTTCTGCGCAGCTCGCTTGCCCATGGCACGATCCGCAAGATCGATGCCTCTGCTGCGCTCGCAATGCCTGGCGTTCATGCCGTGATGACCGCAGCCGACATCGAGGGGAATATTCCGACCATCCCCTTCCGTCGCCCCAACCCAACCATCGGCCCCTATGCCCAGCCGATCATCGCGCGCGAGAAGGTTCGCTATTTCGGCGAGCCGATCGCCATGGTGCTTGCCGACACGGCAGAACTTGCCGAAGACGCGCTCCAGCATGTTGTCGTCGAGATCGACGCGCTGCCGGCCGTCATCGAGCGCGTGCATGCCATGTCGGATGCTGTGCTGATCTTTGAAGATACAAAGACCAACATCCCGACCGTGTTCAACGCCGAGAAGGGTGACATCGAAGCGGCTTTTGCCGGCGCGCATTATGTCATTCGCGATCAATTCGCGACGCAGCGCCAGACGGCTCTGCCGATGGAAACGCGCGGGCTTCTGGCGGAATGGGATGCCCAGCTCGGCCAGCTGACTGTCTCGGGCGCGGCAAAATTGCCTTTCTTCAATCGCACGACCATGGCCAATATGATGAACCTGCCGGAAGAGGCGGTGGATTATATCGAGCTTGATGTCGGCGGCGGTTTTGGTGCGCGCGGCGAATTCTATCCGGAAGATTATCTGCTGGCTCTGGGCGCGCGAAAGTTCAACCGCCCGATCAAGTGGATCGAGGATCGGCGCGAACATCTCATGGCCATTGGCCATTCGCGCGAGGCCTCTTGCGATGTCGAGCTCGCCTTCAGCAAGGAGGGCGTGATCCTTGGTATGCGTGGCGATCTCTACATCAACATCGGTGCTTATGTGCGCCCCAATGGCATGACGCCGGTGCGCAATGCCGCGCAATTCATGTCGGGCCCCTATCGCATTCCTGCCATCGATCTCGATGCGCATGCCTTCGTCTCCAACAAGACGCCGGCTGGCACCTATCGCGGGCCAGGTCGTTACGAGGGCTGTTTCTTCATCGAGCGTCTGATGGATCAGGCGGCAGGCGCACTTGGCATCGATCGTCTGGAATTGCGGCGTCGCAATCTTCTGACGCATGAGGAAATGCCCTATCCGCTCGCTACGGTTCTGCCGAGCGATGGACGCGCGGAAACGCAATGCGATTCTGGCGATCATCGCGAGCCGTTTGAAACGGTCGTGAAGGAATCGAACTGGGCGGAAAAGGCCCATCTGCAGGGACAGCTGATCGATGGCCGCTATCACGGCATGGCGATTGGATCCTTCATCGAGGGCGGCGCTTCGGGGCCGCAGGAAAATGTGCGGATGCAGCTTGAGGCTGACGGCATTGTCTCGCTCTATGCGGGGTCATCTGCCATCGGGCAGGGGCTTGAAACCGTCCTTGCGCAGATTGCGGCTGATTATCTGGAGCTGCCGATGGAGCGCATTCGCGTGTTCCATGGCTCAACCACTTATCTCAAGCAGGGCTGGGGCTCTTATGGCTCCCGCGCGACCGTGATGGGTGGCAATGCAGTCATCGACGCGGCGAAGAAGCTGCTCGGCGAATTCCGCCTGCATGCAGCCAAGCGTCTGGGCCTTGCGCCTGAAGAGCTGACGATCACCGAAGGCGTCGCGCGGGCTGCTGACGGGCGCTCCGTGCCTCTCGTTGAAGTTGCCAAAGACGGCATCAATGTCGATGGCTTTTTCAAGAACCAGACTCCGACCTACACTTATGGATCGGCCTTCGCGCATGTGGCGGTTGATCCAGGCACGGGGCATATCGAGATTCTCGATTATGTCGTGGCCGACGATGTCGGGCGCATCATCAATTCCATGACGTTGCATGGTCAGGTGATGGGCGCTGCGGTGCAGGGCTTTGGCTCGGTCTTCTCCGAAGAGCTCGTCTATAATGACGAGGGCCAGCTTCTGGTGGGCTCGCTTGCGGATTATCTCATCCCGCTTGCAACCGATTATCCGGTGGTGCGCTGCATCTCGCTGGAAAATTATCCCTCGCCCACCAATCCGCTTGGCGCAAAGGGTGCTGGCGAGGGCGGCATTATTCCGGTTGGCGGCGTTGTCGCCAATGCGGTCGCCAATGCGCTGAGCTCGCTTGGCGTGCAACCCAAGATCCTCCCGCTCTCGCCCTCGCGCGTGTGGGAATTGATCGAGGATGCCCGCGCCCGCGCGTGAGTGATTGAACTGAAAAAGCCCCGTCGGTGGAAACCGGCGGGGCTTTTTTATCGTCATTGCGAGCGCGGCAACGCAATCCAGAGCGCATGCTGCGAAAATGGATTGCCGCGTCGCTACGTTCCTCGCAATGACGGGTTGCGTTGCCAGAAAGCACTCACCATTCGAGAATTTTTGCGGTCTTGTCGAGAATGGGCTGGGGAACGGCTGCGGCCTTCTTCACAAGGGCTGTCAATTCATCAGCTGTTTTCGGGCGTATCTCCAGCATTTCCTTTTTCGACTCCGCGATCAGCTCGGGGTCGGCGAGCGCAGCCATATAGGCTTTGCGCAAAATCTCCACGCGGTCAGCGGGCACTTCGGGCGCGACCCAATGATTGTAGCCGATGGCTGTGGGCAGCGTAACGACGGTAGCGATCTGGCGGGCCTCCTCGCCTGTCACAAGATCGAGCAGAAGCGGAACATCTGGAAGGTCGGGCTCTTTCTCAAAGCCGATCTGCGCGAGAATGGAGATCTTCTTGTCGCGTAGCCAATCGGGCTTGGTACTGACGAGACTTGAATAGGCGCCGCCGCCCCGTCCCTCCACCTCGCCGCGCTCGAGTGCGAGGTTGCTCTCGTTGGTGCCGGCATAGCCGTTGATGATCTTGAATTTCGTGCCGACCAACGCGTTCAGGACAGCCGGGTAAATATTGGCGTCCGAGATGACACCCGAGCCTGCGACCGACACCTCGCGCTTCTTTGCATCGTCAATCTTCTGGATGCCGGAGCTGCGCCACGTGTAAACAGTGTTGTTGGAATAGGCCATGCTGCCGAGCCAGACGAACTTTGCCGGGTCATATTGCGCGCCCTTGCCGCCCAGCATCTGGAACATGGCGGCGCCCTGATTGACGCCGGCAATATAGGTGCCGTCCTTCGGGGCTGCCGCATAAACGTGGTTGGCCGCGCGCACGCCGCCGGCTCCCGTCATGTTCTGCACGATGACGTTCGGGTTGCCCGCGATATGATTGCCCATGTAGCGCGCGAGCAGGCGGGCATAGAGATCATAGCCGCCGCCGGGGCCGAAACCGACCATGATGTTGATCGTCTTGCCCTTGTAGAAGGGCTCCTGCGCAGATGCTGGCGTGACGCCGGCAAGGGCGAGGGTCGCGAGGCCAATCTGGATCCAATTGCGCAGCATGACCGTCCTTTTTTGGTGAACCGTCCCAATTTTGGACCGGCTTTCTTATGCTTGCAACTGTCCCCGGGCGCGCGCGCCGCCTTTTGTGAAAATTGTGCAAGGGATGCGCAGCCTGAGCGAACAAAGGGCAGGAATTGGCGCTGCCATGCTCAGACTTCTGGGGCCTGAACACGTTTTTGCATGTTCAAAGCGGCAGAATTTATGCATCCTCCGCGAAACTGATGTGCGGCTTGTTTTGGTGAGGGTGCAGGAATGGTATTGAAGGCGCAGGAGCCCTGGATCGGCGCACGGGGCCGCATTGGCGTGATCATCCCCTCCACCAATATTGGTGTCGAATATGATTGCCAGCGCATCATCCCGCCCGGCGTCACCTGGCATTTCGCGCGCTTCTTCGTGAGTCAGCCGGACCTGTCGAGCGATGACATGTTCATGGCATTTATCGATGCAATTCGACACACGATTCCCGACGCTCTGCGCGACATCATGACATGCGAGCCGAGCTACATCATGATGGGCATGTCGGCCGAGACATTCTGGGGCGGGCTCGAAGGCAATGTCGAATTCGAGGCGCGCCTGCGCGACGCCATCGGCCCGACAATGGGGCTTACCAGCGGCGCTGCGGCGCTCACCGCAGCACTCGATGCATTCGGCGCAAAACGCGTCGCCGCACTCACCCCCTATCAATCGGTGGGCGATGTGCAGGTGCGTCGCTTCCTTGAGGAATCGGGCTATGAGGTCACAAAGGTGGTGGGCCTCAAATGCGACAGCGCGACTTCGATTGCCCATACGCCGCCGCGCGAGGTAATCGACACGGTGTTGCGCGAACTCGATGGCGCGGATGTCGATGCGATCGTGCAGGCGGGCACCAATCTGTCGGGGCTCGATATTTTCCCCACGCTCGAAAAGCAATTGGGCAAGCCGGTAATTCCGATCAATGTTGCGAGTATCTGGCATGCCTTGCGCGCGCAGGGCATCAACGACAAGATTTATGGGCGCGGCTGGCTGCTTGAACGCCATTAAGTCCGCTGTGGATGCGCCCGAATTTGAAATGAACGAAAAGGTTAAGCAAAAAATGTCGAGCGACAGACAAATCCTGATCAGCGGCGCGGGGCCTGTGGGCTATGCGACGGCGCTCAATCTTGCGCTGCATGGCATCCCTTTCACGCTGTTTGAATCGGGCGCTGATATTTTTGAAGATCCGCGCGCGGGAACAATCCATCCGCCGACGCTCGAAATGTTTGAAGCCAGTGGCGTGACGCAGGCGATGCTGGACGAGGGCTATATCGTCCGCAATTATCATTACCGCGATCGCCGCGATGGCATTGTCGCCGATTTTCATCTCGAGGCTCTCAAGGATGAGACTCGCCATCCCTATCGCGTGATGCTGGAGCAGCACAAATTGTCCCGCATTCTGCGCGACAAGCTCAAAGGTTTTGGCAATCATCAGATCCTCAACGAGCATCGCGTCGCGCGCGTTGTGCAGGATGGGGATGGCGTCACGGCCATTGTCGAAACACCGCAGGGCGAGAAGAGCTTTCGCGGCGCCTATATGATCGGGTGCGATGGCGGGCGCTCGCAGGTGCGCAAGTCGATGAATGTCAAATTCGACGGCTTTACCTATCCCGAGCGCTTTCTCGTGCTCAGCACGAAATATGATTTTGGCGCGCATGGCTATGCCATCACCAATTACATTGCCGATCCGGATGAATGGTGCGCGCTGTTCAAGGTGCCGGGCTATGACGGCAAGGGACTTTGGCGCATCCTCTTCCCCGCGGCGCATGAAGCGAGCGAGGCGGAGCTGTTCGATGAGGCCTCGATCCAGAAGCGCATCAGCGGCTTTCAGACAAAGGACGGTCCTTACGACATCTACCATCGCAACCTCTATGAGGTGCATCAGCGCGTCGCCTCCTCCTATCGCGACGGGCGCCTGTTGCTCGCGGGAGATGCGGCCCACATCAACAATCCGCTGGGCGGCATGGGGATGAATTTTGGTCTGCACGATTCCTTCAACCTGACGGACAAGCTCGCCAAGATCTGGTTTGAAGGCGCGAGCGAGGATCTGCTCGATCTTTACGATCGCCAGCGCCGCACGGTTGCGCAGGAATTCCTGCAGCGCCAGACCATCGAGAACAAGCGCAATATCGAGCAGAAAGACCCGGCGGAGCGCGAGAAATTCTACGAGGATCTGCGCGCCATCACGCGCGATCCCGAGAAGCTGCGCGTCTATCTGCTGCGTGTGGCGATGATCGAGGGCATCCGCCGCTCGAACAGCATCACCTGAAGGCGGCGCCACAGATGAGCGATACGGATGTTTACGCCCGACAGGGCTTTGGCGCGCAGGCGGGCTTTGGTGCGCGTGCTGCCTTGCTTCTGGTTGATTTCGTCAATGGCTTTAACGATCCCGCCTTGTTTGGCGGGGGCAATATTCCTGCTGCCATCGAGAAGACGAAACTGCTGCTGGCAGCCGCGCGCGAAACGGCAACGCCTGTCTGTTTCACCCGCGTTGTCTATGCGGCGCATGGCGCGGATGCCGGCGTGTTTTGCCTCAAGGCGCCGAAACTGTCTGTGCTGACCGAAGAGGCGCATGCGTCCCAGGTTGTGTCTGAACTCACGCCGCGCGCCGATGAATATGTCTTGCGCAAGACGCAGCCCTCGGCCTTTTTCGGCACCGATCTGGCGGGGTGGTTGATCGCGCGCAAAGTGGACACTGTGCTTGTTGTCGGCGCCACGACGTCTGGCTGCGTGCGCGCCAGCGTGGTCGATGCGATGAGCTATAATTTCCGCACCATCGTGGTCACCGATTGCGTGGGCGACCGCGCACTCGGGCCCCACGAGGCCAATCTTTTCGACATGGGCCAGAAATATGCCGATCTGCATGAGTGCGCTCATGTGATCGCCTGGCTCAAGAGGCAGGCCACCTGACCTTGCAAAGCTCACGCTGATCGCGAAAACTGATCTTGAAACGGTAAAGCAGGCGGACCGGCACGTCTCCTGCATGAAATGAGGGGCTCGTAGCCTGAAGGCGCGGGTCGAGACAGAGGGTGATCCATGTTGAACAGGCGGTCGATTGTGCAATTCAAGGCAGGCGTCCTCGCGCTCGCGGGGCTGGCGGCTGCGGGGCTGGTGCTTGCCAGTTCGCCCGTCCATGCGCAGGCTTGGCCATCGCGCCCCGTGACAGTCGTGGTGCCGTTCCCGGCAGGCGGCAATACGGATACGATGGCGCGTCTGGCTGCTGATTATCTGACTCACAAGCTCGGCCAGAATTTCATTGTTGAAAATCGCCCGACAGGGGGTGGCATTGTCGCTGCGGCGCAGGTCGCGCGCGCGCCGGCCGATGGGCAGACCTTGTTCTTCGCCTCTGCGGGGCAAATGGTCATTCTGCCCATGATGCAGAAGGTCAATTACGATCCCGATGCGGATTTCGCGCCGGTGAGCATTTTGGGCACCGGGCCCTTCGTGCTCGGCGTGAAGGCGTCTCTGCCGGTGAACACCCTCGAGGAATTCCTCGATTTTGCGCGCAAATATAAGGACCGGCTGAATGTGTCCTCGGCGGGCGCAGGGTCTATCGGGCATCTGACCTCCGCACTTCTGGCCAAGCGCGCCAATTTCGATCTCGTCTTCGTGCCCTATCAGGGGGGTGGTCCGGCCATGTCGGCGCTGGTTGCGGGCGATGTGGACATGTATTTCGGCAATGCCTCGGAATTGTTGCAGCATGCCGGTGGCGGCGCGATCAAGATCCTGGCCGTCTCCACGCTCGACAAGATGAAGCAATTGCCCGATGTGCCGGCAGTCTCGTCAGCCTATCCGGGCTTCCAGACCTCCTCGTGGAACGGGTTCCTTGTCGCCAAGGGCACGCCACAGGCGATCATCGACCGTCTGACGGAAGAAACGATTGCCGCCAGCAAGGATCCCAGGATCGCCGCCCGGCTCGAGGCTCTGGGGATCAAGCCTATTGGCTCGACCGCCAAGGAAATGGCTGACACGATTATGGCCGAGCGCCCGGTCTATAAGGAAGCGATCGAGGCTGGGGAGCTGAAATTGCCGCGCAACAAGTAAGCGCGGGGGCACACGAGCTGCAAACACAACGGGCGCGCAAGCGCCCGTTTTCGTATCACGGGCGGGCAGCAGTGGCTCTCCGTCCGCTTGCGGAGACGAAAAAGGCGCCCGCGGGGCGCCTGATAACGCAGATTTGAAGAAAATGGTCGGAGTGAGAGGATTCGAACCTCCGACCCCCTCGTCCCGAACGAGGTGCGCTACCAGGCTGCGCTACACTCCGACATTGGCTAAGGGCTTGTGGCCCCGCCGAACTGGTGAGCCGCGTTATAGCGAGGCGAACAGGGGGGGGCAAGGGGTTGGAGGCCAATCGGCCCAGTAATTCGCGAGTTCTTCCATTGTGGCAACGAAGTGTTGCGGGCGATGGCACTCCCGATTATGGTCCGCGCGCTGGCACAGGGAACGAATCTCTGAATTGCCGGCTGTTGGGGCGTCGCCAAGCGGTAAGGCAGTGGATTTTGATTCCACCATGCGGAGGTTCGAATCCTCCCGCCCCAGCCATTTTTTTCAAAGGCTTAGATGATCACTAGCCCCCCGGAGCGCCGGAAAACAGTGTCAACATTGTTGACAGCTTTTGCGTGTTTTCGCTCCGCGTAGATGTGAACGCTCGAAATTCGTCAAACAGCATAGCGTGTTGCTGTTTCCCGGAGAGCGGAAAACGTTCCGCTGCCTTTGACCGTTTCGCCCCAAGGCTCATTGCTTCGCTCAAGCATCTGTGGCTCAATTTCGTCATTCACTGATCAATTTGAGCTGGGCGTGCGTCAATGATTACGGAAATTCAGTTCGGACCCGAGGCTTCCTGTAAGAGCGTGACCAAGGTCACCGACTTGAAGAAGGTGAATTTCTTTTTCGGGGCCAATGGGGCGGGAAAAACGACCTTAGCGAAGGCCATTGCAAATCCTGACTCGCTCAGAACCGCATTGTGACGTGGAAGGGCACATCATTCACCCGCCTCTTTCTCTTCAACAAGAGTTTCATCGAGAGCAGCTTCGCGGAGAGCAATATTCCATCAATCGTCACTTTAGGAAAAGACGAAGTTGCAACGCAAACACGTTTGAAAACTTTGTACGCTGGCTTGAAATCCGGATTAGGACCTCGCTGCCGATCGGCAAACCGAGCGGTCGCTCGGTCGAAACTTCCACCTCCACGATTCTTGCGTCACGGCCGATCAATATGTCCGAACTCGGGCGCTTTTGGTCACTGGCGCTCTTCGTCGCCATCATGCCTGCAAAGGCCAAGCGCAGAGATGCCCACGATCAAGAGCGCCAACTTGAGCATCCGACTAAGACCTTTATTTTGAAAATCCACGCCTTGCCCGTTTTTAGCTGCTTAACATTAAATGATCGGATCGAAATAGGTTGATAAAAAATGTATCTTTAATGCGCGATTATATTTTATAATGATACATTATAGCGAGTTTTTGCGGCCTGGTAAGCTGCTGAGAAAAGAAACAGGTTTTCTCGGCGTATCATCCTTCCTTTGCAGTTTCGGAGCAGCGTAAGGGTTTTTGCCCGCATCGCCGCGAATGCTATTGTTATAATGGGGCTATTTACCCCTTCATGCCGCGCGCAAATGAAGCCATGCGCAGAATGCGCCACGAACGAGATGCGGTTTCGCGTCGACATTTGGTCGCAGTGTCAGACTTCAAGATAAACGGCTGACTAATGTAGAAAAAGAATTTGAAGGAAGCTAAGTTCATCCGGTTAGCAAGTAGGGTTTCAGATTGATGCTCACGCCTGATATGATCATGAACGATATCAAGGGACAGGCTACGATTCCGCGCCTCTTTCTGTATCGTGCGGAATGTCTAGAGAAAAAGCGTTTCCTGAATGTCATGCGAGATCGCCAGCCGCCGCTCGCTCTTACATGGAGCGAGGTGGCGGAGGCGGTTTGCGCGCGCGCCGCATGGCTTCAAGCACAGGGGTTGCGTGCGGGTGAGCGCGTCGTGCTCGTTAGTGAAAATAGCGTCGAGTGGATTGTAACGCATCTGGCGACACTTGCCTGCGGCGGCGTGGTCGCGCCGCAATACGCGAATGCCAATTTCGTGGATTGGGACCGATCGGTGGAACAGCTCACACCGCGGTTCATCTTCGCCTCGGAAGCTTGCCTCGCGCGTTGGCCGGGGGCTGCGGTGCGTGGCGCGCGTTCCCTTTCTGGCATTGCCGATGTGGATCCCGAAAAATTTGACACCACTGCCCTCTCCCGCGCAGAAGCGGATGACGATGCGCTCATCTTTCTCACCTCGGGCACATCGGGCGAAGCGAAGTTCGCCCGGCTCTCTCATCGCAACGTCTTCTGGAACGCTATCGGCGCGGCGGAGCGTCACTCTCATTACGGGCTCGAAGACAATCGCTTCCTGTCCTTTCTCCCGCTCGCGCATTCCTACGAACATTCGGCGGGCTTCATTTTTCCGATGACGATGGGCAGCGAGATTTTCATCTCGCGCGGGCCGGACCATTTGCGGCAAGAGATGCTAGAGGCCAGGCCCACGGTGATCACTTGCGTGCCGAGATTCGTTCAAATGATCGAAAGGCGCATGCGCACTAAGGTCGATCAATCCGGTTTTTTGAAGCGAAACTTGTTTCATGCAGCTTTAGCGACGGGTCGCAAAAGGATCACAGGCGAGCCGCTCTTTCCGCTTGAACGTCTGCTCGACTTTTTGCTGGAGCGCCTCGTCCGCAACAAGATCCGCGCGGGCTTTGGCGGCGATCTGCGCTGCATCCTGTCCGCTGGCTCGCCACTGTCTCGCGAGACAATCCTTTTCTTCCATGCGCTCGGCGTCGAAGTGCATCAGGCCTATGGCCAGACGGAAGCGGCCCCGGCCATTTCCATGACGCGCGGCGACCGGCCCAATCCGGGATCGGTCGGCGGACCGCTGCTAGGCGTCGCGATCCGCTTGGCAGAAGACGGCGAAGTGCTTGTGCGCGGCCCCAATGTCATGCGCGGTTATATCGGCGATGAAGCGAGTCCTGTCGACGCACAGGGCTGGCTCGCAACCGGTGACATCGGCCGCTTGGACGAACATGGCGATCTGTGGATCGTCGACCGCAAGCGGGACATCCAGAAGACACCCGGCGGCGAAATGTTTGCGCCAGCCCAGATCGAAAGCGCTCTCGAGGCGATGGACATGGTCGCCAGCGCCTATGTGTCGCTGGACGAAAAAGGACATGGCTTCGCCCTTCTCACCCCGGTGGGCGACGCGACGGAAGATGACATGCGGCGCTGTGTTGACGCTGTGAACGCTGATCTGCCAGCATGGGCGCGCATCCGGCGCTGCCGCGCCATACCGCCCATCACCATCGATGCCGGTCTGATGACGCCGACGATGAAAGCGCGTCGCACCCAAATCTTTGCGGCCTATTCGGAAAGCACACGGCATTAATGCACTCGAGCAATCTCAACTCCTCCGTCCTCGGCAGGCTTCCGCACGACATTTGCGAGCAACTCATGGCCCTTGCCAAGGTCCACGACCTCGCACCGGGCGAACGGCTGCTTCGGCAGGGACAGGAAAACGCTGATCTCTTCATCATCGCCCAGGGCACGCTTGTCGTGACGCGCGAGGGAAGCGACGGAAATCCGGCCGCCGTCGTCGCTACTCTCGGCACCGCCGAAATCGTCGGCGACATGTCCGTGCTGCGCGGTGTGCGGGTCAGCGCCCATGTGGACGCCGCAGGGCCGGCGACCGTCCGCGTCCTGAGCGGCGCGGCGCTAGAGGCGCATCCGGACCTTCTCGCACATCTGCGCGCGGCGCTCGGCATAGCCGGGCTAGAGCGGCTCGACACCGCGACACGCGACATACAGGCCCGTCACGCGCGCGAGCTGCAAGCTCTGGAAATCCAGATCTCGGCCACACGCTTCATCGTCGCAAATTTTATCGCGCTCTCGTTCTACATGCTGTCGCTCCCGGCATCTTATTATTACGCCTCGATTTTGCCGGTCGATTCCATCGTGTCGCTCGTCTTCATCGTGACGTTCTTTGCGGTGGCGGTCCGTTTCCTGCGCAGCGAGGGCGGACGTTTCAAGGAGTATGGCATCACCCTGACAGACTGGTCGGGCCAGCTTCTGAGAGGCCTCATCTGGGCGCTCCCGATCTTGCTTCTCATTGTCGTCGCGAAGGCCGTCGTCATTTCAGGCAGTGAGGCGCATCTTTTTGACCTGATGCGTTCCTTGACTGGCGACGACATTTCCATCCCGATCGTCATTGGCCTCACGCTCGCCTACATCTCGCTGGCCTTTGCGCAAGAGACCGTGCGATGCGCCATGCAAAAAGCGCTCGAGATCTTTTATTCGGCTGGCGGAAAACCCGCGCCGATGCGCGCGATCGGCCTCACGGCTCTGACCTTCTCTGCGACACATTCGCACCTCGGCATTGTCTTCGCAGGCGTCGCATGCGTGAGCGCTCTCTATTGGGCTGTCGTGTATCGGGCAACAGGCTCCTATCTAGCGGTCTCCTTCAACCACGGCCTGATCGGGGCTTTCGCCATTTTCGTCGTCGGAGCGCCGAAGTGATGCGGCTGCGCGTCGCAGTTGTCGGCGCAGGCCCGGCGGGTCTTTCAGCCGCCCTGACTTTGCAGGACATTGGCCACGATGTGGTCGTTTACGAAAAACGTCCGCGCGTCGGAGGTAAATGCTTTTCCGTGCCGGCGCACAGCATGCGCGCTGACATGGGCGCCATAGCAGTCGCGCCTTGCAGCAAGGTCGCGGGGTTGGCGGCGCGAATGGGGCGCCCTCTCATTGAGTTCAATCACGACGATCACCCCAGCCTCGCCCGGCTCGATCTTGAGCCGGTCTTCCGCAATAGCTGGGAGCTTGCGCGCGTCGCGGTCGATCTCCTTCGCTTCGAACATCATTATCGAGATTGGCGTCGACGTGACGTGCGGGGCGAGGGGGCACAGCTCGAAGACCGCGTTTCGCTGCTTGAATATCTAGAGATGAAAAAGCTATCCAGGCTCTCGCCTATCCTGCGCGCGTTTCTTTCGGGCTATGGCTACGGCTTCCCCGAAACGACTCCGGCGAGTTATTTCCTTGCCTATTATGACGTTCCACGGCCAATTCTTCTTCGGATCCAAAAAAGATGTTTTACGATAGACGGCGGCTATGACGCGCTCTGGCGCGACGTCGCGGCGCGCCTCAACGTGCGTCTTTCGTCGTCCGTCGTGTCGATTATTCGAGGCGACCCCTGCATTGTGGAGACGGATCTTGGCACGGAAAAATTCGACAAAATTATTTTTGCCTGCCCGCCGGACGAGTTGAAGATGTGTCTCGATTCATCGGGCGAGGAGCGCGATCTCCTTGATCGCGTGAATTTCGTTTCCTATCATTCGCTCGCCTTCGAAGGACGCGGCTTGCTAGGATGTTGCGTGCATCTGCCGGACTGGTGCAGGCCGGAGCAGGCCGGCCGTCCCATGTTATGGTATCGGCCCCGCGACGCTGATTTTTGCCAGACATGGTCCATCGCGCCGCCGGAAATGACCAAGCAGACAGTTGAGCGCTGCATTCGCGACTCCGCAACGGAGCTTGGCGCCGATATCGGCGTAACCATCTCGCATCGCGCATGGCGTTATTTCCCGCACTTTCCCCTTGAGGCGTCGGCCGCTGGCGCGCGACAGCAGGTTCGCTCATGGCAAGGGCGTAGAAACGGTTTCTTTGTCGGTGAAATCTTTTCGTTCGCATCGGCCGAACATGTAGTTGGCCATGCACAAGCGCTAATGCACGAATTTTTCTGACGCAGATCATTCGAATAAAAGACAGGTGGCTTGTTTTTTGAACAGCGCCGGATTGATCCACCCCCATTGAACTGGTCCACCATGAGGTATGTCTTTTGGGGCAGAGGAGGACCAAAATGTCTAGAAATCGCCATAAGCCGCAAGAGATTGTCGCGATAGTTCGCTCGATAGGATTCTGGAAGATCTAGCTCGCGAAGCGCTCGGGTACTTATTGCTTTTTTGTTCTGCCTGAGCGCTGGATTTTTGAACGCAGATGCGCATGGTTCAGCTGAAACAGATGACTGACGCTTGGCGTCGACCGTGATGCAAGCAGTAGCGTCGCCTTGTGCGCCTCGTCATGATCCGGTCATGCTCAAACAATGGATCAGGGTAAGCGCCTGTTCTTGAATCAAAACTTCAAAGACCGGCATATAAAAATATGCAAGTAAAAATAAAAATATGGCAGCTCTTTTTGCTGTTTGACAGCTCCTGCATGGAGCACGATATTTCAGTAAGGAACCGAAAGAGCGGGTAGTAGATAGAGACTATCCCAAGGTTTGACTCTGTTCAAAACTAAAGGAGAGGTTCATGAATCTTTCTTTAATAGCTGCGGTAGTTGGGCTTCTCGCGCTGTTCCCAATGTCGGTTAGCCATGCTGCTGGCGCTTCGAGCGCTAAGCGTGGGAAATACCTGGTTGCCGTTGGCGGTTGTCAGGACTGCCATACTCCCGGCAGTTTCCTTGGGAAACGTGACACAACTAAAGTGCTTGGAGGCTCTGAAGTTGGGTTCGAGATCCCAGGTCTAGGTGTGTTTGTTGGGCCTAATCTGACCCCGGACAAGAAAACCGGATTGGGCGAGTGGACGGTTAAACAGATCGCCATCACGATCAAGACTGGAGTTAGGCCCGATGGCCGCCAGTTGGCGCCCATCATGCCCTATAATGACTATGCTGCTTTGACTAATGCGGATGCGATCTCCATCGCTCTCTACCTGAAGTCCCTTCCCGCTATCGATCATAAGGTTGCCGGGCCATTTGGAGAGAGCGAGAAAGTGACATCTTTCACTATGAAAGTGGTCCCCCCGGCTCCATAAAAATAATGGGTCTAATTTGGATAGAGAGAATCTACTCCTCGGGGTGGGTTGAGATTGGCAAAATGGTCCAGATTTAATGTTAGTTTTTTGGCGGATTTCCCCCTTGGAACAGAGGAGATCGGTTACGACAGTCGCGGCAGACCACGTGCAAGGTGGTCCGCCGCCAATCCAGGGATTGCAACGACTGTGGCCGTTCGTCAGACCTCATCCCGTGAGCGGTCAATCAACAACAGCGCCTCGGTCTCGTCCTTCAGGCCTACCCCGGTAAGGCCTTTTTGGTAGGCGGCTGCAAGTAACCGCGCGACCTTGTCTGCCGCGATATATGGGGCCAGCCCTTCTGGTCGTATGTTGGAGACGCAATTGCGGTCAGCATCGGTTGTCGCGCCAGCCACAAAAGGGTCAACTGCGTGTCGATGAGTTTGGCCATAACGATCTCCAGTGTTGACGGCAGCATTCGCTGCCACCAGCACAACCCCGCGAGGCCCCAAGGCCTGCGGGGGCAAGGAGATTGATGAGCGGCGTCGCCGCCGCGCCTTGTGCAGCATGGATCGCTCTGGTCGGCGGCGAAGTCCAGTCGTTTGTGAGTTCTATGCAGTAAAAGATTATAGGCCGCGTCCTTATAGGTAATCCTTGGTTCTATTCGATTGTGACTAACGGCAGCTGACAGGAGGCCGCCCTTTCGGATTGCAGCCAGTCGTTCACGCGAGGCCCAATGAAGGCTGCCACGTCGTCTGTATCGAAATTTTCATGACGAAACGGCGTCTCGATGCGGACCAATCTTCCAGTGGTGATGGTCTGCCAGGGTCTAGTCTCGACTGCAGGCGTAGCTTCGGTCGCGTGAAACAGCAGGATAGGTGCTGTAATCGGTGCCGGTTGATGCTTTCGCATCATCTCGCCTGACGTGTCCATTTTTTCACCAGCGGCTTCGATGAGGTGGGCCAGTTCAGCGCAAACGGCTCCGCCAAATGACCAGCCAAGGAGGCGGTATGGGCCGAAGGGTTGGGCCGCCCGGATTGCATCAAGATAGTCCCTCGCCAATTCCTGAATCGTCACGTGCGCGGGAAGTTGTGTGGACAATCGCCACCAACAGCCGCGACGAGATAGGCGACGAGCTTTTTGTCGCCCGCGACATCGCGCACGATGACGGCGGCCTGGCCGACGCCCTCAAGGGCCGAAAGGGCAGCACTTATCTCGCCGGGCTCGATGCGAAAGCCGCGGATTTTGACCTGGTCGTCAGCGCGGCCCAGAAAATCGAGCACGCCGTCAGAACGCCAGCGAGCAAGATTGCCCGAGCGGTACATGCGCGCGCCAGGCGCGCCAAACGGGCAGGCGACGAAGCGCTCGGCGGTGAGGCCCGGCCGGCCCAGATACCCGCGCGCCAGGCCTGCGCCCGCGATGTAGAGCTCGCCCGATACTCGGATGGTCGGGCCGGGTTGGAGCATCCATATCAGCGAGAACGGCAGGACCCAGGTGATCTCGACGTCGGGTTCGCCGATCGACTTCAATATTGCGCACGCATCCAGCTATGTAATCATCGCTTGCCGCGCGGGAGGGGCATGTCGGCATCGACATAGAGCCGGTCTCCGCATTTGCCGATTTTGAAAATATGGTTGAATTGGATCTTGCACATGCTACGGTTTAGCGCGGTTGAGCGGTAAAACTGAAGACTGCAAAGGGTTGTGCCGCGAGACGGGCGTTGCATCAAGCACGCAGGCCCAATTGCCCCGTAGGTCTCGCATGGACCGGGGATCTTCTCTTGAGCTAGCCTGCCAGGAACAGGACTGTCGCTTGGCACGGGCACGAGGTCCGCCGCAGCGTTGCAGAGGAATTTCCGGTGGAACTCAGGATCACGACCCTCATCGGCATGATCGCCTTCGCGGCCATTACGCGCCTGCTGCCGCATCCGCCGAATTTTACGGCGGTGACCGCCATGGCGCTCTTTGCCGGCGCGCAGATCGTGGATCGTCGACTGGCGCTGCTTGTGCCGCTCGTCGCCGTGTCCCTGACAGACCTCGTTCTCGGCCTGCACGCAGGCATGTTGCTGGTTTATGTCTGTGTCGCCGCCGTGGTCGCAATGGGCGCGCTGACGGGTCCAAACCAGCTGTCCAAGATCGCCGGCGCATCGGTCGCGGGTTCGGTTCTCTTCTTCGTGGTCACCAATTTCGGCGTCTGGGTGCAGGACGGGCTCTATCCAGCCAGCTTGGCTGGTCTTGCAGATTGCTACGTGGCAGCCATTCCCTTCTTCCAGACCGCACTGGTGGGGGACCTCGTCTTCACGGCGGTGCTGTTTGGCGGCTATGAAGTCTTGCGTCGCACGGTGCCTTTGCTGTCGAGCGTCCGCTGAGCACGGCGCTCAGGGCCGAAGGCCAACTGGCCGATTTCGAAGCCGCTGCGCGCGCCTCTCGTGCTGCGGACTTCGATTGGCGGGCGGGTTATGCAGCCTTCGCCAGGGCTCTCCCGCTGGACGACGTACCGGCAGCCCGTTTGTTCAGGGCACTCCTTGCCGACATTGAAGCAGATGCCTTGGTGCGAGAGCCGAACGGCTACCACAATCCTCTGCACACACTCGACACGATGCGGGCGATGGCCGCCCTATGCGCAAGTTGCGCGCGTCTCGGCCTGACGCTGGCCTGTCCGCCTCACATCCTGTCGATCGTCATGCTCGGCCATGATCTTCGCCATCCCGGCGGTTCGAACGGTGCCGGGCGCGACCTTGAACGCATGTCCGCCGACGCCGTATCGGGACTTGCGCGTCAGTGCGATATGCCGACCGAAGTCACGCAGCAGATTGTCGATCTTATCCTCGCCACGGGGTTGCGGTTCCAGCAAGCGCTGCGCCGCGACAGGACAGGCGACCTGCTGGCGTTGCTGGTCGGGGAGGCCGATGTCATGGCGAGCCTGCTTCCGGGCCTTGGGCTTGAACTGGCGGTCGCCCTCACGCAGGAGATGCGCGCCGCAGGAGAACCGGTCGCCATTGCCTTCGAATCGGCACCCGCGCGAATGGCCTTCCTGAACGCCTACACCACACTCAGCCGTCCGGCCGAGGCGCTGGGTCTCGCACGCGTCATTGCGGCTCAACTGGGTGAATTGTCTTCGTCCCAGTAAGCTTTCTTGATCGACGCAGCTTTTCATGGAAAGCGCATTATGTTTCGCGCGCCGTTTCTTGCAGAAGTGTAATATCAACATATGTCCGGTCTTAAATAGGATCCTTGAAGTGCGACGCACCTGATTGGCCAGGGCGATCGAGGTGCGACGGATCCCCAACGAATGAACATTCATCTTCCAGGCCAGGTCGAGCGAGCCCGAAGGCTGCGCTCCCTTCTCGATCGATTGATGCAGGATGGGTCGGTCTGTGTCGTGCATGGCGGAGATCCGGAGACGCCGGGGACCGTGCTGCACGAAACCTTCAATCCTCGCGGGATCAAGACATATCGCGCCGTTGCCGAAGATATCGCGCAGTCCCTGCGGCGCAGCGGGTTTCGCAAGGTGCATGTTATTGCCGACGGCTTGCGGCTTGCCGCCGAGATCGCCGCCATCGGTCCGGAGATCGTCTGGGTCAATTCAGGCGGCGTGCAGGGGTTCGACGCGGCAAGCCATACGCCGGCCATGCTCGAACTGATGGGCTTGCCCTATGTCGGACATGATCCGCTGAACGTTTCGTTGCTCGACAACAAGCATGTCTTCAAGCATCTGATGCGCTCCCTGGGCGTTCCCACATCGCCATTCGTCACCTGGGACGGCGTCGCGCCGCTGGACGCCGACAGACTTCGCGCGACGCTCGGTGAGGCAGGTGCGTATGTCGCCAAGCCGGTGTCCGGACGCGCCTCCAACCATGTCATGGTTGCCGATTGTCTCGACGAGGTCGCCGACGCCATGCGCCACATTCGCGATGTGACGCAAAGCCATGTCCTGGCCGAACGCTACCTTCCTGGCGCGGAATATACCATTGCAGTATATGGCGGCGTGTGCGTGCGAAACGGCCGCGTCACGATCTCCGACGGACCGACGATCTTTTCACCTGTCGAGCGACTGCTCGACGCAGGTGAGCGGGTGTTCACGTCCATGGACGTGAAGCCGATCACGCAGGCGCGGTTGCGCCTACTTGCCTCGGACGATCCGGTCCGCGGGGACCTCGCGGGGCTGGCGCGCGCCGTTTACGAGGGTTTGAACCTCGGCACTCTTGTGCGGCTCGACGTGCGCGCGGATGCTGACGGGACCTGCTGCGTGCTCGAAGCCAATCCCAAGCCGGACCTGAAGGCGGCGGGTCAAGGCGCGATCAACATCGTCAGTCTGGGATTGCCAGAAATCGGCATGAGCTACGACGATCTCATCCTGTCCGTTTTCTCCGACACGCTTCTGCAATATGCGACGTGCCGCCGCAAATTTGCGCCCGGCCTGTCACGTTTCATGGAAGACAGCCTGACATGATTTCGCAAGCCTCCACTGCGTGGCGCGGTTCCCTTCGACTGTTCCTGATGATCTTCTTCATCTGCTGCGGATCGTTGCTGCTGCTGGTCTATGTCGGCTATGGCGAAGTGCAGCGGACCTATCCCAAGTTCGTCGTTGGCAAGCTCGTCGCGCAGGCCCAAATCATCCGCGCGCCCCTTGAGTCCCATCTCCGTGCGGGTTTGCCGATTGAGCAATTCCCCGGCTTTCGTCAGTTCGGTGAGCGTATTCGGACTTCCGACCCGAGCATTCATTCGATCTTCGTCAGCACGCGCGTCGGCGATGTCGCCTTCGAGGTTGGCGCGCCGGGCGCGCCCGCCCTGCGCAGTCTGACGGAGCAGGAAACAGCACCCTTCCTGACCCAGCGTGACGAGAGCTGGCTTCAGGTCTTTCTGCCGCTGCATGATCGCTTCAGCACGGTCGGCGCGCTTGGCGTGACAGTCAGCCGCGCCGAGATCGAAAAGGCGCTCTGGGCGCGCTTTGCTTTATTGCTACCGCTCTCGCTGGCCATTGCGCTGGTCTGCGCGCTCGCAGTCGTCTGGATCGACCGGCGGGATCGCAGCGGGCGTTGGACGGCGACGCTCTTTGCAGCGGCCTTTCTCGTGATCGCTGCTCTCGTCCTGCACACGCTCGTGTCGATCTATTCGGAGGGTGCCCAGGCGAAGGCGCGTGCGCTGTCCAATTCGTTGCGCGAGCGTTTCGAGCCGGTGTTCGCCTTTGCGCTGACGCTGGAGGATTTCGAGGGGCTGACGCAGGTCTTCGAGCAATATCGGCAGCTTGATCCGGACATTCGCACCATTTCCCTGAACGAGAACGGCATCGTCCGGCTCAATCTCGATCCCGCCATGGTTGGAAAGCCTTGGCGCGCCGATGAGGGAAGTTACGAATTTTCAAGCGCGCTCGGCGGCGAGAAGAAGCTGACCGTTTCCGTCATCTTACCGATGGACGCCGTGATTGCGGCGGTGAGCCGCAGCGCGAAGAACTTTCTGGCCCTCTTTCTGGGCGTCGCGCTGATCTCGATGCTGTTCCTGAAACTGTCGCGCACGCTCACCCGCAGCCAAGACGCCGACGCATCTGAAAACTTGCTGACGCGACTGACGCCGGTGTTCTTCATCGCCGTCTTTGTCGAGAGCCTGTCGGCAGGATTCCTGCCGCAGTTGATTACAGCGGCAGCTCAGGAGCAGGGCCTGTCGGCCGCGGCCGCGTCGCTGACCTTTTCGGCCTATTTCATCAGCTTCCTGCTGACGGTTTTGCCAGGCCCGCAATTGGTTGACCGGTTTGGCGAACGTGGATTGATGGTTGCCGGTGCGGCGCTCGCCTGCGCGTCGATGCTGGTCATGGCCGCCCCGTTCGGCTTCGAAGCCATGGTGTTTGCGCGCGCTCTCTCTGGCGCGGGCCAAGCCTGCCTGCTCATCGGCACGCAAAGCTACATCCTCACACATGCCGCAGCGGGCCAGCGGACGCGCGGCGCGTCCATCATTGTCTTCGGGTTCAACGGTGGCCTTGTCGCTGGCGCGTCGATAGGTTCGCTGCTTGTCAATTCCATCGGGCCGAGCGGTGTCTTCCTGACGGGCGCAGCCGTCATTGCTGTCAATTTGTTGCTTGTGCTGGCGCTGCTTCCTCCGGTCGCGGTCCGCACCGCCGGCGCCGGGTTGATGCAGGCGCTTGCGTCCGTCGCCCGCAATTTCTGCGAGACCGCGCGCAGCTATGATTTCTGGCGCACGCTGGCGTTTGTCGGGGCGCCTTCGAAAGCCGTGCTGACCGGGGTCGTCGGATACCTGATGCCGTTGACCTTGGCCAGGATGGCATTCGTGCCCGAGGACATCGGACAGTTGATCATGCTCTACCCGCTTGGCGTGCTGGCGGCGACGCCATGGGCTGCGCGTCGCGCCGATGGCGGAGGGTCTTCTGACAGCATTCTCTTTGCCGGAATGTGCGTGTCGGGCCTGTCCATGCTGCTCGTCGGGGCCGCGACCCTGTTGCGCACGCTTGCACCGGACTTGCTTCCGCCGGACACGCTGGCGATCGGGGCAGGCCTCGTGCTTCTCGGGCTTGGACACGGGTTGATCAACGCTCCCGTGATCACCCATGTCGCCAACAGCGATGCAGGGAGGCGGCTCGGGGCGACGCAGGTCGCAAGCCTGTATCGCCTGCTCGAACGCATGGGCCATGCGCTCGGCCCGGCCCTTGCGGGTCAATTGCTCGTGCTGACCGGTTTCGGGCTTGAGGCCGTGTCGCTTGCGGGCGCAATAACCTTGGTGCTTGGCCTGTTGTTTGCTGCAATCCGTCCTCGCGTGCAGGAGGCGACCTAATGGCGCCCGCCACCAGAAGAGAACTGCTCCGGATCGGCGCGGCAGCTGCCTGTTTGCCGGCTATGCCGACGGCTCTGCGCGCGCAAGCGGCGCCTGCCTTTCCGTCCTGGGTGTCTGTGCCATCAGAAAGACTCGCGCGCTGGACGCTGTCGCGTGGCAGCGATCATCTGCGATGCGCACTGGCGAATGCGCCGGAGACCGATCCAGCCCGCATTCGGGTCACGATGCTCCTTCCGCGTCGCTCGTCGGCCTACGACATTGCGCTCGCGACGATCATCGAGACCTTCGATCGGCGCGGAATTTCTGTTGAGTTCGACCTTATCAATTTTGAACAAAAGGATGAGCGCGGCCACTACGCATTGCAGGAAGCAGAACGCACATCTGCACGCCTCATCTTCGCCATGGGTTCGGAAGCAACGGACTGGCTCTGGCGCAAAGCATGGAACACGAAGATTCCCGTCGTGACGGTCTGTTCCAAAGACCCGGTTCTGCTCAAGCAGATGAAAAATTACGAGAAGGGAAGCGGCGTCAACTTCGCCTTCACGTCATTGAACCTGTCACTCGATGTCCAGATTGCCTATCTGCGCGAGATCAGGCCCGCCCTTCGTAACGTCGCAGTGCTTGTGGACAGCCAAAACATCAGTGCCATGGAAACTCAGGCGGTGCCCTTCGTCGAATCCTGCAATTCGCTTGGGATGAATGCGTTTCTTGTATCCATCGACAAGCCTGAGCGCGCCGCACAGGAACTCGCCGGTGTCCTTCCGCCGATCGTGCGAAACATGCGCAGCAGCGACCCCGCGTTCGCCCGCAGCCTGTTCTGGATCACCGGTAGCACATCCATCTTTAACGAGATCGGCACGATCAACAGACACGCTGGAGACGTTCCAGTGCTCAGCGCGGTTCCGGATGTCGTGCGGCCTGGCACCGACAGCGCCGTTATGTCGATTGGTGTGAGCTTCGAGAGCAATGCGCGGCTCGCTGCAGCCTATGCCATCGATATCCTTGGCGAGCGCGTGCGTGCCGGCGACCTCAAGGTTGGTATTCTTTCGCCTCCCGACATCGCCATCAATTTCTTGCGGGCGCGACAGATCGGACTGAAAATCCCGTTCCGCTTCTTCGAACTTGCAGATGACGTTTATGACCCCTCTGGCGCAGCGGTGCGCCGACGTGGGCTGACGCTCTGACGTCGGCAGCGGCCACGGGCAGGCAGCGATGCCCCGCACGTGGCCTGTGTTCGGCGCATGCCTACTTGATCCTGCGGTACCAGCGGTTCGAGCGCAGCAAGCCCGCGCCGCGCGGCCACCGCAGTTGAACATTGTCGGCCTCCGCAATGGCGGCGTCGACTGGGTCGCACTGACCTACATGCGCAGCAAGCGCCAAGGCAATGGCTTGCGGGGCAAATTGCGCTCGCGGATCGCCAACAATCTCCAAATGGCTGGCATTCCTGTGCTTCATGAAGGCGCTGTGCTGAGCCCGGTCGATCCCGCAGACCAGCAGCGTCCGCTCTGGCAATGCCTCGGCCACGTGCCCCCGTTCAACGCTTTCCATGAAAGCGAACGCCGCGACATTTCGGAAATTGTCGACACGCAGTTGTTTGAGGCTGGCACCTCCATCATCTGCGCAGGGGATCAAGGCAATTCACAGGTGCTTGTGCCAGCGGATGGAGGTGAGGAGGTTGTCGTCGGCAACATCACGGCTGGCAACATCTTCGGTGAAATGTCGCTGTTGACCGGAGCACCGCACAGCGCGACGGTCAGGGCGCTCACCGGCTGCCTTGTTCACGAACTTCGGTCGGACGACCTTGCGCCGTTCCTGAAGGCGCGTCCGGCACTGCTCGAAAAGCTCACGCAGATTGTTGTCCAGCGCCAAGCCGCTACCCGGAGCCATCTCGCCAGCACCGCAGCGGGGGACCAAACCCCTACCGTTGAAAAAGCCTCGCTGCTGGCGAAAGTGTGCTTGTTTCTGAAGCTCTGAGCGGGTTGCGGCACGAAGCGGCCCCGTCCGAGGGGCGCAAGGCTCCGCTCAGACTTGTCCGATCGACAGGACATCACTGTCGCGCGGCAACGAGTCCAGCGCTGGCATATAGGTGCGGCAGCGCGCGATGAAATGCTCCGAGGGTCTGTCGGCCCCGCGCAGCAGGATCGTCTTTTCGAACTGCGCCGCTGCCTCGCTCCAGCGGCCCTGTTCATAAAACGAAAGTCCCGCCTCGAAAACGCCGATCCAGTCATAGCCGTCGATCACGCCGCTTTCGTCACGCATGTCGAGTAGTTCATAAATGGCGACAGGTTCCTCGCGGCCGCGCACCTGCACGACATCCAAGCGGCGCGCGATGACGTCGTACTTCACCATTTCAAATGTGTGCTGGGTGATGAGGATTTCCGTACCGTAAAGTTTGCTCAGGCCCTCGACGCGGCTGGCGAGGTTTACGGGATCGCCGATGACCGTGTAGTTGAGGCGGTCGGCCGAGCCGATGTTGCCGACCACCACGCGGCCCGTGTTGATGCCAATGCGGATGCGAAGCGTTTCGTCGCGGTTGAGGGCCCCATCGCGCATGGCGCGACTGCAGCCGACAGCGGCGCGGCAGGCGTCGAGCGCCTGATCGTCATTATCGATCGGTGCGCCCCAAAACGCCATCACTGCGTCGCCGATGAACTTGTCGATCGTGCCCTGATGGCTGCCGATGACGCGCGACATCGCGCTGAAATATTCGCCCAGCACCGGAACGACGCGATGGCCGAGCCGCTCGGACATCGCGGAGAAACCTTCCAGGTCCATGAACATGATTGTCAGGGTACGACGCGAGCCGCCCAGTTCGGCGACGACGCCCTGTTTGAGCAGGCGCTGCACGAGGTCGGACGGCAGATAGCGTCCAAACGAGCTCAAGCCGCCGCTCATATTCTGGATTGACGTCGACAGCGCATCAATCTCCATGATCTTGGACTTGATGGGCCGCACCCGATCGAGCTTGAATTCCGCGATCAGCTCGGTCTGTTCGATGATCATCCGCAGCGGGCGCACGAACAGGTGTCGCGAGGTCACGATTGCGATCAGGCAGACGAGCAGCAAGGCGGCAATAACGGCCAGAAGCACTTTCGTCGTGTTCCTGTCGACTTCCACCATGAAGTCGCTTTCGGGGATAACGGTCGCGACGAACCAGTCCTTCTGCCCGGCACCGGTCAGGCTGACAAGATAGGATTTGCCGTCGGCCGGGTCCGAAAATGTGAAATTCTTCGTGCTGCCAAGCGTCTTCAGGTCGATGCCTTCATGAGCGAGGGCGGCATGTGCCAGCCGCAGCAGCGGCTGCGTCGTGTCTTCCAGGCGCAGCAGTTCGGGTTCGTCGGGATTGACCCCGGGGCGCGAGATTTGCGCTGGATCCTTGAAAGCGATCATGCGCTGGCCGCTGTCCATCACGAAAGCGATCCCGCTGCGCGTGGACCGGATCTTTTTCAGGTAACGCGAGACAAGGTCGAGCTCGATGGCGACGCTGATGACGCCCCGCACCTCCTTGCCGTTCATGTCCGCGAGCGCTGTATTGAGCCCTGGTCGGCCTGTGGCCGAGAAGACATAGATGTCCGTCCACACATGGGCACCGGGCTTGGCGGCAGCGAGGCGATACCAGGAGCGGGTCGCGGAATTGTAATCGTTGGTGCGCGTCTGGATGATGGTGGGCAGTACGCGCTCGCCGTCGTCCACGAGATATTGCTCGCTGCGCTGCGCGGATTTGCTTTTGTCGTTCCAGCGGCTTTCGACAAGGCGCAGGTTGATGTCATCCCGGCGTTGCGCGCCGTAGAAGTCGCCATTCGGCCGGCCGTAGCTGACCCATGAAAAATGGGTGTTTGACATCAAGAAGGACAGGAATATTTGCTCGCGGGCCTTCTTGTCCTCAATGTCGAAGGCACCCTCGCGCAGCAGGTTGGCGATGGTCTCCTGCGCCGCGCGTGCCGAGGTGAAGATCGTGTTCATCTCGCCGGAGACGCCGCGCGCGATCTCCTCGTTGATCTGGTTGGCAAGGTCCGTGACATTCTTCCGCGAGGCGATGGCCCACGGAACATGGACCGCAAGTCCGGTCAGCACGACCGTGAAGAGGGCGAACACAACGATGCTGACGCGAAGACTGATTCTCGGCACGCGTTCCTGCCCTCGGTCCGGGGTCCGTCCATCCGAGAAATGGCCCCCTTCTACCATCCCATATCAACCTTAGCCTTGGGGCTAGCAAGGCCGCAACCCATTGATGTCATGGGTGTGGCTAGCTCGTCGTCTGTTCGGTCTTTGTTTGGTTTTAAAACTGCCTGATTTGCCGACAGCCTTATTCGACATGCCAGACGTGAAGCGATCGGCGACTGGGGGATGGCAAGTACCTCATTTAGTCAGCGAGCAGGATGCGAGTTAGGTTAAGTTGGTTGCGCGTTCCCGCAACCAACTTTGCAGAACGCGTCATTCCCTCATCCAAAGCCGCCCTGCTCAGGGGCGGCCTTTTGCGTTACTGTGCCGGCATTCAAACATCGACGATCTTCATGATGTTGCCGATCAGCTCGACCTCGCAGCCGCCTGTCGGGCGGGCGGGGATCGCGACCTTTCCGATCAGGCCCCGGACGAACTCGAGGGCTTTCGCGTGCTTCGCGACGCCATGGAGCGCGTCGCGCAAGGCCATGATTCGCGCGTCGGACGGTTTTGTTTGCATTCTAAAACCTTCGAACGAACTTCGCGACCAGATCGAGAGGCTGAACGCCTTGGGTCTTCTGACTGCTAACGCCGCAGAACGCTGATCATATTGCTCGCAAAACGCAATCGCTGCGCCATGACGGAAATGACATAGGTCAGAAACGCTTGCGTCAGATCCGGCCGCGTCAGCTTCAGGCGCCGGAACTCGTCGATTCCCAACCGGTACATGACGCAATCCGTTTCGGCTATCACCGAGGCGCTTCTGGTTTCGCCGGTTAACAATCCCATCTCGCCGACGGTTGTCTGTGCGCCCAAACTGCGGACGCGGGTCGCCCCGCCATCGTCGTGGTTCACCACGATTCCAACGCGGCCGCGTAGAATAAAATGCATGCAGTCGGCCGGCGCTCCTTGCTGGGCGATCTCGTCACCTTGATGAAATTCGCAACGCTCGCACGCCTTGAAAAGGTCTTCCGTAAATGTGGGCTCGCCGAGGGCCTGCGTGAGCCATGACGTGAAATTTTCAGCCTCGTCGTCCATGTTCCTATAGCGTGAGATGATTGCGTTCTCACAAATCTCAAGGGCGCGATCGAAATCGTCGCTCAGGATGTCGTCAGGATCGAGCAAATCCTGAAATCGCTTCCGGAGGTCAGTCGGTGCGTTGACCATGACGATGTGCGCACCGTGCACTGATGCGATGCGCTTTATCTGAGCGAAACTGTGCATGGCCGAGGAATCGATGCCATTCACCAGCCCGAGGTCGAACAGCAGGAAACGGCATTCGGGCCGTCGCAGGAGCAGCACCTTGACGAACTCGTACAGCCGGTTGGTTGAGCCAAAAAACAGATAACTTTGAAGGATGAGGCCCTGAATTTCGTGTCTCTGCACGGCGAGAATGGCGAGTTCTTGAGGGTTCCGGTCCAGCGACGAGCTATATTCGGCGCCGTCGAAGCGAAACTTGATGCAGCTGATCCGGCTGGCGCTGAACGCGAAAGTCATGCATCCCGCGAGGATTCCAATGATGACGCCGGCCACGAACCCCCACTTGACGATAACAAGCGCGACCACGAGAAGCGCGGCGTAGTCGAGCGCAGGAATACTGCGCCGCGTGTCGACGAGTTGCTTCCTCAAGAGATCGAGGCCGAGGTTCAGCATCAGGCCGCCGAGAATGAATTTTGGTATGAAAGCGATGAAGCCGCCGCCCAGGAACAGCATGCCAACAGAAACGAGCGCGACAACGACGCCCGAGAGGCGACCTCGCCCACCTACAGAATAGTTCAGCGTTGTGCGGCTCAAAGACGTGCAATTCACATAGCCTCCGAGAAGGCCCGACAGAATGTTGGCCACCCCGAGCATTTTGAGTTCATGCTCAAGTGCGACATCCTTATTGACGATGAATTCAACGCCGCTTGTGTTGAGCAGCATGGTGACCGTCGTGACGAAGATCATGGCTATGATATCGGCGCCGATGTTGGGGAGTATCCGCCACGGAAAAATCAGCAGGTCATTGACATCCCAGGTCGGAGACATGCCGACAGACTGCGGCGGCTTGATGAGCCAGCCAGCCTGTTGCGCCGTCGTCAAATCAGTGCCGGTGAGCTGCAGGACAAGATGCGTCACCAAAACGCCGGACAGAAGGACAATGGGAACGCTGACGGCTCCCGCCCGCAGACTGCGCAGAATGAAAATGGCGGCCGCGGTCACGCCAGCTGCGCTGAGCTCCCAGACAATGTTGGCCTCCCCGAGGAGACCGAGCGTCCCGAAGCTGATGGTGCGGCCAGCGACCATGCCAATGCCGCCGATTGTCATCAACCAACCGGTGGCGGCGAGGAAGCCGCCTATGACGGGGTATGGAATAAAGCGGACCGCATTTCCTGCACGCAGAAAGCCGATGATCGACAGCACGGCGCCCGTTGCGATCGTGGTGATCGCTAACATCACCATCACGGGTGCGAGCAAATCGTCCGGCTCGCCAATCTGCTCAAATTCACGCATCAACCCGGTGATCATTGCGGCCGTGACCGCCGCCGTGGCGCCGTCAGGTCCGGCGATGACAAAGGGAAGCTTGCTGGTCATGGACATCATGAGGGACGCGGCCGCCATCGTGATGAACGTAGCCGCCAGTCCGTAGGCGACCCAGGGCGTCAACGGTGGCGCAAAAATCAGGTGCGCGAAGGTCAGGCCGTAGGCGATGCCCACAATGGAGCTGCAAAGCCCCCCGACAAGATCGCCAGTCGCTTTGACTTTAAGGGTTTTAAAAGGCTGATTGATCGCCGCGCCTGACGTTGTGATCCGTGTCAACTCACCCCCCTCGACTGCCAGCTCACCAAGGAAGGCGCGCAAACATATCTCCCTTGTGAGACACAGGGGCCATGACGCTGTAGGCCTCATTTGTGAATATTATAAGATAATTCCTTATTAATTGGCTCGTGTTCAAGCCCATGAGGGGCCTGCGAGTTCCGCCGCAGGCCTCGACATGCCGGCTTGCGTCCGCAACGATCGGGGCTTTTGGCGCCGACACTACAACACCGTGCGGCCTCACGGATCCTTGGGCTACAAGCCCCCGGCTCCAGAGGTCTTCGCGCCAGCCTTGGCCACGCGGTCGGCTCCGCAACCCGGGCCAGCTACGCCGATCGCCCTAGCGTTAAGGCCGACCTTGAACTAAGTTTGAAAGTGGACCCGTCGATGGGGGCCGATCATCGATCGCAAGCGAATAATCCGCCTTCCCGGCGACAATGGCGTCCGCCTCTCCAATCGGCGAAACGATCGTGTATCCTGAGCCGGTAAAGGCGCGCGCCAGCTGATCAGTGACATATTCCACCGCCGGATCATTGGTTTCAGGCTTGCCGAAGACAAAGGTCAGCGCATTGGAAAGCGTCCGTTCCTTCGACTTCATCTCGCGCTCGAAATCCTGCGCTCCGACCCTGATCGAACCGTCCGCACGGCACGTGTAAGCCGTAACCGGCGTTTTCTTGTCCGACCCGGGAATGAGCTTGTTGGCGCGATCAAGCATCCGGCAATTGTGCATGGTGTCGGATGTGAAATAGCGGCGCTTAAACGTGTTGAAGTCGCGTTCCATGTCCGCGCGGAATTTTTCGCCTATTTCGGATTCCGACTGCGCGCCGGCGAGCTGGCGCAAGACCGTGTTGAAGCCCCGGTAATAAGCCTCCAGCGCAGCCTCTTTTTCGACTTTCGCATTGCCGACTGCGTTGAACGCCGTTTCATCATAGGAAATGTCGATCGCAGAGGAGTCGCCTCCGGGTTTCACGACCGTGTCGATTTGCGTTTCAACCCGTGTCTGGACGCGCGTCTCGACGTTTTGGGCGAAGGCGTCCAGGCCGACGAGCAGGAGACCTGCGATGACTGAGAAATGCCGCATGGATACCCCTAAAATTCGTTCGCTGTCGCCTTACTTGTAGTCAAGCGCTGCGTGAACCAATTCTTCCTTCATGTGCCTGACGGGTGTCGCGCTCAACTTTGGCGACCATGTCGGTGAAGATCTTCTGCGCGCGCGGCTGGCCCTTGGCGGCGTTCACTGCGACGCCCTCGGCCGCGGTCTGCGTTTCCGCCAAGTGGCGCCAATCCACGCAGATGAAGTGGATCGAGCCATCGATGCTGAATTCGACGAGAATCCTGAAGCCGCCCTTCAGGAAGGCCACGAATTCTGCGGCTCTCATCTCGCCAGACGCCATGGCGAATTCCCGGTGCTGGGTCGCGCCCAGCCCGCTGACAGGCCCGGCGATGGGGACGTTGTAAGGCGGGTCGGTAAAGACCATCTGGGCACGCTCGCCATCCATCAGCGCGGCAATCACTTCGCTATCCCGCGCGTCGTCGCAGATGAGGCGATGATCCCCAAGGCGGAAGATGTCGCCAAGTCGACAGCGGGGAGGGCCGTCCAGATCTTCAGGAAGGCGATCATCGGCTGGGTCGTTGGGCTCGGTCGGGGTTCCGCTTTCAATGAGGTGGTCGATCTCTGAGATCGAGAAGCCGGTCAGTTCAAGATCGAAGTCTGCGTTGATCGTCTGCAGCTCCTTCCAGATCACTGTTTATACCTAAACTAAGCTTCAAAAGCAATACTTAGGGACTGGAGCCGCTCGACGTCTCTGCGCCGCGGACGCTTCGTGCAGGGCTTGTCTCGAAGCCCCTTGTCTCAATTGGCGGCCTCGCAGACGAGTAGCAAACTCACCTGATCAGGCCTGTTCGGGGGGCTCGATATTCCCTGATGTCCTGTTTTCAATTCTCTGTTCTTGTGGGCAGGGAATTGCATGAAAACTTCAGGATCAGCTTGGTTTTGTGCGCTTCCCGGCCGGTTCGACGCACCGTTAATGGCCAGATCAGCCCAAATTCCCTGTATTTTCCCTGTAAATTCGGTTTCATGAACATCTTTCGCCCCCAGACCGGTTTGACCGGACTGCGTCGTCAGCCACACAATCTGAAGATTGAGCTGCTACTTCCATGACGCGGTCGGCGAGATATAGCCAATGCGCGCGCTCCACCATGGGGATCTCCTGTCTGCCGGGCTGCGCCAGAGATCCCGGGCGTCAGCATCCATGCGCTGCCCCTATCCGGAGCAGCCCATTATAATGACCTTGCAGATATGCGCGTCCTAGTGCGCCTGCTTGGCAGGCTGCACAATCTCCTGGCCAATCCTTGAAATATTGTCGGGATCGGGAATCATCTTGCAGAGAATGAGCTCGAGCCCCATGTCGCGGTATCTGCCGATCTGTTTCAGGATCGTTTCCGGCTTGCCAATGAGGCCCGCTTTCAGCGCCGGGAGCATCCGGCGCTGTAATTTGCGCTCATCGGGCTCGGGATCATATTTGAGCACCTGCTCGATTGTTTCTCGTATGCCGGTCTCTTCGTCTTTTCCCAAAGCCACGAAGGGGTTCATGCCGAAGCGTACCGTGCGTCCTTCGTCCTTTGCGCGGCGGCGCATGTCGTTGATTGCATCCTCCACACCCCGAAGCACATCGTCCGTGGTCTCGGCGGCCTTGGGATAGTTGATGAACCACCAGTCGCAAGTCTGGGCTATGAAATCGCGGCCCTCGTCGCCAGCACTGACGGAGAAGATTTCCGGCGAGCGCTCATGGCCCGGCCTCAGCAGCAGATGGGCGTTCTCGTAATTGAAGAACTCTCCCGAGAATGAAAACTTTTCATTCTCCCAGAGCCCCCGCAAGACAGAAATGAACTCCGACGCGCGCTTGTATCGCGCTTCGCCGTGCAGAATCGTGCCGCCGAACATTTCGAATTCCTCATCGAACCAGCCGTTGACGATATTCAGCGCCATTCCCGCCTTGCACATGCGGTCCAGCGAGACCGACATTTTGGCGGTAAGAACGGGATCGAGCAGGCCCGGATGGATGGCGACAAGCGCCCGGATATGGTCCAGCTGCGAAGCAACGGCGCCAGCAAGCAGCCATGCCGAGAGGTCCGTGCCAAGATGTCGCTCCGCGAAGAGGCAAAGATCGAAGCCTGATCGATCCGCAGCCTGCAGAAGGTTGAGCGAATGTTCGAGTTGCAGATCACGGCTGCCAGCAGGCAAGGGGTTCAGCGCCTCAGCATGGGCTTTGGCGATTTCGCCTGAACCAACGGTCGCCATGGGAATGGGCGCGTAGAGACCAAATTGCATGGCTGTTCCCTCGTATTGTTTTCGTCTTGATTATTGGAGATGGCGGCGCGCATGCGCAACTCAGGACGGCCTCTCCCGGTATGCGTGGAATGGCATCCGTCAAAATGCTTGTTTTCTCCATAAGTCTTTGAAAGATTTATATCTTCGACGGATGCGGTCGGCGGTCTGTTGCACGAATGACCCCTATTGTTGCAAATCGCTAAAGAGTGTTTTGCGCCGCTTTGGCTTTCCAGATGGCGCTCCTGTGGATGGCTGATGCGGCTGCGCCGCTCTATCCCGTCACCGGCGAAGATGCTGAGGCGATGATTGCAGACAGGGAGAACATCAAGCCTGAAGTTCTGGATTGCGCCCCCAAGATCTATAATCAGGCGCACGATTCCATTGGTCCCAACTGTTCCATCCAGGTCGGATTCCTGAAGCGGGATTCGAGGAATTTCAGGAACAGTCGGACCGACTGTGGTTGCGGGCGTGCATTCTTGTAATAGGCGGCGATGGTCTGCTCGGGTATTTTATAATCCTCAAGCAAGCGTACCAGCGTCCCCTTGCGAAGGTCCTCGGCGACACAAAAGAGCGGCAGAAGGGCGATGCCCGTGCCATCCAGAACCATGTAGCGCATCACGATTGCAGTGCTGGGGGCGACAACTCCAGAGACCTTGATCGTCTGCTTGCCCCCCGGCCCATCGAACGGCCAGGTACCTTTGACAAATGGGCGCAAGGTACAAAGGCAAGAATGCTTCGCAAGATCATCGGGCGTTCGAGGCTTGCCTGTCTTCTTGAGATATTCGGGCGATGCGCAGACAACCCATGGAATGCGGCCGAGCTTGCGCATGATGAGGTTCGAATCCCGCGGCTGGGTGAAGCGTATCAGGATGTCCGCCCCATATTGACTGGGATCGAAGCTCGATTGCCAATTGTCGCTGATGATCAGGCTGGCATTCACGGCAGGATATTGGGCTGCGAAAGCAGCCAACGCCTTTCCCATCTCGAGAATACCAAACGACATGGGGGCGATGATGTTCAGTTGACCTGAAGGTTCATCATGAAGGTGCTTCAGGGCGCGTTCTTCCTGCTGCACTTCATCGAGAATGCGCACGCAGAAATCATAATAGCGTTTGCCCGCATCTGTCAGGCTGACATTGCGTGTTGTGCGGTTGACAAGGGGAATGCCGAGATCGGTTTCGAGCTGCTGCAATCGCCGCGTCATAAGGGCCGGCGAGACGCCCAGCGTGTTCGCAGCTGCAGAAAAATTGCACTGTTTCGCGACGCGGACGAACGAATCCATCTCGACAAGACGGTTGACCGTCATGAACGTCCTCCCTGACTGAACTTCTCTGTCGGAAGCTCTGCACAAATTCTATTGCAGAATATTGAAAACACAATTGCAGAATTCCCGGTGGCTCCGTCTCTGCTCTCCGATACAGTTCGGCCAAGATAACAAGGTCCGAGAGACCAGATCACGGGAGGAGACGAACATGGCTCACGCTGCAGCGGCGGCCTTTTCTGAATTTCTTCAAAAGGTGCACGCTGTCTGGGCGCGCGAAAGCGACATGCAGAAGCGGATGGAGGAAACGCAGCCGCTCCTGACAGAGCTGGTCAGAAATCCTGCAGTTCGGGATTCCGCCTCCCAGTGGCCTTCGACTGAGGGTCACAAGAACCTTCTCCTGCATACGGATGAGCAATTTGGGTTCATCATCAACGCAGTGGTGCGCGAACCTAACCGCAAGGGGAGCGTGCATGACCATTCGCAGGCCTGGGTCCTGTACGGTTTGGTCGAGGGCACGGAGTCTCTGGAACGCTATGACCGGATGGATGACGCCAGCCGCCCCGATTATGCGGAGGTCAAACTCGCCAGCGTCACCATCGGTCAGCCGGGTACTGTCGACCTGGTACCGCCGTTCAATATTCATGCGGAACAGGGAGGTCCGGGGCGCTCTGTTGCCATGATCTTCCGGAGCGAGCGCCTTGTCGGGCGCATTCTTCAGCACGGATATGACGTAGCGACCGGCAAGGTGACCGAGCGCTACGGACCGACGCAAATTCCCTTCAGTCTCGCCTGACGCGGGAGTTGACGCGCATGCCGATGCTGCAGGTTCCGGGCGCAGAGCTCCACTACACGGTCGAAGGGCAGGGCCCTCCGCTTTTGCTTGTCGCTGGCACGGCGTGCGATGGGACCTATTGGTCGCGATTCCAGACCCCGGACTTCGCCCGTGATTTCTCGGTGATCACTTTTGATCAGCGCGGTACGGGCAAGTCGATTACGCAGACCGAGGATTATTCCACGCAGCGCCTCGCCGCCGACTCTGCGGCGATCATCAGGGCGGTCGGGCGCGGGCCTGCGATCGTCTGGGGACATTCAATGGGCGGTCGTGTGGCCCAACTCGTTGCGCTCGATCATGGGGAACATGTCCGCGCGCTGGTGCTTGCCTCGACGGGATCTTCCTTCAAGGCCAAGGGCGGCATAGCCGTGAAAACCTGCCTCGGGATCCTGAAACTGGGATACGAGGCTTACGTTCGAAAACATTCAACCGAAATCGGTTTCAGCAAGGCCTTCATCGAGGCCAATGCGGCCCTCGTGTCGTCCATCATGGACGAGATGATGGCTACGCTTCCGCCGGTGGAGGTCTATTTCGCGCATATCATCTCTAGGCAGGACCACGAGACGACAGCGCGATTGCAATTTCTCCGGTGTCCCACGCTTGTCATGGTGGGCGGCGATGAAACGCATGGGACGTCCGATACGACACATGTCGAATCCTCTCGCGTTCTGGCCCGCGCAATTCCTGGCGCACAGTTCGAAGTGCTGGAAGGCGAGGGACATTTTTACTCTCATTCCGCTCCTGAATTGACCAGCAGGCTCGTGCGGGAGTGGCTGTCTTCCAGCGGAATTGGCTGAGTGAACGTGCGCGTCGTTTGGCAGATTTACAAGACAAGGCGGTGCGAAATGGTCCTCAGGTTTTCAAGATTGGCGCCGCTCTGTCTTGCAGTCATATTCGGGTTTTTCGACCTCGCTCGTGCTGCTGATAATGATTTCTACCAAGGCAAGACGCTGACGATCATCGTTTCAGCGGATGCCGGCACCGGGTACGATATTTACGCGCGCACGATTGCTCGCCATTGGATGAATCATATTCCCGGCAAGCCGAGCATCATCATCCAGAATCTGACTGGCGCGGGTGGGCTTCGGGCGACAAACCTTCTCTACAATGTATCAGCAAAGGACGGGCTGACCATCGGGCTCGTTCAATCCACCGTTCCGTTCGAACCATTTTTCGGCAACAAGTCCGCAGCTTTCGATCCGATCAAGTTCAACTGGCTCGGAACACCAAGTCAGGAGGTGCTGACGCTGGTCGTCTGGCACACGGTGCCTGTGCGCACGCTTCAGGAGGCGCAGAAGCGCGGGCTGACGCTGGCAGCCACAGGCGGCGCATCGACGCCGGCCTTCTATGGTCGAGTTCTCCATGCACTCCTTAAAATTCCGGTCAAGTTGATTGCTGGTTACAAGAGTCAGAACGACATCTTCCTCGGAATGGAGCGTGAAGAGAACGATGGGTCTGCTGCGATTTTCTACTCGACACTGAAGGTCAACAAGCCGGACTGGCTCGCGGAGCGCAAGGCTATTCCGCTGCTTCAGTATGGCAGTGCGCCTGATCCGGACTTGCCGAATGTGCCCTTTGTCATGTCGCTTTTGGACAATGCAGAAGATCGGGAGGCGATGGAGATCGCCTCTGCACCGCTCGCGATGGGTCGCCCGCTTGTCGCGCCTCCGGGCATCGATCCCGATCGGATAGCCCTGCTGCGAAGCTCGCTGGACCGCACGTTCAAGGATCCTGCATATCTCGCCGATTGTGCCAAGCAGCTCATTGCCTGCGACACGCCCCTCAGCGGACAGGAACTCGCGGGGATCCTGCAACAGGCCTATCAGGCAAAAAAGAGCGTGCGCGAGCGGCTCATCAGTATTTACGAGGCGCGGGACTGAAGTCTGTTGCGTAAAAACCGATGAGGATCGGTCACTGGGGAAGTGTTCCATGGCTATCACGATCGGCGGCGCTCATTTTTTGCATAGCGCATGCGACAATCGCGTTAGGATTGCCGGAACCGTCGCGAAAGACGGACACAAGGGAGGTCCCGCCATGAAAGCACTCGTCATTTCGCTGGTCGCGATTTTGTCTGCGGCGCCCGCTGTCGCGCAGCCGAGCGAGCCCGTCGCGTTGCGCGGCATGGGGTCGTTTCATGTCGGCGGTCGCGTGGTCGACGTGAGCGGCGAGCCCGTGCGTGAGTCGAAGCTGCCAGACGGCAAGACGCAGAAGGTCGATCCGAACGGCAGCTTTCTCGTCGAGCAGATGTATGTGCAATATTTCTTGCCCGCAAAGCAGCGCGGCAAATATCCGATGCTGATGTGGCATGGCGGCGGTCTCACCGGCGTGACCTATGAAACGACGCCTGACGGCCGCGAGGGCTGGGCCAATCTGTTTCTGCGCAAGGGATGGGATGTCTATGTCTCGGACGCTGTCGAGCGCGGACGGTCGGGGTTCGCGGAGCGGGAGATCTTCAAGGGGGAGCCGGTCTTCGCGACGCTTGGGTTTGCGTGGGAAGCCTACCGCATCGGCGCGCCGGGCTCGTTTCAACCGGCGAAAGACAAGCGCGTCGCCTATCCCGGCATGCAGTTTCCGGTCGACGATTACGAGAATCTGGTGCGGCAGCTCGTGCCGCGGTGGCTGACGACAGACGATGCCATCCTGCGCGCCTATATCGCCGAAATCGATCGCGTCGGGCCCTGTGTCCTGGTCGTGCATAGCCAGTCGGGCACGATCGCCTATCGCGCCGCCCTGGCGCGGCCGGACAAGGTCAAGGCCATCGTCGACGTGGAAGGCACGCTGCGCGGCGACGCGACGACGGCGGCGGCCGTCAAGCACATCCCGATCGTGGTGATCTATGGCGACAATGTCGAGAAAAGCGAGTTCTTCGCCACGCAGCACGCGACCAATCTGAAAATGGTGGACCTGGCGAAGTCGGTCGGCGGCAGCGTCGAGATCATGGATCTTCCGGCCATGGGCCTGAAGGGCAATTCCCACTTCCTCATGATGGAGCGCAACAATGCGCAGATCGCCGACATCATCGATCAATGGCTCGTCAGGAAGGGACTGACGGGCGCGGTGCCGTGACATGACGAGCAGCCGCGCGGCTCAAGCCGCGACAGTCAGGAGAATCTCCGTGAGCCGGTCCGGCATTTCGACCTGGACATTGTGGCCGGACGGGACATCGAACATGGCCCATCCGGCCGCCTTGCAGCTGTCGTAGAATGCGTCGAAGTTCGGGTTCGCAAAGCCGCGCGCACGGATGTAGGCCTTCTTGGCGATGCGCTCTCGCGCGCCAGTCAGCCTGATCGGATCGAGCGAGACGCCGATCGGTTGCGGCGTCGCTTTCGCGTGCAGCCATTCGCGATCGGCCTCGCTCATGCGGTTGCTTGTACTTGGCGTGGGTGGTCTCGAGACCTCGCCGCGCTTGATGGCCTCGAGCACGGCCTCGCGACTTTGCGGTGAGTTGAGGTCCAGTCCCTTCTGGCCATCGTTCGGCATGAAGGCGTCCAGGAAAACGATGGACCCGATCGCCTCGCCGACATGTTCGGGAACGGCAGAAACCGGCCAGCCGCCGTAGGAATGGGCCACGAGCGTGATGTTGCGCAGGTCTTCCCATTTGATGAGGTTGACCACATCCATCACGTGGGTCTCGAGTCGGATGTCCTTGCTCATAAGATGCGACCGGTCGCCGAGGCCTGTCAGCGTCGGCGAGTAGACGCGATGCCCATTCGCGCGCAGTCGCGCCGCGACATAGGCCCAGACATAGCCGCCGCCATAGGCTCCATGTACCAGAACGAACGTCTTTTCCGCTGCGCCCTGCGTGGCCCTGGATCCGCTGGCCGCGGTCGCCAGAGCGGCTGTCGCGCCAAGCGCGCCCGCGGTCAGGATCGCTCTCCGCCGTGTCGTTGTTGTCGTCGTGTTGCTGGTCATGAGAGGCTCCCTGAGTACGGCGGGGTCTGCGCGCTTTCAAAGCATATTTCGCACTAATTTCTCTTTATTTTCGCTGTAAATCTGTTCGGGGGCGATACCACGCGCAGTGCCCGCGCCATCCCTCATCTGTAGTAGACCGGCGCGCCCCGAAGATGCGACAGTCGTTTCTTATATTGCAACATATAAACACCGATATTGTATATATGTATAAATTACTCTAAATAACAAATATTATCTGCTGCGTTATGCAAGTCTAGCTTGATCGCACATACAGAACATTTTAACCATTTCTTATAAATGTTCCCGAATCTTTGGTGGTTCTATGCGCCTGCGGCTGTCCCTGTTTTCGAGCGTCAGTCTCATCGCAGCAACGTCCTTGCCCGCAGCGGCGCAGACGCCGAGTCCCGAAGTCGTTTACCAGATGTTGCTTGAGCTGAAGGGCGAGCAGCGCCGTCTGATCGAGGAAAATGCGCGCATCAGCCGCGAACTGGAAGATGCCAAGCGCAAGCTGGCCCGCGTTGCCAAAGACAAGCCCGAACCAGCGCCGGCCACACCTGCCAAACCTGCTACACAATCTGTGGCGATCTTACCTCGTCCACGGCCTTCGGAAGCCCCGCCGACGCAGGCGGCGGTGTCGGCCCCAAATCTGAAGGTTGAAGGCGCCTTGACGCTGAAGGATCCCGGTCAGGCCATGACCGGCTCCAATATGCAGGTCGGCGGATATGGGGCGGGCGCGTTTACCTTCCCGCTCGGCGAGAGTTTTGGCGCATCGGTTGACGCCGTCATGGGGGGCAGCGGCGGGAGCCGCTTTCTCGGGACGGCGCTGCATGGGTTCTGGAGAGATTCCTCCGTCGCGTCTTTTGGTATCTACGGCAGTCTCGCCCGCGCCGATGTGGGCGGGGCATCCCAGTTCACGCCCTTCGACCGCACCTTCGTGAAGGCTGGCCTCACGGGAGAGCTCTATCTCGGCCGCGTGAGCCTCGAAGCCATCGCCGGCTGGGAGACGGGCGGTCCTCGAAACTCGCCGACTTTGACCTTTGGCGAGGCGGGGCAAAAGAACAGGCTTTTCGACCAGGTCGATCTCGCCTGGTATCCTATGGATGACCTGCGCATGAGCGTTGGGCAAAGATATAGCCAGGGAATGCACGCCTTCGCGGCGCGCGGCGAATATCAGCTGCCCAGCATGAACGGCGTCTCTATCTTTGGCGAAGGCCAGGCAGGAAAGAACGACTTCAGGTCGGTGACGCTTGGGCTCAAACTCTATTTTGGCACGCCCAAGAGCTTGATCAGGCGTCATAGGGAAGACGATCCGCCGATCTATCTGGCGCAGGATTATCACGATCTGCCGCGCGATATTTCATTGCGTCCAACACTCGTCACAGCGCCTGCGGGCGCGACGGGGCCCCAGGGGTCTACAGGCCCGACGGGTGCTACCGGAGCCACCGGCGCTACGGGCTCACAAGGCGTGGCAGGTGTTGCCGGGGCAACTGGAGCCACAGGCGCTGCAGGGCCGGCGGGCGTGACCGGGGCGACAGGATCGCAAGGTGGGCTTGGCTCAACGGGCGCAAGCGGGGCTGCAGGATCGACCGGCGCGACGGGCGCAGCTGGACCGCAGGGTGTGGCAGGGTCTATCGGCGCAACCGGGGGAACTGGTGCGACTGGGCCGGTCGGCGCGACGGGCGCAGCTGGAGCTACGGGTCCGACGGGTGCTGCAGGTTCGCAAGGCGTGGCAGGCTCCACGGGCGCAATTGGTGCGACGGGCGCAGCTGGACCGCAGGGCGTGGCAGGGTCTACCGGCGCAACCGGGGGAGCTGGTGCGGCAGGATCGACCGGTGCGACGGGTGCAGCTGGAGCCATGGGTGCTACAGGTTTGCAAGGCTCCACAGGCGCGACGGGGGCTACAGGTCCGCAAGGCGTGGCAGGATCCACGGGCGCAACTGGCGCAGCTGGATTGCAGGGCGCGGCAGGGTCGACTGGCGCAACCGGTGGAACCGGCGCGGCAGGATCGGCAGGATCGGCCGGCGCGACGGGCGCAACTGGCGACACGGGTGCGACGGGGGCTACCGGTCTGCAAGGCGTGGCAGGCTCTACCGGCGCGATTGGCGCAACGGGCGCGCAGGGCGTTGCAGGGGCTACCGGCGCAACCGGGGGAACCGGCGCGGCAGGATCGCCCGGCGCGACGGGCGCGACTGGCGACACGGGTGCTACCGGGGCTACAGGTTCCCAAGGCGTCGCAGGCTCCGCGGGCGCAATTGGCGCTACGGGCGCGCAGGGCGTGGCAGGATCTACCGGCGCAACCGGAGCCACGGGAGCTGCAGGTGCGACGGGAGCTGCAGGTGCGACGGGGGCTACAGGTCCGCAAGGCGTTGCAGGCTCAACGGGCGCAATTGGCGACACGGGCGCCACCGGCGCGAGGGGCGCAGCCGGAGCTACGGGCGCCGCTGGATCGCAGGGCGCGACTGGGTCAACCGGCGCGATGGGCGATACGGGTGCAACAGGTCCGGCAGGTGCAACAGGTCCGGCAGGTGCAACAGGTGCAACAGGTGCAACAGGTGCAGCCGGATCGCAGGGGGCGACGGGCTCCACTGGCGCGACAGGACCAACGGGCGCGATGGGTGCGACGGGCTCCATCGGCATGACCGGCGCAATTGGCGCCACGGGCGCAACTGGATCGCAGGGGGCGACCGGCGCCACAGGCGCGACCGGCCCGGGCACGACAGCATTCGGGTCGGCCACAAATACAGCAAGATATGACGGATCCTCGAGTGCCTCTTGCACCTTGGGCGAAATCCTGTTGACCGGCACGCAACGCGTCGCAGTTGGTATGGTGGCGGACGGCCGACTTCTGCCAATCATGTCGTATCAGGCTTTGTATTCGCTTTACCGCAACACTTTTGGCGGCGATGGGACAACCACCTTCGCTCTGCCAAATCTCGCCAGCGCCGCGCCCAATCAATTGACGTACAGCGTATGCACCTCTGGCTACTATCCCACCACCGTCGATTAACGTTTCGCCGGCTCACCTCCGGCGCCTTGCGCGCGAGCCCGGCGTTATCGGTCGTGCGGCCTGTTGCGTAGCAAGGAACCCCGGATGAATGTGGCGGGCCAGAAAATTTGCCTGAACATGATCGTCAAGAACGAGGCGTCGACGATCCGCCGGTGTCTTGAGAGTGTGCGCCCGCTCATCGACCACTGGCTGATCGTGGACACCGGATCGACCGACGGGACGCAGGACATCATCCGCGCGTATCTGCGTGACCTGCCGGGCGAGTTGCACGAACAGCCCTGGCGGGATTTCGCACATAACCGTTCGCAGGCTTTGGAGCTGGCGCGCGGGACGAGCGATTACACGCTCATCATCGATGCAGACGACACGCTGGAGATTGCGCCCGATACGGTGCTTCAGGCGCTGACCGCCGATTCCTACACGCTGGACATCGACGATGCCGCCACCACCTATCGTCGCACACAATTGGTGCGCAGCGCTTTGCCCTGGCGCTACGAGGGCGTGCTGCACGAATATATCACCTGCGATGGCGCCGGCCCGTCCGAGCATCTCTCTGGCATCAGGATGGGGCGCAATCATGATGGCGCGCGCCGGAAGGATCCGGAGACGTATCGGCGTGACGCAGCCTTGCTCGAGGCCGCCTTGCTCACCGAGACCACGCCGTTCCTGCGGGCGCGCTATCGTTTTTATCTGGCTCAGAGCTATCGTGACTGCGGTGAGTGGAAGAGGGCGTTGGAGCATTACCTCGCGCGCGCCACGCTCGGGTTCTGGCAGGAGGAGGTCTTTATCAGCCTCTATAATGGGGCCCAGCTCAAGGAGCGCCTGGCTTATCCCGATCAGGCAATTATCGACGCTTATCTTCTCGCCGCCGATGCGCTGCCGACACGCGCCGAGGCCTTGCATGGGGCGAGCCGGTTCTGCCGCCAAAAGGGGCTCTACGAGCAGGGATATCAACTTGCAAAGCGCGGGCTGGACATTCCTGTGCCGTCCGACGCCTTGTTCGTCGAACCCTGGATTTACCAAACCGGCCTGCTGGATGAGTTCGCGGTCAATGCCTATTGGTCCGGGCGCAATCGGGACTGCCTCGACGCGAGCCTGAAGATACTCGCGACCGGAAAACTCGCTGGGGCAGAGATGCTTCGCGTGGTCGAAAACGCACGGTTTGCAAGCGAGAAATCGCCGCGGGATCCGAAGCTGGGCGCATTTGGCGCCGAGGGCTTTATCGAGCAGCATGCTCTGGCGCCGCCAAGGCCGCTCCGCTCGCGTGTGGCGGGCTCACCGCGTGTGCTCGTCGCGATACTCGCAAAGCAGAAGGAGGAGTTTCTTTCCCTCTATCTGGAGTGCATCGAGGCGCTCGATTATCCCAAATCTTCGATCGTTCTCTATATCCGCACCAATAATAACACCGACCGCACCGAGCAGATCCTGCGTGAATGGGTGGAGCGGGTCGGCTCCCTTTACGCAGGCGTCGAGTTCGATGCTGCAAATGTAGATCTCAGCGTCGAGCAATTCGCCGCCCATGAATGGAATGCCGCGCGGTTCCATGTTCTCGGACATATTCGCAACATCAGTTTGCGTCGGACTCTGGCGCATGAGTGCGATTTCTATTTCGTGGCGGATGTGGATAATTTTGTCTCGCCCTCAACCTTGCGCGAGCTGGTGGCCCTGAATGTGCCGATTGTTGCGCCCTTCCTGCGCTCGCTTGGCTCGCGCTATTTATATTCAAACTACCATGCCGAGGTTGATGCCAATGGCTATTATAAAGAGAGCGACCAGTACGGCTGGATCTTGAACCGCTGGGTGCGCGGCATCCTGGAGGCGCCAGTGATACACTGCACCTATCTCGTTCGTGCCGATGTGTTGAGTGAACTGACCTATGAAGACGAAAGCGCTCGCTACGAATACGTGATATTTTCTGACTCTGCGCGCAAGCGCGGGATCCCGCAATATTTGGATAACCGTCAGGTCTACGGCTATATTGCATTTGCCGATGGCCATGAGCTGCACGTCGCCAATGGCATTGAGCGTGCAAGAAAACTATTGGCAAATGGGCAGAAGCTTGCCTGATATCGACAGCGGCCGTCTCGGGGGCATGGTTTCGTGCCTATTTATCCTTGAACGCCTTGGCTAGCTGGTCGCTGAGGGGCTTCATGAGATAGTTCATGGCTGTGCGGACGCCTGTCTGTACATAGGCCTCGACCGGCATGCCGGGGACCAGAGTCACAGGGCCCAACCTGGCCGCTTCTTCGGCGCTGAAACTGATGCGAACAGTGTAGTAGCCAGTCCCTGTTCGCTGGTCTTGCACCAGATCGGCTGAAATGCGCGTGATCTCGCCACTGATTTCGGGCGTGGTGCGCGCGTTCAAGGAGCTGAACCGCAAAATGGCTTGCTGACCATAGCGCAATTGGTTGATGTCCTGGGGTGCGATCTTGGCCTCGGCCATCAAGGCATCGCCTTCGGGCACCACCAGCATGATCGTCTCGCCCGGGGCAACTACGCCACCCACAGTATGGGCCGCGAGCTGGAAGACCTGGCCATCCTGCGGAGCCCGAATGTCGACCCGCTTCAGCTGGTCGGCCGCAGAGATCTTGCGTTCAGCCATCTCGGCGCTTTTGGCCCGGATATCTGCCAGTTCCGTGCCCACTTCCGTGCGCATTTCGTGGTCGATCTGGATTATCTGCAATTCAATCTCGGAGATCTTGTCGCGCGTCCGCGCGATCTGCGAAATCAGCTGGCCGCCTTCGCCCTCGGTCTTCACCGCATCGCGTTCCAGCGCCGTGAACTTGCCGATCGTCACAAGGCTCTTTTTCAGAAGCTCGTGCATGGCGTCGCGCTCGACCTTGAGCAGCTCCATCTCGGCTTGCTTGGCCGCCACTTGCATGGTCAGCCCTTTGACTTCCTCCTGCCCCTGGGACAACCGCTCCTTCAGCTGCGCCCGACGGCCAAAGCGCGCGACCCGACGCAGCTCAAAGAGCTTTCGCTCTCCATTGATCGCCTGGGCCAATTCCGCTTCTTCAACTGCACGGGCCAGCAGGTCGTCGGGTATGTCCATCTCGTCCTTCTCGTCGCGCTCGGCCTGAAGCCGCAGCTTGCGCACGGCCATCTCGTCGATGCTCTTGGAGACAATCTGCAGCTGGGCACGCGACAGCGTATCGTCCAGGCGCAGCACGACATCGCCCGTCTTGACCCGATCGCCTTCACGCACATGAAGCGCGCCGACAACGCCCCCGGTGGGGTGCTGCACGCGCTTGACATTGCTGTCCACGACTAGCTGACCCGAGGCTATCACTGCGCCTGCGAGCAATATATGCGAGGCGAGGCCGCCGACGCCAAAACCAACCAGCGCGACAACAGACACGCCGGCGAAAAGATGTCGGCTGATCGAGCTTACCAACGGGCCCTTGGCGTTCATTGTTTTGCTCCAGGACCTTCGGGAACGACCTTCAGCGCCAATGGCGGGATCGATGCCGGGCGCAGCACGCGCTTCATCACCTCGTCCTTGGCGCCAAACGCCTGAACGCTGCCAGCGTCCATCACCAGGATCTGATCGACCCCGGCCAGGGCGCTTGGTCGATGCGCGACAACCACGACGATGCCGCCACGCGCACGCACCCCCAGAATTGCTTGTGTCAACGCCGCCTCGCCCTCGTTGTCGAGGTTCGAGTTCGGCTCGTCCAACACCACCAGAAATGGATTGCCATAGAGAGCGCAGGCAAGCGCAACGCGCTGGCGCTGGCCAGCCGACAGCGCTTTTCCGCCCTCGCCAATCCGTGTCTCGTAGCCTTCAGGCAGCCCCAGGATCATCTCATGCACTGCTGCAGCGCGCGCCGCTGCCACCACAGCCGCACCGTCGGGTTCCGCGGCCAGCCTGGCTATGTTCTTTGCCACCGTTGCATCGAAAAGTTCGACATTCTGCGGCAAATATCCGATATGGCCGCCCAGCGCCTCGGTCGACCATTGATCGATTGCCGCGCCATCCAGGCGTATCTTGCCGCGAAACGTCGGCCATACCCCGACCAGGGCGCGAACCAGCGAGGACTTGCCCGATCCACTCGGACCGATAATTCCGACCGCCTGGCCAGCCGACAGGCAGAAACTCGCCTCCTTGACCACGGGCTTTTGTCCGCCGGGCGGGATCACCATCACCGCCTCGGCTGACAGGCTCTCGCGTGGCGCGGGCAGGTTCATCGGCGGGGCTTCTACGGGGAACAATTCAATCAGGCTTTCCAGTCGCGCCCAGGCATTACGTGCCTCCACAAAGCCTTTCCAGTTGGCGATGGCGAGTTCCACCGGCGCCAGCGCCCGGGCTGACAGGATCGAGCCGGCGATGATGACGCCGGCAGTGGCTTCCTGCTGGATCACCAGATAGGCCCCCACGCCCAGCACGCAGGATTGCAGAACGATCCGCAACACACGCGAGACCGAGCCAAAGCCACCGGCCACATCGCTCACCCGCTCCTGCGCTGCCAGATATTGCTGGTTGACCGCCTCCCACTGCAGGGCGAGGCGAGGGCCCATGCCCATCGCCTGCAAGACCTCTGCATTGCGCTGCCCCGCCTGGGCGAGGCTGTTGCGCTTCACGTCGAGCCCAGCCAGCATCCGCGTCGGGCGCCGGATCATCACCTCGGTCAGCACAGTCACCGTCACCAGCATCAACGCGCCGATTGAGGCCGTCATGCCAATCCAGACGTGAAATATGAAACAGACCGCCAGATACAGCGGCATCCAGGGGAGATCGAAAAGCGCCGCTGGACCGCCGGCCCCCATGAAGCCGCGCACCTTGTCGAGATCGCGCAGAGGCTGCAAGCCGTCTCCGTCACTTTGCACCTTCAGCGGCAAACGAATGGTGGCGTCATAAACGCGACGACCGAAATGCTCGCCAATGCGCTCGCCAATGCGGGTCAGCACGCGACCTCGCAGCACGTCGAGCGTGCCTTGAAAAACAAACATCATGATCGCCAGCGCCGCCAAGCCCAGCAAGGTCGGCACGCTGCGGCTCGGCAGCACGCGGTCGTATACTTCCAGCATGAACATCGAGCCGGTCAGCATCAGCACATTCGACATGCCGCTCATCAGACCAATAGCAGCAAGCGCCCAACGCCAGTTGGCCAGTGCCCCCGCCAGCACTGGAAGTCCGTCGTCCTGCGGCTTCATTGGAAAGTAAACCCTTTAAGAGAGCATCTAACTTTCTTGCTTCGGTGTCGAAGCGAAGGTGGCCAAGTTTATGCGCGCTGCAAATTTCGATAGCATCAGAATAGCGTTTCACACAGCAAGTCAATTTTCTAATGGATGGGCGGGTGGCGAGCAGCGCCCCCCATGCCTGGCATTTGACCTGGAATGCTTATTGGCTACTCGCCGTGCTCCCGGATCAAATAGTTTTTGGATGGCTGCTGTGCTTGGCTCAATACGCAAATGCACGAATGACATTGTTGCACTGTCGCAGGGTGACCTAAAGTAATCAGAACACCAGCCGTTTCTACAGACTGTAACCTCGGCATGAAGGGCTCGCCGGGGCTGTGTTCAGTCTGGCCCTGATGGTGGTTTTCGTCATGTCGAACAATGGAACATTCCGGGGCTTGGACCTCCAGTCTGTGTCGCCCCGGTTCCTTGTGCAGTTCGATTTCGGGGTCGCCCCTGAGGACCTGGCCTCTGTTCTGGACACGCATGGCGTCCAAATTCTGGATGTGGTTCGCGCAGAAAACACGACTGACCATTCGGGCCCGCTGCTGCAGGTAGGACTTGCCGCCAGCATTGATGTGCCCGCAATCGAGCAGGTCAGCGCCATGCTGGCGCGTCTTCCGGGTGTCACCTTTGCCGAGCGCGATTTCGACGTCTCGATTGCAAAATCGCATTTCGGCGCCGCAGCGACTGCCTGGACCGAGGGGCTTCAGGCTTCGATTAACACTCATTCTGACGCCTTCATTCAAACCCAGTCCGCGCCCGACGTGACGTCCGTCGGCTCTTCGCACATGGACAATACCGCAGCGGCGGTCGGGTCTGACGCGCTGCATTCCGAGGCGGTGTCGCTGAAGGATGCCGGGCTGGTAGCAATCCCAAGCGAGCTGACCGCAGCGGCGGTTTCACTGAAGGATGCAGGTCTGCTGGCCGATCAGGCGAACAACCTCTATGTCGACGCCATCAGTAATGACACCGGCTACACCAACGGCAGCCTCTGGGGCATGTATGGTGATGCAACCTCGATCGTGAACGCCTATGGCAGCCAGGCTGGCGAAGCGTGGGCGGCCGGTTTTACCGGCACTTCCAAGACCATCGTTGGCGTCATTGACACCGGTATCGACTATACTCATCAAGATCTCTATCTGAACGTCTGGTTGAATCAGGCTGAAATTTCGGCCGGTTTGCGCTCTTCGTTGCATGACATAGATGCAGATGGCCTGTTCACGTTCCGCGATCTCAACGACGCGAGCAACTCTGCCTTTGTGTCCGACATCAATGCCAATGGCCGCATCGATGCAGGCGACCTGCTCAATGATTCCCGTTGGGAAAACGGCGTAGATGAAAACGCCAACGGACTCATGGATGATCTCATTGGTTGGGACTTTGCCAATGATGACAATGATCCGTTTGACGATAACGGGCACGGCACGCATGTCAGCGGCACGATAGGCGGCATGGGCGGGAATGGATTGGGCGTGGCTGGCGTCAACTGGAATGTCCAGATCGTTGCCATGAAATTCCTCGACGGCTCGGGTTCAGGCGCAACAGCCGCAGCTATCAAGGCCGTGGACTATTTCACGAATGCCGCAGTCCATGCAGCTGCAGGCGAGAATTATGTTGCCACCAACAATTCCTGGGGCGGTGGTGGATCCTCGCAAGCCATGTCAGACGCGCTGCAGCGGTCGGCGCAGCAAGACATATTGTTCATCGCAGCAGCCGGCAATTCAACTTCGGATAATGACGCGTCCGATAATTATCCGTCGAATTATTCGACCAAAGTGTCCGCTGGCTATGAATCTGTCGTCGCCGTCGCATCGCTGACGAGCACCGGCCAGCTTTCGTCCTTCTCAAGTTATGGCGCGACCACAGTCGATCTCGCCGCACCGGGATCGTCTATTTATTCGACGCTGCCTGGCGGCGGCTACGGTACCTTGAGTGGCACCTCGATGGCCACACCCCATGTCACGGGCGCGGTGGCGCTCTATGCCTCCACCCATACTGACGCTACAGCGGCACAAATCAGCAATGCGCTGCTCTCCAGCGTGGCCAGCACAGCCTCGCTTGCTGGCATGACCCTGACTGGCGGACGTCTCGACGTAGGGGCGCTGATGGCCACAGACCCGACCAATCCCCCGACACCGCCCACGCCTCCCACGCCTCCGACGACGACAGACATCGCCGGATCCACAAGCACGACAGAGATACTTGTCGCTGGCTCCAATCAGAGTTCTGAGATCGGTTTTGCCGGCGATCAGGACTGGTTCCGTGTCTCGCTGACGAGTGGCTATTCTTATAATATCGCCTTGGATGCGACCTCCGGCTCTAACCTGGATACCTATATTCGCCTGCTTGACGCCAACGGAAACGAGTTGGTCTTCAATGACGATTCCGTCGGCCTGAATTCACGCCTTACCTATGCGGCGACCACGACAGGCGACTATTACGTCAGTGCGCAGGGCTATTCGACCAGCACCGGTGGCTACACCCTTTCGATGACGCCTGGTACGCAGACAGATATTGCAGGATCGGTAAGTACAACAGCGACACTTGTCGCTGGATCAGATCAAAGTTCTGCGGTCGGTTTTGCAGGCGATCAGGACTGGTTCCGGGTTTCCCTGACGCGTGGATATACTTACAATATAGCGTTGGATGCGGCCTCCGGCTCAAACCTGGATGCCTATCTTCGCATGCTTGACGCCAACGGAAACGAATTGGCCTTCAATGATGATTCCGTCGGTCTGAACTCGCGCCTTACCTATGCGGCGACCACGACAGGCGACTATTACGTCAGTGCGCAGGGCTTTTCCACCAGCACCGGCAGCTACACTTTGTCGATGACGCCTGGTGTACCGGGCTCGCTCAATTTGGTGGGCACGGCCGGGAACGACACGCTGATCGGGGGCGCTTACAATGATACGTTAATCGGATTGGGCGGAAACGATGTGCTCAACGGCGGGCTTGGCGCCGACGCCATGGCGGGCGGAACTGGTAACGACACCTACTATGTCGACAATGCAGGCGACTTCGTCACCGAAGGCGCATCAGCTGGCACGGATCTCGTTTTTTCCTCGATCAGCTTTGGGCTTGCCGCCAATGTCGAAAACCTCACATTGACGGGCACAGAATCTCTCAATGCGACCGGCAATACACTGAACAATGTGCTGACCGGCAATACTGGTGCGAACACGCTGGATGGCGGCCTTGGTGCGGACACCATGGCGGGCGGAGCTGGCAACGACGTCTACTACGTCGACAATGCCGGGGACATCGTGACCGAAGCGGCGTCGGCCGGCACGGACCTCGTGTCTTCCTCGATCAGCTACACGCTTGGCGCCAACGTCGAAAACCTCACATTGACTGGCACGGCATCGATCAATGCGACCGGCAATACGCTGAACAATGTGCTGACCGGCAATGCCGGCGTCAACACGCTGGACGGCGGGCTTGGTGCGGACACGATGGCGGGCGGGGCCGGTAACGACCTCTATTACGTCGACAATGCAAACGACCTTGTTGTCGAAGCCTCATCTGCCGGCACGGACCTCGTTTCTGCTTCAATCAGCTTCACGCTTGCCGACAATGTCGAAAACCTCACATTGACCGGCACAACATCGATCAACGCCACCGGCAATGCACTGAACAATGTGCTGACCGGCAACGCTGGCGCGAACACGCTGGATGGCGGGCTTGGCGCTGACACCATGGCGGGCGGAGCTGGCAACGACATCTATTACGTCGATAATGCGAGTGACCTTGTGACCGAAGCCGCATCAGCCGGCACGGACCTGGTTTATGCGTCGGTCAACTACACACTGGTCGCCAATGTCGAAAACCTCACCTTGACTGGCACTGCGTCGATCAATGCGACCGGCAACACACTGAACAATGTGCTGACCGGCAATGATGGCGCGAACACGCTGGATGGCGGGCTCGGCGCGGACACGATGGCAGGTGGGGCTGGTGACGACGTCTATTATGTAAACATTGCCGGTGACATCGTGACCGAAGCGTCTGCGGCCGGCACGGATCTCGTTTCTTCCTCGATCAGCTACACTATTGGCGCCAATGTCGAAAACCTCACATTGACTGGCACGACGTCGATTAACGCCACCGGCAATGCGCTGGCCAATGTGCTGACCGGAAATGCAGCCGCCAACACGCTGGACGGCGGTCTCGATGCGGACGCGATGGCGGGCGGGGCTGGTAATGATGTCTACTTTGTAGACAATGCAGGAGATCTCATTATCGAAGCGTCTGGCGCCGGCACAGACCTTGTGTCGTCGTCTGTCAGCTACACGCTTGCCGACAATGTCGAAAACCTCACATTGACGGGCACTGCATCGATCAACGCCACCGGCAATGTGGCGAACAATGTGCTCACCGGCAATACTGGTGCGAACACGCTGGATGGCGGACTTGGTGCTGACACCATGGCGGGCGGAGCTGGCAACGACGTCTACTATGTCGACAATGCCAGCGACATCGTGACCGAAGCATCTTCTGCCGGCACGGATCTCGTGTCTTCCTCGATCAGCTACACGCTTGCCGCCAATGTTGAAAACCTCACATTGACGGGCACTGCGTCGATCAATGCGACCGGCAACACACTGAACAATGTGCTGACCGGCAATGCTGGCGCCAACACACTGAGCGGCGGGCTTGGCACGGACACGATGGAGGGTGGGGCTGGCAACGACACTCTGACCGGCGGTACGGGGTCGGATACTTTTGTGTTCAAGGCCAATTTCGGCAGGGATGTTATTACTGACTTCACGGCGGGTGCGGGTAGCGGCCACGACGTCATCGACTTCAGCCATGATGTCTTTGCCAGCTTTGCGGCGGTGCAAGCTTCGATGACCGAAGTGGGCGCAAACGTTCTGATCACCGTGGGCGCAGATGTTTTGACAATCAACAATGTGACCGCAGCAAAACTGGTTGCGAGTGACTTCTTGTTGCATTGAGCATCATCGGCACATCAGTTTCGAGCGATGTGTTTCAGCAAGATCTGGCGCCTGTGCGTTGATGTTGTCGAGACCTCGTTCTGCTGATGAGCGGAACTCAAGACGCCTGCGTTCGAGACCATCGCGTTTCGTCATGTTGACATGCAACTGCCCACCCAGCCTTCGAAGCATGAGTGGGCAGTCACGATCTTGATCTACCGGTCCAGCCAGACCATTTCAGCCTTCGAAAAGACCCTCGACCTTCATGTCTTCGAGCTTCGCCACGGCGTCGCCAAGCAGGTTGCCGACATGGGCCCGGAAATGGTTGATCCAGGCATTGGCGCTTTCGAGGTCGCGACTTGTTTCGGCCAGTTCGGCTTCGAGCTCGCTGGAATGGGCCTCGATCGCGGCTAGAACGGACTGGCGCTCGCCCTGGAGCTGGGCTACTTCGGCGCGCAGCGCTTCGGCTTCCGCGCGGGTTTCCTTCAGCTGCAGGCGGTAATGCTCGACGCTGCGGACAGCGGCGTCCGTGATGGCGCGGTTGCGCTCGATCAATTCGTCGATCGTGCTCGCCGCGCGGGTGACGACCTCGATGGTCTCGTCGAGCTCAGGCTCGCGGGCAGACTGCGTCGTTGCGATCACGGCGCGCAGCGCTGCGTCGAGGTCTCTCACGTCAGGAGCGCGATGCACAGCGGCAGTCTCATGGTCCGCCTGTGCGGGGTCTTGCGATGAAAAAGACACTGGAACTCCTAAAACTCTGGTCTGGCGTCGGTTGCGACACCCGAGACTCACGTCGTTGGTCGCCATTATGTGAAAGGCGGGGCGCGGTTCCAATCAAACAGCGGTGGTTTGGCTACGTCGTCCCCAACTACTTGCTTTTATCTGCGTTTTTCAGATGCCTTCCGGAGCGGCAGGGCTGCCTTACGTACGGGAACTCTCCGGTTTTTTGCGGGTTTGCCGCATGTGCAGATGCACGAATCGGTCGGCTTCGGCAGGCTGGTTTTCTTTTCGTTCACTGACAGATCCCGACTGGCCGCCCCTTCCGGGGCGGCCCTTTTTTCATCATTCGCATTTTCGCCATGCCTTTGGCGGATCAGTAAGGAGCTTGATCGCATATGGGCCGCAGAGGCAGGGCCCTTTTTTCGGAGAAACTCATGTGGCGACTTGTGATTTTGGCCGCATTTCTCTTGCCCCCGCAGGCCCATGCTCAGGTCCGCAACCGCCGCGAGCTCCCACCCGCCTGCACGTCCGCATGCGTCGAGACCTGTCGCAGTGAAGTCGAATCGGGGGGCTGCAATCCGGCGGTTGGGCTCACCGCGTGCCGCTTGCGCGAGGATCAATGCGTGGCCGCCTGCGCGCGGAAATGTCCGCGCAGCTGAAGCGGCGCTTTGCGGCGGGCCGTGATGTCTGTATAGATTGGTTCGATTGCGGCATTTGATTTGAATGTAAGCAAAGTAGAAATACCACGTCTTTTCACGCTCTCTTTTTTCAATAACGAATTCTTCTGACGAGGTTTTTGATGAAGGCGGTGATTCTGGCCGGCGGTCTTGGCACCCGGCTCGCCGAGGAAACATCGGTCAGGCCCAAGCCCATGGTCGAGATCGGCGGCAAGCCGATCCTGTGGCACATCATGAAAATCTATTCGGCCCATGGCGTGAACGACTTCATCCTCTGCCTTGGCTACAAGGGCTATTACATCAAGGAATTCTTCTCGAATTATTTCCTGCACATGTCGGATGTCACCTTCGACATGGCCAATAACAAGATGGAAGTTCACCGCGAGAATGCCGAGCCCTGGCGCGTCACCCTGGTCGATACGGGTGACAGGACGCAGACCGGCGGCCGGTTGAAACGGGTGATGGAGCATCTTGCGGGAGAGGATGTCTTTGCGCTCACCTATGGCGACGGCGTCGCCGATATCGATATTACCGCAGAGCTTGCTTTCCATCGCGCGCATGGCCGGCTTGCAACGGTGGCGGCGGTGCGCCCGAGCAAGCGCTTTGGCGCGCTCAATCTCGATGAGAGCCGCGTCATCCATTTTCGCGAAAAGCCCGAGGATGAGGGCGGGTGGATAAACGGCGGCTTCTTTCTGCTCTCGCCCAAAGTGGCGCAGCTGATCGAGGGTGACGAGACCGTTTTTGAAGGCGCGCCTTTGGAGGCGCTGGCCGCGCGCGATCAATTGCGCGCCTTCGTGCATCAGGGCTTCTGGCAGCCGATGGATACGATCCGCGACAGGACTTTGCTCGAAGAGGAATGGGCGAGCGACCGGCCCCGATGGAGGGTCTGGTGATCGAGGAAGGGCTCTGGCGCGGGCGGCGCGTTTTTCTCACCGGTCATACGGGCTTCAAGGGCGCGTGGCTGAGCGCCATGTTGCTCGGTCTGGGGGCGGAGGTCACGGGCTATGCGCTCGATCCCCCCACGGAGCCCGCTCTCTTTGAGCTTGCGGGGCTTGGCGCACGAATGACGGATCGGCGCGGGGATTTGCGCGATGGTGAGGCGCTTGCGCGCGCTGTTGAGCGGGCGGCCCCCGAGATCATCCTGCATATGGGCGCGCAATCGCTGGTGAAGGCCGGTTATGCCGATCCGCTTGCGACCTATGCGACCAATGTCATGGGCACGCTGCATCTGCTGGAGGCAGCGCGCGCCTGCGCGGATCTGCGCGCCATCATCGTGGTGACAACCGACAAATGTTACGAAAACACGGGCGATGCTGCTGCCTTTCGTGAAGGCGACCCGCTCGGCGGGTTCGATCCCTATGCCAGCAGCAAGGCCTGCGCTGAATTGGTGGCGGCATGCTGGCGCGATTCCTTTCTGGCGCGCGCGAATATTGCAGTTGCTACTGCGCGCGCGGGCAATGTGATTGGCGGGGGCGATTATGCAGCCGACCGCATTCTGCCCGACGCGATGCGCGCCTTCGCGCGCGGGGAGCCGCTGCAGGTGCGCGCGCCCCAAGCCGTGCGGCCATGGCAACATGTGCTCGATCCGCTTGGTGGCTATCTTCTGCTGGCAGAGCGCGCCTTTCATGATCCCGCCGGCTTTTCCGGCGCGTGGAATTTTGGTCCCGGCCGTGCGCATGAGCAAAGCGTCGAGCGCCTGCTGCAACACGTCACGCGCGCCTATGGCGGGCAGGCGCAGTGGCAGCACGATGGGCGCGCGCACCCGCATGAAGCAGCCGTCTTGCGGCTCGATGCAAGCAAGGCGCGGCGGCTTCTTGGTTGGTCGTGCCGCCTGGATTTTGAAGAGAGCATTGCCTGGAGCGTCGATTTTTATCGGCAGGTGGGGGAGGGGGCTGACGCCAGCGTGCTGATGCAGGCCCAGATCGCGGCTTTTCTTGCAGCAAGCCGCGCGGAGACTGTCTGATGCGCGTCTTTCTCACCGGGGCCAATGGTTTTCTGGGGCGCGAGATTGCACGCGAATTGCGCGCGCATGGCCATGTGATCGCCGGACTGCTGCGCCAGGCGTCCGAACAATCTTCGGGCGGGCATGACATTTGCGGCGATTTTCTCAAGCCGGAAACCTATCGCGATGCGCTGAAGGATTTTGCGCCCGATGCGCTCGTGCATTGCGGCTGGCACGGGGTTGCCGCGAGCGAACGCGAAACGCGCTCGCAATTGGAAAATGTGCCTGCAGCGGGCGAACTTGTGGCAGCTGCGGCAGAGGCTGGCGCGCGCATCGCCGTGGGGCTTGGATCGCAAGCCGAATATGGTCACTACGATCATTTGCTGTCGGAAGATGCAGTAACGCGTCCTGTGACGCTCTACGGCATTGCAAAGCTGGCGGCGGGCGCGAGCTTTCTGCGCATTGCGCGCCAATGCGGCATGCGGGGCGTGTGGGCCCGCATTTTCTCGCTTTATGGCCCCGGTGAAACCGCGCCGACCATGCTGTCCTATCTGGCGCGCACTTTGGCTGCGGGGCAGACGCCCGCGCTCACGCCCTGCACGCAAATCTGGGACTATCTGCATGTGCGCGATGCCGCGCGCGCAATTGACGATCTGCTGGCCTTCGATTCAGCGCAGGGCGTGTTCAATATCGCCACTGGCCAGGAGATCGTGCTGCGTGATGTCGTCCTGCATCTGCGTGACATCATGGCGCCCGGCATCGAGCCGCAATTTGGCGCTGTGCCGATTGGCTCCGAACAGTCTGTCTATCTCGCCGGCAATGTCGCCAAGCTCATGGGACTAGCGGGCTGGCGGCCGCAGGTCACGCTCGATCAGGGCCTGCGGGAAATCGCGCGCGAAGCGCAGTTGGCGGCGCGCCGCCTTTAAAACCCTGGGGCGGTTTTCTTTGACGGCAGGCTGCAAGTCTTCTGGCTTGGCGCGACTTCTTCTCGCTTGGCGCGATTTGGGAATATATGCTCGGTTCCATGATCAGGTGCGCCAGAAGCCGCGCGTTCGTATGCATCGGTTCGATGCGCGCGCGTCAAAGGCTTCAAGGCGTCCGGCACAGGGAGAGCAAGCGGCATGAGCAGCGCGGAAATTTCAGTCGAGACGGGCGTGATCTATGCGACTCATGACGGGCAGGAGCTGAAAGGCACGCTCTACCGGCCCGCAGGTGCGGGGCCATTTCCGGCGATTGTCGCCCTGCATGGCGGTGGCTGGCGTCAGGCCTCGCCCATTGTCTATCAGCATCTCGGCCCCTGGCTTGCGCGTCAGGGCTATGTCGTCTTCGCGCCTGTCTATCGCAGCGCCAAGGTTGGCCAGGCGAGCTACCCGCATGCCGTGCATGATGTGCGCGCCGCGATCCAGTTCGTGAAAGGCGCGCTCGAGCGCACCCATGCCGATCCTGCGCGCGTGGCCATCATGGGCGAATCTGCGGGCGGCCATCTCGCCGCGCTCGTGGCGCTGGCGGGGGACGAGCCCCTGTTTGCCGAGGGCGCACCCTCTGGTCCCTACAGCGGCCTGTCGACCAGCGTGAAAGCGGCGATCCCGATCTACGGCGTCTTCGATCTCGTGCAGCAATGGCGGCACGATCTGATGTCGCGTCTGGGCGAGCAGCAGATCGTGGAGCTGTTTCTGGGCACGACGCCCCCGCGCGACCGTCGCATCTGTTTCGATGCCTCGCCGATCTCCTATTGCATCGAGCGGCTGAACAAGCCGGCCTTCCTCGTGGCCTGGGGCACGCAGGATGATGTGGTGGATCCGCTGTCGCAATCGGTACCCTTCGTCGAAGCGCTGAAACAGGCGTCGGTCTGGGTCCGTACCATCATTGTCGAGGGCGCACCCCATTATTGGGCGGGCGACCCGCTCGAGGAGGAGGGCTCGCATTCCGCCTTCTTCGCCCACCGCCTGTTGCGCTTCCTCAAGGCGCGCCTCTAAGGGCAGGTCTATGCGACCAAAAGGAGGCTCGCCGGGGCGGGCCTTCCTCACTAGATAGGACGAAAGCGGCTTGGGGAGAGCCGCCCTTCCGAGGACAGAACATGGCGACGACACGCACTCAGGTTGGCATTATCGGGGCAGGCCCCGCGGGCTTGCTGCTGGCCCAGATCCTCGACAAGGCTGGTATTTCAAGCGTCGTGCTGGAACGGCGCGACCGCGCTTATGTGGAAGGCCGCATTCGCGCGGGCGTGCTGGAGCAGGGCACCGTCGATCTGCTCGATCAGGCGGGCGTGGGTGCGCGATGTGCTCGCGAGGGGATGGTCCACAAGGGCATCTATATTTCGATCGAGAACGATCGTCGCCAGATCGATCTTGAAGAGCTGACCGGCGGCAAGCATGTCGTCGTCTATGGCCAGACCGAGGTGACGAAGGATCTGATTGCGGCTCGTATCGCTGCGGGCGGCGACCTGCGGTTTGATTGCGATGCTGTCACGATCCACGATATCGAGAGCCAGCATCCGCGCCTGACCTATGTGGCGGGCGATGAAAGCCATGAGGTCATCTGCGATTTCATTGCAGGCTGCGATGGTTTTCACGGCGTCAGCCGGCAGGCTATTCCGGCCTCGCTGCAGCGCGTGTACGAACGCGTCTATCCGTTTGGCTGGCTCGGCATTCTGGCTGAAGCGCCCCCTGTCGCCGATGAGCTGATCTATGCGCGTCATTCACGCGGCTTTGCGCTTTATTCCATGCGCTCGACCAAGATCGTGCGCCATTACATCCAATGCCTGCCCGACACAGATCTCGAGGATTGGCCCGATGAGCGCGTGTGGGATGAATTGCGTCTGCGCCTGCCGCGCGAGGATCAGCATCTGTTGAAGACCGGGCGGGTGTTTGAGAAAAGCGTCACGCCGATGCGCTCTTTCGTCTCCGAGCCGATGCGCTTCGGGCGTCTGTTTCTGGCGGGCGATGCCGGCCATATCGTGCCACCGACGGGCGCCAAAGGGCTCAACCTTGCCGCCAGCGACGTTCATTATCTGAGCCGCGCCTTCATCGCCTTCTATCAGGACAATGCGAGCGCGCAGCTCGATGCCTATTCAGACAAGGCTCTGGCGCGCATCTGGAAGGCGCAGCGGTTCTCGTGGTGGATGACGTCCATGCTGCATAATTTCGGGCCGGGGGATGATTTCGATTCCCGCGTGCGCGGCGCTGAACTCGCCTACACATTGTCGTCGCGCGCAGCGATGACGGCGCTTGCTGAAAATTATGTCGGCCTGCCGTTCTGAACGGGGCGAAAAGCAAAGCCATCCAGATCGCTTGCGGGCGTCTGGATGGCTTGTGCGTTTTTGGTCTTAGAGGCCGAGTTCCCAATCCTTGGGGATGACGCCCGAGGTGATCGCGCCCTCGACGTAATAGCGCCAGAGCTTGCTGACATGTGGCACGCGCTTGAAGTCGCGTGCGAAGGAGGCGATGTCGGTCGCCGTCAGCGGCTTCACGCGGCCAATGGCGGCGGCGTGATACATGGCTTCGCCGTTCTCGACGAAATGCACGGAATCGACCAGCACCGCAGGCACGGATTCAGCGGTCACGATCTGCCCATGCGCGCGAATTTGCATCGCATGATGAGGCCCAAGGGTCTTTGCAACCGCGCGGCCGAGCTCGGAATTGGCGACATGGGACGGATCGTCATGCACCGGCATGCCCGAGACCCAGCGGATCGCATGGTTCTTGAGCGGCAGCAGGTCCATGTCTTCAACGAGCGTGAAGACATTGGTGATGTCGTGATGGAAATGGGCGACCGAATTGATATCGGGACGCGCGCGCAGGATTTCGCCATGCAGATAGACTTCGGCCGGGGCGCGGACGCCGGGCGGGCCAGACAGCACCTTGCCATCATAATCGCAGATCAGCAGATGCTCCGGGCGCAGGCCCGAACGCGGCTGGTCGAAGGGCTGAATGAGATAGGCGTCGCGGCCGGGCAGGCGGGCGCTGACGTGGCCGCTATAGGCCATGATCTTCAGGTCGTTGAGGAGCAGGGTGCAGGCTGCGACCTGGGCGCGCAGTGAGTTGTCGCCAACAAGATCAGTCAAAATTTCCTCCGGTATTTTTGGTTAAGCCGCCGGGACAATTGCGCCAAAGGCGCGGCTTGTCCAGCCTCAACCTCACCGGACCTGTTCAGGCGCTCCGGCCAAGCAAGCTGTTGGCGATCTTCTTCATCCGCGTCGAAAACCGATGCCGGTTCTGCTCGCGGTCCACCACATCCTGCGTCGTCACCCAATTGAGCTGAATCGCGCGGCGCGGGCCCTCGTGTGGCTTGTGGCCGTGCCAGGATGTGTCGGACCGCCGGAAGGCCAGCAGCGTGCCGCCATAGGGGGGCACTTCCGCCACGCTGTCCTCAAGGTCGGTCCCCGAGCGCAAGATGCGCAGGCGGCCACCGTCCGATTCCCAGCCCTCGTTCATATAAAGCAGGACGGTGATGAGCTTGGTCCTGGAATCGGTATGGATCTCGCCATCGCGGCTGCGCACGAACCCGCGCACCGTATACATGGTGGGCCGGTCCGTCAGATCGATGCCGAATTTCGTCTCGATGGCCGTGCGGAATGCCGGGCCCTCCAATTCGGCCATGAGGCCTGCGAAATGGCCGGCGATGTCGAGCTCGGCCGGCGGGTGGGAGCCGGGGCCCGGCACCTTGGGGAAATCCTTCGACACGTCACCAAACTGCTGCGGCAGGATGAAATTCTCGACGATCAGCCATTCATAGGGATCGCGCTCCAGCGGGGTGCGGTCGAGGGCATCGAAATCGAGATAGGTCATCGCAGGTTTCCCGGGGGCGGATGTCGGCTCCAGCCGCAAAGCCGCGCCAAGATGGCCCAAGGCCGGAGGCTTTGCAACGCGCGCGTTGCGGGCAATTGGGCGCAGGGCAGCGCTTGTTTCCAGATGCGACGCATTGCCAAGGTCACGCTTTGGAGGCCAGAATAGTATCTGTTTCGCATGTGTTCGTATTGGCGAGCTAAATGTTTGTCACCAAGTCAGTTTCGCGTTTTGTTCACATTTCCGTCCTCCTCTCCCCCATTTTGGGGCTCCGGACGCATCCCGCGGTTGCCGGATCGTTCCTGATGAACGAGGGCGAGGGGCAGGCCATTGTCTCCACCCGGATGGGTGACTCGGTTCTTGCCTTTGATTCCTCTGGCTTTGTGGCCGCCGCGCCGCGCTATCGCAAGATCGAGACGAGCCTCTATCTGGAATATGGCCTGACGCGCGACCTCACGCTCATCATGTCACCCGCGCTGCGCGATATCAGCCTTGCCCCCACGCCACCGGCCACCGAGACGATCAAGGCCCAGGGCATCGGAACGCTGGAGGGCGGCGCGCGCTGGCGGCTGGCCAACTTCGACACCACGACCGTCTCCTTTCAGGCGCTTGTGCGAACGCCCATGAAAAGCGACCCGGCCTTGCCGGTCGAAAACCGGCCCCAGACGCAGTTGCGGCTTGGCCTTGGAGCGCCGGCAGAGCTTTTTGGACGCGACGGCTTCATCGATATCTCGACCGCCTGGATCAAGCGGGCGGAGGCCTGGCCCGACGAGCTGCGCTTCGACCTCACGCTCGGGTTTTGGCAGACGCCGGAGCGGCTGTTGCTTGTGCAATATTACAATTCGCTGTTTCCCGGAGCCCATGCGAATGGGGCCGTGCCCCGCACCCACAAGATCGAGACGAGCACCGTTTACAAGCTCGGGCCCGACTGGTCGCTGCAAATGGGGTCGTTCCTGAGCTATGGAGGCCTGCTGACGCGGCGCGAGCGGGGCAGTGTGATTGCGGTTTGGCGACGCTTCTGAACGGCCAAGCCCGCGAATTGCTGGACCCTGTGCCGGATGAGCGTTAAAAGCGGGCAGCATTTCTCAATTCAACAGAGCGAGACGCGAGCCCATGGCGCGCCAATTTGTCTACCATATGCAGGGCCTCACCAAGACCTGGCCGGGCGGGAAGAAAGTTCTCGATAACGTTCATCTCTCCTTCTATCCCGACGCCAAGATCGGCGTGCTCGGCGTCAACGGCTCCGGCAAGTCGACGCTGCTGCGCATCATGGCGGGCATCGATACCGAATTTACGGGCGACGGCTGGGTTGCCGAGGGTGCGCGCGTCGGCTACCTGCCCCAGGAGCCCAAGCTCGACGAGACGCTCGATGTGCGTGGCAATGTCATGCTCGGCGTCGCCGCCAAGAAGGATATCCTCGACCGCTACAACGATCTCGCCATGAATTATTCGGACGAGACCGCCGACGAGATGACGCAATTGCAGGACGAGATCGAGGCGCAGGGCCTCTGGGATCTCGATGCCCAGGTCGATCAGGCGATGGAAGCACTCGGCTGCCCGCCCGACGATTGGGCGGTCTCAAAGCTCTCGGGCGGCGAGCTGCGCCGCGTCGCGCTTTGCAAGCTGCTGCTTGAAAAGCCCGAGATGCTGCTGCTCGACGAACCGACCAACCATCTCGACGCCGAGACGGTGAACTGGCTCGAAGGCCATTTGCGCACCTATCCGGGCGCCATCCTGATCGTCACCCATGACCGTTACTTCCTCGACAATGTGACGGGCTGGATTCTCGAACTCGATCGCGGCCGTGGCATTCCCTATGAAGGGAATTATTCCTCCTGGTTGCAGCAGAAGCAGAAGCGTCTGCAGCAGGAAGGCCGCGAGGACGAAGCCCGCCAGCGCGCGCTCGAATCCGAAAGCGAATGGATTGCCTCTTCGCCCAAGGCCCGTCAGGCCAAGAGCAAGGCGCGTATCGCGCGCTATGAGGATCTCGTCGCCAAGCAGAACGACAAGGCGCCCTCGACTGCGCAGATCATCATTCCGGTCGCCGAGCGCCTGGGCAATAATGTCATCGATTTCGAAAATCTCTCGAAGGGTTTTGGCGACAAGCTGCTCGTCGACAATCTGTCGTTCAAGCTGCCGCCCGGCGGCATTGTCGGCGTGATCGGTCCCAACGGCGCGGGCAAGACGACCCTGTTCCGCATGATCACTGGTCAGGACAAGCCCGACAGCGGCTCGATCAAGGTCGGTGAATCGGTCAAGCTTGGTTATGTCGACCAGTCGCGCGACGCGCTCGACAATAACAAGACCGTCTGGGAGGAAGTCTCGGGCGGCAACGATGTGATCTATCTCGGCAAGCGCGAGATCAACTCACGCGGCTATTGCTCGACCTTCAACTTCAAGGGCGGCGACCAGCAGAAGAAAGTCGGCATGCTGTCGGGTGGTGAACGCAACCGCGTGCATCTGGCCAAAATGCTGAAGACGGGCGCAAATCTTCTGCTGCTCGACGAACCGACCAACGATCTCGATGTCGACACCTTGCGTGCGCTCGAAGATGCGCTGACGGAATTTGCCGGCTGCGCGGTCATCATCTCGCATGATCGCTTCTTCCTCGATCGTATCGCCACCCACATGCTCGCCTTCGAAGGCGACAGCCATGTGGAATGGTTTGAAGGCAACTTCCAGGATTACGAAGAAGACAAGAAGCGCCGTCTCGGGATTGATTCCATCATCCCGCATCGGTTGAAGTACAAGAAGTTTGCGCGCTAAGCAGAGTTTGACAAAGGGCCGCATCTGCGGCCCTTTTTTATGTTCGACGCGCCGTCATTGCTTTTCAGGTTCACTCATTCGCTGAGCGGGGCCTCTCCCTCCCCCTTGTGGGGAGGGCCGACTCGCCGAAGGCGAGCGGGGTGGGGGTCGCACGATTCTGTCGGGTAAAGATCTCAGTCTGGGCCGCGTGCTGCAAACAACCAAGACTTGCGCCACCCCCACCCCTAACCCTCCCCACAAGGGGGAGGGAGTTCCACGAGCGCGCTTGTATTGAGTGAACCGGCACAGCAAAAATAACAAAAAAGGGCCACGCGCACGTGGCCCTTTTCACTCATACGATTTTCACCGACATATCCGGCAGCTTCTCGATGCTGCACACCAATACGTCGCCCTTCACGACAGGTCCGACATTTTCCGGCGTGCCGGAATAGATGATGTCGCCGGCCTTCAGTTCAAACGCCTCCGACAATTTCGCGATCTGTTCGGCAACACTCCAGATCATGAAGGAGAGGTCAGCCTTCTGCTTGACCGCGCCATTGACGGTGAGCGTGATCGCGCCTTTCTGGAAATGGCCGATCTTTTCGACCGGATGGATCGGCCCGATGGGCGCCGACATGTCGAAACTCTTGCCGATTTCCCAAGGCTTTTTTTCATCCCCCATCGCGCGCTGCAAATCGCGCCGGGTCATGTCGAGGCCCACCGCATAGCCATAGACATGCTCCAGCGCCTTATCGATCGGGATGTTGCGCCCGCCGGTCTTGAGGGCTGCCACAAGCTCGACTTCGTAATGATAATTCTTGGTCAGCGAAGGGTAGGGATGATCGGCGACCTCGCCGATCTTCACATTTTGAATCGCATCCGTCGGCTTCTGAAAGAAGAACGGCGGCTCGCGCGTGGGATCAGACCCCATCTCGCGGGAATGGGCGGCGTAATTGCGCCCGATGCAATAGATGCGGCGCACGGGAAAGACGTCGCTCGTGCCCACAATCGGAATGGTCGTGACGGACACGGGGAAGATGGCCTTGGGGCCAGCTTGAGCAGCGGCAGGTGTTGCGCCCGCCGCTGCGGCAAGAGAGAGGCCGCCGGCGGCCTTCATCAGATCGCGTCTTGAACTCGTCATGGATCGCTCCTCCTCGCGAAGCTTCTGCCAGCTTCGTCGCGCAAATTGGGCGGCAGGTGCGCAATCAAGTCAAGGCAATCACGCGTGTGCGCCAGTGGAACGATATGCGTCTTTCGGTGGGTCTTGCGCGCGCGCCAGCCTCTGCCATGATCGGCCCTAATTATAAAATATCTTGAGGAAACACATGCGCCCGATCCGCCCTGCGATGCTTGCATTTTCTGTCTGCGCCCTTGTTGCAACGCCCGCGCTTGCCGATGACATCCGGCTGTTTGCCACTGGCGCAGTGCAACATTCCGTCATGGACATCACAGCCGCATTCGAGGCGGAAACCGGCAACAAGGTCATCGCGACCTTTGGCACGGCAGGCGCCATCGGCAAGAAGCTGGAAGCCGGCGAGAAGGCCGATATTGTCGTGTCGTCGTCGGGCGGCTTGAAAGATCTCAAAGCCTTGCTGGTCGAGGGCGACCCGCAGGTGGTGGGACGTGTGCGCATTGCGATTGGCGTCAAGAGCGGCGCGCCCAAGCCCGATATTTCGACGCCTGAAAAGCTGAAGGCGGTTTTGCTGGCCGCGCCCAATGTTGGCTATGGCGATCCCGCGAGCGGCGCGACGACGGGCATCCATTTTGCCAAAGTGCTCGATCAGCTTGGCATTGCCGACCAGATCAAGCCCAAGGCCGTGCTGCGCGATGGCGGCATTCTGCTGATGAAGGAAGTGGCCGAGGGCCGCGCCGTGATGGGTTTCACGCAATCGACCGAAATCAATGCGGTGCCAGGCACCGAGATCGCCGGCTATCTGCCTGACGCGCTGCAGCTCGTGTCGAGCTATGCGGCTGCGCTCACCAGGGAGGGCGAGAAAAACAATGCGGCCAAGGCCTTGTTTGCCCGCATCATAGGTGCACCCGGAACCGCAGCCTTTGCGCATGCCGGGTTCGAGGTCAAAAAATAAAAGCCAGTCGGCCTGTAAGCCGGGTTCTGTATGGCGCGGGCTTGCACCCGCACGTGACGGCCATTCCTCTGGGACGCCCGTTACCGGACGCCTCAAGCAACCAACCCGGGTGACAGCCCTGAGACGGGCCCGGGCTGCGGCGAACCGCAACCCGTGTCACCCCTATTCGGTTTTGCTCCCGGTGGGGCTTGCCATGCCGCTTCCGTTGCCGGCCGCGCGGTGCGCTCTTACCGCACCTTTTCACCCTTACCCCGGACGCATCCGAGGCGGTTCATTCTCTGTGGCGCTTTCCCTAGGGTCACCCCCGCCGGACGTTATCCGGCACCGTGTCTCGATGGAGCCCGGACTTTCCTCTCCCGTGAAGGAGCGGCCGTCCAGCCGACTGGCTCCAGCGGCTTAGAGGGCGGGGGAGGCATGGTCAAGCAATTGTCCCCGTGCGAGAGGGTTTGCGCGCCTGACTTTGGCGGGTATGAAAGCCCACATGAGCCAGCCCAAGCCGGATTCCCCCGTTGCCGCCAAAGTCTTTCCCTCGCCCAACCATGGCGAGCGCAAGGGCGGCGCGCCCGACATGATCCTCCTGCATTATACCGGCATGCCGACGGGCGCCGAAGCGCTGCTGCGGCTGTGCAATCCGCTGAGCGAAGTCTCCTGCCATTATTTCGTCTGGGAGGATGGTGGCGTGCTCCAGCTCGTGCCCGAAGCGCGGCGCGCCTGGCATGCAGGGCTGGCAAGCTGGGCTGGCGAGACCGATATAAATTCGCGCTCGATTGGCATTGAAATCGTCAATCCGGGCCATGCTGGTGGCGCGCCACCCTTTCCGGCAGCCCAGATCGAGGCTGTGATCGCGCTCTGCGCCGATATTTGCGCGCGCCACGCGATTGTGCCCGAGCGTGTGCTGGCCCATTCCGATGTCGCGCCCGCGCGCAAATGCGATCCCGGCGAGCTGTTTCCCTGGGACGAGCTGCATGCGCGCGGCGTTGGTCATTATGTTGAAGCCTCCGCCATTGCGGGCGGGCGCTTTTTCGCGCTGGGCGATGAGGGCCAGCCCGTGCAGGCGCTGCAAGCCATGTTTGCGCTCTATGGCTACGCGATTGCGGTGACGGGCGTCTATGATGCTGCAACCGAGCAGGTGGTGCGCGCCTTTCAGCGCCACTTCCGCCGCGAGCGCGTGGATGGCGTCGCAGATGCCTCCACAATCACGACGCTGCGCGATGTCATAGCGAGCCTGCCGCGCCGCGCCTAGAATTTCATGTCGACGGAGAGCTTGTGCTTGTTCGGGCGCACAAAGACGCCGCCCGGCGCAAGATCGCCCACCCACAGGCCAGCGCCTGCCTTGTGATAGACCGTGACGCCGTTGGTGCCGGGCACCGGCAGGTCGATGGGCTTGCCATGATCGATGGCCGCAGCCTGACGCGGGGGCGGCATGTCCGAGGGTGGCGCGGGATCGGCCATAGTCGCACGATCAAGCGCCGTGCAGGCCCCGCACGCGGAGGGCTCCTCAGCGGTCGGCGCAACGATATGTGGCGGGTCGAGCGGGAGCACTTCAACAGGCTGCACGCCCGCGCCTTGCGCACAGGCAGGCGAGGCCGCAAGAAGCAGGGCGAGAGCTGAGCCGCGAAAGATCATGCCGCGACCTTAGCAGAAATCTTGGCGGAAGTTGGACGGTGGCGCATTCGCTGATCGGCGTCTCTCCCTCCCCTTGTGGGGAGGGCCGACTCAGCCGAAGGCTGAGCGGGGTGGGGGTCGCACGAGTCCATCCATCACAGATCTGTGTCTGAGCAGCGCGCTGAGTCCGGCCAAGACTTGCGCAACCCCCACCCTGCTCGATCAATGAAATTATGAACCTGCATTGCAGTGACGGGCGCAACTCACTCCTTGCCCGGCGGCAGGACGGCGGCTTTCATGGCCTCGATCACATCGTCGGGCTGGCTCGCGACATCGGCCATCAGCGCCTGAAGCTCCGCGCCGCCGAGCGGATCGACGCCGAGCTTGCGGCGCGTCGCGTCGGCGACAAAGCTCTCTGCCTTGGTCATCTTGTCGAAGGCCGTGCGCAGGGCGTCCAGCCGCTCCTTGGGCACGCCGGGCGTCGTCAGGAAGGCGCGGCCGATGGAGGATGTGCTCGCCATCAGCTTCAGCACATTGCGGTCCTTCTCGACATTGGTGAGCTCGAGCACGGTCGGCACATCCGGGATCTCGCGATAGCGGGTGAGGGCGATCGTGTAGAGAATGTCGATCTTCTTCTCGTCGAACCATTCCTGCTTGGTCTGCAAATAATCCCAGCTTGTCGAGCCGATGCCATCGGCCTCGCCCCGCTCCAGCGCAAGCCCCATATTGGCGCTTGAGGCATAGCCCAGCACGACCTTGAACTTTGTGCCGATGAGCCGGTTCAGCGCCCAGGGAATTGTCGCAGATGTGCCGGCAGCTGCATTGGCGGAGAGCACGATCTCGCGCTTCTTGATCTCATCGATGGTGCGCGCAGGCGATTTGTTCCAGACAAGCCCGACGAGAACAGCCTGATCGACGCGCCCGACCCAGCCAAATTTTTCCGGCTCGAATTTGCGCGCCTTGTCGGTGATTTTTTCGAGCACAAAAGTCGGCTGGAACAGCGCCAGCGTCGAACCATCGCGCGGCGCGAGATTGTAGACATATTCAGCCGCCGCAATGGAGCCGGCGCCCGGCATGTTGCGCGGCACGATTGTCGGCTTGCCGGGAATGAATTCCGCCAGGTGCTGCGCGACAAGACGGGCCGAGAGATCGTAGCCGCCGCCTTCGCCCAGGCCGATGATCATATTGACCGTGCGGCCCTTGTAGAAATCCTCAACCGGGTCGGCGAGTGCAGGGGAGGCCGAACCCATCATCGTCATTGCGAGGAGCGCAGCGACGCGGCAATCCATCTTGCAATGGCGCCCGAATATGGATTGCTTCGTCGCTGCGCTTCTCGCAATGACGCGGCTGATGGTGTGGTTCATGTCGTTCCTCCCGGCGGGACTTTGATGTCCCTTGTGCCGGGCAGGATAACGTCGCTATTGCGCCGCGTCGAGGACGCGCGAGGCCGGATTGTAATTCAGGATGGGCGCCAGCCAGCGCTCGATGTCGGCAATGCTCATGCCCTTGCGCGCTGCATAATCCTCAACCTGATCGCGCTCCACCTTGGCAACGCCAAAATAGAAGCTCTCGGGGTGGGCAATATAGAGCCCCGAAACGGAAGAGCCCGGCCACATGGCAAAGGATTCCGTCAGCTTCACGCCGATGCGGCGCTCGGCATCGAGCAGCGCGAAGAGCGTTGCCTTTTCGGTATGGTCGGGCTGGGCAGGATAGCCCGGGGCCGGGCGGATGCCGGCGTAATCTTCCTCGATGCGCTGCGCATTGGTGAGTTGTTCATCGGCCGCATAGGCCCAGAACTCGCGACGCACGCGCTCATGCATCTGTTCGGCAAACGCCTCGGCGATGCGATCTGCCAGCGCCTTCACCATGATCGATTGATAATCGTCATTGGCGCGCGCAAAGCGCGCAGCGATGCGCTCTTCTTCCATGCCCGCTGTGACGACAAAGCCGCCGACATAATCTTGCTTGCCGCTGCTCGCGGGGGCGACGAAATCGGCGAGCGCCATATTCGGACGCCCGTCGCGCCGCTGCAATTGCTGGCGCAGCGTGAAGAAGGTGGCAAGTTCTTCGGCGCGCGAGGCGCCCTTGTAGAGAACAATGTCATCGCCCGACGATTGCGCGGGCCAGAAGCCGATGATCGCTTTCGGCGCAAACCAGCGCTCGTCCACGATGCGCTTGAGCATGGCTTGGGCGTCTTCATAAAGCTGGCGTGCGGCTTCGCCCTGTTTCTCGTCTTCGAGAATGGCGGGAAACCGTCCCTTCAGCTCCCATGTCTGGAAGAAGGGTGTCCAGTCGATATAGGGCACGAGATCTGCGACATCATAGGAGCTGAACACGCGCGTGCCGAGGAAGGTCGGCTTTTTGGGTTCATAGGTCGACCAGTCGATCTTCATCGCATTGGCGCGCGCACGCGCCAGCGGCAGGCGCTGCTTGTCATGTTCGGCGCGCGCATGGGCGTCAGCCACTTTCTTGTATTCGGCGCGGAGCGTCTCGACATAGGAGGCATTGCCGCCAGGCGAGAGCAGGGCGGAGACCACGCCGACCGCGCGGCTTGCGTCCGTCACATAGACCGATTGCCCGCGCGTATAATTGGGATGAATCTTGACCGCCGTATGCACGCGGCTCGTCGTCGCGCCGCCGATCAGCAGGGGCATGGAAAAGCCCTCGCGCTCCATCTCGGAGGCGACAAAGGCCATTTCTTCCAGCGAGGGCGTGATGAGACCCGACAGGCCGATGGCATCGACATTTTCGCGTCGGGCGGTTTCGAGAATCTTCGCCGCCGGCACCATCACGCCAAGGTCGATGACTTCATAATTGTTGCAGGCAAGCACGACGCCGACAATGTTCTTGCCAATGTCATGCACGTCGCCCTTGACGGTCGCCATCAGGATTTTCCCGGCGCTCGAGCGCGCGGTGCCGCCATTGGCTGCCTTTTCGGCTTCCATGAAAGGCATCAACCAGGCAACGGCCTGTTTCATGACGCGCGCCGATTTGACGACCTGGGGCAGGAACATCTTGCCTGCGCCAAACAGATCGCCCACGACATTCATGCCCGCCATTAGCGGACCTTCGATCACATCGAGCGGGCGGGTGGAGGCAAGGCGCGCCTCTTCCACATCGATCTCGATGAATTCGGTGATGCCGTTGACGAGCGCATGTTCGAGCCGCTTGATGACCGGCTGCTCGCGCCAGGCGAGATCCTTCAGGCGGATTTCGCCGCCCTGTCCCTTGAACTTTTCTGCAAGCGCGAGCAGGCGCTCGGTGCCATCGGCGCGGCGGTTGAGGACCACATCCTCGCAGGCCTCGCGCAGTTCCGCATCGATCTCGGCATAGACCGAGAGCTGGCCGGCATTGACGATGCCCATATCCATACCCGCCTGAATGGCATGATAGAGAAACACCGAATGCATGGCCTCGCGCACAAGCTCATTGCCGCGAAACGAGAAGGAGAGATTCGAGACGCCGCCCGAAATATGCACATGGGGCAGGTTGGCGCGGATCTGGCGCGCGGCTTCGATGAAATCGACGCCGTAATTGTCGTGCTCTTCAATGCCGGTGGCGATGGCAAAGACATTGGGATCGAAGATGATGTCCTCGGCCGGAAAGCCGACTTGTTCTGTCAGGATGCGATAGGCGCGGGCGCAAATATCCACCTTGCGCGCCAATGTATCGGCCTGGCCCTGTTCATCGAACGCCATCACGACAACCGCCGCGCCATAGAGGCGCACGATTCTGGCTTCGTGGATGAACTTTTCCTCGCCCTCCTTGAGCGAGATGGAATTGACCACCGCCTTGCCCTGAATGCATTTCAGGCCGGCTTCGATGACGTTGAACTTGGAGGAATCCACCATCACCGGCACGCGCGCAATATCGGGCTCGGCAGCCAGCAGATTGAGATAATCGACCATGGCCTTTTGCGAATCGAGCAGGCCTTCGTCCATGTTGATGTCGATGATCTGCGCGCCATTGGCGACCTGATCGCGCGCGACATCGAGGGCTGCTGCAAATTCGCCGTTCTTGATGAGCTTGCGGAAGCGCGCCGAGCCCGTGACATTGGTGCGCTCGCCGACATTGACGAAGCGTATGTCGGGGGTGAGCCGGAAGGGCTCAAGCCCGGCCAGCCGCAGCATGGGCGCAACGTCCACAGGCACGCGCGGGGCTGCACCCTTGATGCGGTTTGCCAGCGCCTCGATATGGGCCGGCGTCGTGCCGCAGCAGCCGCCAACTATATTGACGAGGCCAGCGTCGGCGAATTCGCCAACCAGCGAGGCCATATATTCCGGGCTCTCGTCATAGAGGCCGAATTCATTGGGCAGTCCGGCATTGGGATAGGCGATGATGAATGTGTCGGCGAGGCGCGACAATTCGGCAACGTGCTGGCGCATCTCGCGCGCTCCCAGCGCGCAATTGAGGCCGATGGCAAAGGGTTTTGCGTGGCGCAGCGAAATCCAGAATGCTTCCGCCGTTTGCCCCGACAAGGTCCGGCCCGACAGATCGGTGATCGTGCCCGAGATGATGATGGGCAGGCGCGTGCCCGTCGCGGCAAAGGAATCTTCAATGCCGGCCAGTGCCGCCTTGGCGTTCAGCGTGTCGAAAATGGTCTCGATCAGCAGCAGATCCGCGCCGCCTTCGATCAGGCCAAGGGCTGCTTGCGCATAGGCCGTGCGAAGATCATCGAAGGTAACCGCACGAAAGCCGGGGTCATTCACATCCGGCGAGATCGAGGCGGTGCGATTGGTCGGCCCCAGTGCGCCTGCAACAAAGCGACGGCGTCCGTCCCTGGCTTGCGCCAGAGCGGCAGCCTCGCGTGCAAGGCGCGCGCCTTCGCGGTTGAGTTCGGCGGCATAGGCCTCAAGCCCGTAATCGGCCTGTGCGATGGTGGTCGAGGAGAAGGTGTTGGTTTCGCAAATATCCGCGCCCGCCAGAAAATAGGCGAGGTGAATGTCGCGGATCGCGTCAGGCTGGGTCAGGATGAGAAGGTCATTATTGCCGCGCAGGTCCTGGCCCCAATCGGCAAAGCGGGCGCCGCGAAAATCAGCTTCTGAAAAGCGCTTGTCCTGAATCATCGTGCCCATGGCGCCGTCGAGCACCAGAATGCGTTCCTGCGCCAAGGCGTTGAGCGCCTTGCGGGTATCGTCGCCATCGTGGCGGATCATCGTCATTGGTTTTAAGCCCTTAAGCGGCAATGGAATCGGGCGCAGGCTTTGCCCGCAGGCCGAGGAGATGGCAGATCGCATAGACGAGATCTGCCTTGTTCATCGTATAAAAATGAAAGTCTTCGATGCCGGCATCGACGAGATCGAGTACCTGCTCGGCGGCAACGGCCGCGGCAATCAGACGCCGCGTCGCGGGGTCGTTTTCCAGTCCCTCGAAGCGTTCAGCCAGCCAGCGTGGCACGCTCGCCCCGGTCCGCTTGGCAAAATTCGCGGTCTGGCGAAAATTCTGCACGGGCACAATGCCGGGCAGGATCGGAATGTTGATGCCGCGCTGGCGCACGCGGTCGAGATAGCGAAGATAGGTTTCGTTCTCGAAGAAGAATTGCGTGATGGCGCGCGTCGCACCCGCATCGACCTTGGCAGCGAGCACATCGATATCATCATCGATGCTGCCACTCTCGGGATGCTTTTCGGGATAGGCTGAAACCGTCACATCGAAATCGCCGAGCCGCTTGATGCCCGCCACAAGCGCGGTCGAGGTTTCATAGCCGCCCGGATGTGCGCTAAAGGTGCTGCCCGGCCCCTCGGCCGGATCGCCGCGCAAGGCCACGATGTGGCGCACGCCGGCCTGCGCATAGGCGCGCACGACATCGTCAATCTCTTCGCGGCTTGCGCCCACGCAGGTGAGATGGGCCGCAGGCTTGAGCTCTGTTTCCTGCACGAGGCGGGCAACGGTGGCATGGGTGCGCTCGCGCGTGGTGCCGCCAGCGCCATAGGTGACGGAGACAAAGCTCGGGTCGAGCGGCGCAAGCCGATGGATGCTCTCCCACAGGCTCGTTTCCATCTCCGCATTTTTGGGCGGGAAGAATTCAAACGAGACGCGGATCGAGGGATGGCCGTTGCGGCTGGGGCGAAGGGCGGAATTCATCAGGCAAGCTCGCGGTGCGTGCGGGGCAGGAGATCGCTGACGATGCGTGGATCGCGCCCGACCCAGAGGGAGACGGTGAGTTGGTCAGCTTTGCTCAGTGGTTCGAGATCGCGCTGCATCTCGACCTCGAGGCCCGCGTCGCGCAGCATTTTCTCGACCTCCGCATGGCTGAAGCCAAGGCGGCGGTGGGCATGTTGCTCGCGCAGGAATTCCAGATTGTGGGGCGCGAAATCGATGATCACGAGACGCCCGCCCGGCCGCAGTGTGCGGGCTGCCTCGCGCAGCGCACGCGCGGGATCATGCAGATAATGAAGCACCTGATGGACGACGCAGAGGTCGTAGCCATCGCGCTCGACAGGCAGCGCGTAAATATCGCCCTGGCGCAATTGCGCATTGCGCAGGCCTGCGCGCTCAAGCCGTGCACGGGCGACATTGAGCATGGCGGGGCTCTGGTCGATGCCCACCGCGCGCTCGGCCAGCGGCGCGAGCAGCTCGAGCATGCGCCCGGTGCCGGTGCCAAGATCGAGCACGGCATGGAAGGACTTGTCGCCGGCAATGTCGCGCAGCGCCGCCTCGACCCGCTCTTCGGGCACATGCAGCGAGCGGATGCGATCCCAATGGGCGGCCTGATCGGCGAAATAGCGGGCAGCCTGGCCTGCGCGCGCCTGACGCACTTCATCAAGGCGGGCATGATCGCTGGCGAGCACGGCATCGGTGCGGTCGAGCCGACCCACAATCGCCTGCGCGACCTCGCCCATGGACTCGCGGTCGGCTAGACGGAAGAAGGCCCAGGCGCCCTCGCGGTGGCGCTCGATCAGCGCCGCCTCTGCCAGAAGCTTGAGATGGCGGGAGATGCGGGGCTGGGATTGGCCCAGAATGGTGACGAGCTCGGTTACCGTCAGCTCTGCCTCGGAGAGGAGCGCCATCAAGCGGATGCGGGTGATCTCCCCCGCGGCCTCCAGGGCGGCAATGAGCTGGGAAGGGGAGACCTGCGTCATGGTCCGGCTCCGCATTGGGTTTAACATATAAACATATCTTTATACGGGAATGAGATGCCGCGCAACCGGCTCTGCCCCTCCGCAACCCTTCGTTAATGTTAACGGGTCCTAATAGGGGCCATGGCGAAACTGTCCCGAAATGAATCGCCCTCACATTGACGCCCATATAGTCCCATGCTATCCCAAATCATCCCGTTCGGAGTTCCGGTTGTTTCGGCGTTTTCCTGGTGCAGCGATCTTGTTTCGCGCGCCGAGATGCGTTCGTGCGCTGGATTCGGAAAGGGCCTGTTTCGCGCGTTGGATTGGCGTCTTGGACCGATTTGTTTCGCACTTCACCAACCGGCTCGATGCGAAGGGCCGGGTCTCGATCCCGGCAACGTTTCGGGCGGTGTTGGCGCGCGATGGATTCGAGGGTCTCTACGTTCACCCCTCGCTCGACGCGCAGGCGGTCGACTGCGGTGGCAATGCGCTGCTGAGGGAGATCGACGGGTTGCTCGAAACGCTGCCGCCCTATTCGGAAGAGCGGGACATGTTTTCGACGGCCCTGTTGGGGACGAGCGAAATTCTGAAGGTCGATACGGAGGGCCGTGTCGTTCTGAGCGAAAGCGTCAAGATTCATGCGGGCCTCACCTCCGAGGTGACCTTCGTGGGTCAGGGTCACAAATTTCAAATCTGGGAGCCGAGCCGCTTCCGTGCGCATCTGGACGAGGCCAGAGACCGGGTGCGCGACCTGCGGAAAAAGCTCAGCGACCGGCACGCGGCAGCAGATCAGCCGCGATCTCAAGGAGCACGGGAATGAAGCGGGGCCGCGGCGTTGAGACTTCTCTCGCCGCAGGCGGACCGGCCCGGCACATTCCCGTGCTCCTGAATGAGGTTCTCGACGCATTGCATATGCGCGAGAATGGTCTTTATCTCGACGGAACATTCGGCGCCGGCGGCTATACGCAGGCGATCCTGGCCACGCCCGGCACGCGCGTGCTCGCGCTTGACCGCGATCCCGATGCCATCGCCGCAGGGCAGGAGATGGTCGCCCAATATGGCGGCCGCCTGATGCTTGAACATGCGCGCTTCAGCACCTGTGTCGAGGTGGCGCAGCGCCTTGGACTTTCGGATTTCGATGGCGCGACTTTCGATATTGGCGTGTCCTCGATGCAGCTTGATGAGGCCGCACGCGGATTTTCCTTCCGTTTCGAGGGCCCGCTCGACATGCGCATGGAACAGGCTGGCCGCAGCGCCGCCGATATCGTCAACACGGCTGGCGAAGAAGAGATTGCGGATATTCTCTATCATTATGGCGAAGAGCGCGCCTCGCGCCGCATCGCGCGCGCCATCGTGCATGATCGCGAGATCAAGCCCTATACGACGACGCGCGAACTGGCTGAGCTGATTTCGCGAATCATTCCCGCACGCCCGCAGGATATTCATCCCGCGACCCGGAGCTTTCAGGGGCTGCGCATTGCGGTCAATGACGAGCTCGGCGAACTGGTGAAGGCGCTTGCGGGCGCTGAAACCTTGCTGGCGCCGGGCGGCCATCTTGCTGTCGTCAGTTTCCATTCGCTGGAAGACCGCATCGTGAAGCAGTTTTTTGCTCTGCGTTCGGGCAAGGGCAAGGCGCGCTCGCGGCTGTTGCCGGGCGAGCCTGTGCCTCCGCCCACCACCTTCATGCTCGAAGGCCGTCAGCCGGTGACGGCGGGCCATGCCGAGACCACGCAAAATCCGCGCTCGCGTTCAGCGCGTCTGCGCGCGGCGGTGCGCACCGATGTTGCAGCGCTTGGCATCGATCCCGCGCTTGCGGCTCTGGCGAGCCTGCCGGCGCAATCAAACAAGGGGCGCTGACATGCTGCGCTATCTCAATGTCCTTGCGATTGCAGTTCTCGTCGGCTCGGCTGTTTATGCCTATTCCGTGAAATATGAGACAATCCTGTTCTCCGAGCAGATCGTGAAAGTGCATCACGCAATCGAGCAGGAGCAGGATCGCATCAGCATGTTGCGTGCGGAATGGGCTTATCTGTCGCGTCCCGAGCGCGTGCAGG
>CANBNG010000003.1 GCA_947370975.1 Beijerinckiaceae bacterium
CCGGCCGGCCTTGCGCCGTCAGAACGTCAACTTGCCGGAGCTTCGTGACGATCTCTTCCGCCTTGTGTCTCTTCCTCGGCATTCCGCAGTCCTCCATCAGGCTCAAAAGCCATACTTCAGGGAGGATCACTTTTCAGGGGGCAGACCACGGGCAGTATTGAGCAAACTTGAAGGCCGCCGCTCTGATACAGACTTCTGGACAAAGCAGACGCACCGCAGCAAGGCACTGTGGGCTGCTAGGAAGCTGCTACACAGGGAGCCTATCAAGGTGATTACGCTCGCTAGCCTCGGGCAGCGGGCAGTCACTGATTGCGGATATGCCAAGAGCAAGGGCGACAAGGTGCTGCGGGCGGCTTGGGATAGAGCCTGCCCCAACCTGGACCTCTATAAAGGCAAGCTGCTTGGTGACAATGGCTGTCTCCATCCGGCGGAAGACAGGATGTTCACCACGCTGGAGATAAGTGCCTTGATTGGCATTTCTCCTGATTTCAAGCTCAGAGCAAATGAGACTGAGAAGGCACGGCTATTAGCGCAGGCAATACCACCGCAGATTGCTGAGATGGTAGCTGACGCAGCCATAACCGTGTTGGAAGGTAAGCTAAAGAAACCCAAAGCAAGCACACCCAAACAGCTGAGCATAAGCCGCGCCACCACGCTTCTGTCATCCGATGGGGAGGTTAGGTTTTACATCTCAGAGCAGGACTTAGGGGACCGTGCTGCTAGCAGCTTGATTGGTAAGCCACCCACCTCGAAGGATTATGATTATCTCTTTGATGCTGACGTCATCGACAAGGATTTTATCGTGGAGGGCCCATTTGACCCCACTATAGGACGTCGTCCCGTCATTGGTGCTGTGAAACGAAAGATATTCCGTGATGCTGCTCACACTGACGCAGTGAGCTCCATCCGTGCTATTCAAGAAACGAGCGGCGCACGGCTTGCTGAATCACCATATCCTATAAGCGCCAAGACTATAGCCAATTTTGAGAAGCGTGGGGTGAAGTATCGCCTTATCAATGATGGCCGTAGCTATGAGAAATGGATTGAGCCACGCGAAGGCAAGAAGGGGCATTGGGACAGGCCACGCAGCGAGCCTATCCCATCCTCAACATATGGCTGGATACCTGACAAAAACACGAAGGTGCCGCAGTTTGCGCTAGCTGGTGTGGCAAGTGAGGAAGTCAAAGCTGGTTTCTTCGCGTTGGCTAAGCGGTGTGACACCGTCTATTACCACACGGCAACCGCTGACTATCAGAAACAAGCCAAGTTCCTCAGCTCGCGCATATTGAGAGAACATAGGCTGGGTGGCAGCGTCTTCACGACTTTGGCTGTGAATCGCTACGGGGATGATATGCCCGCTATGAACTATCATATTGATAGCGGGGACCATAACAGCGGCCTTACCACCATCGCCGTCTTCAACGAAGGCTCATATGAAGGTGGTTATTTTGTTATCCCCCAATATCGCTGCGCATTCAGGGTAGGTGATGGGGATGTGTTTGTAGCAAATTCTCGCAAGGTTCACGGCGTTCAGCAGTTGGATGGCGCTGGCCGTCGCTTGTCGGTGGTGTGCTACACCAAGACAACGCTTGCCTACAAAGAGAATACCGAGCAGGCCTATCCGCCAAAATCAGAACGTCCAAACTTCCGCTGGAACCAATACAAGCTTGCGGTGGTAGTTTCCCCTGATGGCGAGCATCCGCGCCCCATCAAGATATTCAGGTATCTGAAGCAGCAGAAGATTGCCCCCCGCCGTGTCACACTTTTCGTTCCTAATGAGCAGCTGGTGGCTGTCTATGCTGCTGCGCTAGCCGCAGACAAGCAGCCGAAGCGTGCGTTGGGTTATGGCGCTGAAATAAGCTGTGAGAATCCAGCTGACTATTTTGCGCCAAACACACCTATCGTTTATATGCGCGATGACATCGAGGGGATATATGGACTGACCGGTTCAAGCAAAGATGCGGTTTTGTCCGTAGATGGTTTTGAGCAGCGGGTTATTCGGCGTGGGTTTGATGCTTGCCGTGAGCACAGCTCTTATCTCTGGGGTATATCCATAAAGGGAGATACGGACAATCTAGGGGACCATTTGGACAAGTCGCTGTCAGTCCGCAGCTTCCACCCCATCAGCAGTTGCGTTGGCATTATCAACCGTCCCAATCTTACGGCTAGATATCTGCCAAATGACGCGGCTACCTATGACTTGGGGCTTGCTCACTTCCAAAAAGATGGGCGCACGGTGAGGTTTGATTATATAACGGACGCACTACCATATGTAGCTATCGCAGGTGGTAAGCCAATCAAGGGTGTGAAGGCTGCGGACATTCCACCTTATTATGTAGCGCAACCGCAAACCAAACGTACTGTGAAATCCCAGCGTAAGGTCCTTGCAATAAATGGACTTCCCGCCACTGGTAAATCAACACTTTTGAAGGCTTTCTTGAAGGCAAGTGGGAAGTGGGACAACGTCAAGCTGGGTAAGGGCTTTAAGGCACTCTATAACAAGCAATTGGATTGCTATGTCCTTGGTGAGTATGTAGATGGCGAGGATTTTCCGGGCACCGACCGGCTGGATATGGCAGTGCAGCCTGTGGCATTGAGTTTCCTCAGCAAGGGCAACAGCAATATCATCTTTGAGGGGGACAGGCTGTTTAACTTTAGCTTCCTTGAAGCTGTTGATGAGATGGGCGTGTCGCTCCAAATCATTGAGATGGTGGCGTCAGAGGCTGTCCTGAAGGCGCGACATAAGAAGCGTAAAGACAATCAACAGGAGCAGTTCATAAAAGCCAAGCGTACAAAGATACGCAACATATGTGGCTCACCCACCTTCTTCAGCAGAGTTAAGACGATGGGGAACAACACGGATGAGGAGCAGGCGCAGATATTAGCGGCAATGAGGACGTATTTGGGAATCAGCTAAACAAGCAGAGTGTGCATATTGGCGCCCGTGTTATTTGTGGCTCCCGTTGGGTGGGCGTCGTCAGGTACTCAGGCTAACTCCACTGCCGCACGTAGCTGCTCATCGTTGACGTCGATGTAGCGTTGAGTTGTTGAGATGGATGAGTGGCCAGCCAGTGTCTGCAACACACGAACGCCAATGCCCTTTGCAGCCAATGCGGTAATCATTGAACGCCTCCCGCTGTGGCTTGTCGCGTCAGCAAAGCCCGCTCCATCATATATGCGCAGCAGGAGCTGACACATCGTATTGGGTGAGAATCCCGCACCCTTTTGTGATTGGAAGAGTGCCGGGCATATGGCTCGTAGCTTTGCCTGTTTTAGATAGATGGCTAATTCCTTCTGGAGCCGCTCGTTTAGGAACACCCGCCTCGCCTTACGTCCCTTCGTTTGCAGAGGTGACAAGGTGAACTCCTCACGCACTCTACCATCTTCGCCAAGCACATTGGCTTGCGTGAGGGCAGCTATCTCTTTTGCACGTAGCCCGGCGAGGAAGCTGAACAGGACAATCGCCCTGTCCCTTGCTGCGTGTTTTCGTGTTGAGCAGTGCGCTAGCACTTGTTTAAGCTGTTTGTCTGTTAGCGTCCTTGCTTGCTTCATTGGGCACCTGAATGTCATTTTTTACGCTATAAAAAATATTGCCTGATATTAGTTTTTCCTACCCCTGTTTTTGCAATGCTGATTTTTCCGTTTTTCAGTGAGTTAGCTCAGAAAGCCATAGAATTGTTATTTCGTGACATCCGACCTAGTACGCTATCAAATGAACCGTTTGACGCAGTTTTTTGCAGGTACGGAAAGTTTATCATCGGCCTGGTGATTTTACACAGCAGGCATAGTGGCAATGGTATTTTGGCAATAGTGAAGCTACAGCGGCATAAAGCCAACTGTGGAAGTTCCAAACACACGCAACGACGCTATGCTTTTATAACGGTATCTCCCCGCTTCGTTGCGTTCTAATCAGTCTGGAAAATAGCAATTCCGCAAATCCAATATCCCTTGTGCCTGTTCATTTTGCCTGTACGTCTGCTTGAGAGAGTAGGTGAGATAAAATCCGTTATCATAACCAAAGTGCGACAGATGTTTTTCAAACTTCTCCGTAGCAAAGCGTTCTGTCTGCATATCCCAACAGCGCTTTAATACGCTGATGGTTTCGTCCTCGTTCATTCCTTTCGCGCAATCAAGTAAGCCGTGTGCGTGCCAGCCTACAGCCTCCGCATATTCAAGCGTTATGATACGAGGAAGCCGTGCACCTTTGTTCTTATGTGCTGCCTTGAAGATGCACCTATCAACTTTGTTGAGATATCTTGTTAGCTCTTTTGAAAGCCAATGCTCATCATAGCCGTTGTAATGTCTGCGCATAGCATTGGGTGTATGCCAACAGGCTACCACATTCCAGTGCTTGCTATGCTCTCTTAGCCATCGCTGCTGCGCAATCCTAAGCATCTGATTGTTCGATAAACTCCCTTCTTCATTCATTATATCGCCTCCTATGCCGATACACTTATTTAGCGCTTCCTGAGTTTTTGCTAAATAAATGTATGAGAAACACACAATATCTAGAGAACATATATAGGGACGTGAAGGCGCTGGGTTTGGTTGCAAATCAATACGATTTTAGCGTGTTATGCGGTAGAACACCTGCTTGGTTTAGCGCAATCAAAGCACGCGGCTTGCCGATAACGCCGGATGCGATGCTGACGTTGAGCTACAATCTGCGTTGCCGTGCTAGTGAGGTTTTGAATTTGGAAGCGAGTGATAGCGCGGTGATGTTAAGTGAGAGGCTTGTTGGGGAAGCACAGGAATTGATAGGGCAGAAAGTGACAAAGCTATCGCTATCAAAAAATTGAAAGGACTTAGATTATGAGATTGATGCACATTGACCCTGAACTTAGGCGAGTTGCAAATGCAGCAAGACAAGAGCTTGAAATCAAACGTCTCCGTGTACAGCTGAAACGCTGTAAGAATGGAATTCCACATAATCCAAAATGGGAAGCGCACTGGGAGGACTATATTAGCAGCGCAGTCACGCAAGTTGTTGCAGATTATCTGGCTAGGAAAAATGCAGCGCCGCAAACACAAAACAAGCGCCCTGTAGCACCTGTCTGGCAGCAGCCTGCTACCCAAGTAGCGCAGTTCCAAAACCCTGCTGCACAGCCCTATAATCGCGTTGCGCAGCAGGCCCCACAAACAGTCCAGAATCGTGCTGTTTCTAAACCTGCACCGGGCGTCTGATATCAGCCACGATTGCGCATAGTAGCACGTGACTACACGGCGCATTGTTGTTCTATTTTCTGCTTGGGCAACCGAAAAGATTGGTTGATTTGTGAAAAGATTGGTTGTCCAGCAGCGTGTGTGGCGCAACTATGTGTGTCTAGTCCAGTGCTAGTATGTGAAATCGTGGCAGGTTGAGCACACCGATATCAACGGTAGATTTCGTGAGCACGTGACAGGATTTCGGTAGGAATGTGCGCACAGCGACAACAAGCTTGCTCTTGTAACGCAACACACAGGAGGCAAGCGTGGCACATTTGGAAACACTGAAAGTCGTAGCAAAGCCCAACTTCAATCCTACAACTGCTGAGGAGCGCCGCAGGCACAAACTGATTGTAAAGCTACAGGAGCAGCTTTGCTTGGCAGAGGCGCAGTTGGGTGGTTCGCCGTATATGCGTATGCGGTGGATTACGACAGCAGACGGACAGGGAGAGCCACACCGTGTCCAACGTGCTGTGCGTGTGAAGCAGTGGTGGTTTAAGAACGTGGCTGGCGCTGTGCTGCTCACTGTGCGCTACGGCGCCAAGCTGCTGCCCATAGCTAACGGTATGACTGCTATTGAGGTTGGAGCACTTGCTGAGCTGCCGAACACAATCACCACAGTCATACAAGCAGTGGATGCGGGTGAGTTGGATAGGGAGTTGGCTGCGGCGTCCAAAGATAGGCAGTTTGTGAAAACGAAAGTGGACAAGCGAGCAGGGGGCAAGAAATAGCTCCCCACTGCCGTTATAACCACAGCCACCAAGTGCTCATTGTGGGCGTGCTTGGTGGCTGTTTAACACACAGTTTTGTGCGGTGCGTAGAAGCGAAAAAACTGAATAAAAACAGGTAGTTGGAAGGCTTAAAAACAGCTTGGCGGTATGCTACAATGGTATGCTACTCGCTAAAAAGCCCAGTAAATCAGGCTTTTTTATCGAAAACGCTTTTTTGGTAATGGAGAGGTCGACAGTTCAATCCTGTCTCGCAGCACCATTAAATTCCTGACCGGCCTGATCCACCAAGCCATTGCCCCTGTGCGGCTTTTCATTTGATCCGCGCCGCTGCATAGTCTCACGCAACGCAGTCTGTCCGGGCGTAGGTGGGAGAAGCTGCAGATGATTTCCGTGATCTTGAACAATGTTCTGGCAAAGCAGCGCGCCGACATGGATGCGCGTGCGAAAAAGGCCCACAGCCATCGCGTCCATTGCCGTTTCCCGATCAAGCTGGCGCTTGAGAAGAGCGGGGCCGAAAAAGTGACTGCCACGCCGAAAGACGATCGGAAGGACTAGCTCAGCCCGAACCCGCAGCCTGCCCGTGCGTTGTGGGGGCGCTTTCCTTCAACTCAAGGAGGCTGCCATGAGACGCGTTCTTGCGGCTTGCGCCATCGGTTCTTCAGCCCTGATTTTTGCAGCCGGCGTGCTTCTGGGCGGGCTTTGAAACCGTAGCGCCCCAGTTTCTCCCTTTTGCGATTCGGGGTAAAACATCCCGAACATAAAAACAGACGGGAGAAACGACATGACAGAGATTCAGGCAGAGGTCGCAGAGGCGGAAATCCCGTCCCGGGAGCCGGCGCTTTTCTTTCCGGGGCTGCGCGGCTTTTACGACAAGATGGAGCCACTCTCCTGGGTGGTCGTGCGCGTGGGCGTTGGCTGGAACCTCGCCTATCACGGCTGGGGCAAGATCATTCGCGGGATGGATGCGCAGACCAAGGCGCTCAACATCACCATCCCCTATCTGGCCGATTACAATTACCCGCTGTCCTATTTCCTGACCTTCGTGGAAGGCCTGGGCGGCCTGTGCATCATGCTTGGTCTGTTCACGCGCTTCTTTGCGGCGGCCAATGCCATTGAAATGGCCTTCCTTACCTTCGTCGTCTATTGGGGCAACGGCTTTGGATGGCTGCAGAAGGGCTATGAATACACCCTGCTGTGGGGCGTGATGTGCCTCGCCATTGCGCTGCGCGGCGGCGGGCCGTGGTCGCTCGACCGCCGCATCGGCAAGGAACTCTGACGTCTGCCGGGGCCGGCGCAGCTGGCCCTAGTCAGCCTTCTCGACCAGCCAGGCCATTTGCGTGGACTCTGGACGAGCGAGATAGGAATCGATGGTGATCAATGTGCCCAACAGCACGGCGACAGCGGCCACGACACTGGCCAGTTCTGAAAATCGGATCATGAAAAACCTCCCTCTGGAAGGTGGTCAGATTACCGGTCCGATCTCACCAAACGATGACTCGCATCGTGAAAAAGCCGGCTAACGGATGTTAATCCGGGCCGGCTTTTTTGCAGTGCGGAAAGATTCAGCGCGACTGCGCGTTTTTTAGCTCAACTGTCGAAACCTTCGACAACCACGAACTCGCCTTCGGCCGCACCAAGGCGATGCTCGCGCGCCGCCTGATATTCGTCCGAATGATAATAGGCCTTGGCCTGCTCGTAGCTTTCAAATTCCATGATGACGTTGCGCGAGCGCGACGGACCTTCCAGCGCCTCGTAGCGGCCACCGCGTGCCAGCGGCTTGGCGCCAAACTTTTCCACAGCGACGGCTGTTGCCTTGGCATAGCGCCCATAGGCTTCCGGATCCGACACATCCACGCGCACGATAATATAGCCCTTGGCCATCCAGTTTCTCCATCATCAGGCTGCCCGAAGCCGGACCGCCGCCGAGCCAGACCATGACAAGTGTCGGCCTGCTCTGCAACCCGCACCCATCTTGGTGGCGCGCGCGCACGGGTGTATGCAACGCACATACAAGGGCGCGAATGAGGATTGAGATATGGCCGAAACCAAGACCGTCTTTCGCGTCAAACTGCGTATCGCCACTTATGCGGACGGCGCTCTGGCATGGCAGCATCTCATCGTCGATCGGCCGAGCGCGGAAGAAGCCAGCGAATTGATCAAATGGGCGCACCGTCTCGATCGCGACAATGATCTGCTGCGTCCGCATGATGAAAATTGCGCGGTCGAAAAGCGGAAGGTTCCTAACGATGGCCGCCCTGTCGTTCCGCTTGCGCAGATTTTTGCCTCCCTTGAAGACAGCTTTACGCTGCGCAAGAGCTGAACGACACCGCACCTGCGCCAACACGCCGCGGACGAAAGTCGATGGCAGAATTGCAACAACACGCTGCAATATAAGCGCAAACAACGTTTCGTACTTGTGCGCGTACAAAACGAGTCTAGCGTAGGAATTGCGCTTTTGGCGCATTCCTCCCCGACTTGAGCCGCCTGGCGTATCGCCGGCGGCTTTTTTTTATGGCGCCCCGCCCGGCATGGGCTGCGGAACCCTTTTTCAGCCCGGCCATTTGCGAGCGCACAGGTCGCGAGAAGGATCGGGCACATGAGAAAAGGGATTCTCTTCACATTCCTCGCCGCAACAGCCCTGTTCTCCACCGGGGCCATGGCGCAGCGTTACAATACCGACATCAATCTGGAGCCGACGTGCCGGACGCCGGGCTCGGGCATGGATCCGCGCTGCATCGGCGACACGACGCCTGGCACAGACCGCGCCTTGCGGCGCACGCGCAGCGGTGGCCAACGCTATGATTCCCGCGTGAAGACCTATCACCGCGCCGCGACCCGTCCCCACATCAATTGCGCGGCACGCGCCAACCGCCGCAATCCGCGCTGCATGCGCTGAATAATAGAAAAACGCCCGCACATTGTGCGGGCGTAGGATGTTTGATCGGCGTTTGAAAAAAACGTCAGATCGCCGGGCCGATGGACTGGGGCGTGTAGATCGCGCCCGTGAGCTCTTCGGGCTTGAGCGCGCGGATCGCGGGCTCGTCGAAAATATCGGCCATGTCGGATGTCACGCCTGTCGCATCGATGGCGTCGAGCCACTTGCGATGCACGCGCGGATCCTGATCTTCATATTCAACCTGGCGTCCGCCCTGCTGGATCGACAGCGAGCCATAACCTTCCGCACTGCGCTTGCGCAGCGAGATGAAGGGATAGCGACGGCTGCCCATGGAGCAGGCCACGTAACGGGCAGGCTCGGCGCAAGTGTTGAAATGCTGATGGAACATCCAGAACGGGGGCACATACATGATGCCGTGACGCCACGGGATTTCCTTGAACTCGCTGTCGCCTTCATGCCAGAGCAGCGAATAGCCTTCGCCGCTTACCGCATGAACATGCGTTCCAGCCGCATGGCGATGGGCTTTCTTGTAGCGACCGACCGGCACCTCGGACGTATGCGAATGCATCGTGCTGTCGGCCAGCACGAAGGACACGTTCTTCGAACCCTTGCCGCGCTCGCCGAGATCGTAAAGCTTGAAGCCCGTCAGATCGGGGACAAAATTCGTCTCCCAAAGATTGAGCTTGGCCTTGCCGTCGGCGCGCACGACTTCGAGATGTTCGCCTTCGCCCTGGAACTGGTTGGGCGAGCCGGCACGCTCGGGGAACTTGCCGGGATTGTTAAAGACGAAATCCTGATTGTGGTAGAGGTTGAGCGTGAGGGGCGCATCATTGGTGCACGACAGGCGCGCGGTCTCGCGGCCCGAAGAATTGAAGATCTGATATTCGCAATTGAGCGGAATGGCGAAGAGCGCCTTCGGGCCCCATTCGAACGTGTGCTTCTCGCCACTCGGCAGCCAGACAGTTGTCGAGCCAAAGCCCGAAAGGACGAGGAAGAAAGCCTCGTAGAGATGCTTGACCGGACGGGTCTTCTTGCCGGGCAGAACTTCAACCACATAATTGGCCATGAAGTCGCCACGGCCATGGGCGTGGTTGAAACAGCCGCGTGCGTCATACCAATCCCAGTCCTTGGTCTCGACTGCGAGCAGATCGAAGCCGAAATCCTCGTGCACGGGAATGTTCTGACCCTTCACCCAGTCGAGATAGGGTTCAACAAGGTAGCGGCCGTCAAGCTCTTCCTGCGGCGTTGCTTTATCAGACATTCTTCTTCTCCTTATTGAGATCGATGGGGCATGGGCGCATCGCCACTCCCCGGGCGGCGATGCGCGGAGTCGGGATTACTTATCCTTCTTGAGCGCCTCTGCGAGAAGCTTTTTCGTCTCGTCGGATTGATTGAGCGCGGCAGCAACCGCCTTGGCGACCTCTTCGCCATAGGCGGGCTCGACGGGACGTTCGAGCTTTTCAGCGCGCGCCTGCAGTTCCTTGTCTTCCATCGCGGCCTTGTAGGCGCCGATCAGCGTCTTCAGACGGTCGGCCGGAATGCCGGGCGGTCCGGCTGTGAGACGCGCGATGTCGCCCTGCGACTGCACCAGCGCGATGAGCTCAAGCGCCCTGGCATCCTTCACGAGGGAAGAGAGCTGCGGCACGTCCTTTTCGGCGCCCCCGATCTGGGCAATGAAACGACCATACCCATTCTCGATAAAGGTCGCGTAGGAGGAGCGCGAGGCAATGGAGCCCACGACCTCGCCGCGCCGCATGGCGAGCTGATCGTCGGTACCATTATAGCCTGTGAGATTCTTCACCGGCAGTTTCAGCGAATTGGTGAGAATCACCGTCTCCACGAAGGAGGCGCTGCCTGGACCGGCAGAGGCGAAATTCACCGGCTGCTTTTGCGCGACAAGATCCTCGAACGACTTGATCGGGGATTGGGCGGCAATCACGACCACGCGGGGATCGGATGCGGCCTTGCCGATCCAGCTCATCTTGGTCAGGTCGAATTTCACGCCCTGCTGATTGACGATCTGGTTATAGATCAGGCCGGTGTTGAACGTGCCCAGCGTCAGGCCATCGCCCTTGGATGCATAGACCGCGTTCGCGCCGATGATATGGCCCGCACCCGGCATGTTCTTCACGACGAAGGTCGAGCCCGGCAGGTTGCGCTGCATATATTCGGCAACGAGCCGACCATAGGAATCATAGCCGCCGCCCGGCGCCGTCGCGACAATATAGGTGACGGTCTTGCCCTTGAAGAATTCCACGCCTTCATCGGCGAGGGCGGCAGAAGCCTGCGCTGCAATGCAGGCGATGCCAAAAAGCTTCAATGCCTTGTTCATCGTTTCCTCCAAATCGCGCGTGTCGCGCTTTCGTCGCGGGTTTCAGCCCGCAAGACGATCCAGGATGAGTCCGGTGATGGCGCCCTGATAGAGCGACACGCCAAGCACCTTCGTGAAGATGAGATAGAAAGCAGCCGAAGCGCCGCCGCCCAGAAGCAGCGTGCGCGTCCAGCTTGCGCCCGCCCGCTCGCGCAGGAAGCTGATGAGGAAGATGGGGATCGAGACCCAGAAACCAAACAGCAGGACGCCGCCGATCAGGCCGAGGAAATAGACCCAGGCCATGATTTCGCGGCGCAGGCTCTCGGCCGCATCGCGCGGAGCGTCGATCACTTCCGCCTGCCCGAAATGCACATCATGCCCAACGAGCTTCGCCGCCTTTTCCTCGGCTTCGCGCATCTCGTCCTTTTCATCCGCCGCGGCAGGCTTGCGGCGGAAGTCGAGACCGATCTGCAGGAGGCAGAGAAAGATGCCGGGAATGCCCACCGTCAGCGGCATGAAGCGCGCGCCTTCGGGATAGGTGAACGACACACCGACCATGGTCGTGAACACGGCGAGCATGAAAAACGTCATCGACTGACGAGCGAGCATGGTCATGCGGACACCTGCATATTGGCGAGAGCGGAGGGCCGGCGGCTCTTGTAGATCGCAAAGACAATGGTCGTCACGATCATGGTGATGAGCACGAGCGACAGTGGCCGCGTGAAGAAGGACAGGCCCCACAGATCAAGCGCCTTGTGCAGCGATTCCTCCGCAATGCGGCCAAGCACGAGGCCGATGACAAAGGGAGCGCGTGGCCAATCGGCCCGCAGCATCGCATAACCGACCATGCTCATGGCGACGAGGATCAGCAGGTTTTCCCACTGCCCTTCGTTCACATAAGCGCCGATCACGACGAGCACGACGATGAAGGGCACGAGCATGGTGGCGTTGATGAAGGTGAGCACCGCCACCCAGCGCGTGATGAAGAGCAGGAAGGTCACGGCAATCAGATTGCCCACGACCAGCGCCCAGATCAAAGTCCAGACGAGATCGAGATGTTTGGTGATCATCGCAGGGCCCGGCTGGATGCCGAGGATCAGGAACGCGCCCATCATCACTGCCATGCCGGATGAACCCGGAATGCCGAAGAAGAGGGTCGGCAGCAGCGAGCCGCCTTCCTTGGCGTTGCTCGCCGTCTCGGGCGCAATCACGCCCTCAACCGCGCCATGGCCGAAGCGCTCGGGCGTCTTTGAACTCTGCACAGCATGGCCATAGCAGAGCCAGGCCGCCGCCGAACCGCCAAGGCCCGGAACCATGCCGATCAACGCGCCGATGATCGACGTGCGCAAGGCCAGGAACCAGTGACGGGGCACTTCCTTCACGCCCTCGAAAATCTGGCGGTAGGAGAAGTTCACGCCCTCCATCGAAATAGCGGCAATGGAGCCGCCCTTCACCGCCAGCGAGATCATCTCGGGCACCGCAAACAGGGCGAGCACGCAAGTGACGAGGCTCACGCCATCCCACAGGAACAGATAATCGCCGGCAAAACGCGCGGTGCCTGTCTGCGGGTCCATGCCGATGGTCGCCAGCATCATGCCAAACAGGCCAACGATCATGCCCTTGAAGATGTTCTCGCCACCCGCAAGGAAAGCGATGAAGGTGATGCCCAGAATGGCGAGCAGGAAGAATTCGGCGGGACTGAAGGCAAGGACGATCGGCTCGAGAACCGGGATCATGATTGCAAAGACAATCGCGCCGATAATGCCGCCAACGCCGGACGCCGTGATGCTGGCGCCGAGCGCGCGGCCCGCCTCGCCCTTCTTGGCCATGGGATAGCCATCGATGGTCGTCGCCGCATCGTCGCCATCGCCCGGCACGCCGAACATGATGCTCGAAATCTGGCCGCTGGTTCCATTCACCGCATGCATGGTGAGCAGGAAAACCGCGCCTTGCGTCATGTCCATGCCGAAGACGAAAGGAATGGCCAGGGCAATCGAAAGACGCCCGCCAATGCCGGGCGTCGCACCGACAATGAGGCCGATCATCACCGCGATCAGCATGAGCCCCATTGTCTGGGGGGAAGTCAGCAGGGCGCCGAGCGACCCGAACATGACGTCGATCATCAAAAAACCTCCCGGGGTACGGTCTCGCGCCATTCCCAATCCGCCTAGACTAAAGTCACAGCTTGCAGAGGTAAATTGAAACCTTTGGAAGCCAGATACAAAATATTTTAAGCTGGCGACCGGCAGGAAAGAGAAAACATGCGGCTCGAAGATCTGGATTTTGCGAAATTGCGCGCTTTTCAGCTGGTGGCGACCCACGGGACGCTGGCGGCCGCAGCCACGCAATTGGGTCTGACCATTCCCGCCGTCTCGGCCAAGCTCAAGCGGCTCGACGATGTGCTGGGCGTGCCCCTTTTCCGCCGCCTGCCCAACGGGCTCACCCTGACGCCAGCCGGCGAGCGGTTTCTGCGCGATCTCACCCCCCTGCTGCAGGAAGCCGAGCAGGTGATGGGCCGCGTGCAAACGCAGACTGATGCCCATTCGCAGGAGACCGGCAGCATTTCCATCGCCATCGGCGGCGATTACACCTCTTTCTTCGTGCCCCGCATGCATGGGTTTCTGGCTGAATTCCCGCGCGTGGAAATCAACATGCGCGTTGCGCGTACCTCCGATTCACTTGCCGCCTTGCAGGCGGGCAGGACAGATTTCTGCATGGGGGTCTATCCGCGCCTGCCCCAGGGCGTGGCGGCAAAGGTTGTCGCGCGCACGACCATGTCGCTGGTGACGCGTGCCGATAGCCCGAGCACGCCGGGTGACTGGGAAACCATGCCGCCGGGACGCCTCATCGTCGCGCCGCGCGGCACCGCTGTCCGCCAACTCTTGCGCAAATCGCCCTTCATGGCCGGCCGGACGAACAATCTCGAATGCCCGACCTGCCAGACGGCCATCGAGCTCGTCGCGCTGGGCACGGGGCCAGCGATTGTTCACACCTTATGCGTGACGGGCACTGGCATGCGTCATCTGCATGCAACAGATCTCGGTGAAAAACATGGGCTTTTGCAATTTGTCGTTGCCTACAGGCGCGGTGCGCGACGGTCCTCCGCCGCGCAGGCTTTTTTCGATCACGTCACCGCGTGATCAGCCATCTGCTTGAGCTCAGCAGCCGCGGCAGATGGAATTGACCGCGCGGCTGTTCTGACGCTGCAAGCGGCGGTCGAGGGCCGCAGCAGGATCATCGTTCACGCGCTCGCAGGCGGCGATCTCTTCCCCGCTATGGTCGGCGCGCCGCGCGAGCACCTGTTCACACTGCGCCGCACTGCGCGTGCGCGCGGCGGCATCGCGGCCCGAACCCGATATGGCGGGATTGCCGGTCGGCTGGGTTGTGGATTGCATGGGCGGGCCAGCATTGCGCGCGCCAGCACCCGTCTGCTGGTTTTGATTGCTCTGCTGCTGATTGCTCAGGCCCCCGGGCGTGGTAGGCGCGCCAACTCCTGCGCCCGTGCCGCTCGCAGCCCCACCCGTGCCTCCGGAGCCTCCAGAGGCGCCCGACGACCCGCCACCCGTCTGCGCCAAGGCCGCGCCCGAGAGGCTGAGCACCATCAGGGCGACCCCATATTTCCCGCTGCTCCTTGCCATGGCCAAGATCCTCCGCTGCGCGCGAGACGCCCTTGCAATTCCCTCTGTCCCGGTTCCGTTCCACGAAATCATGGAGACCCGTCGTGCGGGTGGGCGGGCCGGTTGACAGGGCTTTGCCTTTCCCGGAGCATGCGGCCAGCTCCAGTCGGGCGGTTCATCAATGAAACCGCCGAGAAAACAAGGCTGGGCAAGAGGAAATGCTGCTTGGCCAGAGCCAGACTCGCAGGCGGCCAAAACGACCCGGGAGATCGAAATGTCTTTCAATACCAGGCTTCTCGTCGCGGCTGGCGCGCTTTGCGCCGCAGCGCTGGCGCAGACGCCGGCGGCCGCGCAGACCAGTGACATCTACGCCAACAAGAATCTGACCATGATCATCGGCTTTGGCCCGGGCGGCGGCTATGATCTGTGGGGCCGCACGGTTGGCCGCCATATTGTGAAATATCTTCCGGGCAACCCGGCTGCCGTACCCCAGAACATGCCGGGCGCAGGCAGTTACAGCGCCGCCGCCTATATTTATAATATCGCGCCCAAGGACGGCACGGTCATTGGCATTATCGCACGCGACGCCGCGCTCGGACCCATCACCGGGGCAGAAGGCGCGCGTTTCGATCCGCTGAAAATCTCCTGGCTCGGCACGCCGACCACCGAAACCAATGTCTGTATTTCACGCGCGGGTGCGGATGTGCAGAGCGTGGACGATCTCTACAAGAAGACGCTGATCGTCGGCGATACGGGCGCTGGCACCGGCACGCGCTCCTATCCCAAGGCGCTGATTGACTTGCTCGGCATGAAGTTCAAGCTGATCTCCGGCTTCCCCTCGTCTTCCGATGTGTTCCTCGCCATGGAGCGCGGCGAAGTCGATGGCATTTGCGAAAGCCTCGACAGCGTGAAGGGCAAGCGCCCCGATTGGCTGCCCAATAATAAGGTCAAGGTGATCTTCCAGGGCGGCGCGGAGCCCAGCGCCGAATTGAAGGGCGTGCCTTTCGTTCTCGATTTCGCCCGCAACGAGGAAGAGAAGCAGTCGCTTACCTTCCTTTATGCAGGACAGGGGATCGGCCGCCCCTTCGTCGCACCGCCGAATATGGCGCCCGAGCGCCTCGCCATGCTGCGCAAGGCCTTCATGGAGACCATGAAGGATGCGGATTTTATCGCCGATGCAAAGAAGCAGAAGCTCGACGTGGAGCCTGAAGATGGCGAACATCTCGAAAAGCTGATCCGCCTCATCTATGCCACGCCCAAGCCGATCGTCGACAAGATCGGCGCGCTGATCAAGTAAGCATCAGCGATCTTCCAGAAAACTCCCGAAGCCCCGGCTTGAATGCGCCGGGGCTTTTTGTTTTCGGAACCAGCCAAGATCACACGCATTATGTCTTGTTGCGTCCATCATGGAGAAGCCGTTGCGCCTCGTTCTCATTGGCAGCCTTGCATTGGCGGCTTATGCCGTCTCGCCCCCGTTTGCCGCGCCATCCGTGGCGCAAACAGCAGCTGCACCGCGCAGTTCTGTAACCACAAGCGATTTCCGCCGCCTTGCGCTGATGGCCGAGGTCTTTGATTTTGAATCAAGCCGGCTTGCCATCCAGCGCTCCCGCCGACCCAGCGTGAAGCGCTACGCCTCCGCACTGACCGGAAACTTCCGCGGCTATTATACAAGATTGACCTCTGGCGCAGGCGTCTTTGCAGATTTTCCCGCCCTGCCCGCAGATCCAAACGCCCCGATCAAGCCCTTTGTCGATGAGCGCCGGGTGGCCATGCTCAACCAGCTCGGCGCGGCCACGGGACGCGGCTTCGACAGACTTTACATGGATATGCAATTGGGCGTGCGGCAGGAAGTTCTCGGCCTGTACGAGACATATCTGCGATCAGGGGATGATCCGGCTTTGCGGGCCTTCGCCCGCGAGCGGCTTCCCGTTCTTGAGCAGCAGTATCAGGCGGCCCGGCGCCTCGCCGGGCGTTAGTCCCAATCGGGCGCGAAAGAGGGAATGACAAGCCGCCCATCGGGGCTTGCCAGCGCAGAAATCGCCGCCATGTCGGCATCGCTCAATGCAAAGTCGGCAATATCGAAATTCTCCGCAATATGCGCGGGCGTCGAAGAGCGCGGAATGGCAGCGACATTCTGCTGCGCGTGCCAGCGCAGAATCACTTGCGAAGGCTTGCGTGCAATCTTCTGCGCAATGGCGCGAATGGTTTCATGCTGCACCAGATCGCCACGCCCAAGCGGCGAATAGGAGGTGAAGACCATGCCATGGGCGCGGCAGGCGGCGATCACTTTCGACTGGTCGAGACGTGGATGAAATTCGCATTGGTTGGCGCTGAGCTTTTCACCCTGCTCACCTGCCAGCGCCACGGCTTGATTGAGCAAGGCGACGGGGAAGTTGGAGACGCCGATATAGGTCGCCAGTCCCTCCTTGCGTGCGCGGCAGAGCCCGCGCATCGAACTTGCCAGCGGGATGTCGCGGTTGGGCCAATGGATCAGCAACAGATCGACATGGGACATGCCGAGCCGACCGAGGCTGTCGGCAGCCGAGCGCAGCAAATTGTCTTCGGCAATATCCTGCGTCCAGACTTTCGTCGTGACGAAAATATCCCTGCGCGGCAGGCCGCTTGCAGCGATGGCCTCGCCGACTTCGACTTCATTGCCATACATGGCGGCGGTGTCGATATGGCGATAGCCCGTTTCAAGCGCGGCGCGCACTGCCCTGCGGCAGATATCCTCGCGCAGCTGGAACGTGCCAAAGCCACGCGCTGGAATCTGCGCGCCATTGCCGTCGAGTAAAAATGCGTCGCTCATCATCTGTCCTTCGTTGCGGCTGGCCGACGCATTCAGGCAGCCTTCGACGTGTCGGCCGCAGGCGCCATCAAGAGCGCCAATTCCTCAAGGGAGACAACGGACGCATATTTTGCATCCATGTCGAAGAGATTGGCGGCATGGGCAAATTGCGACCGGTCAAAACAGCATTCATCGACAACGAAGGTCGAAAATCCGTTCGAGAAACCATCGACCACCGAGGCGCGCACGCAGCCCGACGTCGAGACGCCACAAAAGACCAGCGTATCAGCGCCTTTTTGCACCAGATAGGACATGAGCGGCGTCTGGAAAAAGGCGCTCGCACGCGTCTTGCCCAGCACCCATTCTCCCGCGCGCGGCATGACGGCATCGGGAAAATCATTGGCTTGGGGCGCAGGAGCCTTGGTACGCCTGGATTTCGTCGCCTTGCCGGTAAAGGGCACGTCATTGGCATTGCTGTTGGTGAAGACAATCGGCAGCTCGCGGGCGCGAAACATCTCGATCAGCCTGGCAATCTTCGGGATCGCCTCCCACGAGACCGGCCCGCAGGCCGATCCGAAGGTTGCAATCGACTCGGCCAATGTCTGCCCCTCGTAGCCTGCAAAGCCATAAGTGACATCGACCACGATCAAGGCGGGGTTCTTGCCAAGTTTCATGTCCGAGAGAAAGCCCGCGCTCTTGTAGGTCGCGAGCTCGGAGTCCGGAATGAGTTTCATCCAGTCTTTCATGATGATCGGCTCCCGTTCACTTGACCTGTTTGGCAAGTTCGACGATTTCGGGATCGACGAAGCGGCTGACATCGGTCGATCCATCGAGATCGCCAAGGCTCTTCATCGCTTCGGCGAGAATTTTCACCTGGCTGTTTTCAACAAGGCCGACGCGGTCGAAGATTTTGATCTTCAGGTAATAATCATAGCTCTTCTCGATATCGGCGCGCTCAGCCCCCGATTCCTTGACGAGAATGTCGATGGCCTCGGTGCGATTGGCGGGATTGTTGAACCAGTCGATGCCGCGCGCAACGCCCTGGAGGAAGCCGACCAAAGCCGGCTTGTGCGACTTCGCCCAGCCAATATTCACCGCATAGCCGGTGAAGGGCATGTCGGTGACATAATCGCTCAGCGCACCGAGATTGGGATAGCCCGCACCCTCCGCCTTGAAGCTGAAGGGGGGCACGAGAATGGTCGCATCGACCGCGCCGGACGCCAGCGCAGAGAAGCGCGCCGCCGCCGTGCCGGCGAAGACAAGATCATATTGGGCAGGCGCAATGCCGTTGGGGCCCATCATGCGTTCAAGATAGATGCGGGTGATGTCCTTCACGCCGCCAATCGAGATCAGCTTGCCCTTGAGATCCTTGAGCGACTTCAGGCCGACCTTGCCAAAGACCGAATAGGGCGGAACTTGCGTCTCGACGCGCAGGAGGGTCACGGGCGCGCCCTTGTCGATGGCGCGCAGCGGATCGGCAAGGCCGCCAGAGCCGATATTGATCGAACCGGCCGCGAGCTGCTGGACGACCGCAGAGGACGAGGGTGCCGCAACAAGGTCCAGTATGACGTTGTTTTCGGCGAAATAGCCTTTTTGCTGCGCAATGAAGATCGGCCATTGCTGCGCCGAACCACGGCCCGTCGTGCCCATGATGAGCGTTTCAGCCGATTGAGCCGCCGCCGACCCGAGAAAGAGGGCTGCAAGAGCCATCACGCTTGTCTTGGCAATCAGGCGCATCTTTGAGTGTCCTTCTGTCCCGGCCCCTCTGGCCGTCTCCTGCTGCCATCATTTCGGCACGGCGGGCGTCTGACAACAAGCAAGGTCGGGGCCGGATGAGCCTTTGGCGCGCGAGTCACCGGAAAAAGCCGCCGACCCGCCTTGCAATTGGCCATTCCAAGCTTTAGTTTCAAAAAAAGTAATTTAAATGTCTCTACTTGAAACAATAATGGATTGCCGATGATCCCTGTTTGCGCCGACCCGCTGCGCGCGGAGCTCGCGGCCTGGTCTGAATCCCTGATCGCCGACATGATTGTCAGCGCCTACAGCCGCCTTGTCGCGGACCACCAGACGCGTGAGGGCCTCGTGCGCTGCCATGTGCTGCTCTGGCGTCATCTGCTCGGGGGCACCGACAAGGCCGAAACCTTCCGGCAGGAGCTCGGTCGCCAGGCGCCGCGCGCCGGCATCAAGGAAACGGCAATACACGCGCTCAACAAGCAGATTCTGGCCGAACTGGTCTATGTCACCGCCTCGCGGTTCCAGCGCTCACCCAAGCTGGCGGGCGATTACAGCCTCGAAATCATGCGCGCGGCCTGCTGGCTGACCGACGCGCGCCAGCTTGCGGCCGCCTGAGCGCGGGCTTTCGCCAGATCGCGCTTGCAAAGCGGCCCCCAAACGCTCATCTCCCGAGGGGCATGGCAGGCGCGTGGGCGCAGGAGGACGGGCATCTTGGGTCACATCTGGTCGCCGCAGCAGGAACGGGCCCTGAAGGAGATCGCGGCCTGGCTGAAGACCGGGCGGCCGCAGATCTTCCGCCTCTTTGGCTTTGCCGGCACCGGCAAGACGACGCTCGCCCGCCATATTGCCGAAGGAATCGATGGAGACGTGCTGTTTGGCGCCTATACGGGCAAGGCCGCGCTCGTGCTGCGCTCGAAGGGCTGTGACGACGCGCGCACCATCCACAGCCTGATTTACCGCCCACAGGATATCGAGTCCGAAGTCCCCTCCTTCGTCATCAACGAGCAGAGCCCGGCAAATACCGCGAGCCTCATCATCATCGACGAATGCTCGATGGTGGACGAGGATCTGGGCCGCGATCTGCTGTCGTTCGGGCGGCCGGTGCTGGTGCTGGGCGATCCGGCGCAATTGCCACCCGTGAAGGGCGGCGGCTTCTTCACCGAGGCCGAGCCCGACCTCATGCTGACCGAAGTCCACCGCCAGGCGGCCGACAATCCGATCATCCGCATGTCCATGATCGTGCGCGAGGGTGGCAAGCTGGAGCGTGGATCCTATGGCGAAAGCCGCGTCATCGCGCGCGATTCCATCGATGCCATGGCGGTGACGCGCGCCGATCAGGTGCTGGTTGGCATGAACCGCACGCGCCGGCTCTATAACAAGAGGCTGCGCGAACTCTTCGGTTTCACCGGCACTTTGCCGGAGGCCGGCGACCGGCTGGTCTGCCTGAAGAACGATCGCAAGAAAGGCCTGCTGAACGGCGGCATCTGGACCGTGAAGGCTCTCTCCCCGGCACGCGCGGGCAAATTGCGCATGACCATCGTGCCCGAGGAAGACGCCGCCAAGAAACCCCTGCGCGTGCGCGTGCTGCCGGCCTTCTTCGAGAGCGAGGAAGAAATTCCCTATGCCCTGCGCCGCGATTCCGACGAATTCGATTTCGGCTATGCGCTGACCGTGCACAAGGCGCAGGGGTCGCAGTGGAACGACCTTGTGCTCTTCGATGAATCCTATGCGTTTCGCGAACACCGCGCCCGCTGGCTCTATACCGGGATCACGCGCGCGGCCGAGCGGATCACCATCGTCACCTGAAACATGTTGCGAGGATGCGCATGCAGGACCAGATCCAGGCAATTCTCGACTTCGTGCGCCTGCATCAGGACTTTGCAGCCCCGCTCGTCTTCGTGCTGGCCTTTGGTGAATCGCTGGCGGTGATTTCGCTGCTGCTGCCCGCCACCGTCATTCTCTGGGGCATTGGCGCGCTGATCGGGGCCTCGGGCATGGACTTCTGGCCGATCTATTTCGCAGCAGCTCTCGGCGCGGCGTTCGGCGACTGGCTCTCCTATTGGCTGGGCCTTCATTATCACGCGAAAATCAGCACGCTCTGGCCGCTCTCGCGCCATCCCGACCTGCTGCCTGCCGGCCATCGCTTCTTTGAAAAATGGGGCTGGCCGGGCGTCTTCCTTGGCCGGTTCTTCGGGCCGCTGCGCGCCATCGTGCCCCTGACAGCCGGGGCCTGCGAAATGCCGCGCATCCCCTTCCAGATCGCCAATTGGACGTCCGCCTTCGTATGGGCGGGCGTGACGCTTGCGCCCGGCGCTCTCGGCCTCTCCTGGCTCAAGGCGCTTGCGGGCTGAGCACCGTCTGCTCGCGCAGGCGCAAGGCGTCTTCGTTGCGCGCGATATAATCGCGGGTGATCGGCACGGCATCGACGCGCCGCGCCATCTGGATCTGGAAGACCACGCCCTGCCCCAGCCGGAAGGTTGCTTCAGAGCCTGCAAGATAGAATTCCCACATGCGGCAGAAGCGCTCGTCATAGAGCCTGGAGATCTCGGCGCGATGCGCCTTGAAGCGCGTGTGCCAGTCTTTCAGCGTCTCGGCATAATGAAGCCGCAGCACTTCGATGTCGGTCACGATCAACCCCGCGCGCTCGATGGCCGGCATGATCTCCGACAAGGTCGGCAGATGGCCGCCGGGGAAAATATATTTGGCGATGAATGGATTGGTCGGGCAGGGAATATCGGGACGCCCGATCGTGTGCAGCAGCGCAACGCCATCATCCTCCAGCAGGCCCGCCAGCTTGCGGAAGAAGACATCGTAATAGCCAATGCCGACATGCTCGAACATGCCGACGGACACGATGCGATCAAAGCGCGTGGAGACGTCACGATAATCCTGCAGCCGGAACTCGGGTGGTTGTGCGAGGCCGCTGGCTGAGGCCCGCTGACGCGCAAGCGCCAATTGCTCGTCCGAGAGTGTGATGCCGGTCACGCGCGCGCCGCAGACGCTCGCAAGATAGAGCGCCATACCACCCCAACCGCAGCCGATATCAAGCACGCTCTGACCGGGCTCGATCAAAATCTTGGCTGCTATATGGCGTTTCTTTGCGCGTTGCGCCTCTTCGAGGCTGCCTGCATCCGTTTCGTAATAAGCACAGGAATATTGCCGGTCGGCATCGAGAAAAAAATCGTAGAGCCGCGCGTCGAGATCGTAATGATGCTCCACATTGCGCCGCGCATGATGGAGATCGTTGTTCTGCTGCCATGTGCGCAGATGCGCACGGATATGGCGCAATAATGTGTGCCAGCGCGCCTCGCCCTCCTGCGCCATATTGCGCAAGCACAATTGCATGACATCAAAGAGCGTGCCCTGCGTCACCTCCACAGCGCCGTTCATATAGAGCTCGCCGAAAGCCAGTTCCGGATCGCGCAACAATCTGGCCTCCGCTTGTCCATCGCGCAGGCGGATGCCGAGCCGCGGCCCCGTTCCATCGCCCGCCTCGATGCGTCGCCCGCTCTGCGTCTCGATTTCGAGCGAGCCGCGCCGGACGAAATTCCGAATGAAACTTTCGAACAGACTATCCATCTGGACGCCTCCAAGTCGGCCTGCGGGAACCACCTTTGCAGTCGCGAGTTTGCCGCGTGCCCCTGTTACGCCTTCGGGCAATCACAGGATTGAAACGGCCAAGGCGTGCATTGGTTCGGGGGCGTGGTCTTGAGTTGAGAGACAGGTGCTTGCGCGTGGTTTTCACAGCGGCCCGGCCCGCATCTGCGGGGCCCCGGCACAATCGAGGGAGGCTTGCATGAGGCAGCATTCAACTTGGGCCGGTATTATTGCCATTGGCCTGGCAAGCGGGCTTGCGCTGAGCGCGCCGGCCAATGCGCAGCGCGGCGACAGCGGCATGTCCGGCGGCGGTGCCCCCGCAGCAGGACCAGTCGGCGGCGGGGGTGGTGGCGGCGGCATTGGACCGGGCGGCGGCGGGGGTGGACGTGGCGGCGGGGGTGGCATTGCGCCAGGTGGTGGTGGCAGCCCCGGCATTCAGCCTGGCATGAGGCCAGGAGGGGCGCCCGGCATGCGCGGCGGCATCGAGCCGCGAATCCGCAGTGGCGCGATCGACCGGCGCGGGATGGGTGGCGCCCCGGCCCTGACAGTGCGCCCCGGCGTGCGCTATGGCGCGTATGACCGCTACAACCGGAATTATTATTATAATGACGGTGGGCGCTGGAGCGATTCCGGTTGGTTCCCGGGCATGCTGCTCGCCGCTCCCTTCCTGCTGCCGTGGTATTTGTTTGGAGGCGGCGCCTCTGCCGCTAGCCAGCCCGCAGTCTATGCCGGCAATTATTGCGCGACGCCCCAGCGCGTGTGCCTGCTCGTCGAGCCCGGCGTGGTCGACACCGGCTGCTCCTGCCGTGCGCCCTCTGGCCGGGGCCGCTTCCGGGGCATTGTCGTCCCCTGATCGGCCTCATGATGCCCGGACAACCACGAAGAGCGGCCCCGGCGGGCCGCTCTTTTCATGATGCAACCTGATCTCGCGCAAGGCAGAGGACAGCACCGAGGCATAAGGTTGAGCGCATCAGCCCCCTCGCGCATCGACGTCCGACCATTTATATGCTGGAATAAATCCAGACTGCGCGAGGCCGAGGGGCCCGGCGCACCCCGGCAGATCCGGGGCAGGCATTTGAGGAAGATCCGTGATGGAGTACCGGCGTTTCTTCGGCCAGGCGATCGATCGCCTGAAGGCAGAACAGCGCTACCGGGTGTTCGCGGATCTGGAACGCGATGCCTCGCGCTTCCCGCTGGCCACCTGGCATTCCGACAACGGCGGCCCCTCACGCGAGGTCGTCATCTGGTGTTCCAACGATTATCTGGGCATGGGTCGCCACCCACGCGTGATCGAGGCCATGACCACGGCTGCCGAGCGCCATGGCGTGGGCGCGGGCGGCACGCGCAATATTTCGGGCACGAATCACCCGCTCGTCCAGCTTGAGGCTGAACTTGCCGACCTGCACGGCAAGGAGAGCGCGCTCGCCTTTACCTCCGGCTGGATTTCAAATCTCGCCGCAATCTCGACCATCGCGGAATTGCTGCCCAATTGCCTCATCATTTCGGATGCACTCAACCATAATTCGATGATCGAGGGCGTGCGCCGCTCGGGCTGCGAGAAGACGATCTTCCGCCATAACGACACAGCCCATCTCGAAGAAATTCTCATCGCCGCCGGCCCCGAGCGCGCCAAGCTCGTCGTCTTCGAAAGCCTCTATTCGATGGACGGCGACATTGCGCCCGTCGGCGAAATCGCCGCGCTCTGCAAGAAGCACGGGGCCCTGTCCTATGTCGATGAAGTCCACGCCGTTGGCCTCTATGGCCCGCGCGGGGGCGGCATTTGCGAGCGCGACAATGTCATGTCGCAGATCGATGTGATCGAGGGCACGCTCGCCAAGGGTTTTGGCACGCTCGGCGGCTATATTGCGGCCGATCACGTCATCATCGACGCCGTGCGCAGCTATGCGCCCTCTTTCATCTTCACCACCGCCCTGCCGCCTGCGGTTGCGGCTGCTGCAGGCGCGGCCGTTCGTCAGCTCAAATCCTCGCAGGACGAACGCGATCTGCATCAAAAGCAGGTTGCCCGCACCAAGGCGGCGCTGGCGGAAGCCGGCATCCCCGTCATGCCAAACCCGTCGCATATCGTGCCGGTGTTCGTGGGCGATGCTGAATTGTGCAAGACAGCCAGCGACATTCTGCTGGAGAAGCACGGCATCTATATTCAGCCGATCAATTATCCGACGGTTGCGCGCGGGGCCGAACGCCTGCGCGTTACGCCGACGCCCTATCATACGGAAGCCCATATCGTGGCGCTGGTCGAGGCGCTGCGCGATGTCTGGCGGCGGCTCGGCCTGCCCTTCGGGGCCATGCCCCAGGTCGGCAAGATCGCCGATGACAAGGGCCGGCGACTGAAGATCGTCGCCGCCGAATAGAGCGACGGCTAGAGGCTCTTGCCCTCGCGCTTCATCAGATATTGGATGATGAAGGGCAGCGTGAGATTGATCAGGAAATAGCGCGAGAAATGATGCGCGCTGACAAAGAGCGGATCGATGCCAAGGCCGAGCGCCAGCACGATCATCGCCTCGAGCCCGCCCGGCGCATAGGCAATCAGCGTCGCACCGAATGGCATGCCGAGAAATTGCGAGGCGAAGGTCGCAAAGGCGAAGGTCACAACGAGTGACGTGCCGATGGCCAGTGTCGAGGCGAGCAGCGTGCGCCCGAAAAGCGCCCAGTCAAACCCCGCAAAGCGCGACCCGGCCCACGCTCCGATCATGATCTGGCCCACCAGCATGATCTCGAAGGGCACGCGCCCGGTGGCCACACCCGTCGCATGGATGACGCCCGAGGCGATCATCGCGCCAAAAATCATGCCCCCGCCCATCTTCCAGCGCAGGAAGAGAAGACCGAGCGCGACTGACACCACAGCTGTGCCGAGCAGCACGAGCGGCGGATCGTTCACCATCGCAGCGATGGGGCCGAGATGGGCGTCCGATTCCATCACGATGATGATGGGCAGCAGCACCACCAGAAAGATCACGCGGATCATCTGCACGATCACGACGCGCGGCGGATCTGCGCCAAGCGAGAGCGAGACAGAGAGAATATAGGCCATGGAGCCGGGCACAGCCGCCAGCAGGGCCGTCGGTCGTGGCCAGCGCGAGACGAGATTGGACATGGCCATGGAGGAGCCCGTCACCGCGACCACGCAGAGCGCCATAATGGCGATACTGGCCGGATAAGAGGCAACATTGCGCAGCATCGCAGGCTCGATGGCCGAGCCGATCGACATGCCCGTGATTGCCATGGCGGTGAGGCGCAGGAGATTGCCAAGCGGCGTCGCCCAGCCGAAATAGGACATGAACGCGACCGACAGGACCGCGCCCGACATGGCGCCGCCCGGAACGCCCAGATGCTGAAACAGCAGCCCGCCCGCAAAAGCGGTCGCCAAAGTCACCATTTGCCCGGTCGGACCCGAGGTCCAGCGGGAGGATGTATCGGAGCTCTGATCCATGGGCTCCCGGGCTCCGTTGGGACACGTCTTGAATGGGGTGACTGGTGGCCCTTAAACCACCTGCGCCCCGCGCTCGCAACAGCCAAGGCCAGCGTGCGAGTGCGGGGAGGAATTGGCGGGGAAGTTCGCATAACGCCCACCCCGCTCGGCTGCGCCGAGTCGGCCCTCGCCACAAGGGGGCGGGAATTTGCGCCGCACATGCCAGCTGATCCCCCGCCCCCTTTGCGGGGAGGGGCTGGAGGTGGGGGTCGCGCAATTCGATCCGGAGAAAGGCGCTCTGAACGCTCTGCTGGCGGGCAAGTTGGCATAACCCCCACCCCGCTCGGCTGCGCCGAGTCGGCCCTCGCCACAAGGGGGCGGGAATTTGCGCCGCACATGCCAGCTGATCCCCCGCCCCCTTGTGGGGAGGGGCTCGGGGTGGGGGTCGCGCAATTCGATCCGGAAAAAGGCGCACTGAACGCTTTGCTGGCGGGCAAGTTGGCATAACCCCCACCCCGCTCAGCCTGCGGCTGAGTCCACCCTCCCCGCAAGGGGGAGGGAGTGCAAGTCGGTGCGTGGATTTGGCGTGCGGAGCGGTGCTAGACTGGCCGCGACACTCCTATTGCCGGAACCGCCATGATTGCAGGATGGGCCGCCTTACTGACCGCGCTGGTCTATCTCTGCGCGCTTTTTGCCATAGCCCATTATGGCGATACGCAGTCGCGCCGCTTTGCCGGCGCGCGGTGGCGACCCTTCGTCTATGCGATGACGCTTGGCGTCTATTGCACGTCGTGGACGTTCTTTGGCTCGGTCGGCATTGCCTCCGATAAGGGGCTCGAATTTCTGCCCATCTATATTGGCCCGATCCTCGTCATGGGGTTTGGCTATAAATTCATCCAGCGCATCATCCGCCTCTCGAAATCGCAGAACATCACGTCAGTGGCTGATTTCGTCGCCTCCCGCTTTGGCAAGTCGCAGGCGGTGGCGGGCATGGTGGCGCTGATTGCCGTCATGGGGGCTGTGCCCTATGTGGCGCTGCAATTGAAGGCCATTGCCTTTTCGCTGACGACCGTGCTCACCTCGCTCGACCTCAAACATATGGTCGTGCTCGCGCCGGGCACCGGCTCTGTGGCGCTGCTCGTGACGCTGCTGCTTGCGGGCTTCGCCATGGCCTTTGGCACACGCCATATCGATGCGACCGAGCATCAGGATGGGCTGATGCTCGCGGTGGCCGCCGAATCTCTGGTCAAGCTCGTCGCCTTCGTCTGCGTGGGCGCCTATGTCACCTGGGGCATGTTCAACGGCTTTGCGGATCTGGCCGAACGCGCCAGCGCCTTTCCCAAGCTCAGAGCCATTCTCGCAGACCCGCCCGATCTCGATATTTCCATAACAACGACACTGCTCTCGGCCTGCTGCATCGTGCTGCTGCCGCGCCAGTTTCATGTGACGGTGGTGGAGAACCGCGACGAACGCGATGTCGCCAAGGCGGCATGGATGTTCCCGCTCTATCTCGTGGCGATCAACATATTCGTCATTCCACTGGCCATTGCCGGCCGCCTGCTGCTGCCCGATGGCGCCATCAACCGCGACATGACCGTGCTCGCGCTGCCCCTGCTCGATCAGTCCGGCCTTGTCACATTGATCGGCCTTGTGGGCGGGCTCTCGGCTGCAACCGCCATGGTGGTTGTCTCGAGCGTCGCGCTCTCGATCATGATCTCGAACGATCTCGTCGTGCCCACATTGCTGCGCAACCAGAGCATGCGCACCTGGATCGAGGCGCGCGATCTCGGCTCCCTGATCCTGATGATCCGTCGCCTTTCGATCGTCACCATTCTGATGATGGGCTTTGGTTACTTCAGCCTCGCGGGCGAGGCGCAGCTGGCGCAGATCGGCCTGCTTTCCTTTGCCGCCATATCGCAGATCGCGCCGGCCTTTGTCGGCGGCCTCATCTGGCGGGGCGCCAATGCACGCGGCGCGATAGCGGGATTGACGGTGGGCATTGCGATCTGGGCCTATACGCTGCTGCTGCCATCGCTCGACACAGGCCAGCTTGGGCTTGAATCGCTTGTCGCCAATGGCCCGCTGGGACTGAGCTATCTTCGTCCCACTGCGCTCTTTGGCCTCGATATGCCGCGGCTTGTGCATGGGGTCATCTGGAGCCTGTCGTTCAACATTCTGGCCTTTGTCAGCTTCTCGCTCACCCGCCATCCCACCGCCATCGAGCGGTTGCAGGCGCAGATCTTTGTCGGCGCAAACAACAAGCCGACTGCGCCCATCTTCCGCATCTGGGGCGGCGGGGTGACGGCACGCGAGCTCGAGGCAACCGTCGGGCGCTATCTCGGCGTGGAACATACGCGCCAGGCATTTGAAAGCTTCATGACGTCGCGCGGGCTCAGCTTCTCGCAAACCATCGAAGCCGACATTCATCTGCTGCGCTTTTCAGAACATCTCCTCGCCTCCGCCATTGGCGCGGCCTCATCGCGGCTTGTGCTCTCGATCCTGCTGCGGCGGCGCAATCTTTCGCGCGGCGCGGCGCTGCGGCTCATCGACGATGCCGCATCGACGCTGCAACAGAACCGCGACATGCTTCAATATGCGCTCGATTTCGCGCGCCAGGGCATTACCGTCTGCGACCGCGATCTGCGTCTCATCTGCTGGAACCGCGAGTTCGGCGACCTCTTCGCACTGCCGGCAGAAAAACTGCGCATCGGCATCGGCCTTGAAGACATTGTGCGCTTCAATGCATCGCGCGGCATTTATGGGCCGGGGCCTGTGGAGGATTATATCGAGGCGCGGCTCGAAACGCTCGTCAATGACAGCGAGCCCTTCCGCCTGCGGCTTTATCCGCCTGTCAGCTGCGTCATCGAAATCCGTTCCTCGCGCCTGCCCGATGGCGGCATTGTGACGACCTATACGGATGTGTCGGAAGCGGTCGCCGCCGAAGAAGCGCTGGGGCGCACCAATGAAACGCTCGAACAGCGCGTGCGCGCGCGCACCGAGGAACTGGTGCTCCTCAACGGCGAACTCGCGCGCGCCAAGGGTGAGGCGGACGATGCCAATCTTTCAAAAACCCGCTTTCTTGCGGCCGCAAGCCACGACATTCTGCAACCGCTGAACGCCGCGCGACTCTATGCAACCTCGTTGCGCGAACGCATGGAAAGCGACAGCGCGCCGGCAGCGGCGAGCCCTGAATCGCTGGTGCGCAATCTCGATGCCTCGCTTGAGGCGGTCGAGGAAATTCTGACCGCCCTGCTCGACATGTCGCGTCTGGATTCGGGTGCGATGAAGGCCGAGCTCAGCAATTTCCGCATCGAGGATATTCTCAAGCAATTGCGCATCGAATTTGCGCCCCAGGCGCGCGAGCGCGGTCTTGAACTCATCTTCGTGCCAAGCTCAGTGACCGTGCGTTCCGACCGCCGCCTGCTGCGCCGCCTTTTGCAGAACCTGATTTCAAACGCGATCAAATATACCCCGCGCGGTCGCGTCGTCGTGGGCTGTCGGCGCGCAGGCGAGCATGTTCGCGTCGAGGTCTGGGATACCGGGCTCGGCATCCCGCTCGCCAAGCAGAAGAGCGTGTTCCAGGAATTCGAGCGCCTTGCGCCAGCGGCCAAAACCGCGCCGGGGCTTGGCCTTGGCCTCTCCATAGTCGAGCGGTTGAGCAAGGTGCTCGACCATCGCATCATCCTGCGCTCGGTACCGGGTGCGGGCTCGGTCTTTGGCGTGGAACTGCCCGCTGTGGTGGCTGCGCCCTTCACCTCGGTGAGCGACGAGACGCCAGCCATGGCCCATCAGCCGCTGGCCGGATTGATTGTGCTGGCCATCGACAACGAGCCGCGCATTCTGGAAGGGATGCATGCGCTGCTGGGTGGCTGGGGATGCAGGATCATCACTGCCGCGAATGAGGCCGAAGCCGGTGCTGCGCTTGCCGCCCGCGAACTTCTGCCCGATGTCCTGATCGCCGATTATCATCTCGACGAAACCGATGGCCTGAGCCTGATCGCCTCGCTGCGCGACAAGATCGGTGCGCCGCTGCCAGCCATTCTCATCACGGCCGACCGCACGCCCGAGGTGCGCAATCTGGCTGCGAGCAAGGATATTCGCGTGCTCAACAAGCCGCTGAAACCTGCGGCGCTACGCTCGCTGCTGAGCCAATGGCGCGTCACCATCGGCGCAGCAGAATGATCAGGCGGCGGCTTTGCGCGCCCCAAACCGCCCGTAGAAGGTTTCGTGCTTCATGGCCATGTCAATCAGGAGTTCGGTTGGCGTGAAACGCGGCCCATAGGCCTTGGCCAGACGGTCACACAGCAGCACGAATTCGGGCACGCCCATGCCATCGATATAACTGAGCGTTCCGCCCGTGAACGGGGCAAAACCAAAGCCGAGGATCGAGCCGACATCGGCCTCGCGCGGATCGGTGATGACGCCCTCCTCCACCGTGCGTGCAGCCTCCAGCGCCTGCGTCACAAGAAAGCGCAATTTCATATCCTCGATGTTCAGCGCATCGGGATCGGCTTTCACGCTTTGCAGATCCGCCAAGCCCGGCCACAGGCTTTTTCCGCCCTTGTCGGGATAATCGTAAAAGCCCTTGGCGTTCTTGCGGCCAAGCCGTCCGTGACGATTGACGAGATCGTCGAGCAAACGCTCCTGCTGCGCATCAATGGCCTGCGCGCCGAGATCGGCCTTGGTCGCCTGCAAGATCCTCCAAGCGAGATCGAGCGCAACTTCATCGTTGAGCGACAGAGGCCCGACCGGCATGCCGGCCATACGCGCGACATTTTCGATCATCGCGGGCGGCACGCCCTCAGCAAACATCAGATGGCCCTCGCGGACATAATTCAGCACGCAGCGATTGGCGTAAAAGCCGCGTGAATCATTGACCACAATCGGCGTCTTGCGCAGGAGGCGCACGAAATCGAGCGCAGTCGCCAGCGCACGGTCGCCGGTTTTCTCGCCCAATATCACTTCGACCAGCATCATCCGTTCGACAGGCGAAAAGAAATGCAGGCCGATGACATTTTCAGGCGTCGCCGCATTTTGCGCGAGCGAGGTAATCGGTAGTGTCGAGGTGTTGGAGGCGAAAATAGTGCCCGGGCGCATGGCGGCCTGCGCCTTGTGAATAGCTTCGGCCTTCACATTGCGATCTTCAAACACCGCTTCGATCACGAGATCGCAGTCGCCAAGCCCCGCATAATCATCGCTGGGTGCGATGCGCGCGAGCAGGCTGTCGCGCTCGGCGGTTTTTGCGCGGCCCTTGGCGATCTGCTCCGACATGAGCTTGTGGGAATGCGCCTTGCCCTTGTCGGCGGCTTCCAGCGTGCGGTCGATCAGCACGACATCGACACCATTGAGCGCAGCCACATAGGCAATGCTCGCGCCCATGAACCCCGCGCCGATAATGCCGACCTTGCCAATCCTTGCCTGCGGCTCGCCCTTGGGCCTGCGCGCGCCCTTGTTGAGTTCGCCCATGGAGACGAAGAGCGAGCGGATCATCGCGCGCGCCTCCTGCGAGCGCAGGATATGGGCAAACCAGCGGCTCTCGACCTTGAGCGCGAGATCCATCGGCAATTGCAGGCCTTCATAGACGGCATGCAGAATGGCCTTGGCTGCTGGATAATTATCCTGCGTCTCGCGGCGATAAATCGCATTGGCCGCAGGCCAGACCATCATGCCGGCCGGCGAGAACACGCGGCCCGAGGGCGCGCGGAATTTCGGATCGTCCCATGGCGCAAGGCCTTTGTTGCCCGCAGCGATCCATTCCTTGGCGCTTGCCAGCAATTCGTCTCTTGGCACGATTGCATGGACAAGGCCCATGGCTTTGGCCGCCTGCGGGCGCAGCTGCTCGCCCTTGAACAGCATTTGCAGGGCCTCGCCCGTCTGCATGAGACGCGCTACGCGCTGCGTGCCGCCAGCGCCCGGAAACAGACCGACCTTGATTTCCGGCAGGCCGACGCGCGTCTTGGGATTATCCGTCACGATCCGCTGATGGCAGGCCAGCGCAAGCTCGAAAGCCCCGCCAAGACATGTGCCATCGATCGCCGCGACCCAGGGTTTGCCGCTGGTCTCGAGCTTGCGATAGAGCAGGCTGAGCCGACGCGAGCCATCGAAGAAAGCTGCCATGGCAGCCTCTTGCCCCTGCGTCTGCACCATCTCGACATAGCGGCGGCCCGAAGCCTCCAGCATGCCAAGATCAGCGCCGCCCGAAAAGGCGTCCTTTCCGGACATGATCACGCAGCCCTTGATTGCGGTCTGCGCGCCCACATGGCCAATGACGGCTTCAAGCTCATCCATCACCTGTTCGGTGATGACATTCATCGAGCGGCCCGGCATGTCCCAGAGCAGGGTCGCAATGCCCTGCGCGTCGAGATCGAAGCGGAAATTGATGAGGTTCATGTATGTCTCCCGCCGGTTTTCAGACGCGCTCGATGATGGTCGCCGTGCCCATGCCAGCGCCGATGCACAAGGTCACCAGCGCGGTCGATTTGCCGCTGCGTTCCAGCTCGTCGAGCACCGTGCCGATGAGCATGGCTCCGGTTGCGCCAAGCGGATGCCCAAGCGCAATCGCCCCGCCATTCACATTGACGCGCGCCGCATCGAGATCGAAAGCCTGCATGAAACGCAGCACAACCGAGGCGAAAGCCTCGTTGACCTCGAAGAGATCGATATCGCCAATGCTCATGCCGGCGCGCTTGAGAACCTTGCGCGTGACATCGACCGGCCCGGTGAGCATGAGGGCAGGTTCAGACCCGATATTGGCAAAGGCGCGAATGCGCGCGCGCGGCTTCAGGCCAGCGGCTTTGCCGGCCTCGCCATTGCCGACAAGCACCGCCGCCGCACCATCGACAATGCCAGACGAATTGCCGGCATGATGCACATGGCGGAGTCTTTCGATTTCGGGATGGGCCTGAATGGCAACGGCATTGAAGCCGCCTTGCTCGGCCATCATCACGAAGGAGGGTTTCAATTGCGCGAGCGAGGCCAGGTCGGTTGCCGGGCGCATATGTTCGTCGCGCGCCAGAATCGTCAGCCCGTTGATATCGCGCACCGGCACAACGGAGGCATTGAAATGCCCATTGTCCCAGGCCGCCGCCGCACGCCTCTGGCTCTGCACCGCATAGGCATCTACCTGCTCGCGCGAGAAGCCGTATTTCGTCGCGATGAGATCGGCTGAAATGCCCTGCGGCATGAAATAAGAGGGAATGGCAATCGCCGGATCGACCGGCCATGCGCCGCCGGACGCGCCAATGCCGACGCGGCTCATGCTCTCCACGCCCCCGCCAATCGCCATGTCATGCTGCCCAGCCATCACTTGCGCGGCGGCAAAATTCACAGCATCGAGTCCAGACGCGCAAAAGCGATTGATCTGAATGCCGGGAACCTCGTTGCCATAGCCAGAGGCAAGAGCTGCAGCGCGCGCAATATCGCCGCCCGCCTCCCCGACCGGATCGACGCAGCCCAGAATGACATCATCGACAAGCTGCGTGTCGAGATGGCTGCGCAGGCGCAGCGCGGTCAACGCGCTTGTGGCAAGGCCCAGCGTCGAGACTTCATGCAAGGCCCCGTCGGGCTTGCCGCGTCCGCGCGGCGTGCGCACATGGTCATAGATGAAAGCATCGGCCATCAGCGCTCTCCCGTTAGAATGCGTCGGCCGGCATGGCCATGAGTATGTCAGCGCCCGCGCTGATGCGCGCAAGGTGGGCCGCTGTTTCGGGCATCATGCGCTGCATGAAGAATGTTCCCGCGATCAGTTTGGCATTCATCGCTTCCGCAAGCGAGGGGTCTGCGGCCTTGCGCGCCAGCGCGGCATCGGCGATCCGCAGCCACATATAGCCCATGGCCACGAGGCCGAAGAGATGCATGTAATCGGTAGAGCCTGCGCCCGCATTGTCGGGCTTGGCCATGGCGTTCTGCATCAGCCACATGGTGGCTTTCTGCAAATGGTCGAGGCCGGTCTTGAGGCCATTGGTAAAGGGCGCGAGCGCCGCCTCGCCCTCTTTCTCTTTCAGGCAAGCGCCGACCTCGTTGAAGAAGGTCATGACGGCGCGCCCGCCACCCTTCGGCAATTTGCGGCCGACAAGATCGAGCGCCTGAATGCCATTCGCGCCTTCATAGATCATGGCAATGCGCGCATCGCGCACGAATTGCTCCATGCCCCATTCGCCGACATAGCCATGCCCGCCAAACACCTGTTGCGCCTTGACCGTATTGGCAAAGCCCGTGTCGGTGAGCACGCCCTTGAGCACGGGCGTCATCAGTCCGAGCATGTCATCGGCGGCGCGGATCTGCGCCTCCTCGCCAGAGCGGTGGGCAATGTCGCTCTTGAGCGCCGTCCACAAGACCAGCGCGCGCGCCGCCTCGTTGAAGGCCCGCATCTCGAGCAACATGCGCCGCACATCGGGGTGAACGATGATGGGATCGGCCTGTTTCTCAGGGACTTTTGCGCCAGACAGCGCGCGGCCCTGCAGCCGGTCGCGCGCATAGGCGGCGGCATTCTGATAGGCGACTTCCGATTGCGCGAGCCCCTGAATGGCAACGCCGAGCCGCGCCTCGTTCATCATGACGAACATGGCATTGAGGCCGCGATTTTCTTCGCCGATCAGCCAGCCCGTCGCGCCATCGTAATTCATCACGCAGGTGGAATTGCCGTGAATGCCCATCTTGTGCTCGATCGAGCCACAGGACACGCCATTGCGCGCGCCGGGATTGGCCTGCGCATCGGGCAGGAATTTCGGCACGATGAAAAGCGAAATGCCCTTGGTGCCCGCAGGCGCACCCGCGATGCGCGCGAGCACGAGATGGACGATGTTTTCGGTCAGATCATGTTCGCCGGCGGAGATGAAAATCTTTTGGCCGGTGAGAGCATAAGCGCCATCGCCCAAGGGCACGGCGCGCGTCTTGATGAGGCCGAGATCGGTGCCGCAATGGGGCTCGGTCAGGTTCATCGTGCCAGACCAGGCGCCCGAGATGAGCTTGGGCGCATAAAGCGCCTTCTGCGCCTCACTGCCATGGGTGAGCAGCGCGGCCAGCGCGCCCTGCGACAGGCCCGGATACATGGCAAAGGCCATATTCGCGGAGGACGCAAATTCATTCACCACCGCGCCCAGCGTATAGGGCAGGCCCTGCCCGCCATATTGCGGATCGGCGGCCAGGCCAATCCATCCGCCGTCGGCAAAAGCGTCATAAGCAGCCTTGAAACCCTTGGGGACGCTGACCGAGCCATCGACCGCGCGCTTGCACCCTTCGCGGTCGCCCGGGAGGTTGAGAGGCTGGAGCACATCCTCGCAGAGTTTTGCGGCCTCGCCGAGAATGGCCTCCACGACGTCCGGCGTGGCATCGGAAAATCCCGGCAGGTTGGCAAGGCGCTCCCACCCGAACACCTGGGTCAGAAGAAAATGCACATCCGCAACTGGCGCCCTGTAGCTCGGCATGGCTGCCTCTCCCTTGGACCGGTTCTGATTTAGTTCATATATAAACCAAATCGACCCCTCCAGCAAGATGCAACGCCGGAGCGCCAAAAAAGAAAGCCTGCCGCTGGTGGCGGCAGGCTTTCAAACTCGGACGTTCGGACGCCTTCAGGCGACTGCGGCAGCCAGATCGGGCGCGACCGCATCGGCTGCGGCGAGCTTTTCATGCGTGCTGCGCAGCTCGCGAATCGCGACATCGAGGTCGGCACGCTGGCGCTCCAGCATCGCGATCTGCTCAAGAACCTGCGCGGGGGCCAGGCTCAGCGACAGATTGGCTGAATCATCCTCAGCTGTTTCGATCATTCCGCGGATTTCCGTCAGCGTGAATCCGAGCTGCTTTCCCTTAAGAATCAACCCAAGACGGGCGCGGGTCGGGGCATCGTAGAGGCGGGTGACGCCCCGGCGCATCGGCTGCAGAAGGCCGCGCTCCTCGTAAAAGCGCAGCGCCCGCAAGCTGATATTATGGATGCGAGAAATGTCGCCTATCGTCATGAAATCATTTTGGGAGCCGGGCCGCGTGGGGGCGGTGGGCCGATCTTTCGCAATTGAAAGGGCGGTGGGGCGGCTGTCCTCGATCAGCATTGAAAAAACCTCATCCTTAAGGGAAGGCCTCACAACCGTTGCGGGATGTGAAACATTAATTGCAAGGCTTGAGATTAAAGCTGAGTCGCTGCCATTTGCAACTAAAGATTGTAACGCGGCGGAATTACAACCCTGGCTCCCTTTCCCCCGTCCCAAAAAGGGGCATGGTTAACGACCTGTTTACCGCGTTTGGGGCACCCTCCCGAACAGGCGATGCAGGTGATTCCCTCTCCTGCAGCGCCCCCACCCTTGCAATCTGGGCCGTCTGGCCCTTGGACGAATGAATGACCAAGTCGGTTCCCTGGGGCCACATCAGCAGCGGTTTCGACGCGCATGGGGCTGCACGGGAAGCCGCGCGCCGCGCTGGCGTGAGCGTGGCTGAATGGCTCGAGCAGGCCATCGCCGAACAGGCCGCCTATGCAGGCCTTGATGCCGACGAGCTCACCGAGGACGAAAAGGTCGAGGCGATTGTCGCCAGGCTTGAAACGCTGGCCGAAGCCGAGCCCGTTCGCGCGCCGCGCCGCCGCCGTGCCGATGGCTCGCCCTCACCCGCCGCACGCCGCCAAACCGACAGATTTTTCCCCGACATGCATCTGCTGGATGCTGCCGCATCCCGCCTCGAACAGCGCCCGGACGGGGATGATCCGGTCCATCGGGTCGCCCGTCGCCTTGCCGAAATCGAATCCGCCTTGACCGAGCGCGCACCCGCGCGCCGCCGCGAGGCGCGCAACGAGCCTTTGGGCGAGATCGAGGGTCAGCTGCGCCGCATCGCCGAGCGTCTGCGTGCCGAAGCCCCCGCCCCCGCGCGCACCCGACGCGCACCCGCAGGCCTCGAGCGCATCGAGGACAAGCTCAACACTTTGCTCGCCTCGCTTGAGCCCACCGCCCCGCGCGAGCGTGCGAGCCCGAAAAGCAACGATGACTTGCAGACGCAGTTGAGCGCCATCCGCAGCCAGATGGGCGAGCTCGATCACGCATCTGCCCCGGCAAAGAGCGATGTCGCGCGCCTTCGCACGCAGATTGAAGAATTGGCGCGCGCCATCGAGATCATCGGCGCACGCGCCAATGCGCAAGGCGTCGAACCGGCACTGAAGGAATTGCTCGCGCGCATCGATGAGTCACGCAGCAATGGCGTGACGGATGCCGCGCTTGCGCCCGTTGTCAGCCTGCTGAACGACATTGGCGGCACGCTGAAAGCCTCGCCCCTGGCGCTGACCCGCGCGATGGCCGACCAGATCGAGCATGTCTATGAGCGCCTCGATGCGCAGGCGCGCGGCGGGCTCGACACAGGCTCTTTCACCGCCATCAAGCAGCAGACGGAAACGATTGCGCGCACGATTCCCGACATCATCGGCCGGCTGACCTCGCACGAGGCTCTGGAACGCCAGATCAAATTGCTGAGTGCACGCATCGAGGATATTGCGCGCGCGCCGCACGAACTTGCCGAGCGCCTTGTCGAACTCGTCGAAGAGATGCGCCTGTCGATTGACCGGCTCGATGCCAACCCGGCGCTGCGCGCGCTGGAGCGGCGTCTTGAAGATCTCTCATGGCGGGGCGAGGACATGTCGCCGGCGCTTGCCGCCACGCTCGAATATGTGCGCAGCGCCATTGACGGCCTTGCCGATCACCCCGCCTTTTCAGCCATTCATGCCAAAATGGCGGAACTGGCCGCCCAATCGAGCGCCTTTCCGACGCGGCTGCTGGAGACCTTGAGCGATCTGCGCCAGTCCATCGAGCGCATGGCGTCCAATCCCGCGCTTCTGGCGCTGGAGGAGCGGTTGCTGGAGGCCAATGCGCGCGCCACGCCACTGCCCGGCCACATCACCGAGAGCCTCGTTGAAATTCGCCTCGCCATCGAACGCCTCGCAGCCAATGCCGGCATGCGCGCGCAAGACGATGGCAGCCATGCGCTCGCGGGCGTGCCCGCCAAGCTTGAATCCATCGAAAAAAGCGTCACGCAGCTTTCGGAAAAAATCGACGCTGCACAATTCTCCAGCGACGCGCCGATCATCGAGCGGCTGTCCAGCCTGCAGGATGTGCTTGTTTCGCGGCTTGATCGCATGCGCAGCGAATTGCCGGGCGAACAGATCGCCGGCCTCCTCGCGCGCGTCGAAGACGTGCATCGCGCGATGGAGCAGCCGCAACTCGCCGCGCTGCCTGAAGGGCGGCTTGAGGATCTCGTCGCGCAGCTCGCGACCAAACTCGAGCGCGCATCGGCGACTGAATCAGGCGACCCGCGCGCGCTGCAGGCGCTTGAAAATCAGGTTCTGCGGATTGCCGAGCGGCTCGACCGCAACGGCGAGACTGTGGACGCGATCAGCTCGCTTGAGCGCAGCATGGGCGATCTCTTCACCCAGGTTGAAGAAACGCGCCATGCCGCCAGCGAAGCTGCCGGGGGATCGATTGGCGATGCCATCGCGCGCGATCTCTCAAGCCTGCGCGCCGTGCAGGATGAGGCCGACCGCCGCACGCAGGCAACGCTCAATGCCGTGCACGAAACGTTAGAAAAAGTCGTTGATCGGCTGGCCTATCTTGAAGGCGATGTCGGCACGCTGCGGGCCGGCAAAGCGCCGCCCGCGCCTGTGCCGGTGCCCATGCCTGTATCTGTGCCTGACACAGCAGCGCCGATTGTTGCGCCCGGCCCGGCAAGCCTGCTTGGCACGGCAGCACCTGAAGTCTTGATCGAGCCAGGCTCGGGCTTTACGCCGACAGCTCCCGCGCGCCAGGATCTGGCGATGGAATTTGGCGAGCCGCGCAGCGCCCAGAAAAGCTTCATTGCCGCCGCCCGCCGCGCCTCGCAGATGCTGGCTGGCGCAACGCCCGCGCCGCGCGCAGAGACGCGTAATGCTGCAGCGCCCGACCGTGAATTTGCCGATGCGCGCACACGCGCGCGCGCCGCTGCGCAGGGACATGATGAGGGCGAGGAGACCGGCGGCCTGCTCGGCGACAAGGCGCGCACGATCATGCTGAGCCTTGCTGGCCTCGTTCTGCTAGCCGGCGCATATCAAATTGTGCGTGAGCGGCCAGCCGCGAGCACGACGACTGCCAAACAGCCCAATGCCATCGTCGAGCCTGCGACTGCGGAGCCGCGTGAGGCAACAGATATGCTCTCCGTTGGCACGATCGCCAAGATCGATCCGACCACGCCGCTCGTCACCGATCTCGCCAAGAGCGGCAATGTCGCCGCGCAATATGAACTGGCGACGCGCCTTGTCGAGGGCCGTGGCATGCTGCGCGATGCGGGCCAGGCAATTCAATGGTTCCGCAAGGCAGCCGACCAGAATTACGCGCCCGCGCAATATCGTCTGGGCGCCTTGTTTGAAAAGGGCGCGGGCACCCAGCGCTCGGGCAAAACAGCTGCGCTCTGGTATGGCAAGGCGGCAGAGGCCGGCCATGTGCGCGCCATGCATAATCTCGGCGTGCTGCTGGCAGATGGCATCGACGGCAAGCCTGATTATGACGCCGCGGCGCAGATGTTCCGCAAGGCCGCCGAACATGGCGTGCGCGACAGCCAGTTCAATCTGGCCGTGCTCCATGTGCGCGGGCTTGGCGTGCCGCAGGATCTTGCCGAAGCTTATAAATGGTTCTCGCTCGCGGTGACGCAGGGCGACAGCGATGCGCTTGCCAAGCGCGATGAAATTGCCCAGCGCATGCAGCCGCGCCAGCTCACCGATGCGCGCAGGGCCACCGAGGCTTTCGCCTTGCGCAAGCCCAATCCGCTCGCCAACGATCCGGCCCCGCTTGAAACCATCCTCAATGCCCCGCGCGCAAGCGCGCAGGACGCGCCAGATGCGCCCGCGCGCGGCAAGACGCAAGACCGCGTGACGCAGCTGAAATGAACGCGAACGCGCACGACACCGCACATGAATCCATGCCCATTTCCGCGCTTCTGCTCGGCGTTGGCGGGTTGATCCCCTTTTTCGGCCTTGCACTCTGGCAGGGTTTTGCGGGCGACGATGTGCTGGCCGAGCGCCTGCTTGCGGGCTTTGTGTTTTACGCAGCCTCCATCCTGTCCTTTCTGGGCGGCATCGGCTGGGGCCTGGCAATCGGTGAGCGTGACCCGCTTCAGCGCGGACTTTCCTTTGGCGTCAGCATCGTGCCATCGCTCATCGCCTGGGCAGCGGCGTTCGTGAATGTGCAAAATCTCGGCTTTTCACTGGGTGTTCTTGCCGCCGCCTTTTTGCTTCAGGGCTTTTGGGACTGGCGCCTCGTGCACAGCGGGCGCGCGCCGCGCTGGTTCGGGCATTTGCGCATCGGCCTGACGTGTGCCGTGCTCTGCGCCATCGCCATCACCTGGATGTTGCAGCCAGACCTTGCGGGCATCGGCGGCACGCTCTGATCAATCGGCGTGACATTGCGCATGGGCAATAGCATAGACGCGTTGCCGGCCGAGCACATGGGCTTGCGGCGCACGCGCTGGAAACAGCGGCGCAAAAGCGACATCACGCAGATTGAGCCCGCCCGCATAAGCGCCGAAGGCCGGCATGATGCAGCGCTCGCCATCGCTGGCAAAACACCGCCGACGCAAACTGCCGCTGGCCGTGACGACGCGCGCCACCGGATGCAGATGCCCTGCGATTTCGCCATAGCACGCGCCCGCGCGCGGCTCATGGCGGAAGGTCAAGGCGCCGATGCGGATTTCATCCTGCGCTGTCCCGCCCAAGGCTGCGGGCGGCAAGGGATCGTGATTGCCCGCAATCCAGATCCAGTCGCGCCCGGCCTGCAAGGCGCGCAAGGAGGCTCGATCCTGATCGCCCATGCGCTCTGCCGCCGCGCGGTCATGAAAGGAATCACCCAGCGCAATCACGCGCGCAGGATTGTAGCGCGCAATCGCACGCGCCAGATGGCCAAGCGTTGCGGCCGTGTCGAAGGGCGGCAGCAACACGCGGCGGCGCGCGTAGCTCGATCCTTTTTCCAGATGCAGATCGGCGACAATCAGCAGGCGCTCGCTGTCGAGAAACAGCACGCCGGAGGCATCCGCCGTCAGGCTCACGCCGGCAATGACGATCTCCTGCGGCGCGGTGGCGGCGCGCAGAGTGGCAATCGATATGCGTGCGCCCGTCATGGTCCAACCGATCCTGAGGCTTCCGCAACGAGCATGGCCGCCGCCTCCGCCAGAATTTCATCCTGAGCCTCGCCATAAACCGGCTCACGGCCAATTTCCAGCATGACAGGAACCGCAAGCGGGGAAATGCGCGCAAGATCCTTGTGGACGATATGACCTTGCACACGCGCCAGCATCTGCGCGAGCCGCGCCAGATCGAGCAGACCGACCGCCGCATCCTCGCGCGCGGCGCGCAGCAGAATATGGTCCGGCTGGTGACGGCGCAGCACATCATAGATGAGATCGGTGGAGATGGTGACCTGACGTCCGCTTTTTTCCTTGCCTGGAAAACGCCGCTCGATCAGGCCTGAAATGACCGCGCATTGCCGGAAGGTGCGCTTCATCAAGGCCGATTCCTCGAGCCATTCCTCGAGATCGTCGCCCAGCATGTCTTGCGCAAAGAGCCCGTCGAGCGACACAAGCCCGTTGCGGAGCCTTGCCCCGACATCGGCAACGCTCCAGATGGCGAGCGCATATTCATTGGCGACAAAGCCCATGGGCATGAGCCCCAGCCGCTCCATCCGCCGCGTCAGCAACATGCCAAGCGTCTGATGCGCGAGCCGCCCCTCGAACGGGTAGGCAACGAGATAATTGCGCCCGCCGCGCGGAAAGGTCTCGACCAGCAGATCGCCCGCGCCCGGCAACACGGAGCGGGCGCGTTGCAGCTCGAGCCATTCGGCCACCTGTGCGGGCAGGCTCTTCCAGAGTTTGGGATTGGAGAGAAGGGCGCGCACGCGCGCGGCAAGATAGGTCGAGAGCGGAAATTTTCCCCCTGCATAAGAGGGGACCTTCGGCGTGTCGCCGCGCGCGCGCGACACCAGCGCTTCATTCTCGACAATGCCCTGCAGCGCCAGAATTTCGCCGCCAAACAAAAAAGTATCGCCGGGCGCGAGCGTCTCCAGAAAATATTCCTCGATTTCGCCAAGCACCCGCCCGCCACGCCGCAACGGCCCGGTATAGGTGGGCCCGCTTGCCGCAGCCTTTGATGCGCGCCCCTGCACGAGCCGCACTTTAAGCATGTCAGCTTCGACAATCGTGCCGACATTCATCCGATAGGCCTGCGCCACAGCCGGATTTGAAATGCGCCAGAGCCCCTCGCTGTTTTGCCGGATCTTGGCAAAGCGGTCATAAGTTCGGAGCGCATAACCGCCGGTTGCGACAAAATCGAGCGCGGCATCGAAGCTTGCGCGATCAAGCGCGCTATAGGGTTCGGCGCTGCTGATTTCAGCATGAAGCGCATGGGCTGAAAACGGCGCGGCGCAGGCCATGCCCAGAATATGCTGGCAGAGCACATCAAGCGCGCCGCGGCGCGCGGGCGGGGTATCCTGCGCGCCTTCGTTTGCGGCATCGATGGCCGCGCGGCATTCCAGCACTTCAAAACGGTTCGAGGGCACCAGAATGGCGCGCGAGGGCTCATCGAGCCTGTGATTGGCGCGGCCGATGCGTTGCGCCAGCCGGCTCGCCCCTTTGGGCGCGCCGATATTGATGACGAGATCAACCGCACCCCAGTCAATGCCGAGATCGAGTGTCGAGGTGCAGACAACAGCGCGCAAAAGTCCCTGCGCCATGGCCTCTTCGACGCGGCGGCGCTGGCTTGCATCGAGCGAGCCATGGTGAAGCGCAATCGGCAGATTGTCGTCGTTGATGCGCCAGAGCTGCTGGAAGATACCTTCCGCCTGCGCGCGCGTATTGACGAAGACAAGCGCGGTGGTGGCGTGCTTGATCTGCTCGTAGATCTCGCCAATGGCGTGAGCAGCGCCATGGCCCGACCAGGGCAGGCGCTCGCGCGTGTCGAGCATGGAGAGATCGGCCGCAGCGCCCGGCGGGGCTGTGACGAGCGCGGCCATCTGCGAGCCAGAGCCATCCTGCGCCACGAGATAGCGGCGCAATTCATCATGATCGCGCACGGTGGCTGACAAGCCCGTCGCACTCATGCCCGGCGCAATGGTGCGCAAACGCGCGAGATCGAGCGCAAGCAGATCGCCGCGTTTGGATGTCACCATGGCGTGCAATTCATCGAGCACGACGCGGCGCAGGGTCGCAAACAGAAACTGCGAATCCGGGCTAGCGAGCAGCAGCGCCAATTGCTCGGGCGTGGTCAGCAATATCTGAGGCGGATCGCGGCGCTGGCGCTGGCGCTTGGAGGCCGATGTATCGCCTGTCCGTGTCTCGATGCGCAGATGCAGGTTCATTTCCGCGGCAGGCAGCTCGAGATTGCGCGCAACATCGACGGCCAGCGCCTTCAGCGGCGAAATATAAAGCGTGTGCAGGCCAGGGCCTCCCGGCGCATTGCGCGGCGCTGCGGCCTGTGCCGCCAGCTCCACCAGCGAGGGCAGGAAGCCTGCCAGCGTCTTGCCGGCGCCGGTGGGCGCCACAAGCAAGGTGCTTTCGCCTGCCTGAGCATGGGCGAGCAGTTCGAGCTGATGATTGCGCGGCGTCCAGCCGCGCGCGGCAAACCAATCCGCAAACAGCGGCGGCAGCAGGGCTCGAGGGGCTTGTGTCTTTCGCTTGCGCACCAGGAGAAACTAGGGCGCGGCAAGCACGAGCGCCAGCCCCGGCACGTCAACGCCACGGTCGCGCCGGACCGACACCTCCTCGCACACCAAGCTCACAAAGCCGTGGCGGGCAGCAAGCTCTGCCAGATAGCCGAGCGTATGCGCATAGCGCAGATCAGGCCCGAGCACATAGCCTCCGGTCTCGGCCCGTTGCAGCGTGAAGGCAAAGATGCCGCCCTGCCCCAGCACGCGCCGCGCCTGCGCAAAGATCGGATCGAGATCGCCGCAATAGACAAAGACGTCGGCTGCCAGCACGAGATCGACACCGGCGGCGGCCCTGGCAGCGACGAAGGCGACCATGTCGCCGGCCTCAACCCCCGCGTAAAGGCCGCTCGCGCGCGCCCGCACCGCCATGGCGGGCGCGAGATCGACGCCCTCGATGGTTTCGCAAAGGCCCGTGATCGCGCGCGCCATCAGACCGGTGCCGCAGCCGAGATCGAGCGCCGCGCGAAACTGCATGGCGCGGCCCGTTTGCGCGCAGGCGCGCGTGATCGCGTCGCGCAGGATTTCGGGCGCGCGGTAAGCGAGATCGCGGACGAGATGGGTCTCGAAACGCGCCGCATATTGATCGAACAGGTCGCGCACGTAAGCATCGGGCGGCCGCGCCGGCGTCTCGCCGCGCAATCTGGCCAGACGAAGCGCGGCCCCTTGCGAATCGTCAGGATCGCAAAGGAGCGCGCGAGAGAAGGCGGCCTCCGCTGCCCCCGCGTCGCCGATCGCCGCGCGCGCGTCGCCGAGTGCAAACCAGGCGGGCGCCCAATCGGGCGCGAGTTCCAGCGCCTGTTCGCAGAGATCGGCGGCGGCCGCATGGTCGCCCCCGCCCGCTGCGCCGCGCGCATAATCGTAGCGGCGGTCGGCGGCGAAATTTCCGGAGGAGCGCAGGACAGGGTTCATGTGGTTCACAAACCCGTCCCACGCGACAACGTCAAGCGTCGCGTCAGTTCGGCGAGAGGCCGTTGCGGCGCAGCCCGGCGACGCCCTCTTTCACAAGTTCCTGAAAAGCGTCGAATTCGGTAATCGCCATGTCGAGGCGAAAATACGAATGTCGGCGGCCTGCGCCACGCTGGTGCTCATGCAGACTGAAAGGGCGAGAGCGGCCCCCTTGAAACGGGTCAGAGCCATGATGCAAACCTGAAACTTGACGTGATGAAACACGCAAACATGGCATGGCGCGTCGCACCTGGGAAGCTGCGGCTTGCTCCCCACGCCCTGCCCCTTTAGCTTCGCGCGATCAAAGGAGTCACGCCTTGTCTCTCATCTACAAAATTGCGCCGAAAAGCCTTTGGGCCGAAGCCGAGGCCGCTGGCATATTCACCGGCGCGCCGGTCGATCTCGCCGATGGCTACATTCATTTCTCGACGGCCGAACAGACGCGCGAAACAGCTGCAAAGCATTTTGCCGGCCAAAGCGACCTCGTGCTCGCGATCATCGAGTCGGAAACGCTCGGCGATGCGTTGAAATGGGAACCCTCGCGCGGCGGCGCGCTCTTCCCCCACCTTTACCGTGCGCTGCGCCTCGATGAGGTGCACAGCGTCCACGCCCTGCCCTTGCGTGCCGATGGCGCCCATGATTTCGGAGATCTTCTGTCATGACCGGCCTCATCAATCTGCTGACACGGCCCCTGCTGTTTGCGATGGAGCCCGAACAGGCCCATGGCGCAACCATTGCGACGCTCAAACATCTGCCGCTGCCCGCAGCTGCCCCGCACGATCCCTGCCTTGCGGTTGATGCCTTCGGCCTGCAGTTTCCAGCCCCGCTTGGCATGGCGCCCGGCTTTGACAAGGGTGGCGAGGTGCCCGATGCGCTTCTGCGCCTTGGCTTTGGCTCGGTGGAAGTGGGCACGATCACGCCGCTGCCCCAGCCCGGCAATCCCAAGCCGCGCCTGTTTCGCCTGAAGGACGATCTGGCCGTCATCAATCGTCTGGGCTTCAACAGCGAGGGCCATGCCGCGCCCCATGCGCGCCTTGTGGCGCGCGCCAAGCGCCCCGGGATCATCGGTGTGAATGTCGGCGCGAACAAGGAATCAGCCGATCGTGCCGGCGATTATGTGACCGGCATTCGCGCCTTCGCCGATGTCGCGCATTATTTCACGATCAATATTTCATCGCCCAACACGCCGGGCCTGCGCGACCTGCAACAGGCCGCAGCGCTTGATGATCTTCTCGCCCGCGTGATTGCGGCGCGCGATGAAATGTCCCTGCAATATGGGCGTAAACCGCTGCTCCTGAAAATCGCCCCCGATCTCACCGCGGGCGATCTCGACGACATTGTGCGCGTGGCGCGCGCGCGTGGCGTCGATGGCATGATTGTGGGCAATACGACCATCGAGCGCCCGCCGACGCTGCGCAGTGCGGAAGCCCATGAGGCCGGAGGCCTGTCAGGCCGCCCGCTGTTCGAGCTCTCCACGAAAATGCTCGCCGCCACTTATCTGCGCGTCGAGGGGCAGTTTCCGATCATCGGGGTGGGCGGCATTGACGGGCCCGAGACCGCCTTTGCCAAGATCGAGGCAGGCGCGACGCTGCTGCAGATCTATTCCGTGCTGGTGTTTGAAGGCCCCGCGCTGATTGGCGAGATCCATCGCGGCCTTGCGCACATGCTGAAGGCGCGCGGCCAGACGCTCAAGCAGGCCATCGGTACACGCGCAGCTCATTTTGCGGCGGGCTTCTAGCGCCCCCGCACCGCCAGCAGGCGCATGACAAGCCAGACCGGCACGACGATGATCGCGCCGGCGATGATATATTGCAGCAGATCGTGGAAGGCTGCGAAGCCCATGTTCCAGATGCGGCGCACGAAACGGTCGACCCCGTAAATGATGTCGCCGGGCCTGATCTCGAGCCACATCAGCACCGCGCCGACAATCAGCGAGACGACCAGCAAACGGCCGAGCACGGCCAGCGGCGCGCCACCAAAGAAACGGGTCAAACTATTTTCAGCCATGGGTGTCGCACGCGCCTGCGACCGCGACCAGCGCGGCTCTTCGAGAAGGGGTCTGTCTGTTGTCTCGTTTAGCATGGCCGAGCCTTTGCGTGTAGCGCGCGTTCACGTGCGATCGGGTGGATTTTCGTCGCGCATGATGCGCATCATGCGGCGCATGAAGCGTTCTGCATAATCGAGCGCGCGATCGAGTTCCTCGCGCGAGCGTGAGGGCGGCGCGAGAAGGCTAGGCGCGTTGCCCGCAAGACGGGCTTTCAATTCGGCGTTTTCTTTCGCCAGACGGTCGATCTCCTGCTCAAGCACGCTGCGCTCAATGGCGGCACTGCGACATTGCACGGCATCGCCCGCAGCTTTGCAGAGCGCGACCTCGCCGGTGCGCGTATCAAGACGCAGAAAGCCACCCTCGACGGGCGTCATGGCATAGCGGCCAAGCTCAACCGTTTGCGCTTGCGCCGCGGCTGTCAACGCCAAGCCCAAGCTCATCGCAACACAAAACCGCATGATGCATCTCCTCGCAAGGAAAGAACGCAGATCATGCGGCAAGGTCGCGGCAAAACCGGGGCAGATGTGCAATGACGAGCCGCCATTGCAAGGAGCGCGAACAATCGAGAGCGCGCGCGTGGCCAAGATGGATTGCCGCGTCGCTGACGCTCCTCGCAGTGACGGCGCTATGTCGTGAAAAAACGCGCTCTCTCCGTCATTGCGAGCGGAGCGAAGCAATCAAGAGCGCGCGCGTGGCAAAGATGGATTGCCGCGTCGCTGACGCTCCTCGCAATGACGGAGCACAGGCTGCTCAGCTCTCGGGGCCTGAACTCTGCCATTGCCCGGCTTCGATTTTGGAGGCAGCGATCACGGCCTGTGTGCGGCTTTCGACGCCGAGCTTTTGCAGAATGGCCGAGACATGCGCCTTGACCGTCGCCTCGGAGACCGAGAGCTCATAGGCAATCTGCTTGTTGAGCAGGCCCTCTGACAGCATCATCAACACGCGCACCTGCTGGGGCGTGAGAGAGGCGAGGCGGCGCACGGTATCTGCCGTTTCCTTGTCGGCGGGCCCTGCCAGATCGACGTCGGCGGGTGTCCAGGTCTGGCCTGCAAGCACGCTGCGGATGGCATGGCGCATGGCCTCGATGTCGGTCGTCTTGGGTATGAAGCCCGAAGCCCCGAAATCGACGCAGCGTCGGATGACGCCGCGATCCTCATTGGCGGAGACGACCACCACAGGAACGCCCGGATATTGCGCCCGCAAATACATGAGGCCCGAGAATCCACGCACGCCCGGCATGGTCAGATCGAGCAGGATAAGATCGGCGTCGGAATTCTTTTCAAGTTCCGCGCCAAGGGATTCGAGATCGCCGCATTCAATAATGTCTGCATCGGCGACCGCGCCGGCGACTGCCTGACGCAATGCGCCACGAACAAGCGGATGATCGTCCGCAATATAAATGCGGGTTGCTGTCTGATCCACGCGTTTCCCCCTGCGCCCCGGCCCTTCAAAGCCTGAGCATCGATGCCATCACCCGATACGCCAACATTGATCTATGTCGAATCCGCACGGTCAAGCTAGCCACCCATTGGTACCGTCGCTATCTTTCAATGACTGCGCGCCTGACGCAAGCCCGCGCTTCCGCCAAGGGAGATTTCGATGCGCAAGGAATTGAGCGAGGCGGAACGGGAGGCGCGCGCAACGCTCGACGGACGTATCGCCTTTGCCGCGGCAGCCTTCGGGCTGGCCTGCGGACTCCTCATCCTGACCGATCGCATCGGCCTGCCGCTGATGGCGGCAAAATGGTTGGCAATTCTGATAGTTGCAATCACCCTGGGGCTGATTGGCGTGCTCGTTCGCGCGGCGCGGATCTCAAGCTTCCATGCCGCAGGCAGGCTTGTTCCGGCATCCTGGGGCGGCCTCGCCTTTGCCGCCTGCCTTGCCGGCGGCGGTCTTATTTTTCTCCCGCCCTTGCCCACAGGCCTCTCCGGTTTCAGCCTTTTGTTGGGACTGGCCCTAGGCCTGCTGGGACTTTTTATCGTCAGCACCCCCCTTTTGCGCAAAAGCGGTGCGTTTTCGCTCGCCGATCTGATTGCCGCGCGGTTTCCCTCAGGCGCAATGCGAATCGCAGCAGTGCTCGTCTCGGCCTGCGTGTGCGGGCTCTGCGCACTGGCGGGTCTAGAGGAAGCGACCCGCCTGCTGGGGAGCGAGATCGGCCTTGGACGGGAGATGGCCGCCGCGCTCAGCGGCGGCGTTCTGGCGCTCGCACTCGTGCCCGGCGGCCTTGCCGGCCTGACGTGGAATGCCGCCGCTGCCGGCGGCATGCTGATCGCAGCGCTCGCACTCCCCGTGCTGTTGCTGGCCGCACAGGGCGCGCCCCTACCCGTGCCCGTGATAGGTGCCGGGGACGCCTGGAGCCATGCGGCGGATCGGCTTGCCACATTCGGCCAGTTCGCCGAGGGCGAGAGCCCGCTCTGGCTCGCGCTCCCTCTCGCCCTTGGGCTCATGGGCCTTGCGCCGCTGCTCGCCTTCAGCGTGGCCTGTCGAGACCGCGCGAGCGCGCAATTCGGGCAGGCGGCAGGTGCGGTCTGGCTGCTGGTGATCGGTGCGGGCGGGGTGCTTACTTTGGCGCTTGCAGCCCTCGGACTCGATCTCGCGGTCATCGGACAAAGACCGGACCGGCTGGCCGATGTCATCTATCAGGCGAGCGCCGATGGCTGGCTCACGATTTGCGGACAGGCCGTGAACGGCCCGGCGCAGGCGCGCACGGCCTGCGCGGCGCTGCCGGGCTTTGGTGGCGTGCTTGGCGCGCAACATCTGTCTGCCGCGCCGGCTTTTCTGCTCTTCGGCCTCGCGCAAGTGCAAGGACTGGGCGGAGCTTACAGCGGGCTCGCGCTGGCTGGCTGGTATGGCGCAACCCTCGCGCTGGCCGCAGCAGGCCTGCAAGGCATGGCAACCGCGCTTGGCCATGATCTCGCCTATCGCCTGCGCGAACGCAGCGTGATCACCAGTCGCAGATTGGCGACAACCCGGCTGATGCTGGTGCTGAGCATCCTCGCGGGCGGGCTCTGCGTGACGCATCTGCGGCTTGATCCGCGCGCCTGCCTCGGGCTGGCTTTGGGGCTCTCGGCCGTGGGGCTGACGCCGCTTGTGCTGCTGAGCCTCTGGCCGCGCGCGGGCTTTGTTGAAGCCGCCCTTTCGTTGCTCGCCGGGCTGTCAGCTGCCGGCGGCGTGCTTCATTTCGCCTGGCGCGGACCCGCCTTTCTGGAGGTAGCAAGTCAACCCGCGCAGCTTGGCCTTGCGGCGCTGGTGGGCGCTATGGCCGCTGTGCTCACCGGACTTCTCGTCAGCCTGCGTCCAGGCGCCTCGCGCGCGCCCGGCGCTGCCTTTCGCGACACATTGCTGCACGGGCAAACGGACGCGCTGAGCCCCGATCGCGGCGCCTGAAAAATCAGGCGCGCGGCTTGATGGCTGCGTCGAACTCGGACTTCACGCAGATGGTCCCGACATCGGTAATATTGCCGGCGAGCTTGGCTGCGTCATGGGCCGCCGTTTCGGCCTCCTTGCAATCCGTCACATTGGGAAATTCGCGGACCTGCGTATTGGTTTGCCCGTCGGAGCCGAGCAGAACCATGATGAGATGAACGACAATGATGGAGTTCACGGATTGCCCCCGAAGTTTCGGATTGAACGGGTCCAGAAAAACATGTCGGCGGCAGGAACCAACCCGACATCTGGAGGTTACACGGGGCTACAATTCCTGAAACCTAAACTTTTGCTACGAAACAGTTTTTCACATCTTTTCCGGCAACGGTTGCGCTTTTGTCGCAGTGCGGGACGGCGCGTCCAGCAAAGCTTCCAGCGTCGCAAGTTGATCGGCATCGCGCGCCGGCTTGTCCCAGCGGATGCGCGCGACGCGGGGAAAGCGCATGGCGACGCCGGATTTATGCCGCGTCGAGCGGTTCAATCCCTCGAAAGCGACTTCCAGCACCAGCCCCTGCTCGCGCGAAAAATCGAGTTCGCGCACGGGCCCGAAACGATTGCGGGTGTGGTTGCGGACATATTTATCGAGCTTTTTCAGCTCCTCGTCGGTGAAGCCGAAATAGGCTTTGCCGACCGGCACCAGTTCCTCGCCGCGCCAGACGCCAAATGTGTAATCAGAATAAAACGAGGAGCGCTTGCCATGGCCGCGCTGCGCATACATGAGAACGGCATCGATATTGAAGGGATCGCGCTTCCACTTGTACCAAAGCCCCTTGGGGCGGCCTGGTACATAAATGCTGTCGGCGCGTTTCATCATCACGCCTTCAATGGCTTCGGCATCCACACCTGCGCCCGCACAGGCTGGATCGCGCCGCGCGGCCGCAAGATCTTCCCACGTGGTGAAAGACACACGCTGCGAGAGATCGAGCTTTGGATGGGCGACGCGCGCGACAAAAGCCTCCAGCCGTTCGCGCCTTTGCACGAAAGGCAAGGCACGCAGGTCTTCGCCATTTTCGCTGAGCAGATCGTAGGCGCGCATGTGAGCCGGAAATTGAGCGACATGTTTGGCCGACACGGTTTTCCGATTGAGCCTCTGCTGCAACACCGAGAACGGCTCGACACGCCCCTCGCGCAGGATCAGCAATTCGCCATCGACCGCGACATCGCCAAAATGTTCATCCGCCAGCATGGCGACAAGATCGGGAAAACTCGCCGATATATCCTCACCCGTGCGCGAATAAAGTCGCAGCACGCGTGCGCCTTCTGCACTTGTGCCCGTGACCGCCTGCACGCGGATGCCGTCCCATTTCCATTCGGCGACAAACTCCGCCGGATCGAGCCTGGCGCATTCGGTCTCGACCAGTGCATGCGCCAGCATGGGGGTGCGAAACGGCGCGGGATGGCGGGCCATCGGCTTGGCCTCTCGCCCCTCGACCCAGGCAAAGAGATCAAGATAGGGCGGGATGAGCCCGTGCCAGACTTCCTCGATTTCATTGGGAGCCAATGCGCCCAGCCCCGCCACAGCCGTCTTTGCAAGACGAGCAGACACACCGATGCGCAAGCCACCGGTGATGAGTTTCAGCAGCGCCCAGCGCCCTGTCTCGTCAAGATCGTCAAGCCAGCTTGCAAGCAGTGCAGGCAGGCTGTGCTTGTCGGCCTCATGCAGGCCATGCACCACTTCCGACAAGGTGGGCGCTGCGACATTGCGGCGTTCCTGGCGCGGCGCAGGCCACATGAGGGCAACAGTTTCCGAAAGATCGCCCACATAATCATAGGACATTTCAAACAGCACCGGATCGGTGCGTTCGGCAATCAGGGCGCGGATGACGGCAGGCTTGGCGTGGGTGAAGGACAGGGCGCCCGTCATTGCAGCCAGCCCATAGCCGCGCTCGGGATCCGGCATGCGGGAAAAATAATCCTTGAGCAGACGCAGCTTGTTGTTGCGCGAGGGCTCATAGGCGAGTGCGTCCAGCAATTGGGCAAAGGCGTTCACGCGTCGGTTACCTCCGCCGCTGCTTCGCTTTCGTCATCGCCATAGCCGATCATATGCAAGGGCTGCGCATCGAGTCCGCGCGCTCGGCACCAATGCACGATCGCATCTTCAGCCCCATGCGTGACCCAGATTTCGGAAGCGCCCGTCTCCACGATCGTTGCGCAGAGATCATCCCAATCGACGTGATCGGAAATGACCAGCGGCAGTTCGACGCCACGCTGGCGGGCGCGCGCGCGCACGCGCATCCAGCCCGAGGCAAAGGCAGTGACGGGATCTGGAAATTTGCGCGACCACAGATCGTTGAGTTGGCCAGGCGGACAGATGATAATATCGCCTGCACGCTCAGCACGCTCTGCCGCAGTCACTTTTTCAATCGCGCCCAGATCTGTGCCCTGCTGTTGATAGAAATGGGTGATCTTTTCAAGCGCACCGTGAATCCAGATCGGCCTGTCCCAGCCCGCCTCGCGCAGAAGCTTCATCACGCGCTGCGCCTTGCCCAGTGCATAAGCCCCGACGAGATGTGCGCGTTCAGGAAAAAGCCGGCAGGAGGCGATGAGGCGCGCAACTTCCCCGCGCGCATCGGGATGGCGAAAGACCGGCAGGCCGAAGGTTGCTTCAGTCACAAAAGCATCGCAGCGCAAAACCTCGAAAGGCGCGCAGGTGGGATCATAGGCGCGCTTGTAATCGCCCGAGATGACCACGCAGCCGTAGGGTCCGCGCAGGCGGATCTGCGCCGAACCCAGCACATGGCCGGCAGGGTGAAAGCTGACCTCGAGGCCAGAGAGCCCCACAACCTCGCCATAAGCCACAGGCTGGCGCGCGTCACAAAAGGCCTCGCCATAACGCAGCGCCATGATCGCCAAAGTCTCGGGCGTCGCCAGCACGGCCCCGTGGCCAGCCCGCGCATGATCGGAATGGCCATGGGTTATCAACGCCCGCGGCACAGACCGGACCGGGTCGATATAGACATCGGCCTGCGGGCAATAGAGCCCCGCAGGCGTGAGGGTGAGCAGATCGGAAAGCGCCATCTTGTGTCGAGATAGGCCCCTCCCGCCGCTTTCTCAATGGCCGCTATAGTCTGGCGATCAGACGGAAGTTGATTTGACTGGGATCAGCTGTGCGCTCATATTCGCGATGCTTCCGCACTGCCTTCATTCAGGCAGTCATCTGGTCGCCATTCTCCTCAATATATCTTTTCGAGCTGCGTCGCCGCGACACGCAGCTGTATTCATGAGGTACGGCCATGCAGATCCAGCTTCACATTGCCAAAACCGAAAACGGGTGGCTTGCGGCCACCGAATCTTCGCCGTATTTTTGCGTCGAAGCGCAGACTGAGCTTGCCGTTTTGGACAAAGCTCGCGCAGCAATCAGTTTTTATGCCGAAAATATTGAAGTTATTTCGATTTTTCATTCAAATCAGGAGCAGGCTACCAAGACTCCCAAATTGACAGATGCGCGACGGGAGTTGATCTCAGCCTGATATTTCATGGGACAATACGTTTTAATTGACGGGATACCCGACGAATTTCTCTCGTTCATGGGCTACGTCCGGGTCGCTGAAAGTGACTATTTCATAATCTATGCGAACAAAGGCGATGAGTTTATTGTCGATAAAAGAGGGCCGCGCCGCCTTTATGTCGCTGATATGAATGATGTCCCATACTTGAGAGGATATTCTCGCATTCCAGCCCCGCCTTGGTCTTGAAAGCGGGCGAGGTTCGATTTTTCTCAATATCCGATTTTTTCAAGGACTTGCCCTGAGAGATTGGCAGGCATATAAACTCCTGGATAGGACATTGTTCCGCACGGAGTTTTTCATGCTCTCCCATGCGCAGATCTGGGCGGCCATCGACACATTGGCGCAGCGCTATGGCATGACCCCGTCCGGGCTCGCGCGCAAAGCCGGGCTCGATGCCACGACCTTCAACAAATCCAAGCGCCAGACCTCTGACGGCCGCCTGCGCTGGCCCTCCACAGAGAGCATTGCCAAGGTGCTGGAGGCCACGGGCGCGAGCATTGACGAATTCATGGGCTTTCTGGAAAGCCGCACCGGCGGGGGCGTGAAACGCAAGATCCCGTTGATCGGCCTTGCCCAGGCGGGCGCCGGCGGGTTTTTCGGCGATGCCGGCTTTCCCACAGGGGCTGGCTGGGATGAGGTCGCCTTCCCCGACGTGCAGGATCCGCATGCCTATGCGCTCGAAATTTCGGGCGATTCCATGCAGCCGCTCTATCGCGATGGCGACATCATCATCGTTTCGCCCACAGCCTCGGTGCGGCGGGGCGATCGCGTGGTGGCCAAAACCCTTGAGGGCGAAGTGCTTGCCAAGGAGCTGAAGCGGCGCACCGAAAACATCATCGAGCTGAAATCGCTCAATCCCGAGCATCCCGACCGCACGATCCCCGTCGACAAACTGGCCTGGGTCGCGCGGATCATCTGGTCGAGCCAGTAAGGGGTCGCGGGATGCGTTGGCTGCTGCTTGCCTGTCTCGTCCTGCCGCTCGCTGGCGCGCAGGCGGGCCCCCGTAATCAGGGTTATCGGCACTTGAACGGCACTGAAATCCGCGAGGCGCTCGCAGGCCACACGCTGAGCGACGGCGCGCATTTCACCTTCCACTATCTGGCCTCAGGCGAGCTGGAAGGATCGAGCGCCGGTCACATGATCGCCCGCACCTGGACGACGACAGACGAAGAGCTTTGCGTCAGCGACAGCAACGGGCAGGTTTGTTACGACGTCTGGATCAAGGGCAAAGCGGTGAAGCTTTTCATTGGCGAAGATGACATTTCGATCGATTGCAGGCTGGACTAGCGATCGTCACCGCAAGACGCACGCGCGATACCTAGATCGGGTCGCGCAAACCCTCTCCCGGGGGAGAGGGTGGCTCCGAAGGAGCCGGGTGAGGGGCCAGGATCTATCCAACTGATACCCAACCCCTCATCCGTCGCGCTTCACGCGACACCTTCTCCCAATGGGAGAAGGGCGAAGGGCGACATCACGCCTTGCGACTGGCCAGAAACGCCTCGTGCTTGTGCGCCAATGCACCAGACATTGCATCGGCAATCAGCGCGCGTGTTTCCTTGACGCCATAAAGCGCAACGAAAGAGCCAAAGCGCGGGCCGCGGCTTTCGCCCAGCAGCACCTGGTAGAGCATGTTGAACCATTCGTTCGACACGCCCGGACGTTCCGGCGTCGCATTCTTCGCCTTCAAATCCTGATAGCGCTCGATGGGCCGCGCAACATCATAGAGCGCGGTCTGGATCTCTTCCGCGCTGGCGCCTGCTGGCAAGGCTTCCAGCATCGCGTCGAGTTTCGCCAGGGCATCGCGCTCGACATCGTCTGCCACGCGATAGGTCTTGGACGGACGCACGAAATCGCGGAAATAGGCGACGGCGTAGCCAACCAGCGCATCGAGGCGAGGATGGGTCTGCGCGCTGACGCCCGGCGCATAACGGCGCAAAAAGCCCCACAGGACAGCGGGATCTTCGCTATTGGCGACAGCAGCAAGATTGAGCAGCATGACGAAGGAAATCGTCGTGCCCGCGCCCGCATCGCCCGGCTGATGGAGCACTTCGGGCTCCGGCGGCTGGCCCGAATGAATGTGCCAGACCGGATTGCCCAGCTGCCCTTTAAGATCCTGACGCGCAAAACCGCCGAGGAATTGCAGATATTCATCGACCGTGCGCGGAATGACATCGAAATGCAGGCGCTTGGCCTCGCGCGGCTTCTGATACATGAACAGCGACAGGCTTTCGGGGCTGGCATAGGTGAGCCAATCCTCGATCGTCAGGCCATTGCCCTTGGACTTTGAAATCTTCTGGCCCTTCTCGTCGAGAAAGAGCTCGTAATTGAAACCCTCGGGCGGCGTACCGCCAAGCGCGCGCACGATATTGCTCGACAGCTTGACCGAGTCGATCAGATCCTTGCCGGCCATTTCGTAATCGACATTGAGCGCATACCAGCGCATCGCCCAATCGGGCTTCCATTGCAGCTTCACATGGCCGCCGGTGACGGGCGTCTCATAGGCCTTGCCGGTCTCGGGATCGCGCCAGGTGATCGTGCCGGCCTTGGCGTCAAGCGCCTCAAGGGGCACCTGCATCACGATGCCGGTGTCGGGATGGATCGGCAGAAACGGCGAATAGGTGGAGGCGCGCTCGGCGCGCAGCGAGGGCAGCATGATCGCCTGCACCGCCTCGAAACGCTCCAGCATATGCAGGAGCGCCGCATCAAACCGGCCCGCGCGATAATATTCAGTCGAGGAAGCAAATTCGTAATCGAAGCCGAAGCGGTCGAGAAAGCTGCGCAGCATTGCATTGTTGTGATGCGCGAAGCTCTCGAACTTGCCGAAAGGATCGGGGATCTGCGTCAACGGCTTGCCGAGATGGCTCAGGAGCATGTCGCGGTTAGGCACATTCTCGGGCACTTTGCGCAGGCCATCCATATCGTCGGAAAAGGCCAGCAGGCGCGTCTTGATCGTGTCGTTTGTCAGCACGCGGAAAGCGTGGCGCACCATGGTCGTGCGCGCGACTTCGCCAAACGTGCCGATATGGGGCAGCCCCGAGGGGCCGTAGCCCGTCTCGAAAAGGACTTCGCTCTGGCCCGTGCGCTGCACGCGCTCGACGAGTTTGCGCGCCTCCTCGAAAGGCCAGGCGGCAGCCTTGGTCGCGGCATCGAGCAATTCGGCGGAGGACATGAGCATTCCTTCTAGGCACGGGCGCACGGGCCTCAGGCCCCGCGCGGCAGGGGCGGCACACTAGAAAGCGCGGGCCAACCCGTCAAATTTCGATCAGGGCAGAGGGGCGCGGAAATGTTTCGACAGTTTCAGCCCCTGCGCCTGATAATTGGAGCCAAGCCCGGCGCCATAGAGCGCACGCGGTGGCTCAGCCATGCGCTCATAGACGAGGCGGCCGACAATCTGTCCGTCCTCGACGATGAAGGGCACATCATGCGAGCGCACCTCAAGCACCGCTCGCGAGCCCGCACCGCCCGCCTCGGCCGCGCCAAAGCCGGGATCGAAAAAGCCCGCATAATGCACGCGGAATTCACCCACCAGCGGATCGAACGGCGTCATCTCGGCCGCATGATCGGGGGGCACGCGCACCGCCTCCTTGGAGGCGAGAATATAGAATTCACCGGGGTCGAGCACGAGATCGCCGCGCTTGCCCGCGTGTACGGGTTCCCAGAATTCAAGCACATCATGGGCGGCAAGCTTGTCGACATCGATCAGGCCCGTGTGGCGCTTGGCGCGATAACCGATCAGGCTGGTGCCGCCAAAACCCGAGAGATCGACGGAAACGGCAACGCCACCGGCGATCGAGGGCTCGGAGGTGGTGACCAGCCTCTCGCGCGCATGCAGCGCCAGGTGTCCGGCATCGTCGAGCCGCGCATGGCCATTGCGAAAGCGCACCTGCGAGAGGCGCGAGCCCGCGCGCGCCAGGATCGGGAAGGTGCGGGGCGAAATCTCGGCATAGAGCCGGCCCGTATAACCGGCCTCGATCAGGTCGAACTCGCGCGAATGATCGGTGATGACGCGGGTGAAGACGTCGATGCGGCCGGTGGAGCTTTTCGGATTGGCCGCTGCCGCAATATCGGGCGGTAGCGCCAGGCTTTCCATCAGCTCGGCAACATAGACGCAGCCCGTTTCCAGCACCGCTCCGGTCGAGAGATCGATCTCGTGCAGCGAGAGGTTCTCGATACATTCGCTGACAGTGCGGCCAAGGCCCGGCAGAAAGCTCGCGCGCATGCGCCAGGCCCGCGAGCTGAGCCGCAGGTCGAGGCTGGCCGGCTGGATCTGCCCCACAGCAAAGGGTTGTGCGGAGACAATCGTCCCCGCGGCCGCCATGGCTTCGATCTGATGGGCTGCCAGAATGCCGCGCCCTGCGGATAAATTGCTGGTCGACGCCAAGGCACGCGCCCTCCCGGAGAAACCTTCCTTGGCTCTAGCCGAACGCGGCGGCTGAGCCAAGCGAAAGGGAAGCGGGCCGGAGGATCATCCCCAGCCGCGCGCTGCGTCTCCGAGCCCGATCAGCGGAAGAAATAGGTTGCGCCAACCCGCAGGGACTGGACGACAAACTGATGATTGGCCGTCGATCCCGCGTTCAGCCCGCCATCGGCCGCCACCGAAACATTGCCGAAATCGGTGTAGCGATATTCGGTATAGGCGGCCCATTGGGTGGTGAGCATGTATTGGGCGCCGGCGCCAACCGTCCAGCCGGAGGCCAGATTCATCGACGTCTGGTTCGCCGGCGCCGTCGATGCGCTGGACGTGGCCTTCAACGTCGTCACCGCAACGCCACCTGTCGCATAGAGCACAACCGCACCGAAATCGTAGCCCAGACGCGACCGGAAACTGCCCTGATAGGTGTTGGTGATCGAACGATTATAGGTGGTTGTGCCGGTGCCCGCGACGGTTTTGGATGCCGATGCATTCAAGCCGTCGACGTCAGCCTCAAGCCCGACCATCAGACTGCCGAAGGAGCGCTGGAAGCCCACATGCAGGCCGCCGAACACGGGATGCGGCTTGAGCTTGGACGTAAAAAACGGCACGCCATTATCGGATTGGGTCAGCGTGTCCACCATCAGCGACGATCCGCCGTGCGCACCCGCATAAAAGGCCGACGAAATGACCGGGCCGGAAAATCGCTTGGAAGCATCGACCGCATGAGCTGGCGCGGCAAACAGAGCGAGCCCTGCGATTCCACCCGAAGCGCGAATCAGTCTGCGCATGTTAACCTCTTGAAATAAATTAAAAAAAACCTTTGACCGCAATAGCTTCAGCTTAGCCTGTTTAACGCTTGCGCAACAGTGCCGATGGGAAATTTACGACCATCGTCAGTGTCCATTTTCTACGAAAATGAACAGCACAGAGCATCAAAAGGCGGCAAGGAGCCGGACCTCACGCCACGCGGACACAACTTGAACTGAAACAGGCAGCGGGATCCGAATAATGACCCGCCGGGCCGAAATACCCGCCACCCATGCCGAATTGGCCACACGGAGCATAAGCCCGCATTGCTTCGGCAAAGGCTTAGTGGAAGTGGTAGGACAGACCAAAGCGGATCGCACTGTCGCTTATCTTATGCTTGGTCGAGGAGCCGGTCGGGAAGACCGTGCCGCGCACCTCCGAGACACGGTTCATCGAGCCGTAATCGGTGTAGCGATATTCGCTGAGCAGGGAGAATTCGCGGCTCAGCCAATATTCCATGCCCGCGCCGGCCGTCCAGCCCCATTCAGCTCCGCTTGTAGAGCGGCTCGTGTAGCCTGTAGACGCGCTCCGCGTTCCGAAATTGGCCATGGCGACGCCGCCCGTGGCGTAGAACAGAACAGAGTCGAAGACGTAGCCGACACGCCCGCGGATCGACGCACGATTGGAGCTCTTGAGGGACCGGAACGTGTCCGTCCCCTGGAACAGGACCGTCGTCTGCGCCTGCTTGTTTGCAAATTCGCCATCCGCCTCAAGGCCGAACACGAATTTATTGACCTGCCGCAGAAGGCCGAAGTGGAAACCCGCGACAACAGGATGCGGCTTCAGATCCGCGCTGAAAATATTGCTGGGCGAACTGGCGTCGGGCTGCGTGAGCTTGTCACTCGTCATCGCAAGGCCGGCATGCACGCCAGCATAAAAGCCCGACCAATCTGCCACCCGGGATGACGACAGAAGCGAGGTTGAGTTGCGTGAAGACTGACGCGCTGGCGCATCAGCGGCGGCGGCGAAGCTGGAAAGAGCGACGAGAGCCCCCGTCGCGAGCAAAAGTGATTTCACGGAAAACCTCAGGACGATAAAAAAAACGAATCTAAATATCCCGTTAAGAATATCGCCCGACGCCCTGCCGAGCCAGTTCGTTTTACAAAAATCTGCACCAGCGCCGCAAATTCCTCGGGGAAAACCCGACATGGCCTGCATGCACAAGGACTTCACCAGAAATGCCCCTGGCCCCTTTATAATTGACGCGCAGGCTCTTGCGGGCCTATTTTAAAAACCAGTGGTCATTTGAGCCGGTCGGCTTGCCGCCACTTTAAACAAAGGGCTAAAGGGCCGGAGCTCGCTAGTCAGCTTCGTCTTTTATCTCGATGATGCAAAGGCTTGCGCCCTTGCGAGAAGGACGAGACGAGACCCGCGATGACCGAAAAAACGCCCCTCGACACCAGCAAGCTGCGCACCGCGACACGCGTCGTCCATGGCGGCACCCTCCGTTCGCAGTTTGGCGAGACGTCGGAGGCGTTGTTCCTCACGCAAGGCTATGTCTACGAATCGATGGAAGCCGCAGAAGCGCGTTTCAAGGGTGAAGCGCCGGGCTTTCTCTATTCGCGCTTCTCCAACCCGACCATCGCCATGTTCGAGCGCCGCATGGCCGAGCTGGAAGGCGCGGAATCTGCGCGCGCCACCGGCAGCGGCATGTCCGCCGTCACCTTTGCGATCATGGGTCAGGTGAAGGCTGGCGATCACATCGTCGCCGCCAAGGCGATGTTTGGCTCCTGCCGCTATGTGGTCGAGGAAATGATGCCCCGCTTTGGCGTGTCCTGCACGCTGGTCGATGGCACGGACCTCGCCCAATGGCAGGCGGCGATGCAGCCCAACACCAAGGTGCTCTTTCTCGAGAGCCCGACCAATCCGCAGCTCGACATCATCGACATTGCAGCTGTGGCCAAAATTGCCCATGCGGGCGGGGCGGCGCTCACTGTCGACAATGTGTTTGCGACGCCGCTGCTGCAAAGCCCGCTGGAGCTTGGCGCAGATTGCGTCGTCTATTCGGCCACCAAACATATCGATGGCCAGGGCCGCTGTCTGGGTGGCGTGATCCTGGCATCGGAAGCCTTCATTCAGGAGAAGGTGCATAATCTCCTGCGCCAGACGGGCCCCGCCCTGTCGCCGTTCAATGCCTGGGTGTTGCTCAAGGGCCTCGAAACCCTGCCGATCCGGGTCGCCCAGCAGATGGCCTCGGCCGCGACCATTGCCGATCATCTGGCCGGCAAGCCCGGTGTCGCGCGCATTCTCTATCCCTCGCGCAAGGATCATCCCCAGCACGAACTGGCGATGCGGCAGATGAGCGGGGGCGGAACGCTGGTCGCCATCGATCTGGCGGGGGGCAAGGATGGCGCGTTCCGCTTTGCCAATGCGCTCAAGATCATCAAGATCTCGAACAATCTTGGCGATGCGAAAAGCCTCATCACCCATCCCGCAACAACCACGCATCAGCGCATGGCGCCCGAAGCGCGCGCGGATATGGGGATCGGCGAGGGGCTTCTGCGCCTGTCGGTCGGGCTGGAAGATGTCGCCGACCTGATGGACGATCTCGATCGCGGCCTGTCGGCTCTGGGCTAAAGAGCCTTGGTCATGGATGACGCATCCATGCCAAAATCATCTTCGTCCGTGTCATAGGCCTGATAGCCGCGGGCGGAAAAGAAGCGCTGCGCCGTGTCGCTCGACACGAGCGCACAATTGGGCAGGCCGAGGCTGCGCGCCTTGTCCTCTAGGGCGCCAAGCAGCGCCGTGCTGACACCCTGAAAGCGGAACTCGGGCGCGACATAGAGGAGCGAGATTTCGCCATCCCCCGTGAGGCCGCCGACCCCCGCCATCACGACGCCGGCTTCCGCAACAAAGATGAAACTGCCCGGCGTCACGATCCAGGCGTGCATGTTCTCGGGCGTCTTGTTGATGAGCATGCCCTCGACAATGGCCGGGATATTGTGGTGGTCGGCCATGCAAAGCTCGCCGATCGAGCGGCGCATCAACATGCAGGCGGCTGGAACATCATCTTCCTTGGCCTGACGAATGGCGATTTCTGGCCCGCTCATGACACATTCACTCCCGCTGACAAGCTTTAGTTCCGGTTCCAATTACGGAAGGGCTCGACGCCGCTGCCGTCTAGATGCAAACTCGTCTCATGTACACTTCAGTCACACGCGACATCCAGGTGACGGTCATGCCGCAATTCGTGGCCGATCGTTCCGAGCCCGACGAGGGCCGCTATTTCTGGGCCTATACGATCGAGATCACCAATCTCGGCCGCGATTGGGTGCAGCTGACCGCCCGCCACTGGACCATCACCGATGGCAACGGCCTCATCGAGGAGGTCTACGGGCCCGGCGTCGTCGGCGAGCAGCCTGTCATACAGCCAGGCGAATCCTTCCGCTACACATCGGGCTGCCCCCTGACCACCCCTTCGGGCATCATGGCTGGCAGCTATCGCATGGTGGACCCCTCGGGTGAAGGGTTCGATGCTGAAATCCCGGCCTTCTCGCTCGACTCGCCCTTTGCCAAGCGCACGCTGAACTGAACTCCGGAAGACGCACCATGACACGACCAGCCCCCGCAGCCGGGCTTGATGAGGCCGTCGCGATCCTGTCGCGGCTGATTTCCTTCGACACCGAAAGTTCGAAGAGCAATCTCGAGCTGATCGCCTGGGTGGAGGCCTATCTCGCCGATCTCGGCATTGCTTCGCTTCGCGTGCCCAATGCCGACGGTGACAAGGCTGCGCTTTTTGCCACCATCGGGCCGCCGAGCGATGGCGGCATCGTGCTCTCGGGCCATTCGGACGTGGTGCCGGTAGCGGGCCAGATCTGGGCCTCCGACCCGTTCACCCTGCGCGCCGCCGACGGCAAATTCTATGGGCGCGGCTCCTGCGACATGAAGGGCTTCTGCGCCATCGTGCTCGCCATGGCGGCCCATTGGCGCGACCTGCCGCTGAAGGCCCCGCTGCATATTCTCATCTCCTATGACGAGGAGACGACCTGCCTTGGCCCTGTCGATACCATTGCGCGCTTTGGCCACGACCTGCCGCGTCCGCGCGCGGTGATCGTTGGCGAGCCGACGATGATGCAGGTGGTCGATGCGCATAAGGCGGTGGCGACCTATCGCACCATTGTCACCGGGCGCGAGGCGCATTCCTCCAAACCGGCACTCGGCGCCAATGCCGTGCAGGGCGCTTGCGAACTCGTGCATGAACTCTATGCCATCGGCGCGCAGATTGCCGCTGCGGGCGATGCCAGCGGGCGTTTCGATCCGCCTGCCTCGACCGTGCATGTCGGCACGATCACAGGTGGCACGGCACGCAATATTCTGGCGCGCGAATGCAGCTTTCATTGGGAGTTTCGCGCGTTGCCCGGCGTGCCTGTCGATCTCGCGCGCCAAAAGCTCGATGCTTATGCCCGCGATATCGTGCTACCGCGCATGCGCCTAACCGCGCCCGAAGCCGATATCGTCACGCAGACCGAAATCGAAGTGCCGGGCCTTGCGCCAGAGCCCGGCTCGGCGGCTGAAACGCTGGCGCTGCGCCTCACGCAATCCAACCATACACATGCAGTTGCCTTTGCCACCGAGGGCGGGCGCTTTCAGGCGGGCGGCGTTGCCACAATCGTCTGCGGGCCGGGCTCCATCGATCAGGCGCATCAGCCCGATGAATATATTACCGAGGCGCAGGTTCTGGCCGGCCTCGCCTTCATGGCGGATCTGGGTCGCGATCTGTGCTGAGCCCGCCATGAGCAAGCCCATGGCGGGTTTTCGCCCAGTGAAACGGATTGCGGTTGAGTTCAACCAGCGCCGCAAGGCAGGCCGCTGACATCAGCAGCCAGTGAAGCGGACGCAGGACGAGAAAGATCGCGCAGGACCAAAGCTTGCGCCGCTGCATGGCGACCAATGTCGGCAGCACGATGGAGAGCAGGCCAAGGCTCGCAAGTCCAAGCCAGCAGGCATTGGCGATCTCGTGCAGCAGGCTGTCCTGCGCGGCCAGCAGATCGCCCGCAATGCCGGCGTAAAGCACAAACACCGTGCACCAGACGCCAACCAGCGGCCCCAATGTATTGGACGCCAGCAGCGCCAGCACGTGGACGCCATGGGCAAGGCCAAGATCGCGCCAGAGCTTGATGGGTCTGCGTGTATGGGTCACGAAAGTCTGCATCCAGCCCTTCATCCAGCGGCGGCGCTGCGGCAGCCAATCACGCAAGGTTGGCGGCGCTTCCTCCCATGTCACGCTCTCGAGCGCGCCAGTGTGATAGCCCGCGCGCGCAAGGCGCAGGCCCAGATCGGCATCCTCCGTCACGTTCCACGCATCCCAGCCGCCAATCTCGCGCAGGATGCGCGTGCGGAAATGGTTTGAGGTGCCACCCAGCGGCGCAGGCAGGCCAAGCACGGCAAGGCCGCGCAGAAAGACATCGAATTGCGCGGCATAATCGAGCGCGAAAAGCCGCGTCAGCCAGCTGTCGCGATAATTCTCGATGCAGAGTGCAGCTTGCAGGCAGGCAAGCCGCGCGGATCCATCGGCAAAACGCGCAGCCGCCTTGCGCAATTGATCGGGCTCGGGCTTGTCCTCGGCATCGAAAATAACGAGACACTCGCCACACGCAGCCAGAAGGCCGAAATTGAGCGCACGCGGCTTTGTACGCGGAAATCCCTCCGGCACAGTGATAATCGTGAAGTTTGGCGGCATGTCTTGCACTGCGAGCGCCGCTTGCGTTTCCTCGTCATCTACTTCGACGAGAAATACGATCTCGCATTTTGCCGCCGGATAATCGAGCGCCCTCAGCGCCGCGACAAGTTGAGGCACGATTGCAGCTTCGCGATAAAGCGCGACGAGAACGCTGTAGGTCGGCAATTGCGCATCAGTGAGCACGCGCGATGCGGAAAGAAAGGATAGCGTGCCGAGCAGCGTGCAGGCCAGCCGCAAGACAACACCGACCAGCATGGCCAGACCAAACAATGCGCAGGCCATCATCCAGACCGCGCCGCCATCGACAAGGCCCAGCGCGATCAGCGCGCCGACCCCGCCCAGCGCATATTTCTGGCGGGCGTGAATGCCAGAACGCGCCGATAAATCGGGGTGCTTTTGCGCAAGCTCATCTGCGGCAGCCGCCGCCATCTCACCTGCACAAGCCGCGCGCACCATCGAGCCGAACCGGGTCGGCGGCGCAATCACCAGGTGCTTGCCCTGGGCGTGCGGCGACACATTTTGCAACAGGACGGCGATGGCTTGGGCGCGCGGCGCCAGCAGAAAGCCGCCATCGGCCAATTGCGCCATGCCGCTTGCCAAGGCGTTGCGCCAGTCGAGATCGGCCGCCAGAGGCTCATCGCCGCGCGCAACGCTTGCGCCCAGATGGTCCGCGAGCTTTTGATAAAATGCGCTTTCCGTGATGAAGCCTTCCGCAATCATCAAGGCGTCTGCGCTGACCCCCTGCTCTCTCGCACGCTGCGCCACTTCGGCCAGCACGGGCTGCACCATATCGGCATCGGCCAGAAAGCCTATTTCATCGGGCAGCTTGCGCGCCGCCCCGGGAGCGCGTCTGATGGGCGCAAGCCGTCCACCGTTGGATCGGCCTTTTGCTCCCCGCCCAAAATAGGCAATGCGCTTCGTTGAAAATATGGACAAAACCGAATCTCAAATCGGCACTTTTTCGAGGCTAAGCCCAAAACGGGCGAATGGCCAAGTCAAAGCTTCCGTGATCGGCCTGTTGTTCGCCCTCATGGCCATCCCATGCGGATGGAGTGCGAGTGCCTGTGCGCAGACAGGCTCCGCGCCCGGCTTCTGGGATCCACAACGCCGCGCCGAGCGCCCCGATGTGCCCATGTCCCGCGTTTTGCGGTTCATCACGGAAGATGATTACCCGCCCTTCAATTTCATGACGCCCGATGGCGCGCTGAGCGGCTTCAATGTCGAGCTTGCGGGGGCTCTTTGCGACGAGCTGAAAATGGCCTGCACGATCCAGGCGCGGCGCTGGGACACACTGGTCGCAACCGTTGCCGAGGGCCGCGCCGATGCGGCCATTGCCTCGATTACCGCAACGGCAGAGACCAGCGCGAAGCTTGATTTTACCGCGCCCTATTACAAGACGCCGGGCCGTTTTGTGGCGCGCCGGGACGCAAATGCATCGAGCGATATCCGCCCTGAAACGCTGGCCGGCAAGGCGATTGGCGTGGAAGCGGGTACGGCGCATGAAGCCTTTTTGCGCGCGGCTTTCGCCACAGCTGACATTCGCCCCTATCCCAACCAGGCCGCCTTGCGCGCGGCGCTCAAAGCCGGGGAGACGCCGCTGATCTTTGGCGATGGCATTTCGCTTGCGCTTTGGCTCAATGGCGCAGACGCCGCATCCTGCTGCGGCTTTTTCGGCGGGCCGTTTCTCGACAGCCTCTATTTTGGCGAGGGCATCGGCATTGGGCTACGCAAGGGCAACAGCGATCTGCGCCGCCTGCTCGATTACGGGCTGCGCCGCCTTTATGAGCGCGGCGTCTATGCAGATCTCTATCTGAAGTTTTTTCCCGTCGGCTTTTTCTGACGCGCCTACATGTAGCGCTGGATTTCCTTGGCTACAGCCTCGGGCGCCTGCTGCAAATTCAGCGCGCTCACGAACCGGCCCTGCCGGTCCATCAGATAGATGATGGCAGAATGGTCCATTGAATATTCGCCATTCTCCTGCGGGACTTTTTTCGCATAGACGCGAAAGGTCTTGAGCGCGGCATCGACTTGCGCGCGCGTGCCCGTGAGGCCCGAAATGCGGGGATCGAAGCTCGCGAGATATTCCTTCAATACCGGCGCTGTATCGCGCTCGGGGTCCACCGTCACAAACAGCGTCGCGACTTTCTTGTCCTTGGGCAGGCGCTTGAGCACCTCCGACATTTCAAACAGGGTTGTCGGGCAGACATCGGGACAATGGGTATAGCCGAAGAAGACAATCGAAGCCGCGCCCTTGTAGGTCGCCTCGCTCACCTGCGTACCCGACTGGTCGATGAGCGTGAAGGCCCCGCCGATGGCCGAGGCCCGGCCCTGCTCGGGCCCGCTCCCGGCAATGATGAACCATGCCGCACCCAGCAGCGAGACAAGGCCCAGCGCAAGAATGACGATCGGCAGGATGAGCCGCTTCTGCTGCGCATTCATGGACGGGGAACCTGTTTTTAAAAACAGCTCTGGAGCGTGGCCAGAGTGTCGAAGAAAATGATCGGACCGAAGTGCCACCACAGCAGGCCTGCGGCGGCCACCATGAAGCCTGCGCCAATGCCCGCAATCTGCCAGATCAGCCGCGCGATCTCAGGATCGCTGGCATCTGTCAGCGGCGCGCTCACGCCATCGGCGACGATCTGGTCGGTCATGTCCTCTTTATAGGGCAAAACCGCGCTCATTGCACGGGCCCCTGTTGGCTGCGGGCGACGAAGAAGGCCGGGATGAGCGTGGCGACAAGGGTCAGCGCGATGAACAGGAACGGGCCGCGCTCGAAACCATGATCCAGCATGAAGCCAATCGCGGGCGGGGCAATGAGTGCGCCCAGATCGAGACCCGAATAGACAAAGCCGAAGACTTTGCCCGCTGAGCCGGCAGGCGTGGCGCTGCGCACAAGCATGTCACGCGAGGGAATGGTCAGTCCGCCCAGAAAGCCCGTGGCCATGGCGGCGACAAGCAGGAGGGGCGCGGGCATGACGATGAAGCCCATGGCCAGCGTCAGCAGCATCATCGGCACGAGGCCATAGCCGATGATCTTGTCGTGGTTCTTGGTGCGGTCGGCGAGATAGCCCCCGGCAAGAGAGCCCACGGCATAGACGGTCAGATAGAAGGTCGTGACCGTGGTCGCAAAGCCAAGCGATATGCCCTGCACCTGGGGCAGGAGCATCGGCAGGAAGTTCTGCAAGCCCGTGAACGCAGTCGAGAGCAACGTAAAATAGAAAAAGGCCATGATGATGGCCGGGCTCATGAAGAGCGCCATGTTCGAGGGTTTTTGCTGCGGTTCGGCAGCCTTGCGCGCCGGCAGAACGAGATCGGCGCGGTCAAGCAGGACGAGCAGAGCGCAGAAAAGCCCGATGGCCCCGGTGATCGCCAGCGCCCGCTGCCAGTCAAACAGGTTCGACAGGAAAATCATGGTGACGGGCGCGGCTGCCCAGCCGAGCGTTCCCGAGACCGAATGAATAGAATAGGCGCGCGCCATGCGCGAGGAGCTGATGCGCCCGGTCAGCACCGAATAATCGGCCGGGTGATAGACGCTGTTGCCGATGCCGGCAAACAGCGCGAGGACAAACAGGATCCAGACAGATGGCGCAAAGCCCATCAGCATGATCGAGCCCGAAAGCAGCGCCATGCCCGCGGGCAGGACGATATGGGCGCCAAACCTGTCGACCACAAAACCCGCGACAACCTGAAACAGACCCGAGCCCGCAAAAAAGGCAGACATCAGAAAGCCAAGCTCGGTGTAGCTGACCCCGAGGCTTTCGCGCATCAGCGGGAACAGCGGCGGCAGCACGAGCTGGAAGAAATGGCTGGTGAAATGTGCGGCCCCGACCACGCTGATGATGCGCAGGTCGCTGCCTTGTCTGGCGAGGGCTAAATCGGTCATGGATCTGGAATGAGCGAGCCCGCCGCTTTCGTCAAGCGTTTGGAGCGGTGAAACGCCAGCCGCCTTGAATCGCGACGCCCCCTTGAATCGCGACCCCATCAAAGGCTATGATGGCTCCAGCAGCCGAGGCTGCGCTGCGGGCGTAGTTCAATGGTAGAACGGAAGCTTCCCAAGCTTCATACGAGGGTTCGATTCCCTTCGCCCGCTCCAACATCTTCTTAAAATTGATTTTCATCCGGCCTGCCAGCAGGCCGTGGCGCGCTCTCGGGCAAGTCGCACCAATTCACCTGCATGACTTCGATACGGTCGGCATGATCGCGCCAATGGCCGACATTTTCGCGCGCGCTGAAGACCATGCACGCCTCGTCGCAGGCCCTGTCAGCACTCGATGCCTCGATATTGACGACACGTTGCAACACGCTGCGCGCGTGGCCCGTGTCGTTGCAGACATCCTTCATGAAACGAACCTGGAAACGTGCCATCGCTGACTCCCCGCCCGGCGCGGCTCGAGCGCACCCAGAGCGCGATCTGAAAGCGCGGTGACACCGCGTTCGCCTGACGCGGCCACGCGCAGAATAGTGCGTGCCAGCGTCTCGCGAGTCTGGCGCATGTCGCGCTCGTCTTCCCAATGAGCGAAGGCAAGAGCTGACCACGATTTGTCCAAAGCCGCGCGCATCGCATTGATCTCGTCGGGACCGTAGATCGTCTCGTCCATCGGCTGCGCCTCACAATGGGAGATTGATCTCTGCGTGTCGAACATAACGATTCTCCCCAAACTCGGTTCCCAAAACCGCGCGTCGCAGAGCCGGCGTCCTGCCCCTCGAGATTATTTCTAACGCGCGCGTGCCCGCTGCACCTTGATCTCCCACAAGGACATGGGAGATTTGTGACATAAACAGACTTCTATCTAACAATAAGTGAATCACAACAATGGTCTGCCGCGCATCTATGATTTTGGTTAGCGCAGTTTTGGCCACGCTGGCGCCGCGTTTGGCGACAGCGGAACCGGGGCCGCAGGCAGGCGGGGAAACAGTGCGCGAGGCTTTGTGCCGCCTCATCGAACAGGCGGCGGCGCGCGAGAAATTGCCGGTTGGTTTTTTCACCCGGCTGATTTTCAAGGAGAGCAGTTTCCGCCCCCATGTCGTCAGCCCGGCAGGCGCGCAGGGCGTTGCGCAATTCATGCCTGGCACCGCGGCCGAGCGTGGCCTTGGCGATCCATTCGATCCCGAACAGGCAATCCCGGCCTCGGCGAAACTGCTGGCCGACCTGCGGGCGCGTTTTGGCAATCTGGGCCTGGCGGCAGCAGCGTATAATGGCGGGCCCAACCGCGTTGCGGCCTTTCGCGACAAACGCGGCGGGCTGGCTGCGGAGACGCGCGATTATGTGGCTGCGATCACCGGCGCGCCGGTCGAGGATTGGGCGGGCGAGAAAAAGGATGACGATCTCGCGCATGAATATGACGCCCGATGCCTGACGCTGATCGCGCGCCTGATGCAGCCGGGCGCAGGTGGCGCGGCGCTGCTGGCCTCCGCCCCCTTCGCGCCCTGGGGCGTGCAGCTGGCGGGCAATTTCTCACGCGCGCTTGCTCTGGCCTCCTATCAGCGCGCGCAGGCAAATCTTGCGGCTCTGATCGGCGACCGCGAGCCGATGATTATCGGCACCCGTCTGCGCAGCCGTGGCACGCGGGCCTTCTACCGCGTGCGCGTGCCCTCGCAGACGCGCCAAGGCGCGGATGACCTGTGCACGCGCATCCGCGCCAGGGGCGGCGCCTGTATCGTGCTGCGCAGCTAGGCAGGCAGCTTTAATCGGGCATGCCGCCGAACGGGAAGCGACCGGCCGGCGACCAGGGCCCGCCGCGATAATGCCAGAGTTCAAGCCCCTCGATCACGACGTCAAACGGCTCGAAGACCGCCTGCAGCGCATCGAAGGTCTGGCGCGCATGGGCGGGCGTGACTTTGTTCTGCACGGTGACATGGGGCATGAAGCGCTGACGATCCTGCGGGGAGAGCGCATGGGCCCAGCTCTGCGCGACGCCCAGACGCAGCGCCACCAGCTCGGGCGCATCGATGACAATCGCCACGCCATTGCCGGTAAAGCGCAACCCGCTTGCGCGCGCCGTGAAGGGCTCGGCCTGCCAGCAGCGCTCGGCCAGCTCGTCTTCGATCTCGCCAAGATCGCAGCCGGGCAGTGCATGAAACAATGTCAGGTGGGCTGGTATGAAATTGCGGGCGGCGGGAAAATAGGCCCGGCGCATCGCATCGAAACGCGAGGCGACATGCGCCTCCAGCCAGGCGGTCAGGATGAGGGGCGTATCGAGGACCGCCGGTGATCGGTAAAAATCGCTCATCCCCTGCCCCCGCTCATCCTTGGCCCGCTCATTCTTGGCCCGATGCAGCTGCGACGCCCGCTCATCACTTTTCCCGGACCTTGTGCGGAAGTCCAGTGCAGCATCTTGGAGCTTGGCGGAAAACCTGAAAGAATGCGCCCCGAACGGGATAAATGATCCCGGAGAATAATGGAGGATAACGTGGCCAAACGCATCGAGCTCAATGTCGATGGGAAGGCGCATACCATAGACGCAGATCCGGATATGCCGCTGCTCTATGCCCTGCGCGACGATCTGGGACTTCGTAACCCGAAATTCGGCTGCGGCCTTGCCCAATGCGGCGCCTGCACCGTGCTCGTCGATGGCCAGCCTGTCCGCTCCTGCGTGACCCCTGTGGATTCGCTGGGCAAGAGCAAGGTCACCACCATGGGCGGCCTCGTGAAAGACGGCAAGCCGCACAAGGTGCAGGAAGCCTTCATCGCCGAGCAAGTGCCCCAATGCGGCTATTGCATGAACGGCTGGGTGATGACGACTGTCGCCCTGCTCGACAAGACCCCGAAGCCGACCGACGCGCAGATTGAAGACGCGCTCACCGGCCTCAAGTGCCGCTGCGCCACCCACGCCTCGATCATGCGCGCCGTGCGCCGCGCGGCTCAGGCCTAAAGGAGAGCGACCGATGAACACTCACGTCAATCGCCGCCATATCCTCGCAGGATCGGGCGCGCTCACCATCTCCGTGCTGCTGCCGGGCGTCGCCGCCCGCGCCGCGACCTCGGGTCTCGACAAGCGCCCGCCGCTCAACCCCAAGCAGTTGGCCTCCTATATTTCCATCCGCGCCGACGGCTCGGCCATCGCCTATTTCGGCAAGATGGACATGGGCCAGGGCACCGATGTCGGCGTCGCGCAGATGGTCGCTGAAGAACTCGACCTGCCGGCAGAAAAAGTCATCATCCTGGCGGGCGATTCCGGCACCAGCCTCAACCAGGGCGGCGCATCGGGTTCGACCGGCGTTTCGCACGGCGGCGCGACCTTGCGCAATGCCGCCGCGGAAGCGCGCTTCGTCATGCTGGAACTTGCGTCCAAGCAGCTCGATGTGCCGGTTGAAGATCTCGCCACCGCCAATGGCGTGATCACGTCAAAGAGCAATCCGGCGAAAAAGACCAGCTACAGCGAGATCATCGGTGGCCGCTGGTTTGACACGGAAGTCGAATGGAACGGCAAGATCGGCAACGATCTGAACATGAAGACCCGCGCCAAGCTGAAAGACCCCAAGGAATACAAGGTCTATGGCACGTCGGCACCCCGTCGCGACGTCGAGTGGAAACTGCTCGGCACCGACGATTACGTGACCGACATCAAGGTGCCGGGCATGCTGCATGCGCGCACCATCCTGCCGACACGTGCCGGCGCTGTGCCGGTGTCGGTCGATGAAGCCTCGATCAAGGACATTCCGGGCGCGAAAGTGATCTGGGAAAAGGCCTTGCTCGGCGTTGTCGCGCCCAAGGAATGGGATGCCATCAAGGCCTCGCGTCAGCTCAAGGTCACCTGGTCGGACGTGAAAGCGCCCTTCCCCGAGCAGAAGGAAATCTACAACCACATTCGCAACGCCAAATCGATCAAATCGGGCGGCAGCGCGAAGAATGTGGAGCCTGCGAAGGTCGAGGAGGCGTTCAAGGGCGCCGACAAGATCATCGAGGCAACCTATGAATGGCCCTTCCAGTCGCATGCGTCGATGGGCCCGGCCTGCGCGGTTGTCGATTACCAGCCCAATGGCATCACCACGCTCTGGACCGGTTCGCAGAAGCCCCATTTTGCGGGTGATGGCGTGGCCAAGATCCTCGGCCTCAAGCCCGAGCAGGTGCGTGGAATCTGGGCCGCTGGCCCCGGCTCCTACGGCCGCAACGACGCGGGCGATGCTGCCGTTTTCGCAGCCTTGTTCTCGAAGGCGACCGGCAAGCCGGTCCGCTATCAGGGCATGCGCCATGAAGGTACAGGTTGGGATCCCAAGGGCCCGGCCTCGATCCATACGGTTCGCGCCGGCCTGAAGGACGGCAAGGTTGTCGCCTGGCACTTCCACTCGAAGGCCTTCGACCGCCTGAATGTCTCGTCGAATGAATCCGATCCGTCGGACAATCTCGGCGCGCAGATGATCGGCTTTGAATCAAAGCCCGGCCTGACCTATGCGACCCCGGAAGAATCCTATGCCTTCCCGGTGAAGCAGCAGACCTGGGAAGTGATCCCGCCGTTCCTCGAGAAGGTCAGCCCGCTGCGCTCCTCGCATCTGCGCGATCCGCTCGGGCCCGAGATCCACTTCGCCAACGAGGGCTTCATCGACGAGGTGGCTTATACAACGGGTCAGGACCCGGTTGCCTACCGCCTCTCGCTGGCCACAGAATCGCGTGACCGCGATGCGATCAAGGCAGCCGCCGACAAGGCCGGCTGGAAGACGCGCACCGCGGCCCGCAAGGAGACCAAGGGCGATATTGCCACCGGTCAGGGCATTGCCTTCTCGCAGCGCAACGGCACCCGCGTCGCCATCGTCGCGGAAGTCGATGTGAACCTGAAGACGGGCAAGGTGCATGCGCGGAAATTCACGGTGGCGCATGATTGCGGCATCGTGATCAACCCGCGCCTGCTCACGCAGGGCATCGAAGGCAATATCTGCCAGGGCCTCAGCCGCGCAGTCCATGAAGAGGTGATGTTCTCGAAGGACAATGTCACCAGCGTGGATTGGCTGACCTATCCGATCCTCGACATTACCGAGCGTCCGCACGTCATCGATGTCGTGCTCATCAACCGCCCCAACCTGCCGCCCAACGGCGCTGGCGAAGGCTCGATGCGCCCGGTGGTCGCGGCTGTCGCCAATGCGATCTATGACGCCACGGGCGTGCGCATGCGCCAGGGGCCGTTCACACCCGATCGCCTGAAGGCCGGCATGGCCTGATCTTTTTTCAAAGCTCGCAAGAACAAGAAGCGCCGGTGGCAACACCGGCGCTTTTTTAATGCGGCAGAAGGGCCGGTCTCAAAAGACTTTCTGCTGCGCCTTGGACAGGAAAAATCCGTGTCCGGCCGCATTGGCGCAGGTCATGCCCGAGGTCTCTGACTTGCAGGTGATACCGCTGCGGCTCCAGCTGTTGCCGTAAGCGAGCACGATGGCATCCATGTCGACAACCGCATCTGTCGGGCAAAAAGCCGCGCCTTTGAGGCCGGTCGGCGTCACGGTGAAGCCATGTAATCTTGCGGGCGTGCAGGCCATGACTTCATTCGACGCGCCCGCCGGCACGGTCTTGAATGAGGGTACGAACTGCAAAATGTCGCAGCGGACTTCGGGCTTGGCATCAAAATCCGAATAGAGGCAATTAATATTGCCCGTGGGTGATTTGAATGTCGCCTCGTCAGCCCGGACACCGGCAGCTGACAGACCGAGCGCGATAAGGGCGCAGGCAGATACAGACAAAAGTTTCATGTCGGGTCTCTTGCAATCAGACAAGTGGAAAAAAGCGGATCAGCAGATCGGCCAGCCCGCCTGACAAAGGCGCGAGCGGCAGCGCGGAAATAACGCGCACGAGGCAGAAACGCCAGCCCATCAGCGGGATTTCGTAAATCAGCACACGGTGCAAGGCCACAATCGACCAGGCCGTGAGAAAGGCGATGACCTGCGGAATGCCCGCGCCGGCCTGCAACAACACAACGACAACGGGGAAGGACACGCTGGGGCCAGAGGGGATGAAACACCCGACCAGCGAGGCGAGCAGAATGCCATAGATCCCGCTGTCAGGCCCGATGTGATGGGCAATCGGCTCGCTTGGCACGAGCTTGCTCACAAAGCCCGCCGCGAGAATGGCAAGGCCCATGCGCGGCAGAACCGCGAAGAAGCGCTCAACGGAGAGTGTCGTGCCCTGCCTCGCAACAGCCGGGCTGCGCTTGAGCGCATAGAGCGCCAGCAGGGCTGCAAGGATAAACAGGACGATGGTGGACATGTCGAACATCGGCGGGGCTAAACCTTGTCGCGTTCGATGCTCAACGGCACGCGTGTTGCAATCCAGGCTGCAAGAAAGGGCAGCGGCAGACAGGCAATATAGCGCACGATGAGAAATGGCAGGCCCAGCAGCGGCAATTCCCAGATCAGAATGCGCTGGAAGCCGAGATTGGACCAGGAGGTCAGATAGGCAATCAACGGCGCGCGGCCGGTGCCGGATTCATGCAGCGCGGTGACCATCGGAAAGGATGTCATCGGCCCGCCGGGCGTCAAGGCGCCTATGGCCGTTGCAATCGCCACGCCCTGCGCGCCGGAGCCCTCGCCAATCCATTTGGCGACAAGTTTGCGCGGCACCAGCAATTGCAGGAAGGAGGACACAAGAAGTGCGGCTGCAAGCTTTGGCGCAATGCGCAGCATCATCGCAAGATCGGACGAAAAGCTGTCGATGAACGCCGCCTCGCCCTCGACAAACCAGCAGGCGACGCCAGCGCCAATGACAAGAACGCCCATGATCAGCAGGGAACGGTCGATCTGTTTTGGCAGCGCGCGAAAGCGCCGCTTCTCGGGAGGCTGCTCTGTCAACGCTGAACTCACGCGCGCAGGGCTGTAAGCATCGCCTCGATGTAGTCGCGACCATGCGCGATCACGAGCATTTTGGCGTAGGGGCGCATGGCGCGCAGCGACATGTCGATCTCGTCTTCGGTCGCGCCATCATGGGGCACGATGAGCGAGACCAATGTCTTGTGATGCAGATTGCACAATTCGGAAATCACGGCGGCCGATTGCACATCCTGTCCGGCGCTGGCCAGAACAACGACACAATCGGCGGAGGCGACTTCCGCACTCAGATCGCTGGTATGACCGGCAAGGTCGTTGAGCCAGGCCTTGACGCTCGTGCCGGGCAGCGCACCATCTTCGAACGAGAGCGACTTGAAGAAAGCCGCGCCATTCCACGCCATTTTGGAAATGTCATCGACCAGCTTCGCACTGCCGGCATCAAGCGCGACAACCTTGACGGCGCGCGGCTTGGAATTGGGATATTGGACGCGAAAACCCGCCTCGTGAGCGGTCGTCACCCGTGCCGATTCACTCAGAAGCATGGATCGTCCCCCATTGGATCAGGTTGAAAACAGCCCCTCTCCCGCGTGCGGGAGAGGGGAATCAGCGTCCTTAGACCGAGGTCTGGGCGACGCCAGGCTTGGCGACAAGCGCTTCCTTGGCGGCATCCTTGTAGGGCTGGTCCGGCGGCAGAATGACGGCGGCCGAGCGCACGGTCTGGTGGGCAATCTCGAGGCCCGGGGGCAGCGTGCCCTTTTCGGCCAGCGCCTTGGCGGCGCGCATCAGGCGATGACGCGCCATGATGATGCCGTTGTCGGTGCCGACGAGATTTTCCTTCGTGCGGTCGCAGATCGGGCCCATCGATTCCTGCAAGGACGCGTCCTGCATGCCGATGCCTTCGACGCCGCTGAAGGTCTTGCCAGCCTTCTGAGCCTCGCGGTTCATCAGGTAGTCATTGTCCTTGTTGGCAAGCGGACGATAGGTGCCGGGCACGTATTTCACGTGAATGCCCTTGCCGTCCTTCATCGCGTTGCGCTCGTTGTCAGACAGCGCGCGGACGGGATGATAGTCGAAGCTCCAGGCCGTGCAGCTCTCGTCGTCGATCGGAACCCAGAAATGGCCGTGGATCGGATGATCGCCACGCGGGGGAACCATCGTGAAGGAGGGCATGACCCAAGGCGTGATGCGCCAGTAATAATGGCCCTCTTCCGCATTGCGGCGGGCGCCGATGAAGAGACCGCCGGGGGCCTCGACAACTTCGAAGACGGGCTTGGAGTCAGACAGATTATACTTGTTGCCGGCCGCGCCCTTGAACAAAGGATCGTTGTTCAGATCGCCGCGATGCAGGAAGGACACGTGGCTCGAATCGATGCCGCCTTCCATCGCCTGCAGCCAGTTGTTTTCCTGCAGACGCTTCGATGTGAAGCTGTTCTCCAGCGGCACGTTGGCAAATTCCCACGCTGGCTCCGGCGGCAGGCGCTCGGGCGGGCCCATATAGGTCCACAAGACGCCACCCTTCTCGATGAGCGGATAGGACTTCAGCTTGATCTTCTTGGCATAGCCCGATTCCTCGGGCTCGGAGGGCACGTCGATGCACTGGCCGGTCGTGTCGAATTTCCAGCCATGATAGGGGCAGCGCAGGCCGCATTCCTCGTTGCGGCCAAACCACAGCGAGACGCCGCGATGGGCGCAGAATTCATCGATGAGGCCGAGCTTGCCTTCGCTGTCGCGGAAGGCGACGAGGCGCTCGGAGAGAACCTTCACGCGCACGGGCGGGCAATCGTTCTCGGGCAGTTCCTCGGACAGGAGAATCGGCTGCCAATAGCAGCGGAACAATTCGCCCATCGGCGTTCCAGGGCCCGTCTGTGTGACGAGTTCGTTCTGTTCTTTCTTCAGCATATCGCGCTCCCGATTGCTCTCCCCGATCGGCTGTGTCGTCGTCCATCCAAAAGGCCCAATTAGAGGCTTTCGGGGCGTTGACCGCCGTCGGGTGACTTGTTATCTAACCGGCCAGTTCCTTCATACGGAACGCTGTTCCGCAGCCGACCTGAACCCTGTCTAACATTCCACGCAACAAGGCGTCAACGAGGAGCCCGAGATGTCCGAACGGATCGAATTGTGCAAGACCGACGATGTGGCCGAGGGCACCGCCATTCAGGTCGAAACCCATGATCTGGTTCTTGCGGTCTTCAATCTCAACGGCGCCTTTTACGTGATCGATGACCTGTGCACGCATGGGCCGGGCTCGCTCTCTGAAGGCCCGATCTGCGGGGATGTCGTGGAATGCGATTTCCACAATGGATCATTCAACATCAAGACCGGCGAAGTCGTCGATCCGCCGTGCATGATTCCGGTCAAGACCTATGTAACCAAGGTCGAGAACGACACGGTCTTTATCGAAGTCTGACGGCTGCAGCCGGCCCTTCCGGGCCGGCTTTTTTCTGAGCGACGCGCGAGAGTCCCTGTCCATGGCGACCATGACACGCAGCAAGAAAACGTCACCCACGGGCTCCCGGGCCAGCGCGGCCGCACCTGTGCCTGCCAAGGCCAGCGTCAAGCGGCCGGAGCCGACGCGGCTTTCTTCCGTCGCAATGGCCGTACGGCTGCTCAAGTCCTTCTCCGAGGGCGAGGCCGAGATCGGCGTCACCAGCCTGTCGCGGCGGCTGGGTGTTGCCAAGAGCACCGTCTATCGCCTCGCCTCGACGCTGGTTTCCGAGGGACTGCTCGAGCAAAATCCCGAGACCGAGAAATACCGCCTCGGCATGGCGCTGTTTGGCCTTGGCGCGCTCGTGCGCCAGCGCATGAATGTCGCCACCGACGCGCGCCCCTTCCTCTTCCATCTGCGTGAGGCGAGCGGCGAGACGGTTCATCTGGCCATTCTCGAAGGGCAGGACATTATTTTCGTGCTCAATCTCGAGAGCAACCAGGCCATCCGCATGCGCGCCGACCTTGGCGCACGCAAGCCCGCCTTCTGCACGGCAGAAGGCCGCGCCATTCTGGCGTTCCAGCCCCAGGAGATGGTGGACGAGATTACAGCCCGTCAGCTTGTGCCGCGCACACCCAAGACCGACATCGATCCGCGCCATTTCATGGACGCGCTCGCAGAAGTGCGGCAAAAAGGTTTTGCGACCGAAGACGAGCAGAGCGAACTCGGGATGCGCTCCGTGGCTGCGCCCATTCGCAATGCCAATGGACGCGTGATTGCAGCCATTGGCCTTGCCGGGCCGATGCAGCGCATTTCCGACGAGGCGCTCGCCTCTTTCGCACCGCTCGTTGTCGATGCGGCGCGCACGATTTCAGCCCGGCTCGGATATAATTCCCTGTCTGGCTTCTAACCGGCTCCTAACCAGGGCCTCTCGATCGATCTCAAGGTTTGCAAGAATGAAACAGATCACGATCACGGGCGGGAATATCAGCTTCTCCTGCGAGGATGACGATACGGTGCTGCGCGCGGCGCTGCGCGCGGGCCTCGGCTTTCCTTACGAATGCAATGTCGGCTCCTGTGGCAATTGCCGTTTCGAACTCGTCGAAGGCGAAGTCGAACATGAGCGCAAGGATTCGCCCGCCTATACGGAGCGCGATGTGCAGCGCAAGCGATGGCTCGGATGCCAGGCCAAGCCTCACAGCGATTGCACCGTGAAGGTGCGCCTCACCGATCATTACAAGCCCCAGATCCTGCCGGTGAAGACGGCCGGCACGCTGACTGAAATTCTCGACCACACGCATGACATCCGCGAGTTCCGTTTCACGCTCTCGCAGCCCGTGATGTTCCTGCCCGGCCAATATGCGCTTCTCAGCGTGGCGGGCGTTGAAGGCGCACGCGCCTATTCGATGGGCAACATCACCACCGACGGCAAGGAATGGCATTTCCAGATCAAGCGCGTGCCCAATGGCGCGTGCACGGGTCAGCTGTTTGATGCGATGAAGGTCGGCGAGACAATCGGCCTCGATGGTCCCTATGGCATGGCCTATCTGCGCGAAGATTCACCGCGCGACATTCTCTGCCTGGCCGGTGGTTCGGGCCTCTCGCCCATGGTCTCGATCACGCGCGGCATGGCGGCAAGCGACAAGCTCAAGGGCCGCAAGCTGCACTTCATCTATGGCGGCCGCGCGGCGCGCGACATTTGCGGCGAGCCGATGCTGAAAGAACTGCCGGGCTTTGGCACGGATATTCTCTACCATCCGGCAATCTCCATGCCCGATCCCGACAATCCCGACGCCTGGCCGGGCCTCACGGGCTTTGTGCATGACATTGCCGCCGAGATGTTTGGCGACAAGCTCAAGGACATGGAAATCTATTTCGCCGGTCCGCCCGCGATGGGCGATGCGGTGATGAAGCTGATCGTGGAAAAGAAGATCCCGCCAGCACAGGTGCACTTCGACCAGTTTTATTGATCGCCAGACTCGTCATTGCGAGCGTAGCGAAGCAATCCAGAATCCACACGTGAGGCCAAGATGGATTGCTTCGTCGCTTTGCTCCTCGCAATGACGAACTCAAAGACAACACGATAAAGGGAAACGCCCATGTCCAGACTCAACCTCTCGCTCGCGTGCTGGAACTACGACCGCACACGCGCCCTGCAAGACGGCTCGGTGAAGCCCGATGGCATCGACCTCAACTATCTCGACATGCCGGTGGAAGAGACCTTCTTCCGCATGGTCCGCCATCAGGAATTCGACGTCGCTGAAATGTCGCTGTCATCCTACACGGTGTCGCTGTTCAAGGATCCGCAGCCCTTCATCGCGATCCCCGTCTTCCCGTCGCGCTTCTTCCGTCATTCGTGCATTTTCGTCAGCGCGAAATCCAACATCAAGACGCCGAAGGATCTCATCGGCAAGCGCATCGGCGTGCCTGAATATCAGATGACCGCGCCGGTCTGGATTCGCGGCATCCTGTCGGATCATTATGGCGTGCCGGTCGACAGCGTCACCTATCTGACTGGCGGCGAAGAAGAGCCCGGCCGGCCCGAGAAGCAGAAGCTCGATCTGCCCGCCAACATCAAGGTCGAGTCGATCCCGCAGGACAAGACGCTGTCGCAAATGCTGCGCGACGGCGAGATCGACGCCTTCCACACCGCCCGCGCGCCCTCGACGCTCGATGGCATCAAGGTGCTGCGCCTGTTTGAAAACTATCCGGAAGTCGAGCGCGAATATTATCGCAAGACGAAGATCTTCCCGATCATGCACACGGTCGCGATCCGTCGCGAGCTTTACGAGAAGAACCGCTGGATCGCGCAGGCCCTGTTCAAGGCCTTCCATGAATCGCAGCGCCGCACCTATGAAGACCTCAAGGAAACCGCAGCCCTGAAAGCCATGCTGCCCTGGCTCAACGCCGTCATCGACGAGACGCGCCGCGAGATGGGCGATGATTACTGGGCCTATGGCATCGACAAGAACCGCGAAACGCTGAACACATTCCTGCGCTATCATTACGAGCAGGGCCTCTCCAAGCGCCTCCTCAAGCCCGAAGAACTCTTCGCGCCCGAGACGCTGGAAGCGTTCAAGATCTGACTGCACTGCAGCCTTGAAATGAAAAACGCCGCCCACAAGGGCGGCGTTTTTTTGTGCCTGCACCCGTCATTGCGAGGAGGCAAGCGACGCGGCAATCCATCTTTCGCGCGCCATGGCGCTGGCTGCCCGCATTACGGCTTGGGCGGCAGGGTCTCGAGTTCTTTCTCATAGGCTTCGGCCATGCGCGGCTCGAGGCCGTGGCGGGCCAGTGCGTCGCTGAACATGTCGCGCACCATTTTGGTCTCGTCGGCGTAATCGATCTGATAGCCGCCAACGCGGCGCGAGATCCACGACATCGGCACGCCTTGCGCGTTGCGCGGCGACCAGTTCTTGAAGGCGAGATAGCGGGCCGGGGTCGCCCCGGCATTGAAATGCTGATGGAACCAGGCATTGGGCGGCACGATCAAGGTGCCGGGCTTCCATTCATAGCGCTGGGGCTCGTCGCCCTCGGGCCACATCAGCGAATAGCCTTCGCCCGACAGCACGATCACATGCGCGCCGGGCCCATGGTGATGGGCTTTTTTATAGGTACCGACCGGGAACTGCGAAATATGGCTCGCCATGGCGCCGCGCGCCATGTTGAAGCGAATATGTCCGCCGCCCGCGCCCCGCTCCTTGGCCGTAATGAGAGGAAGATTGACGGCATCAGGCACGAAATTGGTCTTCAGCATGAAGCCGTCCGCATCGCCCTTGGCAGCGAAATAATCCGGCTCGCCCGCAAAGCGGTTGAGGAAGTCATAGCTGGTGTTGAAGACGAAATCGGGATCGCCATAAAGGTTGAGCACGGAGGGCAGATAGGTCACGCCGACATAGCGCGCGGGCTGCTGTCCCGAACCGTTGAAATGCTGATGCCAGCAATTGAGCGGAATGGCGAAGATCGCGCCCGCCTTCCATTCGAAGGTGATGCGCTGGCCCTTGTCGTTCCACACGGTCGTGGAGCCGCGGCCATCGAGCACGAGCACCATTTCATCATAGAGCTGACGACGCGGCGCGAGTTTGCCGCCCGGCCCGATCTCGCAGACGTAGCAATCGTTCGAGGTGCGCGAGGCTTCGTGATTGATGAAGACGCCCTTGCCGCCCCGTTCCCCCCACGGCTTCAGGTCGACGAGCTTCAGGTCGGGAACATAATGCGCGCTGATGATGTCGAGGCCCTGCTCGCGCACCCATTTCAGATAGGGAGTGTCTTTTTCAGTCGCGAACTTGTTCGCCATTTCAGTGGAAACAATGGCGTCCTTGGACATGGCCGACCCTCCCTTTTGCGCCTCAGCGTCGTCATTGCGAGCGAAGCGAATATCCATCTTGATGACTGGCAGAAAAGCAGGGAGTCGCGCGCGTCAGATGGATTGCCGCGTCGCTTCGCTCCTCGCATTGACGAAGCAAAAAAAGGGCGGGGCCAAAGCCCCGCCCTTGAATATTACGCGCCAGCCTTGGGCGGCAGCGACTCGAGCTCGGTCTTGTAAGCCTCGTCCATCGCAGGCGTGAGGCCGTTCTTGGACAGTTCGTTCGAGAACATGTCCCGGACAAGCGTGCTCTCATCGGCGTAATCGATCTGGTCGCCACCGATGCGGCGCGAGATCCAGGCCTTGGGCACGCCCTGCGCGTTACGCACGGAGACGACTTCGTGCTTGAACGCGAGATAGCGAGCAGGCGTCTTGCCGGTGTTGAAGTGCTGATGGAACCACATGTTGGGCGGCACGATCATGGTGCCGACTTCCCAATCGTAGCGCTTGGGCTCGTCGCCCTCCGGCCACATCAGCGAATAGCCTTCACCCGACAGGATGATGACGTGCGCGCCCGGACCATGGCAATGGCCCTTCTTGTAGGTCCCGATCGGGAACTGCGAGATGTGGCTGTTCATCGAGCCCTTGGCCATATTGAAGCGGATGTGGCCACCGCCGGCGCCGCGCTCCTTGGCCGTGATGAGCGGCAGGTTGACCGCGTCCGGCACGAGGTTGGTTTCGAGAAGGAGGCCCTTCTGTTCGCCCTTGTTGGAGAAGTAGTCGGGCTCGCCCGCAAAGCGCGTCTTGAAGTCATGCGCCGTGTTGAAGACGAAATCGATGTCTTCATACAGGTTGATGACCGGGGGCGCATTCGTCACGGAGACGAAGCGCGCCGGCTGCTGGCCCGAGCCGTTGAAGTGCTGATGCCAGGTGTTGAGCGGGATCGCGAAGAGCGCGCCGGCCTGCCATTCGAAGGTGATGCGCTTGCCTTCGTCATTCCAGACGGTCGTGGAACCACGGCCGTCGAGCACAAGGATCATTTCCTCGAAGAGCTGACGCTGGGGCTCGAGCTTCTTGCCCGGCGCGATTTCGCACACGTAGCAATCATTCGAGGTGCGCGAGGCTTCGTGGTTGATGTAGATGCCCTTGCCGCCGCGACGCGCCCAATCCTTCAGCTCCACCGTGCGCAGGTTCTGCACATAATGGGCGCCGATGATATCGAGGCCTTCAGCGCGGACCCAGCGCAGATAGGGAGTGTCTTTCTCGGTGGCGAATTTCTTCGCCATTTCGTCCGAGACGATTGCGTCCTTTGCCATTTTTTTCTCCTTTGGCGTGTCCGGAATTCAGGCTGCGGCGCGGGCGGAAGACTCTTCCGGAATCGCGACACATTTGTCGGGGTTGAGGCGGACATGGATCTGTTCGCCGATCGGTGTGCGCAGCGAGGGATGCGCGCGCGACAGAAGCATGAAATCGCCGATCTTGACTTGAAAGTCCACGAAATCTCCGAGGAATACTTTCTGGTCCACAAGGCCCGATGTCAAATTCAGCGAGCTGCCCGAGGTGGTTGCCTCGTCTGAAAGCTCGACATCCTCGGGGCGGATCGAAACCGTGACCCGCATATCGGGCTTGAGCTCGGAGTCCGTATGCACCAGCAGATCGCCTGCGGGGGTGCGCACATTCCAGCGGCCCGTTGCGCTGTCGATACCAAGCGCCACGCCGTCGATGAAATTCGTCGTGCCGATGAAGTCGGCGACGAATTTCGTGCGCGGGTGTTCATAGATCGTGCGCGGCGGGCCGACCTGAACGATGCGGCCCTCGTTCATCACCGCGATTTCATGGCTGAGCGCAAGCGCCTCGCCCTGATCGTGGGTGACGTAGATGGTGGTGAGACCGAGTTCGCGCTGAATGCGCTTGAGCTCGAAACGCATGCGGTCGCGCAGCTTGGCATCGAGGTTGGACAGCGGCTCGTCGAGCAGGAGAAGTTCCGGCTCCATGACAAGCGCGCGGGCAAGCGCAAGGCGCTGCTGCTGGCCGCCCGAAAGCTTGGTTGCTTCGCGGTCGGCATATTGATCGAGCGCGACGGCGTGAAGCACGCGCATCACCTTTTCGCGGATTGCCGATTTCGACAGCTTGGTCTTGCGCACCTCAAGCGGGAAGGCCGCATTGGCAAACACCGTCATGTGCGGCCAGATCGCGTAGGACTGGAACACCATGCCGAAATTGCGCTGGTTCGGCGGCACAAAAATCTTGCGCTCGGAGGAAAAGATCACCCGGCCATTGACCACGATCTCGCCGCTCACCGGGCGCTCGAGCCCTGCGATGGAGCGCAGCGTTGTCGTCTTGCCGCAACCCGAGGGCCCGAGCAGGGTGAAGAACTTGCCAGCCGGCACTTCAAAAGTGACGTCCTGTGCAGCCTTCACGGCCGGGCCACGCTGGCTTGGATATTCGGTGTTGAGAGCCCTGACTGTAAGCACGTTTCCCCTCCCGGCCTTTTTTTTAGGTTTCTTTGACGCCGAACCGTTTGCCGATCCATTGCGCCAGCATCACGAAAACGAAGAGCGTCGCAATCAGCATAACGCCAAAAGCCGAGAGCTCCACATATTGTCCATTCTGCCACATTTCCCAGATGACAATCGAGACCACTTCCGTGCCCGGGCTGTAGAGCAGGATCGAGCTCGACAATTCACGCACGGACACGATGACGATGTAGATCCAGCCGGCCAGCAGGCCGGGTTTCAGAAGCGGCAGAACCACCCGGCGAAACACCGTGAACCAGGACGCGCCTGACATGGCGGCCGATTCCTCCAGCTCCTTGTGGAGCTGGACCATGGAGGTTGTGTTGTAGCGCATGCCATAGGGCATGAAGCGCGTCACATAGGCGATGAACATGATCCAGATCGTGCCGTAGATGCCCCCGCCGATGTTGAGGTAGCAGACCATGATGGCCAGGCCCATGACGAGGCCCGGCAGGACCAGCGGCACGGAGGCCACATTGTCGAGCAGCCAGCGGCCCGGAATTTTCGTGCGCAGCACGATCCAGCAGACGATGGCGGTGAGCAGCATCACAGTCGTGGCGCTGCCGATCGACAGGATGAAACTGTTCCAGACCGCAGTGCCGACACTCGGATAATCGATCACCGTTTTATAGGCCGTCAGCGAGACGTTTTTCAGCGCCGCCATCGAGGGCACGCTGTAATATTTCTGCAGCGAGGACCAGAGCAGCACGATGAAGGGCAGGATGACGACCAGCACTGCATAGAAAATGAAAATGCCGGCGGTCAGATATTTCCAGCGTCCGAGATCGATGGTGCGCGGACGAAAGCCCTTGCCGGTGACGGTGGAATATTTCCCCGCCTGGCCCGTGATGCGCGACTGCATGTAGATGCCGCCCATCGTGATGACGAGCAGCGTAATGGCATAAGCCGCAGCCAGCCCGATATTGCTCGGATAGGAATGGATCGCGTCATAGATCGACGAGGTAAAGACCTGAATGCCGACGGGCAGGCCAAGCAGGGCCGGCACTTCAAAGGATTCGATCGAGCGCACGAACAAGATCAGGAACGAGGCCGCAACCGCAGGCCAGGCGAGCTTGAGCGTGATGTTGCGGAAAATCTGGAACATGGATGCGCCGCTCATCATCGCCGATTCCTCGAGCGAGGGATCCATGGCGCGGAAGGCGGCCGTCATGAGCAGGAAGGCGATGGGCGCATAATGCAGGCCATCGACCCAGATCATGCCCGCCATCGAATAGATGTCGACATAAACCGTGTCGGTGCCAAACAGGCTTTGCAGCACGAGATTGATGATGCCGATCTTCGGGCTCGCGAGCATGATCCACGAGACGACGAAGAGAATGCCGGGAATGATCAGCGGAATGATCGACAACGCATAGAACAGCGGCTTGAACGGCGTGTTTGTGCGCTCCGACATCCAGGCGAGACCCGTGCCGATGACCAGCGCGAGGACCGCCGTGCCGGCGGCAAATTGCACCGAGTTGGAAAAGAGCACCAGCGTTTCGGAGCTCGAATAGGCCTCGATGTAATTCTTCAGCGTCCAGACAGAGGGGACGCGCGCGGTCTGCGGCGTCTTGAAGCTCTGCCAGATGAGGAAGCCCAGCGGGATAAGCGCCAGCCAGGCCACTATCGAGACAACGCCGCCCATGATGAACCATTTCGGATCGGCTTTCACCGCCGGCTGGTCCTTCATGTCAGGGGCTTCTGTAACCGGCCTGATCGCTTCCAAGATATTCCTCCGCTGGCGCCCCTCTTTAAAACGAAGGGCTTTCCAAGTCCTGCGCGCCAATCAATGCTCGTGCTTGTGTCCGTGATGATGGTGATGCCCATGGCTGTGGCTGTGGCTGTCGCCGGCATCCTCTTCCTCGCGGTGATGGATGATCTCCTTCGAGCGGGGACCGCGCGGATCCTCGCTGAAGACCAGCGACTTGATGGTCACCGGCACCGTGAAGGAGGGAATGCGCACCTTGCCGAGGTCGATATAATCGAAATCCATCAGCATCACGCCGTCGATGACGAGGATTTCAGAAGCCACATTCATCTCTTCGCGCATCAGCGCGCCGAGTGTCTGGGCAATATCGCCATCGAGCATGATGTAGAGCGGCTTCTTGGCGGCGATGTGATCGGCAAGGCCCGCAATGATGCCCGTCGCCATATTGGCGATGCGCTCATAGGCGGGCGCGCCCGTCCAGCGCAAGGCCAGCGCAATATCGACATCAGCGCCTTCAACCTCGAAGGCCTTGCGATGGGCGCGAATGGCCTTTTCGACCTGCACGGGATCGATCTCGTCGCCGGTCTCGATCGCGGGCTGGATGACTTGGAGATTGCGGCGCGGCAGCAATTCGCCGGGGTTGGAAATGTAGCTCGTATTGCCCGAGAGCTGCACCGAATATTCAGACGCACCCAGCGCGGTCGCGCGAATGCATTCGCCCGCCGGCAGCATCGTCCAGGGGAAACGGCCTGCCTCGACCTTGCGGCGGATAGCAGCGCCAAGGCGCTTGCCCATATCGCCGAAATCATGGGGCTCGCGGTCATAGACATATTCGGCGACGCCGCCGGAAAACATCATGCCGCCGAGATCGCCGAAATCCTGGATCGCATCGGTCAGATAGAGATGTTCGACATCGTGGGGCATCGGGCGCGCGGTGAGCGCTGACACCAGCGTGTCGGCCATGACATCGGCCACCTTGTCGAGCGAGGCGGAATCGACCGTGTCGCCGAGGTTCCAGCTGAAGCCCGCACGCTTGGCGTGGGTGCGGCCGGCCGGATCGAGACGGATGATCTTGAAATTCTCGTCCACCACCTGCAGGCGGCCACCGATATGCACCGCCGCGGTCGCGAGCACACGTCCGCCTTCGAGCAGTGCGAGCTTGGTGGTGCCACCGCCAATGTCGATATTGAGCACGCGCTTGCCGATGTCGTTCGACACGGCAGCCGCGCCCGAGCCATAGCCCGCAAGCATGGATTCCATGTGATGGCCGGCGGTCGCGCAGACGAATTCGCCGCCCGCTTCCGACAGAAGCTTGGAAATGCCCTGCGCATTTTCACGCCGCAAGGCTTCGCCCGTCAGGATTACAGCGCCCGTATCGACATCGCCGGCCTTCAGGCCAGCGCCGTCATAGGCGTCCTTGATGATCTGGCCGAGCTTGACGTCATCAATGCGGGTCTCGCTGGCATAGGGGGTCAGCGACACGGGCGAGAGATAGAGGGTCTCGCGGTTGACGACGTAATAACGGCTGGTGAGATCCTCGGCCATGCGGCGCAGATGGATGCGCGAGAAAATGACCTGCGTGCCGGACGAACCAATGTCCACGCCGACGCTGGTCAGATGCACATTGTCCTGCATCCAGAGCGGATTTTCCTCGATCGGGCCGTCCATGTCGAATTCGTCATGGTCGTGATCGGAATAGCCGTCGTGCTCGTGCGTCCAGCCCGGCCCCATCCCGTGGTGCTCGGTCAGGCTGTGCCCCTTGCTGGCCGTGTCATCCTCGCCATTCGCCATTCTGCGCAATCCCTCGCTTGTCGCCTCGCGCCGGCTCGCGCCGGCAGTCAGGCGCCGCCCGGTCCGACCCGCTTCTGACGGGCGCCTGGACCTGGAACGGCATGGATGATGTGCGGTCCTGACGGTCCGCCTCCCCCGGCCCCGCATGCACTGCACGGAGCTTCTTTTCATTGTTCGATCTGTTCGACTAAGGTCTAGACGGAGCAAAGGCAAGGGGCAAGCCCGGCGCAGCTGTCTTCGGGTGCGGAAAAGCCGCCGCGCCCGCACGCCAGCGCGGTTGACAGGCCCGGCTGTTTGGAAGATTGCAGGGCGACCCAAGCCTTCGCAAGCAAGGCACAGAAAACGCAAACAAGGAGCGCCAGATATGAGTGATGAGGCCGTAGGGGGACGTGTTTTCTTCAGCAACGTGCGGCGCAGCCTCGAAGAGGAAGACGAAATCCGTCTCGTCAGCGTGGGCGTCGATATCGGCTCCTCGACCTCTCATCTGGTTTTCTCCCGGCTCGTTCTGGAGCGGGTCGACAATCGCTACATTGTGACCGAGCGTGAAGTCTTTCACGAATCGGACGTGCTGCTCACGCCCTATGCGGCGGACATGGCCTCCATCGATGCCGTCCGGCTCGGCCAGTTCATCGACAAGCAATATGAGATCGCCGGGCTCGACCCGATGGCGATCGACACCGGCGCGCTGATCCTGACCGGCGTCGCCGTGCGCCGCAGCAATGCGCGCGCCATTGGCGAGCTGTTTGCCGCCCAGACCGGCAAGTTCGTGTCGGTCAGCGCGGGCGACGGCCTCGAGACGACGCTGGCAGCCTTCGGTTCGGGCGCAGCCGCGCGCTCGGAGCGCGAAAAGTGCCGCGTGATGAACATCGACATCGGCGGCGGCACCTCCAAGATCGCCGTCTGCGACCGGGGCGAAATCGCCGACATGACAGCGGTCGACGTCGGCGCGCGCATTCTCTCCTTCGATGCCGAAGGCCGCGTGACCCGCATCGAGGAAGCTGCCCGCCGCTTTGGCGCGGAGGTCGGCCTCAGCCTCGAATTGGGCGTCGTGCCCGATGAAGCCAAGCTGAGCGCGATGATCGAACGGATGGCCGAGCGCCTGATGGAAGCGATCCAGAGCGCCAATCTCAGCCCCGAGACGGCCTCGCTGCTGCGCCTCAACCCGATGGCCAACACGCAAAAGCCCGATGCCGTCACCTTCTCGGGTGGCGTGTCCGAATATATCTACAACCGCCAGAAGGCGGGGTTCGGCGATCTCGGTCCCCGCCTCGCGCAGGCAATTCTCAGCCGCGTCACCGCCTGGGGCCCGCGTCTTGAAAAGCCCGACGAGGGCATTCGCGCAACCGTGGTCGGCGCCTCGCAATATACGATCCAGGTTTCGGGCTCGACGATCTTCGTCAATCCGCTCGATGTCCTGCCGATCCGCAATGTGCCCGTCATCACGCCCGATGTTCCGCTCGATACCGAAGAGCTGGATGTGGCGGCCATTGCGGAAGCCGTGCGCACGGCGCTGCGCCGTCTCGACCTGCATGAAGGCGAGCAGGCTGTTGCCATGTGCTACCGCTGGAACGGCTCGGCCACCTTCCGCCGTCTGGATGATTTCGTGAAGGGCGTGCGCCAGGGCCTCTCGGCCTGCCTCGACAAGGGCTTCCCGCTCGTGCTCGTCGGCGATGGCGATATCGGCGGCCTTGTCGGCATCCATTGCCTCGAAGAGGCGAAGATGACGACGCCGATCGTGTCGATCGATGGCATCAATCTCAAGGAATTCGACTTCATCGACATTGGCGCGATGCTGGAGACCTCGGGCGCCGTGCCGGTTGTCATCAAGTCGCTCGTCTTCCCGACCTCGGCCGCGCTTGGCCGCGTGGAGGGGGCGAAGGCCTGATACGCACATGGCCGCCGGTTTTTACCCCCCGATCGATCCCCATGCCATCGGCTCGCTCGAGACAAAAGATGGCCATGCCATCTATTGGGAAGCCTGCGGCAATCCGGACGGCAAGCCAGCCCTCTTCCTGCACGGAGGGCCGGGTGGCGGCTGTTCGACCGACAATCGCCGCCTGTTCGATCCGGAGATCTACAAGATCATCCTGTTCGATCAGCGCGGCGCGGGTCGCTCACGCCCGCTTGGCTCGCTCGACAACAACACGACCCCGCATCTGGTCGCAGATATCGAGGCCCTGCGGCTGCATCTCGACATTGAACGCTGGCATCTTGTGCTGGGCGGTTCCTGGGGCGCGACGCTGGCGCTCGTCTATGCGCAGACCCATCCCCATGTCGTGAAATCGCTGGTGCTGCGCGGTGTTTTCACCGCGCGCCGCAGCGAGATCGACTGGCTCTATGGCGATGGCGCGCGCCATATTTTCCCCGAGGCCTATGCGGCCTTCCGCAATTTCCTGCCCGCACAGGAGCAGGGCGACATCATCGGCGCCTATCATCGCCGGCTGACCAGCGGCGATGAAACGGTCGAGCTCGCAGCCGCCGCGTCATGGTGCGCCTATGAGGGCAAATTGTTGATGCTTCTGCCCCGCCCCTCAGCTTTCATGAGCGGCGCGGCAAGCCCGCACACGCGCGCCCTTGCGCGCATCGAGGCGCATTATTTCATGCATCATTCCTTCATGGAGGAAGGGCAGATTCTGGCCCGCATGGATCGCCTTCAGGGCATTCCGGGCATGATCGTGCAGGGACGCTACGATGCCGTGACGCCGCCTGTCACCGCCTTCGAATTGCATGAAGCCTGGCCCGGCTCACAGCTCGAAATCGTGCCCGATGCCGGCCACGCGACAGTCGAGCCCGGCATCCAGCGGGCGCTCGTTGCGGCCACAGATCGCTTCGCCAATCTCTGATCTGTCAGATGTACGTGCAATCCCCTCCCCTTGCGGGGAGGGTTTGCAAAATTACCGTCCGTGCTTCCACGGCACGATGAAGCGCTCGAGCTCGGTGATCGACTGCGAAAAGGCAATGCCCAGAATCGCGATCACAAGCAGGCCGACATACATGGTTTCGACCGAGAGAATTTCCCAGGCGTTCCACATCATATAGCCAAGGCCGCTTTTCGCGCCGACGATTTCGGCCAGCGAAATCAGCACGAGTCCAAGCCCGATACCGAGCCGCACGCCGGTCAGGATCAGCGGCATGGCGCCGGGCAGCGCGACGGTGCGAAACACCTGCCAGCGGCTGGCTCCGAAATTGCGGCTGACATCGAAATGTATCTTGTTGATCTCGAGCACGCCGGCCATGGAATTGATGACGATCGGATAGAAAATACCGATCGCGACCATGACGATTTTCGAGGCTTCACCCAGACCGCAGATCAAGAGAACCAGCGGCAGAATGGCGCTTTTTGGCACCGGATAGGTCGCTGAAATCAGCGGCTCGACCAGCATGCGCAAGGGACGGCTGAGGCCCATGGTGACGCCCAGCACCAGGGCCGGAATGCCGCCAAACAGAAAGCCCCAGAAGAGGCGCTGCATCGACGCCCAGAAGTTCACCCAGAGCGAACCGTTCTCGGCAAGGATCAGCAATTGGCTGAAGATTTTCGAGGGCGCGGGGAAGAAGCGCACATCGATGAAGCCGAGGCGCGCGGCAAGCTCCCAGATCAGCAGCAGGATGAGGGGCGAGGCGAAATTCAGCAGCCGCTCGATGCTCTCGGTGCTGATGCGGAACGCGGGCGTCTTCACCTTGACGTCCGGCTTGTGCACGTCCGGCTTGGCCTTTTCAGCGACGTTTGTCATTTCGCGCTTCCTTCATCCAATGCACGGGCGCGCTGAACTTCGTCGCGCAAATGGCCCCAGATGGAATAGACGAGCTCGCCATATTCAGGCCGCGCGCGCAATTCAAGCACGCGGCGCGGACGTTCGAAGGGCACATCGACAATCAGCTTTGAGCGACCAGGATGCGCGGTCATGATCATGATGCGGTCACCCAGCGTCACCGCCTCGTCGACCGAATGGGTGATGAACATCACGGTCTTGCGCGTCTCTTCCCAGATGCGCAGAAGCTCCTCTTGCAGAAGGATCTTGTTCTGCTCGTCGAGCGCGGAAAAAGGTTCGTCCATAAGCAGGATATCGGGATCGTTGGCAAAGGCCCGCGCGATGGACACGCGCTGGCGCATGCCGCCCGACAATTGATGGGGATAGGAATTGTGGAAGCGCGAGAGACCCGTGCGCTGCAGATAATGGCCAACCACATCGCGGATCTCGCCCTCGGGGCGATGGCGCATGCGCAGGCCATAGGCGGCGTTTTCAAACACCGTCATCCACGGGAACAGGGAATCGCCCTGGAAGACCATGGAATTGCTCGGGCGTCCCTTGGCCGGCGCGGTGATTTCGAGCGAGCCGCCGGAGCTTTTCTCAAGGCCAGCCAGAATCCGCAAAAGCGTAGTCTTGCCGCAACCAGAGGGCCCCACGATCATGAAGAAACAGCCCGTCGGGATGTCGAGCGTCATGGGCTCAAGCGCGGTGAACGGGCCCGACTTCGTTTCAAAGGTCTTGGAAAGACCGCGCAGGCGGATCTTCACATCCGCGGCAGCTGTGGCGTCTTGCGTCATCGTGTCAGACATGGGCAGGCCCGTCTCCTCCAGACTGCAACGGCAGGACGGATGATGTGAGGCCAGCCAGCGCGAGGCGCCTGCCGCGTCATTCCGTCCCGTGTCATGATTTTTATTGTGCCGGGTGCGTTCAATGCGCCCGATCCTCGATCTTGGATAATCAGAAAGTCGACGATTAGCAATGCTGCCCGATCCGGCCCCTCAGGCCGGATCCAAGTCGCTTGCCTCAAAGTCGCTTGGTTCGAAATCCCGATGGGTCGAGCAGAATTCGCAGGTCACGCCAATGCGGCCATTGTCGCCCACCATGTCAGCCCGCTCCCTGGGCTTGAAACGGCGCAGCATTTCCGTGATCCGGTCAGTCGAACACCGGCAGGCCTCGCGAATCGGCTGGCCACCGAACACCTTCACGCCACGCTCATGGAACAGGCGGTAGAGCAGGCGTTCGCTCGACAGGGTCGGGTCGACAAGCTCGTGGTCCTCGACGGTCGCGGCCAGTGCCTTGGCCTCGCTCCAGGCATCGTCCTCGGAGGGCTCGTGATAGTCCCCGCCCTCGGGCGCATCGCCCGGATGCAGATCGGCCTGCCGCAAGCGGTCGGTCGAATGGGGCAGGAATTGCACGATGAGCCCGCCCGCGCGCCAATGCACGCCCTCTCCCGTCACGCTTTGGGCAACCGCGAGACGCACCAGCGTCGGGATCTGCTCGGACTGGCGGAAATATTGGTGGGCGGCATCCTCGAGCCCCTGGCCCTCCAGCGGCACCACGCCCTGATAGCGCGACATATCGTTGCCCTGGTCGATGGTGAGCGCGAGATGACCCGTACCCAGCACCTGCAGCGGCGTGGCGCGGCCCTCGGCCTGCGCCAGAGCCAAAGCCTCCGCATCGAAACGCGCAAAGGCGCGCAGACGGTCAGGCGCATCGAAATCGACGACGATCATGTCGACAATGCCATTGGTGCGGGTCTGCACCTGAAAGCGCCCCTCGAATTTCAGCGCGGAGCCAAGCAGCACGGTGAGGGCGGCCGCCTCGCCGACAAGGCGCGCGACAGCCTCCGGATAGCCATGGCGGGCCAGAATGGCGTCAACGGACGCGCCAAGCCGCACCACGCGGCCACGGCTCTCCAGCGGCTCGATGACGAAGGGCAGCACCACATCGTCATCGCCGAGGTCGGAAACCGGACGCATGGAGGCTTCAGTCAAGGCTACCGGCTCCCATGCACCAGGCCAGCACGCCCTTTTGGGCATGCAGGCGGTTTTCCGCCTCATCGAAGACCACCGATTGCGGCCCGTCGATGACGGCATCCGTCACCTCCTCGCCGCGATGGGCGGGCAGGCAATGCATGAAAATGGCCTTGGGTGCAGCAAGCGCCATCAGCGCGTCATTCACCTGATAGCGTGCCAGAAGATTATGGCGACTGCGTGCCTCATCCTCATCGCCCATCGACACCCAGCAATCGGAAATCACCGCATCGACGCCGCGCACGGCCTCCTGCGGGTCACTGGTCAGGTTGAGACGGACATTATGCTGCCGCGCCCAGTCGAGAATCGGCCCGGCGGGCGCAAGCTCGGGCGGCGTTGCGACATTGATGGTGAAGTCGAAACGCTGCGCGGCCTCGATCCAGCTCGAGAGCACATTGTTCGCATCCCCCGTCCAGGCGACGGTGCGGCCCTTGATGGGCCCGCAATGCTCTTCAAACGTCAGCACATCCGCCATCACCTGGCAGGGATGCGAGCGCTTGGTGAGACCGTTGATGACCGGCACGGTCGCATAGGCGGCAAGCTCGCGCATGTCGTCATGGTCGAGAATGCGGATCATGATCGCATCGACATAACGCGACAGGACGCGCGCCGTGTCGGCAATGGTCTCGCCACGGCCAAGCTGCATTTCAGCGCCGGTGAGCATGATGGTCTCGCCGCCAAGCTCGCGCATGCCGACATCGAAGCTGACGCGGGTGCGTGTCGAGGGCTTGTCGAAAATCATCGCGAGAACCTTGCCCGCGAGCGGACGGCTCTGCGGCGGCTCGCCCTTGCGACGCGCCGCCTTCATCGCAGCGGAGGACTCGAGAACCTTGCGCAATTCGTCTGCGCTGATTTCGGACAGGTCGAGAAAGTGGCGGGGGCCGCCTTTGGTCTGCGCCGTGCTCACGCCGTTGCTCCGTCTGTCTTGTCGAGTGTCGCTTCAAGGCGGCAGCAGGCCGCATCGAGCCGTTTGATGGCTTCGCTGACGTCCGCCTCGCTGATGATGAGGGGCGGTAGCAGCCGCACCACATTGTCGCCCGCGGGAATGACGAGAAGAAGCTCTGCACGCGCCGCAAGCGCGAAGTCGGCATTGTTGACGCGCGTCTTGATGCCCAGCATCAGGCCCTCGCCACGCACCAGTTCGATGATGCGCGGGTGACGATCCTGCAATTCTGCCAGACGCTGGCGCAGCAACAGGCCGATCTCGCGGACATGGTCGAGAAAGCCCTCTGCCAGAACGATATCGAGCACGGCATTGCCAACCGCCATGGCCAGCGGATTGCCGCCATAAGTGGTGCCGTGACTGCCCGCCGTCATGCCCTTGGCGGCTTCGCTTGTGGCCAGGCACGCGCCCAGCGGAAAGCCGCCGCCAATGCCCTTGGCCACAGCCATGATGTCAGGCGTGACGCCCGACAATTCGCCGGCGAAGAATTTGCCCGTGCGCCCGACGCCCGTCTGCACTTCGTCGAAAATCAGCAACAGGCCATGCGCATCGCACAAGGCGCGCAGGCCGCGCAGGCATTGGCTCGGCACGGGGCGAATGCCGCCCTCGCCCTGGATCGGCTCGATGAGAATCGCGCCGGTCTCCGGGCCGATGGCTGCCTTGAGTGCGTCGTGATCGCCAAAGGGCACCTGATCGAAGCCGTCGACCTTGGGGCCAAAACCATCGAGATATTTCTGCTGACCGCCGGCGGCGATGGTCGCCAGGGTGCGGCCGTGGAACGCGCCCTCGAAGGTGATGATTCTATATTTCTCGGGGTGTCCGCAGGTCGATTGATATTTGCGCGCCATCTTGATCGCGCATTCCATCGCTTCCGCGCCGGAATTGGTGAAGAAGACGGTGTCGGCAAAGGTCGCATCGACCAGCCGCTGGGCAAGCCGCTCGCCTTCCGGAATGCGGAACAGATTGGACGTGTGCCAGATCTTCTGGCCCTGCGCGGTCAGCGCCCCGACAAGATGGGGGTGAGCGTAACCCAATGAGGCCACGGCAATACCGCCGCCAAAATCGAGATAGCGCGCGCCATCGCTGGCCTCAAGCCAAGCCCCCTCGCCCTTTTCAAAGGCAATGTCGGCACGTGCATAGGTTGGCAACAGCGGCGAGGTCACGGTTTTGCTCCGGCGGCTCGATCAGGGGTCCAGAAAAGAAAGTGCCGCCTCTGAGGGGCGGCAATTGATGTCAAGTGTAGTTTCTCCGGCGTCCCCGGTCAAATGAGACGCTCGGCGAATTTGGCGGCCGCAATAGGCATTTTTGCACCAAAATACAGGCAAAAGGCCCGCTTCTTGTTGAATGGAGGCCGATTTGCGCGCCGGACATGAGTCGCACATGCAACTCGCTGGGGAAAACAAATCGTTAAGCTCTCGGACTGTTGCGTGCGATTCAACGCCTAGTGTACCGTCCTGTCTGTCGAGTACGACATCTCGTGCGGCGGACCTTCCGAGAGTGTAATGCGTCCAACGACGCCGGTCTTCCGGTGGCGCGTTGAATCTCGGATTCTTTTGGCGGACCTTGGAGGAGGACATACATGTCCTGGACCGATGAGCGTGTGGATCTTCTGCGCAAACTTTGGCTGGAGGGGCTCAGTGCCAGCCAGATTGCCGCGGAACTCTCCCACGGCATCACGCGCAATGCCGTGATTGGCAAAGTGCATCGCCTCGGCCTCTCTGGCCGGGTGAAAGCCCCGACGGCGGCAGCGCCCCGGCAGCGGACCCGTCCGCAGCCGACGCGTCAGCAGCCGCGTACGGTGGCCCCGGTAACTCGTGGCAATGTCGCGCTGGCCTTCCGGCCAGTCGAAGCGCCCGAGCCGATGCCGGTCGAAGATGTGGTCATTCCCATGTCCGAGATGGTGACGATCATGGAACTGCGGGAGAGCATGTGCCGCTGGCCCGTGGGCGACCCGACAACGCCGGAGTTCCGCTTCTGCGGTTCAAGAACCCCGGCAACCGGCCCCTATTGCGGACACCATGCGCGCATTGCCTACCAGCCGGCGCAGGATCGCCGCCGGGATCGCGATCGCGAAAAGCGTCTGCAGCGTCTCGCCTGAGACGCGGGCGCAAAGGCAGATACATAAAATGGCGGATCGCGAGATCCGCCATTTTCTTTTGAGCTAACGCCCGAAGGTCTCATCGAACGCATAGCCCGCCCCGCGTATGGTGCGGATCGGATCGGGCTCGCGGCCATGCGAGAGCGCCTTGCGCAGACGCCCGACATGCACATCCACCGTCCGCTCGTCGATCTCGGCCGTATTGCCCCAGACGGCATCGAGCAATTGAGCGCGGGTGAAGACACGGCCGGGCTTTTCCAGCAGGCGGTCGAGCAGGCGGAATTCCGTTGGCCCCAGATGCACGTCGCGCGCGCCGCGCCGCACGCGATGGGTCTCGCGATCAAGCTCGATGTCGCCGGCGGCCAGCCGCCCGGCAATGCGCTCGGGCGCGGCACGGCGCAAAAGCGCGCGCACGCGGGCCATCAGCTCGGGCACGGAAAAGGGCTTCACCACATAATCGTCAGCACCGACGGAGAGGCCACGCACCCGCTCGTCCTCCTCACCGCGCGCCGTCAGCATGATGACGGGCAAGGTCCGCGTTCCTTCGCGCGCGCGCAGGCGGCGGCAGATTTCAATGCCCGACACACCGGGCAGCATCCAGTCGAGAATGACGAGATCGGGCGGGCCCTCAAGCAGCAGCAATTCCGCATCGTCGCCCCGCTCGCAGCGCTCGACGACATAGCCCTCCGCCTCCAGATTATAGGCCAGCAGCAGGGACAACGCTTCCTCGTCCTCGACAATGAGGACGCGGGGCGCGTTGGTGTTGGTGGCTTCGCGTGAGCTCATGGCGCGCGCCGCTCTCTCACACGTCGCTCGTCATGATGCTGGAGCCGCCCTTGGGCCGGTCCACCGGCAGGTTCGTGCCGGTGACGAGATAATAGACCGTCTCTGCGATGTTGGTCGCATGATCGCCCGCGCGCTCGATGTTTTTCGAACAGAACAGCAGATGCGTGCAGAAGGAAATATTGCGCGGATCTTCCATCATGAAGGTGAGCAGATCGCGGAAGACGGAATCCTCCAGCGCATCGAGTTCAGAATCGCGCGTCCAGACATCGCGCGCGCGCTCGATGTCGCGCGTCGCATAGGCGTCGAGCACATCCTTCAATTGCAGGAGCGCAAGATCGCCCATGTGCTTGAGGCCGATGGCCGCGCGGGGAATGCGCGGAACATCGGCAAGCTTGAGCGTGCGCTTGGCAATATTCTTGGCCAGATCGCCCACGCGCTCGAGATCGCCCGACACGCGGATCGCAGCAACAATCTCGCGCAGATCGACCGCCATCGGCTGACGGCGCGCGATGGTGAGAATCGCAAATTCCTCGACCTGACGCTGCAAGGCATCCAGACGCGGATCGCAGGCCACGACCGCGCGCGCGAGATCAAGATCCATCGCCATCAGGGCATCGAGTGCATCCGACAGCATTTTTTCCGCAAGGCCGCCCATTTCGGCAATGTTGCGGCCCAGCGTTCCGAGCTCTTTGTCGTAAGCGGCAACAGTATGTTCGCTCATCATGATGAAAACCCCTCGCGCCAGCTCAACCGAAGCGGCCGGTGATATAATCCTGCGTCTGACGCTTTTCGGGCGCGGTGAAAATGCGCGTCGTCTGCGCAAACTCAACAAGCTCGCCGAGATACATGAAGGCGGTGAATTCAGACACGCGCGCCGCCTGCTGCATATTATGGGTGACGATGGCGATCGTATATTTCGCCTTCAATTCATCGAGCAATTCTTCGACCTTGGCCGTCGAGATCGGATCGAGCGCCGAACAGGGTTCATCGAACAGGATGACTTCGGGCTGGATGGCGACGGTGCGCGCAATGCAGAGCCGCTGTTGCTGGCCACCCGAGAGCGACAGACCGCTCGCATCGAGCTTGTCCTTCACCTCGTTCCACAAGGCAGCCCCGCGCAACGCGTGTTCGACGCGGCCATCGAGTTCGCTCCTGGAGAGATTTTCATAGAGCTTGATGCCGAAGGCGATGTTTTCATAAATCGTCATCGGAAAGGGCGTCGGCTTCTGGAAGACCATGCCTATGCGCGCGCGCAGCAGATTGAGATCAAGGCCAGGCACAAGAATATTCTTGCCATCGAGCAGGACTTCGCCTTCCGCGCGCTGGCCGGGATAAAGATCATACATCCGGTTGAACACGCGCAGCAGCGTAGACTTGCCGCATCCCGACGGGCCGATGAAAGCCGTCACGGTATTGGGCGCAAGCTGCAGACTGATATTGTTGAGCGCGCGTGTCGCGCCATAGTAGAAATCGAGATTCTTGGTCTCGATCTTGGCGCGCGTGGCAACGGGCGCCGGCGATGGGGCGGTCATGAGGGCAAGGTCCGTCACTTGGTCTTCCTTTCGGCGCCGAGCAGGCGCGCGACAATGTTCAGCGCGAGAACGGCAAGCGTGATGAGCAAGGCGCCCGTCCAGGCAAGTTGCCGCCAATATTCATAGGGGCTTTGGACGAAATTATTGATGGTGACGGGCAGATTTGCCATCGGCTGGCTAAGGCTCAAGCTCCAGAACTGGTTCGAGAGCGCAGTGAAGAGCAACGGCGCGGTTTCGCCCGCCACGCGGGCGGTCGCAAGCAGAATGCCGGTGATGAGGCCCGTGCGCGCAGCGCGATAGGCGATGCGGCGAATGACGAGCGAACGCGGCAAGCCCAGCGCGGCAGCCGCTTCGCGCACCTGATCGGGCACAAGGCGCAGCATGTCCTCGGTGGTGCGCACCACAACGGGCGTGACAATCACCGCCAGCGCCAGCGAGCCTGCAAGCGCCGAGAAGCCGCCCATCGGCACCACCACGGCGCTGTAGATGAAAAGGCCGATGACGATGGAGGGCGCGCTGAGCAGAATGTCGTTGATGAAGCGGACGTAGAAACTCAGCTTTTCGTGCCGGCCATATTCGGCAAGATAAGTGCCTGCAAACAGGCCAAGTGGCGCGCCTATGCCAACCCCGATCACGGTCATGACGAGCGAGCCGACGATGGCATTGGCCAGACCGCCAGTCTTTGAGCCGGGCGGCGGCGTCATTTGCGTGAACACCGAGAGATGCAGGCCTGCAAGCCCGTTCCACAGCAATGTGAAGAGAATGAGGGTCAGCCACATCAGCCCGAAACCGGCAGCGGCCACGCACAGCACGCGGATGATGACATCGCGGCGACGCCGTGTTGCATAAAGAGACATCATGTCAGGCTCCCGCCTTGCGTTCGAGCCGGGCGAGCATGAGCCGCGCGGAAGCCAGAACGATGAAGGTCAGCACGAAGAGCAGCAGGCCAAGCAGGATGAGGGCGGATTGATGCACGCCGCTGGCTTCTGCAAATTCGCTGGCAATGGCGGCTGAAATCGTCGTGCCGGGCGCAAAGATCGAGCCGCTGATCTGGAAGGAATTGCCGATGATGAAAGTGACCGCCATGGTCTCGCCGAGCGCACGGCCAAGCGCGAGCATGATGCCGCCGATCACGCCTGTGCGCGTATAGGGAATGACAACATTGCGCACCACTTCCCAGGTCGTGCAGCCGAGCCCATAGGCTGATTCCTTCAGCATGGGTGGCACGCTCATGAAGACATCGCGCGAGATTGCTGTGATGAAGGGCAGCACCATGATGGCGAGCACCAGCGAAGCATTGAACAGCGAGAGATAGGAGGGCGGCCCGGCAAAAATTGCGCCGAGCACCGGCACGCCATCGAAGAGATCGATGAAGAGCGGCTGGACATGATCCGTCATGAAGGGCGCGAGAACGAAAAAGCCCCACATGCCGTAGATGATCGAGGGAATGCCGGCGAGCAATTCAATCGCAATGCCGACCGGGCGGCGCAGCGCAGGCGGGCAGAGCTCGGAGAGAAAAATCGCAATGCCAATGCCGACAGGCACGGCAACCAGCATGGCGAGCGCAGATGTGACGAGCGTGCCGTAAATCGGTCCCAGCGCGCCCAGCACCGGCGTCGGCTCAAGCTGGGGCGCCCAGCGGCGCGTGACGAGAAAATCAAAACCGAAAGTCTGGATCGCCGGCCAGGCCCCGATCATCAGCGAGAGAATGATACCGCCCAGAATGCACAGCACAACGAGCGCGCAGATGCGCGTGAGCCAGTAGAAACTTGCATCGCCCAACCGAAAGGCCGCGAGCGCACGCGCGCGATCGACCGGCAGGCTTTTCATTCTGGTCTCGATATTCACGAGGCGTGCTCCGCAGGGGAAAACAAAGGGGGAGGGGCTCACCTCCCCCTCATATCTTACTTGGACGCAATGTCCTTGGCCCAGCTGTCCTTGATGAGTTTCACAACGGATTCGGGCATGGGGATGTAGTCGAGTTCTTCGGCCATCTTGCCGCCCTGCTCATAGGCCCAGGCAAAGAACTTCAACGCCTCGTTGGAAGCATCCGCATCGACAGGCTGCTTGTACATGAGGATGAAGGTCGCCGCCGTGATCGGCCAGGAGGCCTCGCCCGGCTGGTTGGTCAGGATCTGATAGAAGCCCGGCGCATTGGCCCAATCGGCATTGGCGGCAGCCGCCTGGAAAGAGGTGATTGTCGGCTTGATGGTCTTGCCGGCGGCATTGACCAGCGCCGCATAGGTCAGATTGTTCTGCTTGGCATAGGCATATTCGACATAGCCGATGGAGTTCTTCGTCTGCGCGACATTGCCCGCAACGCCCTCATTGCCCTTTGCGCCCACACCAACCGGCCATTCAACCGCAGTACCGCTGCCGACTTTCGACTTCCAGTCGGCGCTCACCTTGGCGAGATAATCGGTGAAATTGAAGGTCGTGCCCGACCCGTCGGAGCGACGCACCACGGTGATGGCGGCAGAGGGGAGCTTCAGATCGGGATTGAGCTTTTTGATCGCGGCATCGTCCCATTTCTTGATCGCGCCGAGATAGATATCGGCCAGAACCCGGCCATCGAGAACGAGCTCGTTCGACTTGAGGCCCTCGATATTCACCACAGCCACAATCGCGCCCATGACCATCGGCCATTGGGCGAGACCGTCCTTGGACAGCTGCGCGGCAGTGAGAGGCGCATCGCTCGCGCCAAATGTCACGGTCTTGGCCTGGATCTGCTTGATGCCTGCGCCAGACCCGATGGACTGATAGTTCAGCCCGTTGCCGGTCTGCGTTTTGTAAGCATCCGCCCATTTGGAATAGACGGGGAACGGGAAGGTCGCGCCAGCGCCGGTGATGTCGACCGCTTGAGCGCTCACGCTCGGAAGAATTGTCAGCGCGGCCACACAGGCGGCGCGGAAGATTGTGCTGAGGTCCATAAGAGGCTCTTTCCTGGAGCCCGGGCGCGCGGCGCGGCCCGGCAGAGATTGCAACGTCTTGGCCTGCACCTTCTACGACGTCTTCATGACAAACCCATGACATCTTAAGTATCTGTTATAAAACAACTTTTTCTGGAACGAGCAAAGGAAACTCGACGATAAACTCCGCCCCCTGCCCCGGCTGGCTGGCAATCTTCAGCGTGCCCCTGTGGCGGGCGACGACGTGCTTGACCAGCGCGAGCCCGAGGCCCGTGCCACCCTTGGCGCGGCTCGCGCCGGCATCCACCCGGTAGAAGCGCTCGGTCAGGCGCGGCAGATGTTCTGCCGGGATGCCCGGTCCGAAATCGCGCACAGTCAGACGCGCAAGGCTGCCCTGCGCCTGCAAGGCAATATCGATCCGGCTCTGGGAGCCTGCGGGGCCAGCGCCATATTTGATGGCATTTTCGATCAGGTTTTCGGCAACGCGCAGCAATTCGTCGCGGTCGCCCGCAAGTATCAGGCTCATGGGCGTGTCCATGGGCGCGTCGAGGTGTAAATGCACCCCGCTCTCCTGCGCCATGGGCGTCAGCCCGTCGATGCAATGGCGCACCACCTCCACCAGATCGACGGGGGTTTGCGGGCGCACGTGCTCCTGCTGCTCGACTTTCGAAAGCGAGAGAAGATCATCGATCAGGCGTGCCATGCGCCGCCCCTGGTCGCGCATGATGGCAAGAAACCGCTCGCGCGCAACGCTATCCTCGCGTGCCGCACCTTGCAGGGTCTCGATGAAGCCAAGCAAGGAGGCCAGCGGCGTGCGCAATTCATGGCTCGCATTGGCGATGAAATCGACACGCATGCGCTCGACGCGCCGCGCATCGGTGAGATCGCGCAAGGTCAGGACGGCATAGGCCTCGCCAGCCGCGAGGAAGGGCGCGGCGTGAACCTGAAACAGGCGCTCGACCGGCACGCGCTCGTGCAGCATGGTCAAAGTCGCCGGGCCACCAGCCAGAACACGGGCCGTAGCCTCCAGCACATCGGGCGCGCGCAGCACGAATGGCAGGGTGTTTTGCACGCGCAGCGCGGGAAACAGAGCGCGCGCCGCGCTATTGGCCGCGACGATGCGCTGCTGGCGGCCGATCACCAGGACGGGCTCGGGCAACGCCTCCACAAAAGCCTCAAGCAGATTGACGACTTCGGCCATGCACTTTGTCCCTGCGATCCTGACGTCCCGCCTTTATGGCGGCAGAGCCCCGTCACGATCAAGCGTGCCGCTTGCCTGGGGCGCAGACCCGATGCAGGCTACAGGCATGGAGAGGCCGGCATGAACGAGAAAAAGTCGCGCAACACTGACAAGAACAAGGCGAAAGCCGGGAGCTTCGACATTCGCTCCGACACCCTGCCCGACCATATCGCAAAGCGCGCCCTCACCTCGGGCCATTTTCCCTATACGGAAAAAATGAAGCGCAAGCCGTATGAGAAGCAGCTGCGCGCCTTGCAGATCGAGCTGGTGCGCATGCTGGCCAGCGTGAAGAAAAACGGCGAGCGTGTTGTCATCGTACTGGAAGGTCGCGACGCCGCCGGCAAGGGCGGCGCGATCAACCGGCTTACCGCCCATCTCAATCCGCGCTCGGCGCATGTGGTTGCGCTCACCAAACCGACCGAGACCGAACAGGGGCAATTTTATTTCCAGCGCTATCTGTCGGAAATGCCGACACGCGGCCAGATCGCGATCTTTGACCGCTCCTGGTATAATCGGGGCGCGGTGGAGCCTGTCTTTGGCTTTTGCACGCCGCAGGAGACGCTGCATTTTCTCGCCGAGACGCCCAATGTCGAAGCCATGCTCGCGCGCGACAACATCAGGCTCATCAAGATCTTTCTGACCATCGGGCGTGAAATGCAGATGAAGCGCCTGCATGCGCGCTGGCACGATCCGCTCGCGCGCTGGAAATTGTCAGACATCGATTTCAAGGCGATCGAAAAATGGGACGATTATTCGCACGCCTATGACGCCATGCTGGCGGCAACCGACACACAGGATGCGCCCTGGACCATCATCCGCGCCAATGACAAGCGCCGCGCGCGGCTGGAGGTAATCCGCCACATTCTGCTCAGCCTCGATTACGAGGGCAAGGATGCCAAGGCGCTCGATACTGCCGATGCGCAGATCGTGCTCAATGCCCAAACCTATCTGACGGACGGCGGTGAGCCCGAGACCTGAAACCTATTCCGTATCGGCGCGGCTCATTGCGGCGCGCAGGCTGTTCCAACGGCGAATGCTTTCATTCGCGCCAAGGATTGCCAGCGCCAGAATGAAGGGCGCGACGTAATAAATGACGCGAAACAGCAGGAGCGAGGCAAGCAAAGCTTCGGTCGAGGGCCCGGGCACGGCATTGAGCATGGTTGCTTCAAACGCGCCGATGCCGCCCGGCATATGGCTCGCAATCCCGAGAAGGCAGGAAAACACATAGGCCGCGCAGAAAGAGATGAAATCGAGCCCGTGATCTTTCGGCAGGATCACAAAGAGCGCCGCCGCAGCGCAGACGAGATCGAAGACACCGATCAGCAATTGGCTGAGCGTCAATGTCAGGCCCGGCAATTCGAGCCGCAGCCCCTGCACGCTCACGCGCCTTTGGCCGCGTGACACGAAGGCGAGATAGAACATCATCGCAAAGAGCACGCTGAGGCCGATGATGAGATTGACCCAGCCCTGAAGCCGGTTGACGGCCGAAATGCCATCGGGCTGCATGGTGAGCGCAATGCCGATGACCAGCGCCATGCCGAGCCAGAATGTGAGGCCTGCAATAATCGTGAGGCTTGCAACCTTGGCTGCGCTGACACCCGCACGCGCATAGATCCAATAGCGCACGGTGCCCGCTGTAATCAGCGGAAAGCCAAGCGTGAAGGAAATGGCGTAGCTCGTGAAGGACGCGAGCGCCGTTGTGCGATAGGGCACGCTGATGCGCAATTGCCGCAACGCCACCGCGTCATAGCCTGTCAGCGCAATATAGGAGAGCGCGGTAAAGAAGGATGCGCCGATGATCTGCTCGGCGCTTGTGGCTGCAATGGCGGCACGCAATTCGCCCCAGTGCAGGCCTGCAATGGTGCGCCCCAGAACGAAGACCGAAAGAACCAGAATGCACAGGCTGAAGGCTGCACCGATGCGGCTCCACAGCTTGCGGCGGCGCTCAAGCCTGGGGTCAGCGGGCGTTGCCGCAACCAGCCGGGGCGTGTGGTCTGCGCCCGCCGGGCTTGCGCCCTCAAGTTCATCCCGCATGGAACGCGTCATAAAATCCTTGAGCCTCAGCTTTAAGCGCACATTTATGGGCGGACGACCGTGAGAGGGCAAGCCCTTGACCCCTCATTGCCTTTGCAAAATAGGGGCGCTGCGTGACGCCATCATGTCCCGCCCATGTCACTTTTGCGATGGTTGAAACATGTCGCGGATGCTCTCGCGCAGGCCTGCGATCGGCGTGAAGCTGAAGCGCACCTGGCGCGCGCCGGGCGGCAGCGCCACCGCGCGAAAGATCACATTGGCGCGCAACAGGGGCACTGGCACACCATCGATTTCAACGCGCCACCACGGATGCCAGACATCGTTGAGCACAAGCCAGCCGCCATCTGGCGCATCCACCGCTATGCGCACTTGCGTGTTCTCGTAAGACAAGATGCGCGCCGTGCCGGGGCGGCGCGATTTCGCACTGTCCCCATCCGCCTTTTCGAGCAAGACGGTCTCGCGCGGATCGAAGGCCGGCCATTGGCCAGATTCAACGAGTTCGTCGAAATCGGCCTCCTGCGCCTTTGCCGCGAGCAATACGCGCGGCAAAGCGCGCGGGTTTTCGTAGATATAGGCATCCGGCGTGCGCGCAATTTCGATGAGGTCGCCCGGGCGGAACTTCTTGTCGATTTCAGCGACCGGAACACCTGTCGCGATGAAACGCAGGCCGAGCATGTCAGCCATCAGGCTGCGATAGGATGGAAACAGCGGCACGAATGCGCGCTGTTCGGGTGTCGCCACCTGATCCTGCGCGCCGGTCGCCTCCACATAGGTCGCCAGCCGCACGGGATTATAGCCAAGGTCGTGCTGGAAGCCGTGGATCAAGCCGAGGTTGGCCCAATCGAAACCCACGGCGGCAATTTCAACACGGTCGATGCGATCTGGCCCCGCAGTTTCTGCAAGCTTGGTGCGCAGCAGGGCGAGCGTCTCGTTCACACTGTCGCGGCGCATCACTTCGTAATGAGCAGGCGGCAGGGCTGTCGATTCATTGGGGCCATTGTTGATCGCAAGATCGGCGCTTAGGCAGAGGCCAATGACGAGCAGCGCGACAAGACCACGCTCGGGCGCAAGCCTGCGCGCCAGCACCAGCGTGAGGGCGGACACAATGAGACACGCCCCGCCAATGGCGAGCGGCACAGAAGCCTGCGCCAGCCGCCCCTTCGCATAGGCCACAGCAACCGCGCCTGCAAAAGGCAGGACGATGGCGCAAACGGGCAGCACATAGGCGCGCAAGACGCCTGCTTGCACATCCTGACGCGTCACGAAGAGATGCACCGCATAGCCGGCAAGAATCGAAGCCAGAGCGCAGAGCGGGAAGGTGGCGTCGGCCGGGCGGCGGAAGAGATCTGCGCCCGGCAGTTCAAAGGCAAGCTTGAAGAGCGGCGTGAAATCGCCGAGCGCGTAAAGCAGCATCAGCACGAGAGCGGCAAGAAGAGGGGCAACCTCGCGCCGCGCAAAGGAAGCCGCGCCAAGCCCGAGGCCCAGAAAGGCGATGACGGGAAGCGCACCGAAATAAATCTCGGCCATATTGCGCGCGAGCACATAATTCCCGCCCCAGAAGGCGGTTGTCGGCGGGCCCCAGAAATCGCGCAAAGGGCCATCGACGCCATAGAGATTGGCGACAACGGCTGTGAGGAAGGCAGCCGGATGCAGGGAGCCGCGCGCCGCGCCCTCGAAATCGATCAGAACGCGGTTGGATTGTTCGGCGATCACCATGGTCAGGGCAATCGGCAGCCCGATAACCGCAATGCCGGTGACAAAGCCCCAGACAAGCGGCCAGGCCACACGACGCAAAGGCGCGCCAAACAGATTCCAGATCGCATAAATCGCCAGGACGATCATGGAAAGGAACGCGATCTGATCGCGCCCGATCAGCATCAGCCCGCCAAAGAAACCGGCGGCGACGCCATTCCACCAGCGGCCTGAACTGAAAATGCGTCCGAGGAAAAACAGCGTGATGGCAAAAAAGCCGAGGCTCAGCACCTCGCCAATATGCTGGATGCGCCAGGCAGCCGACCCGCCGAAAGCAAAACTCAATCCCGCCACAAGCGCACCTGCGGGGTGCCAATTGCGATCGCGGAAAAACATCATCAGTGCCAGACCGCCAAGCGTGATGACGAGAAACACCATCGCATCAGCGGCAATGAAGCCGGGATCGCGCACAAGGGCAGCAAGCGCCAGATAGGGCAGCGTGAAGATGAGCGATTGCGGATCGGCGATATGTACCGAGCCTGCAAAGACATAGGGGTTCCAGAACGGCGATTCACCATTGTGCAGCGCCTTCGAAAGGAAGGCGAGCTGGGGATAGAAATGCGCCTTCGCATCCCAGGGAATCGTGAAGCGCCCACTCAGCCAGGGCCAGGTGAGCGCAACCGCGCAAAGCGCAAATATAAGGACCGCGATCGGATAGAGCTTCCGCGCGCCGGGCGTCCGATCGATCATGAGGTATCAGTCCTTGGCGCCGCCATGAGCGGGAGGCACATTGTCCATAACGTCGAGGAAGTGACCCGCGCGGTCGCGCTTCGAGGCAAGATAGCGAATGTTCTGGTCTGTGAGACGGCCCTGGATGCGCTGGTCAGCGTCAACCACGAGGCCGGCATCTTCCAGCGCAGCAATCTTGATCGGATTATTGGTCATCACACGCACGATTGTGACGCCCAATTGTTTCAACATCAGGGCAGCAAAGTGGAAGCCGCGCTGGTCGTGATCGAAGCCCAGCACTTCATCGGCATCATAGGTGTCAAAGCCCTGCGCCTGCAGCTTGTAGGCCCGGATCTTGTTGGAAATGCCGTTGCCGCGTCCCTCCTGATCGAGATAGAGCAGCACGCCGCCGCCATTCTCGGCCATGAAACGTGCCGTGTGACGCAACTGGTCGCCGCAATCGCATTTGAGACTGCCAAACAGATCGCCCGTCAGGCAGGCCGAATGCAGCCGCACCGTCACCGGCGCGCCAAGGTCGGGCTTGCCGATAATCACCGCGACCTGATCGCGCAGGCCCTCGCCGCCACGGAAGATCACAAATTCGCTATCGGGCGCGCCCTCGAGTGGAACAGGCGCGCGCGCAATCATGTGGAGATGGGCTTCAGCGGCGCGATACTGGCCGATGGCTACATCCGAGACGCTGAGCAGCGCTTGCGCAAAAGCGGCCTCTTCGGTAACCGGAAATGTTACAATTGCGGGCAACACAAGGGCGATGCGCGCAAGCTCAAGAGCGGCGTCGTCTGCGCCCTGCAGGCCAGCAACGGGCGCATCAATGCGCGCATCGACATCAATGGCCAAAGCGGAAATGCGTTTGAGATCAACTTTGGGAAGCGCGACCGCGCCAGGCTCCGTGCGCTCCAGCCCAAGGCGGCGCAAACGCGGAGCCGCAAGCAACAGGCGAGCGCGCCCCTCCGCGAGCAGCTCAAGCCGCGCGGCAGAAGCAGGATCGAGACCCTCGACATTGGCGGCAATCAAAGCGCCATGCTGCGAGGTGACAAGCACGGGACGCCCCGACCTGACCTCGGATATCGCCCTTTCGACCTGAATCTGGTCGAAACTTCCGCTGGCGATTAGACTGCTCTGCTGATCCGTCACGCGAACCTCTTTTTCCGGGAAGAACCATTATAGCAGGACGGCCTTCCCGACCTCCCCTGCCACGCTAATAACCTATATCTAGGGAAGAAACTAGGAGCGTCCATGCGGTGTAGTGAGGAATGGCAGTCGGGAGAAGACATGACGCAAGCGCCCTGCGCCGATGTGGCGAGCGACCCGTTTGCCGCGTTCCGGCAGGCTGATCCGACCCGCCCCTTCGTGGTTGCCCAACTCGGCCAATCGCTCGACGGGCGCATCGCCACCGTTTCGGGCGAAAGCAAATATATCAATGGCGCGCCGGCGCTCGACCATCTGCACCGCATGCGCGCCGAAGTGGACGCCGTTGTCGTGGGTGCGAGCACGGTGGTGGCCGATGATCCCCAGCTCACCGTGCGCCGCGTGCCGGGCCGCAGCCCCGCGCGCGTGGTCATCGATCCCAACGGTCGCCTGACGGGCCCGGCGAAATGGCTCGAGGACGATGGCACGCCCTGTTTCATCATTAGTGCCGATACAGCGCCCGCTTGCGTGAGTGCGCCCGGCAGCGAGCACATCAGGCTGGCGAAAGTGGATGGTATCATTCCGCCCTCGGCCATCATCGACGCGCTTTTCGCGCGCGGGCTTCGCCGCCTGCTGATCGAGGGCGGTGCGCGCACCATTTCCGCCTTCATCGATGCGGACTGCCTCGACCGGCTGCATCTGCTGGTGGCGCCCCTCATCATCGGCTCGGGCCGCAACGGGCTCGATCTTGTGCCGGTAGCCGAACTCGGCCGCGCGCGACGCCCGGTGACGCAATTGTATCCGCTGGCGGGCGGCGAATTTCTCATCGACTGCGATATGCGCCGATCCATTCTCTAGAGGCGGATGAAAACATGGGCTTTATGCGCGCGCTGCTGGCCAAGAAGAGCGAGAATTACGCCGAGGCGTCGAAATGGCTGCACTGGCTGACGGCTGCCTGCATTTTCTTCCAGCTGCCGACAGGCCCAAGCCTCGAATATCTGCCCCAAGGCGTCATTCAGAACACGTTTTACGACCTGCATCGCTCTATCGGCTTTGTCGTTCTTTGCCTTGCCGTGCTGCGCATCGCCATCCGCATGTTTTACGGCGCGCCCGCTGCCTATGGCGGTCTCACGCCACTCGAACGTCGCGCCTCGGTTTTCGTCCATTACGCGCTTTATGTGCTGATCGTGCTCACGCCCCTGCTCGGCTGGGCGGCGACATCGGCCTATCCGGTGAAGATCTCGGTCTTCTGGCTGTTTGATCTGCCCCCGCTCGCGCCAGCCAATGAGGCGCTTTCAAAGGCGCTGTTCAAGGCCCATGAAATCGCGGCTTTTTCCATCGCGACCCTGCTTGTCGCCCATATCGGCGGCGCGCTGATGCATCGCTTCTGGAAGCATGATGGCGTGTTCGCGCGGATGGTGCCCGCGCGCTGGCGCTGACTAGGGCGGCGTCGCAAAAAGATCGACATGGCCGATGGTGCAGGCGGTGGCCTGTTCGCGCGCGGCGCGCCAGGACGCAAGCTCATCGGCAGGCACAAGCCCTGTTTCGGCGACAGCATCGGCCGCGCCACGGGCCAGCTCGCCGATCAGCAGCGACTGGCCCTGATCGAGCTGCCAGGGACTCGGCGCTGTCGTCACGCGATAATTGTGGTCCTCCTCCAGCACCCGCGCGAGATGGGCGGCAGCGAAGGGGCCAGCGGCAGGCCCAAAGCCCTTGTCCTGCGCCTGATGGGCATGAAAGGCAGCCAGCACTTTTGCATCGCCGGGATGGGGCGGCTCCCATGTCTCCTGCCCGTCATAGGTGAGAATGGCATAGAGCGGCAGGCGACGACGCGCGAGGGCGGCGCAGAAATCATCGATCCATTGCGCCGAGACCAGATCGAAAAACGCGGTTGCCGTTACCAGATCGGCATGGGCTGCGAGCACGGCCTCGAAGCCCTGCGCGAGATCGGCCTGTTCGAGCTGCAGATTGATCTCATGCGCGCCCTTGCGCAGCGCGACAGCGCCGCCATCGGCCATGGCTTCATCGGCCCAGGCAACGAGACGTCCGCGCGCGGCATCGAGCAAGGAATGATCCCAATCGACAAGCCGCCAGATCTGGTGTTGGGGCAGCCTGTTCGACATGGCGCGCAGGTTTGAGCCTGTGCCACAGCCAAGATCGAGAATGGTGACATGATCGCGCGCCGCGAAATGATCGAAGACCTGGCTCGCCAGCGCAGGTGCGCGCGCGCCATGGTCGGCTGGCTCGCGCAGGGCGAGCCATTGGGGTGAAAATCCGCTCATGAACATTCACCTCCTGCAACGCGGGCCAGAACATCGGCAACGATTTGCGCCGTATCATCCCATGCCGGCAAGGCCTGTCCAGCCATGTATGAAGCCGCAGCCATATCCGCGCGCAAACGCGCGTCGCCGATCATAGCCTGCAAGGCCGCCCCGAGTGCGCGCGCATCCCCCGGCGGAACCTTCAGCGCGGCTTGATCGGGCACGGTATCGGCAGCCGCACCGCCTGTTGTCGCGACAATCGGCAGGCCGCGCACCATCGCCTCGCCCAGCACCATGCCATAGCCTTCATAGAGGGAGGACAAAACGAAAAGATCGGCCTGCGCATAAAGGCTTTCAAGCGCGTCCTCATCCACCTCGCCCGCAAGCGTGATACGCGCATCAAGTCCGTGGCGCGCAATCATGTCGCGCACAATCGTCGCGTGCTCTGGCGCGCGATGCGGCGAGCCCGCAATGGTGAGGCGCCAGTCGAGCGCGCGCAGATCTGCGAGCGCGGTGACAAGAACATCGAAGCCCTTGCGCGGCACGAGCGACCCGACCGCCAGAAGATGGGGCGCGCCCGTGCCCCCGCTTGCGCGTGCAGCGCGCGCGGTGCCTGGCAAGGCAATTGTGATGGAGCTTTCCGGCACGCCGTAATCAGCCACAAGCACGGCCTTGGTGACGGCGCTTGGCACGATCACATGCGTCGCATGCGCCAAGGCCACGCGCTCGCTGTGCTGCAATTGGGCTGCGCGCGCGGGCGTGTGTCCAGATTCAAGAGCGAGCGGATGATGCACCTGCGCAACGATTTTCTGGCCTATGCCCGACAGAAGATCTGGCGTGAACGCGCCAAAGGCGAGGCCATCGATGAACACGATTTCCTCTTGCGGGATGGCGCGCAGAAGTGCTGCCGTCTCGCGCAGATCCTCTGCATCGGGCGCGGGAAAGCTGCCGGGCAAAGCGAGCGGCGTGATTGCGACGCCAAAAACAGGCGCGCGCGCAATCACTTCACGATCGTAGGCATAGCCGCCCGTGCGGCTCGCGAGGTCGCCCGGAATGGCGAAAACCGCGCGCGCGCGCATCGGCTTCAGGCCACCGGCCCTTCAAACCAGGCGCGGGCCACATGCGATTCATGCAGCGTCACGCGGATCTTGGCGATGCCATCGCCACCGGGGCCGAGATCGCCCGTGCGGGCGGCATTCGCCATATTGTCGAAAATATATTTCGACAGAAATTCCGTCGTCGTCTGGCGGCCGGAAAACTGCGGCAGCGCATCGAGATTTTGATAATTGATCGGGCTCAGCACAGCCTTGAGCGCATCATGCGCACGGCCGATATCGACCACCACTTCATGCTCGGTCAAAGTCTCGCGGAAGAAGGCGACATCGACGATGAATGTCGCGCCGTGCATGTTCTGCGCGGGGCCGAAAAATTCGCCCTTGAAGGAATGGGCGATCATGATGTGCTCGCGCACTTCGAGTGCATACATAGTGGGTGCTCCAGTCAGTAACGCACAACGGTCGCGAGCGCGGACGCGGCGGGATTGAAAATTTCGGCCATGGATTGCGGCAAAGTCTCGAAAGCGACTTCGCCGGTGATGAGCTTGTCGATCACATCATCCTGCAAGAGATCAAGCGCCTTGCGCAGGCGACGCGCATAGGTCCAGCGCGGACGACGTGTGGGGGCGACCTGTCCGACCTGCGAAGAAATGAGCCGCAGCCTGCGGCTGTGAAAAGCGCCCCCCAGCGGCACCATGACCTGACGGTCGCCATACCAGCTCAATTCGACGATCGTGCCCTCGAGGCCAGCAGCGCCAAGCGCGCTCGTCAGGCCATCGGCGGAGGCGCTGGCGTGGAAGACAACATCCGCATCCCCCGCAATTGCGCCCGGCGTGCGGAATTCCGCGCCGAGCGCGGTCACGAGGGCAGAGCGCGCGGGCTCGACATCGACAACCACGACCTCGGCGCCCGGCAGACGCACGGCCAGAAAGGCGACGAGCAGGCCGACAAGGCCCGCGCCCACGATCACAATCTTGTCACCGGGGCCGGCGCCCGAATCCCAGAGCGCGTTCAGCGCCGTCTCCATATTGGCCGCCAGCGCGGCGCGGCGCAGCGGCAGCGTGTCGGGAATGGCAACGAGGCGTTCCACCGGCATGACAAAGCGCGTCTGATGCGGGTGCAACGCAAACACCGGCACGCCAAGCCATTCCTTGGGGCCCTGCTCGACAATACCGACAGAGCAATAGCCGTATTTCACAGGATAAGGGAATTCGCCTTCCTGAAAGGGCGCCTTCATCCGCTCATATTCGGACATGGGCACGCGGCCCTCATAGACGAGGCGCTCGGTGCCGCGGCTGATGCCGGACCAAAGGGTTAAAACGAGGGCTTCACCGGGGCCGGGCTCGGGCACGACGACGGGCCGGAGCTCGGCGCGCGCCTTGCCCGTATACCAGAGCGCACGGTTGCCGCGATGGGCATCCCCGAAGCTGTTTTTCGTCTCGACCGCCATGCTCACACCTACTAATGTCCGCCCCGACTTAGCAATAGGCAATCGACCCGGATAGCGGGCGGGCTTTCACCCGATCGAGACCCCCTGATGTCGCCCCAGACCAAAGCCGTCATATCCGTTCCGATGACCCCCGCCGGCATTCAGCCCGTGGCGGTGCTCACCCGTCGCCGCATCATCGTCGCTGCGCTCAACATCGTCACCTATCTTTTCCTGCTCGCCTGGCTCGCGCAAATTCTGGGCGCGCAGGGCTGGAGCGGGATCGATGTTGCCCTGTTTGCCTGTTTCGCCATTGCCGCGCCCTGGAGCGTGCTCGGCGTCTGGAATGCGCTGATCGGCCTGTGGCTGCTGCATGGACGCAAGAATGCGCGCGCGCTCGTCGCCCCTTTTGCGCAAGAGGGCGACAAGCAGACGCCGCTGACCACGCGCACCGCTATCGTGATGACGGTCCGCAATGAAGATCCGGCGCGCGCCTATGCGCGGCTCGAGACGGTCATGCGCACGCTTGGCGAAACGGGAGAGGGCAATGCCTTTTCCTATTTCATCCTGAGCGATACCGACGCCGATGAGGTGGGCGTGCAGGAAGAGGCTTTCTTCGCGGGGCTCAAGGCAAGATATCCAAGCCTCGCTGTGCGGTTTTTCTACCGTCGCCGTACATCGAATGAAGGCTACAAGGCCGGCAATCTGCGCGACTTCTGCAATCGCTGGGGGCAGGATTACGATTTCATGCTGCCGCTCGATGCCGACAGTCTGATGTCGGGCGACACGATTGTGCGCATGGTGCGCATGGGGCAGGCTTTCCCCAAGCTCGGCATCTTGCAGAGCCTTGTTGTGGGTGCGCCCGCGACATCGGGCTTTGCGCGCGTGTTCCAGTTTGGCATGCGCCATGGCATGCGGCCCTATACGATGGGCAGCGCCTGGTGGGCGGGCGATTGCGGCCCCTTCTGGGGACATAATGCGCTCGTGCGCATTGCACCCTTTCGCGATCATTGCGACCTGCCGCTGCTGCCGGGCAAGCCCCCGCTTGGCGGGCAGATTCTCTCGCACGATCAGGTCGAGGCCGTGCTCATGCGCCGTGCGGGCTTTGAATGCCGCGTGCTGCCCGAGGAAAGCGGCTCCTACGAAGACAATCCGCCGACCCTGCTCGAATTCACACGCCGCGATCTGCGCTGGTGCCAGGGCAATATGCAATATTGGGCGCTGATTGGCATGAAGGGGCTCAAGCCGATGAGCCGCTTCCAGCTGCTCTGGGCGATCATGATGTTCATCGGCGTGCCCGCCTTCACCGCCATCATTGCGCTTGGCGCGCTCAAGCCGCTCGATGGCGAAGACATGGCGCGCTTTCCCGCAGGCTCGGCGCTTGGCTTTTATGGCCTGTTTCTTGCCATGTATCTTGCGCCCAAGCTCGTCGGCTTTCTCGACATTGCCCTCACACCCCATGCCCTCAAACGCTATGGCGGGGCGTTGCCTTTTGCCGGCGGCGCGCTGTTTGAGCTGTGCTTCTCGTTTCTGCTCGGCGCAGCGACAACCTTGCGCACGGCTCTGTTCATGATGGGCCTGCTGTTTGGCCATTCCGTCATCTGGAGCGGACAGGCGCGCGATGCCCATGCTCTGTCTTATACGACGGCCGCGCGTGGCCTGTGGCCGCAAATGGCCTTCGGCCTTTTTCTCTACGCAACGGCGCTCGTTCTCGCGCCCGCCGTAATTTTGTGGTCGTTGCCGCTCACCCTTGGCTATGTTCTCGCCATTCCCTTCGCCGTCGCAACATCCGCGCCGGGCTTTGGCCGCTTTCTGGCGCGCACGGGGCTGTGCGCCATTCCTGAAGATCTCGCGCCCCCGCCCATACTCACGCAGTTGAACGCAACCGTCGGACCCGCCGACGACCATTTGCAGAGGAAGTTGGAAACAGCATGAAAGCGCCTCTTTTCGCTCTCGTTTGCGCGCTCGCGCTCAACAATCTGCCCGCAGCAGCCCAGTCGCCGCGCGTGGCCACGCCCAAACCTGCGCCCGCGCCCTTCCTCACACCCTCACAGCGCATCGATCCGCACGAGCTGGCGGTCAATGTCGTCAATCGCTCGACGCCCGTGCTCTGCGCCGAGAAGGACAATGTGGAGCTGACCTTCACCTCGCCAAACGTGCGCCAGTTTCGCGTGCAGGCGATTCACCCAGCCTATATCGGCACGATCAATGTCGATCGCTATGCGCCCGATTTCACCTCCTGCGACATGACGCAGGATCCGGTGTTCAAATCCGACGCGCGCCGCGTGACCTTCTGGGAGACGCCGGAATTCTGGCTGACGGGATATAATTATCCCTCCTTCTGGCGTCCGGGCTCGGTGCCGGTGCGTGTGGGCAATCGCGTTGAAAACGGACTGCATCTCGTGCAGCTGTGGATGAAGCATCGCGAGCGCGCCGAAGAGGTGCTCGTGTTCTATCCCCCCGACGGCTATTGGCGCGCCCGCCCGCTGCCCTTCGCCGACATGCGCTGGACGGCCTATGGCTCATCCTTCCTGATCGGCCCGGTTGAAGTGCAGGAGCGCCCGATGGTGGCGCTGAAGGCGATTGCCTTCGATCCCGAGACAATGACCTTCACCATCGATTTCGTGCGCGGCGGCTCTGCCAAGATCAAGCTCGAGACGATCGATCAGGAACATATTACGCTCGAGACCTCCTTCTCGGAGGATGTGCCGAAAAACTATCCCTTCGCCAGCATGCGCTCGATGTATGCGACCGAGACCAATTCGGATGTCGCGCGCGTGGCGTGGCGCACCAAGGGCGCAGAGGGCTGGGGCGAAGCGCCCGTCATGTCCTGGCAGGGAGGCCCGCTGACGGAGCTCTGGGCCGGACGCGTGACGCCCTCCAACCACAACAAGAGCGCGCCGGACATGGTCTTCAGCCGTTTCAGCGACAAGCCCGCTCCCTGATGGCATGATTGGACGATGAGCGAGTCCGCCACGTTTGCAAAACAAAGTCCGCGCTGGTCGGCACTCGATGCCGCGCGCGGGCTGGCGCTTGTCGCCATGTTCGGTTTCCACATTGTCTGGGACTTCGCTTATTTCGGCATTGTCCCGGACACTGTGCCCTACGATCCGCGTTTCCAGATCCTCGGACATGCCATTGCGGCCTCTTTCGTCACTCTGGCGGGCATCGGCCTGACGCTGGCGGCGCGCAATGGCGTGCAATGGCAGCCGACGATGAAACGCATCGGTATGATCGCGCTGGCGGCAGGGCTTGTGAGCGCGGCGACTTATGCGATTTTTCCCGAGGCCTATATTTTCTTCGGCATCCTGCATCTGATCGCGCTGGCAAGCCTGCTGGCCCTGCCCTTTCTTGGCGCGCCCGCATGGCTGGTGGCGCTCTCGGCCGCCCTTGCGCTTGGCCTGCCGCTGCTTGTGTCAGCGCCCATTTTTGACGAGCCGAAATTCTATTGGCTCGGGCTCGGGGCTGTTGCGCCCCGCAGCAACGATTGGCGGCCGCTGCTGCCCTGGTTTGGCGTCCTGCTTGCAGGACTGCTGCTCGGCCGCGCTCTTCTCGCGCGCGGCCTGCCGGGCTGGCTCGATGGCTGGCAGCCGAGGGGATGGCTTGGCAAGACATTGGTCTTTGGCGGGCGTCACTCGCTGCTCGTCTATCTCATCCACCAGCCGGTTTTCATCGCGGTGATCTTTGTCATCACCATGCTCAGCGGCCAGCGCCTTGTGCCGGGCGTTGAAAATTTCACGCGCTCCTGCGCGCAGCAATGCACGACGAGCGGCGCGGAGGCAGGCTTTTGCGCACGCGCCTGCGGCTGCATCGCTACGCAAGCGCAGGCGGAAAATATCTGGCGTCCAGTGGCTGACAACCGCCTGACGCCCGACGAACGCGTGAAGTTTGATGAGATCACGAAAGTCTGCGTGCGCCGCGGCGCGCTGCCGCTCGACTAGTCACCGGGCGCGAGCATCAGTTCGGGCCGCACAAGCGCATCGAACTCCTCGCCCGTGACAAAGCCCAGCGCAAGCGCCTCCTCACGCAAACTTGTGCCCTTCTCATGGGCCGATTTGGCGACTTTGGCCGCCTTGTCATAGCCGATGCGAGGCGCAAGCGCGGTGACAAGCATCAGCGAGCTGCCGAGCAATTGCGCAATCCGCGCACGATTGGGCGTAATGCCCTCCACGCAATTGACGCGGAAACTCTCCGCCGCATCCGCCAGCAGCGCAATGCTTTCGAGCAGCGCGAAGGCCAGCACCGGCTTGAAGACATTTAACTCGAAATGCCCTTGCGAACCGGCAAAGGTGATAGTCGTCTGATTGCCGAAGACGCGCGCACAGACCATGGTCAGCGCCTCTGCCTGCGTCGGGTTGACCTTGCCCGGCATGATGGATGAACCGGGCTCGTTTTCGGGCAAGGAAATCTCGCCAAAGCCCGCGCGCGGGCCACTGCCAAGCAGGCGCAGATCGTTGGCGATCTTGAACAGGCCTGTTGCCGCGCCATTGAGCGCCCCATGCACCGTCACAAGCCCGTCATGGCAGGCGAGCGCCTCGAATTTATTGGGCGCGCTCACAAAGGGGAGGCCGGTCAATTGCGCCATGCGCGTAGCAAAGCCTTCCGCAAAGCCGGCGCGCGTGTTGAGACCCGTGCCCACCGCCGTGCCGCCTTGCGCAAGCGGATAGAGATCTGGCAGGACCGCGCGAATACGCTGCGAGGCCAGCGCGCATTGGGCGGCATAGGCTGAAAATTCCTGGCCCAAGGTCACCGGCGTTGCATCCTGAAGATGCGTGCGGCCGATCTTGATGATGTCGGCAAAATCTTGCGCCTTGGCGGCAAGCGCGATGCCCAGCTCATCGAGAGCGGGCAACAAACGCCCCACGATTTCGCGCGCCGCCCCGATATGGATCGCGGTGGGAAAGGAATCGTTCGACGATTGACCGAGATTAACGTGATCGTTGGGATGCACCGGGGCCTTGCCGCCCCGTCCATGGCCGAGCAGTTCATTTGCCCTCCCCGCAATCACCTCATTCACATTCATATTGGTTTGCGTGCCCGAGCCCGTCTGCCAGATGACGAGCGGGAACTCGGCATCCAGCATACCGCTCGCGACCTCCTGCGCCGCCGTGGCAATAGCTGCGGCAAGCTTGCCATCAAGCGCGCCGAGATCGCGGTTGATCTCGGCAGCGATGCGTTTGACGAGGCCGAGCGCATGAATGAGGGGGCGCGGCATGAGCTGGCCGCCGATACGGAAATTCTGCAACGAGCGCTGCGTCTGCGCGCCCCAATAATGATGTGCGGGAACATCCACCGGCCCGAAGGAATCGCTTTCAACGCGCGTGGCGCTGTCGGTTGTCGCGCTCATCTGCTTTGCTCCACCAGTCTCTCACGCGAAACCGGCAGAAGGACCAGCAGGTTGCGCTCAGTCGCTTCCCGTACGCGAGAAGCGATGGCCCATGATGAGTGTATCAAGGCCCGTTTGCCAATTGGCATCGGAAGCAAAATCCGAGCTCGAGCCAATCGAGAGCAATTCGATGAGGCGATTGCGCGCGCGATTGACGCGGCTTTTCATCGTGCCCACCGCGCAATTGCAGATGCCTGCAGCCTCCTCATAGGACATGCCCGAGGCGCCGATGAGCACAAGCGCCTCGCGCTGGTCTGCGGGCAGTTTCTGCAAGGCATCGCGGAAATCGAGAAAATCCATATGGCCGTTTTGCGCCGGTGCAGTGGCAAGGCGCGCGGCAATCGTGCCCTCGGAATCGGAGACTTCGCGGCGGCGTTTGCGATATTCCGAATAATAGATGTTGCGCAAAATGGTGAAGAGCCACGCGGGCATATTGGTGCCTTCAACGAAGGAACCGAGATTGCTCCAGGCCTTCATCAGCGTTTCCTGCACAAGATCATCCGCGCGATCGGGATTGCCGCAGAGCGACACGGCAAAGGCGCGCAGGTTGGGAATGGCAGCCAGCAAATCGGATTTCATCTGGGGGCTGGCCGGCAAGATGACCCTTGTTGGGCTGCTGGTCTCTGTCACTCGCGTCCCTCTTTCTTTTCGCTCTTGCCGCTGCGCGCGGAGGCGTCTTGCGCAACGCCGGGCGCGGCATAGAGCGCGTTGAGAAGGTCGAGAAAGCGATCGGGGATAGGCTGGTTGAGCACGTCGTCGTAGACGGACTTCAATTGCCGCTCGATATAGGATTTGACGTTTGGGCCGGGTTTGACCCCGCCTCCTTCAATCACCTGCATGGACTCGGCAAGCGGCGCTTGAGCGCCTGGCGCCAATGGCGCAGCCTGGGACGCAGGCGCAAGGGTTCCGCTGGCCGGGCGCACCGCCGGCCGGGCGGAAATAGCGCGAGGCTTTTTCCTGATCCCGGTATTTTCGTCCATAAAATAACCCCTCCAGAGCCGGGTGGCCCTCGGCCCGTCCGATTGCCCGGTTCATCTAACAATGCGGCAATCTCTGCAACAACGCCTCCTTCTGGACTTGGTTCCCAAAAGGGCTGGAACCAAAGTGCTGTTTCGGGGTTTAATGGACCAGAGCTCTGCGGTTTTTTCAGGGGCGTTAGCGCATGTCGGTTTCCCAAGCGATCTCTTCGCATATCCCTTATCTGCGCCGTTTTGCGCGCGCTCTTTCGGGGAGCCAAGCAGGAGGAGACGCCTATGTCCTTGCCACCCTTGAGGCAATCGTTACAGACCCGTCTGCGTTCCAACCCAATGCAGATGTGCGCACAGCGCTTTACCGGGTCTTTTTGAAAGTCTGGGCGTCGTCTCCGCTCAACGATCACACCGATGCCGGCACGGCTCTGCCCGATGAGGAAGGCGCGCGACGCAACCTCGATGCGATTTCCTTGCGCCCCCGGATCGCTTTTCTGCTCTCCTCGCTGGAGGGGTTCGAGACCGCCGAAGTCGGCCGTGCTCTCGAATGCTCGCCCGGTGAAGCTGCAGCTCTCATCGATCTTGCCGGCAAGGAAATTGCCGACCAGATCCGCACCGATGTGCTGATCATCGAGGACGAGCCCTTTATCGCGCTCGATTTGCAGACACTGGTCGAAGAGCTTGGCCATCATGTGGTCGGCATCGCCCGAACGCATAAGGAAGCCGTGCGCACGATCGAGGGGCACAAGCCCGGCCTGATCCTCGCCGACATTCAACTGGCGGACGGCTCCTCGGGGCTTGAGGCGGTGAACCAGATCCTCGGCAATATGGAAGTGCCGGTGATTTTCATCACGGCCTATCCCGAGCGCTTCTTGACCGGCCAACCGCCGGAGCCGGCCTTTCTCATCACCAAGCCGTTTGGCGTCGACTCGCTGAAGGCGGTCATCAGCCAGGCGCTCTTCTTCGACCGGCGCTCACGCCGCGCCGCGCCCTCTGGCCGCGAAAACGTCTCCTGATTTTTGGTTGTGGTGCAGAACATCAAAAGCCCCGGCATTCGCCGGGGCTTTTTTCGTTTATCGTGGTCTCAAAGACGTCCCATCAGGACCAGCACAATGACGATGATGACCACCACGCCAAGAATGCCGGACGGACCATAGCCCCAGCCACGGCTGTGAGGCCAGGAGGGAATGACGCCAAGAAGCAACAGGATCAAAACGATCAGAAGAATGGTGCCAAGGGACATTTGCGCCTCCAAAAATCAGGCTCGACGATATCAGGCTCGAAAACATCAGGCTCGACGAGCTTGACTATGTGCCGTGTTGCCTCAACGCAGCTCGCAGAGCGTTTGTTCCTGCGCAGCCGCGATTGTCCGGCGCAAGAAAAAACCCGCAACGGCAGGGGCGGCCGTCGCGGGTTTCATGAGACGCTCCGGCCCATTCGGGAGGGATCGAAATGAGCCGGTGCAGATCGCTAAAACGCCCATACGCCACGATGGTTCCAGGGCTTTGCAGCGCGCCTGTGAACGGAACCGCGCTGTCTCGCAGGCGTTTCCGGCCATGACTGAAACCTGCGGAGGAAAATATGCAAGCCTCGACATCCCAACGCGAAACCAACACGCTGATCAGTTCAGACAAGGTGGAAGGCACCGCCGTGCGTCGCCCCGATGGCGACAAGATCGGTGAAATCGAGCGCATCATGATCGACAAGCGGTCTGGCAAAGTCGCCTATGCTGTCATGAGCTTTGGCGGCTTTCTCGGCTTCGATGAAGAATACTTCCCCGTGCCCTGGGACAAGCTGACCTATAATACAGCGCTTGATGCCTATGAGCTCGACATTACCGAGGAGCGGCTGCGCGGCGCACCCAAATATCGCGCCGGCACCGATTATGACTGGTCGCAGGAAGGCGGCGGCAAGCGCGTCTTCGATTATTATTCAAGCCCGCCCTATTGGACCTTCTAACCAAACCGGCAATCGGGAACGCAAATCGCGCCTCCCGATTGGCCCTTCGTGGGACTGCGTTTGTGTTCGAGTGAAGGAGTTTGCTATGGCGCCGCGAGCCAATTGGAAGGGCTATCTCAAGCTTTCCCTCGTGTCCTGCCCCGTGGCCCTTTATCCCGCCGCGAGTTCCAGCGAGCGCGTATCCTTTCATCTCATCAACAGCCAGACGCATAATCGGCTGAAGCAGCAATATGTCGATTCCCTTACCGGCGATCTCGTTGAAACCCCGGATCGCATACGGGGCTATGAAATTGCCAAGGGCGAATATGTCCCCATCACCGATGATGAGCTCGAAGATGTGGCTCTGGAGAGCACGCATACGATCGAGATCGAGACATTCGTGCCGCGCAAGGATGTCGATGAAGTCTATTTCGACACGCATTATTATATCGCGCCCGACGACAAGGTTGGCGAGGAAGCCTTTGCCGTGATCCGCGAGGCGATGCAAGCGCGCAATGTGGTGGGATTGGCGCGCGTTGTGCTGTTTCGTCGCGAACGTATTCTGATGCTCGCGCCGCGCGGCAGGGGCCTGATGGCCACCACGCTGCGCTATGATTACGAAGTGCGCGGCGAGGACGCCTATTTCGACGAGATCGGCGAGAGCCATGTCGGCAAGGACATGATCGACCTCGCCAACCATATCATCGACACCAAGAAAGGCCATTTCGATCCGGCTGCTTTCAAGGATCGTTATCAGGATGCCGTCGTCGAATTGATTCGCGCCAAACGCGCAGGCAAGCCGATTGCAGCGCCAAAACCGACGCGTCCGAGCAATGTCGTCAATCTGATGGATGCACTGCGCCGCTCGGTCCAAGCCGAGACCAAAGGCGCGCAAGAAAAACCCGCACGCGCTGCATCAACTGCCCGGCGAGCGGGAAAGCGCGCCGCCCCCGCACCGCCGCAAGCAGCCCCGGCGCGCAAAGCGGCCGGCAAACGCCCGGCCGGCAAGACATCTGGCCGCAAACGCAAGGCAAGCTGAGCGAGGAACGCGATGCCGGGCTCGCTCCAGACCTATCAGAAGAAGCGCAATTTCACCGTCACGGAGGAGCCGCGCGGTCGCGCCAAAAAGGCCCGCGCAAAAAAGGCGGCGCAGGCGCTTTCCTTTGTCATCCAGAAACATGCGGCGTCCCATCTCCATTATGACTTTCGGCTTGAGCTTGATGGCGTGTTGAAAAGCTGGGCGGTCGCCAAGGGTCCGAGTCTGGTTGCAGGCGATAAAAGGCTCGCCGTCCATGTCGAGGATCACCCGCTCGAATATGGCTCTTTTGAAGGGATGATCCCGAAGGGCGAATATGGTGGCGGCTCGGTCCTGCTATGGGATCGCGGCACATGGGTGCCTGAAGGCGACCCGCACAAGGGCTTTGCCAAGGGACATCTCGATTTCACGCTTGAGGGGGAAAAGCTGCACGGGCGCTGGCATCTTGTGCGCATGCGCTCCAAGCCCAAGGACAAGCACGACAACTGGCTCCTCATCAAAAGCGCCGACGCGGCAGCGCGCGACGCAGAGGATCCCAACATCCTTGAGGAATTGCCGCACTCGGTCGATACAGGTCGCACCATCGAGGACATCGGAGGGGATGCGAAAAGCAAGAGCTGGCATTCAGACACACCCGCGCACACGCCCGCACAAGGCAAGGCCAGTTCGCCGCGCAAGCGTGCGGCCGATCCAATAGCAGCGAAAGATTCGCCAAAAAAAGCGACATCAAAACAGCCCGCGCTTAAACTCACATTTCCCACGGCTGCAAAAAAAGCCGCCCTGCCCGCCTTCATCGAGCCCGAGCTTGCCACATTGAGCGCAAAGCCGCCGACGGGCACAAAATGGCTGCATGAGATCAAATTCGATGGCTATCGAATTCAGGCCAGCCTGCAGAAGGGCAAGGCGAGGCTGCGCACGCGCAAGGGGCTGGACTGGACCGACCGCTTAGCGCCCATTGCCGAGGCGCTCGCAAATCTGCCTGTGCAAAGCGCGCTGCTGGATGGTGAGATCGTTGTCGAAGACGCGCATGGCATTGCCGATTTCGCTGGCCTGCAAAAGGCTCTGAAAGACGGTGCAAAAGACGATCTCGTCTTTTATCTTTTTGATATCCTGCATCTTGACGGATATGGGCTGACGCAACTGCCGCTGCTCGAGCGCAAATCACTGCTGGAAAAAATCGTGCAGACGCAGCCTGAAAGCGGGCCTTTGCGTTACAGCGCCCATTTCACCGAAAACGGCGATCTCATGCTCAAGCATGTATGTCGGCTGAGCGCCGAGGGTATTGTCTCCAAACGGGTCGACGCACCCTATCGCAGCGGGCGCGGCGCAGATTGGCTGAAAGCCAAATGCGCCAATCGACAGGAATTCGTCGTCATTGGATTTGCGCCCTCGACAGCTGCCGCCAAATCCATCGGCTCGCTGGTGCTGGGCTATTATAAAGACGGCGCGCTGATCCACGCAGGACGCGTCGGCACAGGCTTTTCGAGTGCACTCGCCAAGGAGCTCTATCGCGATCTCAATGCCGACAAAATAGCGGCGAGCGCGACAGCTGAGCCCATTGCGCCCGAGTTGCGCAAGACCATCATCTGGGTTTCACCCAAGCTCGTCGCGGAAGTGGAGTTTCGCGGCTGGACGGGCGCTGGCCTGCTGCGGCAGGCCGCTTTCAAAGGCTTGCGCGAAGACAAGGATCCACGCGAAATCGTGCGCGAGGATGCGGTCGCGCAACCTGTGGGCACGCAAATGCGCATGCGCAAGATCCCCGACCATGTGCGCCTCACGCATCCCGACCGCCTGCTCTGGCCTGACGCCGGAATCACAAAGCAGGCGCTGGCCGATTATTATGCCGCTCTCTGGCCGCGCATCGAAAAACATATCACCGGGCGTCCACTCGCGCTGCTGCGTTGCCCCACTGGCATCGCCCATTGTTTCTTCCAGAAACATGCGTGGGAGGGCATGTCGCCCGACATCCAACGGCTGGATGACGGGGAAGACCCTCAAGAACTCGTATCGATTTCGACATTGCCCGGGCTTCTTGGACTCGTGCAGGCGAGCGTCCTCGAGATTCATCCCTGGGGTTCGCGCAGCGCAGATCTCGAGCATCCCGATCGGCTCATCATGGATCTTGATCCGGGCGAGGAGGTGGCGTGGTCAAGCCTTGTTGCGGGCGCGCGCGAAGTGCGCGATCGACTTGGTGCGCTCGGCCTCACCTCTTTCTGCAAGACATCGGGCGGCAAGGGCCTGCATGTTGTCGTCCCACTGACGCCCTCTGCCGATTGGAAGAGCGCCAAGGCCTTCTGCAAACAGCTCGCAGACAGAATGGCCGCCGATACGCCTGCCGCTTATGTCGCAACCATGACGAAAGGCGCGCGGCACGGGCGCATCTATGTCGATTACCTGCGCAATGCGCGCGGCGCGACAGCGGTTGCGCCATGGTCCACACGTGCGCGCGCCGCCTGTGGCGTGTCGACGCCGGTTGCTTTCGAAGAGCTCGATGAACTGCATGGCGGCGATCATTACACGCTGCTCAATCTCGCGCGCCGACTTGAATTTTTGGGCGCAGATCCCTGGGCTGATTTTTTCAAGGTGCGGCAGACATTGCCTGCGAAAGCGCCCGCCAAACGGCAATGACGCGCCCGGAACTTCCCACCCATGCAATCGTTGAGGGTCGCTTCCCCTCACCCCGCGTACAGGAGCGCCCCATGGCTGCATTGAAATCGATGGAAGACCTCTTCATGCACACGTTGAAGGATGTGTATTACGCCGAGAAAGCAATTTATCGCAGCTTGCCGAAAATGATGAAACAGGCCACCTCACGCGATTTGAAACAGGCGCTGGAAAAGCATCGCGAGGAAACCGAAGTCCAGATCGAACGGCTCGAGAAGATTTTCGAGCAATGCGATGTAGCCGCGCGCGGTGTGCGCTGCGAGGCGATGGATGGCATTCTGGCCGAGGCCAAGGATATTATGGAAGAGGTCGAGGACGCCGAGGTGCGCGACGCCGGCATGCTGGCGGCGGCCCAGAATGTCGAACATTACGAAATTTCGCGCTACGGCACGATGATCGCCTGGGCAAAACAGCTTGGTATGCCCGAGGCTGTGAAGCTGTTGCAGCTGACGCTCGACGAGGAAAAGAACACCGATCGGTTGCTGAGCGATCTCGCGATGAAAACCATAAATCAGGCTGCTGCCTGAGGCGTTGCGCTGGCATTAAAAAAGGGCGCCCCGGAGGGCGCCCTTTGGCATTTCTGCTTGCGCCATCAATAACCGCGGCAGATCTCGCGGCCATATTGATCGATATAGCAGCGGTCATAGCGCGGACGGGAATTGGCCCCGATCACCGCACCACCCACGGCGCCGATGGCAGCGCCCGCCGCCGCACCACCGCCCGTGCCGGTGGCCAGTCCGCCGATAGCTGCGCCGGTCGCGCCGCCCACCAAGGCTCCGCCCAGGGTGCGATCCGACTGTGATGGCCCGCAACCGGCAAGGGCGAGCGCGAATGTCGAGGCAATCAGGATTTTTTTCACGAGGATTCTCCAATGCTACGCCAGGTGACGAGCGCTCAACGGACGCCAAAAAATAGAGTTCCTGCGGGTCGTCCTCGAGACAGCAAGCGCAATGATTGAATCATTTTTTGAAAAAAGCCTCACCTTTGCAGGAACCCAAGCTTCTCCTTCGCGTTTACGCAATGTCATCTTGATCGCAACCGGACGCGAGACATTCAAAATGGAAGAGAAAAAGAAGTCCCTGCGCGGCTTTGCCGCCATGAGCCCCGAACGCCAGCGCGAGATTGCCCGCAAGGGTGGCGAGAGTGTTCCCAATGAGAAGCGCAGCTTCTCGCAGAACCCCAACCTCGCCGCAGAAGCTGGCCGCAAGGGTGGGCAGAACGTCAATCCGGCCAAGCGCAGCTTCTCGCAAAATCACGAACTTGCCTCGCAAGCCGGACGCAAGGGCGGACATGCCTCGCACGGCGGCAACAAGATCAAGGCCGCGACCACAGCGTCGGAATAAGGCCTCTCACGCGAACTAAAAGCGCCGCATCGCTGCGGCGCTTTTCTTTTGCGCACTAGCCACGCAGCCTCAGGACACTTCCTGATTGGCGGCCGCACGGCGGTTGCCATGCGACGAATGCCCGCCCTTGCGCCCGGCTTCGGAAGCCAGCTGATGGTTTTGTGAGAAGCTGCGTTTCTCATTGGGAACGCTCCGCCCCCCCTTGCGCGCGATCTCCCGCTGTTTGTCGCGATCCATGGATGCGAATCCGCGGTTGGACGTCGATTTGCGCTCCTGATCCATACGGTCCTCCTCGCTATGACCTGAGCGGGTAACGGGGCGACATGGTTAACGGTTCCCCAATTCGGGGCCCGGCAGGAAAGACACAAATCTTTGAAAACCAAGGATTTACGGTTTCCCCTTGGCGGGTAGCGGCACTCCGCCCAGCGCCGCGCCCACGAGCACGAGGCAGGGCCCCGCGGGCTGGGCTGCGGCGATCAGTCCGGGCATTTGCGCAATTTCACCCATGATCCTGCGTTCATCAGGCCAGGTCGCGCGCTCGACCACAATCGCCGGCGTTGCCGGATCAAGCCCCTCGGCAAGCAGACGCTCGACCAGCAAAGGCAGCGTTTTCACGCCCATGTAGACGACAGTGGTCGCGCGCGGATCGGTCAGCGCGGCCCAGGCGAGATCGGCCGGCAATTTGCCATCCCGTGCATGGGCGGTGATGAATTGCACGCGCCGCGCCACATCGCGCTCGGTGAGCGACAGGCCCAGCGAAGCTGCAGCGCCCGCCGCAGCTGTCACACCCGGCACGATTTCGATGGGCAGGCCCGCTGCGATCACGCCCGCGATTTCCTCGCCCGCGCGGCCAAAGATCATCGGGTCGCCGCCCTTCAGCCGCACCACGCGCTTGCCTTCGCGCGCGAGCGACACCAGCAAGGCGATAATGTCTTCCTGCGTGCAGGAGGGCTTGTAGCCGCGCTTGCCCACGGCAATGCGCGTGGCCTCGCGCCGCGCGGCATCCAATGTGCGCGGGGAGACGAGATCGTCATAAAGAACGACATCGGCCGATTGCAGCGCGCGGACAGCCTTGATGGTGAGAAGATCGGGATCGCCCGGCCCGGCACCCACCAGCACCACAGATCCGCGCTGCGGCGCGGCGACCGCATCCGTATCAATGGCTGCAAGCAGTGCTGCCAGATCATCTGCGCGCGGGCTCACGTCTGCGCGCGTCATGGCAAGCTGCGTGAAGCGCTCCCAGAAGCGGCGGCGCGCACGAAAATCAAGTCCGCGCGCACTCACCGACGGACGCCAGGCCTTGGCAGCCGCCGCCCATTCGCGCAGGCCTTGCGGCAAGAGCGCCTCGATGCGGGCGCGAATGTCCTGGCCAAACACCGGCGCGGCGCCATCGGTGGAAATGCCGATGACGAGCGGCGAGCGCTCGACGATGCCGCCGAATTGAAAATCGCAAAAGGCGGGGCGGTCGACGACATTCACCGGGACACCGGCCGCGCGCGCGGCGGCGCGGAAGGCCTGCGCTTCCGTCTCATCCTCAACATCGCCAACAGCCAGCGCGACATCTGCGAAATCGGCAGCCGTCCAGACACGCGCAATCCATTCGACATTGGGGATTTCGGCAAAAGCCAGGCGCATTTTATCGCCCGCCTCTGCGGCATACACGCGAACCGAGGCCCCCGTTGCCGCCAGCAGTTCAGCCTTCCAGGCCGCGCCATCGCCGCCGCCTGCCAGCAGCACGGGCTTGCCCGCGAGCTTGAAGAAGACGGGCAATGTCGCCAGCGGCGAAAGCCGTGCGGAGGGCGCTCTATCAGGCCTGCGCGGGCCGGGACCGGTGCTCATAATGATTCCTCTAGCCCCGTGAGAGGGGCCATGCAATGGCGCGGGGAACCCGCCCTGGGCTCGCCGGTTAGCTCAAGCCGCCACCATAGAGCCTGCACCATGGAACCCGCACCCGTATCCGAACTGCTCCCGCCAGCGTCCGCGCGACGGAAGATGCGGCTTGGCAAAGCCCGGCAGGATGACACGCTGACAAGCGTGGTGGTCGGCGCGTTCATCATCGCAGCCCTCTCGCTCGGGCATCAGATTTTCGTGCCCATTGCCATTGCCGTGCTGCTGAGCTTCGTTCTGGCGCCCAGCGTGCTGCGTCTGCGCGCCTGGGGCGCGCCACGCACGCTGGCTGTGCTGCTTGTGGTCTTTGTGACCTTCAGCTTCATTCTCGGGCTTGGGACCATTCTCGGGCGGCAGCTTTCCGATCTTGCCAGTGATCTGCCGCGCTATCAGGCGACGATCAGCCAGAAAATCGAAGCCGTGCGTGAAACGGCGCGGGGCTCGACCTTCATCGACCGCGCGGCGCAGATCGTGGCCAGCATCAGCAATCCCCTCACGCGCCGCAAAGCCGGCCCCGGCGCAGCACCGACAAACCCGAGCGACAGCGGGGCAAGCGAACCCGCACCCGAACCCGTGCCCGTCGAAGTGCATCAGCCCGCGCCGGGCGCGATGGACATGCTGCGGACCATCGCCTCGACCGTTTTGGAGCCGCTTGCGACAGCGGGCATTGTCGCCATCTTCATCGTTTTCATTCTGATGCAGCGCGAAGATCTGCGCGACCGCATGATCCGCCTGATTGGCGGGGGCGATCTTCACCGCACCACCATCGCGCTCGATGATGCCGCCAGCAGGCTCAGCCGGTTCTTTCTCGTCCAGACCGCGCTGAACGCAGGCTTTGGTCTCGTGATCGGCATCGGCCTCTCGCTGATTGGCGTGCCAAGCCCCGTGCTATGGGGCCTGCTCGCCATGATCATGCGGTTTGTGCCCTATGTCGGGGCTTTTGTGGCGGCACTTGGCCCCGTCGCACTGGCGGCGGCTGTCGATCCGGGCTGGAGCATGGCCCTCCTGACAATTGCGCTCTTTGTCATTCTGGAGCCGATCACCGGACAGATCATCGAGCCATTGCTCTATGGCCATTCGACTGGCCTCTCGCCCATTGCCGTTGTGATCGCGGCGACCTTCTGGACATGGTTGTGGGGCCCTGTCGGGCTTGTGCTGTCGACGCCGCTCACTGTCTGTCTCGTCGTGCTTGGACGCCATGTCGAGCGCTTGAGCTTTCTCGATGTGATCCTGAGCGATGCGCCAGCGCTCACCCCGCCCGAAAGTTTCTACCAGCGCATGCTGGCTGGCGATCCGGCGGAGGCCGCCGATCAGGCGCGTGACTACCTGCGCACGCACCCGCTCCTCGCGCTTTACGAAGACATTGTGCTGCAGGGACTTTTGATGGCGCAGGCGGATCTGCGGCGCGGCCTTCTCGAGACCCAGCAACAGACAGCGATCCGCGATACGATTGGCGACGTGATCGATGATCTCGAAGACGCGGGGCTCGAAGCGCGCGAGAGCGAGGCTATTGCAAAGGCCGACGAAGCCACTCGACGCGCCGCATCCCTTCCGCCGGCGCCGATCAAGACATTGCCGCGCCTTCTGCCCGAGCAAACCGCGCCCGGTTTTGCGGGTGAAAACCCGGTGCTCTGCATTGCAGGCCGCAGCCCGCTCGATGAAGCCGCAGCCGCCATTCTTGTGCAAATGCTGACCAAACATGGCATCGGCGCAAAGGTCGAAGGCGCGGAAATGCTAGCACCGGGCCGTCTCTCGCGATTGCCCTCGGAGGGCGTGAAGATCGTGTGCCTGTCTTATTTAGACGCCGATCTCGCAGCCTCGCATGTGCGCTATGGCGTGCGGCGCATCAAGAGGCGCGTGCCCGGTGCACAACTTGTGGGCTGTTTCTGGATGCCGGAGGATGTCCGCGAGCGCGCAGGCGAAATCTGCAAGAGTGCAGGCGCCGACCATTGCGCCGCCACACTGACGCAGGCGCTCGAAATCTGCATTGAGGCAGCCCGGCTGCGTGAGGGCCAAAGTCCAACGGCACAGGAGGCCGTTGCCTGAGGCTCACTCGTCATAGTGGATGTAGGCATAAGCGGGATCAGAGGGCGTCCCCGCCAGTGGGCCATGCTCGCGCGCCGGCTGCCACATGATGACGGATTCGATTTTTGCGGCGAGTGCAAAATCCATATCCGTCACCCCGCCCGCATCATGCGTGTTGAGCCGCACTTTCACGGATGGATAGGAGGCATGAATATCCGGGTGATGCCACGCGGCTTCAGCCAGATGGCCAATGGCGTTGACCACCATCAGCGTGCCTTTCCAGCCCTGCGTGCGATAGATGCGCTCGATTGCGCCGTCCTCGTAACGCCAGTGCGGAAGCTCCTGCGCGAGGCGCGCGCGGATGATGTCCTGGGAATAAACCTTCGAACCGCTCATCCGCACGCTCCTCTTCTTGTGGGCTTACTTCTTCTTGCCGTCCGTGCCGAACTGCTTGAGATAGGCCGTCAGATTGTCGATGTCGGTTTCGCTGGTGATGCCGGCAAAGACCATCTTGGTGCCGGGCACCTTGGCGCGCGGGTTCTTGATATATTCCTTGAAGGTCGCCTCATCCCAGACGAGGCCCGAGCCCTTGTTGGCTTCGGAATAATTATAGCCTTCGACCGAGCCCGAATGACGGCCGATGAGACCGTTGAGATTGGGGCCAACGCTGTTCTTGGCGGTTTCGCCGATCTGGTGGCAGGCGCGGCACTTGGCGTAGGTCTTTTCGCCAGCTTCGGCATCCTGGGCCATAGCCTGGCCGGTCAGGGCGAGCAGCGCGAAGGCGGCGGCGGCGGCAGAATTTTTCAACGTCATGTCTTCTCCTTGAGCGAAAACGCCAGACTTGCGCTTCTTGTCTCTCTGTCAGTCTTGTGGGCAGATCCCCGCCAAGAGCGGCCTGCTTATCAAGAACGGTCTGCTTATCATATGAAGCCCGCGCGGATAAGGACAAGCCCGTGGCAGATCGCCCTCCTATGCACCGCGGCACTGCGTCGCACGCGGCCAGATCGGCGGCATCGCTTGGCTGCGCCATTGACCCGCGCGCGCCAAGCCGCCTAAATCTCGGAGCCCGAGACTGCGCGCCCGCATCAGGGACTTTCCGAGAGTGACATGTCTGAAACCGCAACGGCCGCCTCCACATCGCTGAGCCGCGGCGAAATCATTTCCATCATGAGCGGACTGATGCTCGCCCAATTCATGGGCGCGCTCGACCAGACAATCGTCGCGCCCGCAATGCCGACGCTCGGACGCACATTCGGAGATGCGGAAACCCTCCCCTGGGTTGTCACCGCCTATCTGCTCGTCTCGACAGCCGTGACGCCGCTCTATGGCAAGCTCAGCGATATTCACGGACGGCGCAGCATTCTGCTGGTTTCAATCGGCATTTTCATTCTGGGCTCGATCGCCTGCGCACTTGCGCCCACCATGTTCATGCTCGTGCTCGCGCGCGGCCTGCAGGGATTGGGCGGGGGCGGACTGATCGCGCTCACGCAGACGATTGTGGGCGACATCATCCCGCCAAAGCAGCGGCCGCAATATCAGGCCTATATCCAGACAACATGGCTGGCGGCGGGGCTTGGCGGACCGATCGTGGGCGGATTTTTCGCCGAATACCTGCATTGGTCGATGATCTTCTGGATCAATTTGCCGCTGGGGCTGGCGGCTTTTCTGATGACCAATTCCAAATTGCGGCGTCTGCCGCGCCACGAGCGCCCGCATGAACTCGATCTCATCGGCGCAGCACTGCTGATGGCCATGTCGGTCACGCTGATGCTCGCACTCAACTGGGGCGGCGTGCGCTACGATTGGACCTCGCCTGTCATCCTCGGGCTTGCAGGCGTCTCCGTCCTGCTCATTGCAGGACTTGTCGCGCGGTTGCGGATGGCGCGCGAGCCGCTGATCCCGGTGTCCATTCTCTCCAATGCCATCGTCTTCAACGGCACGCTGTCGGTGTGCTGCGCGATGAGCGTGCTGATTGGCCTCATCATCTATCTGCCGATCTATTTCGAGAGCGTGCTCGGCATGAGCCCGGATCATGCGGGCCTCGCGCTCGTGCCGCTGGTCGTTGGCACGACGCTCGGCGCGGCGGTTTCGAGCCGCATCATGGGCCGCAGCGACAGCTACAAGCGCGCGCCTATCATCGGCCTGTGCATCGCCATCGCCGCGACGCTCATTCTCTGGCTTGCGGCCCCGTCCCTTTCGCTGCCGATGCTCGAACTCTTGCTCGCAGCACTCTCTATGGGCCTTGGCTCGCTGTTGCCGGTCACGACGACCGCGCTGCAAAACGCCGTTCCACGGCATGAAATGGGCACGACCATGGCGCTGCTCAATTTCCTGCGCCAGCTCGGAAGCGCTTTTGCCGTCGCCGCCTTTGGCACGATTCTGCTTGGACTCTCAGGGCTTGCGCGTGGCGGCGCGCATGAATTGCTGATGCGCGCTGCGGGTCACGATATGGCTGGCCTCTCGCGTGGCTTTGGCCTGCTCTTCCTGCTGACAGGCCTTTCGCTTGCCGGCGCGCTGTTTTTTCTCATCCGCATGGAAGAAAAACCCCTGCACGACGGGCATCAAACCAAGGCATGACGTGAAACATTTAACGCAACGTGAGTTAACCATTTAACGACGTTTTGTAATCAAACTGTTCACAAAAGTTAATTTCCGTTTACCTTAACCCTGCGCGCACGAGCGCACTCGCGGCGGCGGGAGTAAGGGTAATGGCATATTTCGATAGACCTCTCAGCTCTGGACCCACATCTGGCTCCAGTGGCACTATTTCTTTTATCAATCCGGCACTTTCTCTGCTGCGCGAGCGCCAAGCGCTCCTGGTAACGGGCAAGGACCAGGGCGTGGATGTTTCCACCAGCCTCGCCTTTCCGACGGCAGATTTCCGGGAGCTCGATGTTTCTTTCGATCCCACCCATCAGGCGCTGTGGTGCCATATGCGCCCCAAGGGCCCACCGAGCTTCACACCCTCGCTACTCGGGGACTTGATCGGGCTGCGCGGGTCCGTGCAGAGCTACATGAACGGGCGCGTGGCGGGCGATGGCCTGCGTTATTTCATCGGCGCATCGCGGCTGCCCGGCATTTTCAATCTCGGCGGCGATCTCGGCTATTTCGTCGACACTATCCGTTCGCGAGACAAGGCGCGGCTGCGGGCCTATGCGATCGATTGTTGCGATGTCAGTTATCATATGGCCATCGGCTTCGACACGCCGGTTGTCACAATCGGGCTCGTGCAGGGGGATGCTCTGGGCGGTGGCTTTGAAGGGGCCATGTCGTTCCAGATTCTCGTGGCGGAAAAAAGCGCGCGCATGGGTCTGCCCGAAGTGCTCTTCAACCTCTTCCCCGGCATGGGCGCCTATAGTTTCCTCGCCCGCAAGATCGGCGCGGCCAAGGCCGAACGCATGATCCTGAGCGGCAAGGTCTATACAGCCAGCGAACTCCATGAGCTTGGCGTGGTCGATGTACTCGCCGAGGATGGACAGGGCGAGGCGGAAGTTCGCAAGCTGATTTCGGGCGGGGATGCACGCTATCGCCTGCAACAGGCGCTGACGCGGGTCGCCCGGCGCGTCTCGCCGCTCACCTTCGAGGAACTGCAGGACATCACCGACATCTGGGTGGATACGGCAATGCAGCTCTCCGATGTCGATCTGCGCAAGATGGAACGTCTCGCGCTGGCGCAGCGGCGGCGGCTCGAACGCAGCTGATCAGCGCAAATGCGGCAACAGCGCCGTGCGGGCGCGCGCAAATTGCGCTTCTAGCTCGCGCACATGGGCCACGCCACTGACGACAAGATCCTGTGCCTCGATGGCGCGGAGATCGAGGCATAATTTATAGACCGCCTGCGCACCGACATTGGCCGCGCAGGAGCGCAGGGCATGGGCATGATCGCGAAAGCCGGTCACGTCCTGCTCGGCCACGGCGACAACCAGCTTTTGCAAAACGCCTGCCGCATCGGCCACAAATTGCGTGGCGATTTCACACACAAAGGCCTCGCCGCCCAAAGCTTCGAGATCGCGCAAGGCGCGCGCATCGATTGCATCGGTGCAGATAGCGTCGCTTTCTGCAAGAGCCTCGGGCGCGGGCGCGCCCATGTCTGGCATCGCAGCCCTCGCGGGCGCGGCATGTTTGTCGACCAGGGCAAGCAGCTTGAGCGCCTCGATGGGCTTGTTAATACACTCAATCATACCAGCCTCTCGACATTTAAGCGCGGTCTCCGGCGTCGCATCGGCTGTGAGCGCGATGATCGGCACGCTGTTTTGGCCGAGCATGGCGAATTGATAGAATTTGGATGCATCGAGCCCGTTCATGACCGGCATGTTGACATCCATCAGCACGAGATCGAAAGATCCCTGCAGGAGAGCATTAACCGCAAGGTCGCCGTTCTCGACGATGGTCGCGCGATGGCCGCCCCGCGTGAGGATCTGCGCAATCACCATCTGGTTCGTGCGATTGTCTTCCGCGACCAGAATATCGAGCGCGCGCAGCGGCAGATCTGCTTCCGGCGTTGACACAAGCGCCCGCGCATTGGGCGCGCTCGCGCCAAGCCTCACCATCTGGCGCAACGATTCACCAGCCAGCGGTAGTGGCAGTGTGGCAAGGACATGGCGACGCCAGGCCTGAGGAACGTCATCTGGCCGCGTGCTCAGCAAAAGACAGGTGCGCATGCTGAAGACCTTCTGGCTTTCCAGAAGATCAAAAAGCGCCTGCCCCTCAGTCTCGATCATGCGCTCGTCAATGAGCAGGATCTCGTTGCGATGGGATTTGGTGGCAAGATAGGCCGCAAGGTCGGCCATGTCGCCGATTGTCGATGTCGGGCAACAGGAGGCACGCACGCTCTCCACAAGACCGGAATCGCGCGACAGGACGAAGGCAAAGACAGCGCTCGCATCAGGCTCTGCCTCGGTCGCCCCTGCCCCGACTTCGATTTCAAACCAGAAGGTCGAGCCCGCGCCCGGCACGCTTTCCACGCCGATGCGCCCGCCATGGGCTTCCACCAATTGACGCGCAATGGACAGACCGAGCCCCGTGCCGCCGAATCGGTCGATGATGGTTTCGTCGGCTTGGGTAAAACTGTCGAAGATCCGCGCCTGCGCCTCGGGCGCAATGCCGATGCCGGTATCATTGACCTCAAAGCGCAGCCGGATCGGGCCATTGGCCTCGGCAGAAAGCAGCCGCGCCTCGATCAGCACGTAACCCTGCGCAGTGAATTTCACCGCATTGCCGGCCAGATTGATCAGCACCTCTTCAAAATGCGCCGTGCTGCCGACCACGTGGCGTGGCAGTGCGGGATCGATATGCAAACCGAGACCAATGCCCTTGGCCTGCGCCTGCACGGACAACATGCTGCGGATATCGCGCAGGAGACCATGCAGATCGAACGCGCCCATCTGCGGCTTTTTCCCCAGCTCCATGCGTGACACATCGAGCAGCGAGTTGATGAGCGACAGCAGCGAGCGGCCTGACTTGCCGATGGTGCGCGCCATATCTGCCTGTTCGCGCTTGAGCGGCGTGCCGACCAGCACATCGGCAAGGCCGATGACAGCATTGAGCGGCGTGCGCAATTCATGGCTGATGGAGGCAAGGAACAGGCTTTTTGCGCGGCTCGCCTCCTCCGCCTGACGCTTGGCCTCCGAAAGGCGGCGAATGAGCACCGAAACATAAATTGGCAGAATGATGAGACCAGCCAGCAGGCCTCCGCTCAACTCTCGATTCTGATACCAGAACGGCGTGGTGACAATGACACCGAGAAAGCCAATAAATCCCACGATCGCAGCAACAAAGAGATATTCGACGCCGAAGCGAAAGCCATTGCCAAAAATCGCCCAGAGAAAAATCGGATAGGTGAATGCCGTCAGCTCGTCGCCTGTATGCATGAGATAGGCAACGCCGAAAATATCGAGCGGAATGCCGATCATGCGCCGCATCACCGAGACGCCGGGCCAGAACAGAAGGTGGATGAACAGCAGCACCGTGGCTGCGGTGTAGAGAAGGAAATAGAGGCCTATTTCCTCCAGCAGGACCTGGTGGCCAATGCCGCCGCTCAACAGGCCGATGAAGAGACAGATGAAAGCAAGCAGGCTCAGCGCCAGCCGGCTCAGCGTCAGCTCATGTTCGGAATCAGGCCGCGCAGCAAGCTTGTCTGCAATCTGCGCAATCGGGCCTTTTCTGGATGGGGCGCCTGGCATGTCGGTTGGCTCACGCGCTGGCGGCAAGCAGCGGCTCGGACCGCAGTAGCGCGACAAAATCTTCCGCCGACATCGGGCGACCGAAATAATAGCCCTGCACTTCGTCACAGCCCTCTGCGCGCAGGCGCGCCAATTGCTCCGCTGTCTCCACGCCCTCGGCAACCACATCAAGATCGAGGCTGTGGCCAAGCGTGATAATGGCGCGCACGATGGCTGCATCATTGGGATCGGTTGACAGATTGCGGATGAAACTCTGGTCGATCTTCAACCGGTCGACCGGGAATTTCTTGACGTAGTTCAGCGAGGAATAGCCGGTGCCGAAATCATCGATCGACACATGCACGCCAAGATCGAGCAATTGCCGGAGATCGTTGGCAACAGCCTCGAAATCGCCCACGACAATGCTCTCGGTGAGTTCGAGATCGAGCCGCGAGGGTTCAAGCCCGGTCTCGGCCAGCACCTTTGCGACAAGCAGCGGCATCTGGCGCTTGTGAAATTGCACCGGCGAGAGATTGACGCCAACACGCACGGGCGGCAAGCCCACGCGCTGCCAGCGCTTGGCCTCGCGGCACGCCTCGCGCAGGACCCATTCGTTCAGCGGCACGATAAGGCCGGTTTCCTCCGCACGCGCAAGGAAGACGCCGGGCCCCACAATGCCGACGCCCGGACGGTTCCAGCGCAGAAGTGCCTCTGCACCAACGATTTCTCCACTCGCGAGATCGACCTGCGGCTGGTAATGGAGCAGGAATTCTCCATTTTCGAGACCACGGCGCAATTCGCCGTCGAGCAACGCATCGTTGCGTGCACGCGCCTGCATGTCGGCGGCATAGAAGCAGAAGAAATTACCCTGCTCGGCCTTGGCCCGATACATGGCGAGATCGGCATTTTTCAACAGATCTTCGCCATCCAGCCCATCGTCTGGATGAATGGCGATGCCGATGCTGGCCGTGGTGCGCAGGCCCGTGCCCTCGAAGCCTTCGGTCGTGGCGATGGTTTCAAGAATGCGGCGGGCGAAATCGGCCGCATCGTCTGTGGACGTGACCTGCGCCTGCAAAATCGCAAATTCATCGCCACCCAGACGCGCCAGCGTATCCTGAGCGCGGATCGCCCCGCGCAGACGCTCGCCCACCGCCCTGATGAAACGGTCGCCGGCCGAATGTCCCAGCAGATCGTTGATCGATTTGAAGCCGTCGAGATCGAGCAGGTGCAAGGCAAAGGGCTGGTCGCCGCGCCGCGCACGCGCAATGAGGCGACGCATGCGCTCGCGCAGCAGGGTGCGATTGGGCAGATCGGTCAGCGGATCGTGATGGGCAAGGTGGCGCAGATGGCCTTCGGTGCGCTTGCGCGCGGTAATGTCGAGCGAGCTTGTGAGTACGCCGATGACGGCGTTGGCGGCATCCTTGAGCGGCGATTTGGTGGTGACGAAAACATGCGTCTCGCCATTGCGGCCCTGGATTTCCTCTTCATAGCTTGGCAGCGGCTTGCCGGTTTCAAACACCATGCGGTCGAGTGCATGGCTGCGCGCGCCATGATCGTCGCCAAAAAGAACATCTGCGGGCTTGCCGATAGCGTTCTGGTCAAGCCCGGCAAAGGCGATCTGATAGGCATTGACGAACAGAAGCTGCCCGTCATAGCCGGCGGCGCTGATCATCACCGGCAGCGTGTCGATGACCTGCGCGAGGCGCTCGCTGGAATCGCGCAAGGCGCGCTCGCGCGAGCGTTCGCTGTCTTCAAGCTCCTTGGCGAGGCTGGTTGCCCGGCTGGCGAGCAACAATTGATGCTTGTGCAGCTTCAGGAGATTGCGGGCGCGGGTGACGAATTCATGATGGTCGACCGGACTGTGCAGAAAATCGGTCGCCCCCGATTCCAGCGCGCGCAGGCGAAAGCTGCGCTCCTCGTAAACGGTGATCACGACCACCGGCACATCGACCGATGACGGCAGCAGGCGGAAGCGGCGGATGAATTCCGCGCCGTCCATCTCCGGCATCTTGTAGTCGGTGATGACAAGATCGGGCGCCTGGCCCGCAAGCCAGGTGAGCGCCTCTTCGGGATCGCCGAAGGTGCGCACGGTCACATCCGCTTCGATCGAAGCGGCAAGCTTCGCGAAGATGTTCCGGTTGGTCACCCGGTCGTCGACAATCACAATCAAGGACATTGAACGCAGTCCGGCACGCTGGAGACAGTCTTGCCGAAGAGAGCAGGAGCAACCCCGCACATCCGGCGAACAGGCTGCATCATCCCGCAATTATCTTAATCAAATACGTATGTGTCTGTTTTTGCATCAATATGCTTCGCGAAATACATTTCGTTGTTTCTGCTTGAATAATCATATCGATCTTCCGCGAAGGAAACTTTTGCTCTGCCTCCTTGTTCATACTTCGCTAACCGTTGCTGCAAGGAGCGTAAGCATGACGCTGTCGGATCTCGAGTCCCTGCTGCACGCGAGCCTGTCGGGTTTGGGAGCGCTGATCTCCGTAACTGTGACAGACCTGCCGGCCGACGAGCGGGGTCTGCGCCAGCTGCTGGCCAAGGCAGCGGAGGTTGCACGTCTCAAGGCGACGCCAATGATCGAAATCCAGCTCCCGCGCGGCCGCTTCCCCGGCATTGGCGCGACCTATGGCGGAGCCCCGGTGCGCGATTGCGGCCCCTCGAGCGTGCTGCGCCTTGTGTATGGCAAGCAACCGGTGATCATCGCCGCCTGAACCTGCGGAACCTTGTCTTTGGCGCATTCGTTAGAGGCTGCGTTGCTTTGCCTGCGCGCTGACCTTGAGAAGGACGCCCATGAAGACCCGCACCCTGCTTCTTGCCGGCACAATGCTCGCCACCCCCATGCTGGGCCTTGCCGCCCTTCCAGCTGCACGAGCCCAAATGCTCCAGCAGGGCGATGCAAGGCTGCACCTCGCCCAGGCCCCCGAAGGCGAACCGCGCCGCGGGCGTGAGGGCGAGGGCCGCCCCGAGGGTCGCCCGGCAGCGCCGCCGCCTGCTGCCGCCCCGCGCGAGGCGCCACCTGCTCAAAGAGAAGCCCCGCCCGCCCCGCGCGCTGCACCGCCCGCCCCAAGGGAGGCCCCGCTTGCCCCGCGTGAAGCGCCACCTGCGCAACGAGAAGCTCCCCCTGCCCAGCGAGAGGCGCCGCCTGCCCAGCGAGAGGCGCCGCCTGCCCAGCGCGTCGCCCCGCCAGCGCCTCCAAGAGAAGCCCCGCCCGTGCAGCGGGAGGCCCCACCCGCGCCGGTCCAGAGAGAAGCGCCGCGGGTCGCCCCGCCGCCGGCCCGCGAGGTTCAGCCCCAGCCCCCGGCTCGCGAAACTGCGCCCCCGGCCCTGCGGCGCGAGATCCCGGCGGAGGCCCCAAGATCGACCGAGCCCCCACGTGAGCCCCCCCGCACGCAGACGCCGCCTGCTGCGGAACGGCGCGAGGCCCCGCCGGCGTTGGAGCGACGCGAAGCGCCACGGCCAGACAGCGGGCGACCCGAGACCCAGCCTACGCCGCGCCCTGTTGCGCCCGCGCCCTCGACAGCGCCCCAGCCGGCGCAGCGACCAGACTCCGCTCCGCCTCGTCCAGAGACGCCCCAGCCATTGCCCCCGCGCGCGGGAACGCCCGAACAGCGCGGCGGCGGCGGTGCGCTCGCGCCAGCTGTACCTGGGCTTGCCCCGCCCCAGCCGCGTGGCGTCGATGCCACGCGCGAACGTGGAGATCGCCAGCCGGTCGAACGCGACGGGCGCACTTATCTGCCCCAGCCTGACAACCGCCTCATCATCCGCGAGGGCAATCGCGATATCATCCGGCATGACGAGGTTGAGCGGTTGCGGCGCGGGGCGCGGAATGTCGATGTCCAGCAAAGACCCGGCGGACAGCGGGAAATTGTCATCCTGCGCCCTGATGGCGACCGCATCGTCACCTTTGTCGACAGCGACGGCAACCTGCTGCGCCGCGTGCGGCGGTCCCGCGAGGGACGCGATTATGTGCTCATCGACAATGAGCGCGATCGTCCGCGCAGCGGCTTCTATGGACCCGTCGTCCTGCCGCCGTTGCGGCTGGACATCCCGCGCGAACGCTACATCGTCGAGGCGGAGGATGCGCCCTATGATGTGATCGAGGAGACATTGCTCGCCCCGCCGGTCGAGAGGGTGGAGCGCGCCTATTCGCTCGATGAGGTCCGCAACAACCAGCGCCTGCGCGAGAAGGTGCGGCGCGTCGATCTCGATACGATCAACTTCGCCTTCGGCGGTGCGGACGTGGAGCCCAATGAGGCCGCGCGGCTCGACAAGATCGCACGCGCCCTGCTCGATGCCATTCGCCGCAACCCCAACGAGGTCTTCCTGATCGAGGGCCATACGGATGCGGTGGGCGGAGACACGGAAAATCTCACCCTGTCTGACCGTCGCGCAGAGGCGGTGGCTGCCGTCCTGACCGATTCTTACCAGATTCCGCCCGAGAATCTGGTGACGCAGGGCTATGGCGAGCAATTCCTGAAGGTGCAGACGCAGGCGCCCGAGCGCCAGAACCGGCGTGTGACGCTGCGCCGGATCACGCCCCTGCTCCAGCAGGGCCAGCAACAGGCCCAGCCGCCGCGCTGAGCAAAATGCCCAGGAGCCGGTCAAAAACCGGCTCCTGCGACTCCAGAACGCCACAGCCGCGTTTGCCATGGAAGGCTGCGACGGTGTAGCTCTCTCGCGAGACATATTCGTGAAGGAGAGAAGACGTGGCCAAGAAACCGGCAGCACGTGCGGAATTCGTGCTTTTCGACGTCCTCTATGAAGACGGCTCACGCCGCTCGAACCGCCGCGTGCCGGGCACGGCGGTCGGCGGACTCGATGGTGACGAGCCCGCCCGCGCCATTATCGAGCAGCAGGATCGCGAGATTGCCGAAAAGTCCGGCCAGCCCCCGCTCCGGATCAAGAGCCTGCATCGCACAGGCGCCCGCAGCAAATGAATGCTGCCTGCAGCAAATGAATGCTGCCCGCAGCAAATGAATGCTGCCCGCAGCTCGATAAGATAAAGGCTGGCGTGCGCCCTCAGGCGCCCGCTTCGCCTTCTTCTTCGTCTTCTTCGTCGTCAATATCGATCAGGAACACGACAGAAGGTTCGCCGTCTTCGGCTTCGTCATCCTCATCGAGATCGTCGGCGTCCTCGAACTCCTCTTCTTCGTCAGGAGTCGCGGTACGCAATTCAAGCTTGGCCTTGCCATCCCAGATGGGCTTGCCATCGCTGTGAATGATCGTGAGGTCTTCGAGGAATTCCTCGCTCTCGATCAAATCACGAGCCTGGTCCTCGTCGGCATTCGTGACCGCGATCGCACGGCCGGCGATCTCTACAGTAAACATGGGCTCTCCCCGTATGGCTTCACCGCTCCCGAAACTCGCGAAAGCTCCGTTCGGATGCGCAAACTGCCACGGGAACACGCATCTGACCAGTGCCATGCGTCGCGCCCCTGCGCAGCCGCCTGTGTCGCTTTTGCACCCGCCGCGTGCATTGCAAAAAAACGCCGAAAAACCGCTTGCGAGCCCCAGTGATTCGCCAGCAGACTGAGGCTGTCATCAACAACTGAAAAGGAGGTGATCCAGTGTCTCATTGTCCTGCGCCGGAGCTCTGTAACTGGATTCTGACCTCCGCTGAGGTGGGCGTTCGGTAAGCGCAGCCGCTGCGGCAAAGACAATGGAGGGGCGGCCTCGCGGCTGCCCCTCTTTTGTTATCCAGAGACCAGTCTCGATTGTCCAAAGTCCGGCTTGACCCGTCTCGCGATGGCCGCATTCTTTTCCCAGAGTGCTCTTGCATGCGGCATGATGGAGCGGGAATGTTGACGGGCGACGGGGCGACAAGGGGGCCAGGAGCCTACCCGGGGACACAGCGCGCGCGCCGCCTGCGTCCCGGCCTGCGTATCTATTGCATCGGCGACATTCATGGCCGATCCGACCTGCTGGCGCAGATGCGCGCCACCATCGCGGCCGATCTTCGCGTCCGCCCATGCCCCGAAAAACTGATCATATGCCTCGGCGATTATGTCGACCGGGGACCGGATTCAGCCGGCGTCCTTGAAGCCCTGAGCGATGCATCAGCCTTTGGCGCTCCGCTCCTGCTTTTGCGCGGCAATCACGAGGTCATGCTGATGGCCTTCTTGCGCGATCCCCTGGAGCTTGGCAGCTGGCGGCGCTTTGGCGGGCTTGAGACGCTCGCCTCCTATGGCGTCAGCGTCAATGAGGCAGCCCTCGGGCGAGGCTATGAGGAAGCCCACCAGACCTTCCTGGCGCGCTTTCCCGCGCGTCATCGCCTTCTGCTGGAGCGGCTCGAGCTGTCAGTCAGCGTCGACGATTATTTCTTCACCCATGCGGGTGTTCGCCCCGGCGTCGCGCTCGAGTCGCAGAGCGAGCGCGATCTTCTCTGGATCCGCCACGACTTCCTCGACCATGGCGGGGATTTCGGCAAGATCGTCGTGCATGGTCACACGCCGGTCGCCAGCGCGGATGTGCAGACCAACCGGATCAATATCGACACCGGCGCGTTTGCAACAGGGCGGCTCACCTGCCTCGTGCTGGAAGGCGAGAGCCACCACTTCCTGACCACTCATATGTAAAAGAAAGGCGCGCGCATGGTTCGCATCTTGAGCCAGTCCATTATCGATGCGAGCCATTGGACCTACAAACGCGTCACCTATGAAATGCCGCTCGATGGACAGACACGCCACATATCGCGCGAGATTTTCGACCGCGGCGACGCAGCCGCCGTTCTTCTCTACAACAGCGCGCGCGGCACGATCATCCTGACACAGCAGTTCCGCTTGCCCGCATTTCTCAATGGCGGCGAGCCTCACCTGCTCGAAGTCTGCGCGGGCGGGGTAGAGACAGGCGATCCCCATGAGACGGTGCTGCGCGAAACGCGTGAGGAAACTGGCTTCGTGCTGAAAGAGGCACGCAAGGTTTTTGAATGCTACATGAGCCCCGGCAGCATGACGGAAAAAATCACCTTTTTCATCGCCCCCTATGAGCCCGAAGACCGCAAGGAACAGGGCGGCGGGCTGGCTGAGGAGGGTGAGCATATCGAGGTGATCGAGCTGCCGTTCAAGACGGCCATCGCCAAACTGGCGGCGGGCGAGATCAAGGACGCCAAGACCATCCTGCTTTTACAATATGCCCAGATCAATGGGGTTTTTTGACGTAAACGTTCGCGTCATCGATCCAGCGTAGCAAAGATGGATTGCCACGTCGCTGACGCTCCTCGCAATGACGGCGCTTTGGTTGTCACGAAAACGCCCGTCATTGCGAGGAGCGAAGCAATCCAGAGCGCGCGTGGCAAAAGATGGATTGCCGCGTCGCTGCGCTTCTCGCAATGACGACGTTTTAATTGTCATAAATGCGCCTGTCATTGCGATCCTCGCAATGACAGGCTGCTTTTTATTATTCCGCCGCGACCGATGTCGAGAGCAGATGGTCGAAATAGCCGATGGTCTTGCCAAGCCCCTCGCGCAGCGATGTGGTCGGTTGCCAGCCGAGCAGTTCATTGGCCTTGGAAATATCGGGGCGACGCTGCCTCGGATCATCGGCCGGCAACGGACGGCTGACAATGCGCGAGCGCGAGCCGGTGAGCTCGATGACCAGTTCAGCGAGTTGCCGAATGGTGAATTCACCAGGATTGCCGATGTTGATCGGGCCCGTGACATCGGCCGGTGTTCCCATCATGCGCACGATGGCATCGACCAGATCGTCGGCAAAACAGAAGGAGCGCGTCTGCTGGCCATCGCCATAAATAGTGATGTCGTGACCCTGAAGCGCCTGCACTATGAAATTGGAGACGACGCGGCCATCGTTGGGATGCATGCGCGGGCCGTAAGTATTGAAGATGCGCACGACCTTGATGGCGAGTTTGTGCTGGCGATGATAATCGAAAAACAGCGTTTCCGCGCAGCGCTTTCCCTCATCATAGCAGGAGCGATAACCCACGGGATTCACATTGCCCCAATAGGATTCCGTCTGCGGATGGACCATCGGATCGCCATAGACTTCCGAGGTGGAAGTCTGGAGGATCTTGATCTTCAGCCGCTTGGCGAGACCCAGCATGTTGATGGCGCCTAGCACGCTTGTCTTCGTCGTCTGGACGGGATCGAACTGATAATGGACGGGCGAGGCCGGGCAGGCGAGATTGTAAATCTCGTCAACCTCGACGTAGAGCGGGAACGTCACATCGTGACGCATCAGCTCAAAGCGCTTGTTGCCGAGCAGATGCTCGATATTGCGGCGCGAGCTGGTGAAGAAATTGTCGACGCAGAGCACGTCATGGCCTTCGGAAAGGAGCCTCTCGCAGAGGTGTGATCCGAGGAAACCTGCACCGCCAGTCACAAGAATACGGCGTCCGACATCCATTTTTACACCCCTTCGTGATATATACTTTTCACTTGGAGATACATTACAAACTCGTTAGCCAATCAGAGGCAAGCTGAGCCATGCGTGCGATGCAAAAATTGGTAAGCGGCGTCTGCGCCGTGTCCGCCGCGAGGCAGGCGGTGGCGGAGCGGTCTGGAACATGCATGATCGTGTGATGCCTTCTTCAATCGCGCCAGACGGATGCCCCATGCAAGATTTCGATCCCGCTTCCCTGTTTCCCTATCTGCCGATTGTCGATCGCATGGCGCCGGTCTGGCCGAACAAGGCCCGCGTCGCGGTTTGGATTGTTCCCAACATCGAGCATTTTCATCTCGAACTTGGCGCGAAGACTCCCGACGTGCGTAATTATTCGCGTCGCGATTACGGCAATCGCGTCGGCATCTGGCGGCTTATGGACTGTCTCGAAAAGGCGGGCATGCGCGGCACTGTGGCGCTCAATGCGGAAGTCGCGCAGCATTATCCGCGCATCATGGAGGCCTGCGCTGCGCTCAACTGGGAGCTGATGGGCCATGGCCTGACCAATTCCACGATTCTTGCGGGCATGGATCGCGCGACCGAAGAAGCGACCATCTTGCAGACGCGCAAGGTGATCGAGGAGCATGGCCAGAAAATGCGCGGCTGGCTCGGGCCAGGCCTCACCGAAACCTGGAACACGCTCGACCTGCTGGCGGAAGCAAAGGTCGATTATGTCGCCGACTGGGTGAATGACGATCTGCCCTACCGCATGAACAACGGACTCTACGCCATCCCCTATTCGCTCGAACTCAACGACATGCCGCTGTTCAACATGCCCTCCATCAGCACGCATGATTTCGAGACGCGCATCTGCGAGACATTCGATGTGCTTTATGAAGAGGGCGAAACCATGCCGCGCGTGATGTGCATCGCGCTTCATCCCTATCTCACCGGCACGCCCCATCGCATCCGGGCGCTGGGGCGCGCGCTGGCCCATATCGCCAGCCACGACGGGGCCTGGCTGGCGACTGGCTCGGAGATCATCGACGCCTATCGCGCCTCGCCGGGCGCGCAATAAGAGCCTGCGCATCAGGCCTTGCCCGCGCGCCGACGTGCGGGCATAGGTGGCCTTGAAGAGGTGCAAAATGCGGTTTCTCGTCACCGGCTCGGCCGGCTTCATCGGCTATCATCTCTGCCGCCAGCTGCTTGCGCACGGCCATCAGGTCGATGGCATCGACGGTATGACGGATTATTATGATCCCGCGCTCAAACGCGCGCGCCACGGTCAGCTCTCCACCACCAATCTGTTCCGCGCGCATGAGGTGATGCTGGAGGATATGGAGGCGCTCACCCGCATCGTGGGCGAGACGCAGGCCGATGTCGTCGTGCATCTGGCAGCCCAGGCGGGCGTGCGCTATTCGATGGAAGAGCCGCGCTCCTATGTCAGCGCCAATATCGTCGGCACCTTCAACCTGCTGGAGGCGCTGCGCGCCGCTCCGGTCAGCCATTTGATGCTCGCCTCGACCAGCTCGGTCTATGGCGCCAACGACATGCCCTTTGCCGAAAGCGACCGCACCGATCATCCGCTCTCCTTCTATGCCGCAACGAAAAAAGCGACTGAAGTGATGGCCCATTCCTATGCCCATCTGTGGAACCAGCCGACGACCATCATGCGCTTCTTCACGGTCTATGGGCCGTGGGGCCGGCCCGACATGGCCTTGTTCAAATTCACGCGCAGCATTCTCGAAGGCAAGCCGATCGATATTTACAACGCCGGCAAGATGCAGCGCGATTTCACTTATGTGGAGGATGCGGTCGAGGGCATCATTCGCCTGGCCGACATCGCGCCGACGCGCGCCGACAGTCTTGCTGCAGATCCTGCGGGGTCGCCCGCCGCGCCCTGGCGCGTGGTCAATATTGCCGGTGGCAAGCCGGTTGAACTCGACGCCTATATTGGCGCGATCGAGGCAGCGACCGGACGCGTAGCGATCCGCAACGAGCTGCCAATGCCGACTGGAGAACCCCAATCGACACTGGCGGCCACGCGCGAGCTGGAACGTCTCACGGGCTTCTTGCCGAGCACGCCTGTGGAGACAGGCGTGCGCGCCTTTGTCGATTGGTATCGCGACTTTTACAAAGTCTGAGGCTCAGACGAGCGCCGGATAATCGGTGTAGCCGTGCGTGTCGCCGCCATAGAAGCTCGCCTGATCGGCCTCGTTGAGCGGCGCATTCGCCCCAAAGCGCGCGACGAGATCGGGGTTGGAAATATAGAGGCGGCCAAAGGCCACAAGATCGGCACGGCCTGCTTCAATCGCCGCCGCCGCGCTTTCGCGCGTATAGCCTGCATTGGCGATATAGGCACCGGAAAAGGCCTGCCGCAGGCTGACAAAATCAAACGGCGCACCATCGGCCGCCGGCATTTCATTGACATGCAGATAGGCAAGTTTCAGCGCGCTCATGCGCTGCGCAAAATACTCAAAGAGCGCCGTCGGGTTGCTGTCCTGCATGTCATTGGAGGGGCTGACCGGCGACACGCGAATGCCCACGCGACCGGGCTCCCAGCTTTCCAGAACGGCCTTCGTCACTTCCTCGGCGAAGCGCACGCGGTTTTCAATCGACCCGCCATATTCATCGGTACGGTGGTTGGAGCCATCGCGCAGGAACTGGTCGATCAGATAGCCATTGGCGGCATGAATCTCGACGCCATCGAAACCTGCGCGTTTGGCATTGGCGGCGGCGCGCGCGTAGTCGCGCACAATGCCCGGGATCTCGGATGCTTCCAGCGCGCGCGGCATGGAGACGGAATCAAAGCCGGTCTCGATGAAGGTCTTGGTCTTGGCCTGAATGGCGCTGGGCGCAACCGGCGCAGCCCCGCCCTCTTGCAGCGACACATGCGAGACACGGCCGACATGCCAGAGCTGAATGAAAATGCGTCCGCCGGCCTCATGCACGGCCTTGGTCACAAGCTGCCAGCCGGCCACCTGTTCGTCGCTGAAAATGCCGGGGGTGAGGATATAACCCTGCCCCTGACGGGAAATCTGCGTGGCCTCGGTGATGATGAGGCCAGCGTCCGCGCGCTGCCGATAATATTGGGCATTGAGGGCGCGCGGCGCATGGGACACGGGTGTTGCCCGGTTGCGCGTGAGCGGCGCCATGACGATGCGGTTCGGCAGGTCGAGGCTTCCCATGCGGAAGCCGGAGAAAAGAGCTGAAACATCTGTCGTCATGGGAAGTCTCTCCGGATCGGGATCAAGGCGGCGCGCGAGCGCGCCGCTGTTGAACACCCGATCCGTCGCTTTCGTCAATCTCTAGCCTTCGGCACTCCGGCGCAAAGGCTCGGGCGACCAGACACTGGCTGCCTGCGCGAGAAATGTGCCCTCGGGCGCAGCGCGTTCGATCAATGTGGAGACTTCGCGCAGGCGCGTGATTTCACGGTTCAAAAGATCCATGGCGGCGCGTGTCTCATCATCGACATCTCGCCCCATGCAGGAGCGCGCAAGATCTGCGGCAGCATAATTGAGGTCGATCAGGGCAACGCCAAAGTGGCGACGGGCCGATTCAAAATGTTCATCAAAACCGTTCATTCCGCACCCAAGTTCCAATTGAGCAAACTGAGCCGTGGCGCGCTCATGCTTTCGGCGGCCCCGTCAAGCTGGAACATAGCCTATGTTTTGCAATCATGCCGTTTACAGAAACGTTTTTTTCAAAATTTCACACAGTTTTACTGAAGCTTGACCATTCACTAGCTAAAGCTCAGCCATAACCGCCGCCTCTTTCTGCCCATCCTGAGCACGCCAAACTTGGCCTTGGCCATTCATTTCCTGCTGGGGGAGAGCGACGAATCACTTTTGCCTGCCCCTTTGCGGCCCGCCAGAACGGAGCCTGCATCGGGCGGCAGCCACAGAAAACTGATGAAGGATGTCGCCGAAATCAGCCCGATGGCGGCAAAGGCCAGCGCGAAGGCGCTGACGGGCAAAGGCGAGAGATCGCCCGAGGCCTGATGCAGGACGATGGCCGACAGCGCGACCCCGACGGTGAGCGAAAGCCGCTGCGCCATTTGCGAGAAGCTCATTGCATGGCTCATCTGCGCACGCTCGACATCGGCAAAGGCAATGGCGTTGAGGCTGGTGAATTCGAGCGAGCGGAAGACCCCGCCAAAGAAGATGATTCCCATCATCAGGGCGGTCGGTGTGTCGGCGCGAAAGATCGCGCAGGCGGCCATGAAGGCGCTGGCAACCAGCGCGTTCCAGATCAGCACGCGGCGAAAGCCGAACGCCCGCAAAATGCGCCGCGCCACCGTGCGCATGCCAAGCGAACCCGCCGCCGAGACGAAGGTGATCGCGCCCGATTCAATGGGTGAATAGCCAAAGCCCTCCTGCATCAGGAGCGGCAGCAGGAAGGGCATGGCACCCACGCCAAGCCGAAACACCGAACCACCCGTGACGCTCGCCCGGAAGGTCGGGATGCGCATCAGGCTCAGATCCATGATCGGATTTGAGACGCGGCGCGAATAGGGCACGTAGAGCGCCAGCGCGATGACGCCGGTCATGAGCAGGCCAAGGCCAAGTTCATCAGGGCGGTTCTTGGTGAAGGCCGTATCCATGCCAAAGACGGTCGCGGCCAGCCCATAGGCCGAGAGCGCAAAGCCCGGCCAGTCGAAGGGCTTCACATTGTCCTCGCGCACATTCTCGATGAACGTGCTCGCCAGCACGAAGCCGAGCACGCCCACTGGCACATTCATCCAGAAGATCCAGCGCCAGTTGGAATAACTCGTGATGATGCCACCCAGCAACGGCCCGATGATGGGCCCGACAAGCGAGGGAATGCCCATCAGCGCCATGGCGCCGATGAGTTCGGATTTGGGCACAGAACGCACCAGGATCAGGCGGCCGACCGGCACCATCATCGCCCCGCCGACGCCCTGAAAAATGCGCGCGGCAATCAGCTGGTGAAAATCCTGCGCAAAGCCGCAGGCGATGGAGGAGACCGTGAACACGCCGATGGCGAGACGGAAAATGTTGCGCGCGCCATAGCGATCGGCAACCCAGCCGCTCATCGGCAGAAAGGAGGCCAGCGCCAGCATATAGGCGGTAATCGCCATATGCAGGCGCAGCGGCGGTTCGCCGAGCGAAGTGGCAATGGCTGGCAGGGATGTCGCCAGCGATGTCGAATCGAGATTCTGCATGAACAGTGCGCAGGCCACGATCAACGGGACGATCACATGGCTTTTCACTGCCGGCACCTCTCGGGAAGGGCCGCGCGCAACGTCACGACGAGAACGGCGCAGCCTGCCCTTCTTCTACACGAGCGTGCCCGGGCGAAAAAGCTGCGCTTTGGTCGCGCCTCAATGGGTGACGGGTCGCGCCAGCACCACAAGTCCGTCGAGCGCCACGCCACCCTCTTCCAGCAGCAGGAAGGGGTTGACGTCGATCTCGGCAATCGCGCCATCGGCGTCCTGCATGAGATCGGAGAGCCCCACCAGCGCGCGCGCCAGCGCCTTGCGATCGAGCACCGGGCGGCCGCGATAGCCACCAGCGATAATGCCCGCGCGTGTGCGCCCGATCAGATCGAGCGCGCCCGCCTCGTCCAGCGGACAGGCCGCAAGCGCCACGTCGCGCGTGAGTTCGAGATCGACACCGCCCGAGCCAAACAGAATGACCGGCCCCATTTCGGGATCGAGCTTGGCCCCAAGCACGAGTTCAAGCCCGCCCGAGACCATTTGCGCAATCAGCACGCCCTCGATGGCTGGGCGCGCAGGATGGGCGTGTGCGGCGCTGACAATGGCGCGGAATGCGTCCCGCACACTCGCCTCATCCTTGAGGCCGACCTTCACGCAGCCGATATCGGATTTGTGCGGCAAGGCGGCGCTGACGATCTTGGCGACCACCGGAAAGCCGATGCGCTGAGCAGCAGCAACCGCTTCATCTTCCGATTGCGCCAGCATCTCGCGCGGCGCACGCAGGCCATAGGCGGCAAGCAGGCTTTTGGAAGCCACTTCATCGAGGGTCGCCGGCCCCTCTGCTGCAACAAAGGTTGAGAGCAGCGCCACGCCCTCGCGCGAGGGTGTGCGCGGCGCAGGCAGCGAGGCCGCAGCCAGCTCCACATGCTGGCTGATGACACGCATGGTGCGCAGGCATTTGTCGACCTCCTGAAGGAAGGCGATATTGGGCAGGCTCGCACGCAAGGCGCGGCTGTAATCATTCATGCCATAGGAAATCATGCTCACGAAGGCGATGGGCTTGCCGGCCTTTTGCGCGAGTTCATTGACTGCGCGCAGATTGTTTTCCTTGCGCTCGGTGCCGGGGCCGCGCGGCAATTCTTCCTGCAGGAGAAGAATGTCGATCTCCTCGTCGGCGAGAAGAATTTCGACGCAGCGCAGATAGGCGTCTGCGCTGGAAAGCGCGGCAAAGCCAGCATCGAGCGGATTGCCGATGATCGTGCCCACAGACAGGATCTCCGACAATTTGGCGCGGGTGGCCTCCGAGAGCGGCTGATAGGACATGCCGCTCGCCTCTGCCGCATCGAGCAGCAGGCCGCGCATGCCACCTGAAAAGGTGATGGAGCCAAGACGCTTGCCGGACGGCAGCGGCGCATGGACGAGAAACTCCACGGCCTCGGTCATTTCATCGAGATTGCGCACGCGGATAGCGCCCGCGCGTCCCGCAACCGCATCGAAAGCTTCCATCGAGCCTGCGAGCGCGCCCGTATGGGCGGCAGCCGCCGCGCGCCCGGCGTCGGATGCGCCGAGCTTCATGATCGCGACCTGTTTTCCGGCTGCGCGCGCCATGCGCAAGGCTTCCAGAAAGGCCGCGCCGTCATGCACGGATTCGAGATAGCAGGCGATCACGCGGATCTGCGGCTGGGTTGCAAAATATGCAATATAATCGGCTGTTGTCAGGCCAGTCTCATTGCCGCTGGTGATGCAGGCATCGGTATCGATGCCGCGCTCTTCCAGGGTGCGCTTGATTGCCATGACAATGCCGCCCGATTGGCCAAGCACTGCCACGGGACCGCGCGACAATTTCTGCGCGCGATCGTCGGGCATCGAGAAGAAGCGCGCGGCTGCATTGAAATTGCCAAGGCAATTGGGGCCTGAAATGGCAAGGCCGGTATCTGCAATCACCTGGCGCAGATCAGCGCCAAATTTCTGGCCCTCGGCATCGGGCGATTCATCAAATCCCGAGGTCATGATGGTGGCGCTGCGCGCACCTGCCGCTGCCGCCTCACGCAAGGTGGCGCAGACAAATTTTGCAGGAGCAAGCACAACGAGATGATCGGGCTTTTCCGGCAGATCGGCGAAAGCGCGATAGCAGCGGGTGTCCCAGACCGTGTCGCGCGCGGGATTGAGCGGATAGACCGCGCCTGCATATTCATAGCGCTTGAGATTGCGCCAGACGCGCTGGGGCCAATTGCCCGGTTTGTCTGTGGCGCCGACAATCACGACATTGCGCGGATTGAGCAGGGCCTCGACCTTTGCGATCGCGCTGCGCAGCTGTGCCTGCGTCTTTTCCTGTGACATCACGAAACCTCAGCCTTGCCCATACATGCCGACGCCCGAGCGCCGCGCGAAGAAATAGAAAATCAGCGCCACGCTTGTCATGGCCAGGCTCCAGAGCAGCCCGAGAGCTGCAAGTTCCGGCCCCTGCCCGTTGCTCCACAGATCGAACATCGCCACCGCCATGGTTTGCGAGGAGGGACCAGACAGCAGGACGGGAAGCGAGAGCACGCGCGTTGCCAGCAGGAAAATGAAGAGCCAGCCCGCGACAAGAGACGGTGCGAGCAGCGGCATGATGATGCGGCGAAAGCCCGTGAAGGGAGATGCGCCACACACGGCCGCCGCCTCTTCCAGCTCGCGATGCACCTGCAACATGCCCGCATAGGCATAGCGCGTGCCGTAGGGCAGGTAGTTGATGAGGAAAGCCCAGACGATGATCCAGATCGTGCCGTAGACGCCAATCGGCAGATACAGGAACAATTGCATCACGCCCACACCAAGCACGATACCCGGAAAGACCAGCGGCACAGTGCCAAGCTGATCGAGCAGCTGCGCGCCCGGCAATTTGCGCACCGAGAGCCATGCGGCAATTGCGGTCAGCAGCATGACGAGCGTCGCGGTGACGACCGCGATGACGAGCGTGTTGCCGAGCAATGAGAGATAACGCGACGATTCAAAGATGCGGAAGTAATGATCGAAGCTCAGCAGCTTGAAGGCCGATGAGCGCACCGTCTGGTAAAACGGCAGCAGCGAGGCCCAGACGAGGATGAGCATCGGCAAGACCAGCAGAAGCAGGAAATTCAGCACCAGCACCGCGCCGCCCAGCGCGCGGAAGGGCCCGAGCGGAATGCGATTGGGCCTAAAATTCTTGCCCGTGATCGTCGCGAACTTTTCCGCATTGCGCGTGAGCTTGCCGTAATAATACAGCAGCGCCCCGACAACCACGAGCAGCACCATCGAGAGCGAGCTTGCCGAGCCGATATCAGGTGGCATCGAACGGTGCATCATGTCGTAAATATCGGTCGTGAGCACATGCACGCGGCCGGGCAGGCCAACGAGCGCTGGCACTTCAAACGCCTCGATGGTGCGAATGAACACCAGCATGGCGAGCGCGAGAACGGAGGGCAGCGACAGGCGGAGCGTGATGCGGCGCAGCGTGTCCCAGGTGCTCGCCCCGCTCATGCGGGCGGCTTCCTCAAGCTCGGGATTGAAATTGCGCAGGGTGGAACCAAGCAACAGGAACACCAGCGGCGACCACAACAAGCCCTCGATGAGGATCATGCCGCCAAGCCCGTAAACATTGATGAGCACGCCCGTATCGCCGGTGAGCTCGCGATACCAGGAATTGATCGGCCCGGAGCGGGCAAGCAGCAACAGCCAGGCGCTGGTGTAGAGCACATAGGGCGTGCCGAGCGAGATGATGGTAGTGAGATAGGCAAGCGGCTTGAACGGCGTGTCGGTGCGCTCGACAAGCCAGGCATTGAGCCCGCCGATCAGCAGCGCCAGCACTGCACTGCCCAGCGCAAACACCACGGAATTGAACGCGCTCATCCAGATGCCGCGCTCGGCCAGAATCCTGACAAAGCGCGACAGCGTGAAGGAGGTGACGCCGCCCTCGGTGATCGTGATTGCGCCTTCAACGAGAAAAAATAGCGGCGGCAAAACGAGAATCGCGAAGATCAATCCGACAATGCCGACAAAGATCGCGCGCTCGTCACGCGGCGCAAAGCGCGCCAGAAACGCGCGGGCGGACGTCATGTTTCTGTCTTTCACCGGAAGATGCTCTGATAGATCGCCGTCCATTTCGGCATGTCGCGATCAATTTCCTCGGGCGTTTTGTAGACCGCGCGGAAGGTGACACCATCGGGACGAAGGGCGAGATCGTTGGGCGGCACATTGGGATCGACGGGCAGATATTCCGCGTCGCGATAGATTTTCTGGCCCTCTTCCGACATCAGGAATTCAAGGAAGAGCCGTCCGGCATTGGGATGGGGCGCCTTTTCCGTGACGGAGGCAACAGAGAGCACGCCCAGCGCCGGATTCATCGGAACCCAATCGACAGGCGCGCCCTTGGCGGCGCTGATGACTGCATGATTGTTAAAAATATTCAGCGCGATTGCATATTCGCCCGCAATCACCTGATCGAGCACCTGGCGGGCGGCAACAGCAAGCCCTGCCGGGTTCTGCTTGGCCAGTTCGCGCAGATAGGCCATGCCTTTTTCTTCGCCCATAGCCTCAAGCACAATGGCGACAAAACCCGGACCGGCAGACGAAGAGGAGGTCGAATTCCAGGCGATCTTACCCTTGTATTTCGGGTTGAGAAGATCCTCGAAAGTCTTGGGCTGCGTGCCCTTCGCGATCAGCTCGGTATTATAGCCCGGCGTCAGGACATAGAGATTGGTCGCGACCCAATAGCCGTCCTTGTCGCGATATTCTGCGGGAAAGCGCATGGCATTTTCAGGAATCCATTTGGCAATGAGCCCCTCTTTTTTCAAAGAGGCGGTCGCGCCAGTGCCGTCGATCACATCGACCTGCATCTTGCCCGCGCGGCCTTCATTGAGCACGCGCAACGCCACTTCATTCGAATTGGCGCGGACGTATGAAACCTTGATGCCGTATTTCTTTTCAAACGCCTGCGCTGCGGGGCGCGCGAATTGGTCGATGATCTGCGTCGTATACCAGGTGAGCTGCCCTTCCTTGCGCGCTGCATCGATCATGGCCTGATCGGCGGCATGGACGCAAAGCGAGCTGGTCACCAGAGATACGAATGCAGCGGCAAAAACAAAGGTGCGACGAGCCAAGCAAAGAGGCGCCATGAAAGGCTCCTTTGGACGTGTGAACGACAAGCATGAAGGGCCGGGCGCGGGGGATTGATCCCCCGGCCCGGCGCTCGTTATGTCAACGCTTGAATTCGCCCAGACCCGGCTTGAAGACCTTGTCGTCGAGGAACATCTTCATCGCCTTGGCGCGGCCGCCTTCCGGATCGACATGCTTGAGGGCGTCGCTCTTGGCGTTGAGATAATCCATGGCCTGATCCTTCGTCATGCGACGAACGGAACGCACGGCTTCCTTGGTATATTTGACCGCAGCCGGGCTCTTGGCCTCAAGCTTGCGCGCAAGTTCCAGCACTTCGGCGCGCAGATTTTCGAGGGGCACGGATTTGTTGATGAACTTCATGCCAGCAGCTTCCTTGCCGCTGAACTTATCGCCCGTGACCGAATAATAAATCGCGTCGCGATAGCCCATGACTTCCGTCACGGCCCAGGCAACCAGACCGCCGGGGATGATGCCCCAGTTGACTTCCGACAGGCCGAAGGTGGCATCGTCCGACGCAATGGCGAAATCGCAGGCGATGACCGGCGTGAAGCCGCCGCCGAAGCAATAGCCATGCACCATGGCGATGGTGGCCTTAGGAAAGGATGACAGACGATCCCAGCGCCACGTATGGGCGGCGCGGCGCGCACGCACGCGGGCCTTGGGGTCGCCTTCCGTGCCACGGAAATAGAGTTTCAGATCCTGGCCGGCGCAGAAATTGCCGCCTGCGCCCGTGATGACGACAACCTTGGTCTCGTCATCCATCTCGGCCCAGTCGAGCGCATCGCACATGTCCATATGCAGCTGCGGCGACATTGCGTTGCGCTTGTCGGGACGGTTGAGGATGATGAATGTTGTTCCGCCGTCGCGCTCGATCTTGACGTTTTCGAGCGAAATAATGTCGTGCGGCATGTTGGCCTCCCTTGATTGCGGGTCATTGGCGCCCGCTTGTTGGGAGGATTGTGCATCGGTAGCGGGGCTTCTGTAAAGCATCGCACCGCAATATTCGCATCTGCTCAGAGAGCGGGCGTCGAATGATCGTGGTGATGGCCATCGTCATCATGACGATGGCTGCCGCCCTCGTCGCGAATCGGCACGATATTGACCTGCCCGAAATGCACACCACGCTCCGCCATGGTCTGGGCGGCGAGCTTGCGCACTGCATCGGTATGACCGCGCAGCAGCGTCACTTCCATGCAATGGCGATGATCGAGGCGCGTGCGCATGGAGGAGATGGTGAGATCGTGGTTCTCGTGCTGGGCGCGATCGAGCCGCATCGCGAGATCGCGCCCATCGTAATCATAGACATAGGAGACAGCGGCGACGCAGCGGTGGGTCGACGCCCCGCCCTCTTCCGAGCGCACGAGCCCGTCGCGCACAAGATCGCGGATCGCCTCGGAGCGGTTGCTGTAGCCCTGCCGTTCCATGAAGGCATCTATGGCGGCGGCGATATTGTCGTCGAGGCTGATGGTGAGACGTTGCACAGGGGCGCTTCCTCTTGGCTATCGGCTAGTTGAAGGACGGGCGCGGCAGAAAATCAAGCGCATCATTGCTTGGCGCAGGGGCCATGAAAAAGGGGCGCTTTGCAGCGCCCCTTTGACGATCAGGTCTTGCGCAGGCCCGTGGAGGCCGCACCGCGCTCTTCGCCCGGCTCGATATGCACGTCGATCAGGCAGACACCGCCCGACTTCAGCACTTCGACGCCGCGCTTGATGGCCGCGTCCAGCTCGGCCGGGGTCTTCACCGGGCCGATGCCGACAGCGCCCTGCGCCTCGACGAATTTCGCAAAATCGAGATCGGGGTCGGACATGCGCTGACCGATCCAGCGGTTGCCCGCCGGACGGTTACGGCGCACCGCGATCGTTTCCTGATGCAGCTCGTCATTGAAATACGAGCGGTTGTTGTTGATGAGCACGAGCAGCGGAATGCGATGGCGCGCCGCCGTCCAGATGGCGTGGCCGCCCATGGTGAAATCGCCGTCGCCCAGGATCGAGACCGTGTAGAGGCCCTCGGTGTGGTTGGCCAGAGCCGCACCCACCGACAGCGCCGGGCCAGAACCGATGCCGCCGCCGCCGTCCTTGCCGAGATAGGCGCGGGGATGACGGAAAGGCCAGAGATCGGCCGTCCAGCCACGGCAGAGCGCGGCCAGCGACACCTTGTCCGGATCTTCAAATGCCGCACGCAGGCTGGTGGCGAGCTGGTCCATGGTAACCTGCGAGGGGTCGACCTTGACCTCCTTGCGGACCGCCTTCTGCCAGGGCTCGCGCTTGCCTGCGCCAAGTTCGGCGTTGAGGTCGGCGATGACCGAATCCGCAGCCGCAGCCATGAAAATATCGGTCTGGGGCAGCGCCTGGTAATTCGCATGCGCGCCATTGTGCAAATACTGGTCGAGGCTCGACGAAATCACCTTGGCCGACAGCGCGCCGTCCTTCTTGATGCCGAGCGCGCTCGCCAGATCGATCCATTCGAGCGCGAGGATGACGTCAGCCTGCTCCAGAATTTCGACGATGCGCTTGGGCGCACGGCCAACCTGGTTGAAGGGCGCGGCCACATGGGCCGGATGGTCGGTGGGGAAGGACGCGCGGTTCTTGAGATCGGTGAACACCACCGCGCCCAGACGCTCGACGAGCGCGATGCGGGCGGCCCAGCCGGCATCGGTCCAGTCGGTCTTGCCCATCAGCACCACGGGACGCTTGGCATCCTTGAGCAGCGCCACGGCGGCATCGATATCGGCCTTGGCCGCGCGCGGGGGCGCCGGGGGCTTGAGACGGTCGAGATCGGGCCAGGTCGGCTCTTTCTCGAGCGCGGATTCCTGCAGGCCGGCATCGAGGCAGATGTAGACAGGAGCCTTGGGCTCGCTGCGCGTGATCATGTTGGCGCGCGCCATGGCTTCCACCAGCGCGTCGGGGGACGACGGCTGGTTGTCCCATTTGATGAAGTCGCGGATCAGGCCGCCCTGATCGGCAGAGGTGTGGATCCAGTCGATCCAGGGACGACGCTGGGCGGCATCCACCGGGCCCGTTGCACCCAGCACGAACATCGGCGCGCGGTCGCACCAGGCGTTGTAGAGCGCCATCGTGCCATGCATCAGGCCGACGTTGGAATGGAGCACGCAAGCCATCGGCTCGCCGGTCGCCTTGGCATAGCCATGGGCGATGCCCACTGCATGATCTTCATGCAGGCACAGCAGCATGGAGGGATCGACGTTGCCGATGTGGTTGACGATGGAATCATGCAGGCCGCGATAGCTCGCACCCGGATTGAGGCTCACATAAGGGAAACCGAAACGGCGCAGCATCTGCGCGGCAATGTCACTGCCGAAGCCGACCTTGTCATCGACTTTTCCTTCTGGACGATCCGCATGCATGCCGTGCTCTCCCTGGTCGTGCCGTTATCGACACTATTTGAGTGGGCGCTGCCCTCTTCTCCCTGCGGGGGAGGGTTCACGCCATTTCAGAATCTTTTTCGCTGCCCCCGAGACGAGAGTCAACTTTAGTCGTGTCCGGACCGGACGAGGGCAAAGCCCCCGCGCTCAGACCAGACCTTCCTCCGCCAGGACTTTGGCGACCGCCGGGCGGGCGCGCATGCGGGCGTAATGGGCGGCCACATGGGCAGGAAGCGTCTGCTTCAGGCGGTCGGCGACCCAGAATTCGAGATAGAACAAAGCCGCATCGGCAATGCTCATCTGCGCGCCGCCGAGATATTCGCGACCATCCAACGCGCCATCGAAATGGGCGAGGCCCTTGTCGACAATCTCCTGCCCCTTGGCGCGCACGGCATCCTTGCTTGCTTCATCGGGCGTGAAATGTTCGGGCCGCCAGATGCGCGTGAAGCCCTGCATGTGCAGGGAGGCGGCAATATAATCGACAGCTTCAAGCGTGCGGGCGAGCGTCTCGGGCTCTGTCGAGAGCAGCGCCTTTTGGGGATGGGTCAGAGCAATCCAGGCGGCAATGGCCGGCCATTCCGTCAGCACGCTGCCATCTTCACGCTGCAGCGCAGGCACTTTCGACTTCGGATTGAGCTTCATGTACTCGGGCGAATATTGCTCGCGGGTCTGGAGATTGACCTTTGCAACCTCATAGGACGCGCCGGATTCCTCGAGCAGGACGTGAATGCCAAGCGCGCAGGAGCCGGGTGAATAAAACAATTTCATCATGAGGGCATGCTCACTTGGGTTCGGCGATGATGAGGGACAGTCTGTCGGCAATGGCCTTGGGCGTCGCGACGATTTCAGAGACGATTTTCGCCAGATCCGCGCCAGAAACGGGATTGATGTCGAGGCGCTCGCGCGCGGCATCGTCGAGGAAGGTCTTGCTCTTGACCATCTCGTCAAAGGCCTTGCGCAAGGTTGCGACGCGCTCGGGCGGCATGCCGGGAGGGCCAAACAGCGGGCGCCCGATGGTGGCCGGGGCCGAGATCAGCTTCAGCACGGCGCGATCATCTTCGTTCGTGGCAAGATCGATGAGGAGCGGCACGTCGGGCAGATCAACGGCCTTGGTCAGGCCGATCTGAACGAGAATATTGATCTTCTTGTCCTTCACCCAATCGGGCTTGGTGGCTTTCCATGACGCCCAGGGATTGCTGCCGCGCGAGCCGATTTCGCCCCCTTCCATGGCGAGATTCATTTCATTGCCGCCCGGATATCCGCTGACAATCTTGAATTTCGTGCCAAGGATCGCATTCATTACCTGCGGCAATTGCGCGGATGTGTTGGGGCCTGTGGCTCCAACAATCACTTCTTTCTGCTTGGCCTCGTCGATCGTCTTCACACCGGTCGTGTACCAGGTGACGGCGGTGTTGTTGTCGGCAGACGGATTGCCGATCCAGACGAATTTATTGACGTCGAACTGGATGGTGGGATCACCGATAGCCTGCTGCAGCACGAGCGACTGGTCGGCGGTGGCGATGGCCGTGCCATCCTTGGGCGCGATCTTGAAAATGTAACCGGCAACAACACGGCCGCCGCCGCCAGCCATATTCTTGGGCACGAAATTCGGCTTGCCGGGAATGAAGTCTCCCATATGCCGCGCGACAAGGCGCGCATAAGTGTCATAGCCCCCGCCCGGCGCATAGCCGATGAAGAGATCGATGCTCTTGCCCTTGTAGAACTCGGCCTCCTGCGCATGGGCGGGCGCCGCAAGAAGTGCGGCAGCGAGAAGCGCCGAGGCGAGTTGGGTTTTCATGTTGCTCACGTGATCTATCCTCTTTGGCGTCTCATTTCCTATCAGGCACAGCCCGCTTCTCCTTGGGGAGAAGCTGTCAGCGGAGCTGACTGATGAGGGGTCTCGCTCGCCTATTTCTTGTCGCGGTCGATCAGCGACAGGATCGCTGCCAGCCGGTCGCGCACGGGCTTGGGTGTGTCGATGATGTCGGCCACGACTTTCTGCAATTCAGCCCCGGAAATAGGGTTGATGTCGAGGCCGGTCTTCTTGGCCTCTTCCAGGAAGGCCGGATCTTTCATCGTGGCATCGAAAGCATCGCGCAGGGCTTTCACGCGATCTTCGGGCACATTGGGCGTCGAGAACACGGGGCGGCCAACAGAGGGCGGCGCGGAGACGAGTTTAAGCGCGAGGCGATCATCTTCATTGGCGGCAAGATCGATAAGAAGCGGCACATCGGGAAGATCGACCGATTTCACCAGCCCGATCTGCACGAGGATATTCAGCTTCTTCTCGCGCACCCAATCGGGCTTGCTGGCTTTCCATGACGCCCAGGAATTCGAGCCGCGTCCCGCGACCTCGCCATTCTCCATGGCAAGGTTGACTTCATTGCCGCCGGGATAGCCCATGATGATCTTGAATTTCGTGCCAACCAGCGAATTCATCACCTGCGGATATTGGGCGGAGGTGTTGAACCCCGTCGCCCCGATGGCGATCTCCTGGCGGCGCGCATCCGCCACATTCTTCACCGGCGACGTGTGCCAGGTGACAAGCGTGTTGTTGTCGACGATGGGGTTGCCGATCCAGGTGAATTTCCGCGTGTCGATGGTGATGCCCACGTCGCCCACCGCCTGTTCGAGCGGCATGGACTGATCGACGGTTGCCAGCACCGAGCCGTCCTTGGGGGCCACATTATAAATGTAATTGGCGGCCACGCGGCTGCCAGCGCCGGTCATGTTTTTAGGCACGATGCGCGGCTTGCCCGGCAAGTGCTCGCCCATGTAGCGGGAGACCGTGCGCGCATAAATGTCGTAGCCGCCGCCCACCGAAAAGCCGATCACGAAGTCGAGCGTCTTGCCCTTGTAGAATTCAGCCGGCGTCTGCGCGGCGAGAGGGCTGGCGGCAAGGGCGAGGGCAAGCCCTGCGGCTGCGGGGATGACAAGACGCGTCATGAATTTCCTCCGGAATCGTTTGTTGCCGGTCGCAAGGCCGGGTGCTTGCCCCCGATATCGGGGTTTTGGCGCGAGCTGACAAGAGCGTGCGCCCGCCTCAGCCGCGCAATGTCCGGCGCGTCTCGGTAGGGGATTCGCCAAAGGAGGCGCGGTAGTCGCGCGCGAACTGGCTCTTGCTGGGATAGCCCGCAGCGCTCGCCACCTCGCCGATCGAGCCGCCACGCCCGTCAACCAGCGCACGACGGGCCGACGAAAGCCGCACATCGCGCAGAAACGCCATCGGGCTCGCTCCGCGATATTTGCGGAACCCATATTGCAGGGTCCGCGCACTCACCCCGCTGCCTTCCGCTATTGCCGCAATGTCGAGTACGGCCCCGTGATGCTCGCGAATGAAACGCTCGGCGCGGCGCATATAGGCCGGCACGATGCGATAGCGCTCGTGGATGGGCCGGCGCTCGACCTCGTGGCGCATGCTGCGCAGCAGGAGCTGGAGCAGAACCCGTTCGGCCTCGATGCCGACAGCCGGATCGGCAAAGGCCGAGTTTTCGCCTTCGAGATCCCGGATGATCATTTCCACGAAGCGGGCGAGCGTGGAGGCCTCGGTCAGGTCGATCAGCGTCAAAGCGGGGAATTTCAACACGCCGTCGGGGCCCGCAAAGGCCTCGCGTGTCACGCTTTGGTCGAGCGCATCACGGTCGACCATGATGTTGAGGAGGTCGCTTGCCCCCTCCCAGCGCCGCCGCGTCTCGCCCGCCGCGCTCACCACCAGCGCGAAACCGGGCGGTACATTGACCCATTCGCCTGCCTGGCGCGCTTCGAACGCCCCGCGCAGGGGAATATGGAGGGCCAGATGATGGTCATGGCTGCGCCAGGTCGAGGTTTCACAAGCCCCCCCGCAATCCCAGCTCAAATATTTGACGCTCATGCGCCCGACGCGCGCCTCCGCGCCCCGGAATCCGTAGAATCGGGAGGGCTCGGCCATGTCAAACGTGCAATGTCCGCGCGACATTTCGAGGATGCGCCGCCGTGTCGCGCCGGGATCGCCGGCAAGGGGCGCGCCCGAGCGCGTCGCCAGCGTCGCGCAACTGCGAATCCAGCCAGCAACCGCGGCCGGGCCAGCTTCCACCAGCTCTGTCATCGCCACTCCCTGCATTGCCCTATTGGCCAAGCTTCCGCACTGCCCTAGATTACTCCAAGGATGCGGTTTCTTGCGCGTGTAGTCAAACGCTTGCGCCTGGAGCAAACTCCACCCCTCCTCTGTCGCGGCGGCGCTTGACCCCTCCCCCGCGTTGACGGCACGTTTATGTTCAACAGAGCCTTGGGCGTGGTCAGCTCGGGCTGCAATCTGCCGGATAGCCGGCAAGTCGGCGAGACATGTCACCACATTCAGCATTTCTTTCGCCCATCGAAGACGTCATCGAAGACGCACGTCAGGGCCGTATGTTCATCCTGGTCGATGACGAGGGTCGCGAAAACGAAGGCGATCTTGTCATCCCGGCTGAAAAAGCCGATGCCGACGCGGTCAATTTCATGGCCAAATATGGCCGTGGCCTGATCTGCCTCTCCATGACCCGCCAGCGCGTCGAGAAGCTCGGCCTGCAATATATGGCGCCGAAAAACATGTCGCCGCACCAGACGGCCTTCACCGTCTCGATCGAGGCCCGCGAGGGCGTCACGACCGGCATTTCGGCTGCCGACCGCGCCCGTACCATCGAGGTCGCAATCGATCCCGCCATGGGCCGCCAGAACATCGTGTCGCCTGGCCATGTCTTCCCGCTGGTCGCCCAGGACGGCGGCGTGCTTGTGCGCGCGGGCCATACAGAGGCTGCGGTCGATATTTCGCGCCTTGCCGGCATGAATCCTTCGGGCGTGATCTGCGAGATCATGAACGATGACGGCACCATGGCGCGCATGCCCGACCTCGTTACCTTCGCCAAGCATCACGATCTCAAGATCGCGACCATCGCCGATCTCATCGCTTATCGTCGCCGCAACGAAAAGCTCGTCGAGCCGGTTGCCGAGACCAACATCACCAGCCGGTTCGGTGGCGACTTCAAGGTCAAGATCTACGCCAACCGCATCGATCACACCGAACATATGGCGCTCGTCTGCGGCGACATTTCGGGCGATGAGCCCGTGCTCGTGCGCATGCACCAGCACAATCTGCTGGCCGATTCGCTCGGCGACACGACGCCCGGCCACTTCTTCGGTGGCGAGGCGCGCGCGCGCGGCGGCGAGCTTGAGGCCTCCATGCGTCTCATCGCGGAAAAGGGTCGCGGCATTGTCGTGATCATCCGCGAGGCATCGCTCGACAATCTCAGCCGCTCGGTGCTCGAGCGTGACGGCCAGGCGACCAGCGTTCCGATTGCCGAACTGCGCCAATATGGCGTGGGTGCGCAGATCCTCTTCGATCTGGGTGCGCGCAACATCATCCTTCTGTCCAACACCAAGCGCACGGTTGTCGGGCTTGATGGCTACGGCATCACGCTTGTGGGGCAACACCCCATCCCAACCATCTAGCTCTTAAAAAAACACGGGCCAACGCGCCCCAAAGAAAGGCACAAAATGTCAGGGAGAGGGAACATCACCACGGTCAAGGCCGGCAATGTTGCGCTCGAAGTCGAGCGTCGCGGCGCCGGTCGTCCGTTGCTGCTGTTGGCGGGTGAAGAGCAGCTCGAGCTCGACGCGGCTTTCGTCGATGCGCTGGCGGCCAAATTCGAAGTGATCATTCCCTCGGCCCCTGGCTTTGGCCATTCGGAACGCCCCGACTGGATCGGCAGCCCGGATGACGTGTCCTATCTCATCCTCGATGTCATCGCAGCGCTCGGCCTGAGCGATGTCACAGTCGTCGGCTGTTCCTTCGGCGGCTGGGTCGCGGCGGAAATGGCGACGAAAAACACGAGCGCGATTTCAAGGCTCGTGCTCGTCGATCCTTATGGCGTGAAGATCGGCGGCCCCTATGACCGCGATGTGCTCGACATCTGGACCGAGCATCCCGTCAAGGTCGCGGCCGCCAAATGGGCGGACCCGGAGAAGAACAAGCGCGATTTCTCGAAGATGAACGATGATCAGCTGACGGTCGTTGCGCGCAACCTCGAGAGCTTCGCGCGGTTCTGCTGGGATCCCTACATGCATAATCCCAAGCTGCGCGAGCGGCTGCACCGCGTGAACGTGCCGACGCTGGTGATCTGGGGCGAAAAGGACGGCATTGTCTCGCCTGCCTATGGCGAGGCTTATGCAAAACTCATCCCCGGCGCGACATTCGCGATTGTTCCGGGCGCGGGCCATTTCCCGCATCTCGAAAAACCCGAGGCGTTCATGGAAACGCTCAACGGCTTCATCAACTGATTGTCTGATTCAAGGGAGGGCTAGAACATGTATGCATGGCACTTCACCGAAATGCCCTATCCGAACCTGCCTCCGATCGAGAGCCTGTCGACCATGCGCGTGTCGCTGGCCAACAAGCATTTCGATCCGAAGATCGGCGCGGATCTCTACAACCGCTATCTCGACGAATATATGATCGCTGACGATCTCGGCCTGAACATGCTCTGCAACGAGCATCACCAGACCGCGACCTGCATCGATGTTGCAGCCCCGCTCACGGCCGCGATTCTCGCGCGCCAGACCAGCAAGGGCCGCATCTGCATTCTCGGCAATCCGATTGCCAACCGCGGCGACCCGCTGCGCATCGCCGAAGAAATGGCGATGATCGACTGCATCTCGCGCGGCCGTCTTGACGTCGGCTTCGTGCGCGGCGTGCCCTATGAAATCTTTGCCGCCAATACAAACCCGACGACGACTGTCGAACGGCTGTGGGAAGGCATCGATCTCGTGACCAAGGCCTGGGGCGCGGTTGATGAGCCCTTCAACTTCGAAGGCCGCTTCACGCAGCGCCGCGCGATCAACCTCTGGCCCCGTCCCTATCAGACGCCCCATCCCGGCATCTGGATGACGGGTTCGAGCGATCTCGAAAACATCAAGAAGGCCGCCGCGCGCGGCTTCGTCTTCGCCACCTTCCTGCAGCCGCATGAAAAGGTGAAGTGGATGTTTGAAGGCTATCGCAGCGCCTATCAGGACACCGGCCTGCCGGGCGGCGGCGGCACAGCCTATATGCCGCTCGTCTATACGGCGGAGACGGAAGAGGAAGCCGAGAAGGGTGCGCGCGAGCTCACCTGGTATCTCAACGCCAAATCCGAGCCGCAGTATCGCAATCCTCCGGGCTATGTGCCGGTCGATTTCAACGTGAATGCGCTCAAGGGCACCTTCACCGGCCGCACCGACGCCATGCGCGCGAAGACGATGGAATTCCTCAAGGAAGAGGGCGTCATGGTCTATGGCACGCCCGACAGCGTCGCCAAGCAGATCAAGCGTCTGTATGACCTCGTCGGCGGCTTTGACCACCTGCTCATGATGCAGCAGGCCGGCTGGCTCGACCATGCCCGCACGGTCAAGAGCATGTCGCTCTTTGCCAAGGAGGTCTATCCGCAGATCCGCGATCTGCCGCGCACCAAGCCGCTCGAGACGCGAGCCGCTGCGGAATGAGCACGCCCCATTTCGTCTCTGTAGACGGAGTGAGGACGCATTATCTCGAATCAGGCGCCGCCCTTCGCGGGCGGCGCCCCTCGATCCTTCTCCTGCATTCTGCGGAATTTGGCGGCGCTGCCGAATTGTCGTGGGAACATAATATCGACGTTCTGGGCGCGCATTATCATGTCGTCGCCCCGGACCATCTGGGCTTTGGCCGCACCGACAAACTGTTCGACTTCAATGGACAGTTCGACCGACGCATCGCCCACATTCGCCGCTTCATCGAAGTCATGTGCCTTGGCCCCGTGCATGTCATGGGCTCATCCATGTCGGGCGGACTCTGCCTCACTGTTGCCGCGCGCAAAGACCCCGACTGGCCGCTGCTGAGCGTGACCTGCTGCTCGGGCGGGGGCGATGCGCCCAACAACGAAGCCCGCACGACGCTCAACACCTATGACGGCACGCGCGAGCATATGCGCGCCATCGTGAAGGTGATGTTTGTCGATCAGGCATGGGCGGCAGACGAAGCCTATCTCGACCGCCGCCAGGAACTGGCGACGCTGCCCGGCGCATGGGAAGCTACTGCCGCCGCGCGTTTCAAGGCGCCGTTCCGCGACGGCGCAGGAGGATCGCGCGAACGCGATTCCATCAATTATGGCGCGATCAAAGTGCCGGTGCTGGTTATGGCCGGCCGTCACGACACATTGCGCGCGCCAGGCTATACCGACGGCTTCGTGCCCCAGATTCCGACCTGCGAATTGCATATGTTCGAGCAGGCCGGACATATGGGCAATATCGAATGCGCGGATGAATTCAATGCGCGCGTGCTGGCGTTTCTGGCGCGCATCTAACCTTCTCCCGGAGGGAGAAGGTGGCGCGCGAAGCGCGACGGATGAGGGGGTGCTTTCTCACAAGTGAGAGCGCGTAACCCCTCACCCGGCTCCTTCGGAGCCACCCTCTCCCTCCGGGAGAGGATCATCCTTGCGCCATGCCGACGAGCCGCTTTGCAATTTCCACAAAGCTGCCCGGTGTCTGCGCCTTTTCAATCTTCATCGCGACGGCGACATAACGATCGGGCCGCATCAGCACGAGCATGTTGCGCGCGCGCGGCGTGATGGATGAAAGCGTGCCGTCCACATCCCGGGCCTCGACCACGCCAGCATGGGTTGCCGAATCGAGATTGATATTTTGCGGCATGATCGCGATGCGCGGGAGTGGTCCAAGCCCGATGGCTTCGACATCGGTGGCCGCAGCCAAAGCCTGCGCATCCTCGCCAATGGCGATCAGTGCAAAACCTGATCCGGCGACATCATCGAGCCGCACCTTGCTGCGGTCGCGCAATTCGAGCCAGGGCTGGGGGAACATGCGGCCAGAGAGCGCAAGCCCGCCGTCGCCGGCCAGAAAGCCGTCGTGATAAAACGGCTTGGGCTTGTATTTCATTTGCGCGAAATAGGCCTGCACAGGCGGCACAAGACTGGCGAGGCGGAACGCATTCTGCACCAGCGCCGCCTGCCGGTTCGATGTCGGCATCATGATGCGGCCCATGTTCATGGCCAGTTCAATCAGCGCCCAGGCATGGGGGGACCGTTCCGCCTGATAGGTCTCGAGCAACCGCGGGCCGATGACGCCCTTGATGACGGCTGCCAGTTTCCACGCCAGATTATGCGCATCGCGAATGCCGCTGTTCATGCCCTGCCCCGCGAAAGGGGGCGAGAGATGGGCGGCATCGCCCGCAAGGAACAGGCGGGCCGAATGCCACTTGTCAGCCTTGCGCGCATGGAAGGCATAGACTTGCCGGCGCACGACGGGAGAATCGGCATCAGGGCCTGCGGCCGCAAGCAGATCGCGCACGAATTCGGGGCTTGCCGCCTTCTCTTCGTCCTCGCCCTCATGGAGCATGAATTCATAGCGGCGAATGCCGCCTGGCCCCGGCAGCGTGATGAAGGGACGCGCGGGATCGCACATGACGCGCGTCTGGCGAAAGCGCTCCTTGGTGGAAGCCAGATCGACGATCACCCATTTCTGATTATAGGTCGAGCCGACGAGATTGGCGCCGATCACGCGGCGCATCATGCTGCGCGCGCCGTCCGCGCCAACGCCATAGGCCGCACGCACCTGCACTTGCGCGCCCGCATGCAGCAGCGTCAGCGTGACGCCGCTCTCATCTTCCTCGACGCTTTCGCATTCATGCTCGAAAAGCTGCGTGACATGGGGATAACGCACAAGTGCGGCGCGCAGACTGGCTTCGAGCTTGGGCTGCGTGAAAGCATTGCGGCGCGGATAGCCATATTCGCGCGTGATCGGCTCGACTTTGGCAAAGCAGACGCCGTGGCGCGTGAAATAATTCGAGCCATAATCGAGCATGACATCGGCGATCACCTCATCGGCCAGCGCAATCGCCTGCATGGTGCGCAGGGCCTCGTCATCGATGGAAACGGCGCGCGGCGCTGTCACCGTGGACGCATTGCGCTCGATGAGAATGGTGCGCACGCCCGCCTGCCCCAGCAAATGGGCAATCACCATGCCGGTCGGTCCAGCGCCGACAATGGCGACATCGCAGGTGAGAGATGTGGTCATGCGTTCGTCCTTCTCAAAGATCGCTGCATATCGTGTGCACAAACTCTCTCCCAAAGGGAGAGGGTGGCTCCGAAGGAGCCGGGTGAGGGGTTACGCACCCCTCATCAGTCAGCTCCGCTGACAGCTTCTCCCTCAGGGAGAAGCAGGCCGCACGCCGGCGGTGCGTTCTCGCCCAAGGCATTCTCGATCATCGCTGCCGCAGACACCAGCATCAACACCAGACGCGATTGCGTGAAAGCATCCAGCCGGTCGGCTTCGACCACCAGCGAGAGAGACGCCACAAGGCCCGCCTCTTCGCACACAATGGGGGCGGCAAGCCCCGCGAGTCCGCGGTCGATTTCGCCGCGTCCGACGCAAAAACCCTGGCGGCGAATGAGCGCGAGCTCACTCTTCAAAGGGGCATGGGCCGCGCCCAGCATTTTTGCGAGGCGGCGCGCGGGCAGGCGCGCGAGAATGACTTTCGAGGTCGCGCCCTGCGCCAGGGGCATCGGGCGTCCGCGCTCATAGCTCGGACGGAAATGCGCATCGGTCGACGCGCGGTCGGCGATACACATGACCTCATCGCCATAAAGCCGTGACAACAGCCCGACGCAGGGCAATTGCGCCTGCGCGACCGCCTGCTCGAGCACGCCGGCCCCTGCCCGCATCAGCGGATCGGTGAGCCGCGTCAGGCGATCAAATTCAATGAAGGCAGGCCCAAGCCGATACAGCGCGTCGGCAGACGTTTCCAGAAGACCAGCCGTCAGCAGGTCGCGCACCGTGCGATAGACCGTGCTCTGGGGCACGCCCAGCGCCTCGGCCATGTCGAGCACGGTCCACGTGCCCTGCGCCTCTCCGAAGAGGCGCAGGACGGCCATATATCGCTGAAGACCGGCCATGCGCGCCTCAGCTGCGCAGAATGCCCTTGCCCCAGAGGTTCAAGGTGCGCTCCGCATGGGGCCATTCCTTCACCGGGCGGTCGTGGACGACTTCCAGTTCCGCCGACACTTCGATCCAGTTTCCGTCCGGATCGACGATGAAGATGAAGAGATTGTTGCCCGGACCATGACGGCCCGGACCCCACATGAGCTGGATGTCCTGCGTCGCGTAATGGTCGCACCAGTCGCGGATGACATTCCATTCGCCCGCTTCATAGGAATGATGATCGACGCCCTTCCGGTCCGAGCGGAAACAGGCCAGCGTGTGATGCTCATGGTTGGAGCGCATGAAGCAGGTGGCGACTTCGCCGGTCGGCTTGCGCACGCGGTCAGACACGGCAAAGCCGAGCTTGCCGGCATAGAAAGCCTCGATCGCGTCAGGATCATGGGTGGCCAGCGTGAGATGCTGGATCGGGCCCTTGATGCCCTTGCTGGTCACGGGATCCTGCTTGCCAAGGCCAAAGAGAATGCGGTTGCCATCGGGATCGTGCACGGCAAAGGCCTGATCCATCAGGATCGAGGCGGCGTCCTGGGGCTTGAGTCCTTCCTTGTCGGCACGCGCGCGTAGCGCGGCAAGCGATTCAGCGTCGCGGCAGGCAAAAGCGCCGAGACCAAGCTTCTTGTCTTCGCCCTTGGAAATCAGAACCCGGCGGCCGGGACCGCGGCAGACATAGAGATCGCCCTCATGCGCCACATCCATCTGCATGGCCGAGCCATAGAAATGGGCAAGGCGCTCGGGATTGGAGCTCTGCAATTCGATGTGGTGAAGATAAGCGCCGGCATTCAAAGCGGTATGTGTCATTATTCTTCCTCCCTTCCAGAAATTTAGGAAAAAGGCGGTCCTGCGTCAATTTTAAATTCTCATTTTTTGGGAAAATTGATCCATAAAAAAGGGCGCCGCGGCTATCGCCGGGCGCCCTGCCTTAAACAGATGCGAGAGACTATTTCGAGGCCTGCAGCACCGGGGTCCAGCGCGCGACTTCCTTCACGACAAAGGCACCGAGCCATTCGCCACCGCGCTCCTTGGCCGAGGGCAGCACCCCGCCCAGTTCAAGCAGGCGGGCCTTGGTCGGCGCGTCATCGAGCGCCTTGTCGAGCGCCGAGGACAGTGCCGTCACAATCTCCTTCGGCGTGCCCTTGGGCGCGAAAATGGCGTTCCATGCCGTAACTTCATATTCCGGCATGCCGGCTTCCTTCGTCGTCGGCACATCGGGGAGCGCGGGCGAGCGCTCGGCGCTGGCGATGGCATAAGCGCGGATCGAGCCTGCCTTGATCTGCGTGACCAGATTGACGATCTGGTCGCACATGTAATCGACCTGGCCGGAGACGAGATCGTTCAGCGCCGGGCCGGTGCCGCTGTAGGGCACGGCTGTGGGCTTGATGCCGACCTGGCTGTTGAAGAGAACGCAGGTCATATGCGAGACCGCGCCGATGCCGGCATGGGCCTGGTTCACCTTGTCGGGATTGGCCTTCAGATAGGCGATCATTTCCTTGAGGTTATTGGCCGGGAAGGCCTTCTTGGCGACGATCAGGATCGGCGTGCCGGCAGCCATGCCGACGGGCTCGAAATCCTTCGTCGGATCGTATTTCAGATTGGCGTAGAGCGCGGGCGCAGCGCCATGCGTGCCCATATGGCCCATCATGATCGTGTAGCCATCGTTCTTGGATTGCGCGGCGCGGGTAATGCCCGTGGTGCCACCGGCGCCCGCCACATTCTCGACCACGATCTGCTGGCCCAGCGTCTTCGACATATGTTCGGCGACGATGCGCGCCACAATGTCGGTCGGGCCACCCGCGGCGAAAGGCACAACCATGGTGACTGGGCGGGCCGGATAGGTCTGAGCCTGAACGGGGCCAGCAAGCGCGGCGACAGAGGCCAGCGCCAGAATGGTCTTCTTCATCACTTCACTCCCAAAAGCCGGGCCTTTGCAGCCCTGACTTTCAATATGGAGATTAAATCGGCCAGCGGTAGCTCCACCGCTGGCCGATCTCGCAATTGTTACTCGGTAAAGACCACATCGCGGCCTTTCCGGACAGACGGCACCAGTGCGATGAGAAGCATGATGACAGCAACGCCCAGCAGGACGCCCGAGACGGGACGCTCAACGAAAGTCGCGAAGGATCCACGCGACAGAATCAGCGCCTGACGGAGCTTTTCTTCCATCAGCTTGCCGAGCACGAAGCCAAGCAACATGGGCGCGGGTTCGAAGCCGAGCTTCAACAGGGAGTAACCGACAAGGCCGAAGAAGGCCGTGAACAGCACATCGCTGGTGGAATTGTTGATCGAGTAGATGCCGATGCAACAGAAGATCATGATGGCCGGGAACATCAGGCGGTAGGGCACCTGCAGCAGCTTCACCCACAGGCCGATCAGCGGCAGGTTGATGACGAGCAGCATGAGATTGCCGAGCCACATGGAGGCGATCATGCCCCAGAACAATTCCGGGTTCTTGGTCATGACCTGCGGGCCGGGGATGATGCCGTGGATGGTCATGGCGCCAACCATCAACGCCATCACGGCATTGGGCGGGATGCCCAAGGTCAGCAGCGGAATGAAGGCGGTCTGCGCGCCCGCATTATTGGCAGCTTCGGGACCGGCAACACCCTCGATCGCGCCGCGACCGAAGCGGCGTGCATCCTTGGCGATCTTCTTCTCGATCGTATAGGAGGCGAAGGGCCCGAGCACCGCGCCATTGCCGGGCAGGATGCCAAGAACAGCGCCGACAATCGTGCCGCGCAGGATCGGGAAATAGGATTGGCGGAAATCATCCTTGCCAGGCCAGAGCCGACCGATGGCCGCGCGCACGACATCGCGCGTTTCGGGGTTTTCGAGGTTACGGACGATTTCGGCGAAGCCGAAAATGCCCATGGCAAGAACCGCGAAATCAACGCCGTCCGACAGATCCTGGATGCCCAGCGTCAGGCGCTCCTGACCGGTCTCGAGATCGGTGCCGACGGTTGCGAGCAAGAGCCCCATCAGGATCATGCAGATCGCCTTGAGGATCGAGCCGCGCGCGAGCACGACAGCGAAGACAAGGCCCATGATCATCAGGGAGAAATATTCCGCCGGGCCAAAGAGCTGGGCGAGTTTCGTCAAGGGCTGGCCGAGCGCCGCGATCAGGAGGGTTGCTACCGTGCCGGCAAAGAACGAGCCGATGGCAGCCATGCCCAGCGCAACGCCGGCGCGGCCCTGCTTGGCCATCTGGTGACCATCGAGCACGGTGACGACCGAAGTCGCCTCGCCTGGAATGTTCACGAGAATGGCGGTCGTCGAGCCACCATATTGCGCGCCGTAATAGATGCCGGCCAGCATGATGAGCGCGCCCGTCGGATCGAAACCAAACGTGATGGGCAGCAGCATGGCGATGGTGGCGATGGGGCCGACGCCCGGCAGCACGCCAATCAGCGTGCCGACCATGCAGCCAATGAAACAGAGGAAAATATTGTTCAGCGTCAGGGCAACGCCGAAGCCGAGCGAGAGATTACCGAGAAAGGCTTCCATGTCTGCGGTCTCCGCTCAGAAAGGAAAAAAGGGTTCAAGCATCGCGCCGATCACGGGGATCGGCAGGCGCAGCAGAACCTTGAAGAGCAGAATGCAGATGCCCGTCAGGATCAGGGCGAACACCGTCGCCTCTTTCCAGTTGAATTCATCGCTCGCCATGGAGCCGAAGATCATTGCCACCGGCCCTGCGATGACCAGCCCGCAGGTGCGGATCAGCAGTGAAAACAGAATGATCCCGCCGAAAATGAAGATCGGACCACGCAGCGACCAGCGTTCCATCGCCTCGCCCTTCACGAGCAGGCCGCTCAGCGCCAGCGCCAGGCCCCCAATGAAGAGGAAAGCCGCCAGCGATTGCGGCAGCATGCCTGCGCCCATGGCGTTCAGCGTGCCGCGCGGCAATTCCTGCGCTTGCCAGAAAGCGAAAAGCGCGATCGCCATCAAGAACAGGCCCGCGCCCAGATTTTGGCTCGATCGCACCAGCCCCGGCGGCTTCTTGTCCTCGGTCACGGAAAGGTGGTCCGTCATGCGCTTGGATCTCCAATGGATGATGGGATCAGGCATGCGTCCGGCCTGCCTCAGCAGATCCGATCTCAGCCCCGACGTCCCACCCATGTCTATTCGTTGCCCCGATCCTATCGATACGGATCGCGCTCGGCTACGGCCATGCTACGCGCCACGACGAAAGTCGGACGTTTTTCTCTATTTTTGTGACAGGCTCCGGCCCAAACGCAGCTCGGCAAGATAATCGGCAAAGCCGGCCGCCATGTCATAGGCCGGTCGCCAGCCCAGATATTGGTCCGCCGCTGCAATGGAGAGCGGGGCAGCCTTGGATTTGGGGGGCGCGCCCGGCTCGATCTCGTAGGCAAGGTCCGGCAACAGCCCCTGCACCGCCCCAACCACGCCCTCGAAGGGGGTCACATAGCCATTGCCGATATTGAAGACAGATTGCTCGGGCATCGGGACGCTGACGGCCAGATCGATCGCGCGGCCCATGTCGCGGGCATAGATATATTCGTTCGCCATGGTCTCGGCGGCCGGAATGCGCGCCTTTTTACCCGACAGGCCCGCTTCCAGCAGCGCCTGCATCTTTGCCCCTCCCGAGGAGCCCGACCAGAAATGGCCAAAGCCATAGACATTGGCCGGGCGCAGCATGATGAGCTCGAATTTATGGAGATCGGCATAGGCCTCCAGCAGCACTTCCTTGGCGACCTTCAGATTGCCATAGCCGCGTCCCGCACCGCGCGGGAAATCTTCCTCGATGCACGCGCCCGTTGGCCGTCGCGTGTCATAGACGCCAAATGTGCTGATATGCACGAGGCGCTTCACGCCGGTGAGACGCACACATTCTGCAACATTGCGCGTGCCGCCGAGGTTGATGTCGAAGGCCAGCGACAGCGATTGCTGCACGCGCCCCCCAATCAGCCCCGCCGTGTGGACGATTGTGTCCACCCCATGCGCCTTGACTGCGGCAATCAGCGCGGGAAGATCGCGCACATCGCCGCGCACCAGCACAGCCTTCCCGGCCCCGAGCTTGAAATCGATGAAATCGGCGCGCGGTTCGGGATCGAAAAAGACGATTGTCTCGCCGCGCGCCAGAGCCTCGCGCGCAAATGATGTGCCGACCAGGCCCGCGCCTGTCACCAATATGGTCATAAGTTCCCCCGCCCCGCGCGCTGCATGCGGCGCGCTCTTTGCGTCTATTCTTCAGGCGCTGACAAGCACAGTCAATCGGCAGGCGGCCATTGTGCGGGGCGTGCCGACACATTATCGTTCGCGCTCCAAGAGGTAAGAAAAAACGGAGATCGTGACAGATGGCCAGAATATCGCGGCTTGAAAAGACTTTGTCGGCGCAGCGCACGGCGCTGATCATGTTCGACTCCCTCAATGGCTATCTGCATCCGCGCGATCCGGCCAAAGTGAAGTTTCTCGACGACCGCAACATTCTGCCCAACATGCAGCGCCTTCTGCAAGGCGCGCGCAAAGTTGGCATGAACGCCTTTTATCCGAGCGGCGCACATGCGCCCGACGGCTCGGACACTGTTGCGCGCCTGACCGACACCGACATGGATCTGGGCGCGGCAGATGCGCCCGACGCCGTTCTCAAGCCGCGCTTCTATGCCGATTCGAAAGATGCAGAAGTCGCGCCTGAACTCGCGCCCGCACCAGGCGATGTATTCATTCCCAAGCACCGCTGGAATTCCTTCTTCCAGACCGATCTCGACCTGCAATTTCGCGTGCGTGGCATTGACACCATCGTCATCTGCGGCGGCTCGACCGATGTCGGCATTGCAAGCACGGTCTTTGCCGCGCGCGATCTCGATTACGGCATTGTGGTTGCCCGCGACGCCTGTTTCTCCGCACGCGGCAACAATAATGAATTCTTCATGGACCGCGTCTTCCCGCGCATGGGCCGCGTGATGAATGTCGATGACATTGTCGCCCTGATGATCGCCTAAAGGAGCGCGCATATGACCAATATTGAAACCAAGGCCATCACCTGCGCCGGCGACATGCCGGCTTTTCTCGCCAAGCCCGAGGGCGCGGGCCGCAAGCCCGTCGTCGTGCTGATGCATGAGCGCTACGGCCTCGTCGACCACACGCGCGATCTCGCCAAGCGCTGCGCCAGCGACGGCTTTGTCGTGCTTGCGCCGAACTTCTTCTATCGCCACCCCGACCAGGCCGTACTGAATGCGGGCGATTCACGCTACGATCTCGCCGATCTTGAATCGGTGGATTATCTGGATGCCGCGCTGGCAGCAGTGGCGCAGGATCCCAATGCCGATATGGAGCGTGTGGCTGTCGCCGGCTATTGCCAGACCGGACGCAACCCGCTGATCTTTGCTGCGCAGCGCAAGATCGCCGCCGCAATCGTCTGGTATGGCGCAGCCTCGAAGCGCGAATGGCTGGTGAACGAACGCCAGCCGCGCCCGCTTGAGGACGTCATCGCCGACGTCACCTGCCCGGTCTTTGGCGCCTTTGGCGCAGCCGATCACATCATCGCGGTCGATGACGTGCGCCGCATGCGCGATTGCCTCGAACAGAACAAGAAGAGCTATGACATCAACGTCTATGCGGGCGCGCCCCATGGCTGGCTGAACGACACAATGCCCGGCCGCTATCGCAAGCCGCAGGCAGAGGCAGGCTGGGCCGCGCAGCAACGCTTCCTCGCCGAAGTGCTCGCCGCCGACTACAAGCCCGACCCGATCAGCTGGCGCTTCAACTGCGCCTTCAATGCCGATTACGATTTTTCGAAAAACGTGCGCCTGGAGTAATCGGCGAACGAAACGCCGTCATTGCGAGTAACGTGAAGCAATGACGGCGCGGCCGTTCAGGCGATTTCGATATCGAGGCCGAGGTCGAGAATCGGCGCTGAATGGGTGAGCGCGCCCGAGGAAATGAGATCGACGCCGGTTTCGGCAATCTCTTTCACCGTCGACTTGTTGATGCCGCCAGAGGCCTCCAGCTTGACGCGACCGGCGGCAATCGTCACCGCCTCGCGCATCTGCTCGACCGACATATTGTCGAGAAGCACGAAATCCGCGCCCTCATCGACAACCATCCGCAGCTGATCGAGCGTATCGACCTCGATTTCCACCTTCACGAGATGGCCAGCCGCCGCCTTGGCTGCGCGGAGCGCCTCGCGGATGCCGCCGGCGACTGCAATGTGATTGTCCTTGATGAGAAATGCATCGTCGAGGCCGAAGCGATGGTTCATCGCCCCGCCGCAGCGCACGGCATATTTCTCGAATGCGCGCAGGCCCGGCGTCGTCTTGCGCGTGCAGCAGATCTTGGCATTGGTATGGGCCACCAAGGCCACATATTCAGCCGTCATGGTCGCAATGCCAGACATGCGGCAGGCATAGTTCAGCGCCACGCGCTCGGCGGTCAGAATGGCGCGTGCATCGCCCTGGATGCGCGCAATGGCGGTTTTGGCGGGCACATGCGCACCGTCTTCAACCAGTGCCTCAAAACGCAGCGAGGGATCGATGATGCGGAAGGCGGCTTCAGCCAGCGGCAAGCCGGAAATGACGCCGCCCTTGCGCGCGGCCATCACGGCGCTCGCCTGCATATGGGCCGGAATGGTCGCCTGGGTGGTGATATCACCGGCGCGGCCGAGATCCTCGTCGAGCGCGGCCCGCACGGCGGTTTCGAGCAGGATCGGGTTGAAGAAAGCGAGGGTCATGGTCTGTTCCGGATATGTCGGGAGATGGAAATCTTATTGCCCCTGAAGGGCGCGCGATGCAAGCCGGTCACGGGGCGCGGGGCGCGCGCCTCGGGGACGTCTTCAGCCGATCGGCCATTTCGCGCGTCGAGGGCATGCGGCGATGCTCGTCGACCGCCTGCGCTTCATTGCGCGCGAGATTGTCGATCATGGCGAGAAGCGCCTTGCGCATCGATGCAATCTCCTGCTCGCCAAGACCGTTCAGCGCAATGGCATTCACTTCCTCGGCGAGCGGCACGAGCTTGTCGCGCAGCGCGCGGCCCTGCGGGGTGAGAAAGATGAACACCTGCTTGCGGTCGCCCACCTTCTGGCGGCGCTCGATATAGCCGAGCTTTTCCATCGCACGGAGCGCCGAAAAAGTGGTGGGCTCCATCACGCCGGCCTGTTCGGACAAGGCGCGCTGCGTGATGCCATCGCCATTCCAGAGAATGCGCAAAAAGGTCCAATGGCCAAAGGAAACCGAATGTTCAGACAATCGCATCTGCAGCGCACGGCCAAGGCCACGGCTCGCATCCTTGATGAGATGCGCCAGGCGATCATCGGGCACAGCCTCACGCCAATGGTGCAGGATAACCTGCGCGAGGCCCGCAGCCGGGCGCTTGGGGGACGGCTCAGCCATGAACCTCTCCGATGCCGACCTGATGCTGCAACATGATTTCGCAATTTTTCCGCGACGATTCCAGCAGTGCGAGACAGACCTCCATCGTCGCCATGCTCCATTCGCCCGAATGGAGCGGCGCGACATTGTCGCAGACCGCGCCGACAAGCTCGTCCATCACCTCGGAGCGCGGAACGCCGGGCGGCGGCAACGCATCGAAAGTCTCTGCCAGATCGCCATAAATGCGAACACCATCGGGGAAGGGTCGCAAATCGGCTCTCTCACAGCTGGCAATCACGAGGCCAAATTGCTGATGCTGGCGCGTAGACGCGCTCGAGGTATCGGCATAATCAGCCCCGCCATAATTACGCGCATTCTTGAGCGCGGTTTCGCGCGCAGAATCGCCCGATTGCAGGATGGCGGCGCGGCTTGCGCCATATTTTGCCGGGTCTTTCGGCAATCCGCTTTCAGCGATCCAGTTGGAAAATTCGTCTGAATCGAAATGTCCGTAACCGCTGTAGGTCATGGTGGCGGCGCAGCCGTTTTCGAAGGTGAGGAAGGCCGTATAGGCCCCTTCCGTCGGGCGCGCGGCATCCCACATGCCCGTCATGGCGCGCACGCTTTTCACGCGGCCACCGCCGATAAGGCGTAGCATTTCGACCTGATGGGGCGCCTGATTATAGACAGCCCCGCCCCCTTGCGCGGAATCAAGCTCTTCGGGACGGCGCGGGCGATAGAGAAAATCGGTGAAATTCATCGCCGTGATCATGCGCAAATCGCCATAGGCTCCGCTGGCGACAAGGGCGCGTGTCTTCATGATCGGTGCATCGAAAGAATGGCTGTGGCCAACGATGAGATGTGTGCCGGCCTTGCGTGTCGCAGCAATCATGCGCCGACACTCTTCGAGGCTGAGCGCCATGGGCTTTTCAACCAGCACATGCTTGCCATGAGCAGCTGCAATCTCGACCTGGGGCGCATGGAACTGGTGCGGGGAGGCAATATAGATCGCATCCACAGCGGGATTTGCGCAGAGTTCCTCCACGCTCTCATAAGCACGCGCGCCAAAATCGCTTGCAAAACGCGCGCGCGCCTCGGGACGCGGATCTGCGCCTGCCATCACCTCGATGCGGGGATCGCCGCGAAAGGTCGGGATCATGAAGGAAAAGGCGCGGCCGATGCCCGCTATGCCCAATCCTACCTTGGCCTGGCTCAAGGCGTGCTCCAGCGCTAGAGATCGAGGACGATTTCGCCGTTTGTGCCGCGCGACACGCAGACCATGATGTTATCGACCTTCTCGTAATCAGCCAGCGCCAGATCGCGATGATCGACATCGCCCGCAAGCAGCTTCGTGCGGCAGGAGCCGCAGGTGCCGCTTTCACAAGAAGACGGCACGGCATGGCCGTTATCGCGCAGCACCTCGAGAATGGTCTTGCCGACCGGCACTTCGTAGCTTGCGCCAGATTTCGCGAGCTTGATGGTAAAGGCCACATCATCGGCCTTGGTCATGGCGCCGGGCGGCGTGAAATCTTCAAAATGCACGCGCGCGCTCGACCAATGCCCGCTCATGTCGCGCACCGCCTGCATCAGCCCGCGCGGGCCGCAGCAATAAAGATGCGCCATGCCGGGCTTTTCGAGCACGTCCCACAGGTCGAGCGCCTTGTCGGGATCACCACCATCGTGATGGATCGTCACCATGCCGCGAAATTCCGGTGCTTTCAGCTCATCGAGAAAGGCCGTCGTCGCGGGTGAACGCGAGAGATAGACGAGCTTGAACTTTCCCTGTCCGGAGCTGCGGATCTGCCGGATCATCGAGAGAATGGGCGTGATGCCGATGCCCCCGGCGATGAAAAGATATTGCGGCGCAGCGACAAGCTCGAAATCATTGCGCGGCGCGCTGACGAGGATTTCATCACCCTCGCGCATAGCCTCGATCAGGTTGAGCGAACCGCCGCGTCCGTTTGTCTCGCGCTTGACCGCGATGCAATAGCGGTCGCGCTCGTCTGGATCGTTGCACAGCGAATATTTGCGCATATCGCCATTGGGCGCGCGCAGCTCGATATGCGCGCCGGCCGTGAAGGGCGCCAGCTCGCCGCCGTCGTCCCGGCGCAGCTCGAAGAATTCGATGTCTTCGGCAACCGGGTGTTTCTGCGCAATGCGCAGGCGCTGCATGTCCGCTTCGCTTGCCATAAATCCTCTCCCGGTCGATCAAGATCGCGAGGTCTTACTTAGAGGGCTAAGAATCTTTCTGCAAGGGCCCCTGCGCCCATGGACAAGGCCCGGAGGCTTGGATATTGTCGCCGAAACTTAGAGAGCTAAGAAAGCCCGCCAGCTGGGCCATTCGGAGGAACGCCATGCTCACGAAAGAGGAAAACGATCTCCTGTGCCGTGTCGAGGGCGACGCCCCGATGGGCCAGATCATACGCCGCCACTGGCTACCGGCCTGCCTGACCGAAGAAGTGCCCGAGCCCGATGGCGCCCCCCTCAAGATCCGCATGCTTGGCGAAGATCTCGTGGTGTTTCGCGACACGGACGGCCGCGTCGGCGTGCTCGATGAAATGTGCCCGCACCGTCGCGCTTCGCTTGTCTTCGGGCGCAACGAGGAATGCGGCCTGCGCTGCCTCTACCATGGCTGGAAGATCGACGTTGAGGGCAATGTCGTTGAAATGTCCTCGGAGCCGGCAGGCTCGGGCTTTGCCGAAAAGGTAAAGCACAAGGCCTATCCGGTGCGCGAGGGCGCAGGTTTTGTCTGGATCTATATGGGCCCGGCGCAGACCATGCCGGAGTGGGAACCGCCCGTGTTCCAGCCCACGCCCGAGACGCGCATTGCGATTGCGAAGATCCACATCGACTGCAATTGGGCGCAGATTCTGGAAGGCGCTATTGATTCCGCCCATTCCTCCAGCCTGCATTCTTCCGACATGGTGCCGGCGCGCGTGCCGGGCGCGGCCGCGACCGATCACAATTGGCTGCGCCCCTCCACCGACAAGTCGCCGCGCATGCAGGTGCAGCGCACCTCGTTCGGTTTCCGCTATGCGGCCATCCGTCGGCCGATCCACAATCCGCAGACGCATGATTACATCCGCACGACGCTGTTCATCGCGCCCTTCACCGCGCTGATCCCGCCCAACAACATGTATAATGTCGCCATCGTGCATGTGCCGACCGACGATACGCACACCGCCTTCCACTTCATTGCCTGGGGCGGCGCGACGACGCCGGCGACGGAAGAATGGCGCAAGTTCCTGCATGCGCAGATCGGCATCGACGTCGACACATGTTTCCGCAAGGTGCGCACGCGGGCCAATAATTACCTGCAGGACCGCACCGCGATGAAGCTCGGGAATTTCACCGGCATTCCCGGCATTCCCAATCAGGACATTGTCATGTGGGAGACGATGGGCCCCATCGCCGACCGCACCTTCGACAGGCTCGGCGCCAGCGATCTCGCCATTGTCGAATTCCGCAAGCAGATGGTGGAAGCGGCCAAAAACTTCATGGCGGGTGCGCCCGCCATCGGCACGGCCGCGCCGCGCATTCCCCAAAACCGCCTCATGTCCTTCGAGGGCGTGGTGCCCAAGACCACCGACTGGCGCGTCATGGGCCTGACGCCAGAGGAGCTGGCCCATGGCCAGCAGCCAGCCACCGCCGCACAATAGAAGCCCCTGCTGACTTGCGCGCACGCCCCCGCTACAAAGGTGGAGGCGATCCCGCGCAGCAGGTCACGGATCCCCATCTGCCAAAGACCCTGCCAAGAAGGTCAAAATGCACGATCTCGACGAAGACCACGATCACAATGCAATGTCGGAGGAAGACAAGGCTGCCATGGCGGCCTGGATCTGGTCCCAGGAATCGGTCGAGCTGAAAACCATCGGCATCGACATCGGCTCCTCCACCTCGCATCTGCTCTTTGCCAAGGTGACCTTGCAGCGCCAGTCGCAGGGGCTTTCGGCGCGCTTTCTCGTCACCAATCGCGAAGTGCTTTGGCGCTCGCCGATCATGCTCACGCCGTTCCTGCCCAATGGCTCGATAGACGCGGGCACGCTCGAAGAATTCATCAAGGCCTGTTACCGCGATGCGCGCGTGCGCCGCGAAGATATCGACACCGGCGCGGTGATCCTGACGGGCGAGGCGATCAAGCGCTCCAATGCGCGCGCCATCGACGAGCTGTTTGCCGAAGAGGCCGGCAAGTTCGTCTGCGCGACCGCCGGCCACAAGCTCGAATGCACGCTGGCCGCCCATGGTTCGGGCGCGGTCGCGCTGTCCAAGGCGCAGGATGCCGTGGTGCTGCATGTCGATATCGGCGGGGGCACGACCAAGCTTGCCATGATCGACCGCGGCCAGATCCGCTCCGTCGCCGCCTTTGCGGTGGGCGGACGCCTTGTTGCCCATGACGGGCGCACGGGCTGGACGCGTGTGGATGAAAGCGCCGAGCTGGTGGCCGAAGAACTCGGCCTGCCGGTCACGCCCGGCGCGCTCTCCAATGCCATGACGCGCAAGAAGATCGCTGTCCGGCTCGCCGAACTCGCAGTCGACCAGATTGTCGGCGTGGAGCGCGACGAATTGGGCGCCAAGCTCGAGCTTACCGAGCCGCTCGACCGCACATTGAAGCCGACGATCATCACCTTCTCTGGCGGTGTATCGGAATATATTTTCGGCACGGAAGAAGCCGAATTCGGCGATATTGCCAAGGCGCTCGCGGCCGCGATCCGCACGGGCCTTGCCGAGCGTTCGAGCCTGCCGATCATGGATCCGGGCAACCGCATCCGCGCGACCGTCATCGGCGCGTCGCAATTCACCGTGCAGGTGAGCGGCAAGACGATCTATCTGCCCCCCGTCGATGCCCTGCCCGTGCATAATGTGCCGGTCATCCAGGTCGGCATGGATCTCTCGGACGAGATTGCGCCTGCTGTTGTCACCAAGCGCATTCTGGACAAGATCGCCCAGCTCGATCTCGAACCCTCGGCCCGCCTTGCCGTTGCCTTTCCCTGGCATGGCGATCCGGAATACAGCCGGCTGGCTTCGGCTGCCACAGCCATCCGCGATGCGGTGGCGCCCGATGGCAAGCGCACCAATCTGCTTTGCCTGATGATCGACGGCGACGTTGGCCGCACCATGGGCCGCCTGTTGCAGGATGAAATCGGACTGGAAGGCCCGCTCGTGTCCATCGACGGCGTGCAATTGCAGGAGCTCGATTATGTCGACGTCGGCGAATTGATCTCGCCGCCCGGCGTCGTGCCGGTCGTCATCAAATCACTGCTTTTCTCGTAAAAAACAGTGGCCGGCGAAAAGCCGGCCGCTTCCACCAAAAATATCCGGGAGGTTCGCATGACTACGCAAGACGCGCCGCGCTATGGCGTTGACCCCTATCTCGACTGGATTGCGCGCGAAGGCCTGCCGGTCACCGAGGATTATGGCATCGACCTGTTCTCGGTCGAAACCAAACCCTGGGCGCGCTATGGTGTGAAGGGCGCGGCTGTCCATCTCAAGGGCCGTGGCGACTTCTCCAACATGTTCCTGTTCGACATTGGCCCGGGCCAGTCGACCTCGCCGCAGAAGCATCTTTACGAAGATGTCATCTACGTGCTCGAAGGCACGGGCTCGACGCAGATCGAATTTTCCGATGGCACCAAGCGGTCGTTCGAATGGGGCCCGAAGAGCCTCTTCGCGATTCCGCTCAACGCCAAGCACCGCCATTTCAACGGCTCGGGCCGCGAGCGCGCGCTGCTGGTGTCCACCACCAATCTGCCGATGATCCTCAATGTCTTCCACGACGAGGATTTCGTCTTTGCGACCGATCGCGACTTCATGGCGCGTGCTGGCAAGCAGGGCTATTTCGCGGGCGAGGGCGACCTCATCACCGTGCGGCCTGGCAATCATATGTGGGAAACAAATTTCGTTCCCGATCTCGCGGCCATCGAGCTGAAGAGCTGGGGCGACCGGGGAGCTGGTGGCACCAACATCATGTTCGTGCTGGCTGACGGCATCATGCATGCGCATATTTCGGAAATGCCGGTCGGCACCTACAAGAAGGGCCACAAACATGGGCCGAGTTTCCATGTCATGTGTGTCACCGGCCACGGCTATTCGCTGCTCTGGTACCCGCATGAGAAGGACTTCATCCGCATCGACTGGAAGCACGGCACCGTGTTCCCGCCGGCCGACCAGCAGTTCCATCAGCACTTCAACACCAGCCAGGCGCCTGCGCGCTATCTGGCCACCGCAGTCGGTGGCCTGCGCTATCCCACCATGCTCGGCCAGCGCCGCTCGCTGCTTGGCGTCAATGGAGAGAAGGGCGCTGTCTCGCTGTCGATCAAGGAAGGCGGCGACCAGATGGAATATGAGGATCAGGATCCCCGCATCCATCGCGAATGGCTCGAAGAAATGCGCAAGAACGGCGTGACGCCGAAAATGGACAAGTTCAACGTCGCTGTGTGAGGACACAAACCCTCTCCCATCGGGAGAGGGTCGCCGCACAGCGGCGGGGTGAGGGGTTACGCGCTCGACACGCGAGAGCGTAACCCTCATCCGCCCGCTCCGCGGGCACCTTCTCCCGGAGGGAGAAGGATTGCGCGCCCCTTTTTGCATCCTGCGAACAATCCTTTACACTCTCCCCATCAGACCGCGACCGGCACAAAGACCGGCGAGCGGCAATTCGGGAGGACGACACATGGGCTTTTCAAGCTGGCGCGGCACACTTGGCATGGTGCATCCCACCCTGCGCCCCGGCTCCACCGAGGAATTCATCCGTCTCGCGCCCGAAGGAATCGGCGTCATTCCGATGTTCCTCAACATCAGCCGTGGCACGCGCGACGAATTCGAGCAGGTCTTCGCCGCCTATGAGGCCCAGATCAAGATCTGCGCCGATGCGGGGTGCGATCTCATCCACCCGTCCGGCGCCCCGCCCTTCATGGTGCAGGGGCTCAAGCGCGAAGCTGAAATCGTGAAGGGCTGGGAAGAAAAGTTCGGCGTGCCGATCTTCACATCCGGCCAGAATCACATCACGGCCATGCGCGCGCTCAAAGCCAAGACCATCGTCGGCGCGACCTATTTCCCCGGCGACATCAACGCGACCTTCGCGCGCTATTTCGAGGATGCGGGCTTCAATGTGCGCTGCATGGAAGGCATCGATGTACCTTTCGACCGCGCACAGGAACTCTCCGGCGAACAGGTCTACGGACATATCAAGAAGAACTTCCTGCGTTCGGGCGGGGGCGATGTGATCTATATGCTGGGCTCGGGCTGGCGTGTGCTCAACATCATCCACATGCTCGAACAGGATCTCGGCGTGCCTGTCATTCACCCCGTGCCCGCGCGCGTGTGGGAAGTGCAGCGCCGCCTGCATATCAACGAACCGAAAAAGGGCTACGGCATGTTGCTTGAAACAATGCCGCCGTTGCCGGCATGAGGATACAAAGCATGAATGTAAGAGTGATGATCGCCGCCTGCCTGCTTGTTGCAGGTAGTGCGGCGCAGGCGCAGACGACACCGGAAACGTTTTTCAAGGGCAAGACGATCAATGTGATCGTGCCCTTTACGGCAGGTGGCATCAACGATCTCGCCGCGCGGCTCGTGGCGCGCCATATGCCGGCCTATATTCCCGGCAAGCCAGGCATGGTGGTGCAGAATCAGCCTGCAGCCGGCGGACTTGCGCTCGCCAACCGTTTTGCAAATGCGGTGGAGAAAGACGGGCTCACGCTCTCGATCATGGGACGCGCCTTACCGCAATTCCAGATCATGGGCGACCCCAACGCCAATTTCGATCCGCTGAAATTCACCTGGCTCGGCTCGCTCTCTTCCTATGAGAATGACGCCTATCTGCTGCTGCTCAATTCCACGGCCGCGGCCAAAAGCGCGGCCGATCTGAAAAAGCCCGGCCCGGCCTTGCCGCTTGGCGCCAATCGCACGGGCTCGGCCAATGTGACCTTCGCGCTTATCGCGCGCGATGTGCTGAAGTTGAATGTACAGGTCGTGCGGGGCTTCCCCGGCGCCAATGACATTACGCTTGCCATGCAGCGCAACGAGGTCGAGGGACAGGCAATCGATCTCTCGGCCATTGTGTCGAGCCAGCGCGAACTCTGGACCTCGAAGAAAGTGCGCCCTGTCGTGCAATTTGGCCGCGTGACGCGCATGGCCGATATGCCCGATGTGCCCACGGGGCGCGAACTTGTGAGCGACAAGGACGATCTTGCCCTGCTCACCTTTGCCGAGCTGCCCTTCTTCATGGCACTGCCCTTTGCCGGCCCGCCCGATATTCCGGCTGACCGCGCCAAAGCGCTGCAAGGCGCTTTCATGGATATGGCCAAGGACAAGGCCTTTCTCGCAGATGCAGAGAAAGTCGGCATCGATATCAGCGCCATCGATGGCGAAAAGGTTCGCAAGCTGATCGAGGAGGCGACAAGAACGCCACCCGATGTGCTCGCACGATTCAAGAAGCTCGTCGCAGAATGAGCGTTTGATAAATATCTTCAGGGAGGAACGCCATGGATCGCCGTAACATATTGCTGGGGTTGGGCGCTTTGGGTGGCGTGGCGGGTCTCGGGCCTGTCACGTCAGCCATTGCGCTGGATTCGGTCGAGGCTTTTTACAAAGGCCGCACGATCACCTTGATGGTGCCGACCTCGCCTGGTGGCATCAATGATATTTCGGGTCGCCTGACCTCGCGCCATCTTGGCCGTTTCATTCCGGGCAATCCGAATATCGTTGTGCAAAATGTGCCTGGTGGCGGCGGACTTGTGGCAGCCAACAAGATTTACCACACGTCCGAGCGTGACGGCACCGTGCTGTCGATCATCCAGCGCGGCACGATGCAATTGCAGATACAGGGCAATCCAAACGCCAAATTCGATCCGCAATTGTTCACCTGGCTCGGCAGTCTCTCCTCTTATGCCGACGATGGTTATCTGCTGCTCGTCAACGACGATCATCCGGCGAAATCGGCCGCCGATCTGCACAAGCCCGGCATTGTCGCCAAGCTTGGCGGCGATCAGCCGGGCTCGACAAACCTCACCTTCGCCATTGTCGCAAAAACCGTGCTGGGCATGAATATCGATGTGGTGCGGGGCTATCCCGGCGCTGCACCGATGTTTCTTGCGATGGAGCGGCGCGAACTCGACGGGCAGGTCATCGGCTATAATTCGGTGCGCGCCGGACAGCCCCATCTCTGGCAGACAAAGAAGGTGCGTCCGCTCGTGCAATTTGGCCGCGTGACGCGTCTTGCCGCCCTGCCGGACGTGCCAACCGGCCGCGAACTTGCGCCAAATGACAAGATGCGCGCGCTGATCGAATTTGCAGAACTGCCCTTCTTCATGGCCCTGCCCTTCCTCGCCCCGCCCGGCGTCCCGGCTGACCGCGCCGCCGCCTTGCAGAAAGCGTTCATGGACATGACGCGCGACAAGGATTTCCAGGCCGACGCCGAGAAGGTGAATATTGAATTGTCACCCATCGACGGCAATGCCGTGCTCGACCTCGTCAAGCGCTCGGCTGCAACGCCCAAGGATGTGATCGCGCTCTACAATGAAATGGTGCCCGTCGGGCATTGAAAAAAAGGCCGGAGGCTTTGCGCCTCCGGCCCTTGTTTTTAGCTCCGCGTCCATTGCGGCGGGTTGGTCGCCTTGATGCGGCGGCCCTCTTTCACGAGTTCTTTCACAGCGCCCGTGATCGGCATGGCAAGGCCAGCTGCGTCGCACATTTTCGAGACGATCTGCATGTCCTTCAACGCCCAGGTGAAGCTGGTCTGATCCCAATCTTCCAGCGCCTGACTCTTGCCCGATGACATCATCAGCGCATCGCGCAAGGTCGGCAGATCGATGCCTGTGGATTCGGCAATGCGGCCAGCTTCAATGAGGCCGATGGACGTGATCCAGAGCAGCAGATTGTTCATCGCCTTTCCGACCTGGCCGTGCCCAACCTCGCCAAGATGCGCAATGTCCGAGGCAAAGGTACCAAAGACGATGCGCCCGCGCGCAACCACATCGGCCTTGCCGCCAAACAACGCCAGCAATTTGCCCTCATCGGCAAACCAGCGGCCACGGCAGATCGGCGCATCGAGAATATCCACTCCCTTGGCGCGCGCGACCTCATCGAGCGCCTTCACGGTATCGGGCGACACTGTGGAACAGACGGCAATGATCGCGCCGGGCTTGAGCGCCGACAGCAGGCCAGCCTCGCCCAGCACCACCGCATTGACCTCATCGTCATAGCCAACGCCCAGAATGACGAATTGGCAGGCGCTGCCGACCTCGTGCGGCGAGGCGGCGATTATTGCGCCCATCTCGCGCACCTTGGCGACATTCTCCGCGCTGATGTCATGGGCGATGACGTCATAGCCGTGCTTGATGAGATGTTTCACCATGGGCTGGCCCATGCGGCCAACACCGATAATGCCAATTTTCTCCGCCATTTTTCTTGTCCTTTTTGTCGTTACTGGATCTTCTGTCCGTAGATCGCCTGCGCCGCGCCTTGCGTGACGCGCCCCTCCTCGACATCGCGCGCCAGCGCCTGCGGGTCGCGCTCATGGGGATCGCCATAGCCGCCACCGCCCGCGCTTTGCAGCAGGAAGCGGTCGCCGGCCTTCATTTCGAACCGCGCGGAGGCGCGCACGACCTGTTCTGACTCCGTGCCGGGATTGATGACGAAGCGCCCCGGCCCGCCCTCACGCCCGCCATCGACGCCATTGGGCGGAAAGCGACTCTTGTCGAAGCGGCGGATGACGCTGGCATCCTCCAACAGCTCATATTCGCGCTGCATGGAAAGCCCGCCACGCCAGCGGCCCGCGCCCCCGGAATCGGGCGCCATGTCAAAGCGCGTGATGCGGCAGGGATATTCCGATTCGAGGATCTCGATCGGCGTGATGTGCAGATTGCTCAAATGCGCAGCTGTTGCCGATGTCCCGTCATGGCCCATGCCCCCGCCATAGGCCGAGCCAATGATTTCATATTGCATGTTGGAACCACCCGGCCGCCCCCTGCTCCAATTGATGAGCAGCGCGCTCGATGAACCAGCCCCTGCAATCGCGCGGCTCGGATGGAAATGCGCCATGGCCTGCAAGATCACATCGACGAGTTTCAGATTGACCATCTGGTAATTTGAAACGGGCGCGGGCGCATTGGCATGGGTAATCGTGCCGGGCTTGCAGATGATGCGCACGGCATCGCGCATGCCATCGTTGAAGGCAAAACGGGGCCCCAGCGAACCGATCAAAGCGTAGAAAACGCAGGCCTCGACCATGGAGGGCCGCAGATTGACCGGTCCCTTGGCCTGCGGATCGCTGTTGGAAAAATCGAATGTTGCCAGACCCTCATGCACGCTGATCGTCACGGCAAGCTTGATCGGCTTGTCCATGACCACGCCATCGGAATCGAGCAGGCCTTCGGCAGAGGACGATCCCTCGGGCAGTTTTGCAATCGCGCCGCGCAGCTCATCTGCTGCGCCTTTCAGAATGGCGGCGAAAGCTTCGCACATGATATCCGCGCCAAAGCGCTCGCATAATTCGCCGACGCGCTGTGCGCCCATTTCCGTCACTGCGATCTGGGCAGTGACATCGCCGCGCACCAGCACGGGCTGGCGCGAATTGGCCAGAATCAGGCGCTCCACATCAGGCAGCGGCACACCGCCCGCACGAATGCGGATGGGGGGAATGAGCAGTCCCTCATGGAACATTTCGGTGGCATTGGCCGAGGTTGAGCCGGGCACGGTGCCGCCAATATCGGCCTTGTGCGCAATCGAGCCCGAGAAGGCGACGATCTTGCCATTGGCAAAGACGGGGGCAACGAACGCCATGTCGGAGACATGGGGCAATCCGCCCTCATAGGGATGGTTCGAGACGAACACATCGCCCGGCACAATGCCATCCGCGCCATAGATTTCAAGAATGCGCCCGACAAGATGACGATAGACGGGCGCATGAAAGAACATCGGCGGCGAGACGATGAGCCGCCCCGTCGCGTCAACAATCACGCAGGAAAAATCGCGCGATTCGCGGATGATCGTCGAATAGCCCGAGCGATAGAAATGATAGTGCATTTCATCGACAAGGCTCGCGATCTTGTTGCGCAGGATCTGGATCGTGATGGCGTCCATGGTTCAAGCCTCCCGCTCGAGAACAAGATTGCGGAAGGAATCGACACGTGCGCTCCAGCCGGGATTGACCACTGTGGTGGCGTCGAATTGCTCGACGATGCAGGGGCCGTGGATGATGGCGCCAATATCGAGCCGTTCACGCTCGTAGAGCTTGGCGTCAAGCGGCGTCACGCCGTCGAAATAGACCTGCCGCGCGCCCTTTTGCGCCTCTGCCACAGCGCGCGGATGCAAGGGCGGGCCTTCTTCGACCGGCTGATATTTGGGAACGCTCACGCGCAGGCGCAGACGATAGCTCACGACCTCAACCGGACGGTCGCTCGCCGCATGGCCGTGGATCTGCGCATGGCGCTGATCGAACCGCGCGCGGGCGGCCTCCATGGCAGGCGCATCGAGCGCGCCCACAAACAGGCCATCGAGCGGCGTGCGCAATTCATAACCCTGTCCGGTGTAGCGCAGGTCGAGCTCGCGCGAGAATTGCGCATCCTCGATTTTCATTCCCTCCGCCAGAAGCTCCTGACGTGCACGCGTTTCCAGCAGTGCGAAAATCTCTTCCGCATGGTCGGGGCTGACATCGGCGAAGGGCCGCAATTCGGAGCGGATGTAATCATGCACGACATCGGTGCAAAGCAGACCGAGCGCCGAGAATGCGCCCGGCCGCATCGGTACCAGAATGCGCTTCATGCCAAGCTCTTCGGCAACCGCGGCGGCATGAACCGCGCCCGCGCCACCAAAGGGCAGCAGCGTGAAGGTGGAAAGATCGACGCCGCGCTTGGCGGCAAAGACGCGCACTTCATCGGCCATGCGCATATCGACGATGCGGCGGATGCCGGCGGCTGCCTGCAACGCGCTCATGCCGAGCGGCTTGGCGACCTCCGTGTCGAGCGCCGCACGCGCGGCCGCGACATCGAGTTTCTGTGCGCCACCGAGGAAATAATCGGGATTGAGATAGCCACAGGTAATATCGGCGTCGGTCACGGTCGGGCGCGTGCCGCCCCGTCCATAGCAGGCGGGGCCGGGATCAGCGCCCGCACTCTGCGGGCCGACGGTGAGAAAGCCGCCGCCATCGATGGAGGCAATCGACCCACCGCCCGCCGAAATCGTCGTCATGTCGAGCGCCGGCACGTCGATCTGGCGGCGCGCAATCACGCCCTCCGTCACTTCCAGCGGCACGCCACCCTCGATGAAGGCAATGTCGGCGCTGGTTCCACCCATGTCGAGCGTCACAAGGCCGCGCCCTGCATCGGCAGCGGCAAGATAGGCGCTGGCCTGCGCGCCTGCGGCTGGGCCGGAGAGCAAGGTATGCACCGTGCGCCCGCCCTCAATGGCGGCTGTAAAGGGCATCACGCCGCCGTTCGACTGCATCAGAAAGCGCTGCTGCGTATGCACGCCTGCATCATCGAGCCCTTTCGAGAGATGGGCGATGTAACGCACCAGCACTGGCTCGAGATAGGCGTTGAGCAGCGTTGTCGAGAGGCGCGCCCATTCGCGGATGCGCGGCAGAACCTCGCTGGAAATAGACACCTGGAGGCCAGGCGCTTCTTCGCGAATGATTGCGCGCGTGTCTTCTTCATGCTGCGGATTCATGAAGGAGAAGAGATAGGACACCGCGATGGATTCAACGCCCGCATCGCGCAGCTTGCGGGCGGCTGCGCGCACGGCCTCGCGGTCGAGCGGCGCCAGCACATTGCCCTGATAATCCGCGCGCTCGGGGATTTCGCAGGTCAGGCTCTGGGGCGCGATGGGCGCGGGCTTTTCATAAAAATAATCGAAGAGATTGCCGTCACGCGCCTGCGCCTGCACTTCCTGCACGGCGCGGTAGCCCTTGGTGATGAGCAGGCCGACTTTCGCCCCGCGCATTTCCAGCAGCGCATTGGTCGTAATGGTCGTGCCATGGGCGAAAAACTCGATGTCGCCGGGCGCAATGCCCTTCTCGATGAATTTCGCAACACCGTTGAGCACGCCCAACGCCGGATTTTTTGGCGTGGAGGATACTTTTTCGACGGCGAATGTGCCGGTGCGCGTGTCGAGCAGAACGAGATCGGTATGCGTTCCGCCAACGTCGACACCGAGGCGATAACGCGGATTTTTGGCCTGCATGGCGCTGTCTTCCTCCCCATGGCCGCGCCTCTTCGGGCTGCGTGCCGACGCGTGATCCGCGCCTTTTTCATTCACGGGAGATAGGCTAGCCGCTCAAACGCGGAAGGTAAACCTCAAGCCGCTAGCGCACGCCCGCGCGGTCGCGGTCGAGCCCCTTGGCGGCGAGATCGTCGCAATAGTCCTGAAAGCGCTTGTGCGCATTCACGCCAAGATCGTGCAGGAAGGTCCAAGAATAAATGCCGGTCGAATGCATGTCGTCAAAGGCAAGCCGCACGGCGTAATTGCCCACCGCATCGACCGAGAGAATCGTCACATTGCGCTTGCCGCCAACCGTCTTGCGCTCGGCTGCCGAATGGCCCTGCACTTCGGCAGACGGGCTCGTGACGCGCAGCAGCTCGGCAGACAGATCGAAATGCGCCCCGTCGTCAAAGGCAATGGTGAGGGTGCGGCGATCCTTGGACAGGCGCAACTCGGTCGGCCAGCGCGTGGTCATCGTGCCTCTCCAAGCTTTTCGATGAGAAAAACGATGCGGGTTTCGGCGCGCTCGCGGATTTCGATCCGGTCGCCGGTCTCGCGAATGAGGTTGGGAATGTCGATCACCGCCATCGGGTCGGTGCAATGGACTTCCAATTGGTCGCCCGCAACAAGGCTCTTGAGCGCCTTGCGCGTTTTCAGCGCGGGCAGCGGGCATTTCAATCCGGTGAGGTCGAGCGTCGTCATGGCCATGAGGGAGAGATGGCGAAGGCGGACTGCCGCGTCAACCGCGATGGGGGCGCACACGCCGATTTCATCGCGAAAGTGACGAGATCGCTTGATTTGAGCGCAGCACCTCGCCATAGAATTGAAGCTTCGCAGCGGCAAAGCCAAAGGGCCTGCCCGGTTTGACGCGTTACAGGAGAGCGCTCACATGAAGGCATTCATTTCAGCCGTGATCGTGGCCGTCGTTCTCGCAGTCGGCGCGTCCTATCTGCTCAACACGCAGCAGAAAACAGCCGCTCAAGCCTTTGCCACCAGCGGCGCGCGCGTCGGCGACCCCGGCACCAATCTCGTTGGCGTCAACTAAACATCAAATCAGGCTGGCGTAGGCGAGAAAGCCCACGCTGTCGCCCGGCGCCACGCGCTCGACATCCTCGCCAAGCTCGATGAGCCCGTCGGTGTCGGCCAAGGATGACAGAAGCCCCGCGCCCTCACGCGGGAATTTGTCGGCCATGTGCAGGCCTTCGGGCGAGATTTTCAGGCTGGCGCGGACATATTCGCGCCGGCCTTTCTTTTTCTTGTAGGCAAAATCGGCGCGCACCGGCAGCGCCACCAGCGGCTCGGGCCGGGCGCCCGCCAGAGCCAGCACCACCGGGCGCACGACATAGGCAAAGGTCACGAAACTCGCCACCGGGTTACCGGGCAGGCCAATGAAAGGCGTGCCGGCGATGACACCCATGGCGACGGGCCGTCCGGGCTTGATCGCCATGCGCCAGAGCACGAGCGAGCCCGCGGCCTCGACGCTGGCGCGCACGTGATCTTCCTCACCCGTCGAGACCCCGCCCGACGTCAGCACGAGATCATGGGTGGCGGCCGCCTGTTGCAGGCCCTGCGCCAGCGCCGCGCGATCATCGCGCAAAATGCCGAGATCGGAGACCTCGCAGCCGAGGCGGCGCAGCAGGGCTGCCAGCATGTAGCGATTGGAATCAAACAGCTGCGCGGGCGCGCGCGCACTGCCGGGGCCGACCAGTTCATTGCCGGTCGAAAACAAGGCCACGCGAATGCGCCGCGTCACGCAAAGCTCGGTCAGGCCGAGCGCCGCCGCAAGGCCGACATGCTGGGGACGCAGGCGCACGCCTGCGGGAATGGCCAGCGCACCTTGCGCAATATCCTCGCCTGCCGGGCGCATGTTTGCGCCAGGCCGCAGTCCGATGGGCAGGAGCACGCGGCCGGCTTCATCGAGCTCCGCATCTTCCTGCATGAAGACAGTATCTGCGCCCTCGGGCATGGGCGCGCCGGTGAAGATACGCACGCTTGTGCCAGCCGCAATCGGGGCTGCGGGCGAGCCTGCCTGCACGCGCGCCGACACGGGGAAGGCACGCGGGGCATCATGGGGCAGATCGGCGCTGCGCATGGCATAGCCATCGACGGCGGAATTGGCGAAAAGCGGCAGCGGCACAGGCGCAAACAGCGGCTGGGCAAGCACGCGGTGATCGGCCTCCTCGAGGCGCACAGTCTGCGTGCCCTGCACGGGGCTCACGCGCGCACCGATGAGCGCAACCGCCTCGTCTACCGGCATCAGCGCGCCGCCAAAGGCAAAGCAATCGTCGGACAATTGCGCCATGTGTCAGGCTCCCGCGCCATCCCGCGCGCCTATTTCGGCAAGCGGTACGGCCATGGCCTCCATCATAGCGGCGATGGCGGGAATGTCATCGATATGGGCGTGCGGCAAAGCCGTCTCGACCGTCGCGTCGGTGACGAGGCCGCAGATGGCGCTGTCGTCGGGATGCAGGAATGGCTTGCCATTGGCCTGCCGGTGCACCTCGATCTTGGGGTGCAGGTCTTTCTTGAAACCCTCGATGATCAGCAGATCGACCGGCGTGATCTTGGTCAGCAGCTCGCGCAACGGCCATTCCGGCTCCTCGCGCAATTCATGCATCAGCGCGAAGCGGCGGCCCGACGATACCAGCACCTCTGTCGCGCCCGCCTCGCGATGGGCGAAGGAATCCTTGCCGGGCGTGTCGACATCGAATTTGTGATGCGCATGTTTGATGGTCGAGACCCTCATGCCGCGCGCGATGAGCAGCGGAATGACGCGCGTCAGCAGCGTTGTCTTGCCTGCACCGCTCCAGCCTGCGAGCCCAATGAGTTTCATGGCGATGCTTGCTCTCCGGTTCGCGCAAATCCCTCTCCCTTTGGGAGAGGGTTGGAAGGCCCCTCATCAGTCACGCTCCGCGTGACAGCTTCCCCCATGGGAGAAGCGGGGGTGCTGCCCTGAAAACGAAACTGCCCGGCACGACGGGCCGGGCAGTCGAATTTTATACCCTAATCGCGCGGCTTATTCAGCCGGAGCAACCTTGGGGGCCTTGGCCTGCTCTTCTGCGACCCAGAGCGAATGATGCTCCTTTGCCCAGTTGAGATCGACCTCGCCCGTGCCCATGGCATCGAACGCGCCTTCCATGCCGACCGAACCGATATAGGCATGGGCCAGCATGGCCGCGATGAAGATCACCGCCAGCACGGCGTGGATCGTTGTCCAGAACTGCATCGAGGTGACGCCATTCTCCGCCATATAGGGGAAGAGCAGAAACCAGCCCGAAGCCGACATCACCACGCCGCCGCCCATGACCAGCCAGAACACAACCTTCTGGCCCGCGTTGAAACGCTTGGCCGGAGGATGCTTGCCCTTCGAGAACAAGCCGCCGCCCTGCTTGATCCATTCGAGATCGAGCGCATTGGGGATGTTGTCGCGGATCCAGAGCACGAACATCAGAACCACACCGACCATGAAGGGGAAGGCGAGATAATTATGCGCCAACTTGCCGTAGCCGGTGAGCATGGCGAACGTTTCCGGCCCGAAGAGGGGCAGGATCACCATGCGTCCGATCGAGACATTGAGCCCCGACAAGGCCAGCACCATGAAACAGCCGGCCGTCAGCCAATGGGTGAAACGATCGAGGCTCGCAAAGCGCGTGATCGTCTTGCCCGAAAAGCCGTGATCGATGCGGATGCGCCCGCGCACCAGATAGAAGATTGTCAGCGCGAGCAACATGCCAAGCAGTGCAACGCCGGCAATCACGGGCAGCTTTTCCTGATGGAACAGACGCCACTCACGGCCTTCCGGCTGGATGAGATTGGCGGCCTTTTCATCGGGAATGGAGATGCGACCCGAAATCCGTTCGCCGGGCTTCAGTGCATTGAGGAGTTTTTCCTCCTGCACTGCTTCCTTGGTCGGAAAGAAATTATTGTTCTGCGCAACCGCAGGCAGGAGCGCGCTGGCGACAGTGATCGCGAGCGCTGCCAGGAGAGATTTGACCCATGCGTTCATCGCACGACCTTTCGAATGTGTGAGGACGACGCTCAAACCGCGACCGTTTCGCGATAGGCAGTCTTCCAACCCCAGGCGCCAGAGCCATAACCGCGCTTCATCACGCGCTCCTTGTAGATCGAGGCGATGATGTCGCCATCGCCTGCAAGCAGCGATTTGGTGGAGCACATTTCCGCGCAGAGCGGCAGCTTGCCCTCGGCGAGGCGGTTGCGGCCGTATTTTTCGAATTCGGCGGTCGAGAAATCGTCTTCCGGGCCGCCGGCGCAATAGGTGCATTTGTCCATCTTGCCGCGCGAACCGAAGTTCCCGACCTTCGGATATTGCGGCGCGCCGAACGGACAGGCGTAGAAGCAATAGCCGCAGCCGATGCACAGATCCTTGGAATGAAGCACGACGGCATCGGCTGTCGTGTAGAAGCACGACACCGGGCAGACGGCGGCGCAGGGCGCATCCGTGCAATGCATGCAGGCCATCGAGACGGAACGCTCTCCCGGCTTGCCGTCATTGATCGTCACGACGCGGCGGCGGTTGATGCCCCACGGCACTTCATGTTCGTTCTTGCACGCCGTAACGCAGGCATTGCATTCGATGCAGCGATCCGCATCGCAGAGAAATTTCACGCGAGCCATTTCTCTTCTCCCCTCACGCCGCTCTGATTTGACAGAGGGTAACCTTGCCCTCGTGCATGCCCGTCACCGGGTCATAGCCGTAGGTCGTGATTGTGTTGACGCTTTCACCGAGCACGATCGGATCCGTGCCCTTCGGATAATTGCCGCGCTGATCGACGCCCTGATACCAGCCCGCGAAATGGAACGGCATGAAGGCCACGCCCTTGCCGACGCGATCGGTCACCAGCGCCTTTACGCGCGCCTTGGCGGCATTTTCAGGGCCATGCACCCAGACCCAGCTGCCATCGACAATGCCGCGTGCAGCCGCATCCGCCGTGTTCACTTCGACGAACATGTCCTGCTGCAATTCGGCAAGCCACCTGTTCGAGCGCGTCTCTTCGCCACCGCCCTCATATTCGACCAGGCGGCCGGAGGTGAGGATGATCGGGAAGTCCTTCGCAACACCCTTGTCGACCGCCGCCTTCTGCACCGAGAAGCCGACATTGGCCATGCGGAACTGCCGCGCGTCGGGACGCGTGGGATATTTCGCAACAAGATCGGGACGGGGCGAATAGATCGGCTCGCGATGGACGGGCACCGGATCGGGCAGGTTCCACGCCGTCGCGCGCGCCTTGGCATTGCCATAGGGCAGCACGCCATGGTCGAGACAGACGCGGATGATGCCGCCGGAGAGATCGATTGCCCAGCCCACCGTGTCGGGATTGGCGCCGCCAATCTTGGTGATCGTGGCGAGTTCGGCCTCGGTGAGATCCTTGTCCCAGCCGAGCTTCTTCAGAATGCCGAAGGTGAACTCGGGATAACCATCCGTCAGCTCCGAGCCCTTCGAATAGGAGCCCTCGGCCAGCATGTTATATTCCTTGGTCGTGCCGTCGGCCTGCTTGTCCGCATAGACCACGCCAAAGCGCGCACGGAACGTGCCGCCGCCATCCTTCACATGAAGGTTGGTGTTGTAGAGCGTATGCGTGCCCGGATGCTTGATCTCGGGCGTGCCCCAGCACGGCCAGGGCAGGCCGTAATAATCGCCGCCCACGTCCGGCGTATTGGCCGGCGCGCGCAGTGTGACAAGGTCGAACTTGTCCTTGTTCATCATATGCGCCTTCAGGCGCTCGGGGCTCTGGCCCGAATAGCCGGTCGACCAGCCGCCGCGATTGATCTCGCGCAGGATGTCTTCGGCCACGGGGCGGTTGTTGGCGACCTTGATGTTCTTGAACATCCGGTCGGCAAAGCCGAGCTTGGTGGCGAGGCGGTAGATGACTTCATAATCATCCTTCGACTCGAAGATCGGATTGACGACCTTCTCGCCCCATTGCAGCGAACGGTTGGAGGCCGTGCGCGAACCCTCCGTCTCGAACTGCGTGCAGATCGGCAGCAGATAGGTGCCGTTCTTGCGGCCCGAGATGGCTGCAAATGTCGTCGGGTGCGGATCGGCAACGACCAGCAGTTCCAGCTTTTCGAGCGCCTTGATCATGTCGGGCATGCGCGGCACGGTATTGCCGCCATGGCCGAAGATGACCATCGCCTTCAGCGCGTCGCGCTGATCGACATCGTCGGGATTGAAGGATGTCGCGTCGAACCAGCGGGTTGAGGGAATGCCCGGCAGTTCCATGTTTTCCTTGCGCGTGCGCGCAGGGCGTCCGGCCTTTGCAGGCACGTCATCGAAGCGGGCCTGAAGATAGTCGTAGTCGACTTCCCAGACACGCGCCCAATGTTTCCACGCACCTTCGACGAGGCCGTAATAGAGCGGCAGCGACGTGATATCGAGGCCCATGTCGGTCGCGCCCTGCACGTTGCAGTGACCGCGGAAGATGTTCGCGCCGCCGCCATAGACGCCGACATTGCCGGTGGCCAGCAGCAGGTTGCAATAAGCACGCACGTTTGCCGTGCCGACCGTGTGCTGCGTGCCGCCCATGCACCAGATGAAGGTCGAGGGGCGCTCCTTGGCGAAGGTCTCGGCGACCTTGCGCAGCTGTGCGCCCGGCACGCCGGTGACGCGCTCGACTTCTTCAGGATTCCATTTGGCGACTTCGGCGCGCACGAGATCCATGCCGACGACGCGGCTCTGGATGAAGGCCTTGTCTTCCCAACCGTTCTGGAAGATGTGCCACATCATGCCCCAGATCACGGCAATGTCCGTACCCGAACGGATGCGCACAAATTCGGTCGCATGGGCGGCCGTGCGGGTGAAGCGCGGATCGAGCACGATCATGTTGGCGCGGTTCATCTCCTTGCCGCTGAGCACATGCTGCAGCGACACGGGATGAGCTTCGGCCGCATTCGAGCCCATGAAGATGATGGTCTTGGAATTGCGGATGTCGTTGTAGCTGTTCGTCTGCGCGCCATAACCCCAGGTGTTGGCAACGCCCGCAACCGTGGTCGAGTGGCAGATGCGCGCCTGGTGATCGATGGAATTCGTGCCCCAGAAGGCGCCGAACTTGCGGAACAGATAAGCGCCTTCGTTGGAGAATTTCGCCGAACCCAGCAGATAGACCGAATCTGCGCCCGACTTGGCGCGGATCTCGTTCATCTTGTCGCCGATCTCGCCGATGGCCTGATCCCAGCTGACGCGGGTCCATTCACCGTTCACGAGCTTCATCGGATATTTCAGGCGGCGGTCGCCGTGCACGAGTTCGCGCACCGCAGCGCCCTTGGCGCAATGCGAGCCGCGATTGATCGGGCTGTCGAAGGCCGGTTCCTGACCGACCCAGACGCCGTTCTGCACTTCGGCAATGACCGAACAGCCGACCGAACAATGGGTGCAGATGTTTCTCTTGATTTCGCTTTTCACGCCGGCCACGACCGGGCCAGCCTCCGCGCGGCGCACAGCGCCCAGCGAGAGCGAACCCAGCGCGGCGACGCCGCCGGCGGCAAGGCCCGAACGGCGCAGGAAACTGCGGCGGTCAAGGACACCCGAGGCAAGGCCTGCGGCAATGCCCTGCAGGCGCGCACGGCCAGCAGTGGCCTCTCTTCTCTTCGTCAGCATCGATTCCGCCCCTCAGTACCGGTTGACGCGATAGAATGTCTTTACGTGCTCGCTTTCGCGATAGCGCGGCTTGGCGCGATCGGAGGCCGATTCAGCGGCCAGCGCCACATCCGCGCCCGGCACGATTGCCGCAGCCGCGACAACGGCAGCCCCGCCGCCCGCGCGAAAGAAGCTGCGACGGTCAACGCCGGTCTCCGCATTCTTCTCGTCTGACTTGGCCATAACCAATTCCCTCCGGTCCATATTTTCGGTGCGCATCGCCCCGCCGTCAGTGCGGCAGCTTGAAGGCTTCCGTTTCGAGTTCGATGAATGTACGGCCGAGACGGCCAACCGATTTGTAGAATTGTGCCGATCCGGTCGTTTCCAGATCCGCGAAGAACCGCGCCGCCCAGGGCGCGAGGTGACGCTCGAAAAAGCGGGCCTGCGCCGCAATGTCGCCGTCGAATTGTCCCTGAGCGAGGCCTGCCATGATCTCGCAGAGAATGGCTATGTGATCCTCCGGCTCGCGCATGGCCCCTGCCCGCTCGATGCCGAGCAGGGCCAGATCCTCACGCACGCGCGCCAGCGGGCGCTCATGCAGGAAGCCCGTCTGGTAATAGGAGCCATAGGGCAGCAGATCGCCGCGTCCGACCCCGATGAAGAGATTGAAATATTCCCGGCCCACTGCCGTCTCGTCGCTGGCCTGCGCCGCATGGGCGAGATCGATATGGGCAAGGCCGAGCGGGGTTGCATCGCCACGCAACGCGCCGACACGCGCCAGCAGCTCCGCAGGCGGGGCTGCGCCAAGCAGGACAGAAAGCAGGCCATATTCGGAGCCACGCAGAAAATCGACGTCGTCGATCCCCTCGCTCACCGGCTTGTCCGCACTACGCACCCGTCACTCCAAGCGCATCGGAGGCCACGATATTTGACCGCAACGACTCCACACTCGCTTGTCTTATCTCTGGCAGCGTTTCGCAATATGATACTTTAGGATTATCAGCTTGGCGCGGCGCTGCCGTGACGCGTGCGGCGCAGCGGTAAAGGGTTTGATCCGGCATTCGCATCACTTGAGCTAAACCCTTGGTTTGCATCAACCTTAGCTGTTTCCAAGGGTGCTTCCCCGGCGCTTTGTCCCGCTATTTCCGGGGTAAAAGCATCCCCAACAGGCTCTTGTAGGGCATTTTGCTGCATCGCAGCGGATTCAATCACTTCTTCGTCGGCCGGCGGATCGCCGAAGATTTGGGCGACCATTTCTCCGACATTGACGCCCAAACCCAGGTCACCGCCGCCCGGAACACCACCCGGCGCGTTCCAGTCCCAAGCGTAATCAAGCGCGTCGCCGACATAATCGCGCACGGATGGATCGAGCGCCCACATGCGCCGCAGCGCCGCGTTGCGGAGATTTTCGGGCACGCCCTTGCGCAGGAACAGGCTGATGTCGGCCTCGGGCGTCAGATCCTCAAGTGCCGGCAGGAAGGACAGATCGAGCTCTCCCTCAACCTCGCCCTCGGCGGGCGCAGTCTCCGGAGCCGGGTCAGCAGGCGGCTTCAGGGCCTCGCGCTTGCGCGCTGACCAACGTGCGAGAAAATTCTCGTCCGTGCTCAACTGCTCTTCTCCCCGTCTTTTGGGCCCCCTTGGGGTCCGCGCCCGAAGCCCGGCTCCTTGCGCTCGCTGCGGTCGCGCTGCCGTTTCAGGAAAACGCGCTCGACATGAAACGCATCGACGAAGGCGGCGATCCATCCGCTGAGCTCGGCGGGCATGGACACCGTGCCCACAATATCGGCGCCCGATTCGAAAAAGGCTTCGCCCTCGGTCGGATCGACCGACACACGCAGAAACTCCGGCAGGCCACCATCCTCGCGGCTGCGGGCGGCGATCCAGAGACGGGGTTCGCCCGCATCCAGATTGTCGCGGTAATTGGCGGTCTCGGAGACAAAGAGCTCGATGGTCGCGGGCCCCGCATAAAACAGGCTGGCATTGCCTTCCTGCGACAGCAGCGTGCCCGGGGCGGCATCGGGCGCCTGCGCCAGCAGTGCATGGGGCGTCCAGATGTGATCGATCCAGGGATTGTCGAGCGCGCGGCGCGCGAGCACGATCCCGATCTCGCATGTGGCATCCTGCGGCGTGGCGCTCATGACAATTTGCTTTCCAGCAGCGGCAAGCCCGCAATGAGATTTTGCGGCTTCAGACGCCAGATCTTGTCGGCATCCATGGCGCCGATCAGATAGACCGGCTTGCTGCGCACGCCCGGCTGCACGGCGCGCTCGTCGGCAAAGGTCAGCCGCATCAAGGTGACGACGCGCTCGCCCATCGCAGGCCCGAGCGCCGCACCCTTCCACAGCGCATTGCCGATCTTCGTGCCCTCGGGATCGAGGCCGACAAACCAGCGCCAGTCGCGATCCTCGATCGTGGCCACCGGCTCGACCGTGACCTCCAAGCCGAGCAGATGGCCGATCCAGAGCTCGATCACCTTGGCGAGACCCGCGCGGGCGCGCGCATTGGCGCCGAGATTCATGATCATCGTATTGGCATCGGAGCGCGACCAATAGGTCCAGGCGTTGTCATCGTCCATGATATCGAGATCGCCGAATTCCGGCACGGCATCGAGAAGTGCTGTCAGCGGCGAGAGATGCGCCGATTGCGCGCCTGCCTGTTGCACCTCCACCACTTCGGCATCCGCCAGAAGCAGGGCGCCATCGCGCAGCGTCGCCTTTTGCGCGCGATAGAACAATTCGCCCGCGCGCAGGACATAAGGATCCTCGCAGCCATCGAGCGCATTGCGCAGCACAAGATGGCAGAGCTGAGTAAGGAAGATTGGGGGCACGCCCGCAGCGCCATGGCGCGCGAAATCCACATAAGCAGCTTCAAGCGAAGCGGCCCGCGCGAGGCGGTCGCGGAACGCGAGCATGAAGCCCCAGTTCTCGCGCGCATCCTCATCGGCCAGCGCATCGATATCTACCTGCGGCACAGGGCGAAATGGATCTGCCATCAACGCGCCATGCAAGGCGCGCTCGGCCGCGCAGGCTTCATCGGGCGGCAACAGCTCGGGCCGCGCCAGATAGGCCATCAGCAATTCCGGCGTCAGCATGAGCCCGCCGTGATCGGCGCGGCGCACAAGATGATGACCCGAGGAAACCCAGAATTCTCTCATGTGTCTTTTCTCATCAGGCCGACCAGATCGACCTCGTCCTGAGGCATGTCTTCGCCGTCGATCTCGTGAAAGGTGAAGGCGCGCGCACCCGCATGCAACCCGTCGCGCGCGGCATCCTTTTCGCGCGCATGGAGCGTGCGGAACCGCTCGCGGATTTCGCCATTCTCGACCTGCCGCTGCACGGCCAGCACCGTGCCCTCGGGGTGGTCGCACAGGCCTTCGGCAAAGGCGATCTCTTCTTCCGCCGCGCCGCGTGCTTCCTCCAGCGAGGGCGCACCAAACGCCTGCATCAGCCGTTCGGCCAGATGCTCGACAAGGCTCGCGCGCTCTTGCGCGCTCACCGATGTTACGGTGCAGAGCGTCGACCAGCCAAATGACGAGAGCCCCAGAAATCCGGCGCGCAAGGCGGCGCGCTGCTTGGGGCCAAGCGCATCGGGATCGATGTCCCAGAAGATGAAGCAGCCCGACACAGCCCATTCGCCGGGCTCGGCCGCCCGCTCGAAGATGAAGGTGTCGGAGGGATCAAGCCGCAGGGTGCGCGGAAGCTTGCTCATGGAATGGCCTGCAATTTCGGCGCGTCATTGCCTGCATCATACCACGTGGCGGCCAGAAGCGCGGGCACGAGCGGCGTGCGCTCGGCGGGGCCCGAATCAAGCGGCGCATGGATCAGCAGATCGCCATTGCCGTCGATGGCGCGGCGCTCGCCGGCCTTGCCCTTGGGCAGGCGCGCAAAGAAATCCTGCGCGACAACCTTGAAGCCGCGCTCCTTCCAGCGGTCGAAATGCGTCATCAAATGGCGCGCGAAGGAGCCGATCAGCGCCTCCGTCTCGATCATTTCAAACCCTTCGGAGGTCAGCGATACAGCGCCCGGCACCATGCCGGTCTCGACATGGGAGAGGTCGGCCGTGCGCAGCATGACACCCGTCACCAGCCAGTCGGGCACGGCGTCCTCGGCGCAATCCTGCGGCCAGCCAAGCCGCAAGCCACCGACCAGCCCGCCATCGAACAGAATAGCGTCCGGCCAGATGAATTCGACCTGCCGCTCGGGCGGGCAATGGGCGGCCAGCGCATCGGCCATGGCGCTCATGGCGGCAAAATGCGCCCGCCGGGCCGAGACGAGCGGCTCGTCAGGCTCCAGCACGACGGCGAATTCCAGCAGATCATACCGCCGCACCCACACAAGCGTCCCGGCCCCGGCCTCAAGCGCGATGGCCTTGGCATGAGCAAAAGCATCCCCGCTTTCGCGAAGCGTCACGGCGCTAAAGCCGGGCGGCAGGTCGAGGGGGGAATTCTGGGGCATGGGGTCCGGGCACTCGGGCAGCTGCTTGTTCCATGACAGCACGTAGTGGGTCCGGGGGGACAGTCAAGGTGTTGAGAGTGATACTGGCCCCGGCCGTCATCGCGAGGAGCCGAAGGCGACGCGGCAATCCATCTTCGGCGGCTGCAGGGAAATGGATTGCCGCGTCGCTGCGCTCCTCGCAATGACGAAAACGGCCCTTGCCTCTGCATAAGATTGCTGGATCGCAATGTCGTTGAACTCGCGAACGAGATTGGGGGTTGGCATTGTTGAGAGATCGATTTTTTTCATTCGAGCACTCCAAATTTCTGCAAGGGCTCGAGGCCAAAAATCGCGGCGCTACGCGCACAAGACGTCTTCTCAACAATAACTCGTTACGTCGGTCTGTGACCAGCGCTCCACGCCCAAAGCGCCGACCTCGCCTCGCCCCGATACGGACTCCAAGCATGATCAGCAATATATTGCATATGCATCCGCGCGCGCGCTTCATTCAGAACAAAAGTATCCGTGGCGACGCAAATACGAACCCAGGCCTTGGGATGTTTGAAAAGGGCGGCAAGCATCTCGCGCTGGTCTCCGGGGCGCGACTGTAACTCCCTGCAAATCGCCTCTCGCCGCCAAAACTGCTTATTAAACATACCAATGCGGGAGTTCTTGAACGATTCATCCTGCTCGACGACAATTTTTTCATACGCGCTCAGCAACTCGCTGGACGACATATCGGAAAGGTTTTTTGATTTCATGGCTTCAAAATTCCTTTCGCGATCAGTTGCCGGATTCCGACAGAAACACTTGCCGAAACGCGGCAGAAAAATTTGTTCGTCTGAAATATTACGCCATAAAATCGGTCTCGCGCAGCCGCCATATGTTCGACAATATTATGTTACTGGTAAGCGTTACGTCGGTCTGTGACCAGCGTCCCAACTCCCAAGCGCCGACCTAGCCTCGCCACGATACGGATCCCATGTATGTTCGGCAATATATTGCATATGCATCCGCGCGCGCGCTTCATTCAGAACAAAAGTGTCCGTCGCCACGCACATGCGAACCCAAGCCTTCGGATGTTTGAAGAGTGCGGCAAGCATCTCCCGCTGGTCGCCCGGGCGTGAGCGCAACTCGTGGCTGATCTCTCTGCGCTGCTGAAACTGCTCGTTAAAGCGTTTGATGCGTGCATTTTTGAAAGATTCGTCTTGCTGGACAACGATGTCCTCATAAGCGCGCACAAGTTCGGCTGCGGACAATTGAGTAAGGTTTCTTTTGTTCATGGTTTGAGAATCCCTTTCTGCATCAACTGTTTGATGCCTATGTCGTAACGTTCGCTCCATGAACGTCCCACCAAATATGCTCGTGGAGTCAGCCCATCATAATTCTCGTTCGTCGTCCCGTACCACGCCGTAATCTCCCTATGCTTCAATGTCGGGACTTTGACGACATTGTCTTTACCGTCAATCATCTCGCGAGAAAATCCATCTCGCGCGGCAGACGTCTGCTCGACAATATGATGGTCCTGATATCCTGCCTTGGAGGTTCCGACGTCTTCGGTCAGTTCGTCAAATGTCTTCGGGGGATCATTGTTGGCGATTATCTCCGGCCAATAGGCCAATATCCATGGCGCCGACTGACCGAGGGCGGCGATGCTTCCCCAGAAGGCAACTGCCTGCGAAGCGTCGCGCAAGACACGTGACAATACGCCTGGTCCTGTCGGCTTTTGTTCGGGAACCGGATCTTTCTTGGGCGGGGGATCGCCGTCGCGGATCGGCTCCGGCGGGCCGTTGTGGTCATTCGGAAAATTCTGCGCGAGCTGCGTCGGGCCGTCGTGGTGATACGGCCCGTCATCGTCCCCCGGCCCCTCGGTGTCGTGATCACTGTCCTTGCTGGCCCAGCGCATACGCCGGAGCGCCACCTCCCAGCGCAGCAGCTTCACATCCAGTGACAGGGCGGCCAGGCGCGCGCGCAGGTCCGCGCGCTCGAAATCGAACGTTTGAAATGGCATGGGGTCTGCAATCAGATAAAGGAAAGAAGTTCTATATACAGGATTATTATCCTATAATCAAGCCCCCTTCCGCCCTGTCACGCAGATTTTCCCGCGCGCCCCATACCCATCAGTCTCCGCTTTGCTTATCTAGCTAAGGGGGGCGACGGGTCGCCGCTTTGGAGTTTTGCAACATGAGCGCCCTCGAGCCTCGCCTTCTGGTCTGTTCCTGCGAAAAGACCATGCCGCTCGACGAGCGCGCGCTTGCCGCTGGATGCGGCGGGGCCATCACGCGCGCTGACCAGCTGTGCGGGGCGCAGCTCGATGTGTTTCGCGCGGCGCTGGCGCAGGGCGCTCCGCTCACCATTGCCTGCACGCAGGAAGCCGCGCTGTTCAGCGAAGTGGCGGAAGATCTCGGTGCGACAGCCGCGCTCACCTTCGTCAATATTCGCGAGACCGCAGGCTGGTCGAAAGACGCCGCCCTTGCAGGCCCCAAGGCCGCAGCGCTGATTGCAGCGGCGCGCGAAGAGATGCCGCCCGTCTCGCTTGTCACGCTGGAGAGCGGCGGCGTGCTTCTCATCTATGGACGCGACGAGACAGCCATCGAGGCCGGGCATCGGCTGGCCGACAGGCTCGATGTCACGGTCATGCTCTCGCGGCCCGGCGATGTGACGCCGCCGCGCACGCGCGATTTTCCCGTGCTCAAGGGCCATGTGCGCAATGCCAGGGGCCATCTCGGCGCGTTTGAACTCAGTGTCGATGACACAGCCCTTGCCGCGCCCTCCTCGCGCGCGCGGCTCGTCTTTGGCCCGAGCGCCAATGGCGCAACCTCGACCTGCGATATCATTCTCGATCTCAGCGGCTATCTCCCGCTGTTTCCGGCATCGGACCTGCGCCCCGGCTATCTGCGCGCCGACCCGCGCGATCCGGCAAGCGTTGAAAAGGCGATTGCGGAAGCAGCCCAGATGGTGGGCACTTTCGACAAGCCGCGCTACATCAACTTCACCGAAAATCTCTGCGCGCATTCGCGCTCGAAAATCACCGGCTGCGTGCGCTGTCTCGATCTCTGCCCGACCGGCGCCATCACGCCCGCTGGCGATCATGTTGCGATTGACGCCAATATTTGCGCGGGCTGCGGCGCTTGCGCCTCGGTCTGTCCGACGGGTGCTGCTTCCTATGCGCTGCCGCCCGCCGATGCGCTGATGCGCCGGTTGCGCACCTTGCTGCGCACTTTTGCGCAGGCGGGCGGCACAAACCCGGTTGTCCTGCTGCATGATGGCGAACATGGCGAGCCGATGATCGATGCGCTCGCGCGCTTTGGCGATGGCCTGCCGGCCCATGTGCTGCCGCTGCGCGTCAACGAGATCACGCAGATCGGTTATGAAATGCTCGCCGCCGCCTTTGCCTTTGGCGCAACCGGCATCGCGTTTCTGGCGCGCGGCAAGCCGAGGCACGACATCGGCGGCCTGCAAAATGTGGCTGCAACCACGGCGCATATCGTCACTGCACTGGGCTTTGGCGCAGAGCTTGTGCGCATCATCGAAACAGACGATCCCGATGGATTGCGCGCCGCGCTCGATGGCTTTGCGCCGGGCGTTGCGACGACAAAACCCGCGAGCTTCCTGCCGCGCGGGGCCAAGCGCCCGGTGCTGGAAACCGCCTTCCGCGAATTGCATCTGGCCGCACCCGCGCCCGTGGATATTGTGGCGCTCGAACGCGGCGCGCCGTTTGGCGGGCTCGATATCAATGTTGAGGGCTGCACGCTCTGCCATGCCTGCGTCACCGCCTGCCCGACCGGCGCGCTCTCGGACAATCCCGAGCGCCCGATGCTGCGCTTTGATGAAAGCATCTGCGTGCAATGCGGCCTGTGCGAAGCCACCTGCCCGGAGAAGGTCATCAGCCTCGTGCCGCGCCTCGATTTCCAGGCGTGGAGCGCGCCCCCGCGCGTCGTGAAGGAGGAAGAGCCCTTCCATTGCATCGCCTGCGGCACGCCCTTTGGCACGAAGAGCACGATCGAGCGTATTGTCGGCAAGCTTGCCGACAAGCATTGGATGTTCACCGGCGTTCATGCCAAACGCATCGATGTCGTTCGCATGTGCGACTCGTGCCGCGTCGAGGCGGTGATGAACGAATCCTTCGATCCCCATGGCGCGCCCCAGCGCCCGCCCATCATGACCACGGAAGATTATCTGCGCGCCCGCGACAAAAGCGGTAACGATCCGGTCGGCTCGTAAGCCACGCAGACTCACAGGAGATGTGAAGTGTCCTTGAAAGAAGCCGATATCCTGCAAGCGCTCGATGCCGTGAAACTGCCAGACGGCTCCTCGCTTGCAACCTCGGGCCGCATGAGCGGCATTGCCATCACCGACGGCAAGGTGATCTGCGCCATCACCATCGAGGCCAAGGACGCCGGCATCATGGAGCCCGTGCGCGCGGCTGCCGAAGCACGTATTCGCGCCTTGCCGGGCGTGAAACAGGCGCTTGTGGGGCTCACCGCCGACAAGGCGCCCGCGGGCACTGCGCCGCCCCGGCCAGCTGCAGCAGCGCCGCGCGCCACCACGCGCCCTGCCGCACTGCCCGGCGTGAAACATATTGTGGCAGTTGCCTCGGGCAAGGGCGGGGTTGGCAAATCCACCACCTCCTGCAATCTCGCGCTCGGCTTTGCAGCGCTTGGCCTCAAGGTCGGCATTCTAGATGCCGATATTTATGGCCCCTCGCAGCCCCGCCTTTTTGGCCTGCGCGGCAAGCCGCGCCAGATTGGCCCGCGCATGCTGGAGCCTCTGGAACGCTATGGCGTGAAGGTCATGTCCATCGGCTTCCTCGTCGATGAAGACGCCGCGATGATCTGGCGCGGGCCCATGGTGATTTCCGCCATCACGCAAATGCTGCGCGAAGTTGCCTGGGGCGAGCTCGATGTGCTCGTTGTCGACCTGCCGCCGGGCACCGGCGATGCACAGCTCACCATGGCGCAACAGACACCGCTCTCGGGCGCTGTCATCGTATCGACGCCGCAAGACCTCGCCCTCATCGATGCGCGGCGCGGCATTGCCATGTTCCAGAAAGTCGATGTGCCGCTGTTTGGCGTGATCGAAAACATGTCGAGCTTCTGCTGCCCCAATTGCGGGCATATTTCGCCGATCTTCGGACATGGCGGCGCGCGTGCGGAAGCAGAGCGGCACAATGTGCCCTTCCTTGGCGAAGTGCCGCTCGACATGAACATTCGTGCGACATCGGATGAAGGCCGCCCCATTGTCGCGACGGAGCCTGACAGCCCGCATGCGCAGATCTACAAGGGCATTGCCGCAACCGTCTGGGCGGCGCTCGACACGGGTGCGAGCGTGCGTGCGGCCCCGCGCATCGTGATCGAGTGAAACGATGACAAAACCCGCGCCGCTGTTGCTGCCAAATCCCGACGATCCGCGCCTCACGCAGGCGGTGACGGGCCTCGACCAGACCGGTGCGCGCGTTGAAATCCGCGTGCCGGTAGAGCGTGCGCTCACGCTCTACCTCAATGCGCAGGAAATCGTCACCATGATGACGATCAACGATTACCCGGAATATCTGGCGCTTGGTTATCTGCTCAACCAGAACATGCTCAAGCCCGATGATGTCGTGACCGGGGTGGATTATGACGATGACCTCGAAGTCGTTGTCGTGCGCACGGAGCGCGGCACGAATTTCGAGCAGAAGCTGAAAAAGAAAACGCTCACCTCGGGCTGCGCGCAGGGCACGGCCTTTGGCGATCTCATGGAGGCTGTTGAAGATGCTGTTCTGCCGCAGGCAGAACTGCGCACCTCCTGGCTTTACGAAATGACCCATGCGGTAAATACAACGCCCTCGCTCTATCTGGCGGCAGGCGCTATCCACGGCTGCGTCCTCTGCGTGAAGGGCGAACCGATCTGCTATATGGAAGATGTCGGCCGCCACAATGCCGTCGACAAGATTGCGGGCTGGATGTACCGCAACGCGATCGATCCGGCAGACAAGATTTTCTACACCACCGGACGGCTCACCTCGGAAATGGTCATCAAGACGGTGCGGATGGGCATTCCGATTCTCGTCTCGCGGTCGGGCTTCACGGCATGGGGCGTCGAGCTTGCCCGCGAGGTGGGGCTGACGCTGGTCGGGCGCGCCAAAGGCAAGCGCTTCATTGCGCTGGCTGGCGAAGAGCGCATCGTCTTCGATCAGGATCTCGCCTTCGTGCCCGAGGAATCCTTGCGCGCGCGGCGCAAGGGAGGCGATGATGCGTGAGACGCTCGGCGTTATTCTGGCAGGCGGACTCGCACGCCGCATGGGGGGTGGCGACAAGCCGATGCGCGCCATTGCCGGGCGCACGATTCTCGCCCGCGTCATAGACAGGCTCGCGCCCCAATGCGATGGGCTGATCCTCAACGCAAATGGCGACCCTGCCCGCTTTTCAGCCTTCAACCTGCCGGTTGTTGCCGATGATGTGCCCGATTTTGCCGGACCTTTGGCCGGCATTCTGGCCGCACTCGATTGGACGGCAAGCCACCGCCCGCAGGTGGAATGGGTGTTGAGTGCGGCCGCCGATTGTCCGTTTCTGCCGCGCGATCTCGTCGCGCGCTTTCATGCAGCCCGGCGCCATGAGCAAGCGCAGCTCTGTGTTGCGCGCTCGGATGGGCAGACGCATCCGGTGATCGGCCTGTGGAGCGTCGCGCTACGGCATGACTTGCGCCATGCGCTGGTTGTGGAAGATTGCCGCAAGATCGACCGCTGGACCGCGCGCTACAGGCTAGCGACGGTCGATTGGGAAACCGCGCCCCTCGATCCGTTTTTCAATGCGAATACGCCCGATGATCTGACATTGGCGGAGACGTTGGCGGAACTCGACGACTGAAAAGTGGCGTCTGTCTGGCAGCGTTGAAACCCCTCATCCGTCACGCTTCGCGTGCCACCTTCTCCCCTCGGGAGAAGGGTTCAAACCGGCGAAAAGCCAGCCTTCATGAGTGCAGCGCGCGTTTCGTCTGATTGCAGTGAGTGCAAAAAGGCCTGCACTGCAGGCTTATCCTGACGGGCGCGTACCAGTGCGAGATCGTAATGCTCTTCTGCGAAGGGCAGGAAGGAGAGGCCATAGACCTCTGCCACGGGCGCAATTGTCATGCCCCAATCCGCGCGATGCTGCGCGACGGCGGCCGCCACCGCGTTGTGGGATTTCGGCTGGTTCCAATAGCCGTCAGGCCGCGCGCCAGCCAGCAGGCGATCGAGCAGAATGCGCGTGCCTGCGCCCTGATTGCGGTTGACCATCAGGCAGGCTGGATCGCCAAGCGCCTGCGCCACTGCGCCATGGGCATCGAGCCCGGCAAAGCGCGCATCATCCTTGCGATAGACAATGCCCTGCATGCGCCGCCAGCCTGCAACGAGCGTCAGGCTCTCGTCGAGGAAGGGGGTGTTGTAGCTCTCGGTTTTCGCGTCAAAAAGATGGATCGGCGCAAGGTCGCATTCACCCCGCCGCGCGGCGGCAAGCCCGCCCAGACTGCCAACCGCAATGGTGCGCACGCACAGACCCGCGCGCGCCAGCGGCGCGGTCACGAGATCGAGCCCCGTGCAATGACTGCCGATGATGGTGAGATCGGGCACGCGCAAATGGGGCGTCAACAGCGTGATCTCGGCTGCGCTGCCGGCCTCCACATGATCGGCCAGCGCATCGACGCGCAAGAAACCATCGGCCTGTGCAAAAGAAGTGATTGCGCCAGAGCCTTTTCCTGTCGGATAGGCGAGCAGGCCCTCGTTGCCGGCCACCAGCGAAACCATGACGAATTCAGTGCGCCCCAATTCGGAGGCGATGCGCACCGGTACACGCGCCGCAACTTTCGCATCCGCGCGCGCCGGCAGGCCTGCCATGCGGCGGAGCACCGGCACGATCATGTCGTGAAAAGTGAACATGGCAGAGGTCGGAAAGCCCGGCAGAATGACCACCGGCTTGCCATCGCATACCGCAAGGCAAAGTGGCTTGCCGGGCTTGAGCGCCACGCCATGGGCAATGAGCCCGGGCGCGCCCAGACGCGCAATGATGCGATGGGTCAGGTCGCCCGCGCCCTTTGAGGTTCCGCCCGAGAGAATGAGCATGTCGCTGTTTGCGAGCGCCGCGCGCATGGCCGCTTCAAGTGCAGCCTCATCATCGGCAACAGCGCCAAGAAACTGCGCCACAGCGCCGTTTTCACGCACGGCGGCCGCAACAATGGGTCCGTTCGTATCGAAAATCTGTGCCTCCGCCAGCACCCCGCCGGGCTGCACAAGCTCGTCGCCCGTCGAGAGGATGGCGACAATTGGCGCGCGCGTAACGGCAATTTCGGCAATGCCGCAGGCCGCCAGCATTCCGATTTCGCGCGCACCGATCACAAGGCCCGCGCGCAGCAGGGTTTCGCCGCGCGCCATGTCGGAGCCGGCATAGGAGATGAACTGGCCGGGCGTTACCGCGCGGCGCACGTCGAGCTGTTGCAGGCCTGCGGGCTCTGTCTGCTCGATCATGACAATGGCGTCAGCCCCGCGCGGCACGGGGCCGCCGGTGGCAATCGCGGTTGCTGTGAGCGGCGCGACGCGGCATTTGGGCGCTGTCCCGCAGGCGATTTCTTCATCGTTGAGCGAAAGACGCACCGGCGCGCTCTCGCTGGCTGTCGCGACATCGCTGGCGCGCAGCGCGAAACCATCGACATTCGAGCGATCGAACGGCGGCACGTCGATGGGGGCGACGACATCCTGCGCAAGAGCGCGCCCGAGCGCTGCCGCAAGCGCCACGACCTCGTTGGGAACCTCGCGCGGAAACAGCGCCGCGTCGAAACGCGCAATCGCCTCTTCGCGTGAGAGGACGCTCAGGAACTGTTCCTGCGCATGGCTGCGTGACTGGTTTTTATCGCTCATCGTCAGCTCATGGGCGCAAGGCAAAAGCGGGGAGATTATCGCCCGAGGCATGGCCCTCGCTGTCGGCCTCGATCACGGAGACATGTGTGGCGCGCGCAAGCGATTGCAAGGGCCAATCGCCAACGGCAATGGGCGTGAAACGATCTGACTCGACCACCAGCAGCACGCCTTCGGCGAGCCCGACGCGCGAGGCAATCTTGCGCGACAGCGGCAAAAGGCGCGGGGGTTCGGGCGTGCGCGCAGCAAGGCGGGCGAGAGCCGGTTCAATCAAGGCAAACCAGATGGCCAGTGCCTGATCGGGCGCGCCGGGGCAGGCAATGCAGGGCGTCTGGTTGACGCGTCCAAGCGCCGCCGTGCGGCCGGGTTCAAGCGCAAGCCCATGCACCATGAGCTGGCCAGCGCGCGCCAGAGCCTGCACGCTTGCATCCTCATGGCCGCAGCCCGTGCCGCCAAGACTGATGAGAAGATCTGCGGAGCACGCCTTCAGCGACTCGGCAACAGCGCCCGCTGAACGGTCGACCGCGTGCATCAGGCTGATGCGTGCACCTGCTTGCACGAGCAGGCCCGCAAGCAGGTCTTGTGTCGCGCGCGCACCTGTCTGCGCGGGCACATCGAGGATCACCACATGAGGCTGGCGCACAGCAAGATGTGTGAACCCGGCTTGCGTGACAACCAGCAGATCGAGCGGGCCAATCTTGCGGCCAGCTGCAAGTAGCCGTGCGCCCGCAGCCCCATCCTCGCCAGAGCGGCGAATGTTTTCGCCCGGAAAGCTCTCCTGATGGGCCTGCGCAAGCGGACCTTCGAGATCCACGCCCTGCGCATCGATCACGCAATCGCAGCCCTCAGGCAAGGATTGCCCGGCCTCCACCCAGACGGGCGGTTCGTGCAGCAGCACCGGCGCATAGGCCGAGGCGCCAGCCAGATCTTCCGCGCGCATGGCAAAGCCATCGCGCTGGGCGATGGCGCGCACCGGCAGAGGCGCAGGCAGAGGAGGATTTTCGCCAGCCACCAGCCCCAGCGCCTGCGCCAGAGGCACATCGCGCGTCGGCACCGGGTTGAGCGATCCCAACAGATGCGCGCGTGCCTGCGCGAGCGCGCTCAGCACGCCGGGAAGTTTCTGTTGGGTCGCGGGCGAGGTCATATGCCGATGGTGTACAGGGCGGCCGCGCCAATGCAAGGCCCGCCCTGAAGCGCCAAACCTACTTGCCGGCGTTGGGGAAGAACAATTGCTGGCCCTCGATCTGATAGCCGGCAATCACCTTCTGTCCCTCGGGCGAGATCACATAATCAACAAAGGACTGACCGAGATCGGCCTTCACCGACGGATGCCGTGCGGGATTGACGAGCATCACGCCATATTGATTGAACAGGCGCTTGTCGCCCTCCACCGCGATCATGGAGCCATCCTTGTTCTTGAAGGAGATCCATGTGGCGCGGTCGGCAAGCACATAAGCGCCCATGGCTTTGGCCGTGTTGAGCGCTGCGCCCATGCCCTGACCGATTTCGCGATACCACGCGCCCTTGTTGGCTGACACGTCGATAGCAGCGTCCTGCCAGAGCGCGAGTTCGGCAAGATGGGTGCCCGACTTGTCGCCGCGCGAGACAAAGGCCGCGCCCTGCCCCTGAATTTTCTTCAAGGCGGCGACAATGTCCTTGCTGCCCTTGATGCCGGCGGGATCATTCGCCGGGCCGATAAGCACGAAGTCATTATACATCACATCGAAGCGCTTTTGGGCGAAGCCTTCGGCAAGGAATTTTTCCTCCGCCGCTTTGGCATGCACGAAGACGACATCGGCATCGCCGCGCCGCGCGGTGTCGAGCGCCTGCCCCGTGCCCTGCGCAATCACCTTCACGTCAATGCCGGTCTTGGCCTTGAAGAGGGGCAGCAAATATCCAAACAGCCCGGAATCCTGCGTCGAGGTTGTCGAGGCGATGGTGATGAATTTCTCCTGCGCGCAGGCGCCTTGCGTCACGCCGAGCTGCGCAGCGCAGAGGGTCAGAAGAAGGGCAGCAGTCTTGAAAATCTGTCTCATGTCACGCCTCAGCAACAATATCCCCGCGCAGGAATGCCTGCGCGAGGGGGGATTGGGGATGGTCGAAAAAGGCTGCGGCGCTGGCGCTTTCACGCAAGCGACCCGCAACCAGAAAATGCACCTCGCCGGCCAGCCGTCGTACCTGGCCAAGATCGTGCGAGGTCATGAGGATCTTGATGCCCGAGGCAGCGGCCTCGCCGATGATCGCTTCCACGGCGCGCGTGGCGGCCGGATCGAGATTGGCCGTCGGCTCGTCGAGCAACAGGATTTCGGGATCGCGCGCGAGCGCCCGGGCCAGTGCCAGCCGCTGCTGCTCGCCGCCTGACAAATGCCGCGCAGGCCGATGGGCCAGAGCCGCCAGTCCGACGCGCTCAAGCAGATGGTGCGCGCGCCCCACCACGTCTGCCCGCGCGCAACCGGCCTGAAGCAAGGCATAGGCGACATTGCCCTGCGCCGAGCGACGCAACATGACGGGGCGCTGAAACAGAATGGCGCGACGGCGCGGCGCGGGGTCGCGCGAGCCACCCCAGGTCACCGTGCCCGAGGTTGGCGCAAGCAGGCCCATGGCAAGCCGCAGCAGCGTGCTCTTGCCCGCGCCATTGGGCCCGATGACGAGGCTCGGCGCGCCGGGCGCGATGACGAGATCGATGTCGCGCAGAAGCGGTGTTGCGCCCAGATTGACGCAGGCCTTGCTGAAGACGAGCGGCAGATCGCTGACGGGCGCGCGCATCAGCCGATCCTCTTTTGCGCGAAGAGCCGCAGGCCCCAGGCGCTGGCATTGACGGCCAGCACAATGCTCACCAGCACGAAGCCAAGGCCCATGGCCAGCGGCAGGTCGCCCTTGGAGGTCTCGAGCGCAATGGCTGTCGTCATGGTGCGGGTGAAGCCATCGATATTGCCGCCCACGATCATGACAGCGCCGACCTCGGCCGCCGCGCGGCCAAAGCCTGCCAGCAGGGTCGTGATGAGGCTCACCCGCGCGTCGTAGAGCAAGGTTGCGAGGCGGCCGAGCGGCGAGACGCCCATGGCGTTCATCTCGTCACGATATTCGAGCCAGAGATCTTCCACCGTCTGGCGCGTCAGGGCGGCGATGATCGGCGTGATGAGAATGGCCTGCGCGATGACCATGGCGGTTGGCGTGAACAAAAGGCCAAAGCTGCCAAGCGGACCCGAGCGGGAGAGCAGAAGATAGACCACAAGCCCGACGACAACAGGCGGCAGGCCCATGAGCGCATTGGCGAGCACGATCACCGCGCCACGGCCGGGAAAGCGGGTGAGCGCCAGCAGACCGCCGAGCGGCAGGCCGACAAGCGCCGCCAGCGCCACAGCCGACAGGCTGATGGCGAGCGACAATCCGACAATGCCATAAAGCCCCGGGTCGCCCGAAACCACGAGCTGCCAGGCGCCAAGACCTTCCTGCATGCCACCCTCCGGGCGCAGAATACGGCCTTGAATTCCGCAAAAGTCAAATAGTTGAATTTATGCATACGAGCGCATAAATATGCAGGCATGGATCTGCTCACCACAGCCGAGGCGGCCGGCTATCTCCGCCTGAAAGAGCGCAAGCTCTATGAACTCGTCGCCGAGGGCGCGATCCCCTGCACCAAGGTGACGGGGAAGTGGCTATTTCCCCGGCAAGATATCGACCGCTGGGTACGAAGCGGCCTTGCCGTTCCAGCCGGAATGCAGCCAAACGCAGCTCCCCCCATCGTGGGCGGCAGCCAGGATGGCTTGCTCGAATGGGCCTTGCGCGAGTCAGGCTCGGGGCTCGCCAGCCTGCCCGAAGGCAGCGAGGCAGGCATTGCGCGGCTCTTGCGCGGCGAGGTGGTGGCGGCAGCGATTCATTATCATGCGGCAGGTGCGCCAGACGCCAACCCGGATGCGGTGCGCGGTCTTGCCGGTCTGCATGATGGCGTGCTCGTCGCCTTCGCCACGCGCGAGCAAGGCCTGCTGGTGCCACGCAGCAACCCGTTGGCGATTACACGGCTGGAGGATGTGCTGGCGAAAAAGGCGCGCATGGCGGTCCGCCAGAAAGGCGCAGGCGCGCAAATGCTGCTCGATGTGCTGCTGGCGCGCGCGGGCGCACAGGCAGGCGCGCTGAATGAACTCAACCCGCCCTGCCTCACCGGACCAGATCTTGCCACTGCCATTGCCTCGGGCGCGGCCGATTGCGGCATTGCCACGCGCAGCGCAGCGCGTGCGGCGCGGCTCGATTTCGTGCCGCTTGTCGTTGAACATTTCGATCTGCTGATGCGGCAGGCCGATTATTTTCGCGCGCCGATGCAGGCGCTGATGAAGCTTTTGGGGGATGAACGCCTGCGCGCGCGGGCGGGCGAACTCACCGGCTATGACGTGTCACAAGCCGGTGACATTCGCTACGCGCCCTAGTCCGGGTCAGGCCAATTCTTCCAGACGGCCCATCTTGCCGCGGCGAAAGTCATCGATGGCCTGACGTATTTCGGCTTCCGTGTTCATGACGAAGGGGCCGTAATGGGCAATCGGCTCATTCAGTGGCTTGCCGGTGAGCACGAGAATTTTCGCATCGCTCGTCGCCTTCAGGGCAATGCTGTCGCCCGCTGCATCGAAGGTGAGAAGGCCTGCTTGCGCAATCGTGCGTCCGCTGGTCACAATCGCGCCGGAGAAAAGCGCGACAAGAACATTGTCGCCCTGCGCGATCGGCAGCTCCAATGCGCCCCCGGCCTTGAGATCGACATCCCAGACATGGAGCGGCGAGAAGGTGCGGGCAGGCCCGCGCGCCGCGCCAAAAGCGCCTGCAACCACGCGCAGACTGCCCTTGCCATCGGCCACTTCGACCACCGGAATATCGGCGTTGAGAATCGTCTGATAGGCCGGCGGCGTCGACTTGTGGGCTGCGGGCAGGTTCACCCACAATTGCGCCATGGACACTTTACCGCCGCGCCGGGCCTGCTCGCGAGAATGGAATTCCTCGTGCAGAAGACCTGAGCCCGCCGTCATCCATTGCACATCGCCCGGGCCGATCTTGCCCGCATTGCCGGCAGAATCGCGATGCTCGATCTCGCCGTCATAGACAATCGTCACGGTTTCGAAACCGCGATGGGGATGGGCGCCGACGCCGGGCGGTTGCTCGCTCGGGCGGAACTCATGGGGCGCGGCATAATCGAGCATCAGGAAGGGGCTCACCTCCTGCCCGAATGCAAAATTGGAAAACAGCGGCCGCACCAGAAAACCATCTCCGACCCAATGCGGAGTTGGGCTCGGAAGAACAGACGTGAGTTGCTTGCTGGTCATGTCCTGATCCTTTCCTGATGCGACCGGCTTTTTTTAGCGCCGCGCGTCGAGACTGTGGGGGCCGGGGCCTGCTGCGAGGAAATAGAGGAAGATGAAGCAGAAGAGAATGGCCGCATCGCCGCCATTGAGCGCAGGGAAGAACCCCTGTGATCCATGCGCCATGAAATAGGCCACGGCCATCATGCCCGCCAGCACGAAAGCGGTCGCCCGCGTGAACAGGCCGAGCACGATCAATGCACCGCCGACGAGTTCCAGCGCGCCCGCAGCGCCCATGAGCGAGACGAGCTGAAGCCCGTCAAAGCGCGGATCGTGCGGGAAGCCAAGCAGCTTTGACGCGCCATGTTCAAGGAACAGGAGACCCGCCATCACGCGCAGCGCCGTGACCGCAAAGTTCGTGAGTGCGGGCGACGAGGGAAATACAAATTTCGACATGGGTGATCTCCTGCCTCAGGTGTCAGACGAAACGCGCGATTTCGTCAAAGGCGAACCGGGGCGCACGCGCAAACAGCTTGGAGGGATCGCCCACCCCGATATTGACCAGAACATTGGAGCGCACCTTCGTGCCCTCGAAAAAGGCCGCATCGACCTTGTCGGCGTCAAAGCCGGTCATCGGGCCGGTATCGAGACCAAGCGAGCGCAGCGCCAGGATGAAATAGGCGACCTGCAACGTGCCATTGCGATAGGCCGTGTCGGTGGCGAAAGCCTCGTTGCCGGCAAACCAGGCGCGCGCATCCGCATGGGGGAAGAGACGCGGCAGATGTTCGAACGCGTCGCGATCATAACCAAGGATCGCCGTCACCGGCGCGGTCATCGTCTTCTCGACATTGCCCGGCGCCAAGGCGCCCTTGAGCTTCTCCTTGGCTTCGGGCGAGCGCGCAAAGACGATGCGCAGGGGCGAGATATTGACGCTGGTCGGCGCCAGTTCCGTCAATTCGACAGCCTCGCGCAGCAGAGCCTCAGGCACAGGCGCGTCAGCCCAGCCATTATGCGAGCGCGCCTCGCGGAAGAGGAGATCGAGGGACGCGCCATCGAGACGGGTGGCATGGAAAGCGGGATTGGAGGTCGTCATGGAATGAAACCTTGAAGGAGATTGGAAACATGGGATTGAAATCGACAATGGACAGATGCCCTCTCCCATGCATCAATTCAATTGGCAAAAAATAGATGATATCTATCTAAATAGGTGATGGATGATTGAAAACCTGACGCTGGATCAGCTCCGGATCTTCATTGCTGTGGCCGAAAGCGGAAGCTTTTCAGCCGCCGCCCGTCAGCTTGGCCGCGTGCAATCGGCGGTCAGCCAATCGATGCAGGGGCTCGAAGCCCTGCTGGGCACGCCGGTTTTCGACCGCACGGCCAAGACCCCCAGGCTGAACGAGGCGGGCCGGGCCATCCTGCCCGACGCCAGGCGGCTCATTGAGGGGGCGCGCAACCTCAAGGCGCGGGCAGCCGACATGGTCGCTGGCATCGAGCCCGAGCTTGGACTGGCGGTCGATGCGATCTTTCCCAATGCCCTGCTGATGGCAAGCCTCAAGGCGCTGAGTGCGACCTTTCATGAACTCCCGGTCTCGGTCTTTACCGAGGGGCTGGGCGGCCCCGAGCAACGACTGCGTGATGGCGTGGTGCGCATGGCGCTGAGTTCCTTCATCAGCCGGCAGAGCGCGCCCGATCTTGAGCGTGAATTCCTCACCCGCATTCCGCTGATCCCTGTGGTGGCCGCGACGCACCGCCTTGCTGGCCTCGAAGGGCCGCTCACCCGCGAGACGCTGGAGGGCGAAGTGCAGCTCGTGCTCACCGATCGCACGCCGCTCAGCCACAATTCCTTTGGTGGCATCATCAGCCAGAAGATCTGGCGCTTTGCCGATCTCGGCACGCGGCTCGATTATCTGCTCGAAGGTTTTGGCTGGTGCAACATGCCAACCCACATGGTCGAGCATCTGATTGCGCAAGGTCGCCTGAAGCGGCTCGATATTGCAGGCGCTGCCCCCGTCGAACTCGACATCCATGTGGTGCATGAGCGCGGACGCGCGCCGGGCCGCGCGGGTCGATGGCTGATCGAGGATCTGCGCAACCGGCTCGTCGAATGCCCGACGCAATTCGTACTCGCCTGATTCAACGTTTTTTCGGCGGCTCCAATTGCAGGGTTTCCGCACCGCGACGTTGCAGGAAATCACCGACGCGTCCTGCCATGGCAGCCAGCAGAAAAGGCAGCAGCACTTTCACCTGCACCGCGTCTTCGCCGACATCGATTTCGCCGGAGATGATTTGGCCGAGCGCGCCCACGCGCACATCGGCGTGCGAGCCCGACCATTCGACATCGGACGCCGAAAGATGCGCGCCATAATCGACGCGCATCTTCTCAAGGCCTGCGCGCAGCCGTTGCGCCGCTTCTTCCGCACCCAATTGATGCGGAATGCTGATGCTCATCTCGCGCGCCATGGTTCAGCCTCACGCGTTGACGCGACGATCCCGCTGCTTTTGCGCCTGCTCGTGCTGTTCATCGCCTGTCACAGCGCCGACAACGGCTTCGGCCAAGTTGCTCGCGCGCTCGGCCATGCCGCCCAGATTTTCCTGCACAGCATCGCTCGCGCGCTCGCGCAGATTGCTTGCCATCGAGGCAAAGCGGGCGCGCTCGGCAGGTGTCTGGCGGATCATACCGCCCAGCACCGCGCCAATCGCCAGGCCAATGGCCGAGAGGAGCAGTGGATGTTGCGCGCCCATGTCCTGCGCGCTGCGCACATAATCAGCGCTGCGCTCCTTGAGCTCTGCTGTGCGCGCGGAGAGTTGCGCTGAACGTTGGCGCGTTTCATCGCCCGTCCATTCGCGCGTGGTATCGCGCAACGTATCGAGCCCCTCGCTCACGCTTTCACGCGCCTCATTCATCCAGCGACGGCCGGTCTCCGACGAGCGCAAAAGCCCGCCAGCCAGAACACCAGCACCAGCCATCAGCACGACCAGACCAAGCTGATCGCGCGTCTTCTCGTCGAAAAGCGGCGTTCCGCGCTTGCTGCTGCGCAGGCGCTTCCTGGCTTCCTCCGCCATATGTTCCCCCTGTCGCTCGGCTGCGTTCATCTGCTGTTGCATTTGACCAACACTCCCTGTCACCGTTTCACGCACACGCTGGGCTGCGCCATCGACAGCTTCGCGCACCTCCGACACAACATTTTCCGCGCCATAGGCCAAATTGGTCGCAACCGTCTTCACGCGCTCGGCTGCGGAGGCGACATCATTGACCTCATCATAGCCATAGCCAGCTACGCCACCGGGCACATAGCCGCGCGGCGCAGTGCGATTATAGGGATCGCGCCAGGCGTGCTCGTCGGCCTTGTTGTCCCAATTGCGCATCAGCCCGTAAACGCCAGCGCCCAGAAGCGCTGCCGTGATCGGCGGCTTCTTGTAGAGATGCCACCCGAGCCCTGCGCCGATGAGAAGCACAGGCAGGGGATTTTCAATGGCTGTGCGTTGCAGCTTGCGTGAAAAGATATTACTGCGGCTGAGGCCTGTTTCGACCACCTCGTCACGCGCGCCGCGAATGTAGCCGAGCACCTGCTCTTTCATGTCATCGGCGCGGTCTTTCAACTCCTGCTTGGCATTTTCGAGCGTATCTGGATCCTTGATCTGCGCCAGCGTGTGTCGCAGACGCGCGCGCGCCAACTCCGCCTCGCGTTCGAGGCGGCGAAGATCATTGTCTCCATATGCGTCGGCCATGGCATCCTCCTGATGACGTGCGCAAGATTGCAAACATGATGCAAACGTGTCGCAAACGAACGCCTGATGCGCTCATGCGTTCCGCTCACGGTCCTGTAAGAGCCTGACTGGAGCCAAGCTGATGAAAGACATGCCCGGCACACGCCTTCAACGCATGGCCTGGTTTGTCGGCCTGTGGATCGCGTCTGTGCTGGCGCTGGGGCTCCTTGCCCTCCTCATCCGGCTCGCCCTCGCCCGCTGAAGGTTGGGAACCCGTGATGCCCCCATCAAGTTCAACGCGGGGGCGTCCGGAGGCTTGCCAATGCACAAGAAAATACTGCTTCTGCTTTTCCTGCCCGCGATGGGACTGATGCTTGCCGGCTGCAACACGCGGCAGGAACGGGTGGGTGGCGCTGGCGTGGGCGCAGTGGCTGGCGCGGCAGTCGGTGGCCCCGTCGGCGCGGTCGCTGGCGGCGTCGTTGGCGCAGCCGCTGGCCCGAGCGTCGCGCGCGAAACCGGTGTGCCGACCACGCGCCACGTCGTGCGCAAGACGCGCGTCAAGAAAAAGCCCGTCGTGGCCGAGCCCGAATAAGTCAATTTGACATTGCGGGCGCTGCTCGCCCCTATGCGCCATCTGCATGGGGGTACGGATGCAAACCACACATGGCGTCACATTGGCAGAAGCCCTGCGCGTGTGGCTGCGCGTCTCCGCGCTGAGTTTTGGCGGGCCCGCAGGTCAGATCGCCGTCATGCATCGCATCCTCGTCGACGAGAAACGCTGGATTTCCGAGAAGCGGTTTCTCCATGCCCTGAACTATTGCATGCTGCTGCCCGGCCCCGAGGCGCAACAGCTTGCGACCTATATCGGCTGGCTGATGCATGGCGTGCAGGGCGGCGTGATTGCAGGCGGGCTTTTCATCCTGCCCGGCATCATCGCCATCATGGGGCTGAGCTATATTTATGCGCTCTTTGGTTCGGTCGGCTTTGTCAGCGCCCTGTTCTTCGGGTTGAAGTCCGCTGTGCTGGCAATCGTGCTGCAGGCTGTGGTGCGCGTGGGCAAGCGCGCGCTCAAGAGCCCCCTCATGCAGGGGCTGGCGGCGCTCGCCTTTGTCGCGCTCTTTGTCTTTGGCGTGCCCTTCCCGCTCATCATCCTCGCGGCAGCCCTCATCGGCTTTGCAGGTGCGACATGGGGCCACCCGGCTTTTGCCGCCAATGGCCATGGCGGCGCGACGCCAGACGAGGATGAGGCGCCAAGCCTGCTTGGCGATAATGAGGCAGAGCAAAATGAAAGCGTGCGCGCCTCGGCCTTGCGCGCGGCCTTTGTGTGCCTGCTGTTATGGCTCGTGCCGGTGGCGGCCCTGATCATTGGGCTCGGGCAGCAGCACGTCCTTGCACAGATCGCGCTGTTCTTCAGTAAAATGGCAATCGTGACCTTTGGCGGCGCCTATGCCGTGCTCGCCTATGTCGCACAGCAGGCGGTCGATCATTACCATTGGCTCAAGCCCGGCGAAATGCTCGACGGGCTCGGCATGGCGGAGACGACGCCCGGGCCCCTGGTCATGGTGCTTCAATTTGTGGGCTTCATGGGGGCGTTTCGTGCCAATGGCGCGCTCTCGCCCCTGCTCGCAGGCACGCTTGGTGGATTGATCGCGACCTGGGTCACGTTCACGCCCTGCTTCCTGTGGATCTTTCTCGGCGCGCCCTTCATCGAGCGGCTGCGCGACAACAAGGCGCTTGCAGGAGCGCTCTCGGCCATCACGGCGGCTGTCGTTGGCGTTATCCTCAATCTCGCGATCTGGTTTGCCATCCACACGCTGTTTGCGCGCGTCATCACGTTCGAGAGCTGGGGCCTGCATCTTGAAGCGCCGGACCTTGCGAGCGCCAATCTCTGGGCGCTGGTACTGGCGGGCGGCGCAGCGGCGGCGATCTTCCGTTTCAAGGCCGGCATGTTGCAAACGCTCGCCGCCTGTTCGGCGGGAGGCGTCGGGCTTTATCTCGCCGGCTTGATTTAACGGGCCTTATTTATTGCGGCACGAGCACATTGCCGCCGTTCATAGCAACGCCCTGGCCTGTCATATAGGCGGCGTCGGATGAGAGAAGAAAAGCGGCGAGCCCCGCGACATCCTCCGGATAACCGATGCGCCCCAGCGGTATTTTTGCCTGGCCGCGCGCGATCAATTCTTCGGGCGTTGCATTTTCAAGCGGCTGCGCGGTCATCGACATGCCCGGAATGATGGCGTTGCAGCGCACATTATGGCGCGCCCATTCCAGCGCCACCGTCTTGGTGAGCGACAGGATGGCAGCCTTGGAGCAGGCATAGCCGACGCCATTCACAGCGCCCTCAAGCGCGCGACCCGAGGCGATATTGATGATGACGCCGCGCTGCTGCGCAATGAGGTCTGGCCCGAACGCATGGAGAATATGCATGGGCGCGGTAATATTGACCTTCAGCGTCTTCTCGAATGTCGCGACCGGCATGTCGATGAGGCTGGCGCGCGGATAGATGCTGGCATTGTTGACGATGGCATAGGGCGCGCCATAGGCAGCCCGGGACGCGGCCACCGCGGCTTCGATACTGCCGGCATCGCCCAGATCGACGTGAAAGAAAGTCGCTTCGCCACCGGCCTCGCGCACGAGCCGCACTGTTTGCGCCCCGCTCTCTTCGCTGATGTCCCAGGCCGCTATTTTCGCGCCCATCTTGCCGAAGCGCTTGCAAAAGGCGCGACCGAAACCGCCTCCAGCGCCGGTGACGACAATGAAATCTCCGGCCCGAAAACCATCGCGCACAATGCCGTCTTCGCTCATCTCAAACTCTCCGGTCACGTGGGTCTCAGGCCTTGTGCTGATCGAGCTGATAACGCCCATATTCCATGGAGGCGGCATCCCACGAGAGCGAATGATGCGCGGAGGCTGCGAAACAATCGCGGAACTGGCGCTGCATCACATTGTCGAGGAAAAGCGCGCGCCCGCCTGCCGAATTGAACAGGCGATGGGCCGCCTGCATGGCGAGCTGGGCCGCATAGCAGCAATTGCGCTTGCCCTGGACCTGCTGCGCGCGTGACACTTTTTCGCCGCGCTCAAGCACCTGCATGGTCTCGCGCAGCGCGCCCATATACATGCGGTCGGCCGCCTCGAGTTCGGATGAGGCAAGCCCGATGACCATTTGTGTGCCGGGCTCATCGGCCACCGCCTTGCCGCGCGATTTGCGCGGGCCGCTATATTCGCAATAGGTCTTCAGCATGGCTTGAGCTGAGCCCAATGCAACTGCGGCATAGCTTGCAGCCGAAACGCCGCCGCGCGGCATGCGGAACACGGGCGAATCATGCATCTGCGCGCCGGGCGTCGTGCCCGCATCGTAATCCTTCTTGGAAATGATGCGGTGGGCGGGCACGAAAGCGTCCTTCACCACAAAGCTCTTGGAGCCGGTGCCCGCAAGGCCAACGACATTCCAGTCGTCGATCACCTCGACATCGCTTTTGGGAAGAAGAACCATGCAGCCCGTCTTCTGGCCGTCCTGCTCGATGAAGCCGCCGCAGATCAGCCAATGGACATGATCGATGCCGCTCGAAAAGCCGTGATTGCCCGACCAGAGAATCCCGCCCTCGACAGGCTTGCCCTTGCCGACTGCCGCCACCGCGACGCCGACGCGCTGCGTATCATCTTCGCCCCAGACCTCGTCCTGCGCCTCTTTTGAAAAAGTCGCCAGTTTGAGGGGATTATCGGCAAGCACCATATAGGTCCAGGCCTGCGAGGCGCAGCCTGTTGCCAGCTTCTGGATGATCGCGCAGAGCACGTCATAGCCCATTTCATAACCGCCATAGGCGGCCGGCTGGCAGACGCGCAGGAGGCCTGTCTCCAGATAATCGGCGATTGTCGCATCCGGGCAGCGGCGGAGCTTTTCAGCTTCGCCCGCGCGCGTGCGCAGGATGGGGGCCAGCGCATCGGCGCGGGCCAGCAGATCGGCGGGGGTGACTTGCGTCAGAGACTGGTTCTTGTCGAGCATGTCGTTCTGTCTCACTGGCTCTGCTGAAGTTTCTTCAGCCGCTCCACCACCGCAGGCGGAGACTTGTAGGATTGCACGATAATATCCTGGATCTGGTCGCCGGTGCGAGGCGTATCCGCACCCAGATTAGCCTTGGCCTGTTCGGAGAGGAATTCCGGATCGTTGATCGCCTGCCAGAACGCCTTGCGCATGGCGGCAACCCTGTCGGCGGGAACGCCCGGCGGCAGCAGATAGGGACGCCCTGTCGCAATCGGGCCAACTGCGATGCGCCAGAGCTGGCGGTCTTCCTCGGTCTTCACGAGATCCATGATGAAGGGGACGTTGGGCAACTGCGGCAGCTTTTCAGCACCATATTGCACCAGCAACTTCACCTTCTTCTCAGGCAGCCATTGCGGGCGCGTGGCGACAAGGCTGTTGTAGAAAACGCTCGGATAGCCATCGAGCTCGCCGCGCTCCATGGCCAGGAACGCATCGTTCTGGCCGGGATACCCGACAATGAGCTTGAGCTTGGTGCCAATCGTCTCGTTGAGCAGGCGACCATAGAAGCTCGGCGTGGAATTTGCGCCCGACGAACCCATCTTGAGCTCGTGCACCTTGGCCTCCTCGATCGTGTTGACGGGCGAGGTATGCCAGATCGTCAACACACTGGTCTCGACGCTGGGCGAGCCGAGCCAGGCGAATTTGGTCGGATCGTACTGGGCTTCCTTCGTGCCAAACAGCGGCTCGAAGGGCGTGTTGTTCTGCACCGCGCCCAGCACCGAACCATCCTTGGCGGCGATGGAATAGAGATGATTGGTAGCCACAATGCCGCCCGCGCCCGGCATGTTGCGGATCACGATATTGGGCTGGCCGGGCAGATGGCGCGAGATGAAACGCGTGAGCAAACGCGCCAGCGTGTCATAGCCGCCACCGGTGCTCGAGCTCACGATGAGACTGACAGTGCGGCCCTTGTAGAAATCCTCGATCGCATCCGCGCGCGCGGCGCTTGTGGCGACCGACGCCGTCAGAGCGAGAACACAAACGCGCATAAGAGCCTCAAGACGCTTCGGCATCATCGGCATGACCTCCCTTTGGCTCTTGTGGCGAGCCTTTCAGGGAAAACTAGCAGAGGACACTCAGATTGCAAGGCTGACGCCCCGATGCAGCCACGTTGCCAAACAGGCCTTGGCGTCTTACGTTCTGGAAAAACAATGGGGAGCAAAATGAAAGCCGAAGCGGTTCTGCATTTCACGATTCCGGTGAAAGACCTCGACAAGGCGGAAGCCTTTTACACAGGCATTCTTGGCCTGACCAAAGTGCGCCGCAACGCCCATATGGTGTTCATGCGCTGCGAGGACAGCTATTTCGTTCTCACCCTCTCGGAAAACCCCATTACGCCCAATGTCGGCGACAAGCACGACATTCACACAGCCTTCGTCTATCGCGGCGAACGCTACGATCAGATGAAGGATTTCGTGACCCAGAAGGGTCTCACGATCTTCAAGGAAGAGATGCGCGAACACGGCACGTTCCGCGGTCGCAGCGCCTATTTCCACGATCCTGATCGCAACGTCATCGAGATCATGGATCTGCAGGGCGCACCGGTTCCCGAATAGAACCGAAGCCTGCAAGAGAGACAGGCCTCATTCGGGCTCAAGCAGGCATTGGACTTCAATCGGCGCATCGGCTGCGGGGCCTGGACGACGCAGCACGTCCACAAGCTTGTAGCCCTTCATGACGCAGTTGATCTTGACGCTGTCGGGATTGACCGCTGCACCAAAGGCCCCGAAGCGAAAACGTCCTTCGGGATCGGTGTGGGTCAGGATCACCTGCCCCTTGCCAAATTCCGCGCGCACCAAAGCATCGGCCAGAAACTTGCGCGTCTTGATGTCGGTCGCATCGCCAAAGAACGGCGGGCCATCGGCTGGATCCTCGGAGCTCGGCTCGACGCCATCGCCACCCGCATAAGCTGGCGCAAGACAGGCGAGCGGACCGAGGGCCAGAAGAAGCAGGGCTGCACATGCGCGAGACGGAATCATCACAGCATCTCCTCAGCGGAAAAAGAACGCGCGCAGCAAAAAGACGAAGGCGAGCATGGTCGCAAGCGGCACGCCCCAGCCGATCCAGGTCGGAACCATGCGGCGCGCGGTATAGGGCAGCGAGATAAGGCAGACGAGGCAGGCGCCGACAAAGGCCGTGGCGAGCCAGCCATACCAATACATGCTGGGCCCGTTGCGCGGCGCTTCCGTCAGCCAACCCCATTCGCGGATGCGCGGATGATAGGTGACAAGCGCAATGTTCAATTGCTCCGCGAGCAGATAAAGCACCGCAAAAGCGGCTGCAAAAATAGGCGTGAGACGTGCGGCCAGCATGTCAGAAAATCCCCCGCACATTATTGACGACATGGCCGGTGAGGAAGCCGAACCAGACAGCAAAACACAAAAGGGCCACTGTCGCGCGGCGCGCGCCCGCCAGTGCCTCATCCAGCGGCTGACGCCAGACGTGCCAGTAGAAGGGAAGCATGCCGAGGCTGATCGCCACGAATTGCTCTTTCAATTCGAAGGAGCCGTTGACCGTCCACAGGCGTGCCGATTCAAGATAGGTGCGCACCGCGAGCCGATAGGGCGGATAGATCACGCCGCCCAGAATGAAGGTCGCCAAAAACAGCAGGATAATGCCATTGGTGAATTTCGCCCCATGCACGGCGCGAAAACTCGTCACAAGTCCGCGCGCCTTGCGCGAGGGCCACCAGACCGACAGCGCCTGATGAGTAACCGCGCCAAGCAGGGCCACCGAGCACAGGCCGTGCAGAATCAGAAGAAAGACAATCATCCGCCCCTCCCGGAAGCGATTTGCGCGCCGCCCGCTTTTGGCGCGGGTCGGCATCATACGTCGCGAATTTGCGCTGAAACGGGCGAGCCGTAAAGGGTGCGCGATTTTAGCGGACCCCGAAGGGCCCCTCGGCAAACACGATGCGCCCGCCAACCATCGTCAGCAGCGAACGCACGTTGCCAAACCTCTCCAGCGGGATTGTCATCACATCCTCCGACAGCACCGCGAGATCGGCCCAGGCGCCGGGTTTGAGCACACCCCGGCGATCCTCTTCATGGGTGAACCAGGCGCTGCCCTGCGTCCAGATGCGGAGCGCTTGTTCGCGTGTTGGCTTTTCCCCCTCCCCGCGCGTCGGCTGGCCGGCAATGGTGCGCCCGTCGAGCATCCATTGGAGTGCGGTGAAGGGATTGTAGGACATGACGCGGTCGGCGTCCGTCCCACCGCCCGTCGGCAGGCCGAGACGCATGGCGGTGGCGAGCGGGGGCATAAGCGCGAGGCGGCTTTCATCGTAGGCGGCGAGAAAGGCGGGCGCGGCGAAATAGAGCCTGTTCTGCATCAGCCAGCCGACATCGAGCGCTTTCATGCGCGCCAGCGTTTCGGGTTGCGCATCATGCACATGGGCAATCGACCAGCGCAGCGGTGCAAGCGGCACGCGGGCGGCCACATGATCGAGCGCCTCCAGCAGATAATGCACCGAAGCCTCATTGTTCCAATGCACGGTAAGGCCAAGGCCCGCATGGGCGGCCCAGAGCGCGACAGCTTCAAATTGCGCAAGCTGCGCCGCATCTGGTCGGTCGTTATTATAAAGGCCCCAGGTGACGCATTCGCCAATGCCGTTAAACCGCAGCCAATCGTCGCCCGCCCCCATCGGCAGATCGCGCGTGATCGCCTGAAAATCTGCAAGCTCGGAGCCCGCGCGCGGCGGACAGAGCGAATAGCGCACGCGCAGGGTCAGTGCGCCCTCGCGCGCAAGCTGCTGCACCGCGCCATATTGATCGAGGCTCAGATTATGCCCGCCGGGATCAGATACCCCCGTCACGCCATAGCTGTTCAATGTGCGAAAAAAAGCCTGCGTCCCGGCCATGGCCTGCGCGCGCGTGACTTTGGGCAAGCGCTCATACAGCGCGACAATTGTGGCGAGGTCGCCATGCACCCAGCCTGTCCTGCGTCCGGACGGATCTTGCTCGATGCGGCCGTTGGCAGGCAGATCCTCATCGCGCGTTACGCCCAGCGCCGCAAAGCCGCTGCGTGACAGCAGCACGCCGACATAGGACATTTGCACGTAGACGGGATGCTCGCCTGCGGCCTGCTCGATCTCGGCCTGAGTCGGGAGACGGCGTTCGGCAAATTGCTGCGCATTCCAACCGCCGGGCACGATAATCCATTGATCGGCAGGCATGCGCTCGGCGACCGCGCGCATGCGCGCCAGCGCTTCAACGAGCGAGGGCGCGCCAATCCAGTTCACCTCATGGGCAAAAGTGAGACCGGCGCGGATAGCGTGAATGTGGGAATCGATCAGGCCGGGGATGAGCGTGCGTCCGCCGAGATCAATCTCGCGGACGGCAGCCGGCAGGTGCGCGCGCAGCTCGGCATCGCTCCCGAGCGCGGCAATGCGCCCGTCCTCGACGAGCAGGGCTTCGACAATGCGGGAGCTATCATCGAGCGTGAGAATGCGGCCGTGGCTCAAGAACAGGCTCTCGCCCTGCGCGGGGGCAAGGGCGGAGAAACCAAGAATGAGGAAAAGGACCACCCGTTTCATTCGGGCAAGGGTAGAGGGCGCAAGCACAGCTTGCCAAGAGGCAGGTCAAGAGCCCGATCAAATGCGCGCAACCTTCGGCGCGAAAATCATAAAAAATGCACGGCGCAGCGGTGAGCTGCGCCGTGCGGATTTGAAATCAGGCCGCGGCCTTCTTGGTGGGGACGGTCGCGATCGTCTTGAGGATCTGCGACGCGATTTGGTAGGGGTCCCCTTGCGAATTCGGACGACGGTCTTCGAGGTAACCCTTGTAGCCGTTGTTCACGAAGCTGTGGGGCACGCGGATGGACGCGCCACGATCCGCCACGCCGTAGCTGAACGTGTGGATCGACTGCGTCTCGTGCTTGCCCGTCAGGCGGAGATGGTTATCGGGGCCATAGACCGCGATATGATCCGCGCGCGCATCCTCGAAGGCCTTCATCAGCGCTTCGAAATATTCCTTGCCGCCGACATCGCGCAGATAATCGGTGGAGAAATTGGCATGCATGCCCGAGCCGTTCCAATCCGTGTCGCCGAGCGGCTTGCAATGGAACTCAATGTCGATGCCGTACTTCTCAGTCAGGCGGAGCAGCAGGTAGCGCGCCATCCAGACTTCGTCAGCGGCCCGCTTGGAGCCCTTGCCGAACACCTGGAATTCCCACTGACCCTTGGCCACTTCGGCGTTGATGCCTTCGTGGTTGATGCCAGCCGCGAGGCAGAGTTCGAGATGTTCCTCGACGATCTGACGGGCGACACTGCCAACATTGCTGTAGCCGACGCCCGTGTAATAGGGGCCCTGCGGCGCGGGATAGCCGTTCTCGGGGAAGCCGAGGGGACGACCGTCCTCGTAGAAGAAATATTCCTGCTCGAAACCGAACCAGGCGCCGGCATCGTCCAGGATGGTCGCGCGCTTGTTGCTCGGATGCGGGGTGACGCCATCGGGCATCATCACTTCGCACATGACGAGAACGCCATTGATGCGATCGGCATCCGGATAGACGGCCACGGGCTTGAGCACGCAGTCAGAGCTGCGGCCTTCGGCCTGCATGGTCGAGCTTCCGTCAAAGCCCCAGAGCGGCAGCTCTTCGAGCTTGGGGAAGTGATCGTATTCCTTGATCTGCGTCTTACCACGCAGGTTCGGCACGGGCGTATAGCCGTCGAGCCAGATGTACTCGAGCTTGTACTTGGTCATCGAGACCCTCTCGTTTGTTGCTGACGCTTGGGGCTGTGACAGCCCGTGCGCGCGGCTTCGACCGGCATTGTTTAAGCATTGCCCGTGCCAAAGCTCGGAGCCTCTTCTGCCTAGCCAAACCAAGCCTTAGCGCCGCTATATAATCAACGGCTGCATAAAAAACAGTCAAAAAGCACTATACAAAAGCAATACGCACACTTCTTTGGCAGTCGTGATAGGCTTGAATTTGGAAGCCCTAGGCCGTGACAATCGCAGAGAGGATCCACGCATGAGCAGGCAATCCGAGCCGGAATCTGCAAAGGTCATCCCCTTCCCGCAAAAGGCCAGCGCAGCTCTCCGCGGCCCGCGCCGACCCTCGACGCCGCCCGCCAGACCCGCCGCCACGCGCAATCCCGACATCGAATGGGGGAGCGGCTGGTACCATCAGGTCGCGATCCGGGATGACGAGAAGCCCGCCAAGACCTGACTGCCAAAACCTGATCTCAGGGCCCGAAGATCGACCAGCCGGTGCGCCGGGCGAGTTCCTCCAGCGCGATCCGGCCGAGGTGCGAATTGCCGGCCTCGTCGAGGCCGGGCGACCACACAGCGATGGACGCCTTGCCCGGCGCAATGGCCAGAATGCCGCCGCCGACCCCGCTCTTGCCCGGCAGTCCGACGCGATAGGCGAATTCCCCAGACCCGTCATAATGGCCGCAGGTCAGCATGAGCGCGTTGATGCGGCGCGCGCGCTCGGGCGAGACCACCGAAAAGCCGGTCAGCGGGTTGGCGCCATTATGGGCAAGAAAGAGGCCCGCCCGCGCCAACTGCTCGCAGGACATGGCAATGGCGCAATGGTGGAAATAGACGCCCAGCGTATAATCAACCGGGTTCTCGATGACGCCGAAGCTCTTCATGTAATTGGCCAGCGCCACATTGCGAAAGCCCGTGCGCTTTTCCGAGGCCGCCACATCCTGATCGATGGAGATGGTGGGATCGTCAGCCAGAAATTGCAGGAAGCGCAAGATCTCGCCCAAAGTCTCGCGCGGCTGCCTGCCCGACAAGATGACATCGGTCACCGCAATCGCGCCCGCATTGATGAAGGGATTGCGCGGCACGCCAAGCTCGCGTTCCAGCTGCACGATGGAATTGAAGGGATTGCCCGACGGCTCGCGCCCGACATGGCGCCATAGCCTGTCACCGACGCGCCCGAGCGCCAGCGTCAAGGTGAACACTTTTGAAATGCTCTGGATCGAGAAGGGCACGGCGCTGTCGCCCCCGACATGCACATTGCCCGCGACATCCACCATTGCCAGACCGAAACGCCGGGGATCGACATTGGCAAGCTCGGGAATATAGGTCGCGACCGTTCCGCGATCCTCGCGAGCACGCATGTCTGTGGCAATCTCGCTCACAATCGCGCCAAGATCGGGCTCGGTCCGGCTCATTCAAGTCTCCGTTTGCAGCCCGGGTCGTCACACCATGTCGTCCAGAAGTGCCGCTGGATGACCCTGCGCGTCAAGGGCTTGTGCGCGGCAGCTTGCACGCGCGCTTGTCCGGGTGCTAAGCGCGGAGGAACAAGAAACGGGAGCGCTGGCGATAGTGTCCAAGGAAAATGAGAAGACCATCGCGCCAACAGCGGACCCTCTGACCTCCAGCCTGCCGGCTGCCTATGCCGCCGGCCTGTTCAGTATGGGCCAGGCCGAACTTCTCAGTTTCGTCATTCCGCTCTGGGCGGTCTTGCAGGGCGCCTCGCCTACCCAGATCGGCATTCTTGTGGGGGCGCGCTCGCTTCTCACCTTCTTTCTCGCCATTCACGGCGGCGCGTTGATGGACCGGCTCGGCACGCGCCGCGTCATGCTGTTCTTCACCGCCATGACAGGCCTGCTCGCCGCCATCTATCCGCTGCTGCCCTGGCTGCCGGTCATGCTGGTGCTGCAAATGCTGATCGGCTTTGCCAGCAACATGACGTGGATCGGCGCGCAGACGATCATCGCGCTGGTGACAGGGGGCGATCCCGGACGCATCGGCACCTTCAGCTTTTTCTCGCGCGTGGGCACGATTTTCGCCCCGCTTTTAATGGGCATCCTATGGGACGTTACCGGCCCGCGCATTGCCTTTCTTGGCATCAGCGTCTGGTCGACCTGCATGTTCTTCGCGGTTCTGCGCATTAAAAATCCGCAGAAGGCATCGAGCGTCATCGGCACAGTTTCATGGCGCGACATTGTGCCAAAGCTCAGCGATTATACGGGCTCTTTCAAACTCGCCCTCATTCCGGCAGTCGCCTTCACGCTCGCCATTTCCTTCACGCGCCACGCGACCAATGCTGCGGAAGGCTCGTTTCTCATCGTCTATCTGCAAAGCCTCGGCTACACGGGAACGCTGATCGGCAGCCTGTTTTCCTTCGCGGAAATCTTCAACGGTCTGGGCTCGCTCACCGTGCGCTTCCTGCCGACGCGTCGCATGATCGCCTGGCTGATGATCGGCTTCACCGCCAGCTCGATCCTGCTGCTGGCGCTCACGCCCTTGCTCGGCGGCATGTTCCTGCTGCTTGGTCTCGCTCACAGCATCCGCCGCCTGTCAGAAGGCATTGTGCAACCGCTGATGTTCGCGCTGCAGGCGCGCGCTGTGCCACGCGATGTGCAGGGCTCGATTGTCGGCCTGCGCGTAACCAACAATCGCCTCGCCTCCATCGTGACGCCGGTGGTGATGGGGTTTGCCGTCGAGATGTTCGGGCTTGAAGCCGGCTTCTATGTCATCGGCGCGCTGCTGCTTGCTGGCTGCATCTATCTTGCGGTGACAGTCGCCCGGTACAGGCTGGACGAGCTGTGATCTGCTGTTGGGTGCTAGGGCGCATATTCCATGCGCAGCACCATGTCGGTAACAGCCTTGCCGTGTCCCGCAATGGCTTTGAGCACGTCTGCACGCGTCAGGCCGGGCTTTAAGGCGTCGGGTTCCAGATCTGTCGCGACGAGCGTGACAACATAATGATGCAGCCCCGTGCCCGGAGCCGGACAGGGGCCGAAATAAATTTCGGTCTCCGCGCCGCTCTTGCCGCCAACAATAAAGGGTTTGGGCGCACTATGGGCACCCTCCGCAAGCATGGTCACATCGGCGGGAATGCCATAGGCGACCCAATGGTCGACGCCCGTGCCCATGCGCCCGGCCAGATCGACGAGGGTGAGAACATAGCTCCTTGTTCCCTCCGGCCCACGCGTCCAGGCAAGCGGGAGAGACACATTCTCGCCGGTGCAATTTTTATTGGCCGGGCTGATGCCGCCATATTTTTTCGACAGGACGCCATTGTCGGGAAAGGCCGGCGATGTGAGCCTGAACGGCTCGGCGGCGCGCGCGGAAGCCGTGAAAAGCAGGGCACAGGCGAGCGCTGTCAAAACATGTTTCATGATGTTTCCCCCAAGCATGAACCGCGTCTGTGCGCGCGTGCTCACAAAACCACCGACCAAGCGGGCAGTGCCCTCCCCCCGCGAGAGGGGAGGGTTATAAATATGTCAGGGCGAAAGCAGCGGGATCGTCTTGGGATCGGCGGGCTTGGGCCGTGATTGCAGATAGGCATAGACGTCAGAAAGCTCGGCATCCGAGACGAGCTTGGTCGAGAACGGCGGCATCGCACCATTTGTCTGGTGGACGAAAGCAATCAGGGCTTCTTCCGGCAATTGCGTATTGGCGAGACGTGGCCCCGCCGAACCGCCCTGGCCTTCAAGGCCGTGGCATTGCCAGCAGCCTTTCTGCATGAAGGTCTGCTTGCCCTTGTCGGGCGAGCCCGCGAGCGCAGCGCTTGCGCCGCCAACCAGCGCCGCCGAGAGGGCGGCCATCAAAACAATCTTGTTCATGCGTTTTCCCCCGATCAGCGCGGCTGCGTCCAGACATTGAGCAGAGCCGGCTGGCCCGACTTCACAACGGCAATGGCTTCCTTGAGGGCAGGCCCCAGCTCCGCCGGATCCTTGATCGGACCCTTGGCCCACCAGCCCATGGATTGCGCCAGCTTGTGATATTCGATGTCCGGATTCTGGATCATCGTGCCGATCGGGCCGTCATCATTGCCATAGTTCGAGGGACGGTTGCGGAAGCTCGCCATGCGCTGCACGTGCATGACTTCCTGATGCCAGGCGCGGTTGTTGTGCATGACAGAGAGCAGCGGAATCTTGTGCTTGGCTGCCGTCCACAAGACGCCCGGCGCGAACATGAGATCGCCGTCCGACTGGATTGCGACCGAGAAACGCCCGAGATCGCGATTGGCGAGGGCTGCACCTACAGATGCAGGTGCGCCATAGCCCACGCCATAGCCGCCCGAGCGGCCAAGCCAATGGTGATGCTTCTCCATCTTCCAGAGACGGTTCGGCCAATTGCTGACATTGCCTTCGGAGGCGACGAGCGACCAGTCGAGATCCTTGATCTGTCCATAAAGCTCCATGCACAGCCGGGCGGTCGAGATCGGGCTCGCATCCCAGGCCACCGCAGCGGCGGCCTGTTCGCGGGCGCGTATGTCGGCATAGCCCTTCTTGGCCTTTTCGATACGGCCCTCGATCGCACGGCGGCGGTCGCCATCGAGCGCCGCTTTCACGGCCTCGATCAAGGCAGGCAGCGTTGCCTCGGCATCGGCCGGCATGGAAATATCGACCGTCTGGAACCGCTGGAAGTCCTGGTAATTCGACTTGGTGAGAAGCTCGACCGAATTGATGCTGATGAGCTTCACATTCGGCTTGATCTTCGTCGAGTTGAAGCCAATGCCATGCTCGCCATTGTCGGTATAGGCATTCACCGTGCCCCAGAAATCCGACAATTCGAGGCCAAGAATGACGTCCGCCGTGCTGATGACGCCAGCAGGGCGCGAGAGATAATGCGTGTTGGGGAAGTTCATGCGATTGGCCTGGTCGACGACCGGGCATTGCAGCAATTCTGCAAGCTCTACGAGCAGGCCGACACCCTTGGGCGTGCGCGCTGCGCGATCGGCCACGATCACCGGATTTTCTGCCGCGACCAGCAGACGCGCTGCATCCTTCACCGCGCCCATTTCGCCGGCTGGCGGCGAGGGCATGTTGAATTTCGGAATATAGAGACCCGAACCATGCGCGCCGATGGGCTCTTGCTGGAGGCCGGCATCGAGCGAGATCGCGACCGGCCCATAGGGCGGCGTCATCGCGATCTTGTAGCCGCGCACCATGGATTGCGCGAAAGCTTGCAGCGAGGTCGGCGTATCGTCCCACTTGGTGTAGTCGCGAACGATGACGTTGATGTCGAGCGCGGAGTGGAAGGTCGGCACACCCGGCGGGCGGGAGGCCGCGTCCATATCGTTGCCGCCGATGATGATCACCGGAACGCGGTCGCAGAAGGCATTGTAGATGCCCATGGTCGCATGCTGCAGGCCGACGGTGCCATGCACCATGGTCATGAGCGGCTTGCCGGTGATCTTGAAATAGCCGTGCGCCATGCCGACGCCCGATTCCTCGTGCATGCAGCTCAAATATTCCGGCGCTTTGTTCTCGCCGTAATTGATAAGCGATTCATGCAGGGCGCGGAAACTCGAGGCGCAATTCGAGGGCGTATATTTGATGTCGAGCGTCTTGATGACATCGACCATGAAATCGGAGCCGGGCTTGCCGCCGATGCGGTTGAGTTCGGCAGGCTCGCCAACTTCGGCAGCAATCGTATGTGCGGTCGGGGGCAAAGCCGAGGGCATGTGACGGGGCGCTGCGGCCTGCGCCTGGGCTTGCGAGGCGCCTGCTACTGCAAGCGCGGGCGCAACGCCGGCAACGGCGGCGCCTTTCAGGAATCTCCGGCGATCCGTGCCGGCCTTGTCCATGGGCTCCGTCATTGGCTCTCTCTCCCTTTAAAATCCCGGCCCCGACGCCTGCGGTGGTTTTCCCGCCAGCCGATTGTGTCGGAGCAGATTTTTGCGAACCGGGTTCAAGCCCGGCTCCATTCCCAACCAAAGCTAACAGGCAGGCAAACCCTGTCAAACGCTCAGTCGTGCATTATTCACTGGCGCGGAGGGTGACAGAGGGGCCGCCGCGCCCTTATCCTGCCGGTCGCTGCTTCCCGGCACAGAACGGGTTCGGCTCAGGGAGGAAAAGAATGCCGGGATCGCGTCCGCGCCGACTCGTGTTGCTTGCCGGTTGCGCCTTGGCGCTCGCAACAGCATCTGCCAATGCACAGCAAAGCGTCGAAGATTTTTATCGCGGCAAAAAGCTCGACATGATCATCGGCTATTCGGCGGGGGGAACCTATGACCTCTACGCACGGCTTGTCGCGCGCCAGCTCGGAAATTACTTGCCGGGTAATCCCATCATCATTCCGCGCAACATGCCTGGCGGCGGCAGCCGCACCGCGGTCACCTGGCTTTACCAGCAAGGCCCGCGCGATGGCACAGTGCTCGCCACCGCCGATCAATCGCTTTCTGTCGAACAGGCAATGGGCGACAAGCAATTGCGCTTCGACACGCGCGAGCTGATCTACATCGGCAATCCCTCTGCCGACAACAACACCACCGCGACCTTTCACACGAGTCCCGTCAAGACCATTGAAGACGCCAAGCGGATCTCGGTTCCGCTGGGCGCGACCGGCGGCTCGACGTCATCGCAATATCCAAAAGCGATGAACGCGCTCATCGGCACCAAATTCAGGATCATCCTCGGCTATCCCGGCGGCAATGACATCAATCTCGCAATGGAGCGCGGCGAAGTGGCCGGGCGTGGCTCCAATGCCTGGGGCGCGTGGAAAGCCACGCGCGCCGATTGGGTGCGCGACGGCAAGCTGAATGTACTTGTGCAAATCGGCCTGACCAAAGCCCATGACTTGCCAAATGTGCCTCTGCTGATGGACCTTGCAACCAATCCAGAAGATCGCGCGGTGCTGAAACTCCTCTCGGCATCCACGACCATCGGACGCCCGATCTTCACCACGCCCGGCGTCCCGCCCGAGCGCGTGAAGGCATTGCGCCAGTCCTTCGATCGCATGATGAAGGATGAGGCCTTTCTCGAGGTTGCGAAGAAGGAAAATCTCGAGATCGAGCCCGTCTCGGGCGAAGAACTGCAGCGCATCGTTGCCGATATTGTCGCCACCCCCAAATCCATCGCCGACCGCCTGCAGGACATCATTGGCGGCATCGAGCAGAATCGCTGAACACGGAAAAGAAAATGACACAATCAAACTCAAGAACCATTCGCACGCAGCTCGCCAAAGAGGTTGCTGCTGCAACGCGCATTCTGGTCGCCGAAAAGATCCTCGATTACAGCGGCCATGTGACGACGCGCCTGCCCGACAATGAAGGCTTCCTCATCCAGACGGGTCTCGATTCACGTGCGGAATTGCGGCCTGAACGCCTGCTTGTCGTTGATTACGAGGGCAAGGTTCTGGAAGGCGAAGGCAATCCGCCGGCAGAACTCGCACTCCATCTTGAAGTGCTCAAAGCCCGCCCCGATGTGCAATCCGTGCTCCATTGCCACATGGATCTCGCCATCGCCTTCACCATGATGAAGGGTGTGCAATTGCAGCTGCTGCGCGCGCGCGCTGTGCGCTGGGAAAGCGGCATTCCGACCCATCCCGATCCGAGCCACATCAAGCTGACCGAACAGGGCGCGGCCTTGGCCAGAACGCTTGGTCCCCATCATGCCGTGCTCATGCGCGGGCATGGGCTGACGCTGGTCGCTGAATCCGTTCCGGCTCTTCTCGTCGATGCCGTGCATTTCCAGGAAAATGCACTGGCCATGATGCAGGTTCTGCAATCGGGCGCCGAGGTTCTGCCGCTGACGCCAGAAGAGCTCGAGCAGATCAACCGGCATGAGATGCGCGAATTTCATATCGGCAAGCTGTGGAATTATTACATTCGCAAAGGCGTCGAAACCGGCGTCGTTCCCGCCGCCTGGGGCATGTCCAGCTGACGCGAAGTCACTGCAGCGCAGGCATTCAAGGGCGTCGGGCAACCGACGCTCTTTTGCGTTTCAGAGCGACTTCAGCCAGGCGATGACCTCGGCGCGCGCCCTGTCGGGCGTATCGAGATGGCCGGCTGAAATTTCGACATAGCGGCTTTTGGCATTGGGGCGCGCAAGCGTGAAGGCATAGTCGCGCCCCGCAGCCACCAATGGGTCATTTGTGCCGATCACCCACAGGAAGGGCACGGCCGCCATGGCCGCCGCATTATGCGGCATGTTGGCGGGCCCTCGTGGATCGTTAAAGGACAACCATGCCTGCGCCGTGCCTTCGACCTGAAAGGATTGTCCCTGATTGACGTCAGGAAAGCTCTCACGTGCGCCGCCGCGCCCCGAGCCCACAAGCTCGCGTGCATGTTCAACAGCACGCAGGATATCGGGCCTGCCCATGCGCTCGGGCGTGTGGCCGGGCGCCAGCGCCATGATGCCGGCAAGGCCGTTGCCGCGCCGTGCCGCAAAAGCCAGCGCCGCATTGGCTCCAAGACTCTGGCCGCCGATGACGATGCGCCGCGCGCCCTGTTTGCGCAATTGCGCAATTTCCGCATCGATGCGCGTGAGCGCCTGATCGTAAGGCACATCGTAGGCATCGGGCCGCCCGCGCACGCCCGCCCATGCCATGCGCGGCATCACGACTTTCGCGCCCTGCTCCTCGAGCGCTGCGGCAAGACTGGCAAGCTGCGCGCCGGGCTGACCGCCCTTGCCATGCATCAGCACAATGCCAAACCCCGCAAGGCCGCGCTCCTGCGCGCAGGCAGGCAGCGTGGCGACAACAAGTAAAAGCACTGCGAGAATCTTGCCGAACATACGCATGTGCTTTTCCTGTTTGTTGCGCCTCACGGCAGCATGGCAGCGACCTTCCTGGCCGTCTCGGGGGCAGTCTCGGCATAGACCTGTGCGACCAGAGCCTCGACCTGTACGCCCGTCAGCGGATTGATTTCAAGCTTGCCCTTTTCGGCATCGGCAAGAAAATCGGGATCCTTCACGGTCTGATCAAAAGCCTTGCGCAAAGCAGCCAGCCTGTCGGCTGGAATGCCAGGCGGGCCGACGAAGGGGCGTCCGAGACCCTGACGCGCGAAGATGAGACGCAGGATCTGCTCGTCTTCCTTCGTCTTGCCAAATTCCATGATCGAGGGAATGCCGACAAGATCGGGATGTTTCGAGAGGCCGAGCTGCGCAATGATATTGATCTTCTTGTCGCGCACCCAATTGGCATGGCTCGATTTGATGCTCGACCAGGACCAGCCGCAGCGGCCATTGACCTCGCCGCGTTCGAGCGCAAGCGTTACATCGTTGCCGCCCGGATAGCCGCTGATGACGCGCATTTTTGTGCCAAGAACCGCATTGATGACGCGCGGGAACTGGTCATCGTCCGACCCAGCGCCGGCAGCCCCGACGACGACTTCCTTCGCCTTCAAACCGGCCATGTCGGTCACGCCGCTGGACGCCATGGTGACGCAAATGCTCACCTCGTCATTGGCGCTGCCGATCCAGGAAAATTTGGTCGCCTCGAATTGCGAGCCCGGCCGCCCGAGAATTGGATCGAAGGGCACGCCACGGCTAATGGTGCCGATCACCGACCCGTCGCGCGCGGCTGCCGTATAAAGCCAGTTTGTCAGGCGCACGCTGCCAGCGCCCTCCATATTGCGCGGCACGAGCGTCGGATTGCCCGGCATGAAACGGCTGAGATGGCGCGCAATCAGGCGTCCATAAAGATCGTAGCCGCCGCCCACGCTGTAGCCGATGTAGAGTTCAAGCGGCTTGGCGCGATAAAAATCAGCCACATCCTGCGCCTGTGCGAGGACAGGCGACATGAAACCAGCCATGGCCAAAGCCAAGACCCCAGACGTGCAGGCGCTGCGCATGCGCTCCTCCCCGATAACTTATGATTGACCCTGCATCTAGCGGCAGGTGTTCAAAACGGACGTTCACCCAGAATGGTCACGCGCCGCATCAGACGCCGTTCTGCGGCGCTGAAATCGGTGCGCGCATGCACGCTGCAGCGATTGTCCCACATCAGCACATCGCCCGGCTTCCACACCTGGCCCCAGACGAATTCAGGCTGTTCGATATGATCGAAGAGGAGCTGCAACAGCGCCTCGCTCTCGGCCGGATCCATATCCACGATGGAGAGCGTCATCAGCCGGTTGACATAAAGCGCCTTGCGGCCGGTGTCGGGGTGCGTGCGCACCACCGGATGCACCGCATGCGGAATGCCCTCCTTGAGCACTGTGCCGCGTCGTGTGCTTGCATTGTCGTAATCATAGGCGTGCAAGGCGCGCTTGCCTTCGAGCCGTGCCTTGAGCTCATCCGAGAGGGTCTCATAGGCCGTGTAGCAATTGGCAAAGAGCGTGTCGCCGCCCGTGCTCGGCACTTCGAGCGCATAGAGCATGGTTGCCGAGCAGGGTGTTTCCTGATGCGACTGGTCGGTGTGAAATTGCATTTCGCCATCGGGCAGCGCACCGATGAGCTGGCCATTCTCGCGAATGTTGGAGATCAGCATGATGGCCGGATTTTTGGCATTGTGATGCGCGCGCTTCTTGGCGCTGCGGTTGAGCGGCCCGAAGGATTCGCCAAACCGCACCTGATCCTCTTCGCTCAGCTCCTGCCCGCGCAGGAGAATGACGAGATGGTCGTTCCAGATCTTGCGGATGCGTGCGCTGGTCTGCGCATCGAGGGGCTGGCGCAGATCGACGCCACGAATTTCCGCGCCCAAGGCGGAGCTCAGCGGAATGGCCTCGACACGATCTGCGCTGTTTGCCTGCCCCAAAGCCATAACATCCTCCCACTGCGCGGGCCATTTCTTGGCCTCGCGCTTTTTTCTTGTCTGCGACGATACCCCCGACAGGCCGTGTGTCAATGCTGGAGCGCGCAGCGATCGTGCCTGCTCAAAGGGTTCCTCGAAGATCGCAAAAAGCACGGTGCCAGATCAAGGCGACGCCCACCCTTATCGGATCATTCTTGCTGCAACCCCTTTTCGCAGGCCCTCGGCAAGGACATGCAACGTGCCTGAAACAACAAGCTCCGCCCTTCTGGCCGCCTATGCGCGCCGCGCCGTGCCCCGCTACACGAGCTATCCGACAGCGCCGCATTTCTCGCGGCGCTTTCCCGAGCAAACCTATCGTGAATGGCTGGGGCGGCTCGACGCTGGCGAGTCGGTGTCGCTTTACGTCCACATCCCCTTCTGCAAGCAGATGTGCTGGTATTGCGGCTGCAACATGAAGCTTGCGGCCCGCTATGCGCCGGTATCGGCCTATGTGGATCATCTTCTGGCGGAGATCGATCTGGTGGCAGACGCCCTGCCCGCCCGGCTTTGCGTGTCGCATCTGCATTTTGGCGGCGGAACCCCGACCGCGCTCGAGCCCGACGATCTGGAGCGGATCGTGCGGCATCTGGAACAGCGGTTTACTTTCAAAGGGGCCGAGCGCGCCATCGAGACCGATCCGCGCACCATCACGGACGCGATGATCGAGCGGCTGGGCGCGCTGGGCTTTACCCGCGCCAGCCTTGGCGTGCAGGAATTCGATCCACGCGTACAAGCCGCCATTAATCGCATTCAGCCAGCCGCCATGGTGCAGAAGACAACAGAAAAGTTGCGCGCGGCCGGCATCAAACGCATCAATTTCGATCTCATCTACGGCCTGCCGCAGCAGACCGAGGCCGCGCTTTGCCGCACCGTTGCCGAATGCATGGCCATGGAGCCCGACCGCATCGTGCTGTTCGGCTATGCCCATGTGCCGTGGATCGCCAAGAACCAGCGCATGATCGACGAGGATACGCTGCCAGGCGGCGATGAACGCAGCGCGCAGGCGCGCGCCTCGGCGCAGGCCCTGATTGCCGGCGGCTATCGGCCCATCGGCATCGACCATTTTGCGCTGCCGAACGATTCACTGAGCCTTGCTGCCGACAGCGGGCATCTGCACCGCAATTTTCAGGGCTTTACCGATGATGGCGCGCGCACATTGATCGGCTTTGGCGCAACTGCCATCGGCCGGACGCCTGATGGCTATGTCCAGAACCAATCTGAAACAGGCGCCTGGTCACGCGCAATCGAAGCTGGACATCTGCCCGTGGGAAAAGGTCATGCCATGAGCGCGGATGATAATCTGCGCGCCCATGTGATCGAGGGCATCATGTGCAACGGCCATATCGACCTTGCAGCCGCGGGACAGGCTTTCGGCTTCGCGCCCGATTGGTTCACACCCGAAGAAGAGGCGCTGCGCGCACTCGCGCGCGATGGCTTGCTCGCGCGCACAGGCTCCGCGCTCACCCTGACAGAGGCGGGCGCAGCCCTGGCGCGGGTCGTGGCGGCGACGTTCGACAGCTATCTTGCCCGCGCGCATGTACGACATTCTGTTGCGGTTTAAGCCCCGGTTCACAGGGGCTTTTGGAAACGCAGGATGAACTCATCATTGGCCATGCCCGAACGATGGACCGAGACCGTGCGCGGATCTTCAGGATTGCGCAAAAAGTCACCCGTGCCCACATGTTTGAAGCCCGCTGCCACGACCTCGGCCACAAGCGCGCTTTCCTCGATGCGATGAGTCGTCTTGCCAACGCTCGTGCCCTCGCCCGGCAGCGCGGAATGATCGGCGATCACCAGAAAGCCGCCAGGCTTGAGCGCATCGAACATGGCCTTGTTCATCTTCGCGCGATCGACAGCCATGAAGGTCGTGTCGTGATAGGCGAAGAAAAACGTGATCAGATCGAGACCGGTCACATTGGCCGGCAGCGGATCGTCAAAGGGCCGCACCAGCGGCTCGACATTGGCCATGGCAGGTGATGGGCGCCGCGCCGCAAAACGCTCCGAATCCTTGTCGTTTTGCGCAAAGACCTTGCCGCCGGGCCCCACGGCGCGCGCCACCAACTCGGTCGAATAGCCGCCGCCCGCCCCCATATCGAGCACGCGCCAGCCGGTCTTTGGTCCGCTGAAGGCGAGAAGCTCGAGCGCATGCCGCTTCTTGTCATTGGCGCGATCGGCATCGCTGCGGTCAGGGCTTGCAAGCACGGCCGCATAATCTTGCGCATGCGCGATCTGGCCCGGCAGGAAGCCGGCTAGAGCGAGCCCGGCAAGGCAGGCCAAGGCAGTGCGGAAAAAGATGGATCGAGTCATTGGAGCGCTCCCTCACGTCGTTATTTTGCAGTCGATCATGACACCCCTGCGTCAGGAGACAAGCCCAGCAGCGGCGCCCGCAACAGCGACGGCGCCTTATTGTCGCGAAGGTACGAAGCGCAAGAATTCCGAACTTTTGAATATCGAGCCCATTGCCAAAAGCCGGACAGCCTGACGGGCGCAGACCCCATGATCCGGCGCAATCTCCCGGAGGATCTCATGTCAAAACTCAAGGTTCTTCTCGTGGCGGCTGTCAGCTCGGGCGCACTGATGCTCGCAGTTGGAGAGGCTTCCGCACAGCGCGGCGGCGGTGGTGGTGGTGGCATACATGGCGGCGGTGGCGGCGGAGTTGGTGGCGGCGGCGGGATGCGCGGCGGCTTTGGAGG
>CANBNG010000004.1 GCA_947370975.1 Beijerinckiaceae bacterium
TTGGCTGGCGGGCGATGGTGACGACATGAACCTTCCCCATCACGCGGCCACCGTCAGCGCGCCGTCTTTTGCTTCTGCAATCCGTGCGCGAATGGCGTGGGCGTTAAAGCGAAGGCTCAGCATCGCGGACGCCTGGTAGCGGGTCAGGCTAAAGTCGAGGCGACACGAGGGCGGCAGATACGCCAGCTGTTTTTGCGTTGGTGGTTGGCGCAGCCAGGCCTTGGTCTTGTGAGCGCTCTCATCGCTTTCGTTGGCGTTGAGCCAATCATCCGCTGCGGCAATGCAGATCAGTTCTTCGCCCACGGCCAGCAGCGTGGCGCGCTTTTCCTTGCAGCCACCGACCGCATACCAACGGCCGTCCTCACAAAAGACGCCTGCCCAGGCGTTAAAGCCATTTGCGACCAGTGTCGCGCCGTCGCCATTGACGTCGGCCCACTGGAAACTTGAGCGCGCAAGAATGTCGATCTCAGTCATGACGAAGTGACCGAGTTCTCCGGCGCCTTGGCGTTCGCGCGTGGTTTCCCAGATATGGCCGCAGAGCGGGCACTCGGTGACGGCTGAGGGAACGACGGCCTCGCATTGCGGGCAGGTCTTGGTTGGGGCGTCGCCGTCTTGCGCGCTGCCCTTCAGATCAATGTCCTGCTCAAGCGATCCGTGGATGAGGCTTGAGGTTCCAAAGTCGAGGATGACGCAATCCGTCTTGACGACGCCTGGATAGTCCTCGGGGTTCACGGTTCGCAGTCCGCGTCCGACCATCTGGATCATGGTCGACTTGTAGGAAGAGGGGCGAAGCAACACGACGCAGGAAGTCGGCGGGTGGTCCCAGCCTTCTGTGAGTACGCTCACGTTTGTGATGATCTGAATGTCGCAGCGATCATAGGCTGCAAGCGTCGCCCGGCGATCAGGGTCGCTCATCTCACCATGAACGAGCGCAGACGACACACCAGCTGCATTGAAGGCGTCACAAACATTGCGCGCATGATCCACGGTCGAGCAGAACACGACGGTCTGCCGGGTGGCGGCCTTCGCCTTCCAGTTCGCGATGACAGAATCCGTCACTGGCGACTTGTTCATGATGGCGTCGACTTGCGCCATATCGAAGTCGGACGCCTTCTTGCGGACGGCCTTGAGCTTTTCTTGAACACCGACGTCAATGACGAAGGTGCGTGGCTGCACCAGATGGCCCGCAGCAATCAGTTCGCCAATGCGGATCTGGTCGCTGACATTGGTGAAGACTTCCCGCAGACCCTGCCTGTCACCACGATTGGGGGTCGCTGTGACGCCGAAGATTTTCACGGCAGGGTTGCGCTGAACCGCCCGATCAATGATGCGACGGTAGCTGTCAGCGACTGCGTGATGTGCTTCATCGATCACGAGCAGGTCGAGAGCAGGCATCTCTGCAAGGTTAGCCGGACGGCACAGCGTCGGCGCCATAGCGAAAGTCGCGTGTCCCGCCCATGACTTCTCATTGGCGTCAAACACCGAGGTCGAGATCGATGGATTCACCCTCGAGAATTTGGACTTGTTCTGGTCAGTGAGTTCATCGCGATGGGCGAGCACACAGGCCTTGGCGGAATTTCCAGCGATTACCTCACCGGTAACAGCTGACAACATGATCGTTTTACCGGCAGCGGTGGGCGCGACACCGAGCGTATTGCGATGGGTGCTGAGCGCAGCAAGACTGCGCTCAACGAATAGTTTTTGGCGAGGACGAAGCAACATGGTCCGTCCTCACTTTGCCCAGGTAGGCCGCACGCCAGCCGCTGGTAAGGGCTGCTGGGGTGCTGGGACTGATTTGAGGGTCGGTGACTGCGCGTAGGTTGCGGGTGCGTGCGCGCCAACACCACCATCCGACGGATAGTCTTTATGGTCCTTCGTGATGGCGGTGCGGATGTCGTTCTTTTCGTCGCCATTGGCGTCGGTCCCAACATCGATGCGCGCGATAAACTCAAGACCGTCGAGATCAGCAAGGCCCGCAATACGGCGCGCGGCCTGCGCTTGCGGCGAATTATCCTTGTCGGACAGCCCACGCGCAGAATTGAGCACGCTGCGCACATAGGCCCGGCCCATATTGGCCCAGTCCGGCCCCTTGGGACTGAAGAGCCCGATCAGCGACCAGATCTTACGCTTTGCGTAAGGCCCCTCGAGGACCGTGTATTCGGCATCAAGGTAGACGGAACCAGTGGTTCCGCGCTTGGCGTAACCGCCCGTCCAGCCTTGCGAGGGGTCATCGAAGCCGCCGGGGCGCAAGGTCATGCGCACTTTGACGATCGTGCCCTTGGGGATCAGGTTCGAGGTTTGTTTGACGTCGTTGAAATCAGACCATGCATTTGTCATCGCGAGCTCCTGGCGATCAAGAATTGTTGGTGGTGGGGTTGGTGGTGTCAGCGTTTGGCGCAGCAGGGGCAGGCCTGCTGAAGGTCAGGCGCTCAAGCGGGGAGCGGCCCGGCTCGGCAATCCTCGCAATTAGGCGTCCAAGGTGGGCTTCCTCGATGAGATCAAGGCGGCCTGAACGGTCCTTCGCCGGATAGCCCCAAGGGTTCATCGTCTGGCAGACGAAGACGCGATGAAGCGTTTTTTCCCCATCAGCCATTTCGGTCATGGTGAGGACTTCATCGACGATGCCGGGCAACTCCAATCCGGTCTTGGCGCCATCTATTTGCGGCACGAAGATCTTGCGATTGAAGTCGTCGAGCTTCTCATCGAGGATCCCGACGAAGAAGACGTCCTTGGCGCGCGTGTGCTGGAGATGGGTGATCCAGCCGATCATCTCGCGACCATGAAGGCCGTAAGCGCCGCGAATGTCGGACTTGCCCGTCTTCTCGGAGAAGGCTTCAGGCTGTTCCTTCGCCCACTGGAAACACAGACGCCCAGCGACCGTGATGGAATCCACGAAGATCGACGCGTACTTTTCGATAGCGCCGGGTTCGCCGTATTTGGCAACCGCCTCGTTGTAATGGCGCTGGCTATAGGGACGCCCATCCGGGATCGCCGGGTTAGGCCCGCCGATGAACACCGCGAAATCGCGGCATTCCTCCCATGTGCGCGGACGGATCGTGTCGCCGCTCCATCCCTCAATGGCGAGATCGCCTGCCTCAAGATCGAAGAAGAGCGTCGTGCCGGGATCAAGCGTCCAGAGGAGGGAGGTTTTCCCAATTCCGCTGCGGCCGAAGATGGCGGCTTTGATGCCCCGGCGCTCAGCGAGGCGCTGATCTGCAAGAATGAGAGGAAGCGTCATTGCACGCCCTCCTTGTTGAGGATCAGCGAAAAGCTCTGCGCGCCAGCACGCACGGTGCGGGCAGGCTCAAACAGTTTGCGGATGTGGAGAGGCCAGGAGGTGTATTTGCGCTCCGAGACCTTCAGGCTGACCTCGACATATTCACGAGGATCATCGCCTTCGCCCTTGATGCGCTCGACGAGCTGGCCAAGTTCGTGCTGGTCCCAATCGACGCGTTTTGGCAATTCAGCGACAATCGTCACCTCGCCGTCGGCAAAGCGCGTTGCGCCGAAGTCCTTGCCAGCGTCCAAGCGGGCTGCCTTCGCACGCTCGGCGTATTTCATGAGGAGGGCGCTATCGAGCCAGGCGACCATAGCCCTGGCTTTGCGCAAAGCCTCGTCAGCATCCTTTTGCAAACGAGCCAGCTCTTCAGAAGGAAGCGCGACGATCTCGGCGATGGGCAGGCGCGCCAAAGCCTCAAGGGTGATGTGGTTTGGGATGGTCATGTGCGCGCCCCTCAACCGGCTTTTCGGCTGAAGCCGGGGGTCGCTTGACGGATCTGCTCCGCCTCATAGGCCTCGACATCACCGAGGCGGTAGACGACGCGCCAACCCAGTTTGACGAATTGGGGGCCTTCGCCTGTAAACCGCCAGCGCTCAAGCGTGCGGGGGGAAAGGTTCCAGCGAGCAGCAAGCTCGATTTGGGATAGGTGCCGGGTAGACATTCGTGTTCTCCGCTGTTGGTTGCAAAACCTGCGGAGAGGATGGCGAAAGCAAATGATCCTGTCGTGGGGATCATTACAGGATCATTACAGGATATGATGGGGGATAAGAGTAGCCCAGCGGGGGGATGGCTGGGGGATCAGGAGGGGATAGAGGGGGATATCATCCCACACCTCTACTTCTTGGCGCGTTTGCCGGGCCGTTCGATGCGATCTGAAATCGCTAGGCGGTACAAGCCTCTACCATCCGAATCGACGAGCAGGGGCCACTCCATCCGCTTGGATTTGAAGAGGTCGTGCATGCGGTTGCTCTCGGAACTGGCGTTTTTCAGAAGCTCTTTGCCGTTCCGCCAGGGATTGCCCGCCAGAGCCGCCTCATGGAGTTGCCTGATGACGTCGGCCTGACGGGGGCCGAGGTTAATTGTAATGCCGTTGATCGTGACTTCCCGGTAGCTGAGGCTGTGGGTGAAAGTCTCCCCCCGCTTTGCTGAAGGCTTCGCTTTGATCAATGATTCCAGCTGAGTGCGCTCGGAGCGCCGCAGCAGAAGGTCTTCTTTCTTGAATGTTTGTGGCCGCGCCCGCTCTGCGATGCTGCAGTATTCCTTGGGCTTGGCCTTGAAGTGTTCGACGGCGGCGCTTCCGTTCTTGAGGATCATGTGAGCGTCGCGGTCTCCCAGATCCACCAGTCCGGTCAGGTGCGATGGGTCCTCATAGGGGAAATGATCCCAGTCATCATCCGAGATCTGCTCACAAAATCCGCAGTCCACTGGCAGCTGGAAGACGAGGACCGAAAGCCGCAGGTGCCCATTTTCGGCGAGGTAGATGACGTCGGTCCAGGGCATCCCCAGGGATTCGATGACCTCAGCAAGGGTGAAATATTCTTTTTCGATCAGGGACATCGACGCCGCGCTCCAACCAGGCCCACCAGGAGTTTTGTTCGCCATATGTTCTAAATGCTTGACGAGATTGAATCAATCCTGTTAGGTCCAATTCATCCACGCAATCCACGATTTCAACAGACACGGGCGGGCCATGACCTTCAGTCTTGCAGACAGAGTAAAGGCAAGGTCTCAGCAGCTTGGCCTGACAGCCGCCCAGGTCGCCGAGATCGCGGGGGTCAACCGGTCGTTCATCTACGACATCATCCGGGGCAAATCGGAGAACCCGAACCTTCAGCGGTTGGATCAGATCGCCAGTGCCCTCAAGGTCGAACGCAACTGGTTGTTGCACGGCTTGGGGGAGGTCGAAGGCGAGTCCCCGATCCTTGAGAACCCGGACTTTGCGTTTGTCGCCGTTCCCTATGTGAACGTTCGTCCCTCCATGGGCGGCGGGAACAACGTTGATATGGAGCCCGATTACGGACGGCCCTATCACTTCCAGAAATCATGGATCAAGCAGGGGCTCAAAACGGATCCCTCGAACCTTCGCATCATGCATGTGGAGGGCGACAGTATGACGCCGACCCTCAACAGCGGCGACGTTGTGCTGGTCGATACGAGCCGACGTTCTCCAACGCCACCGGGAATCTTCGTGCTCTATGACGGCATGGGCCTTGTAGCTAAACGCTTGGAGCACATTCCAAACAGCGACCCGCCTCAGGTGCGCATCGTATCCGACAACACACACTATTCTCCCTACGAGCGTCTGATTGATGAAATGAATATCGTTGGGCGCATTCGCTGGTTTGCGCGAGAGATGTGAGCTGATGGAGCTTCGTTAGATCGATTTAAAAATTATCCACACGACAGTGGCGTCGTGATTTTCGACGCGATCCGCTGCGGTCAGAAGAGCGTCTAAATTCGATTGAGTAGATTTTTTAGGTTCGTATTCTTCGCTTTCCATCAATGCGAAGCGAACGATCTCGATGAATATTGATTGCCAAACATCCGCCGGACCTTCGATTGATCCGATAGCAAATTCCAATCGCCTTGATGAACTCGCGCAACTCTTGTGCGCAGCATTGAGGCGGATTTTATCCGAACAGTCCAGTCCTTTATCTGCCTCAACCAGAGACAGTTTAGTCGACTTCTCGCCTCTGAAGAGCGGTATTGCTCGTCGCAAACTGCGCAATCGAACCGGAGGCTGACGATGAGAAAACCAATCAAACAAAAAGATCAGGCGCTACCAAAACCCGGTGATAATGCCGAGATGGATGCATCCGTCTTGGCAAGACTGGCAGCGTTGAAGGCCATGTCTGTGAAAGAGTTGAAAGAGCTGTGGGCAAGCCTGTTTGCAACTTCAGCGCCAAACAACAGCAGGTCGTTTTTGGAAGTCCGCATAGCCAGCAGAATTCAGGAGCTGACCTATGGCGGTCTGTCGCGGGATACGCGCCGCACGCTCGACATGCTCGCCGACGAAGTGGAAGGCAAATTGGTTCGCAAGACTATGGCGGTCGACGCGCGTAATCCCATGCCGGGCACAAAGCTCCTGCGCGAATGGAATGGGACCGAGCACACGGTCACGATTCTCAGCGATGGCTATGACTGGCAGTCACGAAAATACAAATCACTCTCAGCGGTCGCGAAAGCAATCACCGGCACGAACTGGAACGGCTTTCGATTCTTTGGTCTTCGCGACAAGAGCAGGAGCGTGGCATGAGCCAGCCAACCACAATCACGATTCCTAAACGCTCGCGCTGCGCCATCTACACGCGCAAATCCTCAGAAGAGGGCCTCGAAATGGAGTTCAACTCCCTTGATGCCCAGCGCGAGGCCTGCGAGGCCTATGTCGCCAGCCAGAAGGCGGAGGGCTGGGTCTCGATCCGTGACCGCTATGATGACGGGGGCTTCTCAGGCGGCACACTTGATCGGCCTGCGCTGAAGCAGCTTCTGATCGATGTTGAGGCAGGACTGATCGACGTTATCGTCGTCTACAAGATCGACCGCCTCAGTCGCTCGTTGATGGATTTCGCCAGATTGGTGGAGGTGCTTGACCGGAACAACGTGACATTCGTCTCGGTGACCCAGTCATTCAACACCACGACGTCTATGGGCCGTCTCACGCTGAACATTCTGCTGAGCTTTGCACAGTTCGAGCGCGAGGTTATTGGTGAGCGCATCCGTGACAAGTTCGCAGCCTCCCGCAAGCGCGGCATGTGGATGGGCGGATTTGTGCCGCTGGGCTACGACGTGAAAGACCGGAAGCTCGTGATCAACGAGAGCGAAGCCAAGACGGTCAGAATGATCTTTGAGCGCTTCGTCTCCCTTGGGTCGGCGTCGAAACTGGCGCGGGCCCTACAGGTTGAAGGGGTCACCAACAAGCGCGGACGCAGGATAGACAAAGGCTTCATCTACAAACTCATCAACAACCGGGTCTACATCGGGGAAGCCGTCCATAAGGGCACTGCCTATCCCGGCGAGCACCAAGCGATCGTCAGCAAGGAGCTCTGGGATCGTCTCCATACGATCTTGCAGAGAAGTCCTCGGGAGCGGCGGGCGGAAAACCGCAGCACGTCAGAGGCTTTGCTGAAGGGGCTGATTTTTTCGAACTCGGGCGCTGCCATGACGCCGACCTACACCCGCAAGGGTGATCGCCTCTACCATTATTACATCTCGATGGACGCCATCCAGAACCGGACGACGCTGGCGGATGCAGGTCCTGCGCGCTTGTCCGCTGCAATGGTGGACGGCGCGGTCATTGCCGAAATGCGCCGGATGATCGCCACACCGGAGGTGGCGGCGCGTGTGATCCAGACATTCAAGCAGGAGGGAACATGCATGGACGAGAGAGCAATCGTCGAAGCCCTCACGCGGTTTGATGATCTCTGGGCCTCGCTCTTCCCGGCAGAACAGGCACGGATCACCCGCTTGCTTGTCAGCAGGGTAACAGTTGGCCCCGCCGGTATCGCAGTCGATCTGCGCCATCAAGGCGTTGGAAGTCTCGTGCGTGATCTCACCACAACCCACCAACAGGAGGTCGCTGCTTGAGCGAGGCAAACGATACCATCCGCGTCTTCGTCCCGCTTGCCTTCAAGCGGAAGAATGGTCGTCCTAGAATTCTGGCGCCTGACGTCGAACCCCATTTTCAGGCCCGTGTTCAGGATCCGCACATCTTGCGCGCGCTTGGACGTGCTTGGTCATGGCGAAGAAAGCTTGAGACCGGCGAAGCCGCAACGATCCAAGACATTGCAAAGGCAGAGAAGGTCTCGGACCGGTTTGTTGGCCCCATGATGCGACTGGCTTACCTCTCGCCGGACGTGCTTGAGCGCTTGCTGCTGTGGCGGGAGCCGCCGTCAGCGACGATTAAGCAGATGATCGACGCTACGTATTTGCCATGGGCGGAGCAACTAGGGCAGGTGTTCAACCAAACTTAGGTGTCGATTGTGCGCGCTGCGACCTCTGACCTCTTAGCGCAACCATCGGCATTGCGAAAATCCTTGAAGCTGACAGGCAACGTTTCAATTTAGATGTGGGACCAAATGGGCTGGACAATTCCAGTGAATCAGGGAGCAATGGTAAAATAAAAATCTGCGGAAATGCGATGATTGACGAAAAAAGAACAAAAGAAGCAGCAGCGTCGCTGCTGAAAGACATGGAAACGACAGCCGCACGCATGCGCGCACTGATCGTTTCCATGTCGGTGCATGATCTTCTCGGCTACATTTATGCCCAGCACATGATGAAATCCAATACGGAGCAAAGTACTGCGGATGAGACTGTCGAAGCAGGAGACCCAGACGATCTGATCAGCGAAAACCAATTTCTTCTTGAGTATGTGCATGCAGTACTAGCTTCAGACGCAGAACCGGAGGTGGTAGCGTTCGATAAAGCGCATTGCATAGAGCTGTTTAAACTTAGTCGCAAACTACGAGACCAGGCCATGTTTTTTGCCATGGCATCATCGGCGGACACAAACAGCATTTTATTCGGTCAAAATACAGCTGACATTCAATTTCGTGCTAAATCGAATTGGGTCATGCTGCGCGGAAACCGCTACCAGGTTTTGGAAGGAGAGTTCTACCGCTACGTTCTGGCACCTCACGATGATGTCCTGAAAGAAGTCTATGGCGCTGGTGCCGCCGAAGTCGCTGTAGGCTTCCAAGCCATGGCTGACGCTTTGCGTTCTGGCCATGCCGAGGCGATCTTAGAAATAAAAAGGCAGTTTGAGGCGGCTCAAACCTTAGCTGCGGCACACGACGGGCCTTTAGACAGCCTCACGGAGGCTTGGGTTGCGGCTAATGTGGAAAATGCGAAAGCCGCTGGGCAGGCGATCGATGACTTGTTTCGCGGTGGCATCGCCAACGTAAGCCGCCATACGACGCTGCCAGCAACCCTGTTGGCGGACTTGGCATATTGCCGCGGAGAAGAAACTGAGTTTTTTGCTCCAGGTGATTTTGCTGGAACACCTTACCGAACTCTGCCTGCCCGGAAGAAACCCCTGATACGGCTTGGGACGGACTATTACGCTGTCGACCCGTGTTTCGCCCGTGACGCAGGGTATCGAGCGTTACTCTACAACCTCCTTCAGCGAAAGCCAGATTATAGGAAGACGTTTGAAGAACGGCAGAAGAGAATGAGCGAAGCGGCCTTTGCAGACATTCTCTCGGCCCAACTTCCCGGTGCCACAGTTTTTCAAGAGGTCTATTACAAGGATCCGGCGATTAACCAGTGGTCTGAAAATGACACGCTCATTCTGATCGATGATGCACTATTCCTTGTCGAGGCTAAAGCTGGCGCAGCTGCGACTATTGCTTCGCCCGCGCTTGATTTTGGTCGTCACGCCCAGTCAGTGCAAGATTTGGTGATCAAGGCATACGAGCAGTGCGCGCGGTTCTTCAATTATCTGCATTCTGCAGACGAAGTGCCGATCTACAATCGCGTCGATGGTAAGTATAAGGAATGTGGACGTGTTCGTCGCTCCAATTACCGCATCATGGTGCCGATCGGACTTACGGTTGAGTCATTCTCGCCGTTTTCGACATACTGCAAGGAGCTGCCGCAGATTCAGCCGCTTCTTGGGAAACATGCCTTCATCTCAATGTCCATTGACGACCTATTCGTGCTGCAGCGATTCTTCTCCACCCCCGGCTCGTTTGTGCACTACATGGAGGTTAGACAAGCGGTAGCCGGCATAAGTGGGGCTCATCTATTCGATGAATTCGATCATCTAGGGGCGTACCTGACGAAAAACCGTTTCGATCTGGATATTGCCGACCAACTTCGGAGCGGCAAGGTGAATACACTCATCTGGGATCGCATGAGCGATATCGTTGACCGTAGTTTCGCGGGCAAAGATTGGGCGAGCAAGAGGTTTCCGACACAAGAATTTCCGGAGGAGGTACTGGGGCTGCTGGGAGCAATTGATGCCACTCGTGCAAGCGGATGGCTTTTGGCAGAAAGCCAGATCCGCAACTTAGGGGAGGAAGGCCGGAAGAATCTCGCTAAATATTTGGCAGATCTACGCAAGTCTCTAAATCAGCATTCGTATCGTTACTTTACTCTGTCCGGGGAAAAAGAGCCGCTTTTCGTCTGGTTGAACCGAAGTGACCGAGAAATTGACTGGACGATAGTGAATGACAAGGCCAGCGCAGTTGCGGTGGCAGTTGGTGCATCAAAAGTGATTGTCATCGCAGCAATGATTAGTGTTGATGGATCTTACCAGCAGGCCCAATCTTTCGCAGTATACATGCCGACAGTGCGCACGCAGGAGAATGCGCATATTTACGAAGACGCCTCGCGAATGACTCAACCCAGACGAGCGGTAAATCTCAACCATACAGAAAACTTCATCACCCCTGCAAAAAGCAAAAAGCTAGGGCGGAATGATTCGTGCACTTGCGGCAGCGGTAAGAAGTATAAAAAATGTCATGGCAGCTGATTTCAACAATCTACATCGACGATTGTTTTAGGTTTGCTGTAGGAGATTCCTCTTGGTTGACTCGCGAGAACGGAATGCAATCGTCGGCACTTTGCAGATAGGTCACATTGTTCGAAAAGCATTGCTGCGGCACATTGAATGGCGGGTCTAGAAGCGCAGCCCTATGCAGTACCTCTTTCGCCAGCGGCCGGTATGGGGCGAGCCCGGCGAACCAAGCCAAGCCTCCGCGGCAATGATAATTATTAAGACACCAATGATCAGGGACCCTTCTCTGACCAACGATTCCGCTGACGTTGGTGGTAGGTTTACGCGGCGCAGAAATGCGCCCCACCACGCTTCCCTGACGTTTTATCGATCTCGAGACCAAGTGATCCATCGCAAATAGACCGCCTACGCAGGAGTTTTAACTCCTTGAAAAGAATCCGGAAATTCTGCCCGAAGCGATGGGACGCAGGTTCGGTCGGAATGAGACGGAAGCGCTTTTGAGACCGATTTTGGAGCGCGCTGCAGTCTCAGAGGTTCGGTCGGAACTTGAAAACCTGCGGAAACCCTGGGGATTTTCGCGTCTCGAACAGGGCTGGGGGGAGTTCGAAGCGGTTTAGTGGCGGAAGGGGTGGGATTCGAACCCACGGTAGGCTTTCACCTACGGCGGTTTTCAAGACCGCTGCCTTAAACCACTCGGCCACCCTTCCGCGTTCGGCTTGTCTAGGTGGCGCGGGCGGCGAGGTCAATATGGCGGCTCGCGTTCTTGTGTTGGGTCCAGATTGCCAGCTTTTCCGTAACCCTCGCAGACAGGCTTTCGGAGGGATCGTCGGATGCTGCCATCGCGCCCATGTTTTCTATTCGCCATCGCGCTTCTGGCGCTCGCGGGCAGGGCCCATGCCGAGCAGGTCCTGGCGGGGGCTGCGCTTGATCGGGCCGTGTCCGGCCGCCGGATCTTTCTTGCGACGCCATTGGGTGGCGAGTTTCCGCTCAATTACCATGCGGATGGACGCATCGACGGGCAGGGGGAAGCCACCGGCCTCGGCCGTTTTGCCCGCCCGAGTGATTCCGGCCGCTGGTGGGTCGATGGCGCGCAGCTCTGCCAGAAATGGACAGAATGGTACGCGGGCAAAACGTTTTGTTTCACCCTGCGCAAAGTTGATGGGGGTCGGCTCGCCTGGGAGCGCGACGACGGCGTATCCGGCATAGCGCGTGTGGCGCCCTGAGCGCAGCTGTCGCACGGCTCTGCCGCAATTTCGTCGGATTTTTGACGCCAAGCTTGGCCTCGAAGGCGGCTTGGGGAACCATTCCTTAACCGACCTTACGCAAAGGTGTGGGCTGTCGTGGATCGAATCCTCGTTTGTCCGCTTTTTGTCTTGGGCGCGACTTTGGGGTATCGGTTCATGCACATCCGTTCTGTAGATGGTGTTGCGTACCGCCCGATGCGTTTTCGTTTTGATGACACACTTCTTCGTCCGAGCGCCCAGCGTTCTGCGCAGTTCCGTTTCGGATGCGCGGCGCTGTTGGTGACAGCGACGCTGGCTGGCTGTTCGCAGCCGCCGGGCAAACGGTCCAAGGAATATTTCCCCTCGTCGATCTATGGCGCTGCGAGCCCGCGCGTCGTGGAGGATGGAGAGCCCGTGCCGCGTGGCGGCGGGCGCTATCTTGTTGGGAAACCCTATAGCGTTGCCGGGCGGGTCTATACGCCCAAGGAAGTCGCGACCAACACATCTGTCACCGGCAAGGCCTCCTGGTATGGCGCGGCCTTCCATGGTCGTCGCACCTCCAATGGCGAGGTCTATGACATGCGCTCGGTGAGCGCGGCGCATCCCACCTGGCCTTTGCCGAGCTATGTGCGCATTACCAATACCCGCAATGGCCGCTCGATGATCGCGCGGCTGAACGACCGTGGCCCGTTCCACTCGGACCGGGTAATGGACGTGTCGTCGCGCGTGGCAGAGGCGCTGGATTTCAAGCGGTTCGGTACGGCTGTCATCAAGGTCGATTATGTCGGCAAGGCCGGGCTTGCGGGCTCGGACGATCAGATCCTCATGGCAAGCCTGCGCACGGACGGCCGCCCGGCTGCGCTCGATGGCAACCAGCCGACAATGGTTGCGGATATGGAGTCCGAGGCCGCGCCTGCCGCCGCCGCGCCCACACGGCTCTCGCTCTTCCAATCTCGGCCAGATCCCCAGCCTGAGTCCGAAGTCACGACCATTGACCGTCAGGAACCCACGCCGCTTTCATCTGCCGGCGGCATGGCCGCAATCGATGTTCTGCCGCCGCCGCGTCCAGCCTGGTTGCAGCCGATCAAGATTGCCGAAGCGCAAACTGTCGAGACGAAGCCTTCAGCCCCCGTTGCGGTGCGCACTGCTGCTTATGCGCCCCTGGCCTCCGGCCTGCCGCAATTCCCGCCGCTTCCACCCATTCGCCCGCTTTCACTTGGCATCATCCGCCCCTCGCACTGAAGTTGCTTTTGAGGCTGTGCCGGTGCACATTCGCTGACAGATCGCAAATTGCGACTTACAGGGAATCGGCAGCATTGTTTTTGCGGGCAAGGCGCGGTCTTTCGATCCTCTTCGCGGGCCTTCTGGCCGCGGTTGTTGTGAGCGCCACGGCCGCTCACGCGCAGACTCCTGCCTTCCAGACGCCCGTTGCCAACGCCATCCTGCTTGATTTCGACAGTCGCTCCGTGCTGTTCGAAAAGGCTGCCGATCAACTCGTGTCGCCGGCCTCTCTTGCCAAGCTCATGACGGCTGAAATCGTCTTCCATGAATTGCAGGAAGGGCGACTGACGCTGGAGCGCACGTTTACAGTCTCCGAAAACGCCTGGCGGCGTGGCGGCGCACCGGCCGGTGGCTCGGCCATGTTTGCGGTTGTGCGCAGCCAGATCCGCCTTGAGGATCTTCTGCGCGGCCTCATTATCATGTCAGGCAATGATGCGGCGATCACCATTGCCGAGGGCATTGCGGGGACGGAAGAAAATTTTGCAGGCCTGATGACGCGCCGCGCGGCGGAGCTCGGCTTCGATAAAATGACCTTCAAGAACGCCTGGGGCAAATTTGACCCGGAGCAGAAAGTCACTGTGCGGCAGCTGGCTTTGCTCGCCGAACACATCATTCGCACCTATCCTGACTATTATCATTACTTCGGTGAAAAAGAATTCACCTGGAACAAGATCCGCCAGCAGAACCGCAATCCGCTGCTGTTCATGGATATTGGCGCGGATGGATTGAAGACCGGCAATGTCGAGGATTCGGGCTTTGCCATTGTCGGCTCTGCAGTCGAGAACGGGCAACGCGTGATCGTCGCCATCGTGGGCGCAAAGACGGCGCGCGAGCGGGCGGATGAAGCGCGCAAGCTTCTCTCGTGGGGATTGCGGACGTTTGAATCGCGCCAGCTTTTCGAGGCCGGTGCGGAAGTCGGTTCTGCAAGCGTCTTTGGCGGGGCGAAGAACAGCGTGTCGCTGGTCTCCGAGGCTCCGGTGAAAGTCCTCGTGCCGCGCGGCTCGTCCGAGCGTCTGTCGGCGCAGATCACTTATCTCGGACCGCTGCAAGCGCCGGTGGTGCAAGGCGCAAAGATTGCCAAATTGCGCGTCACGCGCGGCAAGGTGCTTGTTCTTGAAACGCCACTGGTTGCGGGCGAAGCGATTGCGCCGGGCTCATTGCCCCAGCGCGCGCTCGATGCGGGTTGGGAAGTCGGCTACGGCCTCGTCTCCAAATATGTTCTGAAGAAATGAATTCTGAAAAAGCCGCGCACACACCAGCGCCACGCGGGCGCTTCATCACCTTTGAAGGCGGCGAGGGCGCAGGCAAATCCACGCAGGTCCAGCGCCTGGTCGCGGCCCTGCAGGCACGCGGCATCGAGACTGTTGCAACGCGCGAGCCCGGCGGATCACCCAATGCCGAAGCGCTGCGCAAGGTTCTTCTCTCAGGCCTCGTCGCTCCGCTTGGGCCGGCTGCCGAAGCCATGATCTTTTGCGCCGCGCGTATCGATCATATCGACAATCTGATCGCTCCAGCGCTCGCGCGCGGCGCCTTCGTGGTCTGCGACCGCTTTGCCGATTCAACGCGCGCCTATCAGGGGGCACTCGGCAAATTGTCGGACCAGTTCATCGACGGGCTTGAGCGCGTGACGATTGGCGACACCAAACCCGACCTGACCTTCATGCTCGATCTGCCTGCCGAAGAGGGGCTGGCGCGCGCCGGAAAGCGGCGGGGCGCCGAGGCTGTTGATCGCTTCGAGGCTGAGAATATCGATTTTCACCGCGCGTTGCGCACATCCTTTCGCGCGATTGCGGAGAAAAACCCGCAACGGTGCGTCTTGATCGACGCCACCCGCACGATGGATGAAATCGCAGCCGATATCTGGCACGCAACCGAACAGCGCCTTCTCCTGGATGTCCGCGCATGAGCCGCGCCCGCGACGTTGAAGCGCCCCCCGAGAGCGACCGTTTTCTCGAAGCCCCGCACCCGCGCGAAACCGATATCGTCTTCGGGCACGATCGCGCACAGACCCAGATCCTCGACGCCTATCGCTCGAACCGCCTGCCGCAGGCCTGGATTCTTGGCGGTCGCGAGGGCATTGGCAAGGCAACGCTCGCCTGGCATTTCGCGCGTTTCGTTCTCGCCAATCCTGACCCTGCGAGTGCTGCTGTTCAAAACGCGACGGACCTGTCGGTCAGCCCCGACCACCCGGCGGCGCGGCGCATGGCCGCGCTCTCGCATGGCGATCTGCTGCTGACCCGGCGGGAATGGGACCCCAAGACCAAAAAGCACTTCACAGAAATCCGCGCGCAGGATGTGCGTCGGCTGATCGATCTCTTCCGTCAGGCGGCGGGAGAGGGCGGCTGGCGTGTGGCCATTCTGGATGCGGCGGACGATCTCAACAAATCGAGCGCCAATGCGCTGCTCAAGCTGATTGAGGAGCCTCCGTCGCGCTCGCTTTTTCTCATGATTGCGCATCGCCCGGCTGACGTGCTGCCCACCATCCGCTCGCGCTCGCGCATGTTGCTGCTTGATCCGCTGAGCCCGGAGGATGTTGTGCGCGCGGTGCGGCAGGCCGGCGAACCTTGGTCGCGCAGCAGCGAGGCGGATCTGCGCGCGGCAGCCGAGCGGGGGCAGGGGTCGGTTCGTGCCGCCATGCGCCTGCTCGATGGCTCTGGCCTTGCCCTTGCGCGGCGTCTCGAGGGCTTGCTCGGGCGGCTGCCGGAGGTTGACTGGCTTGGCGTTCACGATCTCGCCGACACGCTGGCCGGGCGCGATGGGCTTGAGGATTTCGAGACGACGCTTGCGACCGTCTTCGACTGGATCGACGCCACGGTGCGCGCCTCGACGGCTGCGGGCGTGGCCCGCCTTGCGCCCTACGCCGAGGTATGGGAGAAGATCGCCGCGTCCGCGCGCGAAACCGAGGCGTTCAACCTCGACAGAAGGCCGCTTATCCTGTCGATTTTCGCCGATCTCGCCGCCGCCACGCGCGTCGCTCGTTCCTGAGGGCGCTTCAAAGGCCGACAGACAGGATTTTTCATGGCTGCGCGCCAGAGCTTCTACATCACGACTGCCATCCCTTACGCCAATGGCGCGCCCCATATCGGCCATGCCTATGAGCGGATCGCGACCGATGCCATTGCCCGCTTCCATCGGCTCGACGGGCGCGACGTGCTCTTTGTCACCGGCATGGACGAGCACGGCCTGAAGATGCAGCAGACAGCCGCGCGCGAGGGGATCACCGCGCAGGCTCTGGCCGATCGCACCGCCGCGCAATTCGAGGCCATGGGCGAAAAGCTCAATGCGCGTGCCGACGATATTGTGCGCACGACCCAAAGCCGCCACCGCCTTGCGAGCCAGGAAATCTGGAAGCGCATGGAGGCGCGCGGCGACATTTACCTTTCGAAATATTCCGGCTGGTATTCCGTTCGCGACGAAGCCTATTACGACGAGGGCGAGCTTACCGAACGCGATGGCAGGCGCTATGCCCCTACCGGCACGCCGGTGGAATGGGTGGAGGAGGAGAGCTATTTCTTCAAGCTCTCGGCCTATGCCGAGCGCCTGCTCGCCCATTACGAGGCGCAGCCCGATTTCATCACGCCGGACAAATATCGCAACGAGATCGTTGCCTTCGTGAAGCGCGGCCTGAAGGATCTTTCGATCAGCCGCACGACCTTCGACTGGGGCGTCCCGGTGCCCGGCGACCCCAGGCACGTCATGTATGTCTGGGTCGACGCGCTGACGAATTACATCACCGGCACTGGCTTTCCCGATACTGACGCGCCGCGCGCGAAATATTGGCCTGCCGACGCCCATGTGATCGGCAAGGACATTACGCGCTTTCACGCCCTCTATTGGCCGGCCTTCCTGATGTCGGCGGGCATCGAATTGCCGCGCCAGATCGTCGTGCATGGTTTTCTCTTCAACAAGGGAGAGAAAATGTCGAAGTCGGTCGGCAATGTGATCGATCCCTTCACGCTGGCCGATCATTACGGCATCGACCAGCTGCGCTATTTCTTCCTGCGCGAAGTGCCCTTCGGCCAGGATGGCAATTATTCGCATGAGGCCATCGTCAATCGCATCAATGCGGATCTGGCCAATGATCTGGGCAATCTCGCGCAGCGCTCGCTCTCGATGATCGCCAAGAATTGCGATGGCTGCGTGCCTGCTCATGGCGAATTCACCGACGCAGACAAGGCCATCCTTGCCGATGCCCATGGCTTGATCGACAAGGCGCGCGCCGCGATGGGAGATTTTGCCCTTCATGCCATGCTCGCCGATGTCTGGCGGGTGGTGGCCGAGGCCAACCGCTATTTTGCCGGCGAAGAGCCGTGGGTGAAGCGCAAGACCGATCCCGCCCGCATGGCGAGCGTTCTCTATGTCACCGCTGAAGTGCTGCGCAATGTAGCGATCCTCGCCCAGCCCGTCATTCCGGCAGCCACCGCCAAGCTGCTCGATCTTCTGGGCGTCGAGGCATCTGCGCGCGACTTCGCGCATCTGGGCGCAGCCAATCGTCTGGCGTCTGGCCTCGCGCTGCCCGCGCCTGCGCCCATCTTCCCGCGCTATGTCGAGCCCGAGGTTGCTGCGGAGGCCAAGGCCTGATGCTGATCGACAGCCATTGCCATCTCGACTTTCCGGAATTCGCGCCCGAACGCGACGCCATTGTGGCGCGCGCGAAGGCCGCCGGTGTCGGGCGCCTCATCACCATCTCGACCCATGTCACGCGTTACGACAGCTATCGCGAGATTGCCGAGGCCTATGACAATGTCTGGTTCACGGTCGGCACGCATCCTCATCAGTCGCATGAGGAGCCCGAGGTTTCGGCTGAACGGCTGATCGAATTGGCTGCCCATCCGCGCTGCATCGGCATAGGCGAGGCGGGCCTCGACTATCATTATGATCGGAGCCCGCGCGATGTCGCCCAGCGGGTCTTCCGTACGCATATAGAAGCCGCACGCTTCACCGGCCTGCCGCTCATCATTCATGCGCGCGATGCCGATGAGGATGTGGCGGCCATCCTGCGCGCGGAGATGGGGAAGGGGGCTTTCAAAGCCCTGCTCCATTGCTTCACGGCATCCCGCGCGCTGGCGCAAACCGGCGTCGAGCTTGGGCTCTGCGTGTCCTTCTCGGGCGTGCTTACATTCAAGAATTCCGAAAGCCTGCGCGAGATCGCCCGCGATGTGCCGCTCGACCATCTGCTGGTGGAGACCGACGCGCCATTCCTTGCGCCCGTGCCCTATCGCGGCAAGCGCAATGAGCCGTCCTTTGTCGCCGAAACTGCCGCTGTTCTGGCGCAGGTCAAAGGCGTGAGCACGGCCGAACTTGCGCGCGCAACAACGCAGAATGTGCTGCGGCTCTTCTCCAAAATGCCACCGCTGTCAGAGGCTGAAGCTGCATGAGCTTTGCGATCACGCTCCTTGGTTGTGGCTCATCGGGCGGCGTTCCGCGGGTGGGCAATGATTGGGGCGCATGCGATTCGAGCAATCCGAAAAACCGCCGCCGCCGCTGCTCGATCCTTGTGGAGCGCATGGCCGGCGACCAGCGCACAGTGGCGCTCGTCGACACATCGCCCGATCTGCGCGAACAATTGCTCGCCACCGACGTCGACCGCATCGACGGCATTCTGATGACCCATTCCCATGCCGACCACACGCATGGCATTGATGATGTGCGCCCGCTCGTCATCAAGATGCGAAAGCGGATCGACATGTTCATGGACGAACCGACAGCCTCCGTGCTGCTGGACAAATTCGCCTATATTTTCGAGACGCCGCCGGGCAGCCAATATCCGCCGTTGATGAACGACCGCCGTATCGTGCCTGGCGATAGCTGCACAATCGAGGGGTCGGGCGGCCCCATCGAGGCCCTGCCGTTCCGGCTTGAGCATGGCGATATGGATGCGCTCGGGTTCCGTTTCGGCGATGTCGCCTATACGCCCGATCTCAACGCCGTGCCGCGCGAGAGCTGGGACAGCCTCGTCGGGCTCGACCTCTGGATTATCGACGCGCTGCGCTACACGCGCCATCCAAGCCACCTCTCGCTGGCGGAGGCGCTGGAGCTTGTTGCACGCCTCAAGCCGCGCCGCGCGATCCTCACCAATCTCCACACAGACCTCGACTACGAGCGCCTGCGGGCCGAACTGCCGCCCGGTATCGAGCCGGGCTACGACGGGATGCGGATAGCCTTTTAAAAAAGGCCGGGCAGGGCGCGCGCAAGAGTTTCAAGCCAGACCTCGCCTTTTCGCCGCCTTGCGCTACAATGGGCGACTTCACAGAAGGAACCCGAAGGGGTTTATGATTCCCGCTTGTTCGAATTGACGGTGGCGGCGCTCCTAATCGCGCTCAACGGTGTTTTTGCCCTCTCCGAACTCGCGCTGGTTTCAGCGCGGACCGCCCGGTTGAAGACCCTTGCCGATTCCGGGCGTCGCGGCGCCCGAACAGCCTTGGCGCTGGCTGAAAATCCTGGGAAATTCCTCTCGACTGTCCAGATCGGCATTACGCTGATCGGCATTCTTGCAGGTGCGTTTTCAGGCGCGGCACTGGGCGCAGACCTGTCCGACATATTCCGGGAAACGCGGCTGCCGCCGGGCCTCGCCGAGCCCTTGGGCTATGGCATCGTGATCGGAATAATCACTTATCTCTCTGTCGTTGTGGGCGAACTTGTCCCGAAACAGCTCGCGTTGCGTAATCCCGAGACGATTGCCTGCGCCGTTGCGCCGATGATGCTCTGGCTCTCGCGCCTTGGCGCGCCGGTTGTCTATCTGCTCGATCTCTCGTCGCGGGTCATCTTCCGATTGCTCGGCATGCATGAATCGCCTGCCAGCGCCGTGACGGAAGAAGAGATCAAGACCATGGTCGAGGAAGCGACCACGGCCGGCGTCATCGAGGTCGATGAGCGCCGCATGATTTCGGGCGTCCTGCGCCTTGGCGACCGCGCTGTGCGCGCCGTCATGACGCCACGCACCGATGTCGACTGGATCGACCTCGCCGACGACCCTGAGACGATCCGCGAAATCCTGACAGTGACCACACATTCGCGGCTGCCGGTGGGTGAAGGCTCGTCCGACAATATCATTGGTATCCTGCATCTGCGCGAATTGCTTCCGGCCTATATGCGCGGCGAGAGCGTGGAATTGCGCCATTACGTCCGCCAGGCGCCCGTCGTGCCGGACCGGATCGACGCGCTCGAAGCGCTCAACGTGCTGCGCGAGTCCGACGTGCCGATCGCGCTGGTCCACGATGAATATGGGCATTTCGAGGGGCTGGTGACGCCAGCCGACATTCTCGACGCCATTGCCGGCGCGTTCAAATCCGACGAGGACACGACGGAGCCCGAAGCCGTGCAGCGCGATGACGGCAGCTGGCTGTTGGCGGGCTGGATGCCGGTGGATGAAATGTCCGACCAGCTCGGCATCAATCTGCCGCGCACGCGCGATTACGAGACCGTGGCGGGGCTTATCATCGACAAGCTGCACCATCTGCCAGCGACGGGTGAATATATCGACACGCTAGGTTGGCGCTTCGAAGTTGTCGATCTGGATGGTCGCCGCATAGACAAGGTGCTGGCGTCCAAGATCTCCGATGATGAGCTGGATGGCTGATAGCCATTTGGCATCAGATGGTTGCGCCGCCGTGCATATATGATGGTTTAAGTTCCATAATATACATTATGCGACCCACTGATTGAGCCTCGGAGGGTATTGAGGCCGCTCGCCCGGGGTTGCGCGATTGCACGCGACGGCCTGAATTCTGGCGCGGCCCGGATACGCCCGCACCCTGTTTCATCACGCACGCAAGAATGGCAAAGCAGCGCGCCGTCCCCAGCGCGCCGCCTGTGTCTCAGTCCGCTGACGATCAGCTCGTCTTGATGGCGATCTTCTGTTCGGGCTTTTGAGCCTCGGGCCGCTTGGGAAGCTTCACCTTCAAGACGCCATTGGCAAAGGTCGCCTCGATCTTCTGCGCATCCACATCCTCAGGCAGCGCAAAGTTCCGCTCGAAGGCGCCAAAGCGACGTTCGCTCAGATAGCTTTCCTTGGTCTTCTCTTCCCGCTCTTCCTTCTTCTCGCCCTTGATGATGAGCCGGCCATTCGCGATCTTCAGCTCGACATTCTTGTCATCCATGCCCGGCAATTCGGCGCTGATCTCGAAGCAATCGTCCTTTTCGACGATATCGACTGCCGGATTAGCAAGCGCGCCCAAGGCTCCCGAAAACAATGACTCGCGGGGCAGCCCGCCAAAGGGAGCTCGCCAATCGCGTCCGAAATCCTCGAAGATCTTGTCGATCTCCTGGCGCAGGCTCTCAAAGGGCCGCCATGGCCGCACCTGTCCGGCGCCCGCCTGGGGCTGCGTTTCTGTTCTGGTCTGGGGTACTTTCGATCCTGTCTGGGTCATGACGAGGCTCCCGTTGGTCCAACCGGGCGAGTTTGCCTTCAGTCAGAAGGGAAACATTGATCTCGATCACGTCGAAATTCAAAATATCGTTTGATGCCATTGACTTACTTGAGCGAAAGCACAATTCAGGGCCCGCGTCGCCTTGCGGAAGTATCATATTGTGCGATTCCGCCCCGAATGGCGGGGCTTTCCTGCGTCAAGTCTTTTTTTCAATGCCTGTGTAAAAGCCATAGCCGAGACGCCTCATTGCTGCTACAAATATAAACGGTGCGCTCATATCGTGTGAGAATACGTGTTTTCCGGCTTCGCCGGGAAGAAACGGGACCAGTCGGGGGCACCAACCGGCTGGGCGTATTGCGACTGGAAATCCAGAAGCTGACGTGAGACTTAGTGCCATTCGGCGGAGACGAGCAGGTTATCATGAGCAAAGGTAAAGAATTCCGGGGCCCCAGGAAGCGTGGCTTCGACGACGATGGTCCGATGGCTTATGAGCCGCGTCAGAACCGCACTCCCCGTCCCGCCTTTGGCGCTCCGTCCAGCTTCGGCGGCGGTCCCTCGGCTGAGATGAGCAGCGGCGCTCCTGCTGGTAATCCGATCGACGCGACTGTGAAGTGGTTCAAGGGCGACAAGGGCTTCGGCTTCGTCGAACTGTCCAATGGCACGGGCGACGCCTTCCTTCACATCGGCGCTCTCCAGTCCGCTGGTTACGAGACCGTGCCCCCGGGCGCGAAGCTCAAGGTCCTGGTTGGCTCCGGCATGAAGGGCGCTCAGGTTACGCGCGTTCTTGAGGTCGATGCCTCGACGGCCGCCGAGCAGCCGCGCGCACCCCGCGCGTTCGACAGCCCGCGTCCCGCACGCCGCGCTCCTGACGTCACCATGGCGATGGAGCTCTCGGGCACCGTCAAGTGGTTCGACGACACCAAGGGCTTCGGCTTTGTCGCCAGCAATGACGGCGGCAAGGATGTCTTCGTGCATATTTCGATCCTGCGCCCGTCTGGCATTGCTCACCTTCCCGAAGGTCAGGCCGTGTCCATGAAGGTCGTTGAGACCCCGAAGGGCCGCGAAGCCGTTTCGATCGATCTGGCCTGATCGCAAGATCGGGATGATCCCGCCGGGCCCCCGGGTCCGGCGACAAGGCGCTCGTTGAGAGCGCCTTTTTTCGTTTTACCCCTGCCCCATCCGGAGCCTGCCATGACACCCGCCCGCGACATTGCGCGCCTTCTCGACATCATGGCCGCGCTGCGCACGCCAGGCAGCGGCTGTCCGTGGGATCTCGAACAGACCTTCCAGTCCATCGTCCCCTATACAATCGAAGAGGCCTATGAGGTCGCGGACGCCATCGAGCGTGGCGACTTTGCCGATCTGCCGGACGAATTGGGCGACCTGCTGTTGCAAGTCGTCTTCCATGCCCGCATGGCCGAGGAAGCCGGTCTCTTTTCTTTTGGCGATGTCGTCGAGGCCATCACCACCAAACTCATCCGCCGCCATCCGCACGTCTTTGGCGATGCGCGCGATCTCGCACCCGAGGAGGTGAAGGCGCTCTGGAGCCAGATCAAGGCGCAGGAGAAAGCCGAAAGACGCGCACGCCGTGGTGTGGCCTTTGACGAGCCCACGGGCCTGCTCGCTGCCATTCCTCACGCAATGCCTGGCCTCACGCGCGCGGTAAAACTCCAGGCGAAAGCCTCGAGCGTGGGGTTTGACTGGAACGACGCGCGGCTGGTGCTCGACAAGATCAAGGAAGAAATCGCTGAATGCGAGGAGGCGATTGCTGCGGGCGATCAGGCTCATGTTCGCGCCGAAATCGGCGATATCATTTTCGCCGTCGCCAATCTTGCCCGCCATGTCGATGCCGACCCGGAGGACGCATTGCGCGCGACCAATGCAAAATTCGAGCGCCGCTTCGCCTATATTGAGAAAAAGCTCGGAGAGCTCGGACGTGCGCTGAAAGATGCAAGTCTGGAGGAGATGGACAGCCTCTGGAACGAAGCGAAAAAGCTGGAAGCCTGAGCAGCGCAGAACACGGGGCTAGTCTTCATCATCCGCAGGCGGGTGAAGAGGCGCGCTGTAAGGGGCTTCCTCGTCGCGCGTGGCATCCGGGAAACGCTGCACGAGGCGCTCGATCTTTTCGGGTGCAAGGCGCACGAGGATCTCAAGACTGCCATCGGACAACGGCTCGCGGCTGAGCACTTCGCCATTTTCATAGAGCCAGTGCAGCCCCTGCCCGTCAGTATGGCCGACCGTGACGTGAAAGCGCGAGCGTCCGCGGGCGAGCTTGTCCTCGATGCCAGCCAGCAGGCCATCCGTGCCCTGCCCGGTCAGCGCGGAGACAACAAAGGGCCGTTCCTCGGGCCTGCGGCGGCTGACCGTATCTGTGAGTGCGGCGCGCGCATCTTCGTCCAGCAGGTCGAGCTTGTTCCAGACCTCAATGATGCGGTCGTGATCCTCGGGCGTGATGCCGAGATCGGACAGAATCGCTTCGACATCAGACGATTGCGCCTGGGTATCCTCGTGCGAAATATCGCGCACATGCAGGATGATATCGGCGGAAATCACCTCTTCCAGCGTCGCGCGGAAGGCCGAGACGAGGCTTGTGGGCAGATCTGAGATGAAGCCCACTGTGTCCGACAGCATGATGCGCGCGCCATGGGGCAAGCGCAGGCCCCGCAATGTTGGGTCCAGCGTCGCAAAGAGCATGTCTTCGGCGAGAACCTCCGCGCGCGTCAGGCGGTTGAAGAGCGTCGACTTACCCGCATTGGTATAACCAACCAGCGCAACCACCGGATAAGGCACGGCCTGACGGCTCTTGCGGTGCAAGCCGCGGGTCTTTTTTACAGATTCGAGATCGCGCTCGATGCGCGTCATGCGCTCCTGAATGAGGCGGCGATCGGTCTCGATCTGCGTTTCACCCGGGCCACCCAGAAAGCCGAAGCCGCCGCGTTGCCGCTCGAGATGGGTCCAGGACCGCACAAGCCGCGACTTCTGGTAATTCAGATGGGCGAGTTCAACCTGCAATGCGCCTTCGCGTGTGCGCGCACGACGTCCGAAAATTTCGAGGATCAGGCCGGTGCGGTCGATGACCTTCGCGCCGAATTCTTTCTCGAGATTGCGCTGCTGCACGGGCGAGAGCGCGCAATCCATCATGACGAGCGAGACCTCGTCTTCCTTCACGCGCTCTGCAATTTCCTCGACCTTGCCTTTGCCGAGAAAGGTGGCCGGGCGGATCTGCGTGAGAAGAACGAGCTCGTGCCCGACGACATCGAGGTCGATAGCGCGTGCAAGGCCTTCGGCCTCCGCGATGCGCGCTTCTGGCCCCCGCATTGCGGTCCGGTCAAAGCGCGCAGCTGCGCGATCCGTGAGATAGGGGCCGACCACAAGCGCATGAGTTGCTTGTGCCAGCGCCTTCTCAGGCTCGGTAACAGGTTTTCCGATGTCTGATGCGCTCACAGGGACCTCGCCAAGGCGTCGCCCCTGCCAGCATTACTTTTCGACGGAATCGTCGGCCTCGAACATCTGGATCGGATGACCGGGCATGATCGTCGAAATCGCGTGCTTGTAGACGAGCTGGGAGTGCCCATCCCGGCGCAGAAGGACGCAAAAATTATCGAACCAGGTCACAACGCCTTGGAGTTTGACGCCGTTCACCAAGAAGATGGTGAGCGGGACCTTGTTCTTGCGTACGAAGTTGAGGAACGTGTCCTGCAGATTTTGGGTGCGTTCAGCAGCCATCTTTTTTCTCTTTCAGTCCAGCCCGGGCTGATGCCGGGTTTTTGGAACTTCAAACCCTATCGGAAGGCCCTTTAGCCCCGCAAGGTAAAGTTCACTCCATACATAGGGCTTTCGGCTAAGCCACCCTTATCAATCGATAGACAGCGACTTCAATTTCCGGTGAAGAGCCGAGCGTTCCATGCCGATAAACTCGGCTGTCCGCGAGATATTGCCGCCAAAGCGGCTGATCTGGGCGACCAGATATTCGCGCTCGAACACTTCGCGCGCATCCCGCAGTGGCAGGCTCATCAGCTTTTCGCCACCCGTGCCGTTGGGCGTCGTTGGCACGAGTGTGCCGATCTCGGAGGGCAGCATGTCGGCCGTGATCGTCGCCTCGGGCTCGCCGGCGGTGAGAATCATCAGGCGCTCAACATTGTTGCGCAGCTGTCGGATATTGCCCGGCCAATCATGGGACTGAAGCACGGCCATGGCGTCCTCGCCGACATTGCGGCGCGGCATGCCCGTGGTCTGCGAGACCTGATCCATGAAAAAGGAAACGAGCTCGGGAATATCCTCACGCCGCTCCGAGAGCGAGGGCACGCGGATCGGCACCACCGAGAGCCGGTGGAAGAGATCCTCGCGGAAGACGCCTTGTGCAATCGCGGCTTGAAGATCGCGACTTGCGGAGGAAATGATGCGCACGTCGACATGGACGCGCGTCGCCCCGCCCACGCGCTGGAAATTCTGATCGACAAGGACGCGCAAGATCTTGCCCTGCGTTTCCTTTGGCATGTCGGACACTTCATCGAGATAAAGCGTGCCGCCGTGCGCCTCTTCAAGCGCGCCGACCTTGCGCATCCGTCCGTCGCCGCCCTCGGTGCCAAACAGCTCGACCTCCATCGATTCCGGCGTGATGGCTGCCGCATTCAACACAACGAAAGCACCTGTGGCGCGGTTCGAGGCGTCATGGATGGCGCGCGCGACAAGCTCTTTGCCGGCGCCCGGAGACCCGGTGATGAGGATGCGCGAATTGGCCGGGGCGACACGCTCGATGATGCCGCGCAGCTGATTGATCGCGCTCGATTTGCCGACGATGCGATTGGTCGCGCCGGACCGCGTTTTCAGATCCGTCAATTCGCGTTTCAGGCGCGAGGCCTCCAGTGCGCGGTCCGCGACGAGCACGAGACGGTCAGCCTTGAACGGCTTCTCAATGAAATCATATGCGCCAAGCCGAATGGCCGAGACCGCCGTCTCGATATTGCCGTGGCCCGAAATCATCACGACGGGGAGCGTCGGATGTTGCTCCTTGATGACCTGCAGGATCTGCAAGCCATCGAGGCGCGAGCCCTGCAACCAGATATCGAGGAACACGAGGTGTGGGCGGCGCGCTTCAATCGCCGCCAGCGCCTCGTCGGAATTGCGCGCAGTCCGCGTGGAATGGCCTTCATCGGAAAGAATGCCCGAAACGCCTTCACGGATGTCCGCTTCGTCATCGACGATGAGAATATCGCTGAGCATGGTTCGTCACGCCTTCTCTTTGGAAGAAAAATGGGCGGCCGCCGCTGCGTCCGTTTCATCACGTTGCGTCATTGGAAAAAACAGCCGGACGCGCGCACCGCGTCCCCATTCCGCATCGAGCAATTCGATGCCGCCGCCATGATCTTCTAGAATCTTGGCGACAATAGGCAGGCCAAGGCCAGTGCCTTCAGCGCGTGTCGTCATATAGGGCTCCAGCAAACGCTGCCTGTTCTCGGTCGGGAAACCAATGCCATTGTCACTGACCTCGATTGAGACCGTGCCCGCCGGGCTTTCAAAAACATGCACCTTGATCCGTGCGGGCTCGCTGTCCTCCGACTCGCGTGCAGCCAGACCCTCGGTCGCATTCTTGATGATATTGGTGAGCGCCTGGGACAAAAGCCTGCGATCAAATTTCGCGCGCACGGGTTCATCTGGAATATCTTCGGAGAAGGACACCTCCGGATGCCCGACCTTCATCAGGAACAGCACCTGCTTTGCGGTGACCGTCACATCCTCTTCCTCAAGGCGCGGCTTGGGCGTGCGCGCGAAGGAGGAGAATTCATCGACCATGCGCTTGATGTCATCGACCTGGCGCACGATCGTGTCAGTGCATTGATCGAAAATCTCGCGGTCCTGCGTAATCAGCTTGCCGTATTTACGCTTGAGGCGCTCGGCCGAAAGCTGGATCGGCGTCAGCGGATTCTTGATCTCATGCGCAATGCGCCGCGCCACATCCGCCCAGGCCGAGGTGCGCTGCGCGCTCACGAGATCGGTAATGTCGTCCAGCGTCACGACGAAGGATTGCTCGACATGGGACGAGGGTTCGGTCGAGACGCGCACGTTGAAAATACGCTCGCGCCCGTTGCGCAAAATCGTGATCTGGCTCTGGTGCAGCCGCTGCCGCTTGTCCCTGGCTTCGGCCAAAGTCGTGGTCAATTCCGGGATCACCTGCTCGATAGGCTTGCCCGGCGCGCTTTCCGCACTGGTTTCTGATCCGTCGAGCAGCTTCACGGCCGATGGATTGAGCACCGTCACAAGGCCCGCCTGATCGATGCCGATCACGGCAGCCGGCACGCCCGAGAGCACGGCTTCGGTGAACAGGCGGCGCTCGTCGATAAGATTGCTCGCCGCGATCAATCTGTTTTGCTGCAGCCGCAATTCAGAGGTCATCTTGTTGAAGGTCTCGCCAAGATGGGCGAGGTCGCCCTCCGATTTATGCACCGGCACCTGCACATAGAGATTGCCCGAGGACACCTGGTCGGTTGCGGCAATGAGGCGGCGGATCGGGCTGACAAGGCGGCTGGCAAAGGACAGGCCGAGCCATGTCGCCGACAGAAGCATCACAAGCGCCAGCAGCACATACATGGTCGCAAAGGCGATCTGGATATTGCGGCGATGGGCGTCGAAGGCCTCATAGAGCGCAATCAGACTTGCCGCCTGCGCGGGGAAATCGACCGCGAAAGGATCGACCGGACGCGCCACATAGAGAAACGTATTGTCGATAGAGATGAGATCGCGCAAGGCGACGAATGTGCGGCCTTCATCAAGCACGAGACATAGCGGCTCGTTCTTCTTGGCATCATCGAAATCGGTGGGCTCGGGCGTGACCACCCTGCCCTCGGGATTCTCCGTATCGGCGCGTTCGAGCACGGTTCCATCGCGCGACATCAGGACGGCGGTCGTGAAGCCCAGAATGCGCGCGCGGCCGTTGAAAAACTCACGAAACTTGTCGCGGTCGCTGTCATAGAAGGTGCGGATGCGGTCGAGATCGCTGGCAAGCAGACGCGATTCCTGCAGCAGCGAGCGGCATTGCGACTCGCGAAACAGACGCGCCGCCTCTGCGGTATTGAGTACGAACCCGCGCACATCCTGCATGAAAGCCGGGTTGAGACTGCGCTCCAGCGTGATCGAGCCGACCACCGCGATGATGATCGCCGGCGCTGCGGCAATGCCGGAGAAGAGACCGACAATCCTGACATGCAGCCCGGCGCCCGCCGCGCCCGCGCGATAGGCGCGCACCAGCCGCCAGACCTCGCCGACGAGCAGGCCAAACAGCAGGAGAATGATGATCGCATTGGCGAGAAAGAGGCTGAGAACGACGCTGGTCGTGGGCGCAATCGGCGTGTAATCGGCAAAAATGAGGACTGTGCCAATGCCCAGCGCCACGGCGAGTGTCACGATCACCGGCCCGAAACGGGCAAGGAACCGCCGCTCGCCCTGATAGACGGCGGGCTTTTTCCCCTGCGCTGTGTCAGCAGATCCCATAGGCCCTCGTGTCTTCACCGGCAAAACGGTCGCCCGGGTGCTAACGCACGCCATGCCACAAATAGCGTGGCATTCATACAACGGTGTTGCCAGATTGCGACAAAATTGGGAGCGGCGCGCCAAATATCGACGCTCCGCCCACAATTTTCGGAGGGAATGTAACAAAAAAAGGGCGACGGACCCGAAGGTCGCCGCCCTTTTGTTGGAAATGTGCCGCTGGCTAGCGCGGTGAGCGCATCAGCCGAATGTCGAGATCCCGCACCTTCTTGCGCAAAGTGTTGCGGTTGAGCCCGAGCAATTCGGCCGCCTTGATCTGGTTGCCGCGCGTGGCCGACAACGCCGCCGAGATCAACGGATATTCAATTTCGCGCAAAATGCGGTGATAGAGGCCGGGCGGGGGCAATTGCTCGCCATGGGTCCGGAACAGCGCGCCCAGATGATGCTCGACGGACGCCGCAAGCGTCGAATCGTCATCCATCGGAGCACTGCTGGAGGTTGGGCCCGGTAATGTGGTGGCCGAAACGCCGGTCTGGCGGCTGACGAGAGGTGCATCATGCCCAAGTTCGGCCTCGACCAGCTGGTCGGTCACCAGTTCCTGCGGATAGAGCGCAGCCAGGCGGCGGATCAGGTTTTCAAGTTCGCGAATATTGCCCGGCCAGCGATAGCGCTTCATGCGCTCGAGCGCCGCGCCTTCCATGTGTTTCATGGGCAGGCCTTCGGCAGCCGCATGTTTGAAGAAATGCCGCACGAGATCGGGCACATCCTCGGTGCGCTCGCGCAAGGGTGGCAGGCGCAGCGGCACGACGTTCAGGCGGAAAAACAGATCCTCGCGGAAGAGGCCCTGCTGGATGAGGATGCGGAGATCCTTGTTGGTCGCCGCCACGATGCGGACATTGGTCTTGATCGCCGTGCGGCCGCCAACGGTCGTATATTCGCCCTGCTGCAAGACACGCAGCAGGCGCGTTTGTGCTTCCATCGGCATGTCGCCGATTTCATCAAGAAAGAGCGTGCCGCTTTCAGCCTGTTCGAAACGGCCGGCCGACCGGGAATTGGCGCCAGTGAAAGCGCCCTTCTCATGGCCGAACAATTCGCTTTCGATCAGGTCGCGCGGAATGGCCGCCATGTTGATCGCCACAAACGGACCTTCGCGACGCTTGCCGTAATCATGCAGCGCGCGGGCGACAAGTTCCTTGCCGGTGCCGGACTCGCCTGTGATCATGACCGTCAGATCGGTCTGCATCAGGCGCGCAAGCGTGCGGTAGATTTCCTGCATGGCGGGCGAACGCCCGACCAGCGGCATGCCCTCGATCTCCTCGGGCTTCTCGCGCGGCACGCGCACACGCGGCTCGCTCATGGCGCGGCCGACGATGGTGACGAGTTCTTTCAGATCGAAGGGCTTGGGCAGATAATCGTAAGCCCCGCGCTCGGACGCCTTGATGGCGGTCATGAATGTGTTCTGCGCGCTCATCACGATGATTGGCAGGTCTGGGCGCAGGCTCTTGATGCGCGGCAGGAGCTCGAAGGCGTTTTCGTCGGGCATGACCACGTCAGTGATGACGAGATCCCCTTCTCCGGCCTGAACCCAGCGCCACAGCGTTCCGGCCGTGCCTGTCACGCGCACCTCATATCCGGCCCGTGTAAGCGCCTGGCTCAACACGGTGCGGATCGCTGCGTCGTCGTCGGCAACGAGGATATTTCCAGTCGCCATGTGCCCTATTCTCCTCAAGCCGCTTCTGCGGCAGATCAGCAATGCGAGGCCCTCGGGCCTTGTCTCATTCCGCCCCAGATCGCCCGTCAGTCGGGGTGAACATGGGAAGCAGAACCCGGAAGGTGGTTCTGCGCGGGTGAGACTCGCATTCGACGATGCCGCCGTGATCACCAATGATCTTTGCAACAAGTGCAAGACCGAGGCCAGTTCCCGAGGACTTGTTGCTGACGAAGGGGTCGAAGAGATGCGCGGCAATGTCAGGCGCAACGCCCGGACCATTGTCGTGCACGCAGAATTCCAGCGGCAGGCTGACCGGGGCGCTGGCGCCCGGCGTCTTCAAGCGGACACCCGGCTTGAAGGCCGTCGTCAGCTCGATCTGCCCGTCAATCGCATCCTCGCCAATGGCTTCGGCGGCGTTCTTCACGAGGTTTAGAAAGACCTGCACAAGCTGGTCGCGGTTGGCAAAGACCGGCGGCAAGGAGGGATCGTAGCTCTCGGCAATGCGCAAATGGCGGGCAAAGCCCGCTCTGGCGACGCGCTTCACATGGTCGAGCACGGAATGGATATTGACGCTCTCGCGCTCGATCGGCCGCTCGTCGGAAAAGGCCTCCATCCGGTCGACAAGCTTCACGATGCGGTCCGTCTCATCGCAGATGAGGCGGGTCAGCTCGCGGTCTTCCTCAGAGAGGTCAGGCTCAAGCAATTGGGCCGCGCCGCGAATGCCAGACAGTGGATTCTTGATCTCGTGAGCCAGCATGGAGGCCAGCGCAGTGACTGATCGAGCTGCACCGCGATGCGTCAATTGCCTGTCCATTTTATCGGCAATTGTACGTTCTTGCAGCATAATGACTACGCCATCGCCACCCGCAGAGAGCGGCGCGGTGTTGATGTCTACAATTCGCTCTGCGCCGATCCGGGGCGTTCCGATGTCCACCCTATATTCATTGACCACCGCCCCGCGCGCGAGCGAATGCTCGACTGCCGACAGGAGGGGGGAGCCGAAGGGCAGGATATCCTCAAGCTTCAGCCGCAGCAGCAGCGTGCGGCTCAATTCGAAAAAGGTCTCGGCGGCGACATTGGCGTCGCAGATCCGGCCATCGGCCGCAACCGCCAGCACGGGGTGCGGAAGCCCGTTGAACAGGGTCTGCGCGGTGGGTGCGAAAGGCCCGCGGGCCTCGGCACGCCGGAGGGAGGAGCGTTCGTTCGACATGGCTCAGGCCGCCGCAGCGCCAGGGGCGCATTCGAGGAAGGACGTGACGGGCGCAGGGCTCGTCCCGTCAAAGAAGGAAGCCAGCAAGGCTTTGGCCTCGCTCACGCTTTCGGTGGTTACGAGGCGCATACGGTCCGATGCGCGAGCCGGACTTCCAGCCCCCGCATGGTCGGCATAAGCGGCCAGATGCTTGCGCGCATGGCGCAGGCCCGGAAGCGCGCCCATCAGCGCCACCAGCGTTTCGAGATGCTCCACAGCCGCCAAGGAGCGCTCCGCAGCTTTCGGGCTCAACCCCTGCAACCCGCCCAGCGCGCGGGCGATTTCGCCCACAAGCCAGGGACGGCCCAGCGCCGCCCGGCCAATCATCACGCCATCGGCGCCAGATGCCGCCAGCATGGCCTTCGCATCGACGGGTGTCGCGCAATCGCCATTGGCGATCAGAGGTATCGTAATGGCCTCACGCACGGCGCGGATCGCCGTCCAATCTGCCTGGCCCTTGTAGAATTGCATCCGGGTGCGGCCATGCACAGTCACCAACTGAATACCCTCGGCTTGCGCCCGGCGGGCCAGTTCTGGCGCGTTGCGGCTGGCATCATCCCAACCGAGGCGCATTTTCAATGTCACGGGAATTTTCGTCGCCTGCACGCTCGCGCGCACCAGCAGGATGGCATGATCGAGATCGCGCATCAGCGCAGAGCCCGCATAGCCGCCGGTTACTCGCTTGGCCGGGCAACCCATATTGATATCGACCATTGCCGCACCGGAGGCTTCAGCCAGCCGCGCCGCCTCCCCCATCCAGTAGGGATCGCAGCCGGCAATCTGCACGACATGGGGAGCAACCCCCTCGCCTTCGGCGCGGATGCGCGTTTCTTCATCGCCTCGGACGTAATCGTCCGAGGCCACCATTTCCGAAACCACGAGAGAAGCGCCAAAGCGGCGCGCGATGCGGCGCATTCCGACATCGGTCACGCCCGACATGGGCGCGAGGATCGCGCGCCCGTCGAGGACGAGGGAGCCGACCGAAATCGGGGCACGCGCGCTAGCCAATTGCGGGGCGGAGCTGCCTAATTGATGGGCATTTTCATGCATAAGCGGGATCATAGCGCCTTTTGTGCGCTGCGCAACGCAAGCATAAGGGTGCAGTCCACGACTTTTGGCCTGCACCCTGCCCTGATTTTAGTCTCAGACCAGAGCCTTGAGCGCTGCGCGGCCGGCGTAGCGGGCCTGCGAGCCAAGCTCTTCCTCAATGCGGATGAGCTGGTTGTATTTGGCCAGTCTGTCGGAGCGCGCGAGCGAGCCGGTCTTGATCTGTCCGCAATTGGTGGCAACCGCGAGATCGGCGATGGTCGCATCTTCGGTTTCACCCGAACGATGCGACATGACGGCCGTATAGGCCGCGCGCTGCGCCATTTCGACGGCGGCCAGCGTCTCGGTCAGCGAGCCGATCTGGTTGACCTTCACGAGGATCGAATTGCCCACGCCCTCGGCAATGCCGCGCGACAGGCGGGTGACATTGGTGACGAAGAGATCGTCGCCCACCAGCTGGCACTTGCTGCCGATCTTGTCGGTCAGCAGCTTCCAGCCCGCCCAATCGTCCTCGGCCATGCCGTCTTCGATGCTGGCGATCGGATAGGCGGCCACGAGGCCGGCCAGATAATCGACCTGCTGTTCGATGGAGCGTGTTTTGCCTTCACCCTCATAGTGATAGGCATTGCTCTTGAAGAATTCAGTTGAAGCGCAATCGAGGCCGAGCATCATGTCATGCCCCGGCTTGAAGCCGGCCTGTTCGATGGCCTTCATGCAGAAATCGAGCGCGGCTTCGGCTGACGGGAGATTGGGGGCAAAGCCGCCCTCGTCGCCGACATTGGTGTTATGGCCGGCCTTCTTCAGCGCGCCCTTGAGAACGTGGAACACTTCCGCGCCCCAGCGCACCGCTTCGCGCACGTTGGGCGCACCGACCGGCAGGATCATGAATTCCTGGAAGTCGATTGGGTTGTCGGCATGCATGCCGCCATTGACGATGTTCATCATCGGAACAGGCAGCACGCGGGCCTGTGTGCCACCGATATAGCGATAGAGCGGCAGGCCGGAGGCATCGGCCGCTGCCTTGGCGACCGCCATCGAGACGCCGAGAATGGCGTTGGCGCCAAGACGCGCCTTGTTCGGGGTGCCGTCGAGTTCGATCATCGTTTCATCGATGAGAACCTGGTCTTCGGCATCAAGGCCGCCGATGGCGGCATAAATCTCGTCATGAATGGAGGCTACCGCCTTCAGCACGCCCTTGCCGCCAAAGCGGGCCTTGTCGCCATCGCGCAGCTCGACCGCCTCATGCGCGCCCGTGGATGCGCCCGAGGGCACAGCCGCGCGGCCCATCGAGCCGTCTTCGAGGATGACATCGACTTCAACCGTGGGATTGCCACGGCTGTCCATGATCTCGCGGGCGATGATATCGACGATAACGGTCATTGGGGCTCCTGGTGGCAGTTGAGAACTCTTGCCGCCTTTTAGGCGAAAGCCTGCCCTCGGGGAAGAGCAGCAGGCCCCGTTGTCATCGAAAGGTTGATGACAACCGCCGAAGGGCTTAAACGGAGCGCGCCCCCGCCTCCCAGGGGCCGCAGATGCGAGATCCTCTTATGGCAAGCATACCCGGCACGCCGAAACAGCTCGGCCAGCATGTTCCCATGCCCAACTCGCCCGAAGAGGCGCAATTGGAACGGGTGCCCAACCCCCATCCCGGCACAAATTATCTGGCGCGCTTCACCTCGCCGGAATTCACCTCGCTGTGCCCCGTCACGGGCCAGCCGGATTTCGCGCATATCGTCATCGATTATGTGCCGGGCGACTGGCTCGTCGAATCGAAGTCGCTGAAGCTCTATCTGTCGTCCTTCCGCAATCACGGCGCCTTCCATGAGGATTGCACGATCCGGATCGCCAAGGATCTCGCCGCATTGCTGGAGCCCAAATGGCTGCGCATCGGTGGCTATTGGTATCCGCGCGGCGGCATTCCGATCGATGTGTTCTGGCAGACGGGCGAAGCCCCCGCGGGCACATGGATTCCCGATCAGGGCGTGCCGGGCTATCGCGGCCGGGGTTGAGCCGCTTCTCCTCAGGGAGAAGCTGTCATGCGCAGCATGACTGATGAGGGGCTGCGCAGGCGTTCACTGTAAGCGACGCGAACCCCTCACCCCGGCTAGGGGCTTTTCCCCGAGTCCGCCCTCTCCCGATGGGAGAGGGTTATCGCGCAAGTCTTGCGTGATGTGTTGCAAGTGATCCGCCAGCGCCTGCCGGTTCTCGAATTTCGGCAAATCATCAAACGCAACAATATCGCCAATAACCACGCGCACGTCCTTGCCGATATGGCGGCGCAGTTCGTGGAAAAAAAGCGCCAACCGCAACAGCGGGTGGATGTGGCTGACGATCTGAAAGAGCCGACTGTTCTGCCCCTCGAACCGCACCGGCAAGACTGACGCGCGCGCCTTTTCGACAAGCTGGGCGACGAACGGGGGCCAGCGCAGATCGACAGCCGGCGCCCGGCCAAGACGATCGGGTGACGTCGAAACCTGCCCCGCCGGAAAGATGATCAGCGCGCCACCCTTGGCCAGATGCGCGCGTGCCTTTGCCCGCGACTCAACATTCGTCTTCAGTGCTTCCGGCGTCGGGTCGAAATCGACCGGCAAGACATGATCGCGGATTTCAGGCGCGCGCAGCAGCACGGCATTGGTGAGCACCAGATAATCGCGCCGCACCTTGTGGACCAATGAGGCGAGCGCAATCCCATCGAGCACGCCGAAGGGATGGTTTGAGACGATAACCAGAGGCCCTTCGCGTGGCGCGCTTTCGAGTGCAGAGGCATCGAAGTGCAAGCGCACGTCGAGCGTACGAAGGCTTGCGCTCCACCAATCTTCGCCCGTGCGCATGTCGCGGCGGTTTTGCAGATAGAGTTTTTCCACAGCGCGCGCGCCGGTCAGTCGTTCAAGCGCGCGGATCAGGAGGCGGCGCGCCAAGGGCGTGTCCGCATCCACATAGCTGAAGGGCGTCTCATTCATGGGCGTGCGCTTAGCTGGCCCATATGACACCCACGTGTCAGCGCGCCTTGGACAAAGCGTCGAAGGCCATGAGCTGGCGCAGCAGCGCTTCCATCTCCTTCAGCGGCACCTGATTGGGGCCATCGGAGAAAGCCTGCGCGGGATTGTCATGGGTCTCGATGAAGACGCCCGCAACGCCCACGGCAACCGCAGCGCGCGCGAGCACCGGCACAAATTCGCGTTGTCCACCCGAGGACGTGCCCTGCCCGCCCGGCTGTTGCACGGAATGGGTGGCGTCAAAAATCACCGGCGCGCCGGTCTGCTCTGCCATGATCGGCAGGGCCCGAAAATCGGTCACGAGCGTATTGTAGCCAAAGCTCGCACCGCGCTCGGTCACGAGCACATTGGGATTGCCAGCACCCGTCAGCTTGGCCACGACATTCTTCATGTCCCAGGGGGCGAGGAACTGGCCCTTCTTCACATTCACCGGCTTGCCCGTGGCGGCAGCTGCCAGCAGCAGATCCGTCTGGCGGCAGAGAAAGGCCGGAATCTGCAGCACGTCGACCACTTCAGCGGCGATGGCGCATTGGTCGTTCTCATGCACGTCGGTAATGACCGGCAGGCCGAACTTTTCCTTGATCTCGGCAAAGACCGGCAGCGCCTGCTTGAGGCCAAGGCCACGGCGACCTTCCAGCGACGTGCGGTTGGCCTTGTCGAACGAGCTCTTGTAGACGAGCCCGATACCGAGCTTGCCACAAATCTCCTTCAGCGCAGCGGCCATGCTCAGGGCATGTTCGCGGCTTTCCATCGCGCAGGGACCAGCGATAAGGGCCAGCGGCAGACGATTGCCGAATGTGACCGCGCCCGGCCCGGTGCCGATCGTGACGTCTGCCTTGGCATGCATGAGAGTACCTCGGGTCAAATCTGTTGGCCCTGCGCTACAGAAGCAGCCCAGCCGTGGCAAGCCCGCAATTGCGGCCCGCGCGTGTTCACTCGGTCACGGCCTCGAACGCCAGCGCCACGCCAAAGGCGGTTGTGGGCGACAAGACCAGCCGGTTGCCGACCTCTTCGGCGGCAATGCCATTGTCATCGAGAATATCCGCCAGCACGCCGATATCGCGCACTGCAATGCGGCAGGCAGCGATGCGGGGCTGATCGAGCCCCTCGCCCAGCGCCGCTACGCCGAAGCGGTAACGGAATGCCGCCTCGGTCAGGATCTCGATGGATTGCTCATCGGCGACTTCCAGATCTATGCCCATGGAGGTCGCGAGCATTTCGCGTTGTCCGGTCAGTGCCGACAGGAATTCCGCATGGGCTGCGGGGTTTTCCGCCACGATCACCACACCAGCAATGCCGACCGCGCCATTGGGATGGACCTGCCATTCGGGGGCATAAAAATCCTCCGGACGATGATGCTGACAGGCAAAAAAGCCGATGCGCGGCATCAGCGGCGAATGGGCAAAAGCAAGGGTGAAGGCGACATGGCTCTCGCCCCCGTCCGCCCGCTTGCCCTTGCGCTCGAAATGGAAGGGCGCGTAATCGCCAAGACCCGCCGCCTTGAAGGCCGCGCGCGTCGCAGCAGCATCCTTGGTCTGCACCGCAAGCATGGACACGCCCTCGGCGCGGGTGAGCTCATCGGAGACGAACCCCGCGAAGGAAAAGACGTGCGGGTCGAGATCCACAGGCGCGCGAAAACCCGGGCCCCGCCCAATCAGCTCCAGGAAATGATCCGGGAACTGAACGATATGGTTCTCCGTGCCCCAGGGGTGATGATTGCGCGCACCCACATGAAAGCCGAGCCTGCGGTAAAACTCCGCCTGTGCGGCGAGGTCACGGGACGCATGGACGATGTGGTCGATGGCGTGCGGCATGAGCTTGCCTTTCATGGGCATATGGCGTTAGATACCATCATTGATTTTAGTCGATCTGAATTCATGCCCAAAGCTTTTCTCGAAGTTTATTTCAAGCAGGCTTTTGCTGACGGCGCCATCCTGGAGATGACCGTCTGGAGGCTGCCGTCGGCCGATTCTGAACGGCTGCATGGGCTGAAGTATTCGCTGTTCTATGGAAAGAACGGAAAGAGGATCGTTGGCTATGACAATGAACGAGGAAAAGGCGACCATCGTCACATAGGACCAATTGAGCAGGCATCTGCCTTCAGTTCGCTGGAACAGCTTATCGCCGATTTCGAGAATGACGTCCGACGCATGAGGCATCGCACATGAAAGAACGCACGCTTCATATCAGGATCGAGAGCACGGACGAGCTGTTCGCCCGGGCGCGCGCAGTTGCGCGCAAGATCGACAAGGGGGAGCATCGCAGCTACGGCGAGAACCTGTCTTTCACCGACATGCAGACCTATCTGGCTTCGCTCACGCCCAAAAGGCTGGAGCTGCTAGCTTCCCTCAACAAGAGCGGCGCAATGTCCATCCGCGCACTCTCCAAGTTCATCGAGCGCGATTACAAGAGCGTTCATCAGGATGTAAAGATCCTGAGCAATCTCGGCCTCATCGTGAAGCGTGAGGACGGCCTGATTGAAGCCCCTTACGACCGCATCATCAGCGACATCCGCATGGCGGCCGCCTGAGCTTCATGCAAGCGCTTGCCGCATCGTCCCTCCCCAAACGGGGGAGGGATTAAAACGGCCCTGTCAAACCAGCCGACTCTGCGTCTTGGCTGCAGCGATGAAGCTTGCAAACAGCGGATGGGGCGCGAAGGGGCGCGATTTCAGCTCGGGGTGATATTGCACGCCGATGAACCAGGGATGGTCCGAGAATTCCACCGTCTCGGGCAGAAGCCCATCGGGTGAGGTGCCGGCGAAAACCATGCCCTTGGCTTCGAGCTGCTCGCGATAGCGCATGTTCACCTCATAGCGGTGACGATGGCGCTCGGAGATCTCGGTCGAGCCGTAAATCTCGGCAATCCGCGACCCTTCCTTCAGGGCGGCGTCGAAGGCGCCAAGGCGCATCGTGCCGCCAAGGTCGCCGCCTGACGCGCGCGTCTCCAGCTCGTTGCCGCGCATCCATTCGGTCATGAGGCCGACGACCGGCTCCTTGCAGGGACCAAATTCGGTGGAATTGGCCTCCTTGATGCCAGCCAAGGAGCGCGCTGCCTCGACGACCGCCATCTGCATGCCAAAGCAGATGCCGAAGTAAGGCACCTTGCGTTCGCGTGCGAAACGGGCCGCCAGAATCTTGCCTTCCGCGCCGCGCTGGCCAAAGCCGCCGGGCACGAGAATGCCGTGCACATGTTCGAGATGAGGCGCAGCATCGCTGCTCTCGAAGATTTCAGACTCGATCCAGTCGAGCTTCACCTTCACGCGATTGGCGATGCCGCCATGCGCCAGTGCCTCGATCATCGACTTATACGCGTCCTTCAGGCCGGTATATTTGCCGACGATGGCAATGGTCACTTCGCCTTCGGGATTGTGGATGCGCTCGGTTACTGCGGTCCAGCGGCTCATGTCGGGCTTGGGCGCGGGCTCGATGCCAAAGGCAGCCAGCACTTCGCGATCCAGACCCGCTTCATGATAGGCGCGCGGCACGTCATAGATCGTGCCAACATCGCGAGCTTCGATCACGGCGGTTTCGCGCACATTGCAGAACAGCGCGAGCTTGCGGCGCTCGTCGGCGGGGATTTCCCGATCCGAACGGCACAGCAGAATATCGGGCTGGATGCCGATCGAGCGCAGTTCCTTCACCGAGTGCTGCGTCGGCTTGGTCTTCAATTCGCCAGCGCTCGGGATATAGGGCAGCAGCGTCAGATGGACATAAACCGCATGGCCGCGCGGCAGGTCGTTGCCGAGCTGGCGGATGGCCTCGAAGAAGGGCAGGCCTTCGATGTCGCCGACCGTGCCCCCGATTTCGACAAGTACGAAATCCACCCCGTCATTGCCTTCAAGAACGAATTCCTTGATGGCATTGGTGACGTGCGGAATGACCTGAACCGTGCCGCCAAGGTAATCGCCGCGGCGTTCCTTGGTGATGATGTCCTGATAGATCCGGCCGGTCGTGATGTTGTCAGCCCGGCGCGCGGGCGTGCCCGTGAAGCGCTCGTAATGACCAAGATCGAGATCGGTTTCGGCCCCGTCGTCAGTGACGAAGACCTCGCCATGCTGATAGGGCGACATCGTGCCCGGATCGACATTGAGGTAGGGGTCGAGTTTACGCAGGCGAACCGTGTATCCACGGGCCTGAAGAGTTGCTCCGAGGGCCGCAGACGCAAGCCCCTTGCCGAGCGATGACACCACGCCGCCGGTGATGAAAATGTACCGCGCCATGGGAGACGAGACCTATCTGGTTAGTTGCGAATCGAAAAGCCCAAAAGTGGGCTTGAACCGATTGATCCACAAAGCTTGGCATTGAGCCACGACGTGCAGCTCCGCCCAAAAAAAAGGGCCGGAAAAACCGGCCCTTGGATGAGATCGCCCGTCAGGGGCGCGGCGGCTCGGGAGCCGCAGGCGCTACGGGTGCGCGCTGGTCGATGCGCTTGAGCTGATCGAGCAGATCGCCGCCCGGAGCCGGGGCGCTGGGGCCAGGAGCCACGCGGTCGAGCACGGAGGTCGGCGCGCGACCCCAATTGGCCAGAACCGTAAGGCTGACGCTGGTGATGAAGAAGATCGCGCCGAGAATCGCCGTCGCGCGGGTGAGCGCATTGGCCTGTCCGCGGCCGGTCATGAAACCACCACCGCCGCCAATGCCCAGCGCGCCACCCTCGGAGCGCTGCAGGAGAACGACGGCGACGAGCGCGATAACCACCATCAGATGGATGACGATGAGAACGGTCTGCATGGCCTTGTGGCACTTTCGTTTCGAGAACGGCGCAGCCCTGAGGCCCGCCGCCGGGGTCAGGACGCGTCATACAACAGGTCCGCGGCCCGGTCCACCATGGAGCGCAGGCCGCAGGCCGGATTAGGCCAGATAGGCGGCGGCAATCCCGAGAAAATCCTTGGCGGTCAGGCTTGCACCACCCACCAGCGCGCCATCGACGTCAGGCACGCCCATCAATTCCACCGCGTTAGAGGGCTTGACCGAGCCGCCATAGAGCAGCCGGACGCCTGCGCCCTCAGCCCCGTTCAGGCGCAGAGCCTCGCGGCGCAGAAAGGCATGGACCTCCGCCACATCGGAGGCTGTGGGCGTGAGCCCCGTGCCGATGGCCCAGATCGGCTCATAGGCGATGACAAGCGTAGCGGCAGACGCGCCGTGCGGCCAGGATTGCTCCATCTGCGCGCCAACCACAGCCAACGTCTCGCCCGCGCGGCGCTGCGCTTCGCTTTCACCAACGCAGACAATCGCCACCAGACCGGCAGCAATGGCCGCCTCGGCCTTGGCGCGAACCTGCGCCGATGATTCGGCATGATCAGTCCGGCGCTCGGAATGTCCGACGATGACATAAGTCGCGCCGGCGTCCTTGAGCATGTCCGCCGAGATATCGCCCGTATGCGCGCCGCTGGCTTTGGCATGACAATCCTGCCCGCCAATCGCGAGGTCCGTGTCCTTGCAGAGATCGGCTGCCGCAGCAATCAGGGTCGCGGGCGGACAGATCGCCGCTTCGGCCCGGCCAAAGCCGCCGGCCGCCACGCCCTCGCGGATGGCTGCGAGTTCGGAAAGAGAGGCCTTGAGGCCATTCATCTTCCAATTGCCGGCAACGAGAGGGCGCGGGCGGGTGGTCATTGCGGAACTCCGGGCGGAAAAATCTGGTGCCCGCCCATTAGCAGAACTGCCCTTACGTTCCAAGCCAGATGCCCTGCTCTCTTGCCCATCGTTGCATCCCTGCATCCCCCTCCCTATAGTCCGCGCCCGCGGCGTGGTGATTTGCGCCCCGATGTCACGAACCCGGATTGAGATCATGCTCGAAGGCATGCGCAGAGCCGCGCAGAACTGGATTGGCCGGACGATTCTCTCGATCGTCTTCGGCATTTTGATCGTCAGTTTCGCGATCTGGGGCATTGGCGACATTTTCCGGGGCATTGGCGTAAGCAATGTCGCCGAGATCGGCTCGACCAATATTTCGACCCAGGAATTCCGGTCGGCCTATCAGACGCAATTGCAGAATTTGCAGCGGCAGGCGCGCCGCGCCATCACCAATGAGCAGGCGCGCGCCTATGGCCTCGACCGGCAGGTGCTCGGCCGCATGGTTGCCGATGCCGCGCTCGACGAAAAGGTCCGCGCGCTCAACCTCGCAATGGCGGATGACGATATCGCCCGCGCCATCATTCAGGACCCCTCGTTCAAGGGGCCTGACGGCACGTTCGACCGCGCCCGTTTCAATGAGCTGATGCGCGACAATGGCTATACGGAAATGAGCTTCGTGCGCGAGCAGCGCCGGGTTTACCTGCGACGCGAGATTGGCGAGGCCATTTCGGGCAGCGTCATCGCCCCGCTGGCGACCCAGGAAGCCATCCACCATTACGTCAACGAGACCCGCGCGATTGAATATGTCGTGCTGCCCGAGACGGCTGCCGGGGACATTCCTGAAGCCACGCCTGAAGATCTTCAGAAATTCTACGAGGCGCGCAAGTCCACCTACCGCGCGCCCGAATATCGCAAGGTCGTGACACTGGCCGTCACCCCGCAGACGCTGGCCGATCCTGCGCAAGTCTCGGACGCCGATGGTCGCGCGCAATATGAGCGGATCAAGGGCGAGCGTTTTGGCACAGCCGAAACCCGCGACCTGCAGCAGATCGTCTTTGCCGGGGAAGCCGAGGCCAAGGCCGCGAGCGAAAAGATCAAGGCCGGCGCGGCTTTTGCCGACATCGCCAAGGACCGTAATCTTGCCGACACGGATATTGCGCTGGGCACGGTCGCGCGCAGCGCCATTGCTGATCCGGCCGTTGCGGAAGCTGCTTTTGCAACGCCTGCGGGCGCTGTCAGCGCGCCTGTGAAGGGCCGCTTTGGCTGGGTCCTCGTCAATGTCGGCACGGTCAATGCGGGCAATGTGCGCGCTTATGACGAAGTCGCAACCGACGTGAAGCGCGACATCGCAGTTTCCCGCGCCCGCTCGCGCGTGCAGCAGGTGCGCGACACTATCGAGGACGAGCGCACATCAGGCCGCACGCTTGCCGAGGCCGCCAAGAAGGCCGGATTCGACATCACGACTATCGAGGCCGTCGACCAGAGCGGCAAGGACAAGACCGGCGCACAAGTCCCGCTCGTGGATGCTGAAAGCGTCCTGCGCGCCGTCTTTGCCTCCGACATTGGCGTCGACAATGAAGTCGTGACCACCCGCGACAATGGCTATGTCTGGTTCGAAGTGGCGGGCATCGATCCGGCCCACGAGCGCACGCTCGATGAAGTGAAGGACGAGGTCAGCAAGGGCTGGCGCGAGGAAGAGGCGCGCCGTCGCCTCTCCGCCAAGGCCGCAGAACTTGCCAAGGCCATCGATGGCGGCGAGACGATTGAGGCTCTGGCCAAGGCCAATGGCGGGCTTGAGGTCAAGCAAGCCTCTGCGGTCAAGCGGGCTGGCAGCGAAGGTCTGGCGCCGGGTCTGGTCGCTCAGGTGTTCAACACGCCGGTGGGCAAGGCGGGTTCGGCTGCCGGCGATGGCCTGACGCGTGTGCTCTTCAAGGTCAATGACAGCGTCGTGCCGCCCTTCGATCCGGACTCGGAAGAGGCCAAGTCGATTGAAACCCAGCTCTCGCGCTCTTATGGCGAGGACATTCTGGCGCAATATCTGGGCAAGGTGCAGGCCGAACTTGGTGTGCGCATCAATCAGGGTGCGCTCAACCTCGCCGTTGGCGGCGGCGACGCCTATTGAGAAGCCACGATCATGTTCGAACCTTCCTTCGAGGCTTTTGAAGCCGCCTATGAGGCGGGCAAACCCCTGCTCGTCTCGACAAAGCTCGTCGCGGATCTTGAGACGCCGGTCTCGGCGTTTCTGAAACTCTCCGCCGGGCGTAGGGGGCAGGTTTTCCTGCTTGAATCCGTCGAGGGCGGCGCCGCGCGCGGCCGCTATTCGATGATAGGTCTCGACCCCGACGTGATCTGGCGCGCCAATGGCGACAGCAGCGAGATCAACCGGCAGGCGCTGATCGACAAGGACAGCTTCGAGCCCTGCCCCGGCAAGCCGCTCGATGCCTTGCGCGCCTTGATCGCCGAATCCGCAGTGCCGGCATTCGAGGGCCATGACCTGCCCCCCATGGCTGCGGGCGTCTTCGGCTATCTCGGCTATGACATGGTGCGCCAGATGGAGCGCCTTGCCCCCGCCAAGTCCGATCCGATCGGCGTGCCCGAGGCGGTGATGATCCGCCCGACGCTGATGGCGGTGTTTGATTCCGTGCGCGACGAACTCACCCTGGTCACGCCTGTGCGCCCGCAGGCGGGCCTCTCAGCGCAGGCGGCTTATGCGAGCGCGCAGACGCGTCTCGACAGTCTGGTCGGCGTGCTGGAAAGCCCGCTCGATCACGTCGTTCCCGCCGTCGACCCGCGCCTGCTGGCCCAGCCGCCCGTGTCCAACACCAGCGAGAACCGCTTTCTGGAGATGGTCGCCAAGGCGAAGGATTATATTCGCGCCGGCGATATCTTTCAGGTCGTGCTGTCGCAGCGTTTTACCTCTGCCTTCGAGCTGCCGGCATTCTCGCTTTATCGGGCCCTGCGCCGCGTGAACCCCGCGCCCTTCCTCTGCTATCTCGATTTCGGCGGCTTCCAGATCGTCTGTTCGAGCCCGGAAATTCTGGTGCGCGTGCGCGATGGCAAGGTCACCATCCGTCCCATCGCCGGCACCCGCTGGCGCGGCAAGACGCAGGCCGAGGATGAGGCGCTCGCCGCCGAGCTTCTCGCAGACCCGAAAGAACGCGCCGAACATCTCATGCTGCTCGATCTCGGGCGCAACGATGTCGGTCGCGTTGCTGAAATCGGCAGCGTCGAAGTGACGGAGAAATTCTTCGTCGAGCGTTACAGCCACGTCATGCACATCGTCTCGAATGTCGAGGGGCGGCTGGCCGCTGCTCATGACAATATCGACGCACTCTGCGCTGGCTTTCCGGCCGGCACCGTATCTGGCGCACCAAAGGTGCGCGCAATGGAAATTATCGACCAGCTCGAAACCGACAAGCGCGGCATCTATGGCGGCTGCATCGGCTATTTCGGCGCGTCGGGCGAGATGGACACCTGCATCGTCCTGCGCACGGCGGTCATCAAGGATGGCCACATGCATGCGCAGGCGGGCGCTGGCATTGTCTATGATTCAGATCCGCTCTCCGAACACCGCGAATGCGTGAACAAGGCCAAGGCCCTGTTTCGCGCCGCCGAGGAAGCCGTGCGCTTCGCAACCGGTGGCAAGCGGGGGCAGTGAGGGCGACAGGCCGCGCCCCGCTTCTCCCCCAAGGGGGAGAGGGTTTCGCGCAAGCAGCCATGCTTGACCTTGCGCACGGCGCGTCCCAAGAAGAGCGGATAAGGGTCCGGTTATGTCCAAAATCACGCTGATCGACAATTACGATAGCTTCACTTGGAACCTCGTGCACTATCTGGGTGCGCTCGGGGCCGAAGTGGACGTGCGCCGCAACGATGCGCTGAGCGCGCAGGAGCTGCTGGCAAGCTCGCCTGACGCCATCGTGCTGTCGCCCGGCCCCTGCACCCCCAGAGAAGCCGGTATCTGCCTTGATGTGATCCGGCTGGCCGCCGGCAAGGTGCCGATCATGGGCGTCTGCCTCGGCCATCAGGCAATTGGCGATTCCTATGGCGGCGAGGTTGTGCGCGCCCCCGCCCCCCTTCATGGTAAGATGTCGGAAATCACCCATCGCGGCGAGACATTGTTTGCCGGCATCGACGGGCCTTTTCAGGCAACGCGCTATCATTCTCTCATGGTCGAGCGCTCGACGTTGCCGGCCGAACTCATGGTGACGGCGGAAACCGATGGCCTCATCATGGGGCTTTCGCACCGGACGCATCCGGTGCACGGCGTGCAATTCCATCCCGAGAGCATAGCCTCGGAACATGGACATCTGATCTTCAAGAATTTCCTCGATCTCGCCGCGGCCTGGAACCGGCAATCGGGACGCAACCAGGCCTGAGCGGAGCACGATCGATATGGACGCCTTCAAACCCCTCATCGGCAAGGTCGCGACGGGCGCCAGCCTGACACGGGCCGAGGCGGAGCTCGCCTTCGACAACATCCTTTCGGGCGAATTGACCCCGGCGCAGATGGGCGGCTTTCTCATGGCGCTGCGCGTGCGCGGTGAGTCGGTGGATGAAATCACCGGCGCGGTGACCGCCATGCGCGCAAAGATGACGCGCGTTAATGCGCCGACCAATGCCATCGATATTGTGGGCACCGGCGGCGATGGCGCGGGCACCTATAATGTTTCGACGCTCGCCTCGCTCATCACCGCCGCCTGCGGCGTGCCTGTGGCCAAGCACGGCAATCGCGCGGCCTCCTCCAAGTCGGGCGCAAGCGATGTGCTGGGCGCGCTGGGCGTCGGCATCGGCGTCACGCCCGCAGCCGTGGAAGCCTGCCTTGCGGAAGCCAACATCGGCTTCATGATGGCGCAGACGCATCATCTGGCGATGCGCCATGTCGGCCCCGTGCGGGTTGAACTGGGCACACGCACGATCTTCAATATTCTCGGGCCTCTTTCCAACCCCGCAGGCGTGAAGCGGCAATTGCTCGGCACCTTCTCCGACACGCTGCTGACGCCAATGGCCGAAGTGCTGCGCAATCTGGGCTCGGAAAAAGTCTGGCTCGTGCATGGCTCCGACGGGCTCGATGAGCTGACGACGACGGGGCCGACGCGCGTCGTTGCGCTGGAACATGGCGCCATCACGAGCTTCACGATCACGCCGGAGGATGCCGGGCTGAAGATGGCGTCTGCCGAAGATCTGAAGGGCGGCGACCCGGCTTTCAATGCACAGGCATTGCGCGCGGTCCTCGATGGCGCGAAGAATGCCTATCGCGACATTGCGCTTCTCAATGCCGCTGCCGCGCTGGTCGTTTCCGGTACGGCGACGGATCTGCGCGATGGCGTGATGCGAGGCGCGCAAGCGTTGGATGAAGGCCGCGTCAAGCAAACGCTCGACACGCTTGTCACTGTTTCGAACCGCGGGTGAACCATGGCCGATATTCTGCGCCGCATTGAGACTTACAAGCGCACCGAAATAGCCGAGGCGAAAGTCCGCATGCCGCTGCATGCGCTGGAGCGCCAGATCGCGCAACAATCGCCCCCGCGCGGTTTTCTGCGCGCCATCGAGGCCAAGCTTGGCGCCAACCAGATCGCGCTGATCGCCGAGATCAAGAAGGCCAGTCCCTCGAAAGGCCTCATCCGCGCGGATTTCGATCCGCCTGCGCTCGCACGCGCTTATGAAAAAGGCGGTGCGGCCTGCCTGTCGGTGCTCACCGACGAGCCCTCGTTTCAGGGTAAGCCCGAGTTTCTCGTGGCCGCACGCGAGGCGACCCGCCTGCCCGCGCTGCGCAAGGATTTCATGTACGATCCCTATCAGGTGTTCGAGGCGCGCGCCTGGGGCGCAGATTGCATCCTTCTCATCATGGCCGCCCTTTCTGATGAGGATGCGCGCAAGCTGAACAAGGTCGCGCATGATCTGAATATGGATGTGCTTGTTGAAGTTCATGATGAGGATGAACTCAAGCGCGCGCTCCCGCTGGAGACGCGGCTCATCGGCATCAACAACCGCGACCTGCGCACCTTTCACACCAGTCTCGAGGTCTCCGAGCGCCTCGCCAAGCTTGTGCCCGACGATCGCATCATTGTGGGCGAAAGCGGCATTGGCTCGCATGAAGACGCCATGCGCCTTCTGCGCGGCGGCATCGGCACGTTCCTCGTGGGCGAAAGCCTGATGCGGCAGGACGATGTCGTGCGCGCGACGCATGATCTGCTGCATGGTCCCGCACTTGAGGCGCGCCATCCATGACCGGCAAACTCTCCCACATCACGCCGGGCGGCGAAGCCCATATGGTCGATGTTTCGGAAAAATCCGTCACCGTCCGCGTCGCCGTGGCCGAGGGCCGCGTGGTGATGAAGCCCGAAACCTTGCAGCTCGCACTCTCGGGCGACGCCAAGAAAGGCGACGTTCTGGGCACGGCGCGCATTGCCGGCATCATGGCCGCCAAACGTACGCATGACCTCATTCCGCTCTGCCATCCGCTTGCCATCAGCAAGGTAACAGTCGATCTCAGGCCCGACCCGCATCTGCCCGGCATTCGCGTGCGCGCCGCCGTGAAAGTCGGCGGCCAGACCGGCGTCGAGATGGAGGCGCTGACCGCTGTCAGCATCGCCTGCCTGACGGTCTATGACATGCTGAAAGCGGTTGACCGCTTCATGACCATCGAGGGCATCGGCCTGCTGGAAAAGACCGGCGGCAAATCCGGCGACTGGCGCCGGGACCACACGTGAGCCGCGCGCCGCTCCTGGCCGTCGCCGACGCGCTCGCGCGGGTGCTTGAGAGCGCACGCGAGCGACTTCCAGCGGAACATGTTGCATTGGCCGCGGCGCGTGGCCGCACGCTGGCACATGACGTTGCAGCCCTGCGCACGCAACCGCCCTTCCCCGCCTCCGCCATGGACGGCTATGCGGTCCGCGCCGCAGATATTGCGAGCGTACCCGCGCGCCTGACACTCATCGGCGAAAGCGCCGCAGGCCGTCGCTTTTCTGGCGCTCTCGCCCCAGGTGAGGCCGTGCGCATCTTCACCGGCGCGCCGGTGCCCGATGGCGCCGACACGATCCTCATTCAGGAAAACACCCGCACGGAAGATGGTGCGGTGATTGCGCTCGAAAGCGAGACGCCGGGCCGCTACGTGCGCCGCGCCGGACTCGATTTCTCGACCGGCGACGTGCTGCTGAAACAGGGGCGCCTGCTCGGCCCTTCCGAACTCGCTCTCGCCGCCGCGATGAACCATCCCACCCTGCCCGTCACCCGCAAGCCGCGCGTGGCGCTGCTGGCCACGGGCGATGAGCTGGTGCGCCCGGGCGAGGAGATCGGCCCCGACCAGATTGTCGCCTCCAACACATTCGCCGTGCGCGCCTATGCGGAAAACGCCGGTGCGGAGGTGATCGATCTCGGCATTGCGGGCGATTCCTTTCAGGCCATCGAAGCCGCCATTCGCCAAGCGCGGGATGCCGGCGCGGACGTGCTGGTGACATTGGGCGGCGCCTCCGTCGGCGACCACGATCTCGTGCAGACAGCGCTCGCCAACGAGGGTATGGAGCTTGGCTTCTGGCGCATCGCCATGCGGCCGGGCAAGCCGCTGATGCACGGGCGCATCGGCGACATGCGCATTCTGGGCCTGCCGGGGAACCCGGTCTCGGCCATCGTCTGCGGCCTGCTCTTCCTCGTGCCGCTGGTGCGCGCGCTCTCGGGCGACGCGCAGGCGGGCGATGACCGCAGCGAGCTCGCTGTGCTGGCCTCCGACCTGCCCGAAAACGACAATCGCCAGGATTACCTGCGCGCCCGCATCACCGGCACAACCGATGGCCACCCCCTGGTCGACGCCTTCGGCAAGCAGGATTCGTCCATGCTGCGCCTGCTGTCAGACGCCCAATGCCTGATCATCCGCGAGCCCCACGCGCCCGCGGCCAAGGCTGGCGACATGTGCCGGCTGCTGCGGGTTTAGACTCGTCGTGGCGAGGAATGTCAGCGATGCGGTACTCCATCTTGGCGCCATAGACGCCCTAGATTGCTTTGCTCCGCTCGCAATGACGAAAACCTACGCCCCAGACTCCCGGATCAGCACGCCCACCAGCCGGCGCAGCACCACTGCGGCGAAACTTTCGGCGCTTCCTTCCACGAACACGCGGCCGCGCACGCTTGTCTTGAGCGGGCTCCCGGTCTCGCCGCTCAGCACGGCCGGATAAATGGCAATGCCGGGCTTGAGATGCCGACGACCGTCATCGCTGACCGGAATGGGCCCCTCATGCGCGGTGGCCAAGGGCAGGAGATCGAGATCCTCGACCGCCGTACGTCCGACCGAGACCAGACGCACCGGGAAGGAGGAAGCCAGCGGCTCCTCGGGGATGAAGGTGCCCTTCGCGCCGTCCTTCAGCCGCCGCAGGTCAGCCTCTTCCACATAGCCGCGCACTTCCCCGCCCGCGCCATCGATCACGCGTCCGATCAGCGTGCGCACGCCGATCCACATGCCGACCCGCAAGGCCGGATCCCAATCGCGCAGGACGCCGTCTTTGGGCGCGCGCACGGTGACATCGGCGAGTTGCGTGCGCAGCGTCTCCAGCCGCAACATTTCCGCCTCGCGCTGGCCCATGAGCACTGTCAATTCGGAGCGGTCGCCCGCATCCGCAACCACGCGCGCAAGCCTGCGGTTGAGCAAAGCGAGCCTCAGCTCCGATCGCTGTGTCTCGAAGGCAAGGTCGGGTGAGCGCAGGACGAGGATGATGTCGCCCTGCCGGACACGCTCGCCCTCGCGCCGCTCGATGCGTTCGATCTGCCCCGCCGCCTTGGGATAAAGCGCGACATCCTGCGCCGCCACCGCGAGTGCCGCGACCTCGACACGCGTCGAGAGTGGCACGAACAGGCAGAGCACGCCGACAGCGCAGACGCCGAGCGTCACGCGCGAGCGCCGGTCCTGCAAGAGCCGCGTGCGGCCCTGCCACTGGATCTTCAGCTCCACATAGATCGGCCGCAGGATGAACCAGACGATCTCGATCAGGAACAGGATGACGCCCAGAACCTTGAAGGTCGCATGATAGACAAGAAAGGCGATGCCAAGAAACAGGAAGAAGCGATAGACCCAGATAGAATAGGCGTAGATCGCCAGAATCCATTCCGTGCGCGGCAGGAACCGCTCGGGCGGCGGGGCCTGCAAGCCCCACAGGAATTCGCGCATGCGCCAGCGCCCGATCGCCATGGCGCGTGTCTGCAAATTGGGAATGCCCGTCATGTCGGCAAGAATGTGATAGCCGTCAAAGCGCATGAACGGATTGAGATTCAGGAACAGCGTCGCAACAAGACTGGTGGTCGCGGTCACGAAAGCAACGCTGCGCGCGGCCCCATCGGGCAGAAACACCCACAGCAGAAGCGCGAGGATCGCCAGCATCAGTTCCGAAATGATGCCGGCGGAATCGATCAGCAGCCGCTGCGTGCGCGAGGGCAGACGCCAGGCGTCGCTCACATCGGAATAGAGAAACGGCGCCATGACCATGAAGGCGACGCCCATCGATGGAACGCGCACGCCAAACCGCGTCGCCATATAGGCATGGCCGAGTTCGTGAATGGACTTCACGACAATGAGGCTGAGGCCATAGCTGAACAGGCTGTCGATGGTGAGAAAGGAGACGGCATTGGCAACAAAAGTGTCCCACCTCTTGGCCACCAGAACGAGCGCGAACAGGCCCAGCATACCAAAGATCACGAATGACGCGCGGCTGAATATGACCTCGCCCACCAGCCGCGAGGCATCGAGAAAGCGCTGGGGCCGGAGGAGCGGAATCTTGATGAAAAGGTAATTGTGGATCAGCCAGGCGATCCAGTGATGCTTGCGATTCAATTCCTTCTTGGCGAAGGCCGCACCAAACCCCAGCGGGGCTTGCGTCAGCTCATGGCCTTCGAGAAAGGCCCGCACACCAAGTATTTCTTCTTCGGTCGTCTCGCGCCCCGCGCGCTCGGCAACACGCGCGCGCACCCCCTCCACCGTGCCGGCAGGCCAGGCATCCAGAATGTCGAGCACCGGACGCCCGACCTGAAAATAGCGATTGCCAACAGGATCGAGAATGACCCAGCCGGGCGCGCCCGAGGCCAGCGGAGCCGCGCGGTAAATGCGCAGATCCTGACGCAGCGTGGGAAGCTTGTCGTCGATGGGAAACATCACACGCCCAGATGTTGGCGGACCATCGTGAAGGGTCGCCGCAACAGATAATAGCCGAGCGGAACCCTGTGCCCGCTCACTTGCGCCGTGCCGCGAAAGCCGATGCGCGGCGTCGCGCCGCTCTCGTCAGGCAAGGCGCGCAGGATGAAGGCGAGCCCGCCACCGGGCACCGGCGTTGCGTGGAAGGACACGGCGGTCAGCTTTGCGCCGAGCGAGGCGAGTGGATCGGCGTCAAGATAGACGGTCACCGGCGCGCCCTCCTTGGCCACAATCGCGTCCTTGACCGGCAGTTCGATGCGATATTCCACTGTCTGCGGATCAGCTACCTGCATGAGACGCTCGCCGGTCGAGACCGGCTTGCCTTCCAGATCCGCGCGGTTCTGGTAGATCGCGATGCCGGCCCTCTCGGCGCGGATGACGGAGCGATCGAGCAGATCGCGCGCCGCATCGCGCTCGGCCAGCGCCAGACCAAGCTCGGCCTCGGTAATCGCCAGCTCGCGGCGGGCATTGCGATCGGTGAAGGCCGCCTGCGCCATGCGCCGCTCTTTTGCCTGCGCGACAGCGACATTCTGCTCGGCGACATCGGCCCGCCCGCGCAGGCTCGTGTCGACGAAGGTGAGGAGCACGTCGCCCTCTTTCACCGGCTGATTGAGCTCGACCTCGACCCGCTTGACCACGCCATCGATCGGCGCGCTGACAAGCACGGGATCGCGCCCGACGACTTCCACAGGCGCCAGCGCCGTTAGGGGAACCGGAAGCAACCCGAGGATCACGAGCGCCGCTGCACCGCCGGGCACAAGATAGCGTCGCCACGGGGCTTCGCGCAGTTTCGCTGGGCCAACCAGCGCCTCCCAGGCATGGGCGAAGGTCGCGGCGAGCCGCTGCAGCAGGGGCGTCTCCTGCTCGGTCCAGGGCAGGTCGCGCGCCAGCATCACAAGGGTGAAAATCTCGCCAGAGCCACGCAGCTTCAGCGGCAGCAGGCAGAGATTCCTATGGGGATAATCAAACACCGGCGAGGCCGGGACCACGTCCAGATCCTCGCGCGTGAGACGCTGCAGCCCCTTGGTCTCCAGGCCTGCCCAATATTTTCCGAGCGACTCTTCCAGATCCACGATCAAGGGCGCTGTGCGATCGACGCTCGACTGGTTGGAAACGGCCTGTGTCGACAGAACGCCGCGCCGGTGCCGGAAAACAAAAATCTGATCCGCCCGCGTGATCTTGCGCCAATCGCTGGCAATAAGATGCAGGAGTTCCACCGGCGTCTGCGCACTGCGCGCAGCGGCCTCCATCCCAAGCAAAAGCCCCAACCCCGAGGTATCGACGGGTTCGGGATCCGGTGCCGGACGAAATGACATTTGCGGGCCAGCGGCCATCAGTCCCCCGTCCGCGCGAAACGCGCTGTGCCGCTCATGCCTGGCCTGATCTCGGGAGACACATCCTCGAGAACGCCAAAAAATTTCACTGTCTGGCTAACCGGCTCAACCACAGGCCCAAGGCGTGTGACCCGCGCGCGATGCGTGTGGCCGGTCTCGTCGATTTCAAAATCGAAGGCTGCGCCATCAGAGGCCCAACCAAGCCAACGCGAAGGCGCAATCAGCTCGATCTCAAGCCGGGACACATCGACCACGCGCAGAAGAGGTGCTGACGGCGATGATATTTCGTGAATATTGGCGAGCTTCTCGACCACGACACCGTCGAACGGCGCAATGATGACGCAGGCCGCCAGCCGCGACTTGCCGGCCTCCACATCGGCGGATGCCTTATCGAGCCGCGCCGAGGAAATCGCGAGGTCGCGCGCGCCAATCGCCTTGAACCGTTGCATGTCGAGATTGCCGTCATGGGCAGCGCGCGCGGCAGCCATTTCAGCCTCCAGCCCGGCAACTTCGGCCGCGAACCGAACGCAGTCGAACTCGACAAGCCGCTCGCCCTTGCGAAAGCTCTCACCCTCACGAAACGGCATGGCGATGATCCGCGCGGGCAATTCACTCGAAATCGAGGCCTCGCCAAGCGAGCGCACGACTCCGCGCGCTCGCAAATCAACCGATTGCGCACATACCGGGTGAAGCGCCGCCAGAGCGAGCGCCAAACCCAGACCGCAAAGGCCAAGTGCGCCCCTCATCACGGCGTGCCGGCGCTGCCGACCTTCAAGGTTTTCACCTGTCCCGCCCCCTGCGTCCGGAAGGCCTGCGCCATCTCGGTCAGGGAACCGTGAACCTGCGCGGGATATGGGTCGACACCAACTGCCGTCAGCATGGTCGCATAAGCAGATTGCGCATCGGCTGCAGCAACATCATAGCGCGCACGCGCCAGGAGCGCCGTGAGCTCCTCACGCGCGAGTTCGATTTCGCCAGACTGTTCTGCCGTCGTCGAGGCCGTGAGCTGGCCCAGAACCCTCTGCTGGACCTTGGAGTAATTCGCCAAAGTCTTGGCCCGCGCTAGCGTCTGCTCATAACGCGTCCGGCTCACATAGACCTGCAGGGCAATGGCCGCTGCAGTCGCCTTGACGCGCTCGCCAAGCAAGGCGTCATTGGCGGACAATTCGTTCTTGCGGATAGGATAGGCCGCAAGCCGCATGAGGTTCCAGCTCGTCCTCGCACCCCAGCCCCACCAATCCTGATTGGCAGTGTAGGAGTTGGACGTATAGGCGGGCCCGACATTCAGGTTAACGCTCGGCAGCAATTCAAGCAAAGCAGCAGTGCCGTCCAGACGGCCGATCTTCTGATCGTAGAGAACGGCGCGCATTTCAGGCCGGTTCTCAAGCGCTGCGCTCACCAGTGCCGCGGGACGCGGGAATGCACCTTCGGGTGGCAGGTTATTCGCGGGGCGCACCAGCGAGAACTTCGCCTCAGGCGCCACATTCATCAAGGCTGCGAGCTGGGCGCGTGCCGCCGAGACTTCCGTCTCGATCTGCTGGATCCGCTCCGTGATTTCATAAATATCGCGCTGATAGGTGAGCGCCACCAAGGGCCCCGCCTGCCCGCTCGATCCCAATTGCTCGGCACGCTTGAGCGCCGTCTGAACGCGCGCCTGCAGGGTCTTGAGATCCTTGCTCAAATATTCTGCGGCAAGAGCGCGCCAATAGGCCCCGCGCACTTCCTCGACAATGCGCGCCAGCGCCTTGCGCCGCTGTTCCTGGGAAATCAATACCCGGTCAGCAGCCTGCTGCGCCCGGATATAGGACAAGCCAAAATCCAGCACATTCCACGACAGCGCCAGATCGCCCGTCAGGATTTCCTTCTCCTGTGACGTGGAATAGGAGAAATTCTGCGTGCCCGTGCCAATCTGCGAACTTGAGCTGGCATCGTATTTATTGCGGCCCGCATATCCCGCGCCAGCTATGATATTGGGCAACATGGCAATTGTCGCCGTCTCGGCCTGCCGGTTCTTGAGCGCAATCTCCATCAGCTCGACACGGCTGTCGAGATTGTAGAGCACGGCGCGCGCCATCGCTTCGCCGAGATCGATCGGACGCGCAACAGGCTCCTGCTCGGCCCGCATGGCCTCGAGACCCGTTTTCGCTGCCTGTGCCGTCTCTTGAGACCCGATTGGCACCGGAAGAACGGAACAACCAGCGACTGTTCCAGCAACAACCGACAGAACAGAAGAAAGGAGCACCCGACGGTGTCCAGATAGCAATGTCATGGCCGCAATGACCTTAAAAATAGGTGCGCACGAAGCCCGGCGCAGGCAGCAATTTAGCAAAACAAAACAAAATACAATTAGAAAAACAAAACACCGAATCATCCAAGGTTAATCAATCAACCTTGGATTCGCCATCACAAACTCGCAGTACCATCTACCGCAAAGGTGCCGCTGAGACCGGTCAGGGACGCAAGCAATTGCTCAACCTGCGGATCCGTCTCACGCCGCAACAATTGGGCGAAGGACGGCGCCCCGCGATCCAGATCGCCACGCGGACCAGGTGCGACCTCGATCGTCCCTGCCGAAGGATCGATCGTGACGGGCATGATCACACGCTCGCCCGACGCATCCAGCACTTCCAGGCTGAAGCTGACCTTGCCCTGCCCGCGCTTGACGAAAATGGACGAGCCGAACTTATAGACAGCATCGCCCCCGCCGATGATCTGGATGTTTTCGCCCAGCACACGCGACAGGCTGTCGCCAACTCCAGGCATGGCTATCCGGACTTCAAACACCGCGCCGCGATCAACCGCAGAAATCTGCATGCGGCTTACCGAGAGCGTGGGCGCAGGCGACGTATTGCTCGCCCCTGCCCCGCGCGTTCCAGCCTCGTTCCCAAGCAAGGGAATGCTGCCGGTGACCTCGCCCGAGACCGGGCTTGAAGCGGCCGAGACTGTAGGCACGACGATTGTGCTGGCAACGCGCCCGCCTGTAATGACACCCAAAGGCTTGACGTCAATCGTGGGTGACACCGCATTGGCCGGGCGTTCATTGTTGGCTGCGGACGTCACGATGGACGTTTTTTCGATGACAGTCCCCGTCGTGAAGGACGAAACAGACAGAGTGGCAACGCTCGCCTTGTTCGAGACGGCTTCAACAACAGAGAAGGTCTCCGTCTGCGTGGAGACAATCGGCGCGTAAACAGGCTTGGTTTCCACCACCGGCACAATCACCGGGGTCTGAACGACAATGCTCGGTACATTGACTATCTGCGACAGAACCGTTTCCCGGACGCCATCTCCGTCCGTGTAGGTGACGCTGCAGGTGATCGCCGCGCCGCTATCTGTATTGCGGACGACAAAGGTATCACCTGTTGCTTCTCCAACCGGCTGTCCATTGCTTAACCATTGATAGGAAAGCGCACCGACGCCATCGGCATCGGCCAAGGCGGGCGTCACGGTCAGCGTTTGTCCGGTCTGCGGCGTGCCAGCAATCCTCACCGCGCCCGTCGGCGCATCGTTGACAGGAGTCACGCTCACACTGACGCGCTGAAGCGCGCTCGCTTGCCCGTCGCTGACTTCAATCGTGAAGCTGTCATCGCCATGGAAATTGGCGTCTGGCCGATAGATGATCGCACCTGAGGTATCAACCGAGGCCAAACCATGCGCCGCCTGGGTTGAAACCAGATAGGTGAGTTTGTCCGCATCGACATCGGAAGCACCCGAAGCGCCGGTTCCCGTCGCATCTTCAGCAAGACGGATCGTTTGCGCAGGCGCAATCACGGGAGCGTCATTGACCGATTGAACCTGGATCGAGACGATCTTGCTTGCCGAGAGACCGGACGAGTCGGTCGCCGTCACCTCAAATGTATCGGCACCGAAGAAATCCGCGGCGGGCATATAGGTGAAGGCGCCCGCAGCATCCATCGACAATGCGCCATGCCGAGCGCCCTTCGAGACAGAATAGGTCAGAACGTCGCCCTGATCCTGATCTGAGAAGCCGACAATAACGCCAGCAAGACCCGTGTCTTCCAGTGTCGAGAAACCGAGCGAGGCCCCGGCCACAGGGGCTTCGTTGATATTTGTCACGGCAATATCATAGGCCCGCGACACCACATGGCCCGCAGCGTCGGTCGCCTGAACCGTCACGGAATAGGATTTCGGCCCCGCATCAAAATCGATATCAGCGCTCTGCGAGACCCGGATCTGGCCACTGCCATCGATTTCGAAGGGAGTGCCGGGCGACGTGATCGCATAAGCGACAGGTGTCAAATCCGACGCCGCCACCGATCCGACGACAACACCGCGCGCATTTTCATTCACGCGCAGAACATCGGCATCTATCGCCGGCAGAACAGGCGCTGTGGTGTCAATCGTGAAGGCGAGCGATGTCCCCGTCGCCTCGTTGCCAGCGACATCCTTGATGTGGAACTTGACGAGGTAGGCCCCATCCGCACGTGCGCCTGGCGACCACGTCCAGTCGCCGTTATCGTCGACATGTGTCGCAGATGTAAAATCCGCAGGCTCGGCTGCGCCAGCCGGCCAGATCTTGAAGTTCAACGCCGCCTTGGCCTCGCCTTTGCCTGAGAAGACAGGCGCTGCGTCAGGCGACAGAATCGCGGGGCGATCACCGATGCTTGTCGAGCCCAGGCGCGTCACAAGCGGAGGTGAGACAAAGGTGTCTATGACAACGGCGAAATTATTGCTCGCGACCGACCGGTTGTCCGCAGAATCCGTCGCATATGCAACGAAGGAATGCTGGCCATCAGCCAAAGGCATGGTGCCGGCATAGGACCATGTTCCGTCCTCACGCGCGATAATGTTGGAGCCTGCAACCTCGGCTCCGTCAATGAACAGCGAGATCCTCGTCCCCGCTTCCGCCGTGCCAGACAGTGCCGGGACCGCATTGTTGGAGATGCTACCGGCGCTATTATAAGCCCCAACCACAGGCTTGTTCGGCGCAACCGTGTCAACCGTCACGGCGAAATTGAACGGCGTTTCATTGTCGTAAATATCGACGCTCTTAGCGGTATATTGATGCGTCGTTTCGGAGAGATTCCCGGTCGGGGCCCAGGACCAGTGCTTGGCATCCGCCCCCTTGAGCGCAGTCGCGACCAGGGTCGCCCCTTCGTAAATTGCCACAGACTTCAAGTCGCCGTTCGAGACGAAATTGAAGACAGGACGCGCATCATTCGTGAGCACGGTCGAAACGAGAGCGAACTCACCCGGACCCGTACCGACATCATCCGTCAGCGTCCCGCTCGCAATGCCATTGCCGATGCGATTGACGACAAATGTCTCGCTTGCCGGAACCACAGCCAGCGACAGGCCATTTCCAGCCAGATCGTCGATAGCCGCACCAGCCGCAAGGCCAAGCGACACAGTTCCATTATTGACCGCCTCGAACGCCGAACCGCGAACCGTGACATCCCAGGTCAGGCTGCCCGAGCCTACGCTCCCGCCAACGGGTGCTACGGTCAGATCGGACGCTTGCACGCCATTGACGCCGTTGACCACGAAGTCAGTCGGATCAACCGTTTTCACGGCCTCGCTGAATGTCACGCGGAAGGTGACGCTCGCCGCATTGGTGGTCTGGCTGGCAGGAGACTGACGAGCAATGCTGGTGACGACGGGCGCCACCGTATCGACAGCGAAGCTCGCACGTTCAGCAGACTCGCGTGCAGTGTTCCCGAAAAGATCCGTGTAGTCGCCGCCTGCAACCGAAATCGCCTGCGCGCCGGCGACATTGGCCCTCTGCGTGAAGATGGCCGTCGCGGACCGATCATTGACAAATGTCAGGTTGGACAGATCGCCGAGGCTTTGATCCCAGGTCAGGTCAGCAAGCGTGAACGTCGAGCTGTCCACCGCCTCGCTGAAGGTGATGGTGATCGTACGGGCGCCGCCCGAGAGCGGACCCGCAGTCAGACCCGAAACAGTCGGTCCAGTCCGGTCAATCGTGTAGCCACGCGCACCTGCGGGAATGGTCGTATCGGCCAGCGCATTTCCAGGCTCGCTCGCACCAGCGACCGTGAGATCGAGATCGTTGATCGTAGGCGACGCCGCGAGCTTGAGGTCGATGTCGCCATCGCCCGCATAATTGCTCACTGTCACGAGATAAACCGACTTGCTCTCGCCCTGCGGCGCGACCTCAATCGTTGAATTCAGCAGCAGGCTGTTGCGGTAGATGGCAAAGTCGTTCCCGCCGACATTGGTGACATCCTCGCTGAAGGTCACGACGAAGACCACGGAATCGGCTTTGGTGGTCAGACGCGCGCCGGTGCTCGCATCGGTGCGCACGATGCTCGCCACTTTGGGCCGCTGCGTGTCTATGCTGAACGCATAGCCGCTGTAGGCAACGCTCGGATTCCCCGGATTGTCAGTCACAGCGCCTGCTGCAAGGGTGACGGACAAGTCTTGACGCGCCACATCGCCGTTGGGCGTAAAGGTGGCACTGTAGGATTTGCCGTCGGCACTGCGGGTAAAGCTCCCCAACACCCCGGCGGGCATGGAGACCTTGCTGCCATCGAAACTACCGATCGTTTCATTGGAGCTGATTGTCAGTGTTGTCGTTTCGCCCGCCTTGACGATCCGGTCACCGAGGCTGACGCTCAACACCGGAGCCGTCCGGTCCGACGTGTAGGTGAATGTCGATGGTGTCGCAGCTCTGCCGGACTTGTCATAGGCGGTCAGGGTGACTGTATAGGTAGAGCCGTCCACGAATGCGTCGCTCGACGGCAAATCAAAGGCCCAGGCGTTTCCGCTCGTCTGCACTGCATTGCCGCCGGCAACGACCGTGCCCCCGGCCTTGCTGACACTCACCGCCAAATGATCGGTCGTGGCGTAATCGGCGCTGAGATTCAATCGGCCAGATGTCAACTTGGACGACGCGTTGTTGCTGATCGCGCTGGTCCCGTCGGACGCCGAAAGACTGACCACGAAGGCGGTCGCGGGGGAGACAAGCTGCACGTCAAATTGCGTCGTGGCAGCGGTGCCATAGTCATCGGTCGCGGTGAAGCGGAGCACATAGGTGGTGCCCGGCACAAGCGTCACGCCGCTCTTGACTGAAACGGTCCAGGCCGATCCGGTCTGGGTCAAGCTGAATTTGGTCGAGGACGCGGCATCCAGCGTCAGCGTCGCATGCTCGTTCGCGCTGACCTGCAGGGCGAAAGCGGTATTGCTGGTAATGGCTGACGAGCCCGACAGGGCGACCCCGTCGAGAGTCGCCGACAAGACCGGTGCGGTATTGTCGATCGTATAGCTGTTGCTGAGTGCGCTCGCGGCGACCTTGTTGGACGCATCGTCGGCAATGGACGCGTTGCTCGCAAGCTTCAGCGTCAGCTCGCCATTATAGGATGTGGAGATCCCGGACACCGTGACATTCCAGACGGTGCCGTTGGGCACGCCCGGGTCTGGTGCAGCCGCAACCGTCACCCCCGACATGGCCACGCCATCGGCATTCAGCACCTGGAAGTTGGCCCCCTCGAGCACAGTCACCTTCTCGCTGAAGGTGAGCTTGAACACCACCGACGCGCCATTCGTATATTGTCCGACGGGCGTCAGCCGGTCGATGGCCTGCAGCGTCGGCGCGGTCTTGTCGATGGTTACATTCAGGCTCGTGGCGGTCACCGAGACATTTGTGGCCGCGTCGATGGCATAGAGACTGAGCGCGGTAGTGACCTCGGGCAGAGCGGCCAGCGACAGCGATGTGGACCAATTGCCACCGACCACATTGGCCGTTCCGAGAACCTCGGAGCCATTGCGGATGCTGACGGTGGTGGCGGAGGCCGCCGTACCGCGGATCGTGACTGTCCCCGACCCATTCGATTTGATGCTGTGGTCAGACGTCAGGACGGGCGGATTGGGGGGCGTGGTGTCAATCGTCAGCGCGAAGGTCGACGTCACCCCCGCATCGCTGTCATTGAGAGCCACGTCAGTCGCGACTGCCGTGATCGTGTAGTCGCCCTCGGCCAAAGCGACAGACGGCGTCAGCGTCCAGGTTTTACCCCCCGCGACCGACGTCAAAGTGGCAGTGCCGAGGTCGATCGTTCCGCCGGCCTTGGTCGCGGTGAGCGTGACCTTGGTCGTGTCGGCGCTGGTCGTGCCGGTAAATTGCGGCTTCGTCACATTGGTCGCCGAGCCCGAGAGGGGACCATTGGCCCTGGTGATGGCGACCGACGGCTTCACATGATCGATCGTATAGCTGTTGCTGAGTGCGCTCACGGCGACCTTGTTGGACGCATCGTCGGCAATGGACGCGTTGCTCGCAAGCTTCAGCGTCAGCTCGCCATTATAGGCTGCGGCAATCCCGGACACCGTGACATTCCAGACGGTGCCGTTGGGCACGCCCGGGTCTGGTGCAGCCGAAACCGTCACCCCCGACATGGCCACGCCACCGGCATTCAGCACCTGGAAGTTGGCCCCCTCGAGCCCAGACACCTTCTCGCTGAAGGTGAGCTTGAACACCACCGACGCGCCATTCGTATATTGACCGACAGGCGTCAGCCGTTCGATCGCCTGCAGCGTCGGCGCGGTCTTGTCGATGGTTACATTCAGGCTCGTCGCAGTCGCCGAGACATTTGTTGCCGCGTCGATGGCATAGAGACTGAGCGCGGTAGTGCCCTCGGGCAGTGCAGCCAGCGACAGCGATGTGGACCAATTGCCACCGACCACATTGGCCGTTCCGAGAACCTCGGAGCCATTGCGGATGCTGACGGTGGTGGCGGAGGCCGCCGTACCGCTGATCGTGACTGTCCCCGACCCATTCGATTTGATGCTGGGGCCAGACGTCAGGACGGGCGGATTGGGGGGCGTGGTGTCAACCGACAGCGCGAAGCTCGACGTCACCCCCGCATCGCTGTCATTGACCGCCACGTCAGTCGCCACCGCCTTGATCGTGTAGTCGCCCTCGGCCAAAGCGGCAGACGGCGTCAGCGTCCAGGTTTTACCCCCCACGACCGACGTCAAAGTGGCAGTGCCGAGGTTGATCGGCGTTCCGCCGGCCTTGGTCGCGGTGAGCGTGACACTGGTCGTATCGGCGCTGGTCGTGCCGGAGAATTGCGGCTTCGTCGCGTTGGTCGCCGAGCCCGAGACGAGACCATTGGCCCCGGTGATGGCGACCAACGGCTTCACATGATCGATCGTATAGCTGTTGCCGAGCGTGCTCGCGGCGACATTGTTGGACGCATCGTCGACAATGGACGCGCCGCTCGCAAGCTTCAGCGTCAGATCGCCATTATAGGATGTGGAGATCCCGGACACCGTGACATTCCAGACCGTGCCGTTGGGCACGCCCGGGTCTGGTACAGCCGAAACCGTCACCCCCAACATGGCCATGCTATTGGCATCCAGCACCTGGAAGTTGGCCCCGTCGAGCACAGTCACCTTCTCGCTGAAGGTGAGCTTGAACACCACCGACGCGCCATTCGTATATTGACCGACGGGCGTCAGCCGGTCGATCGCCTGCAGCGTCGGCGCGGTCTTGTCGATGGAATAGGTGAAATTCGAGGTTGTCGGCTTGAGTGCGAGGTCGAGGACTGTGATTGACACAACATAAGTCGAGCCGTCGACAAAGGCCCCGGTGGGCAGAGCGTAGGACCAGCCATTGGCGGTGGTCTTTGTCGCTGCCTGGCCCGTCGCGATGACAGTCCCATCATCCTTGGAAACAGACACCGATGCCGAGTTCGACTTGGTATAATCCGCCTGGAAGGTAATCGCGCCCGCGGACACCGACGCACTGCTGCCGGATATAAAGTTGGATGAGCCGTTCACGAGCAGGATGTTCGAGGCTGCCGCCGTATCCACCAGAGTGACGTAATAGCTGCGGCTTGTGACATTGCCCCTTGGATCGGCTGCCGTGATGGCAAACTCATAATTGGCTTTTGCAGGCGTGACGCCCGGCTTGGCGCTCACAACCCAGCTGCTTCCGCTGGCCAGCAGCTGGAAGTCGGAATTGACCACGCCGCCAACTTTGGTAACCAGCGACAAGCTCGCGCCGGTCTCGCTGGAGACCGCGAGGGTGAAGCCAAGTTCACTTGTGGTGGTTGGCGCCGAACTGATCTCCGACACCGGTGTCGCGTCGAGGCTCGCGGAAAGAACCGGGGGAATATGGTCGAAGGTCACGGAGCCAATCAGGCTCGGCGCGCTCAAGCCATTTCCTGCGCGATCCTTGATCGAGCTCGGGGAGACGAAGCTCAGGCTGACATCACCATTCACAGCGCTCGCATCGGCCAGCGTCACGCGCCAGATATTGCCGGAGATGTATTGAAGATCCGCGATGCCAAGCCCCGTGCTGGTCACGAAACTGGCTGTCGATATTGTATCCGCATTGATCGGCTCGCTGAACGTCAGGTCAAAATAGACGTTTGTGGCGTTGGTCGTGCCGGTCACTGAGGGAAGGATCGTCACTGTCGGCGCGGTCTGGTCGCGCACCACGGACGCGTTTGTCGGGTCCGAGACATTGCCACCATCGTCTTTCGACGTGATGAGCAAACTGTTGGCGCCGAGGTTCAGATTGACGCCGGGCGTCCATTCCCATTGGCCCGCCGAATTGGCCGTGACATTCACGGCCGCACCACCGTTGAGCGTCAAGGACACTGTAGAATTTGCTTCCGCTTTGCCCGAGAGCAACGGCTTTGCACTGTTGACGAAGCCTGTCGCCAGTGTTGGCGCCGCGGGTTTGGTATAATCGAGCGCAAAGGCCTGCGTCGTCCCCGTCGCATCGAGGGACAACAGGAGATTGTCGGCAAGATCCTTGATGCTGGCCGACGGCGCCAACCGCAGCGAGAGCGCCTGCCCGTCCAGATATCTGTTGGTATTCGCAAGGGCGACCGTATAGGTCCTGCCCCCGTCCGCCGACGTCACATTGGTAATCGTCGGCAGATTGCCGCTCAGCGCCTCGCCCAGCGCATTGGTGAGCACGAAGGAGCCCGCAGCCACATTCGTCACCGCCTCGCTGAAGGTGACCGTGAAACTCAAGTTTGGCTGACTGGTCGCCTCGGCAACAGATCCTGTGCGAGAAATGCTGGTCAGTGTCGGCAGGATCTGGTCCCGCGAAAAGCTTTCAGACGCTGTCACATTGACCGCATTGTCAGCACTGTCGGCAAGGCCTTGCAGCGCGATCGAGAGTGTTGCCGCGCTCACCGTCGGTGTGACGTTCACGAACCAGACATTGCTTGTGCCATTGCGGACGGGCGCACCATTCACAACGCCACCGGTCACGATGAAATTGGCTTCCGTCAGCGTGCCGAGATCTTCTCCAAGAGCGATTTTGAACTGACGATCCGTAATATTGAATCCGCCGGCAAAAGCCGCGCCGGCACTCGCGCTGGCGCCGCCTGTCCAGCGCGAGATCGTTGCGGTCGGCGGCGTCTGATCCAGGATCAGGAATGTACTCACCGTCGTGGAGACGTTGTTCGCCCCGTCTGTCGCTATGACGGTCAAGGGATTGGCCGTAGCCCCAGCCGTGATCGCCGTGAGCGCCGTGGGTACAGTCCACGTCCAGTTGGCGCTGATCGCTGTGAAAATGTAAGCCGTGCTCTTATAGGTCACCGTGATTCTCGCTCCGGCCTCGGTCGTTCCCGAAATCGTCGGCAAAAGCGTATTGAAGTTGGTTTTGTTGAGCGTCACATTCGGCCGAATATGATCGAGGGTGTAGGAATCTACTGCCCCTGTCGGCGTCATATTCGTGACGCGGTTGCCGAAATCGCCGGCAACCGTTGTGTCATAAGCGCGATCGTCAATCGTCGCATCGCTGCGCACGCGCAGTTTCACAACACCATTATAAGACGCAAGCCCCCCGACAGTCACCTTCCATGAGGTCGACACAGTGCCGGCTGTGACCTGTGCGAAGGTCAAAACCGGCGATCCAAGGACCAGGTTCCCGTTCTCGTCAACGACGTCAAAATCATTGGCGCCGACGTTCCGGACACCCTCCGAAAAAGTCACCAGAAATACAGGCGCGACCGAATTCGTCAGCTCGGCCGTCGGTGTGAGGCGGGTGATCGACGTCACCGTCGGCGCAACAGTTTCGAGGTTGAACGATGGAGATACATTGTTCGTCGAAGCTAAAGCTGCGTTTCCGGCCAAATCCTTGAAGGTGGGGGTTACAGTGATGGTGGAGGACGACACCGAGGTCACAGCCGAGCCGGGCATGAAAGTTGCCGTGGCTGTATTGCCTGACACAACCACATTGCTTACCGAGCCAAGCCCGCCCGCGACCACAAAATCCGAGGCGTCGAAGCTCGTGGGATCGATCGCCTCACTGAAAGTTACCGTGATTGTAGGTGTGTCTGTGGACTTGGAATAGGTGTCCGAAATGGCGACGCTGGTGACCTTCGGACCAAGATTATCGATCGCAACCGTCTGATTGCTCGGAACAGTCCTGTCGACCAGCAAGTTTCCTTGCGCGCCCAGACTGGCAGTGTTGAACGCCATATCCTCGATGCTTGCTGTCGTTGCCAGCGTCAAGCCCACAGTTGCATTCAGGTTGGCAAGGTTACCGCCCGAAATATCGACATAGAACACGCTCCCATCCAGAGCGTCAGGCGTGATCGCGGTAACGGTTGCAGTCGTGGTGCCTGATACCGCAAAATCATTTGCCTGGAGGCTGGATGCTCGCACAGCTTCGCTGAATGTAACCTTGAACCGAACGGAATCTGCGTTGGTGATCGCATTGCCGACGCGCTCGATGGACGTCACCGTGGGCCGCACACGGTCAACCACAATGTTCGCGATTACATCATCGGTCGCGACATTGCCGTATTGATCCTTGTAGGAAGTGGCCCCACCCAGAACCTTGATGGTTTTTGGTGTGTCGGTGCCATCGGATGTGAAATTCACGTTCCAATGCGTGGCGTCCACCTTCGTCAAATTAGACAGAGTGCCGCCCGTTGCATCGAGATCGTCTATGCTAAAATGCTCGACAGATGCGCCCGAGGCGCCATCATCGGAAGGCGCTTCATCGAAAGTAATTGTCACCGGCACAGGGGCGGTGTCTGTCATCGAAATATTGACCACACCCTGAATCGTAGGCTGCGGCGCACGTGAGTCGAGAACTGCGGCCTGTGTTGACTCAACGAATGTCGACTTGATCATGTAATTGCCGGCATTGGTCGCGCCCACATCGGTCGCTGTCGGCTGAGCATAATTATAGGCAAGCCAGATACTGCCCGATGACCCTGCCCCGATTGTCGCATTGACGGTGTAGCTGTATTTGCCGCCACCGATCGCAACGCCACTGGAAACGCTGTCAACTTGTGCGAGTGAGAAGGAGCTGCCCACGTTCGTTTTGAGACTGAAGCTCGATACACCCAAATTGCTGACCTGCTCGCTGGTCACAACCGTAAAGCTGAGCGAGGTATCCTTCAGGCCATTGGGACTGCGCGTGATGCTTTCGATGCTGGGCCCGTCCATCATCGTGATGAAGCCGCTGCGCAACGTGCCGTCGCCGCCATTGACCGACACACCCCTGAAGGTTATGCGTCCCTGGCTATCGATCAGATTTTCCACACTGGTCGGTGTGACGAAGCTCCAGGAATCGCTCTCGGTCTGCCGCCACGCAAGCTTGAGATTCGACCGTCCCGCAAATGTATTTTTAATATCGGTAAGCGTTTGGCCGGTTGAAGCTGCCAGCGACGCGACGTCGAAGGAGACATCGACCTTGTTGTTGGGATTGGTCGAACTCCCGCCTTCAACATCGATGGCCCATTGACGACCAAACCGCGTCACTTGCGGGTTGTCCCCGGTATTTTCTGACTGCGAGAACGTACCGCCGCCGGAGTTAGCGCCGAACATGATGCTGGCGCCATCCAAAAGGAAGCCCCGGTCAGTCAGAATGAGACCACCATTCTGGGAGTCGGTCACACTGCTTGCAGCAACGGCGGAGCCAGTCACTGTTTGGGCGGCAAGCTTGATGATGCCGCCAATATCATTGGAATAAGTATATTGAAGCGCAAGCTTCGCGGTATCTGTGGCGCCGGCTGTCGCATTCACAACGAATTTGTCATTGGTTGGAGAAAGCGCGGTCGTCCCGAACCGGTTCGACATCATGTTTTGCAGCAACGTGACCTGGGCGCTAGTCAACTCGGTCTTATAGAAGACCAGCAGTCCGAGATCGCCCGTAAAGCCGGCATTCGTGGTCGATGCCGCACCCGAGCCAAAGGTTAAAATGACATCAGCCGCTATCGCAGCCGCATTTGCTGTCGGGATTGCGGATGCGACCAAAGGCGTGCCATCGGCAGAAAACAAAACCTTTGTTCCGCCCAACTGCGTCATCACATTGTTGATATAGGGCTGCGTGTAGGGCGACGGAGTAGTATAATTGCCGAGAAAACCACCGACGAGCCCGTTCCAGTAGACAGACGCATAATTGGTATAAATACCCAAGTTCGCATTCTGCAGATAAGGCCCATATCGGCCGGAAGTGCTGGCGATTGGCTGCAGGCTGAACGCATTCGATATTGTCGTGGATGTAAAATTCTGCGTCGCGTTGCCGGAATAGACAATGCCGACATTGCTCGCTGGCAGCGCCAGTTTCAAAAGGCTCATACTATTAAACGTAAGCGTCCGCGCGCCAGAAGGGGCAACCCCGGTCAAGGGACTGGTGGCCGGGGAGACGGTATTGGCGTCCTTCCCGGACCCGCTCAAATCCACCCATTTGGTAACGAGGGTTCCATTTAAAACAACACCGGACCCAATGCTGGCATCATACCAGGCTGAGAGATTCGAGAGCCCGAATCCGCCCGGGCTCCAGGCACCGGTCACGAAGGCGGTTACAGTCTTCGATGTGCTCCAGCTGTTTGCTGAATCCTTTACGCGTGCCGTGATCACATGCGAGCCAAGCCCGAGACCAGGAATGGTGAAGGACCAGGACAGGTCCGCGCCGACGATGGCGGTCGCTGTTTGCACATCTGGACTGTTATCGACCGTATATTCGATCGAAATGGTTGAGCCAGCGGCCTCCCTTGTTGTGCTGACAAGGCTGATCGTATCGACAAGCTGATTGACGAGGGTGATAGTGCTCTGGACCGAACCAAGATTGTCCTTGAAGCCGAAGGCTGCAGGCGTGCTGTCGAGGAAGAGTGATATTTGAGTTGTGACGGAATGCGAGACGCCTGCAACACCCACGATCGAAAGCTGATGCAAGCCCTCCTGAGCAGTCCCGCCGGCCACAAGATTCAACGTATAATCGAGCGCGCCGCTCGTACCAGTGATGGTCCCGACAGTGGTGGTGACCTTCACCCCGCTAAGGTTGGTATAAGTGTCCGTGATCGTATAGATCGAGGCAGCATCCAAGCCTGTTAGCCGAAGCGTCGGCGTGCTGTCTTTCGTGCTCAGCTGCGTCACGCCGTCCTGGCTCGGGTTTGTCACAAGATCGGTCGAGCCATCCTGCACAAAGCCGGTAATGGTCGCCTTTGGCGTGAGAACGAATTTAACCTGAATAGACAGATAATCAGTCGAGCGGTTGCCCGCTGCGTCCACTATATAGATTCGATAGTAATAAGAAGATCCGTTGTCTGCCTCACCCACGACTGGATTATTTGAGTTATTATTCAAATACAGCCGCATATACCGGACGGGGTCTGTATCCGTCCCGAGAACGGCAATGCGCCGCAAGGAAGCCGTATAGGTGCCCGCAGCAGAGGTGCTTTCATCAACGGCAATGCGCGCGCCGACGCCGTATCGCGTCGCCCAGTCGGTCGGCAGGGTAAAGAAGAGCCGCCCCCCGGTGTCACTTGATAAAAGAATAGAACCATTGGTGAGGCTTGGAGTCGTCACCCCGCCGCCATTGCCGTCATCGTAAGAAAAAGACGCGAATGGCGCGAATGGCGCGAGCACGGGCGCGATCGTATCGACATTGACAACGACCACACTCGTGTCGGCTGGCCCGGTGACTTCCGCGCCGCCGCTCAATTGTTGAAAGAACGTGAGTGTATGGCTAGCGTTGGCACTCAATTGCCCGCCGACCAACAGATCGGTGCGCTCGACATCAAGTGCGGCAAACACGCCGATCTTCACCTGAAAACTCAAATCAGACTTAATAACGGACGACGCCACAAGAACTTTTGCGCCAGCGATGGTTTCGTAGACCCTGACAACGCCGGGGCCACCGGCAACGCCCGTAAAAATCGGCGCGGAATCAGTCGTGTAATTGCGATTGGTAACAGTTGCGCCGCGCGAAAGAGCCGGATAGCTGAGCCCATCGGCCTGAGAAACAACCGTCCAAGCCGTCGGCGTCGCATCAGTGGGCAACAACAATTTGTAATCGGCTGGTGCGATAACGGCTGCTTCAATCGAACCGGTCGTCCGGTCGAGCGTCCAATCAGCTCCAGACGCTGCCCCACCTACCAGGTCTGTAGACCCGGCCACATCGGCGCCGGTCTTTTCCGCGAGCGAGGCAATCAGCGCAGCGCCATCTGCGCCGGCGGCGACGTCGCAGCCATAGAGCAGGATGTCGGCTTCCGCCGTGAGATGGGATTGCCAGCCATGGACGAGAGCGGTCTCGCTTTCGAGACTCGCAAGATCGAGCACCATATTGCCGAGACGCTGCTGGCCCTCCGACCCGTGCCCGATGATATGAACTGCCGAAACCTCGGCCTTCTGTTCCCCCAGCACGCGGCTGATGACGGCAAGACCATCCTCATCCGCCCCGATCGTCACATAGATGCGGTTATCGCCGCCAGCGGTCTTGAAGGCCTCGGGATCGGACACGCGGGAATCGATGAAAACGATTTCGACGGGCGCGACCCCCGACGAAGACGGGACCGTGTCGGCCGCGGGCTGCTCGGTAACCCGCTCCGCTTCCACGGGCTGCACCGCCGCCGCGAGCCTGGCTGCATCCGCCGCCATGTCTGCGGCTGAATCATGCCCCGCCGTGTCGCTGGACGCATCCGAGGTTGCGGCCTCCTTCACCGCCGCCGCCGTCGCTGCCGCCGCCCCATCGAAGACCATGCGAGGCTCGAGCGCGATGAGGTCTGAAGCCAGCGGCCGCGCTCGCAGACCGAGCGCGGCATCGGCAGCGGCTTCGTGATCAACAGCGTCGCGACGATCGAAAGGAAGCATGGGGATAGCTCAAATCGTGGTAAACAAAAAGGAACCGCGCGGAAATACACTACGCAGACAGCCTAAAGGTCACCACAAAGTCTTTAAAAGTCTACCAACTAAAGGTTGTGTCGCTTATTAAGGTTATCCAGACTGGTTGCATTCGTAGGAATGCTATCACTTTAGCGAAAATATAAATTTCAAACAGATCGGTCAGGAGCTTGCGCCACGCAGCGCCAAGGATGCCCGGGGACGCAGTTCTGAACGCCAACCGACGCCAGCGCGGGCAGGACTTGCGGAACAAACCAAAAACGCCTAGGTTTGTTCACGCTTTGTTTAGGCGATTCCGCTAGAAACGAAGCACCTCGATCCGGGCGCGCATGGCGCGAGTCGGGCGGGGTTTGCGAGCGATCCAGGGATCCGACCCATGCTGACGAAAAAGCAGAGCGAACTTCTCCGCTTCATCAACGAGCGGCTGAAAGAAACTGGCGTTCCGCCGTCCTTCGATGAAATGAAGGATGCACTCGACCTGCGCTCGAAGTCGGGTATTCACCGTCTCATCATGGCTCTGGAAGAGCGCGGCTTCATTCGCCGTCTGCCCAACCGCGCCCGCGCGCTCGAGGTTCTGCGGCTGCCGGAATCGACGGCGCCTTCGCCGCGCGCCCACAAGTTTCAGCCCTCCGTCATCGAGGGCGATCTCGGCCGCGTCCGCTCCATCCCCGCGCCCATGCATGACGAGGACATGCACAGCGCGATGATCCCCGTGATGGGGCGCATCGCAGCCGGCACACCGATCTCGGCCATTCAGCAGCGCAGCCACACCATTCCCATGCCGCCCGAGTTTCTGGGCACGGGCGAACATTTCGCGCTGGAAGTCCGCGGCGATTCGATGATCGAGGCGGGTATTCTCGACGCCGATACAGTGATCATCCGCAAACAGGAAACCGCCGAGACCGGCGATATTGTGGTGGCTCTGATCGACGATGAGGAAGCAACCTTGAAGCGCCTGCGCAAGCGCGGCGCATCCGTCGCGCTGGAGGCCGCCAATCCGGCGTATGAAACACGCATCTTCGGGCCCGACCGCGTGCGCATTCAGGGCAAGCTTGTGAGCCTGATCCGGAAATATTGATCCGCAGCTCACGTTATAAAGCCCGCGCACCGCGACCCTGCGCGGGGCGCTCGTTGCGCCCTGCCCGCCCGTTCGTACGAAATTTATTTCGAATTCCGTAGACAACCTTTGCAAGCGTTTCTTAGCTTTTTAAACAAGGCTTTCGTTCCCCACGAGAGTATATTTAAAGATCAAATAAAAACTTAGAGTTGCACGCGCATCCCATTTTCCAATCCCGTTATACATAAGGCCACTTGCCAAGTCGGTCCGACCAGAGAAACTTGCGCCAATTACGATTTTTTCAAAAAAAATAATTTTTCAGGGATGTGACGCCATGATGTTCGTGCAACGCGAGTCGACACTCAACGAAAATGGCAAGCGTTATGGCATTGTCAAAATGGCGCGCATCGCCGAGAAAATTGGTGATACGAGTGGATATGTCCGCTTTTACAATAACGATGGCATAGAAATCGGATCCGGCGCCGCGCTCAGTTCCAGCGCGGCGGTAAAGCTCGAACAGGGGCAAACCTACAGCTACAAGGTCTTTGCCAGCAGCGCGTCGACTGTGTCGCTGAAACAGGATGATATCATCGTCGGCATTGCGGTCGCCACAGCAGGGCAATCCAACGCCGGTCGTCTGACCGGCGCCCCGATCGCTGTACCACAGACGATCGACGGTGTTTACGACCTGGCCAAAGGCTCGGCAATTCTTGGCTCGGCGGGCTACACCATCATGGGAAGCCTCCTCAAGAAAATTCTGCACGAGAATGGCGAGGACGTTCCGATCGGCTTTCTCGACATCGCCCAGGGTGGCACGTCCGTCGCCCACATCAACACTTCCATGGACACCTGGCAGCCGGATGCGCCTGCAACCAAAGACGGGAAGACGGTCAATAATTTTTACAACAAGGCTTTCGAGGATCTCAACAGCAAAACCGGCGGGCGCGCGGAAGTCATCTTGTGGCTACAGGGAGAAAGCGATGCTCCGTACCTCGCCAAGGGTGAGGGAGCCTTGATCGAGAGGGAGCTGACCACGATCTGGGCAGGACTCGGGGCCGTTTCCGAACAGGGCGTGCTGATCCAGGGCATGGCGCAGGTTGACAGCGATCCGGCCTCGCACACAACGAGAACCCTAGATCAATCGCTGACTTTCATTTCAGACACGACCGAGTATCAGGCCTTTCAGGCCAATCTGGCCGCGCGTTTGGGCGTCTCATTCCTCTCGACACCCGGCGATATCGAAACTTACGATCTCTATCATTACACCCAGCCGACAGTCGCCTGGCTGGCGGCCGGCCTTGCCAAGAAGATCGCAGAGCAAATTCTTGGACATCCTGTCGCCGACCTGCGCCAGGAGGCCACCGGATCCTTCGTTGGCGGCGACGTGGAAAATTTCGTCCTCGGCATCGGCGGCGCCAACACGATGATCGGCGGGAGCGAACGAGATGTCTTCCGTGCAGCGGAGGGAGACGATTCCATTTCCGGTGGAGGCGGCAACGATTTGCTTTCGGGCGGAGGCGATGATGACACCGTCTTTGGAGGAGCAGGCGACGATAACGTTTTTGGTAATATCGGAAATGACGTGCTCTTTGGCGACGAGGGCGACGACCTCATTGAAGGCGGGTACGGCGACGACTCGATGCAGGGCGGCATAGGCGATGACACGATTAAGTGCGGCTATGGGGCCGACACGATCGATGGTGGCCTAGACACAGACACGATCGATTTCCTCAACGTAGCCGAGGGCGTGATCGTGAACCTCAAGGAGGGCTGGGGCACAATCTCCGGCTTATCGTCAAACGGGAGTCGCTACGCCAGTATCGAGAATGTCATTTGTGCAGCCGGGTCCGACACTGTCATAGGCTCCGACGCCGACAACGAGTTGCAACTTAGCACAGGCGATAATTACGTTCGCGCCCTTGCCGGCAATGACACGATCTTCGCGAGCGGGGGAAAAGACACCATCTACGCCGGCGTCGGCGACGATATCATTTATGCGGGCGCTGGAGCTGACCTGATCGACGGTGGCGCGGGCTTTGACCGCCTCGACTACTCGGCATCCGCGGACAAGCTCACCATCAATCTGCAAAAGGGAACCGGCACAGGCGGATATGCCGCGGGTGACATAATTTCCGGCATTGAAGCCGTTTACGGGTCCAGCGTCGACGATTCCTTGGTGGGCGACGCCAAGGACAATCTGCTGTCCGGGAATGCAGGCGCAGACACGCTCAATGGCGGCGCGGGAGCCGATACGTTGATTGGCGGCAAGGATGGAGATCAGCTGATTGGCGGCTCCGGCCGCGATATGGTCGATTACAACTTTTCTGGCTTAGGTGTGACGATCAACCTGAAGGCCGGAACCGCCAGCGGCGGCGATGCCGCCAATGACGTCCTCTCGGGCATCGAGGACATAACGGGATCTAAAGCCAACGACAGTCTGACGGGAAGCGATGCGGCCAATCAGATCAACGGCAATGCGGGCAATGACAACATACTGGGCCTGGGTGGAGCAGACCTGCTTTACGGCAATGCCGGCCAGGACACTATCGATGGCGGCCTGAGCGCAGATACGCTTTACGGCGGCGATAACCCGGACCAGCTGTTTGGAAATGACGGCGATGACTCGCTCGTCGGCGACGCCGGCAACGATATAATCGATGGCGGCAACGGCAACGACATCATCCTTGGATTGGGCGATAATGACAAAATCACCGGCGGGATCGGCGATGATGTGATCGACGGCGGTGAAGGCAACGATACGATATTGGGCGAGAATGGCGCAGACCGCATTGTCGGCGGCATTGGAGATGACAATATCGACGGCGGCTCCGGTGACGACATCATCACCGGCGATGATGGCGCCAACAAGATTCTTGGCGGGGCCGGCAATGACGACATAACCGCAGGTCGTGGCGCCGATACTATTATCGGGGGCGCAGACATTGATTATGTGAATTATCTGTCGTCGAGCGTAGGCGTCACCGCCTATCTCTCCGGCCAGGCCGGCGTGGGCGGAGATGCTGCTGGCGACCTCTTGACGGAAGTCGAGAACCTCGTCGGATCGCTGCAGAACGATGTGCTCTTCGGCGATGCAGGCGCCAATATCCTGCGCGGCTATAACGGCAACGATTCACTGTCCGGCTACGCTGACGCCGATACGCTGATGGGTGGAGCGGGTGCAGACACGCTGGAGGGTGGCCTCGGAGCCGATTCCCTGGTCGGCGGCGCGGGTGCAGACGTTTTCGTCTTCAAACTGTCTGAACTGTCGCGAAATGACGTGATTCAGGATTTCCAGAGCAGTGACATCATCAGAATAACAGGCGCTGCGAGCTTTGCCTTCGATCCCAACCCAAACCAGACGCCTGCGGTCGGGTTTGCGTCTTTCAAGGACGGCTACCTCTACATCAATACGAACGCTGGACCCGAGATCGAGGGGGCGATCAGATTGGCGGGGGGCATCACCCTGAACGCCGGGAATATTCAATTCACCGCATAGGCCGTGCGCATCGCGCAACGAAAGACGGCGGGTGGGGCAATGCGCCCCGCCCGCCGTTTTTTTTTGTAGCGCCTCATGCTGACGTCTGCGTGCCGCATGAGTTGCAAATGGTCAGTCCCGCAGGCGCGTCAGACACGCGTTAGACCCCCATCCACTGGATGCGGAAACAGACTTTGATTCCGCGCGGCAGACCTCCGATCAGCCGCGCATGGCGAAGACTGAAACATCCATCGCCGTCGGCGGAATTGCCAGAACCGCGGCGATCAGGCTCTCGATCTGCGGATCAGCCTCGCGTCTGAGCAATTCAGCAAAGGATGGAGCGCTCGAAGGACTGGCGCCACGCGGCCCCGGCCCAACAACAATTTCTCCTGTGCTCGGATTCACCGTCACAGGCAGAAGCACGCGCCCATTGTCCTCGTCAATCACCTCAACCATGAACGTGACGCGATTTTGGCCGCGCTTCACGAAAATGGACGAGCCAACTTGCGATACGGACTCGTCGCCCCCGATAATCCGGACATTGTTTCCAAGTTTCTGAGTGATGGCGCTGTCTAGCGCGGGCGCGGAAATCCGCACCTCCAGCACGGCCCCACGATCGATGGCTGAAAATTGTAAACTGCTTGCAAGAGAGGGGCTTTTGACAGACGCAGCCGAAGATGCGGATGCATCACCTGTGCGCTCCACCGGGGTGCTGCCAGTCACGTCGCCAGATGTCGCACCCACTGATGTCGGTACGGTGAAGGAGCTCCACACGCGGCCGCCGGCAATGACAGCAAATGGCGCGGCAGTGGCACTCCCGGTGGTTCGGCCCGCCTCCCCTGCCGCATCTCCGCTTACCGACATCTCCGGACTGGCAAGTTCAAGCGATGGCGGAGCGATTTGCTTTCCTTCGCTTGCACGCGGGTTGAGCGACGGCCTCTCGGTCTCGGATATAGAACCAAAAGGCGGGGCCGGCACCGCGGGCGCATTTTCAATCAAATCATTCAGGCTGACCTGATATGTGCGCTCCGACTTGTGCCCCACCGCATCCGTGGCGCGGATGGTGACCTGCCGGGATGGAGCCGTTTCGTAATCGAGCCTGGCCTTCATCGATGTCTTGAGCATACCGACGGCATCGACTTCAAAATCCTCGCCGCCGGAGACGATTGCATAGGAAACAGCGGTCAGGTCGCTGGCCGCAACCGAGCCGACGCGCTCGCCACGCGCGTTCTCGTTCACACGCAGTTCGACCGTTGCAGTTTCGGGAAGATTTGGCGCATGCGTATCGACGATGAACCCACAGGTTGCCGTTGCGCTGCGTCCCGCCTCGTCGGTCAGCAAGAACGTGATCTCGTAGGCACCGTCCTCCAGGGCGTCGGCCAAAGCCAGACGCCACGCGCCGTCGCTGACGGAAACGTCCGTCTCGGTGAAGGAGGCAGGCGCTTCCAAGCCGCGCGCGCGCAGCTTGTAGCTCAAGACTGCACCCTCGGCTCCAGCGCCCTCGAACGTCGGGCTTGCAAGAGGCGTGAGGGCTGTCTTGCCCGCCTGCGCGCTGGAATCATCGATGCGCAGAAACACAATGGTGGGCGGGCTCGTATCCACGACGAGATTGCTCGTGACAGAAAACCGGTCGCCGGACCGGCTCGTCGCATCGGCGCGGATGAGATAGGTGCCGTCCGGCAAATCGAAGGTCGGTGTCAAGGACCAATACCTTGCCTCACCTGTGCCCGAGAGCGCAGCTTCGCCAAGGCTGACCTCGCTCCCGCCATCGCGCAGCGCATGGATTTGGATGCGCGTGACGTTGGCGCCCGCGCTGCCCGACAAGACGGGTCGCGCGCTTTTCACATCAGGCCCGCCATCGAAACTGAGCGTGCCACCCTGGGGGTCAATCGTGTAGCTGGCGGATAGATCGCTCGCAGAAATCCTGGTGCCTGCCTTATCGACCAGATTTGAAAGCGCGCCCGCTGGTGCAAGCGCGAGCGTAACCTCGTCAGCAAAGCCTGCCGCAAAATCGTCCACGCTCACCAACCAGACCGACGCGCCAGCCGTTGCATCCTGAGTGACCGAAATCCCTGCCGCGAGCCGCTTCCCGTCACTCGTGACGATGAAATTGCTGCTCAGCACGTTGGGCAGATCTTCGCTGAAGGTCACCTTGTAAGTGACCGAAGCCGCGGAGACGAACTGGCTGGGCGTGCTCCGTTCGATCTTGCTGAGAACCGGCGCTTTCTGATCGATCACGTAATCGGCTGTTTTATCCGCGCCATCGACGGTACGCGAACCTATGGTTGCGCCTGCCGCCAGATGCAGCGCAAGCCCGCCATCGAACTGCGCATTATAAGCAACCGTGATCTTCCATTTGGTCGAGAGCGTTGCGCTTCCACCTGCAGGATCTGCAACGGCGGACAGGGTGCCGACGCGCGCACCTTTTGAGTCGACCGCCTCGAATTCCGAACCGGTGAGCCCGGCAACAGCCTGACTGAACGTCACGTTAAACGTGACGCTCGAGCCTGCCGCATAATGCGAGCCTGTTGCACGTTCAATCGCCTGCACTGCGAGAGCGGGCGCGGTGATGGTCGCTTTCTCGCCATTTGCCGCCAGCCTGTTCTGCGCGGCATCGACCACGCTGTCGACAACGCGAATATCGACCGAGCCCGCAAAGGATGCGCCCGGCACGAAGATCGCCGACGCACGCGCACCATTCGTTACCTTGCTGATCACCTGCCCGGCTGAAGCATTGCTCAGCGCGAGATCGAAGCCCGAAATATTTTCGGTGAATTCGACATCGATCTTGTACGTGCCATCGCCAAGCGCTGTGGCGACCAAAGATCCCGGCTTAATCGCCGGAGGCTGCCGGTCGATTGTGTAGCTCGCAGACAGATCGCTCGCAGCAACCCTGGTGCCTGCCTTATCGACCAGATTTGACAGCGCGCCCGCTGGAGCGAGCGCGAGCGTTACCTCGCCTGCAAAGCCTGCCGCGAAATCGCTCACGCTCACCAACCAGACCGACGCGCCAGCTCTTGGATCCTGCGCAACGGAGATCCGTGCGGCGAGCAGTTGGCCATTGCTGGTGACGCTGAAATTGCTGCTCAGCACATTGGGCAGGTCTTCACTGAAGGTCACCTTGTAGGTGACAGAAGTTGCGGAAACGAACTGGCTCGCCGTACTGCGTTCGATTTTGCTGAGAACGGGGGCTTTCTGATCGATCACGTAATCGGCTGTTTTATCCGCGCCATCGACGGTACGCGAATCGATGGTTGCGCCCGCCGCCAGATGCAGCGCAAGCGAGCCATCGAACTGCGCCCCATAAGCAACCGTGATCTTCCATTTGGTCGAGAGCGTTGCGCTTCCACCTGCAGGATCGGCAACGGCAGACAAGGAGCCGACGCGCTCGCCCCTGGAATCCAGAGCCTCGAATTCAGACCCCGTGAGCCCGGAAACAGCCTGACTGAACGTCACGTTGAAGGTGACGCTCGAGCCTGCCGCATAATGCGAGCCTGTTGCACGTTCAATGGCCTGCACCGCGAGAGCGGACGCGGTGATGGTCGCTTTTTCGGCATTGGCTGCAAGCATGTTCTGCGCGGCATCGACCACGCTGTCGACGACGCGAATATCGACCGAGCCCGCAAAGGATACGACCGGCATGAAGATCGCCGACGCACGCGCGCCATTCGTCACCTTGTTGATCACCTGCCCGGCTGAAGCATTGCTCAGTACGAGATCGAAACCGGAAATGCTTTCGGTGAATTCAACATCGATCCTGTACGTGCCATCGCCGAGCGCCGTAGCCACCAGCGATCCCGGCTTGATCGCCGGTGGCTGCCTGTCAATCGTGTAGCTCGATGACAGCGTGCTGGGTGCAAGATTATTGAACGCAGCGTCTTGCGCCGCCGAAGTGGACTTGAAACCAAGGGTCAATGCGCCTGACGCGCTGGCGTCGTAGCCGCTGACAGTAATTTCCCAGACGCTCGATGCGTCTTTCGCAGGAGTCACGGGGGTCGTAGCCCCGGGGTTGCGAAACGCACCCGGCGTGGTCATGACAGCGCTTGCGGAAGAAACGACCGCACCGGAAAGACCCGAGAGCGCAATCGCGTCGCCTGCATCCACGACATTATCGGAGAAATAGACCCGAAACCGGACCGAGGAACCATTGGCCGCCGCGCCATCCAGTCGCTCGACTGCGACAACCGCTGGCGCCGTTCTGTCGAGCTTGCATTGGAAAGCCGTCCAGATCGTAATATTGTTGGCGTCGACCGTCTTGACCCACACCGTTTCTTCGCCAGTGATGGTTACGTAGGGTAGCGCCGTCGTACTTGCGCCGACGTAGGTGGATGCAGAGCTTCCCGCTCCTATTGTCAACGCCTGACCAAACTGATTGTCGTTTGTCACAACCGGCGTGTCGTAGCTTATTCCCCTGAATTGCAGGTTCGGCGTAACAAGATTGTTCAAGTAACCAAATTTCGCGGCCTGTGTTCCGGCGGTGCCGAGTTTGAAACTGATAACATTGACGTCCGCACGCTGGTCCACCTTAAGGGCGTTGCCTGCAAGATCAGTCGTCGCGCCGGCCGCGACCCTCACATTCACAATACCGGTGGCCGCGCTGGTGGGGCGAAACAGCGCCGTCACCGCGCTTGCCAGGTAATTGATGCTACCGTCAACCCATGTCCCGGACTCGGGGGGCAAAACGGAAAGCTGAGATAACGCGAACGTCCCTTCCTTGATTTTTTCATTGAAGGCAATCGTGACCAGGTAGTCGCCCGATGCCTGTTTGGTCACGAAGCCACCCGCGACAAAGGGCACGGTGCGATCGACGAGAACCTCGAAATATTGCTCTTTCTGGTTTCCGGCAGCATCGGTCGCGACCGTCTTGATCGTGTGCAGGCCAGCCAACAGAGACGCGGTCGACACGCTCCAGCTCTTGTTTGTGCTTCCCCCAACGAGACTGAGGCCACCGAGTGGCGACATGGTGCTTGCCGTGACGTCATAAGCCACGAGTGTGCTCGTGTCGGCAGCAACTGTTCCGGCGAATGTGTCGCGGACAAAAGCGGAATCCAGCGTAACCGTCGGCGCTGTCTTGTCGATCAGAATGCTGTCTGTCACAAAGCCTGTCGAAGCAATATTTTTGCTGTTCACCGAGACAAACTTGAGTACGTGCACGCCCTCTGAGCGAAGCGAGAGATCGATGTTCAGCGACCAGTTTCCAAACTCGTTGACAGATGCGCGCGCAATCAACGCATCGCCCAGAAAGACATTCACTTTCCCGTTCGCGGGCCCGGTGCCGGAATAGGACCGCAGTCCCGACGTCACGCCGGAAGCCGGAGTGGTCAAAGTTGGCGCAACGACGGGTTTCAATTCCGAGATCGTGAAGGCGACGATCTTGCCATCGTCGACGAGAGCGTTGCCGGCGCGATCGGTGACCCTACCGCTTACCTGCACGCTCGCCTGACCGAGGAAATCGTCAGCTGTAACGAGGGTGACGGTCGCATTCATCCCACTTAGGTCGAGCGTGAAACCAGTGAGTGTGCCGCCGACAGCAACAAGGCTGCTTGCGCTCAGGCCAGTCACCGCCTCGCTGAAAGACAGGTTGATCCTGTAATCACCCGTGCCGAGTCTCGACTGCGTCATTGTCACGGTCGGCGGGACAGCGTCCACGCGCATTGTGAGCGTCGTCGCGCCCTCGTTCCCTGCCGTATCCTTGGCCCTCACGACGAGCGTGTGATCCCCGTCTGTCCAGGCGGACGCGCTCGGGGGCAGATTCCAGGATTTCTTGGTCGTGCCCGCAATGGTCTCAAAAGATGTTGCCGAGCCTAAAAGCGTCTCGCTCGTGCCTTCCTTCAGATAAACGTCGACCCGCGCGGCGTCGTCATCCACGGTGCCGGAAATGGCCGGGTGCTGCGGCTCCGATCCCGCGTCGAGTGTAACGACAGGGCTGTGACGGTCGACGATGAAACCGAAAGTCTGGGAGGTCGGATTGCTGGTCGGCAGAGTTTTGGCCTCGACCCTGATCCACACTTCGCCCTCGGGTGGGCTCTCTGACGCACTCCACGACCAGATTTTCCTGCTGGCATCAACGGCGTTCGCCGTTCCCAATTTACTGCCGCCAGAGCCGTAAACATTCACCTCCGATACCGCATAGGTGAATTCAAATCTGAAATCTGGCTGCAGCGCGTTGGTACGAACGCTCGCCTGATCCGAGTAGCCCATATCAACCAAGGAACCCTGCGAGCTGACAAAGGCATGAACAGGTTGCGTGATCGTGTGAACCACTGTCCTTTCAGGCAGCACGCCAACATTTCCCGCCACATCCTTGAAACTGCCGCCGAGAAACTTCAGCTTCACATCGCCGAGATAATGGAGATGCTCGCTCCAAACCGCCGAGACAATCCAGGTGTCGGCCAGATTATAGCGGTTCGCCGGATTTGAACCGTCGCCGAGAGGAGTAATCATCGCGCTCACTGGCTGATCGTTGCCGTCGAGCAAAGCGAACATGGCGGACGTAAGCCCCTTCACCGCCTCCGAAAACGTCAGCTTGAAGTCGATGCGGTTGGTGTCGAGAGAGTCAGGCGTCGCCGGCATGGCGCTTGCGGCCGAAACAAATGTTGGCGCAACCGTATCGACGACATAATCCAGGACAAACCGGGTGACGGCAGCGCCCTCTGTCGCTTTCAGGTAGAATTTCGTGCCTGAAGCCGGCGCTTGCCAACGCCAAACCTTCTTGGCCGCATCAGATGACACCAGGCCAAGCGTGCCCACCGTGGCTGGACCATCGACCACATCCGAAACAACCAAAGACGCATTCGCGCTTGTTTCAATGGTGAACGCAGGCGTGGCGTCAGGAATTTTGGCCGAGACATTGTTCTGGAAGACAACAGCGTCCACGGCTGGAGTGTCTGGGCTCATCACCACGAGCGTAATCAGCGGATTGATGACCGTAACCGTGCCTTGCAGCGTGCTGGCGCCAAGCGTATTGCCGGCCAGATCCTTCAGGGCTCCGGAGACCTTGAACGTCCAGGTCGCCTCTGCGAGCCTTTCATAGCTGACACGCCATCTCAGGCCTGCGCTGTCGAGCTGCTCGACGGTGGGCGTTGTAGCGGAGAAACCCGGAGCTGTGAGCGTGAACGCGTTAGACGTGACAAAGGCTGGGTCCATTGCCTCGCCGAAGACGATCTCGAAACTAGCCGTTCCATTCGGAAGACCGCGATCGACATTAATAGCGGTCAGCGTTGGCGCAATGTTATCGACGACGACAAAAAACCGGCTTGTGGACTCGTCATTGCCCACGGTCGCTATGACTTCGACATCATGCTTCGTATTTACCGCAAAATCGCTGCTGTAGCTCCATTGAGTGCCGACGACGATAGCATCGACAAGAGTCTCGGCGCCATCGATACGCAATTGAACCGTGGCGCCGTCGGGGACCACGCCGCTGAGTTGGGGATTGGCTGTCTTGAACGCCTGCGCGTTCATGGTCGGCGCTGCCAGCGACGCCCCGACCTGGATCGCATAGACAGTTTTTGTCGTGTCGTTCGTCAGCTCCAGGAAATAGAGCCCCCGCGTGCTGACATCGAGCGTTGCTGACCAGTTCGTGACACCGAAAGCATCTCCGGTGACAGCGGTCGCCTGCTGTCCTGCCCGCCAGAACTTGTAAGAGACACCTTCGGCCCCAAGCACCAGGGGCCCGCCGATCGAGAGCGCCGACTTCGGGGTCGCCGTTGTGAGAAGCCGCGACGTTGCAACCACATTATGCGCGTCAAAATAATTGACGGAGACGGGCGTCGACGCATTTGTGTCGACATAGACATAGAAGGAATTGCTGAGACCCGAACTCGTCCTGGCGACAATCGTGTGCACGCCCTCAGACAGGGAACCAGCTAGCGTGGCTGACCATTTGCCCCCCGAATTAGCCAAGATCAGCGCGCCGTCTTTGTCGGTCGTATAATCCACGCCGTCGACGTTAAGTGTGACGCTCGCCCCGACATCCGCTGAACCGCTGAATTGCGGCGCGGCGCTCGTCGAGACGCCAACCTTGCCATTGATGGCCGTGATCGTCGGAACGCCGAGTTCGGACGCATAGACATCCGGCGCCAGGATTTTGGCTTCGATATCCCCAGTCGTCTTTTCCAACGACCAATCAAGGCCGTTTGCCGTTCTGCCGACCGCGTCGGCAGAGGCTGCCACATCAGCCCCGGTGGCCGAGGCTATGGCGGAGATAAGCGCCTGTCCCTGAGCACCCGCGGCCACATCGCATCCGTAGAACAGGATATCCGCATCGGCGGAAAGATAGGCCTGCCAGCTGTGCAAAAGGTCGGTTTGCTGCGCAATCGTGCCGGCATCGAGGTGTGACGAGCCAAGGTCGGCTCGCGCCGCTCCGCCATGACCCACAATATGGATGGCCGTGACATCGCCGCCCTGCTCCGCGAGAACTTTGGCGATGACCGCAAAGCCGTCCTCGTCTGCGCCGATCGAGACCACAAGGCTGCCCTTCGCGGCGGCTTGCGTGAAGGCTTCGGGGTCGGTTACGCGCGCATCGATGAAGACGATCTCGCGGCCAGGAGCACGAGCCTGCGGCGCACTATCTGGCACGCCTGTCTTCTCCGCCCCGGCCCGGTCGCGCTCGGCAGCATCGACAGGCTGCATCGCTGCGGCGAGTTTGCCGGCCTCGGCCAGCATGTCACCGCCAGTCTCGTGTGATCCCGCTGAAGATGCATCGGAATTGATGATATCCTTCACAGCAGCCGCAGTCGCCGCGCCGGCGCCGTCGAATACCATGCGCGGCTCAAGCGCGATCATATCCGAGGCGAGAGGGCGGACGCGCAATCCCAGAACCAAGTCCAGATCACGCTTTGTATCGATGGAGTCACGTTGCGCAAAAAGCGGCATGGGGCGTTTCACTCGCGAAAAATATTTTTGGGTGGCCGCCTTTTACAGACGTCCTAGCGCGAGCGTGGCTTTAAGAAGGGAATGCGGTCTACTACCCTAAGATTGTATCCACCAAGATATGCCCATATTTCAGTTGAATCTATCCAAAGTGTTAATGCCTCAATCCAGCACGAAGGCGCCGGGATCGTCATCCCAATTCTCTGTGGAATCGCGCTCGCCGCGTGGCTCTCGCGCAGCTGCCGGGCGGGCGAAGCGCGGGGCTTTATGCGCCAGCCACGGGCGGTCCAGATCCGGCGCACGCGCCGTGCGCGTCACGAGTGCGCCATCGGGCGCAAGCCGTATTTCGCTCGCGCCATGAGCCGCGAAATGCGCCCCATCGAGCACCAGCTCGGGGCCTTTGCATCGCTCACCCACACGCAGGCGCGTCACCAGAATATCCGCGCGCAGGCAATCCTCGGCGAGCGCCGCGGGCGTCAGGACAAGTGCAATCGTGCGCCCGTCGACAAGCCGTGTCACGCAGCCCGATGGATCGCAGCGGCTTTCCCCCTTCAGCTCGGGCGCGCCGGGCTTGCGCCTGTCGGCATCGCCGAGCAGCCATTGCGAGACGGCAAAATCATTACCGCGCCCGTTGAGCACTTCGAACCGTCCTGAAAGGCCACGCACGGCTAGAGAACGCCCTGAAGCATCTGTTGCGAGGTCGGTCGGACGCCAGGTCACAGCCAGCCAGAGGCCAAGCCCCACAAAAATAAGCCCGGCAAAGCGGATGCCGGTGCGCCACAGCGCGATCCAGAACAGGCCAAAGCTGAGCGCAAGCAAAGCCCCAAGACCGAAGGCCTCGACGTGGCGCACCGAGCCCTCGATGCCCGCAACATGGCGGGACAGATCCATCATGCCCCCGATGCCCCAGCCCATTACACTCCAGACCGGCGCATCGAGCCCGAACGGGCCAGCGATCACACCCAGCACCGCCATGGGCATGACGATGAATTCGACCAGCGGCAAGGTGAGCGAATTGCCGATGATCGAATAGGGATTGATGCGGTGGAAATGAAAACTCGCGAACGGCCCAGTGGCCAGTCCTGCGACAAAGGTGGTGAGCAGCATGATGGCGAGCGCTCGGCCTGCGCGGGCAAGAAGTCCCTGCGGCGCTTCGCCCTTTTCCGTGCCGGGGCCCCGCTCAAACAAGGCAATCATCGCGGCGACTGCGCCAAAGGACATCTGGAAACTCGGCCCCAATACGCTCTCGGGCTCGCGCGCCATCACAATGAGCGCGGCAATCGCAAGATTGCGCATGGAGAGCGCCGGACGGTCGAACAGCACGGCGCCCAGCATCACGACGATCATGATGAGCGAGCGCTCGGTGGCGACTTCCGAGCCAGCGAAAATGTCATAGGCGAGCGCGCCGAACATGGCGAAAAGCGCCGCGATCTTCTTGCAGGGATAATGCAGCGCGATGGCTGGAACGAGAGCCAGCAGCGCGCGCAGGCTCCACATGAAGAGCCCGGCCGCCAGCACCATATGCAGGCCCGAAATCGAGACAACATGATAAATGCCAGCGCCTCGTAGCGCGTCATTTGCCTCCTCGCTGATAAGCCCGCGCTTGCCGGTGACGAGCGCGGCAGCAACAGCGCCGTCATCGCCCCCGATCACACCGGCAATGCGCGCCGTCAGATCATTGCGCGCGCGATCGATGGCCGCATTGATGCGCGCGATCAGCGGCACATCGAGAGCGGGCGCCTGTTCGACGCGCGAGAGGATGCTGCCCACAGCCCCAATGCCTTGAAAGAAAGCCTCGCGCGCGAAATCATAGCCGCCGGGCTCGGAAGGCTCGGCGGGCGGGATGAGACGCATGGTCGCGGTAATGGTCTGGCCAGCGCGAAGTCCACCATGATTGCGGATCGTCACCCGCAGCCGGGCGGGTGTGGCCTCAGGCGGCAAGCCATCGATCGCCCCCACCCGCAGCAGCAGCCGACCACCACCCTTGCGGTCATCCAGCGTTTCGATGAAAGCCGTGACCCTGGCAACCTTGATCTCTGAAATCACGGGTGCGGCCATGGTCCAGGTGCGCAACACGCCGGCTGAAAAGCCGCAGAAGAAAAAGGCGGCAGCCACAAAGGCGCGGGCCGTTTTCATCCACCCTGCCCTTGCGGCGCGGAAAGCGCAGCCTGCACACAGCCCAAGGCCTGCCAGCGGCGCACCAAAGCCCGGTTCATGGCTCGCGGCGAAATAGGCAAGGATGCCCGCGAGGAAAAAGATCGGCAGCCAGAGAAACAGGCGGCGCTCGGCCACCTCCTGCGCCATCATTGCGGCAAGGCGCGCACTGAGTGCATTCAGGAGCCTGGCAAGTCCATGCCGGGCGGAGGGACGCGCGAGCCCGCCGCTCCAGCCTGCAAGGCCGGTCGCGATGCCAGATGCTCCTCCCCCGCCCCCCGCCTCAGCCATGGCTGCCCAAGCCCCAAAGACCACAAGACCACAACACGCCACAAAACCCCGCCGGCCCGCCCGTCTTGGGCCAAATGCTACACGAACGCGCGCGCCGAACCACCCCGCTGCCGCTTGCCAATTGGATTTAGAAGCGTTCCAAAGTAATCAACAAGCAAAACCCCTCTCTAAACCTAGTTTGGAATGATTTTAGATTACAGCAGACTTGTTGACACTGCGATCTCGACGCGATTATTACATCATCAGGTGAACAACACTCTTGGTGGAGGTCCGATGATGAGGTCTTTTCTGCGCGCCCTGCTCTCGGCAGCCCCGCTTGCGCTCATCTGCGTGGCCTCTTCTGGCGCCATGGCGCAGAATGCTGGCGAGATCGTTGTCTATAATGCGCAGCATGAATCCCTCGCCAAGGCGTGGGCTGAAGCTTTCACGGCTGAAACCGGCGTGAAGATCGTCATGCGCAACGGTGGCGACACCCAGCTTGGCAACCAGCTTGTGCAGGAAGGCGCAGCCTCCTCGGCCGATGTCTTCCTCACCGAGAATTCCCCCGCCATGGTGCTTGTCGATTCCGCGAAGCTGTTTGCGCCGGTCGATCCCGCAACGCTCGATCTGGTGCCCGACGACTACCGCCCCTCGCACGGCCGCTGGGTTGGCATCGCGGCGCGCGCGACGATTTTTGCCTATGACAAGCGCAAGCTCGATCAGCAGAAGCTCCCGGCCTCGATCATGGATCTTGCAAGTCCTGCCTGGAAGGGTCGCTGGGCCGCCTCGCCCTCGGGCGCGGATTTTCAGGCAATCGTGAGTGCAATCCTTGATGTGAAAGGCGCCGCGGCGACGCAGGCCTGGCTCAACGCCATGAAGCAGAATGCCCTCGCCCTGCGTGGCAATGCAGCAGCGCTGAAAGCGGTCAACGCCGGCGAAGTAGATGGCGCTGTGATCTACCATTATTACTGGTTTGGTGATCAGGCGAAGACGGGCGAGAACAGCCAGAATGTCGGCATCCATTATTTCCGCAATCGCGATCCGGGCGCTTTCATTTCCGTGTCGGGCGGCGGCGTGCTGGCCTCGAGCAAGAACAAGCCGCAGGCGCAGGCCTTCGTGAAATGGATCGTGACCAAGGGGCAGAACATTCTGCGCACCGGCAATTCCTATGAATATGCGGTTGCCAAGGGTGCTGCCTCGAACGAGCGGCTGACACCCCTTGTCGATTTGCAGGCGCCCAAGATCGATCCCGCAGGCCTCAACAGCCGGGCCGTTTCGGACATGATGACGGCGGCCGGCTTGCTCTAAGGAGCTTACGGACGCAAAACAGCGGCAGGATGAACGACGTGCCGCAGATTCTCCACGCTGATGAATGCAAGCCGCCAAGGATCGCCCTGCGCGCCGATCTCTGGTGGCTGAATCCTGTCGTCCTGATTTCGAGTTTCGTCGCCCTCCTCTGCCTGCTGCCAGTCGCCTTCGTCGGCTGGATTGGCGTCAACACGGGCTGGGAAAGTGTGGTCGCCCTCGTCTTCCGCGCGCATATCGGCGAATTGCTGTTCAACACGCTGTTGCTGCAAATCTGCGCGCTGCCACCCGCCATCCTTGTTGCCGTGGGCCTCGCGTGGGTAACCGAGCGCGCGCGCGTGCCATGGCCGAAATTCTGGTCATGGCTTGCGATCTCGCCGCTCGCTGCGCCCGCCTTCGTTCACAGCTATGCGTGGACGATCGTTGCGCCGGGCTTTCATGGTCTTCCCGCAGCCGTGTTGATTTCAGTGCTGGCCTATGCGCCCTTTCTTTTTCTCCCCGTCGCCGCGCAATTGCGCCGTCTCGACCCGGCGCTCGAAGAAGCCGCGAGTTCGCTCGGTCTCTCGCCTGCGCGGGTTTTCTGGCGCGTTGTGTTGCCCCAGCTCCGGCTCGGGATCTGCGCCGGAGCGCTGCTGGTCGCTCTGCATCTTCTGGCTGAATACGGGCTGTTCGCGCTCATTCGCTACGACACATTCACGACCGCGATCATGGATCAGTTCCAGTCCGCCTATAACGCCCCGGCAGCAAATATGATGGGCGGTATTCTGGTGCTCTTCTGTCTCGCGCTGCTGCGCATCGAGACGCTCGCGCGTGGAGACAAGCGGCGCTATGCCAGACTTGGTTCCGGGGCGGCGCGCGCACGCGCGAGCGAGACGCCGAGCTGGTGCAGCATCGCTGTGCTTGGCCTGCCGCTGGCCTATGGCGCTTTGGCGCTCGGCGTGCCCTTCGTGGTTCTGGGCCGCTGGCTCTGGCTCGGAGGCTTGCAGGCCTGGGACATGGACGTGCTCTCGGCGATCTCGCACACCGCCATCCTCTCGCTTGCGGGCGCGGCACTCACGATGCTGGCCGCAGCGCCCATGGCATGGCTCGCCATTCGCCAACCCGGACGGCTGCAACGCGTGCTTGAGGCCTGCCATCTCTATGTTGGATCGCTGCCCGGTGTCGTCATCGGCCTGGCGATCGTGGCTTTCGCGATCCGTTTTGCGCAGCCCTTCTACCAGACCGCAGCGACGATTCTCCTGGCCTATGTGCTGCTGTTTCTGCCGCGCGCGCTGGCAGGCCTCAAGCCCAGCATCGCGCAAGCCCCCGTCGAGCTCGAACAGGCCGCGCTGTCACTTGGGCGCACGCCCCTGCAAGCCTTTCTCGCCGTGACCTTGCGGCTGGCAGCGCCCGGCGTTGCCGCCAGCCTGTCGCTGGTTGGCCTCGCGGTCGCGACCGAGCTGACGGCAACCCTGATGCTGGCCCCCAACGGAACGCGCACCTTGGCGACTGCTTTCTGGGCGCTGGTGAGCGAAATCGATTATGTCGGCGCGGCCCCTTATGCAGCGAGCATGGTGCTGGTATCTGCACCCATGACTGTCTTGCTCCATTCATATTCGCAGAGGATGTCCGGGCGATGAGCGACCTTCGAGTCAGCGGGCTCTGCAAGCGCTTCGGAAGCACATTGGCGCTCGTCAATGTGAGCCTGTTTGCGCCCTCAGCCAGCCGCATGGCCATTGTCGGCCCGTCGGGCTCGGGCAAATCGACGCTGCTGCGTCTGATCGCCGGCTTCGAGCGGCCCGACGCGGGCACGATCATCATCGGGGATGAATGTCTGGCGCAGGGCCCGGCAATTGTTTCAGCCCACAGGCGCAACATCGGCATTGTCTCGCAGGATGGCGCGCTCTTTCCCCATCTCGACGTTGCCGAAAACATCGGCTTCGGAATTGAAAAAAGCGCCGAGCGTCGGGCGCTGGTCCCAAAGCTGCTCGATATGGTGAGGCTCGACCGCGCCCTGGCCACCCGGCGGCCCCATGAATTGTCGGGCGGCCAGCAACAGCGCGTCGCGCTGGCCCGCGCGCTCGCCCGGAAACCGCGCCTGATGCTGCTCGATGAGCCCTTCTCGGCACTCGACGCCGGGCTGCGCCAGAGCGTGCGCAATGAAGTGATGCAGACGCTCGAACACGTTGGCATCGGCGCCATTCTGGTCACGCACGATCATGCCGAGGCGCTGTCCTTTGCCGATCAGATCGCCATCATGCGTCATGGCAGCCTCGTGCAGGCGGGCGCTCCGCGCGATCTCTATCTTCGTCCGGTTGATCCCGAAACCGCGCGCATGCTGGGCGATGCGATTCTTCTGCCCGCGCAGATCGGCGAAGGATATGTCGAGACCGCGCTCGGCCGCTTGCCCGCAGCAACGCGGGGACGCAAAGGCGCAGGCGAGATCCTGCTGCGCCCGGAACAGATCGACATCACGCCCGGGGATCAGGCCCGCGTGAGCCGGGTGGAATTTGCAGGCGCGACCTCGACAGTCTCGATTCTGCTTGGCGCAGACGGTCATGAATTTGCCATTCGCCAGCCAAGCGAAACAGCGCCGGAGGTGGGAGCGGCTGTCAGCCTCACGGTGCGCGGGTCCGCGCATCTTTTCTGAAAACGCTTCGCCTTGGAAGAATGCGGCGCAGCGCCACTTCGCGCGCCATCCTGACCCAAAGGCGCGCAGCGCCGGCTTGGCTTTTCTTGGCTGGGCTCCGACCACAAGGCCGCAATGGCCCCTCCCCCCGCGTGTGGGCTTATGCTACATGAGCCCGCAGGTTGAACCGTCCCTCTCAGGCTAGAGCTGATCCGCATGTCCGAAACTGTTGTCACCCGTTTTGCGCCTTCCCCGACCGGCTTCCTGCATATCGGCGGCGGACGCACGGCTCTGTTCAACTGGCTCTTTGCCCGTCGCCATGGCGGCAAGATGCTTCTGCGAATCGAGGACACGGACCGCGAACGCTCGACCGATGCCGCCATTGCCGCGATCATCGACGGGCTCGAATGGCTCGGCCTCGAATGGGATGGCGACACGATCTATCAATTCGCGCGCGCCTCGCGTCATGCCGAAATCGCCCACGAGCTGCTGGGCAAGGGCCTTGCCTACAAATGCTATGCGAGCGCGGAAGAGCTGACCGAAATGCGCGAGAGCGCACGTCGCGAGGGTCGCCCGCCCCGCTATGACGGACGTTGGCGCGACCTCGGCGGCACGCAGCACGAACAGGATGCGATTGCCGAAGGCCGCAAGCCCGTCATTCGCCTGAAGGCGCCGCGGGAAGGCGAAACCATCATCGACGACAAGGTGCAGGGCCGCGTCACCTTCCCCAACAAGGATCTCGACGATCTGGTGCTGCTACGCTCGGATGGGACGCCCACCTATATGCTCGCGGTTGTGGTCGACGATCACGACATGGCCGTGACCCATATCATCCGCGGCGACGATCACCTGACCAATGCCGCCCGCCAAAAGCAGATCTATGAGGCGCTGGGCTGGAAAGTGCCGATCATGGCGCATATTCCGCTCATCCATGGTCAGGACGGCGCGAAACTCTCCAAGCGCCACGGCGCCTTGGGCGTGGACGCCTATCGCGCGCTTGGCTTCCTGCCCGCAGCCTTGCGCAATTATCTCGTGCGGCTTGGATGGAGCCAGGGCGACCGCGAATTTTTCACGACAGCTGAAATGGTCGAGGCTTTCGATCTCGCCCAGGTGGGGCGCTCGGCCGCGCGTTTCGATCTTGTGAAACTCGAGAACATGAACGGGCATTATATGCGCGCGACGCCGGATGCGGAGCTGACGCAAATGCTCATAGATACTTTGCCCTATCTGGCGGGCGGCGAGGAACTTGCCGGCAAGCTCGATGACGCCTTGCGCGCCCAGCTTCAGGCCGCCATGCCCGGCCTGAAGGAGCGTGCCAAAACGCTGGTCGAACTGCTCGACGGCGCACGCTTCCTCTACGCGGCACGTCCGCTCGACATGGACGCCAAGGCTCAGGAAATATTGAGCAAAGGGCGCGAACATCTGCCCGCCCTGATTGCGCGTCTCGAAGCTTTGGACAACTGGACCGCAGGCAATGCCGAAGCTGCCGTGCGCACCTACGCCGAGGAGACCGGCGCAAAACTTGGCCAGGTCGCGCAACCGCTGCGCGCCTCATTGACGGGACGGGGCACGTCGCCGGGCATTTTCGACGTGCTTGAAGTGCTCGGACGCGACGAAAGTCTAGCGCGCCTGCGCGACCAGACGCAGGCATAACGTACTGAACACAAGGGCACGGCATGGAACATGCTTGCCTTATTCCTGCCTTGAACAGGGCTCGTGGATGCGATAGCTGTTCTGCGGCGCAATAAAGTCGTTTCCTCCGACAGGTCGGCGCCAAATGGCCGACCCCGGTGGCGTAGAAAAAAGGCATTCACATGAGCGCGAAAACCGGTTCTGTTACCATCGACGGCAACACCGTCGAATTGCCCGTCAAGTCGGGCACGATCGGCCCTGATGTCATCGACATCGGCAAGCTTTACGCCCAGACCGGCGCGTTTACTTACGATCCGGGTTTCACCTCCACTGCCAGCTGCGAGTCCGCGATCACCTATATCGACGGTGACGAAGGCATTCTCCTGCACCGCGGCTATCCGATCGAACAGCTCGCCGAACACGGCGACTTCCTCGAAACCTGCTATCTGCTGCTCTACGGGGAGCTTCCGACTTCTGCCCAGAAGCAGGATTTCGATTATCGCGTTCAGCGCCATACGATGGTGCACGAGCAGATGGCCCGCTTCTTCCAGGGCTTCCGCCGCGACGCCCATCCGATGGCGGTCATGGTTGGTTCGGTTGGCGCTCTCGCCGCCTTCTATCATGACTCGACCGACATCACCGACGAACGCCAGCGCATGATTGCCTCGATGCGCATGATCGCGAAAGTGCCGACGCTGGCGGCAATGGCCTATAAATATACGATCGGCCAGCCCTTCGTTTATCCCAAGAACAGCCTCGACTACACGTCGAACTTCCTCAACATGTGCTTCGCGGTCCCCTGCGAGGAATACAAGATCAACCCTGTGCTCGCCCGCGCGCTGGACAGGATTTTCATCCTCCATGCCGATCACGAGCAGAACGCCTCGACCTCGACCGTCCGCCTTGCGGGTTCGTCTGGCGCCAACCCGTTTGCCTGCATCGCTGCCGGCATTGCCTGCCTCTGGGGCCCCGCTCACGGCGGCGCCAATGAAGCAGCCCTGAAGATGCTCGCCGAAATCGGTTCGGTCGAACGCATCCCGGAATATATCGCCAAGGCGAAGGACAAGAACGATCCCTTCCGCCTGATGGGCTTTGGGCATCGCGTCTACAAGAACTACGATCCGCGCGCCAAGATCATGCAGAAGACCTGCCACGAGGTTCTGGCCGAGCTCGGCGTCAAGGATGACCCGTTGCTCGAAGTCGCCATGGAACTCGAGCGCATCGCGCTGCACGACGAATATTTCATCTCCAAGAAGCTCTACCCGAATGTCGATTTCTATTCGGGCATCACGCTGAAGGCGATGGGCTTCCCCACCTCGATGTTCACTGTCCTCTTCGCGGTAGCCCGCACGGTCGGCTGGATCGCGCAGTGGAAGGAAATGATTGAAGACCCGACGCAGAAGATCGGCCGTCCGCGCCAGCTCTACACGGGCGAGCCGAGCCGCGATTTCGTGCCCGTCAGCAAGCGCTGATCGCACAACACGTCACGAACCAAAAGAGGGCCTCGCGGCCCTCTTTTTTATGCGTTGAAACCGAAGAGATCCGGCTTAGCGCGCCTGATGCGCAAGCTGAAGAATGATCGCGGCAGCCCGCGCGCTCGGCGTTTCGCCCTCGGGCAAACGCATCAAGCCATCGAGCCGCACAAGCGCCTTGGCCTGCGTCTCACGCTCGGGTCCGCCGCGCAAAAGTGGCAGCAGCGCAGCACTCAATGCATCCGAAGTGCAGGCCTCCTGCAAGAACTCAGGCACCGCCTGTTCACCCAGAATGATGTTGGGCAGAAGCACCGACGGGATAATCACCACGCGGCGCGCGATCTCCCATTCGAGCGCGCCAATGCGATAGCCGGCCACCATGGGAATGCCTGCCAAAGCCAGCTCCAATGTGACTGTGCCAGAGGCTGCAAGCGCAACGCGCGCGCGTTTGAACGCGGCCCATTTGGCAGCCTCGCCCCGCAGAATGCGCGGATGCACCGGCCAGTCGCGCACGGCCTCTTCAATCGCATCGGCAAGATGATCGACTGCCGGCAGCAGCGCTTCCACCGCGCCATATTGCTGCGTCAGCTTGGCCAGAGTTTCACCAAACACCGGAAGCATCCGCGCAATCTCTGAGCGGCGCGAACCCGGCAGCAGCAGCACGGCCGGCGGCTTGCCATCGTGCAGGGGGGACGTGTGTTGCGCATCGACCCTGAAATCGGCAATGCGCTCGATCAGCGGATGGCCGATATAAGTGCAAGGCGGCCCGCCAAGATCATGATGCGCCTGCGGCTCAAAGGGCAGCAGCGCCAGAAGATGATCGATATAAGCGCGCATCTTGCGCGCCCGGCCCGGCCGCCAGGCCCAGACTGTCGGGCTGACGTAATCGACAATCGGGAGGCCCGGCAGAGCACGGCGCACGCGGCGCGCGACGCGATGCGTGAAGTCGGGACTGTCGATGATGACAAGAACGTCGGGCTGACCGGCGATAATCGCATCGGCGGTTTGCGCAATGCGCTTGAGCAAGAGAGGCAATCTGCGGATGACTGGCAATATGCCCATCACAGCAATATCGCTGAGCGGAAAGAGGCTAGCCAGCCCCTCGCCCGTCATGGCTGGCCCACCGACGCCCGCAAAGGTCACGTCGGGCGATGCGGCGCGCAAGGCGCGCATCAATTTGAAACCGAGCTGATCGCCCGATTCCTCGCCTGCGACAATGAAGATATTCAAGGGACGCGAGAGCCCGCTCACGCGGCGCTGTCTCGCACCTCGCGCGGCGTGCAAATGGCGCGGTCGCCGCCCTCGCGAATGAAATCCATGATTTCCTGCACCTGAGGATGCGCGGAGAATTCGCCCGAGACGTCCTCGACGCGCTCTTTCAGCGTGCCTTCCTGCGCAAACAGCAGCCGATAGGCGCGGCGCAGCTCATGGATCGACTCTCGGCTGAAGCCGCGACGTTTCAGGCCAACGAGATTGAGGCCCGCGAGATGCGCGCGATTGCCGAGCGCCATTCCATAGGGAATGACGTCATTCTCAACCGCCGCCATGCCGCCGACAAAGGCGTGGTGGCCGATGCGCACGAATTGGTGCATCGCCGCGCCGCCGCCAACGATGACGAACGAGCCAAGCCGACAATGGCCGGCAATCATCACATTGTTCGACAGGATGACATTGTCACCGACATGAACGTCATGGGCGACGTGGGAATTGGCAAGGAAGGTGCAGCGATTGCCGACAATCGTCGCCAAACCGCCGCCCTCGGTGCCTGGATTCATCGTCACGCCTTCGCGGATCGTGCAATCTTCCCCGATGGACAGCGTGCTTTCTTCACCGTGAAACTTGAGATCCTGCGGCTCATGACCGATGGAGGCGAAGGGGAAGATGCGCGTGCGCGCGCCAACACTCGTGCGCCCGGCGATCGCGACATGCGACAGCAATTCAACATTGTCGCCGAGCACGACATCCGCGCCGACATGGCAGAAGGGGCCAATGGCCACACCCGCGCCAAGAGTCGCGCCAGCCTCGACAACCGCACTCGGATGAACGCCCGTCAGCGTCCTGCGGGGCGGTGCGGTGTGCGAGATCTCGCCCAAAATCAGGCTCCCTTGTCGTCGGACACGAGCATGGCGCTCACTTCAGCCTCGCAGACGACCTCACCATCGACCTTGGCGATGCCCTGATACCACCACATATTGCGACGCTGTTTCATCTTCGTCATGTGAAATTCAACGCGGTCACCGGGAATGACGGGCTTACGGAATTTCGCATTATTGATGGTCATGAAATAGACGATGCGCGGCTTTTTGGTGGCCGAGGCATTGACGCAAAGCGCGCCCGCCGTCTGGGCCATGCCCTCGATCAGCAAGACGCCGGGCATGACCGGCTGTTCGGGAAAGTGCCCCTGAAACTGTGGCTCATTGAACGTGACATTCTTGATGCCGATGCAGGATTCATCGCCATTGCACTGGATGATGCGATCGACCAGCAAAAAGGGATAGCGATGCGGCAATGAAGCAAGCAGCTTGATGATGTCGACAGTTTCGAGAGATTTAGCCGCTGCCTCGTTCATGTGACTTTCCTTGCAGGATCCCGCGCGCGATGCGCGCCGATCCGTCTGTCAGTTTGTTTCAGCCGTGCCGCTTCCCTTGCGGGAGGCGAGCTTCTTCAATGTTGCAACGCCGCGCATGTGCTCACGCATGGGCTCAGCCGGCGAGCCGCCAAACCGCGCGCCCATGGGGACGTCTGTCATGACGCCAGCCTGTGCGCTGATCTGCGCGCCCATGCCGATTTTCATGTGCCCGCTGATGCCAGCCTGTCCGCCGATGGCGACGAAATCGCCAAGGTCGGTCGAGCCGGAAATGCCCACCTGCGAGACGATCACGCAATGGCGTCCGATAGTTACGTTATGGCCAATCTGGACCAGATTGTCGATCTTGGTGCCCTCGCCAATCAACGTGTCGCGATTGGCGCCACGGTCGATGGTTGTGTTGGCCCCGATCTCCACATCGTTCTGGATTATGACGCGCCCTATCTGGGGCACTTTCAGATGCCCGCGCGGGGACATGGCGAAACCAAAACCATCCTGGCCGATACGCACGCCCGGATGGAGGATCACACGGTCGCCAATCAACGCGAACAGCACGGTCGACTGCGGCCCAATGGAGCAGTCACGCCCGATGCGGACATCGGGACCTATGACCGCATTGGGGCCGATAATGGTGCCCTCGCCAATCTCCGCACGCGGGCCGATGACGGCGCCGGGATCAACCGTCACGCCCGGCTCAAGCCGCGCCTCGGGGTGGATATAAGCGCCCGGCGATATGCCCGAGCCGCCAAAAACAGACCCCGGCCGCATGGAATCCGGAAAGAGTTTGGCGCTGACCTTCGCACACGCCGCGTAGGGCTCGCCCGTAACCAGCGCAATCGTCGCCTCCGGCACGCGGTCGGCATAGCGCTGCGAGACAAGACAAGCGGTTGCCCGCGTCTTGGCCACGTCATCGGCATATTTTGGATTGTCGAGAAACACGAGCGCGCCGGGCACGCCCTGATCGAGCGGTGCGAGCGCCTCGATCCGGGCTGACATATCTGCCTCACGCAGCGGCTTTGCCCCGGTCAATTCGACGATCTCGCCGATGGTCAGGGAGCCTGCGCGCCGGAAGAAGACCGGATCGCTCATATCAACCTCACGAAACAACAGGTGGCGGCGCTGCGCGCCCTGCCCTCGAAGCCGGAACGGTAGAGGGCGCCGCCTTCGTAAAAAGAGCCTGCGCCGGTATTATCCGACGCAGGCTTGGACGACGTACCGGCCTGAGCCGGCAATGACATCAGAAGCTGCTGCCGCCCGAGAAGCGGAACGCCTGCTTCTGGTCGTAAGCACCCTTCGAGAGAACGAAGGCATAATCGAAGCGGATAGGACCAAGCGGCGAGGCCCAGAGCAGCGACATGCCGACCGAGGAGCGGATCGCCTTCGAATCGTCCACCTTCATGCAGGCAACCTGCGTGGTCGTGCTGGGCGTGCAAACGCCACCGACATAACCAGGTGTCAGGCCACCGAACTGATCCGGGAACACCGTATTGCCCTTATAGCCAAACAGCGTGCCGGCATCGGCAAAGACCGCACCCTTCAGGCCGATTTCCTTCGGCAAGCCGAAGATCGGGAACTGGGCTTCCAACGTCCCACCAATGTAATTGGTGCCGCCGAGACCAGCCGACTGAAGGCTGCTGGGGTTGGTGATGTCACGCGGGCCAAGGCCGCCTGGCGCGAAGCCGCGCACGAGTCCCGGTCCGAGGTTGAAATTGTCAACGATGCGCAACTGATTGCCGCCGAACGCCGTCAGATTGCCGCCCTGCAAGCGCGCAAAACCCACGACGTCTTCATACAGCGGGTAGTAATAGCGCGTATCGAAGCTCGACCGGAAGAACTTGGCGTCGCCGCCAAGCCCCGCCACGTCCTGACGCAATTCAGCGTAAAGGCCCTGGCTGGGGTTCTTGAAATTGTCGAGCGAATTATAGGACAGCGTGTAGCCGACCAGTGACGTCAGGCGCGAGCCCGAGGCTTCCTTGATCGCGAGCGAGGCTTCGCCATTGCTCAAGCAGCTGTCGGTCAGCGTCGGAACGGTCGTCGGCGCGCCGGGCGAACCAGGCGTGAAACCGTCGATCGGAACCGAGCAGTCATTATACGGACGATCCGTCGTGTTCGGGATCGTCAGGCGCGACTGATAGATCGAATAGCGCGGCGCGAAGGTGATTTCCTCCGTGATCGGCAGGCCGAGGCGGAGCGTCGTGCCGACAACCGTTGTCTGGTAGAGGGCATATTTCGACTGGTCCGTGCGCTTGGCGAAGAGATCGACGCCGCCCGCAATCCGGGTCCCCAGGAAATAGGGCTCGGTGAAGGACAGATCGATACCGCGTGTGCGCTGACCCAAAGACAGAGCGGCGCGGACGAACTGGCCACGGCCGAGGAAGTTTGACTCAGAGAGAGAGACTTCGCCGATGATGCCGTCAGAGGTCGAATAGCCGCCGGAGATGGCGAATGAGCCCGTGGGCTGATCCTCAACATCCACGTTCACGACAACGCGGTCGGGCGAAGAGCCCGGCTCGTTGGTGATGCGAACCTTCTTGAAGAAGCCGAGGTTGTTCAGGCGACGTTCGGCGCGATCGACGAGCACGCGATTATAAGCATCGCCCTCGCCCAGATCGAATTCGCGACGGACAACATATTCACGCGTACGCGTGTTGCCACGCACATTGACGCGCTCGATGTAGACGCGCGGGCCCTCTTCGATCACGAAGCCGAGCGAGATCGTATGCGTGACCGGATCGCGGTCGCCACGCGGGCGGGCAGACGAGAAGGCGTAACCACGAGCCGCAACTTCGCGGGTCAGAGCCTCGACAGTCTTCTCGACCTGGTCGCCATTATAGACATCGCCTTCCTTGATGGAGACGAGACGACGCAGCGAATTCGCATCGATATCGGCAAGACGCGAGTCGACCCCAACCGAGCCAACCTTGTATTGCGCGCCTTCATCGATCGTGATCGTCACGACCCAGCCCTTCTGGGCCACGTCATAAACGGCATCCGAACCGACGATGCGGAAATCGGCATAACCGTTCTTGAGGTAATAGCGGCGGATCAGCTCCTGATCGGCGGCAATCTTGTCGGGATCATAGACGTCGCTGGTCTTGAGCCAGGACAGGAGATTCATCTCCGTCGTCTGAATCAGATTGTGCAGGCGATAGGAGGAAATCGCGCTGTTGCCGACGAAATTCAGCGCCTTGACGCCTGTCTTACCACCCTCGTCGATCGTGAACACGACGTCGATACGGCCATTGGGCAGATCCACCGTGCGCGAGGTGACCGACGCATCGGCGCGGCCGCCGCGGCCGTAGATGTCCTTGATGCGCTCGATGTCCGCCTGAACGGTCGAGGCGTTGTAGGCCCCGCGCGAACGGGTCTGAACCTCGGTCGAGAGCTGGTCGGACTTGAGCTTGGAATTGCCCTCGAAAGCGACGCGGTTGATGACGTTGTTCTCGACGACCGAGACAACAACGGAGCCACCCTGGCGGCTCACCTTCACGTCCGAGAAGAGCCCGGTGGCATAAAGGCTTTTGACGCCCTCATTCACCTTGGACTGGTCTGTGCCGGAGAAATAGGAACGGATCGTTTCCGTATCGACGCGGCGATTGCCCTGCACCATCACCGATTGGGCGAAAGCAGGACCGGCAACCACCATGCCAGCTGCGACAAGGAAGGTCGCGGAGGCGAGACGGTTCTTGAAACCCCGTGTGAACTGCATGAGACGACCGTTCCCCGTCAAAATCAAACCAGCGTCAGAGACGCCCAACCACCCGGACTTTTCGTCCGACCTAAAGCGCCGCAGAGCATAACAGCGCTACAATTCGCAACATTGCTTCTACTCGGTTTACAGGACCAAGCAAATCCGGAAAAACCGTTTACCACCCATTTTAACCCTGTCGTGGCACAGCTGCCACGAAACATGGTGAGCGATACCTTAACCTCGGGTGAGGTGAAGCAGGTCGTTGAAGGTGGCGAAAAGCATCAAAGCACCCACCAAGGCGATGCCTACCCGGAAACCAAGCTCCTGGGCGCGCTCGCTCATCGGGCGGCCACGCAGGCTCTCGACGAGGTAATAGAGCAGGTGACCGCCATCGAGCAGCGGGATCGGGAAGAGGTTGATCAGGCCCACCGAGACCGAGAGCACGGCAGCAAGGTTGAACAGGGCGACGATGCCGACCTTGGCGACTTGTCCAGAGATTTCTGCAATCCGGATCGGTCCGGAGATCTGATCAGCGGTTTCACGGCCCGTGAACACGCCCCCGACATAGGAGATCGTCCGCTCCACGATGAACCATGTCTCGCCAACCGCGATCCGGGCGGCCTGCGGCAGGCTGTAATGCTCGATTCTCCAGTCGGCGGGATCGGCCGCGGCGGTCAGGCCGAGCATGCCCATGCGCTGCTTGCCAAAGGGCGTATTGAGATCGCGCTGCGCCGGCACCGCCGTCAGTGTCAGCTCCTTGACGCCGCGACGGATCACGAATGTCAGCGGCACGCCGGCTGACTTCTGCACGACACGCTGCATTTCGCTCCAGCTGCCAATCTCGTCTCCGTCAATGGAAACAATGAGATCGCCTGTCTCGAAACCGGCTGCCGCAGCTGCCTCGCCCGCTTTGACCTCATTGACGCGCGGCGCAAGCACCTCGCGACCGAAGGAGAAATAGACGAGCGTGAAGATGACGATGGCGAGCAGAAAATTGGCAATCGGACCGGCTGCCACCACGGCCGCACGTTTCCACACCTTTTGCGCAAAGAAGGAGACCGCACGCTCTTCGGGCGGCATGGTCGCCTGCATTTCTGCATCGCTCATGCTGGCGGCATTGGAATCACCGTGGAATTTCACGAAGCCGCCCAAAGGCAGGGCAGCCAGACGCCACTTCGTGCCCTTGCTGTCATGGAAGCTGAAGACCTCCGGCCCGAAGCCGAGCGAGAAGACATCCACCTTCACGCCGCACCAGCGCCCGACCATGAAATGTCCGAGCTCGTGGAAGAACACCACAATGCTCAGAACAAAGATGAAGGGAACGATGTAACTGGCGTAAAAATAAAGGGACTCGAAAACAGCCATCTGGCCTCCTCAGCGTTGCCGACACAGACTGCCAGCGACGCATCAACGCGGGTGTGCAACCCTTGAAAACGCGATCCTTACCCGAAGATGGCGACGTCAGGCCAAAGCCTTGCGCGCCCTCTCACGGGTCATATGGTCAATCTCCAGCGCTTCCGCCACCGAGGCGGGCGCCTGGCCGCCGCCCTCGCGCATGGCGCTTTCGCAACATTGCTCGACAACGCGGGCAATATCCATGAAGCCGATGCGCCGCGCGAGAAAGAACTCGACCGCGATTTCATTGGCCGCATTCAAAACAGTGGGAAGCGCCCCACCCTGCTCCAGCGCCGCCATGGCGACGCGGAGCGCGGGAAAGCGCCCGAAATCCGGCTTCTCGAATGTGAGCGACCCAATCGCGGCAAGATCGAGGCGTCGCGCCGATGTTGTCACCCGGTCAGGATAGCCAAGGCAATGGGCGATCGGCACTTTCATATCGGGAAACGCAAGACCCGCAACCACGCTGCCGTCGGCAAAGGTCACCAGCCCGTGCACGATGGACTGGGCGTGAACAAGCACGGAAAGGCGCTTGGATGAAATCCCGAATATGTGATGCGCCTCGATCAATTCGAGGCCCTTGTTCATGAGGCTCGCAGAATCGATGGTGACCTTGGGGCCCATCGACCAATTGGGATGGGCAAGCGCCTGTTCGGGCGTCGCCTTGGCAATGGCCTCGGCGCTCCAGGTGCGGAAAGGCCCGCCAGATGCGGTCAGGATCATCTCCTCGACTTCATCCGCGCGGCTCGCGCCCAAAGCCTGGAAGATCGCATTATGCTCGCTGTCCATGGGCAGGACGCGCGTGCCCGCCTCTGCCGCCGTGCGCATGAAAAGCTCGCCGGCGCATACAAGGCATTCCTTGTTGGCCAGCGCCACGCTCCGGCCAGCCGCCAGCGCCGCGTGGGTGGGCGCAACGCCCGCAGCACCCGATATGGCGGCGACCACAAGATCGGACTCGCGCAGCGCCGCCTCGGTGACGGCCTCGGGCCCCGCCCCGAAGGCGATGCGATGTCCCGACAGGCCGGCTTTCAGGTCGCCATAGGCGTCGGGATCGGCGACTGCGGCAAAGCGTGCACCCAGCCGAATGGCCATGCGGGCAAGTGCGGCGCCATCGCGACCGCCGGCAACCGCCTCCACAGCAAAGGCGCCGGGCGCGCCCGCAATCACGTCCGCAGTCGAACGACCGATCGATCCGGTGGCCCCGAGTATGACAAGGCGGCGCGGAGCAAGGCCCACGACAACTTCATGTTCTGGTAGAAGATCAGCTTGCATGTTCATTCTTTACCAGACGAAAAGTCCATGAGCGGCGGCAGCAACGCCCGCACGGGCCGCGCCGAAAACGGCGGCAAAGGCCGCAGCTGCAATAAAGCCGTCGAGCCGATCCATCGCCCCGCCGTGGCCGGGGATGAGATGGCTGGAATCCTTGAAACCGAAACGCCGCTTCAGGGCGGATTCAAACAGATCCCCGCCCTGCGCGATCGCGCCGCCGAGAAGGCCGAGCCCGATGATGGGCGCGGGATAGAGCTCGACCGCATAAAACGAGAGCACGGCAAGCCCGAGCAAAGCGCCCGATGTGATGCCGACGAGAAAGCCCGACCAGGTCTTGGAAGGCGAAACGCGGGGCCAAAGTTTGGGCCCGCCAATGAGGCGGCCACCAAAATAGGCCATGATGTCGGTGCCCCAGACGATGGCAAAGAGCCAGAGAATGGATTCAAAGCCGCTGAGGATCGAATGGCGCAGCACGGTCACGGCCAGCACCAGCACGCCCGCATAGAGCACGCCACCGGCATTCCAGATCCGCGAGGGCCCACGCACCAGCCCACCCATGGCAAGCGCGCCGAGCACGAGCACAAGAACTGCCGCATCGATCTGCCCAAGCGCGGCGAGTGCGCCGACCGCGACAACGACCACGCCGCCGCCGATGGAGCGCAGCAAGGCGTGCGGCCCCCCGGTCATCCGCTGCCATTCCCAATTGATCGCCAGCGCCGCCGCCAGCCAGAACAGCACGAAAATCAGCCCGCCTGCAATGAGCGTCGACAGGGCGAGCGCGATCATCACCACGCCGGAGGCCAGCCGAGGCCCGAGATCGCCAAGCATGCCCGCAGGTTTCGTTGTGTCTTTGGGAGCAGCCGGCACGCCGCTCATGATCCGGTCATCGCTTTGCTGCGCGTGGCGAGCCCGCCAAAGCGCCGCTCGCGTGCGCCATATTGTTCAAGCGCCGCATCGAGCGCAGCGCGGTCGAAATCGGGCCAATGGACCGGCAGGAAGACAAATTCCGCATAAGCGCATTGCCACATCAGGAAGTTGGACAACCTCTGCTCGCCCGACGTGCGGATGACGAGATCGGGATCGGGGATGCCGGCCGTGTAGAGACTGGCGCTGATGGCCTCGGTGTCGATGTCCTTGACGTCAATCTCGCCACGCAGGGCGCGGGCGGCGAGCTGGCGGGCTGCATCTGCAATCTCCTGCCGCGCGCCATAATTGAAGGCAATCACCAGCGTCAGCCCCGTATTGGCGTGCGTCAGCTCCTCGGCCTCGTTGAGCAGGCCGTTGAGATCAGCCGAAAGCCCCTCGCGCGAGCCGATGACGCGGACGCGCACATTGCTCTGGTGCAGTTCGGCCAGGTCGTTGCGGATGAAGCGCTTCAGCAGGCCCATGAGATCAGCCACTTCCTGCGGCGGACGCGACCAGTTCTCGGACGAGAAGGAATAGAGCGTCAGGTAGGAAATACCGAGATCAGCAGCCGCGCGCACAGTGCGCCGCACCGCCTCGACGCCACGCCTGTGGCCCTCGAAACGCGGCAGCGAGCGAGACGCGGCCCAACGCCCGTTCCCGTCCATGATAATCCCGACATGGCGCGGCAGATCGAACGTCGAAGACATTTTGCGCGGATCAGTGACGGGGTTCATGCCTGCTGGGCTCCAAGCCAAAAGAGGACCGACGAACTTACACCTGCATGATTTCCTTTTCCTTCGCGCCGAGCACCTGCTCGATTTCCGCGATATTGGCATCCGTGACCTTCTGCACTTCGGTCGCGTGACGCTTCTCGTCATCTTCGCTGATGAGCTTGTCCTTCAGCAACTTCTTCAGAATATCGATACCGTCGCGCCGCACATGACGAACCGAGATGCGCGCCTCTTCGGTATATTTATGGGCGACCTTGACCAGCTCCTTGCGGCGCTGCTCGTTCAGCTCGGGAATGCGGATGCGCAGCACCTGCCCCTCGATGTTCGGGCTGAGGCCGAGGTTGGAATCACGGATCGCCTTGTCAACGGCGCTGACCATCGACTTGTCCCAGACCTGCACGGCGATCATGCGCGGCTCGGGCACCGAGATCGTCGCGACCTGGGTGAGCTGCATGGACGACCCATAGGCATGGACCATCACTGGCTCGACGAGCGCCGCCGAGGCGCGACCCGTGCGCAGACCGTTCAACTCATGCTTGAGCGAGGCGATAGCCCCCTGCATGCGCCGCTTGATGTCGGCCAGATCAAATTGTGTCGCCATGTCGAATCCTTGTCGAATTTGTCTCACGTCCGGAGACGTTTGTCGCCTGTTGCCTAGCGACTATGGTTACGGCACGACGAACGTCGCGCGATTTCGGCCCTCAAGGGCGCCGCGAATGGCGCCCGGCTCGCCAATGGAAAACACGATTATCGGAATCCGGTTCTCCCGGGCAAGCGCGAAGGCGGCAGTATCCATCACGGCCAGGTTCTTGGCGATTGCCTCGTCGTGGGTCAGCCGCTCATAGCGCGTGGCGGTCGGGTCTTTCTTGGGGTCGGCAGTATAGACGCCGTCCACCTGCGTCGCCTTCATCACGGCATCGGCCGACAATTCGGCGGCCCGCAGTGCGGCCCCGGTATCGGTTGTGAAGAAGGGGTTGCCAGTGCCTCCTGCAAGCACCACGACGCGGTTCTTGCCGAGATGGTTGAGAGCAGCCTGACGCGAATAGGGCTGGCAGACGGCGGGCATGGCGACGGCGGAGAGCGCACGCGCCGACTGGCCTTCGGCCTCGATCGCTTGCTCAAGCGCCAGCGCATTCATCACGGTCGCCAGCATGCCGATGGAATCGGCGCGCGCGCGCTCGATGCCCTTGTCGGCGCCCTGTATGCCACGGAAGAAATTACCCCCACCCACAACCACGCCGATCTCGATCCCGAGTGCCGCGCATGAGGCAAGGTCTGCGGCGATGCGCTGGACGGTGCCCTCGTGCAGGCCATGGGTCTGTGGTCCCATCAGCGCCTCGCCAGACAATTTGACGATGACGCGTTTCCAGGTGGCGATCTCTGCGGAAACGGGCATGTCACCTCCAATGTCGGGCCTAACAGGCGGCCTCGCTGAACGATTGTCTTCTCTGGACGCAATGTCTAGTGCGAGTCGGGCGGCCTCGCCAGTTCGCAAAACCTCCCGCAGCGACAGACATCATAAAAAAGGCGGCCCGGAGGCCGCCTTTTGAAATTCCCGAGCCCAAGCTCAGCTCTTGGTCATCGACGCGACTTCGGCCGCGAAATCCGATTCCTGCTTCTCGATGCCCTCGCCCAGCGCATAGCGGACGAAACCCTTGAGCGCGACGGGCGCGCCGGCAGCCTTGGCGGCTTCCGTGACGATCTGCGAAACCGTCTTGGACGGCTCATGGATGAAAGCCTGATCGAGCAGGCAGACTTCCTTGTAATAGGACTTCAGGCCGGATTCGATGATCTTCTCGAGGACATGCGCGGGCTTGCCAGCATTCTTCTCGGCGAGCACGGCCTTTTCACGGACGATAACCGCCGGGTCGATGGCTGACGGCTCAAGCGCGAGCGGCGAGGCAGCTGCGACATGCATCGCGATCTTGCGGCCAAGCTCGCCGAGAACTTCGGCATCGCCGGTCGACTCGAGCGCGACGATGACGCCGATCTTGCCGAGGCCTTCGCTGACCGCATTATGGACATAGGAGCCCACGCGGCCGGCGGTGACGTCGAGCACGGTGACGCGACGCAGAGTCATGTTCTCGCCGATGGTGGCGATGGCATTGGCAATGGCGTCAGCGACATTGCCGCCGGCGGGATAGGCAGCAGCCTTGAGCGCTTCGGCATCGGCATGGCCGGTGGAGATGGCGACCTGGGCGATGTTCTTGGCAAGCGCCTGGAAGTCGCTGTTGCGGGCCACGAAGTCGGTCTCGGAATTGACTTCCGCGACGACGCCGCGCGTGCCGCTGACGGCGACGGTGACGAGGCCTTCGGCCGCAATACGGTCAGACTTCTTGGCGGCCTTGGAGAGGCCCTTCGTGCGGAGCCAGTCGATCGCAGCTTCGATGTTGCCGTCAGTCTCGGTGAGAGCGGACTTGCAATCCATCATGCCGGCGCCGGTCTTCTCGCGAAGTTCCTTCACCATGGCGGCGCTGATATTGGCCATCGGCTTTATCCTTTCTGCTGGATCTCGATACGGCGCAGCGCCGCTCGGATCTCGGAAGTTGACATTGAAATTTTGAGGCTGTTCACGAACGACAACGGCGGGCAATGGCCCGCCGTCACCGGTGACGTCCAGTGACCTGGATCAGGCGATCAGGCTGCGGGCCTGCTCGACCCAGCCATCACGCGACAGACGGCCGCTGAGCTTGAGATCGGCATCGACCTTGGTGATGTCGTCAGCCGACATGGCCGCGAGCTGCCAATAGTGGAAGATGCCGGCGTCGTTGAGCTTCTTGACGAGCTGCGGGCCAACGCCCTGGAGCTTGGCCAGATCGTCCGGCGCGCCACGCGGGGCGGTGAGCAGTTCGAAGGGCGCGCCTTCATAGCCGGCGACCGGAGCCGGAGCAGCAACAGCCACCTCAGGGATCGCATATTCGACCGGAGCTTCAGCTTCGCCCATGTCCATGCCCTGTGCGCCCTGGCTGCGCGAAATGCCGTCAATGGCGGCGCGCGCGATCAGGTCGCAGTACAGAGCAATAGCGCGACCGGCGTCGTCGTTGCCGGGAACCGGGAAGGTGATGCCGTCGGGATCGCAATTGGTGTCGACAATGGCGGCAACCGGGATGTTGAGGCGGTTGGCCTCCTTGATCGCCAGCTGTTCCTTGTTGGTGTCGATGACGAAGATCAGGTCAGGCACGCCGCCCATGTCCTTGATGCCGCCGAGAGCCTTTTCAAGCTTCTCACGCTCGCGCGAGAGCAACAGGCGCTCTTTCTTGGTAAGGCCGGAAGCGCCGGCGCCAAGCTGCTCGTCAAGCTTGCGCAGACGCTGGATCGAACCCGAGATGGTCTTCCAGTTGGTCAGCATGCCGCCGAGCCAACGCGAATTGATGTAATACTGAGCCGAGCGACGCGCAGCGTCAGCGATCTGGTCAGCAGCCTGGCGCTTGGTGCCAACGAAGAGCACGCGGCCACCCTTGGCAACCGTGTCCGACACGGCCTTCAGGGCCTGATGCAGAAGCGGAACCGACTGGGCGAGGTCGATGATATGGATGTTGTTGCGCGTGCCGAAGATGAAGGGGGCCATCTTCGGGTTCCAGCGATGCGACTGGTGGCCGAAATGGGCGCCGGCTTCGAGCAGCGAACGCATGGAAAAATCGGGCAATGCCATTGGTCTTCTCCGGTTGTGCCTCGGCGGAGGATAGGGCCGGCACATGCCAGCCCACCGGAGCAATCCTTGAATCAGGACCACCTGTCTCCGCCTGTGGGATGGGCGGGCTTATAGGCGAGCTTTCCCGATGACGCAAGGCTTGATCGGCAAAACCTCTAGGGCCGGACGAAACTACGGATCGTTTTCAGAAGCAGCGACGTGCGATAGGGCTTGCTGAGGAAATGGGATCGCGGAACGGCGCGCGTCAAAACGGGACTGTAGCCGCTCGCATAAACGACATTGAGGTCGGGCAGAAGGGCTCGCGCCGCCTCGGCCAGGGCCCACCCATCGGTCTTGCCGGGCATGCTGATGTCGGTGAAAAGCAGGCTGATGGGCCTGTCGCCATTGTTGTGACGACCCAGGATAGCGATAGCCTCATCGCCGCTTCCCGCGTCGATCGTATCGAACCCGGCATCGTCCAGGTCCATACAGACCATCTCACGGACAATCGGCTCATCTTCAACCACAAGCACGAGCGGCCTGTTCACTTGCCCCATGACGTGTCACGCCTCCGCGCCAAAGCCAACCGCGTACGCCTTCGGCCGACACGCGCGCCGCCCTCAGGAGGCGGATAATAAGCGTGATGTTTTCTTCATAATTCCTTGTCAGGCAACAGAAATTTTTCTTAATCAGGCGATAAAGATGTTCTTCTCGACACAGCTAGACATGTTCGACGGAAACGATACCCGGGATCGCCTTGATGGCCCCTGCGATCTGCGGCGACACCTGAAAACGTCCCGGCAGCTTGACCTCGACTTCGCCACGCTCGCGATCAAGCAGTAGCACCAGTGAAACTTCGCCATCCCCACGCTGGCCCAGACGCGCGCAAAGTGAGGTCAGAGGCGATTCATCGCGCAGGAAGATTCGCAGGCCCTTCTGCACGCGGTGCGCGGCCTGTTCCAGAGGCTCGACGGAGGTGATTCGCGCGCGCACATCCTCGCCCTCGACATTGGCCTGCAGGGACACAAGCACAGCCGCGCCTTTTTCCAGCATGTCGCGATATTGGTTCAGCCCCTCCTGGAACATGATCGCCTCATATTGCCCGGTCTGGTCGGACAGAGTGACGATGCCCATTTTCGAGCCTGACTTGGTGCGCCGCTCGGTACGGTCGAGCACAGTGGCGGCAAGCCGGGCGGCAGAGGCCCCCTGCTTCACCGCGCGGGCGAAATCGGTCCAGCGCTCAACGCGCAGCTTCTTGAGCACATGGGCATAATCATCGAGCGGGTGGCCCGAGAGAAAAAAGCCCACGGCCTCGAACTCGCGCCGCAGCCGCTCGGCAGCCGGCCAGGCCGACATCATGGGCGCGACAAGTTTTTCAGGCTCGGCATGCGCGCCGCCAAAGAGCGAATTCTGGCCGTCCGTACGCTCCGCCTGAACACGATTGGCGACAGCAAGCACCATTTCGACGCTGGCCAGCGCGCGCGCGCGCTCGGGCTCAAGCTCATCGAAGGCGCCCGCGCAGACCAGACTTTCGAGTACGCGCTTGTTGATCTCGCGCGGATTGATGCGCTGGGCGAAATCGGCCAGATCGCGAAACGGCTCGTCGCCGCGCGCGGCCACAATGGCCGCCGCCTGCCCCTCGCCCACGCCCTTGACTGCAGACAAAGCATAGCGGATCGAGAGACCGCCATCGGCCCCGACATGAACATCGAAATCGACGCCCGAATTGCGCAGGGATGGCGCATCGACGCGAATGCCAAGACGCCGCGCCTCGTTGCGGAATTCCGACAGCTTGTCGGTGTTGGATTTATCGAGCGTCATTGAGGCGGCGATAAATTCAACCGGATAGTTCGCCTTGAACCAGCCGGTCTGGTAGGCGATCAGCGCATAGGCAGCGGCATGGCTCTTGTTGAAGCCGTAATCGGCGAATTTCGCCAGCAGGTCGAAGATTTCATCGGCCTTCTGCTTCGTGATGTTGCGCTCGATGCAGCCGGTGACGAAGCGCTCGCGCTGCGCGTCCATTTCCGACTTAATCTTCTTGCCCATGGCGCGGCGCAGCAGATCCGCTTCGCCGAGCGAATAGCCCGACAATTGCTGGGCGGCCTGCATCACCTGTTCCTGATAGACGATGACACCGCACGTCTCTTCGAGGATCGGTTTCAGCTTCTCGTGAAGATAATGGGCATCCTGCTCTCCGTGCTTGACCGCGCAATAGGTCGGGATGTTGGCCATCGGACCCGGACGATACAGCGCCACAAGCGCGATGATGTCCTCCAGACGGTCGGCCTTCATTTCGGCAAGCGCCTTGCGCATGCCCGCCGATTCCACCTGGAACACGCCGATGGTCTCGCCACGCCCCAGCATGTCGTAGGTCTTCTTGTCGTCGAGCGGGATCTTCCCGATATCGACCGCGATACCGCGCTTCTTCAACAGCTCGACCGTCGTCGAAAGTGTGGTCAGTGTTTTCAGGCCGAGAAAGTCGAATTTCACGAGGCCCGCAGGCTCGACCCATTTCATGTTGAACTGGGTCGCAGGCATGTCGGATTTGGGATCGCGATAGAGCGGCACCAATTCTTCGAGCGGACGATCACCGATCACGATGCCGGCCGCATGGGTTGAGGCGTTGGAATAAAGCCCTTCCAGCGTCTCGGCGATCTTCAACAGCTTGCCGACTCGCGGATCTGTTTCGGCGGCCTCGCGCAGACGCGGCTCGGACTCGATTGCCTGGGCCAGCGAAACCGGGGCTGCAGGATTTTGCGGCACGAGTTTGGCGAGCTTGTCGACCTGGCCCAGCGGCATTTCCAGCACGCGCCCGACGTTGCGCAAAACGCCGCGCGCGAGGAACGAACCGAAGGTGATGATCTGCGCCACGCGATCCACGCCATAGCGCTCGCGCACATAGCGTATCACCTCGTCACGGCGCGTCTGGCAGAAGTCGATATCGAAGTCAGGCATCGACACGCGTTCGGGATTGAGAAAGCGCTCGAACAGCAGGCCGAAGCGGATCGGGTCGAGATCGGTGATGGTGAGCGCATAGGCCACCAGTGAGCCTGCGCCGGAACCACGGCCCGGCCCCACCGGAATGCCCTGCGCCTTTGCCCATTTGATGAAGTCGGACACGATCAGGAAGTAGCCCGGGAATTTCATCCGGGTGATGATGTCGAGCTCGAAGGCCAGACGCTCGCGATAGTCGGTCGCCGTAAAGGTCGAGGCCGGGCCATGCGCGGCAAGGCGCGCCTCAAGACCGTCCTGCGCCTGCACGCGCAATTCCTCGACTTCGTCGCGCGGCGATCCATCGACCGAGGTGAAGCGCGGCAGGATTGGCCCACGCGTGCGCGGACGATAGGCGCACCGCATGGCGATCTCGACGGAATTGTCTGTCGCTTCAGGCATATCCTTAAACAGGGCAAGCATTTCCGAGCGTGTCTTGAAGCGATGCTCGCGCGTCAGCTGGCGGCGAGACGGGTCGCTGATGAGTGTGCCATCGGCAATGCAGAGCAGCGCGTCATGGGCTTCATAATCGGAGCGCGCGGCAAAATAGGGCTCGTTGCTGGCCACCAGAGGCAGGCCAGCGCCATAGGCGAGATCGAGCAATTGCGGCTCGATCTTCTTTTCGTCCTCTGTCCCGTGGCGCTGCAATTCCACATAGAAGCGACGCTCGAACATCGGGCGCAAGACATCGAGGCGCGCCTGCGCGGCCTCGGGGCGGCCAAGCCGCAGCGGATGATCGAGCGCGCCCGCCGGGCCGCCCGACAGCGCGATCAGTCCGTCGGTATGTCCCGTGAGCTGGGCAATCGAAATATGGGGCAGGTCGCCTGGCTGGGGCTCCAGCCAGGCGCGCGAGCCCAGCCGCATCAAATTGGCATAGCCTTCCTCGGTCTGGGCCAGAAGCACCAGCGGCGCACGGCCAAGGCTCGTGAAATCGTGGCGCGCGCCCAGCGCCGCAGCATCGCCGAAATCGAGCGTGAGCTGAATGCCGATAATCGGCTGGATGCCGTCCTTGGACAGCTTCTCGGAGAATTCGAGCGCGCCGAAGAGATTGTTGGTGTCGGTAATGGCGAGCGCAGGCATGCCATCGGCAATGGCGGCCTTGCTCAGCTTGGCAATGGTCAGCGCGCCCTCGCGCAGCGAAAACGACGTGTGGACGTGCAGATGAACGAAACCGACGTCTTTGATCACACGACTCAACGGACCTGCCCCCTCTGGATACCCCCAATATCGCGCATGGGAGGAGCCGGGTCGAGGCCGCTCGACGCCAGTTCACAGCCTCGATGCCGCGGGCACAAAGCCATTAGCTGTGCATGGCGCTCCGTCGCAGCCTGCTCGACGCGTCTCATCGTGCTAACTCACGGGCCGGACGCGCGTGGGTCCGCAACCCGGTGGAGCAATGAGCACGGATATCGACATAGGCGTGACGGGCGCGCAGGCGCCGGCCATGATCGATCTCGAAGAATTGCTGGCGACCCGCCTGCTGGTGCAGGGCAATTCGGGGTCCGGAAAGTCGCATCTGCTGCGCCGCCTGCTCGAACAAAGCGCCGGCCTTGTGCAGCAGGTCGTCATCGATCCCGAGGGCGATTACGTCACACTGGCCGACCGCTTCGGCCATGTCGTCGTCGATGCTGCCCAATCCGAACACGAGCTGACGACCATTGCCACGCGCGTGCGCCAGCATCGCGTCTCGGTCATTCTCAATCTGGAGGGGGTCGAAGTCGATGCGCAATTGCGCTGCGCCGCCGCTTTCCTCAATGGATTGTTCGAGGCCGAACGCGATTATTGGTATCCGGTGCTTGTCGTTGTCGACGAGGCCCAGCTCTTTGCGCCCGCCGCATCAGCAGATGCCTCCGACGAAGCCCGCCGCATCAGCCTTGCCGCCATGACCAACCTCATGTGCCGCGGCCGCAAGCGCGGGCTGGCAGGTGTCATCGCCACGCAGCGTCTGGCGAAACTCGCCAAGAATGTCGCGGCTGAAGCCTCGAATTTCCTGATGGGACGCACCTTCCTCGATATAGACATGGCGCGTGCGGCTGATTTGCTCGGCATGGAGCGTCGGCAGGCGGAAATGTTCCGCGATCTGCAACGAGGCGCCTTTGTCGGACTGGGTCCGGCCATCGCGCGCCGTCCACTCTCGATCCGCATCGGCGCGGTCGAGACGTCTGACCGTGGCGGGGCACCCAAACTCCTGCCCTTGCCCGATGCTGCCGAAGATGGCGTGGCGCACGAGCTGATCTTTGCCGCCAGCGACTCCCCGCCCCCGCCGATGCGCACGCGCCGCCAACGCAGCGAACCCGCCGACGATGTTCTCGCCCGGATCGATGCCGCGCCCCAGCCCGTCTTCATGGCTGCCCCGCCGCCTGACATGAGTGCGGAAGAGCGCGAGCAGGCCATCGAGGACATTGTGCTCCAGATCGTCGCCGACCCGAACGCGACCTTCCAGCAGCCGTTGCAATTGCATCGCGATTTTCTCGTGCGCTGCCGCATCCGGCGGCTGGGCCCAGACCTGCTCGATGCGCATGCGTTCCGCCGCCGTCTCACCGTCACCCGCGCGCGCCTCACCGCGCCCGACAATGCCGATGACGGGCTCTGGGCACGCGCCACCGAGATTTCAGATCGCCTGCCCGAAGATATGCGCGGCGTCTTCCTGATGCTGGCGCGCGCCGCCGTCACTGAAAACCCCTGCCCGACCGATGATGAGATCGCGCGCTTTTTCGGCAGCCATTCGCCCGGCCGTGCGCGCCGCCTGCTCTCCCATATGGAAGAAGCCGGCATCGTCGTCATGCGGACAGATTTTCAGGGGTGCCGGATCGTCGCCTTTCCTGAACTTGGCGTCGAGACCACGGCGGTGCATCCGAAGTTGCGCGACCAGCAGGAAGCGGACGCGCTCTAGCGGCGGGTCAGATATTCGCCGAGCATGGCGGCGGCAAGCTGGCGTTCGGAATCGCTGGCAGCTTTCAGGGCCTTTTCGCGCAGGTCGCCGACCCAGACATGTTTGGGATCATCTCCCGCATTCTCGACCGCCATCGTCAGATACATGAGGCCGCGCGCGCGCTGGCGCTGGATGCCCTGCCCCGTGAACAGCAGATTGCCGATCAGCGCTTGGGCTTCCATATGGTTCTTTTCAGCAGCAAGCAGCAGCCAGCCCGCAGCCTGACGCGGATCGCGCTTGAGGCCCGCGCCGTCGAGATAGATGCGGGCGAGATTATATTGCGCATTCGGATCGCCGAAGGTCGACGCCGCATATTGAAACAATTCCTGCGCACGCAGCACATCAGCCTTGAGCTGAATCTGCGGCAAGCCGTTAAGCGCATAAATGCCGACCGCCACAAAGGCGCTCGCAACAATCCCGATCTCGCGGCGGTTGGCGGTGTCTTCGTCGTAATTATTCACGATCTGCGCGAAATATTCGTACGCCCGCGCATCGTCATGGGGCACGCCCTCGCCTGCCGCATACATGCGACCGAGCTTCCACTGTGCCAGAGACTGGCCACCCGCAGCCGCATATTTCAACGCATCGATCGAGGACACGGAATCGCCCGCGCGCAGGCCCTCGATGGCCTGGTTCAGCGCATGAAGCGAATTCTTGTAGAGAGGCATCGGCGGCTTGAGACCGGCGGGCGACTCGCTGCCATCAAGCGCAAGCACCGGCCCTGCCCACAGAGCGAGCGCTGTGCAGAGGGTGAGGAACAGCTTCTTCTCAGCGACAGGCATGGACACGCATCTCATTCGCCGCGCCAAAAATTTCAGCGCGAGAATATTTCTCGCAGCTTGTGCGCTGCCGTTCCAGCGCGCGAGCGCCAAATAGACGCGATGAGCCGCCAAGCGACGCAACGAATGCGCGCCTGTTACCGCAGCGCAACAGCAAGCCGGGCCCGACCGTCAAAATGTCACGGAGCCAGAAACGTCGCGCGGAAATCTGGAAAAGTCCGGTTGCGGGAAGCCTCACCGCAGGGCCTGGGAAATCGAAAACATCCGCCGCCACAAAAGCCCCCGCCTGATCCGTCCAGCGATCCATTCGCAGAGCCGAATTAGCGCGGGGTTTATGGCTGAATCGCGGCACTTTCATCGCCCGAAACGAACGCTTTCGCGATCATTCCGAGCTGTTGCCTTAAAGCCACGATTGAGGTTCTGCCGTGTTAGGACAGGCGTTCCAGTGCGGCCTTCATTTTCTCGATGCGCGAGAGCGAATCTTCGCGGCGCTCGCGGTTTTCCTCGACAACCTCTTCGGGCGCGCGCGCCACGAAATCGGCATTGCCGAGTTTGGCGTCGATCTTCTTCACTTCGCCGTCGAGCTTGCCAATCTCCTTGGTCAGGCGCGCACGTTCTGCCCCGATGTCGATGATGCCTTCGAGCGGCAAGGCGACCAGCGCGCCACGCACGATCATCTGCGCGGAATTTGCGGGCGCGGAGGCCGCAAAGGAAATGTCGGACACGCGCGCGAGACGCTTCAATGTGTCGAGTGCGCGCTCGGCGCGCGCCTGAATTTCAGCGTTGACCCCCACCAGCACGATTGGCATTTGCGCGCCCGCCGGCACGTTCATCTCCGCGCGCACCGAGCGGATTTCCGAAATCAGGTCGACGATCCAGCCAATCTCGGCTTCGGCATCGGGCTGCACGAGCGCACCCAGCGACGGCCATTGCGCCAGCGCGAGAACACTGGTGCGCGCCGGGCCTTCCTCGCCCTTGATGGCCCACAATTCCTCGGTGAGGAAAGGCATGAAGGGATGCAGCAGCTTCATGATCTCATCGAGCACGAAAGCGGTGGTGGCCCGCGTCTCGTCCTTGGCGGGGCCATCTGCGCCCTGAAGGATCGGCTTGGTGAGCTCGACATACCAGTCGCAGAAAATATTCCACGCAAAGCGATAGGCGCCATTGGCGGCATCGTTGAAGCGATAGGCCTCGATGGCCGAAGTCACATCGGCGACCGCCTTGGCCGCCTCGCCGAGAATCCAGCGATTGACGTCGGCCTCGACCTTTTCAGGCGCAAAGCCGGCAACGCGGACGCAGCCATTCATCTCGGCAAAGCGGGCCGCATTCCAGAGCTTGGTTGCGAAATTGCGATAGCCCTCGACGCGCGCGGTCGCGAGCTTGATGTCGCGCCCCTGCGCCGCCATGGCGGCCAGAGTGAAGCGCAGAGCATCCGCGCCATAGGCGTCGATGAGATCGAGCGGGTCGATGACATTGCCCTTCGACTTCGACATTTTCGCGCCCTTCTCGTCCCGGACGAGCGCGTGAATGTATATGTCGTGGAACGGGATCTCGCCCATGAAATGCACGCCCATCATCATCATCCGGGCAACCCAGAAGAAGATGATGTCGAAGCCCGTGACGAGCACGCTCGTCGGGTAATAGCGCTTCACCTCCGGCGCATCGTCCGGCCAGCCCAGCGTCGAGAAGGGCCAGAGCGCGGAGGAGAACCAGGTGTCGAGCACGTCTTCGTCGCGCGTCAATTCGACCTTGCGGCCAAAATGCGCCTCGGCGGCAACATGTGCCTCTTCCTCGGACATGGTGACAAAGACCTCGCCGTCGGGCGCATACCAGGCCGGGATCTGATGACCCCACCAGAGCTGGCGCGAGATGCACCAGGGCTGAATGTTGTCGAGCCATTCGAAATAGGTCTTCTCCCAATTCTTCGGGATGAAGCTCGTGCGGCCATCGCGCACGGCGGCAAGCGCGGGGGCTGCCAGCGTCTTGGCATCGACATACCATTGGTCGGTGAGCCAGGGCTCGATCACGACGCCGGACCGGTCGCCATGGGGCACCTGATGCAGATGCGGTTCGATGAGCGGGCACAGGCCACGCTCTTCCATCATCGCGATGATGGCCTTGCGCGCCAGCGCGCGATCGACGCCATGCAGGCCCATGACCGCCGCCAGATCGTCAGAGGCAACAAGCCCGGCGCTGAACGCCTCATTGGCTTCCAGCAGCAGCTGCCCTTCGGCGTTGAGAATATTGATGAGCGCGAGATTGTGCCGGCGGCCGACTTCAAAGTCGTTAAAGTCATGTGCGGGCGTGATCTTGACCGCGCCTGTGCCCTTTTCCGGATCTGCGTAAGTGTCGCCGACAATCGGGATCAGGCGGCCAACGAGCGGCAGCACGACATTGCGGCCAATCAGATGGCCAAGCTTTTCATTTTCAGGATGCACCGCGACAGCGGTATCGCCGAGCATGGTTTCGGGACGCGTCGTCGCGACCGTGATGAAGGTGGACGGATCCTCAGCGTCATAGACGGCGCCTTCGAGCGGATAGTTGAAGTGCCAGAGGAAACCCTTGGTCTCGACCTGCTGCACTTCGAGATCCGAGATCGCGGTGAGCAGCTTCGGGTCCCAGTTCACAAGGCGCTTGTCCTTGTAGATCAGGCCTTGCCGGTGAAGCTCCACGAACACCTTGAGAACGGCGCGCGACAGGCCTTCATCCATGGTGAAGCGTTCGCGCGACCAATCGCAGGACGCGCCCATGCGCTTCAACTGATTGACAATCGCGCCGCCCGATTCAGCCTTCCACGCCCAGACCTTTTCGAGAAACTTCTCGCGCCCCATTTCGCGTCGGCCCGGCTCCTTGTTCTGCATGAGCTGGCGCTCGACGACCATCTGCGTAGCGATGCCCGCATGATCGGTGCCCGGCTGCCAGAGCACGTCCTTGCCGCGCATCCGCTCGAAACGGCAGAGAATGTCCTGCAGCGTATTGTTGAGCGCATGGCCCATATGCAGGGAGCCGGTGACATTGGGCGGCGGGATGACGATGGAATAGGGCTGCGCATCGGCGCGGTCGGGACGGCCTGCGCGGAAGGCTTCCGCACTGTCCCAGACGGCGGCAATGCGCGCTTCGACGCGGGCGGGATCGAATGTCTTGTCCATCATGGGGTGCAACCGAACTCGTCGTGTGGCGCGCGGCGACCGCGCGGCGGGAATCTGGGCGAAAATCAAGGCATGAGTCTAACGCTGCGCGCTAAAAAGCCGAGCAGCTGCGGACTGTCAATGAAGGGAACGGAGCTTTGGCAGGCAAAGGCCCGCCAAACCCGTCAGTCGCCGCGGGCGACGCGCTCGATTTCGGCGCGGACCAGACGCTCGACGAGCGTCGGCAGATTGTCGTCCAGCCATTGCTTGAGCATGGGGCGCAGGAGATCGCGCGCAGCCGATTCAATCGCCTCGGGAACAGCGCGCGAGGCGTTGAGCACCTTGAAGGACGAGGACACCGACGAATTCGTCTTTTCGGAAACAAGCGCGGGGGCGGCAGCCTCCGGCTCGGTCGTCACGAGGCGCGGCGCAGCAACGGGCTGGGGAGCCTGCGGACGGAAGGCCGACACATCGGGGCGCACGGGGCGCGGCGGCGGGGCCGTGGAGAAAGACCCGGAGAGGTCAAACGCGGGGCGCGCCACCGGCGGGGGGCGCAGCCGGTCCAGTTTCTCGGGCTCGGTCTGGGGCCTCACCTCGGCAACCGGCTCTTCTTCGCGCGGGGCGCGTGTGGAGAGCGGCAGCACCTGATCGTCGGAAATGATCTTGCGGATCGACGCGAGGATTTCCTCCATGGACGGCTCATGCGCCCGCTGTTCAGCAGCCTTAGAATCCGGAATGGCGGTCGGAACTGCGTTCATGGCCTCTGACGCTTTCTGCTGCAGGAGCGCCCGAAATCAGCAACTCCGCATCGATCTTGCGCGGGCGAGCAACAAAATTGTCCGCCTCACCGCACAAGGTCTACTTTGAACGTCTCGCAAGTCTAGGGCAAGTCACAGCGCGCGAGCACTTGTGGACAGAACCAAGGCAAAAGCTCAGCGACCGTCAGGCGTGCCGGTTCCGATCCACTTGCCCTTGACCTGATCGAAATGGACTGTCGGGTCATAGGCGACAACCTGCAGACCAAGCGTCGAAGCAGACAGCTTGCCGACCGATGCGAGCAGGACATAGGAGCTGACCACACGGTCGCGCTGGGCGGAGACCAGCTGCACGCGGGCGTTCAGCAGGGCCTGCTGGGCATTGAGCACATCGAGCGTGGTGCGCTGGCCGACCTTGGCCTCTTCGCGCACGCCGTTGAGGGCGATCTCTGCGGCGCGCACCTGCGCCTGAGAAGCGTCGATCACCGCGCGGGAGTTGGACCAGACACCCCAGGAGGAAACCACCAGAGCGCGGATCTGCTCGCGCTGGAGATCGGCCTGCAACTGGGCCTGACCGAGAATTTCCTTGGCCTGGCGCACGGCAGCATAAACCGCGCCGCCTTCATAGATGGGCACGGAGAGTGAACCAACCACAGAAGCCTGGAAAGAATTGGAGCCCGGCTGATTGATGGGATCGTAACGGCGCGCCACCGCACCCGTGACGCCCAACGAGGGGTAGAGCTGACCTTCGATGATCTTCACGTTCAGGGCAGCAGAATCGACATTGTGCCGCGCCGCCTGAATGGACGGATTTTCCATCTCGGACAGGGCAATGGCATTGTCGAGCGTGCGTGGCACCAGCTTTTCAAGCGGACGCGCAGGCTGCAGGTCGCGCGGCTCGATGCCGACATATTGGCGGAAATTGGCAATGCTGGTCTGCAGGTTCGACTGCGCGGCGAAAGCATCAGCCTGACCCTGGGCAAGGCTCGCCTCGGCCTGCGCAACGTCGGTGCGGGTGACTTCGCCAACCTGGAAACGATCGCGCGTCTGGCGCAGCTGCTGCTCGAGAACGTCCACGTTGTTGCGGCGCAGGCTCAGCGTCGCCGTATCGCGCAACACGTTCATGTAGGAAGTGGCGGCGTTCGCCAGAATGTTCTGCTCGCTCTGGCGGATCTGCTCCCGGGCGGTCAGGATCTGCGACTCGGCGCGGCTCACGCCATTGGCGGTGCGGTTGCCGTTCCAGATGTTCTGGGTGATCGACAGGCCGGAGCCGCGCGGCGAAGCTGCTGCGCGCGACGATACATTGGTCGCCGTATTACTCTCCTGCCAGACACGGCCGATGTCGCTCGTCGCGGTAATGGTCGGACGGTAGCCCGAGAGCGCGGTCGGCAGGTTCTCGTCTGTGGCGCGGCCCGCGGCGCGCTGCTGGTTGAGATCGGGGTTGAAGCCATAGGCGCGGGCCAGCGCCCCGGAAATGGTCTCGGCCGAGAGCGGCGTTGCAAGTGCAATCCCGCAAGCAGTCAGGGCAGCCAGCGATGCGACGCGGCAAAAGAGGCCAGCGCGCAAGGAAGCACTGGCGGTAGCCGGACTAGACGCATCGCGACAAACCATTTGAAACCTCGAATCGAAACCAGAAGTACCTTATTAACCACGAGCGACGCCGGAATCACAAAAATCCGCGCCCGCTCGGAGTATAATACCCCGCCTTCCCAAGCTGTCCCCTGCTAAGCGACAGAGATTGCATTGAAAACCACGAAGTGGCGCAAAAATGCGACACTCCGGGTTACAAATGAATTAAAAGGCAAAAACAGGTGTGCGGGCAAATGCGCCAAGCACAGGCGCTGCCGCATCGAACAACACGCGGCTGCTGAGCTCGCCGGCAACGCTCTCAAAGCGCATGGCTTTTCCGGCCTTGCCGGTCGGGTCGCCGGGGCTCCTGAGAATGGCGATGATCCGTCCGCCGAGCGAAAGCCTGGCGAGCAGCGGCTCGAGCCCCTCTTCCACAGCGCCGTTCACGAGGATCAGGTCGAAAGTCCCGGTTACGCCCTCGCTGGCATCGAGCGGTCCGCAGACGGCCGTCGCCGGCAACCCCAAACCGGCAAGATGAGCGGCTGCCGCAAAGGACAGCGAGGGAATCGATTCGAGCGCAACCACCTCCCCGGCAAGCCCGGCAAGCAGTGCCGCCGAATAGCCTGCGCCTCCGGCAATATCGAGCACACGGTCGCTGGCGCGCACCTCCGCGCCCTGAATCATGCGGGCGAGAACCATTGGCGCGAGAAGGCAGCGGGTCTCGCCCTCGATGGTATGGAGATCGAGCGGCGCGTCGGAATAGGCCAGAGCCTGCATCGGGCCGGGCACGAAGGTCTCGCGCGGCACATCGAGGAAACGGGAGATGACCTCCTGATCCGTCACATCGAAGGTGCGGATCTGGCAGTCCACCATCGTCTGGCGCTGGCTGGCGAAATCATTGGACATGGGCGCTCCGGCTGTCAGCGTCAGGCGCGGCGATCGCCACCGCGCGCATACGGGCTCGATGGCGAGAGCTTATAGGCATCGCCACAGGCGATGTCCACGCTCGGAATGGCCGCTGGCCAAAGGTCGTGTTGACCGGTTCAGCCCTTCAGCTTGCGGTTGCATTGGCTCCAATAGCCGCCGCCCTTCTCAAGCCAACGCAGGCCGCCATTTGAATCGGTGGCCTTGTTGGCCTGATATTGCTCGCTGCACGCCTTCTGGCGGGCGCGCGCCGGGGTGAGATCGGCGAATTTTGCAGGCACAGCGCTCGGGAACACGAGTTTGCCCTTTGCCATGGTCTCGCTGGCGGGAGCGGGCGGAGCCGCTACCTTTGCCGGCGCAGCAGGCGCAGTCGGGGTGCTGGATGCGGTCGCGCGGCAATCAGCGAGAAACTTGGGCCAGGTTGTGCCACCCGTCGTGCCGGCGGCCTTGGCGGCCTGCCATTTCTCGCCGCACACTTTCATGGAGGCATCCTGCGCCAGAGCGAGGCCTGGCAGGGACAAGACTGCGATGAAGCTGGAAGCCAGCAGAGGACGCAAGAAATCGATCATCGGGAAATGCCTTTCGTGAGCAATAGCCCATCAAAAACCCGATGTGGGCGAAAGACAAGTCCCCTGCCCGGCCCGGGGTCAGCGCGACACCATCTGCGGGCCGGCTGGCGTTGCACCGATCCCGACCCAGATATTGGGATCTTCCTGCGACTGGCGCTTGATGAAGCGATAGGGCGTCTGTGCAAACGGCAACATGTCTTCAGTCATATTATCGAGAATGAACTCGCCCTGCGTCGTCTTCACGGTCAGAACCGCGTGCCCGTCACCCGCCTCGTCGCGCACAATTGTCACCAGCAGCGCCTGACGCGGCAGGCCCGCCTGGATGAGAAGCCTGCGCTTGTAGAGCACGTAATCCTCGCAATCGCCCGCGCCGTCGGCGGGATAGTCCCAGCGGTCGACAACCTGCCAATGATCCATGTCGGAGATGGGCGCGATCGTGTGATTGACGAGCCGGTTAATCCTGTCGACGAGCTTCATGTTGGCGGGCGTGGCCGCAAGATCGACGGGCGCCAATGCGCCTCCCTGGCACTCATCCTCATAACGCAGGCAGAAGTCAGCCCAGCCGAAAGGTGTGAGCGTCGGCAGCCCGACCCGGATGAAAGCGCCATTCTGCCCCGCGCGCGAGGGCGCCTGAAACGCAAATAAGCTGCAGGCCACAATTGCCAGCACCCCGAGACTTCTCAAACAAAAACGCAACATCGGCCAACTCCGTCTGCGAGGCCGACAATGCACCGGGGCGTTTTGCAGATGAGGTAAGAAAAAGCTCCGGATTTTAGTTGATGGGATTCATTATTACCCGGACTTTAACCACAACTAGGTCGATACTTAACCTAGCGGAAGCCGGGCGATAACCCCTCTGCCGCAGAGCTTTCCCTGCGTCAAAACAGCGGCACGCATGGCAACGAAAGCGCCACTGCCATGGTTAATCCCGCACGCGGCGGAAAAAATAATTTTCAACCTCAGGTAGGCCGGACCCCGATCACATGAGCCATGCAATGCCGCTGACAACGAAGAGTCTCGACGTGCCGGACCTGACAGCAACGCAGCAGGGCTGGGCGCCAGAGGATCTGCAAGCGCTTGAAACAGCCTGGCGGCAGCTGGAGCGTCTCACCTTCGCCACGCGCCTGACCGGCATGATCGGCCGCAAGATCGAAACAGCAGGGGCTTTCATTCCGGCGCGCATCCGCAGGCTCGCAGGCCGGGCGACTGCGCACGCCTTGCAGGCAGCGATGCGGGCGGCGCTGCGCAGCTTGCACGGGAGAGAACATCATCCCTCCTCCGCGCGGATGCACCGGGCGCTCGCAACCGCTGCCGGCGCTGCGGGCGGGGCTTTTGGCCTCGCCAGCCTGCCAGTGGAACTGCCACTCTCAACCGTCCTGCTGTTGCGCGCCATTGCCGATATTGCGCGCGCGGAGGGCGAGGATCTCTCCCAACCCGAAGCGGCCCTGGCTTGCATGCAGGTGTTCGCGCTGGGCAGCCACTCCCCCGAAGATGATTTCATGGATTCGAGCTATTTCGCGATGCGCGCTTTTCTAGCCCGCAGCATTTCAGAGGCCACGCGCTTTATGGCCGCAACCGCTGCGGCCGATGAAGCCGCGCCCGTCCTCATGCGGTTTCTGACCCAGATCGCGGCGCGCTTTGGCCTTGTCGTCAGCCAGAAATTTGCCGCTCAGGCGATCCCTTTTCTGGGCGCGGCCGGTGGCGCAGCGGTGAACTATGCGTTCATGGAGCATTTCCAGACCCTCGCGCAGGGGCATTTCACCATCAGGCGGCTGGAACGCAAATACGGGAAAGATCTCGTAAGAGAATCCTATAATTCAATCCATCTCACTGATAAAAATTTATAATCCCGATGAGATCGTTTTTAGATTTTAAAATCATCAAAAACTCCTGCAGCAGAGAGACATATAAAAATTTCGCAATGACTTGACCTGCAGCATCTTGCACGAATGATAGCGCCATGCGCCGCCCTTTCGGGCGATGCGGGAGACCTTCGTGCAGCAACAGGCAGACAGACCCGCTTTATACCGGGAGGATCTGGAAGACGGGATCACACCCCGGCGGCAGGCCGGTTTTCTCGTCCTGCTGGCCTGCGCCATTCTCGTGCCGCTCGCCTTCTTTGCCGTCGGGGCAAGTTCGGCCTGGAACGCCACTGAGGAAGAATCAATCCTCGCGCTCGAGCGCATGACCGACATGCTGCATGAACATGCGGTGCGCTCCTTCGAAACCCATGAAGCCCTGCTGAGCGCCCTCGACCAGCGCGTAGCCGGATTGACGTGGGAGGCGATCCTCGAACAACATGCCGCGATCGGGGCTTTTGCCCGGGCGTTGAAAAACAGCGCCCTGCCCTTGAGCGGGCTCGCACTCATCGACCCGCAGAACCGGCTCGGACCAGCCAGTTTCAATCGTGATGATGCGCCCCAAGGCCTCCTCGACCCCGCCTATCAGGCAGATCTCCTCAAGCAGAAGGGCAAGATCTTCGTTGGCCCGACCATGCCAATGCCTTCCGGTCACGCGCGAGGGTTCGCGCTGGCGCGGCCGCTTTCAGGCAGCGATGGCCCGACCAACGGCTTGGTCGTGTCCATGTTCAGGGCGTCATTCTTCGAGGCCTTTTACGACTCCCTCCGGCATGAGCCGGGCGATATCGTGTCCCTCCTGCGCCGGGATGGCGAAGTGCTGGCGCGTTCGCGCTGGCAGAGCGACCCGCGCACAGCACGTGTCGAAGAGCGGATTACAGCCACCTTGCGCTCGGCTGGCGACCTCAACCTGACGATGCGCGTGCCTGGCTGGCGTGGTCGCCCCGACACGATCTACATCATCCGTCGGATTGGCGATTATCCGGTCTATCTCCTGCACGGACGCTCGCTTGCCGGCGTACAGATGCAATGGATCATGCGTATTCTGCCCTATGGGCTGCTTTGGCTCACCAGCACGACCTTCATGCTCATCCTGACCTGGCGCACCGCAGAGGCAAGCCGCCGCGAGCAGAAAGCCCATGCCCGCCTTGCGGTCGAGGGCGCAAATCTCACCGCAAAGACCGAAGCCAACCTGCGCATGACGCGGATGATGGATGCCAATGTCTTTGGCGTCGTGACCTGTTCGGAGGCGGGCATTCTGGAAGCCAATGACGCCTTCCTGAAAATGATCGGATTGAGCCGCGAGGATTTCGAAACGCATGGCTTTGTCTGGATCGGCAAGGACGGCATTGCCCTCACCGACGAGCCGGAGGTGAACGGGCAATTGCGCGAACAGGGCAGATGCGCACCCTTCGAGACCGAAATCGTGCTGGGCGAAAGCCAGACGGTCCCCGTGCTCATCGGCGCGACGGTCTATGATCGAGACCCCTTCATCTGGACCTGTTTCGTGCTCGACCTGACGGAGCGGCGCGAACGAGAGGCGCAGCAGATTTTCGTCATGCGCGAATTGAATCATCGCACCAAGAACCTGCTCACCGTGATCCGCTCCATCGCCGGCCAGATTGCACGCACCGGCAGCGGGTGGGAGGATTTCCGCGACCGCTTCAACAATCGCCTCGTTGCCCTTTCGAGCGCGCATGATCTGCTGGTCGACAGCAATTGGCGCGGCGCCTCGCTGAACGGTCTCATTCAATCCCAGTTCAGCCAGTTCCACGATCTGGCCGGCGGGCAGATCGTGACCTCGGGAGAGGACATCAATCTCTCCCCGCGCGCGGCCCAGGCGATTGGCATGGGACTCTACGAGCTGATGACCAATGCCGTGAAATATGGCGCCCTGTCGTCTCATGCCGGACGCATTGAAGTGGCGTGGGACACGCAAATCATGGCCGGGGAAGCCATGTTCGAAATGCACTGGCGCGAATGTGGCGGCCCGCCCGTCAGCCAGCCCGGCCGCCGCGGCTTTGGCCATATCGTGATCGCGGAAATGACCGCGCGTGCGCTTTGCGGCGAGGTGGCCTATGCCTTCGAGGCAGAGGGCGTGACGTGGCGGCTCAAGGCCCCGCTTGAGGGGATCGAGGAAAAGGCGGATACACCCTTCCTCGACACGCCGGGCTCACGCGCGGCGTGAGCATCAGTTTCGCAGGCAGGGTTTGATTCCCCGCCTGCGCCAGACCATTCAGCAGCGGGTCGGACCGCCCTTGAAATCCATCGAGGAGGATCCTGCGATCTGGGCATCGCACATGGCAATGAGACGGGCCTCCAGATCAGGATCGAGCGGACAAACTGCTCCTGGAATTTCCGAAATGACCTTGACCGAGCGGCGCAAAGTCACCGGCTTCACCTCGATGACAGCGGCCATCATCGTCAAGCGGCACACAAGCATATGAATAATGCCGCCCGGATCGAGGACTGCGGGGCATTCAATATCGAGCCAATATTTATCGGGAACCCGCCAGTTTCCGTATGTCTCTTCGAGATTCTGTTCAATGTTGTCGGGAACCTGAACATTCATCCCGAGAAATTCCACGGTATTGAGCTCAAACCGCGAATAACCGAACAGCTGCGTGTAACCCCAGCTCGAATTGATGCCCGTGAGGAAACGATCACCCTCGTCATGGAAGAGGAAAATATCGATCGTGATTTCTGACTCACGATGCACGATGGGGATGATGTAAGCCCCTTTCCCGCGCAAGGACTGCGTGCCGAATTGAAACTTTCCGCTCGTCTGGAGGGCCTGAACCATATCGAATTGTTCAGTCCAGCCGACAACGCCGACATCGATATCCTTGTCGTGCGACAGGAAGCCACCATTGCGTACATAGCCGAGCAAGGTGCCAAACACGAGGAAGGGTCTGAGGCCCAGCGGAGCCAGTGTTTCCTGAAGATCGGACAATGCGAGCCGTGCGCCGTCGCCATCGAAGTCGGCGATCTCTTCGACGTTTTTGGCGACTGGAACAGCCTCCTCAACGAGCTCCGTACTCTTGACCTGATTGCTCAGCTCGCAAACGCCGGCAAGGAAACTGTCAATTTTCTGGATCGATTTTTCGTAGTCGCCAGCCATGCAATAGGCCTTGGACAGGATGAGATCAGCCTTCTGCCGAAAACGCCCGGGCCGAACCATGTCGCAATAGGCAATCGCATCAGTAAGTCGCCCGGCTTTCTGCATGGCCGACGCGATGAAAAGATAGAGATCATCCTGGAAATCGGGCGTCGTAAACGGTCGGTGCGCCGCTTCGAGGGCGAGATAGCAATCGCCAAAGGACGACCAATCGACAAAACCGGGCATGAGATCGTGCCGCTGCGACAGCCGCAGCATGGCGGTGCGAAGGCTCGTCACCTTCTTGCAACGGGCTACAAACTTGCGCACGAGCGCGAGAGCTAATTCCGGGCGCTTGAAATCCAGCGCAAGCTCAATGTTCTCGATCCATTCGACCGAGTTGGGGTTGCGCCGAATGACCGGGAAATCGTCGGGGATCACTTTCGTGATAAGGGCACCCACGGTTTGCGTCGTGAGGTCGAACGACCCGCGCTCGGCCAGTACCGGCTTTATCTTCTTTTCCAGAACCGACTGATAAGCGCCCAGAAGACGCACGGCGCCATCTCCACCATGGCCATTTTCGACCATCAACGTCGCGATCAAGATGACAACGGGCGATTGACCCAATGTGCGGGCCAGAAGCAGCATCTCCCGATCAAAAAGCTGTTCGAGTCCCATGGCCTCAATAGACTCGATCAGCTTCGCATCATCACCAGCCTCAAGGTAGGCGCCGATCTTTTTCAAATTGAGATAGGTCGTCCCTTTGACGTTCATGCGTTCAGTTCCTTGCTGCGGCTGCCGCAAGGGCGACCCGGGACTTTGTTTTCATGCGCGACAGGAATTGTGTCGAGCGTCTCATCCACGAGGGCTGAGTTTAACATAATAGCGATACTGAACGCCTGAATGGAACGGGATGTCCAACGTGTCCTCATCGACAATTTCGACATCCAGATTCCTGGAGTTGGCATAATCGATGAAAAACTCTTTCGGATAGAAAAGATGTGTCGTCTTCGTGCTGCTCTGCTCAATCTTGCCGCGATTTTCGAGGCTGCGGACATGCTCGTAGAGCGCTTTCTTTGCGGCATCATTCACATCGAAAAGAAAGATGGAGCCATCCGGCCGCAGGCATCGCAGCATCTGGTCCAGCGCACGGCTGGCGTAGTCGAGATCGTCGAAATAGAAGAAGACGCCGAAAGACAGGGCTATATCGCAAGACGCGTCGGCGAAGGGCAGAATGTCCGCAGCCGCGCAGCGAAAGTCACCCTCAATATGCTTGTTGATGGTCTCGATCGCATCCTCAATGTAATCGATGCCTGAGAGCGAACGCGCGTCTGTGAAATATTGCAGGAACGCGCCGGCGCCGCACCCGACCTCCATCATATCTTTTCCCTCAACGGGGGCGACGAGCTTCTTGAAGCAATGCACAAGTGCAGACCATTGCTCCTCACTGAGAAGATCGAAGCCATCGAGATGATGAAGCGGCACATCGCGGCGCGCGAATTTCCGCGCCCAGATTTCATGCCATTGGTCGGACCGTTGATTGTCGCTCATCGTCATCAGCTTGTCTTCGTTTCAAGAGAGAAATGCGTGTCGGCTTTCTGCTGCAAGACCTGATAGCGGTCGACCACGCGCGTCTTGAGAGCCGTGCTGCTCGCCCCACGACCATAGGGGAAATAGATAACGGTCACGCCCTGGTCGCGCAGATAATCGTATTTTCCATACCAATCGTCGCCGACGACGAAAATATCGAACTGCAACTTCTCGACCTTGTCGGAATGGACCAGAGAATGTTGCGGGATGACAATATCGGGGCCCTTCACGGCACGCACGAGCGCGATTCTTTCTTCGAAGGGAACAATCGGCTCGGACTTGTGCTCGATCACCAATTCATCGGTATTGACGCCGACAATCAGAATATCTCCGAGCCCGCGTGCGTATTCGAGAATGCGGAGGTGATTGATATGCAGCATGTCGAACGTGCCCGACGTGTACACAACCGTCTTGTTGCCGATCACAGCAGTCTCCCTTGATCATCAGTCGCGTTGTTTCGGGCGAAACTCAAACACTTGCATCCACGCGTTCGGAATTTGAATCGGTCATGCCGAAGAAGGCGCGCAAGCCTGCAATCAGCTCGTCATTGTCCTGAAGCGTCAGGTTGCCGATGTGACCGATACGGAAATGTGTCTGCGCATGCGGTCCGCCGGTCGGCTGGATCGCTATGTCATGGTGCTGCATCAGATAGGCGTAAAGATCGCCTGCAGATTGCGGCCCCGCCATGCGCAGGGGCGTCAGGCAATTCGACAGGTCCATCGTCGTGATTTCGAGCGGCAGGCCCTCAAGGCCCGCACGCAAGTGACGCGCCAGACCTTGCGAGCGTGCAATCTCGCCATAAAGTCCTGCGGCCGCAATCCGGTCGAGCTGGAGCCTCATCTGCAGCAGCGCAGCGATGGCCGGCGTCCAGGGCGATTGCCCGCGCAGGCCGTCGGTCAGATGACGGCGGAGATCGAGATAATAAGGCTGAGGCCCGGCCGAACCCGTCGCGACCTTGGCAAGGGCCAGAGGCGAGAGGCAGACAAAAGCCATCCCGGGGTGAAGCCCCAGCGCCTTGTGGCTGCTGGTGATCGCCACGTCGATCTCGAATTCATCCATTGGATAGGGATCGGCGAGAAAGGTGCTGATGCCATCCGAAACCATCACAGCGCCGATGCTGTGCGCGAATGCGCCGACAAGCTTTGTATCGTGCAGCACACCCGTCGAGGTTTCGTGCGACGTCAGCAGAACACCCGCATAATCACCGGCCTTCGCAGCGGGAAGATCAGCCGCAGAGACGCTTCTGCCAGCCGGAATATGGATCACGTCATGAGGGATGGCGCGGGACTGGCAAATCTCAACGATCCGTTGTCCGAAAGCACCCGACACGAAGACGAGCACACGGTCTGTTGGACCAAACAGGGCGGCGATGGATGATTCCATGGCGCCCGTGCCCGAACAGGTCAGAAAGACCGCACGGCTGCCCTGCGGCGCGCGCATCAGCGAGAGGTAATCACGCTCGAGACCAAGCACGAGGTCAGAGAACTCGCCAGTCCGAAAATAGGGAAGCCGCTCTGCGGAGGTCGCGAAAGCGACAGGATGTGGCTCCGTCGGCCCCACGGTGAACAGCTTCATGGCTGCGCCTGACCGGACCGGCCGCAACGCGCGCAAGACGACGGCATCGCTGCTCCTGTCCTGCCATCGCAAAGCTCAATCAAAACCGACGGCATAGCTTTTATCCCTCGCATGATCGATGACGCACAACGTCTGAAACAATGTGCCAGCAATCATCATGCCAAGGACAAGACATTGATATGGAAGGAAATTACCCAGATCCGCCTCATGACAAAGACAGACATATCCACGCCTGAAAGCACGGATTTTGTCGATGTTTCTGGATGAAGAGAATGGCTCCCCGAGCAGGGCTCGAACCTGCGACAATTCGATTAACAGTCGAATGCTCTACCAGCTGAGCTATCGGGGACCGTGTCGCCGGAGCGACGAAGGGGCGTATAGCAAGCTGATCCGACATTGCAAAGCGGAAAAGACGCTTGAGCACGACTTTCTCGCTTCGCACCGATAAAATGCCGATCCATCCCTGCCCGACGCCGCGCTCTGTGAGCTCGCCTCCGCGCTCGCAAAAACGCCACAACAACAGTCGCCGGACACAAGACGCCGGTCTGTGGATAAATATGCTGACGCCTCCACACATGCGCCATGAGCTGACGAGCGCGACGCGACATTGCGTGGCGTTTTTCTTGTCGCCAAGCCTTGCATCATCGGCCTCCCGACGGTAGAAGCCACGCAAGAGGCCTCGTGTCAGAGTGGTTATGTAAAGGACTGCAAATCCTTGTACGGGGGTTCGATTCCCTCCGAGGCCTCCAATCGTCCCCGTCAGTCGAGCTCGACCATGATGCAAGCTTGACGATGACCCCGGAAAAATCTCTTCACTGACAGAGCCTGAAATCCGGCGCCGGTCTTCGACCGTATCTCTCGGACTTTAGAGGAAGTGTCAGCAGCATCATGTCATCACCGCCGTCACGTCCCGCGCTCGTATGGTTTCGCGACGATTTGCGCCTGTCCGATCAGCCCGCATTGAGTGCCGCCATCGCGAGTGGCGCTCCAGTTCTTTGCATCTATGTGCTTGATGAAGAGAGCCCCGGCCTGCGTCCGCTGGGTGGGGCATCGCGCTGGTGGCTGCATCATTCGCTTGCTGCGCTTGCAACCTCGCTCGCCCGAATCGGCAGCCGGCTCGATATTCTGCGCGGCCCCGCCGCTCCGCTTCTGATGGATGTCGCCAAGACCGCACAGGTCGAGGCTGTTTTCTGGACACGCCGCTATGGCGCGGCCGAGATCGCGGTGGATCGTGCGGCCAAGGCGGAATTGTCTGGCGCCGAAATCGGCGTTCGCAGCTTCAACGGCCAATTGCTGCATGAGCCTTGGGAGATCCAGACCAAGGGCGGCGATTATTATCGCGTCTATTCCCCCTTTTGGCGCACGGCCTGCGCGCGGCCCGAGCCCGCCAGCCCGCTGCCCGCGCCCTCGCGCCTTGCCGCCGCCGAATGGCCCGCAGACGCCCCTGCCCGCATCACGCTCGAGGCCTTGCAGCTTCTCCCCACGACGCCGGACTGGGCTGGCGGTTTGAACGCGCTTTGGCGACCAGGCGAAGCAGGCGCACAGGAGCGGCTATCGGCATTTCTGGAAACGCGCGCACATCGCTACGCTTCGATGCGCGACCGGCCCGATGAGCCAAGCACATCCAATCTGTCGCCCCATCTGCGATTTGGTGAAATCTCGCCGCGCCAGATTTTCCAGGCAACGCGCCATGCCGAACAGGCACTGGGCGTGCCGTCGCGCGACGCTGAAAAGTTTCTTGCAGAAATCGGCTGGCGCGAATTTGCCTATCATCTGCTCTACCACGTCCCCCATCTGCAGAGCCGCAACTTCCAGCCAAAATTCGACGCCTTCCCCTGGCGCACGCCCGAGGCCTCGGAACTGCGCGCCTGGCAGCAGGGGCGCACCGGCTATCCGATTGTGGATGCGGGCATGCGCGAACTCTGGAAGACGGGCACGATGCACAATCGCGTGCGCATGATCACAGCCTCCTTCCTCGTGAAGGATCTGCTCGCCGATTGGCGATTGGGGGAAGACTGGTTCTGGGACACGCTGTGCGATGCTGATCCGGCCAACAATCCGGCCAGCTGGCAATGGGTGGCGGGTTCGGGGGCAGATGCTGCGCCCTATTTCCGGATCTTCAATCCCGTCCTGCAGGGAAAAAAGTTCGATCCGCATGGGACTTACGTACGTAAGTATGTATCGGAGCTTGAAAAACTTCCCGATACCTGGATCCACGAACCCTGGGCCGCACCCGATGAAGCCCTGCGCCGTGCGGGCATTGTGCTGGGGAAAAACTACCCGCATCCGATGGTCGATCATGGTCGCGCACGCGACCGTGCGCTGGCGGCGCTTGCGACGACGAAAACAGATATGGCTTAGTCGCCGCTAACCTGCCCCAGATTCGAAAGACCAGAACATGAAAATCGCCATCGTCGGGACAGGCATTGCCGGCCATGCGGCAGCACTCGCATTGTCGCAGGCGAGCAATGCCCATGAGATCGTGCTCTATGAGCGCGACCAGCGCCCCGGCGGCCATTCGGCAACCGTCGACATCGATTACGATGGCGCGCGCATTGCGGTCGATACGGGCTTCATCGTCTATAACGAGAAGAACTACCCCAACCTCACCGCCATGTTCGCTTATCTCGGTGTGCAGACCCAGCTCTCCGACATGAGCTTTTCGGTTTCGGCGGATCGGGGTCGTTTCGAATGGTGCGGGCAGGATGGCAAGGGCGTGCTCAACGCGCTTTTTGCGCAGCGGCGCAATATCGTCTCGCCGTCTTTTCTCCTGCTGCTGCTCGAAATCGGCCGATTCCAGAAACAGGCAATCGGCGATGCGCGACGGGGAACGATCGGCGAGGGCTCGCTGGCCGCTTATCTCGCGCGGCATGGATTCTCGGATCGGCTCCGTCGGGATTATCTCGTGCCGATGGGCGCTGCGATCTGGTCGACCTCGCCGAAAAAAATGCTCGAATTCCCGGCCTCGAGCTTCATCGAGTTTTTCGACAATCATTGCCTGCTGCAATGGGACCGTCCGCGCTGGCGCACTGTGACCGGGGGCAGCCGCTCCTATGTGCAAAAGCTGGCGGAACTGTTTGGCCCCTCTTTGCGCATCGGCTGCGGTGTGAGCGCCATCACGCGCGATGACGAGGGCGTGAACGTTTCGGACACGATGGGTAACACAGAGCGTTACGATCACGTCGTGCTCGCGGCCCATGCACCGGATTCTCTGGCGGTGCTGGCGGATGCAAGCGTGGAAGAGCGCGAGATCCTGTCTGCCTGCACTTACGCACCCAACGATGTCTGGCTGCATCGCGACACGGCGCTCATGCCAAAGCGCAAAGCCGCCTGGGCAGCATGGAACTTCCTGCGCGAGGGCGATGCGGATGAGCGCGCCTGCGCGGTCTCTTATTGGATGAACCGCCTGCAGGCGATCGACGAGTCAAAGCCGCTGTTTGTTACGCTGAACCCGCCGTTTGAGCCGCGTCCCGAACTCACCTTCGGCCGCTTCAGCTACGATCATCCGCAATTCGACATGCCGGCCCTGGAGGCCAAGCGCCGCCTGCACGAAATTCAGGGCGTGCGTCGCACCTGGTTTGCAGGCGCCTGGACAGGCCATGGCTTCCATGAGGATGGCTTGTCGTCCGGCATTTCAGTTGCAGCACGGCTTGGCTGCCCGGCTCCATGGGCGCAAATGCGTGGGGAAGACAGAAGCGCACCCGCTATTCTACACTCACCCATCGCCGCGCAAGCATCGCCAAACGCGGCCGAGGAACTCGTACCTTGAATGCACAGCCCGTGTCCGTGCCTGATCCAGCCTGCGCCGCGCTTTACCGCGGCACGGTCATGCATGCGCGGATGAAGCCGGTCGCGCATCGTTTCACCTATCGTGTCTTTTCGCTGCTGGTCGATATCGGCCGGCTGGACGAGCTTGCGCGCCTCTCGCCGGTCTTTTCAGTCGAGAAGTGGAATCTCCTGTCGTTCAGCGAGCGCGATCATGGCCCGCGCGATGGCGCGCCGCTGCGCGCCTATATCGACGGGCTGCTAGCCAATGCGGGCGTGTCGATTGCGGGCGGGCGCGTGCTGCTGTTCTGCTATCCGCGCGTGCTGGGGCTCGTCTTCAATCCGCTCTCGATCTATTATTGTTATGATGTAGACGGTCAGCTTGCGGCGCTTGTCTACGAAGTGCGCAACACATTCGGCCAGAGCCATTCCTATGTCGCGCCCATCGAGGCGGGGGAGGCCAATGAGGCCGGTGTGCGGCAAGACCGCGACAAGCTTTTCTATGTCTCGCCCTTCCTCGATATGACCATGCGCTATCATTTCCGCCTGCAGCCCCCGGGCGAGACCTTGCGCGTGCGCATTCTCGAAACCGATGCGCAGGGACCGATCCTCTCCGCAACCTTCACAGGCCGGCGTCTGGAGGCGACCACGGGCAATCTGCTCGCGACCTTCTTCAGCATGCCCCTGCTCACCCTCAAGATCGTGGCCGCCATTCACTGGGAGGCCTTGCGCCTCTGGGTGAAAGGCATGCGCCTTGTTACCCGCCCTGCCCCGCCCGCGCCCGCAAGCTATCCCGAGCGCCGTGCCGACATCCTTCCGGAAGCCCGCCGATGAACATGATGACGAGCTCCAGCACTCTTTCCAAAGACTGCATATGCGTGACGCGCGCCAATATTGCCGAGGTCGCGCACTCCTATCCTTTCGCCGTGCGTCAGGCCTTCAATTTCGCGCTGATGCTGGAGCGCGGTCGCCTCGATGTGCACCTGCCCGATGGCCGCGCCCTGCGTTTCGACGCCGGCGCGCCGGGGCCGGAAGCTGCGATGATCATCCATGATCTCGATTTCGCGCGCCACCTTGCCTCGGGAGGAGAAGTCGGCCTGTCGGAAGCCTTTCTGAAAGGTCAGTGGGAGAGCCCCAACCTCACCCAGTTCCTCGAATTGTTCTGCGTGAACCAGCCCGTCATCCAGCGGCTGCTTGAGGGCAAGCCGATCGTGCGCTTCATCCAGCGCGTGCATCACTGGCTCAACCGCAACACCAAGTCGGGTTCGCGCCGCAACATTCATGCTCATTACGATCTGGGCAACCAATTCTACTCGGCCTGGCTCGACCGCACGATGACCTATTCCTCGGCACTTTTTGCAGATGGCACGGGTGATCTCGCCAGCGCGCAGACTGAAAAATACCGCGCTCTCGCGCGCGACATCGATCTGCGCCCCGAGCATCATGTGCTCGAAATCGGCTGCGGCTGGGGCGGCTTTGCCGAATATGCCGCGCGCGACATCGGCTGCCGCGTGACGGGCCTGACGATCAGCCAGGAGCAATTTGATTTCGCCACTGCGCGCATGAAGACTGCGGGCCTGAGCGAGCTGGTCAACATCAAGATGCTCGATTACCGCGATGAAACGGGCACTTTCGATCGCATCGCCTCAATTGAAATGTTCGAGGCGGTCGGCGAGGAATATTGGCCGATCTATTTCCGCCAACTGCACGACCGGCTGCGGCCCGGCGGCATTGCTGGCCTGCAGGTCATCACGATTCAGGAATCCCTGTTCCAGACCTACAAGCGCGAGCTTGATTTCATCCGCCGCTATGTCTTTCCAGGCGGCATGTTGCCCACCCCAACCATCATGCGCGACATGGGCGCCAAACATGGGCTGTCCTTCTCCGGCGAGCTGGTCTTTGGGCATGATTATGCATTGACGCTCAGCCAATGGCGCGACCGTTTCCGCAAGGCGTGGCCGCAATTGATCCCGCTGGGATTTGACGAGCGATTCCGCCGCCTCTGGGAATATTATCTGGCCTATTGCGAGGCGGGCTTCCGCGCGGGCACGATTGATGTTCGCCAGATGGTTTTTGCCAGGACATGAGCACGCAGCGCGAAACGGCACGCGCCATTCTGGCCGCCTATGCCCTGCCCGCGCTGCCGCTCGCCATCCTGACGCTACCGCTCTATGTGCTCGTACCTTCCTTTTATGCGCGCGAGCTCGCCATTCCGATTGCCGCTGTGGGACAGGCACTTCTCGCCGTCCGCTTCGTCGATGCGCTGTCTGATCCGCTCGTTGGCCTGTTTGCCGACAGGTGGCGGCCGCGCTTTGGGCGGCGTCGGCTGTGGTTTGTCTTGGCAAGTCTGCCGACAGCCCTTGCCGCCTTCCTCGTCTTCACGCCGCCCCAAGGCGCGGGCGTGTTCTATCTGATGCTCTGGGGGATTGTGGTCTCGGTGGCCTCGACCGCAGCGCTCGTGCCCTACACAGCCTGGGGCGCTGAGCTTTCGACCAGCTATGCCGGGCGGGCCCGCATTGCAGGCTGGCGCGAGATCACGGCGCTGATTGGCACGCTGCTCGCGTTGTTTGCGCAAGTTCTCGTGCCGCTGGCAGGCTTTCCGGGCGAGCGCGCCGTGCTTCTGGCACTCGGCATCTGCGTTCTGGCCCTCCTGCCGGTGACGGCGCTGATTGCCGTCGCGCGCGTGCCCGAGCCCGTGGATCTCTCGGTGGCGCGCCTCTCGCTGCGCGACGGGCTTGTCCATATGCGCGCGAACAGGCCGTTCCTGCGGCTCATCCTCGCCTTTCTGCTCAACGGCTTTGCCAATGGCTTTCCCGCGACCCTGTTTCTTTTCTATGTGAGCGAGAAGCTTGGCGCGGGTGATGCGGCGGGGCCCTTGCTCGTCCTCTATTTCCTGTGTGGCATAGCCGGCGTGCCGCTGTGGTTGCGGCTCGCGCAACGGCTGACGAAACATCGCGCCTGGTGCATCGCGATGTTGATCGCCTGCGGTTTCTTTCTGCCCGCGACTTTCCTCGGGCCCGGGGATCTTGGCGCCTTCGCGCTGGTATGTATCGGCACGGGCTTTGCGCTCGGCGCAGATCTCATGCTGCCGCCTGCCATTCAGGCCGATGTGATCGATGTCGATACCGCCGCCTCGGGCGAGCAGCGCAGCGGGCTTTATTTCGCGGCCTGGGGCCTTGCCACAAAACTCGCGCTCGCGCTGGCAGTCGGGATCGCCTTCCCGCTGCTGAGCCTGGCAGGGTTTGATCCGGCAGCAGGCCTGCGCGCAGAAAGCGGGCTCCTGATGCTGGCCGTTCTCTACGCGGGTCTGCCGATTGTCCTGAAGCTCGCAGCTATCGCGCTGATGTGGAACTTCCCGCTCGATGCAGAGGCGCACGCAAAATTGCGCGCGCAGATCGAAGCCCAATGACTGTGGCGCGAAGCGCCTATCGTCCGGTGGTCTTGGAAACCAGCCAGAAATAGGCGCTGTAGGGCAGCATGTTGATGGCCTTGAGAAGCCAGGCCATGCGACGCGGAAAGGCAATCTCGAAACCACCGCGCTCGAACCCGTCGATGATGCGCGCGCCCGCTTCTTCCACGGAGATCAGGAAGGGCATGGGGAAATCATTCTGGTCGGTCAGCGGCGTTTTCACAAAGCCCGGCGAGACCAGCTGAAGGTTGATGCCAAGCTTGTCGAGATCGAATTTCAGTGCCTCACACATGGCGATGAGCGCGGCTTTCGAGGCGGAATAGGCAATCGCGCGCGGCAGGCCGCCATAGCCGGCTACCGAGCCATTCACTGCAATCTGGCCGCGCCCGCGCGTCTTCATCGCGCGCACCAAGGGGCCGATGAGATTGATCGTCCCCTCGACATTGGTGGCAAACGTCTTGCGAAATCCATCGCCGCCAAAATCGGCGTCACTGTCAGGAAAGAACGTGCCGACGTTGAGAAAAGCCAGCGCCAGCGGACCATGGTGCGCCTCGACATAGGCCACGAGCGCCTCCATGGCGGCGCGGTCGGTGACATCGCCCACCATGGGAATGATTGTGGAGCCAGCAGAGGCAGCCTGATCGGCAAGGCCAGACAAGGCCTCAGCACGCCGTGCAACCGCAATGACCCGGAAGCCCTTGGCAGCAAGCTGGCGCGCCACTTCCGCACCGATCCCGGAGCTTGCCCCGCTGACCAGCGCAAGCCCGTCGCTGGGCTTGGCGCGGTAAGCGATCAGCGCCGCTCTCCAAAGAAACGCTCGACCAGACGACCAAAGGTGCCTGTGAGATGGAGAGGGGCGTCGGTCACGGCAAAGCAGATGCAGTCTTCGCCCGCATCGGTGATCGGATTGTGGTCGAGATCGGCTTCGGCAATGGCAATATCGCCACGACCGTAATGGCCGGTGGTGTCGGAGAACGCGCCCTTGAGCACGAGCGTGATTTCCGAGCCTTCATGCGTATGCGAGGGCATGCGGCGACCGGCGCGGACCCAAAGCAGGCTGGCGTCGCCCCGATCCTTGTCCTCGATGCGGAATTCCTTCACGCCAGGCAGCTTGGTGCGCCAGCGGATGGCCTCAAGATCCTGACCCAGATAATGGCGCAAGGGAGAGGGAAGAATGGACGAGCCTGGCAGAGCGCGCGTCGGCGCACTCAAGACGGGGGCCATGTCGAAGATCGCGGCCAGCTTCTCGTCGCGGCGGCTGATGGGCTCGGGCGCAACCGCTGACAATTCGCTGGCGGCCAGACTTTCAAGCGAGGCGACGAAGCGCCGCGAGTCCGGCTTCAGCACGAGATGGGATGCCACAAGGGCATGCAGGCTGGGGTCAAGCGTCCCGGCGCTATAGGCCGCCAGCAAGGCGTCCACAGGTTGCGCCGTCAGTTCGGAACCCTGAATATCGCGTTTCACGTCGTATCCCTGCCAAGATCACTGTCGCCAGACCTACGATAAAGTCTGGCTCATCGCCCGAATAGATGTCGTCCGGGCTGTTACGCGGCATTCTCAAGACTGGATCACTTGACCGTGAGACAAAGACTCACAACATCTGATCCAAACCGCAGAAAATCCCGAACAGGCCGCTCGTTTCAAGAGAAATCTGATGCAGACCCAGCCCGACGTTCTGGCCGCCATCGGCCAGACCCCCCTGATCAAGCTTCGCCACGCGTCGGAGGCCACCGGCTGCACGATCCTCGGCAAGGCGGAATTCATGAACCCGGGCGGGTCCGTGAAGGACCGCGCGGCGCTCGCCATCGTGCGCGACGCCATGGCCAGCGGGGCGCTCAAACCCGGCGGGCTCATTGTGGAGGGTACGGCTGGCAACACTGGGATCGGTCTGGCCATGGTCGGCAATGCGCTCGGCTTCCGGACCGTGATCGTCATCCCCGACACGCAGTCTCAGGAGAAGAGAGATCTCCTCCGCCTGCAAGGAGCCGAGCTGATTGAAGTGCCGGCCGTCCCTTATTCCAACCCCAATAATTATGTGAAGCTTTCAGGCCGACTGGCGCAGCGGCTGGCGGGCGAGCACCCCCAGGGCGCAATCTGGGCGAACCAGTTCGACAATATCGCCAACCGGCGCGGCCATTACGAGACCACTGGCCCGGAGATTTTCGCGCAAACCGCTGGCCGCATCGACGGCTTCACCTGCGCTGTCGGAACAGGTGGCACGCTGGCTGGCGTCGGCATGGCGCTGAAAGAGCGCAAGCCCACAGTCAAGATTGCCTTGTCCGATCCGATGGGCGCGGCGCTCTATCATTTTTATGCGCACGGCGTGCTCAAGGCGGAGGGCTCCTCGATCACCGAGGGCATCGGCCAGGGCCGCATCACGGCCAATCTCGAAGATGCACCAATCGACATGGCCTTCCAGATCACGGACGAGGAGGCCCTGCCCGTCCTCTTCGATCTCGCCGAACATGAGGGCATGTTGCTTGGCGGATCAGCAGGCATCAACATTGCGGGCGCGATGCGCCTTGCCCGCGAGATGGGACCGGGACATGTGATCGTGACGATCCTGTGCGACGGCGGCGTGCGCTATGGCTCGAAACTCTACAACCCCGCCTTCCTGCGCGAGAAGAACCTCCCCGTCCCGCGCTGGCTGGAAAACGGCCCCGCGATCACGCCCGATTTCGTTTGAGCTGGAGCGTACACTCGTAAAGCTACGCTTGGTTAATGCCATAACGATGCAACACTGGCTCGTGCAATCAAAACCGAGCGCAGATATGCCTGTTCGTGTGGGGCGAAAGTACCAGCATCTCGTCGAGCCGAGCCCATGCCCATGCTGCGACCCAAGGCTGCGCGATTTCACGCTGCGGGTGAACGCCGACCTCTCCCGCCGGGGATTCCTTTCAGGGATCGGCGCGGCTGCCGCAAGTCTCGGCTTGCCAATATCCGGAACCCGGGCCCAACCTGCACAGCCGACCGGCATCATGTTCGAGAATGTCCGCATTTTTGACGGCTCGGAGCAGCTGACCGCGCCCTCAAACATTCTTGTCATCGGAAACATAATAGCCGCGATCTCGACAGCTCCCATCCAGTCGCCTGCCGAGATAAGCCTGACCCGGATCGAAGGCCGTGGACGAACTTTGATGCCCGGGCTTATTGACGCCCACGTGCATCTGATGTTCGAGACCCTGCCGCAGGCCGCAATTCTGACCTCCGACATCGGCTATTTGAATGTCGCAGCCGTCAAAGCTGCCTCCGACACGCTTATGCGCGGCTTTACCAGCGTGCGCGATCTCGGCGGGCCGGTCTTTGGCCTCAAGCGCGGGATCGATCAAGGGCTAACCGCGGGTCCGCGCATCTGGCCGGCGGGCGCTTTCATCTCGCAATCAGGCGGACATGGCGATTTCCGTCTGCCAAACGATCTGCCCGCGCAACATGATCAATTCACCTACAGCGAGCGCATCGGCGGTGCGGCAATTGCCGACAGCCCGAGCCTTGTCCGCCAACGCGCCCGAGAGCAATTGGCGCTTGGCGCATCGCAGATCAAAATGATGGCGGGGGGCGGTGTCGCCTCGAGCTATGACCCGCTCGATGTAACCCAATATACAGTCCCGGAATTGCGCGCGGGCGTGGAAGCCGCTCAAAATTGGGGGACTTATGTAACGGTGCACGCCTATACCCCGCGCGCCGTGCGACAGGCTGTAGAAGCTGGGGTGGCATGCATCGAACACGGCCAGCTGCTCGATGAGTCCACTGTCGAGCTGATGGCGGAGAAAAACATCTGGTGGAGCCTGCAACCTTTTCTCGACGATCGCCCCTCCGCCTATCCAGAGGGCTCGCCAAACCGGCGCAAACAGCTCGAAATGTTTGCTGGAACCGATCGCGCCTATGGGCTGATAAAGAAATACGGACTTCGCACCGGATGGGGTACCGACACATTGTTCGATCCCAAGGCGGCAGCCCTTAAAGGGGCGCAACTGACCAAGATGGTGCGCTGGTACACACCGGCGCAGGTGCTGAAAATGGCCACCGCCGACAATGCCGCCTTGCTTGCGTTGTCTGGCCAGCGCACACCTTATGAAGGCGCGGTTGGCATCGTGAAGGTGGGCGCGCTGGCCGATCTTCTCTTGGTAGATGGCGATCCGATCGCAAATATCAGTCTGCTGGAGGATCCCGACAAGAACCTCGCGGCAATCGTCAAGGACGGCAAGATCGTCAAACTCACCCGAAGCGGATGAGCATGAAAGCAGCAAGGCCGAAAAAGCCGAGGAAGAAGAGCGTCTGAAGGATGGGTGCGCCGCGCGCCATGATGTTTGACCTTTGCGCCGCGCCAGCGGCCTATCTGTCGCCTTTTAGACAAATGGTCTTGAGCTCCCGTTGCAAATTGTGCGTATTTGTCAGCGAATGCAGCGCGACTTTCTTAACCTGAGCGTTGCTGTCCTGACATTGCCTTATGGGAGGCCCAATGGCCGACGCACAGACCCCCGCCGCGCATTTTGTCTCGACCCAATGGCTGGCCGAACGGCTGGGCGCACCGGGCCTCGTGATCGTCGATGGCTCCTGGTATCTGCCAGCCCACCAGCGCGACCCACGCGCCGAATATCTCGCGGGGCATATTCCGGGCGCGGTCTATTTTGATCTCGACGCCGTATCCGAGCAGGCCACCGACCTGCCTCATATGCTGCCCACCCCGACAGCCTTCGCCAGCTCCATGCGCAAGCTCGGCATCGGCGATGGCGCGCAGATCGTGGTCTATGACGGACTTGGCCTGTTTTCCTCTGCGCGCATCTGGTGGATGCTGCGCACGTTCGGCGCCCGCGACGTGATGATCCTGGATGGCGGCATGCCGAAATGGCTCGCCGAAGGCCGCCCGCTCGAAGAGGGCGAGACGCTCCGCCCGGCCGCTCATTTCACAGCACGGCTCGACCACAGCGTGGTCGCAAGCCAGGCCGATGTGGAGCGCGCGCTCGCCGACCATTCCGCGCAGGTGGTCGATGCCCGTCCGGCGGAACGCTTCCGTGGCGACGCGCCCGAGCCGCGTCCGGGCCTGCGCATGGGCCACATGCCCGGCGCGAAGAACCTCCCCTTCCCGACCCTCATTGCCAATGGCCGCCTGAAAGCGGCCGAGGAGCTCACCGCCGCACTCGATGCTGCCGGGATCGAGCCGGGCAAGCCCGTCATCACTTCCTGCGGTTCGGGCGTCTCGGCGGCACTCATCACGCTGGCGCTCGCAGTCACGGGGCGCAAGGAAGGTACGCTCTATGACGGTTCCTGGGCCGAATGGGGCGCCCCCGAGGGGCCCCGCGTCGTGACCGGCGACTGACGCCAAGACTGAAACTTTTGCAAAGGGGCGGCGCAACCAGCGCCGCCCCTTTTTCGTTGCTGGAGGAGCGGCGCTGGATAGGCGCGTCTGCTTGGCGAGGCGGGCTGGGGACCCGACCAACTGTCCGCACAGGAGCACCGGCCATGTGTGACTATTCGCTCGAAATGTATGGATCGCGGCCCGCACGCGAATCGGAACGCTACGTCACGACCCGCTTCCCCTCCGGAAGCATCGGGCTTGCGTCTCCGGGCGACTGCAATACGGCAGTCTGCGTGCAATATGACACGCCCCTCGTGCTGGAAAATATCCCGCGCGAAATTCGCTCTGCGCTTGGCCTTCGCGAAATAGAGGAAGCGGTTTTCATCCGTCTCGACCACGGCGCTTATCGGGATGGCGTGCGCTTCCAGAACGGACGGCAGGTCTCCTTGCAGCAGCTTTCGACCGGCGTCGGCGCCGTGGTCACCAGCCTGCTCGAGGCTGAAAGGCTCGTGAAACCCCGCGCCACCGTGATCTGAACGGACGCGCATCGGCGCAATTGGCAGCACGCCCGCCCCGGAAAACGGGGCGGGCTCGTAAAAAAGCTGTGCTTTTCGTTCAATTCCAACCCTGAATCAGCAAAAAAGCCGGGCTGGAGCCGCGCCAGGTCATCATTTTAGGCATTACGCCCGCTCCCATATCGTTTTATACTGGCAAAATTGGTTGGCTCATCCAGCTTCCCGGCCAACATCGCGATAGCGCGTTGGTACGTCAGGTGCTATGAGCCCGCCGTTTCGAGCCGTGCCTGCGCTCCCGCTCCGGGAGCGGGGACGGTCGGCTCTGCGGGGAGTTGCGAGCGCGCATGAAAAAGATCGAGGCGATCATCAAGCCGTTCAAGCTGGATGAAGTGAAAGAGGCACTGCAGGAAGCAGGTCTCCAGGGCATCACCGTGACCGAGGCCAAGGGTTTCGGCCGACAGAAAGGCCACACGGAATTGTACCGTGGCGCCGAATATGTCGTCGATTTCCTGCCCAAGGTAAAAATCGAAATCGTGCTCGGCGACGAGATGGTCGAACGCGCCATCGAGGCGATCCGCAAGGCCGCCCAGACCGGCCGCATCGGCGACGGCAAGATTTTCGTTTCCAATATTGAAGGCGCGATCCGCATCCGCACCGGCGAGACCGGCACGGACGCAATCTGACCATTCAGGTCGCCTGAATTTTCCGTCACCAGCTTTCGCGAAAGCCCGCCCCGCATCTGCGAGACGGGCCCTTTGCACGAACAAGCCGGATTCTATCCGATTACCAAGAGAGGGATCTCACGATGAAGACCGCCAAGGACGTCCTTAAGGCGATCAAGGACAATGACGTCAAATACGTCGATCTGCGTTTCACCGACCCGCGCGGCAAGTGGCAGCACGTGACCTTCGACCAGACGCTGGTTGACGAAGAGATGTTCTCCGAAGGCACGATGTTCGACGGCTCCTCGATTGCTGGCTGGAAGGCCATCAACGAGTCCGACATGACCCTCATGCCCGACCCGACATCGGCCTGCATGGACCCCTTCTTCGCGGCGTCCACCATGGTCATCACCTGCGACATTCTGGAGCCCTCCACCGGCGAGCCCTACAACCGCGATCCGCGCGGCATCGCCAAGAAGGCCGAAGCCTATTTGAAGTCGACCGGCATCGGCGACACGATCTACGTCGGCCCCGAGGCCGAATTCTTCGTGTTCGACGACGTGCGCTTCAAGGCAGATCCCTACAACACGGGGTTCCAGCTCGATTCCGTCGAGCTGCCGTCCAACATGGACACGCCCTATGAAGGCGGAAACCTCGGCCATCGCATCCGCACCAAGGGCGGCTATTTCCCGGTGCCGCCGCTGGATTCGGCGCAGGACATGCGTGGCGAAATGCTCGCGGCCATGGCGTCGATGGGCGCTGTCGTCGAAAAGCATCATCACGAAGTTGCCTCCGCCCAGCACGAACTTGGTCTCAAGTTCGGCACGCTGACGACCATGGCCGACCATATGCAGGTCTATAAGTACTGCATCCATCAGGTCGCGCAGAGCTACGGCAAGACGGCGACGTTCATGCCCAAGCCAATCTATGGCGACAATGGCTCGGGCATGCATGTCCATCAGTCGATCTGGAAGGCCGGCAAGCCGGTCATGGCCGGCAACAAATATGCCGACCTCAGTCAGGAATGCCTGTGGTACATCGGCGGCATCATCAAGCACGCCAAGGCGCTGAACGCGTTCACCAATCCGTCGACGAACAGCTACAAGCGCCTCGTCCCCGGCTATGAAGCCCCCGTGCTGCTGGCCTATTCGGCCCGCAACCGTTCGGCCTCGTGCCGCATCCCGTATACGTCGAACCCGAAGGCCAAGCGCGTCGAAGTGCGCTTCCCCGATCCGGCGGCCAATCCCTATCTCGCTTTCGCGGCCATGCTGATGGCCGGCCTCGACGGCATCACCAACAAGATCGATCCGGGCGCAGCCATGGACAAGGATCTCTACGACCTCCCCCCGAAGGAGCTCAAGAAGATCCCGACCGTGTGCGGCAGCTTGCGCGAAGCGCTGTCAAACCTCGACAAGGACCGCACCTTCCTCAAGACGGGCGGCGTGTTCAACGACGACTTCATCGACAGCTATATCGAGCTGAAGATGCAGGACGTGATGCGCTTCGAAATGACGCCGCATCCGGTCGAGTTCGACATGTATTATTCGGTGTGATTTTCAAAACTGCCCGAATGCAAAGAAGAAAGGCCCGGAGAAATCCGGGCCTTTTTTCATTCCGCCGCGTGGAGCCGTGGCTTGCGCGGGCTTTTCTTTGCAACCTGCTTGCGGGCCGGTGCTTCGCGTTTCAACGCAGTTGTTTTCGGCTTCCGCGCCGGCTTTGCGAGCGGTTCCTCGTCTTCGAGCCCAAAGGTCGCGAGCTTCACCGGCTTGCGGTCCGGGAACGTCACGACGAGATCGAGCGTGCCGCCCATGGCTTCGACATAAGAGCGCAGAGTGGAGAGCAGAAGGTCGCTGCGCCGCTCTAGCCGGCTCACGGAGACCTGCGCGACGCCGAGCTTTTTCGCAAGCTTCTCCTGCGTCAGGGTGCGCGCCTTGCGCATTTCCTGCAGCGTTTCATATTCGTTGATGAGTTCTTCGGAACGCTTCTTGATTGCCGCCTGCTCGCCGACCGGCAATCTCGCAATCATTCGGTCCAACGTGATCATCGATCAAGCTCCCGCTTCAAATGATCTTCCATCCGTGACTCTGCAATGCGGATAAGCCGCTTGTAGAATACGGTCGATTTCACCCCAGCCTTGCATCCCGCGACCAGCAAAACAGCCTGCCTCAAGGGGTCGAACGCATAGGCAATTCGCCACGGATCGCCACCGACAGTGCAACGCAATTCCTTCAGATTCGATATTCTGGACCCATTCAAGGTGTCAGCATAAGGCCGTCCAAGATGAGGCCCATACTGCTTCAACAGCAGCGCCGCCGACAAAATGTCCCGCTGAACATGCAGCGGGAGGTCAACGACTTCCGCATCGAATTCGGGATGGGCTAGCACCTGCCAACTCATAAAATATAACCTCAAAGGCATATCTTGAAAAGCGCCGATTAAAAGCCAAGCTTCCGCCCCCCGTTGATCCCCGTCAATGCCACCCAACAGCAACGATGCAACATGTTGTCATCAGAGGGAGAAGCACATGTCGCATTTTCACGCCGTCGCCTGGATCGACCAGAGCGAAGCGCGCATTTTCCATTTCAGTGCCGAGGCTGCTGAAAAGCTGGTTCTCCATGCCCACCACAAGGGCGGACAGCACAAAAGCCATTCCGATGGCGTGGACCATGAGGGCGAGGTCGAGGCGCAGAAATACTTCCATTCCATCGCCGAGGCCCTCGCCACTTCGGGCGAGATCCTCATCACCGGCCCGGGCGGCGCAAAGACGGCTCTGCTGAAACATCTGGCCCGGCATGATCCTTCAACGATGCAGCGCGTTGTCGGGGTGGAGAGTTCGGATCATCCCACCGATGGACAGGTGCTCGATCACGCCCGGCATTATTTCGCAGGCGCTGACCACAAGACATCGCAGAAGGTCTGAAAGACTAAAAGAGGATCAACAATGCCGCGACACGCACTGTTAGGCCTGCCAGTCTTCGTTCTTTCCGGCTTGATCCTCTTCACCCCCGCCCCGCCTGTTGCACAGGCGGCTCAGGCCCCCGAACAGGTTGCGCAAGGCCGCCTGCTCGCCCAATCCCTTTGCGCCGATTGCCACACTTTTGGGGGCGACCGGCGCAACGACAGGGCGCCTCCCGATTTTGCCGCCGTCGGCGCAATGCCCTCGACCACGGCCCTGTCGCTGCGCGTCTTTCTGAAATCCCCGCATGCGACCATGCCGGATCTGGTGCTCGAAGAGGGTCAGATCCAGGCACTCTCAGCCTTCATTCTCGATCTCGGGGGCAAGTAGCACGCGTCTCTTAAAAACCGGGGCCCGGGCTCCAAGGAGGTTCATATGGTTACGCATATGCTCATCGCCACCGACGGCTCGGAACTGTCTGAAAAGGCCGTCGACCACGGCCTCGACCTCGCCAAAAGGCTCGGCGCGCGCGTGACCGCCTTTACCGCCACCGAACGCTGGTCGGTGCTCGACATGGCGCAAAAGGCGCGCACGGGCGCCACCAACCCGATCGCGGAATATGAACAGATGGCGGCAGATCACGCCGCCGCAATTCTGGCAAAGGTCGTCGCCAAGGCGAGCCTGGCGGGCGTGCCCTGCGAGACCGTCCATTGCGCAGGCAAAAACGCGGCCGAAGGCATTGTCGAGGAAGCCGACACGCGCGATTGCGACATGATCGTCATGGCGTCGCATGGGCGGCGCGGTCTCGACCGGATGATCATCGGCAGCCAGACCCTACGCGTTCTGGCCCTCACCACACGGGCTGTTCTTGTCTACCGCTGACATGTGACTTGTGCAGAACAGTGGAAAATGTTTCCGTTTCGTTCCCGGTTGCGCCGTATTCGTGCTTTAGTGCATGACCGTGTCGAGTCGCGGGATTCCCACTCCCCGACGGCACGATCATTCACGACAAGGGCGGCGCATGGCTTCGAATGGCGATCTCTTTGGCGGCAATGCAGCGCGCAAACCTGCGCCTGACAAGGCCCAACCGGCCAAGGCTCCCGCCGAGGCACGCAAAGTTGCGCCGCTGACCTTGGGGACGCCCGGCGAGAGCGGCTATACCGCCGCCTCGATCGAAGTGCTGGAGGGGCTCGAGCCCGTCCGTCGTCGCCCCGGCATGTATATTGGCGGCACCGACGAGACCGCCCTCCACCATCTTTTTGCCGAGGTGATCGACAATTCCATGGATGAGGCGGTCGCGGGCCACGCGACCTGGATCGACGTCAATCTCGATGCCGAAGGCTGGCTGACGGTTCAAGATAATGGCCGTGGCATTCCGGTCGATCCGCATCCGAAATTCCCGACGAAATCTGCGCTCGAAGTCATCATGACGACGCTTCATGCGGGCGGCAAATTCGATTCCGGCGCCTATCAGACGTCAGGCGGCCTGCATGGCGTCGGCATTTCCGTCGTCAATGCACTTGCCGAGCGGCTTGAGGTTGAAGTCGCGCGCGGGCAGATGCTGTACCGCCAGATTTTCGAGCGCGGCCACGCCGTCAGCAAGCTCGAAACCGTCGGCAAGGCGCCCAACCGGCGCGGCACGCGGGTGCGCTTCAAGCCGGATGCGGAAATCTTCGGCAAGAGCGCGCATTTCAAACCGGCGCGCCTGTTCCGCATGGCCCGCTCCAAGGCCTATCTGTTTGGCGGCGTCGAAATCCGCTGGAGCTGCTCGCCCGAGCTGCTGGGCAGCAATTCCGATGTGCCCGCACAGGCGGTCTTCCGCTTCCCCGGCGGCCTGAAGGATTATCTGGCGCAGGATATCGAGGGCAAGGAACAGGTCACGGATCAGGCCTTCACCGGCAAGGTCGACAAACCCGGCGGGCATGGCTCGCTCGAATGGGCGGTCTCCTGGCTCGCGGCCGATGACGGCTTCGTGCATTCCTATTGCAACACGATCCCGACGGGCGATGGCGGCACGCATGAAGCGGGCCTGCGCACCGCGCTGCTGCGCGGGCTCAAGGACCATGCCGAACGCATTGGCCAGACCAAGCGGGCAAGCAATATCACCGCCGAGGACGTTATGGTGTCCTGCGCGGCGCTGATCTCGGTCTTCATTCGCGAACCGGAATTCCAGGGCCAGAACAAGGGCCGCCTGATGACCGTCGAGGCGGCAAAGATCGTCGATGGCACGATCCGCGATGCCTTCGATCATTGGCTTGCAGCATCCCCCTCTGCCGCCCTGAAACTGCTCGACTGGACGATCGAGCGCGCGGACGAGCGCCTGCGCCGTCGCGCCGAAAAAGACGTCGCCCGCAAGACCGCCGTGCGCAAGCTGCGCCTGCCGGGCAAGCTCGCAGATTGCTCCAACACCTCGGCGCAGGGCTCTGAATTGTTTATCGTCGAGGGCGATTCCGCAGGCGGCTCGGCAAAGCAGGCGCGCAACCGCGCCAATCAGGCCATCCTGCCGCTGCGTGGCAAGATCCTGAATGTCGCCTCGGCGACCAAGGACAAGCTTGCCGCCAACCAGCAGCTGGCCGACCTGTCGCTGGCTTTGGGCTGCGGCACGGGCGCGCAATACCGCCCGGCGGAACTGCGTTATGACAAGATCATCGTCATGACCGACGCCGACGTTGACGGCGCGCATATCGCCTCGTTGCTGATCACCTTCTTCTACCGCCAGATGCCCAAACTGATCGAGGAAGGGCACCTCTTCCTCGCCGTGCCGCCGCTCTACAAGCTGACGCAGGGCTCAAAGACCGCCTATGCCCGCAATGACGGCCATCGCGACGAGCTGATGAAGAGCCTGTTCACCGGCAAGGGCAAGGTCGAGACGAGCCGTTTCAAGGGCCTTGGCGAAATGCTTCCCGCCCAGCTCAAGGAAACCACGATGGACCCGAGCAAACGCACGCTGCTCAAAGTTGTCATCGCGACCGAGGACAAGGACGAGACCGCCTCGTCGGTCGAGCGGCTGATGGGCAACAAGCCCGAAGCGCGCTTCACCTTCATTCAGGAACGCGCGGCCTTCGCAGCCGAGAAAGATCTCGTCGATATCTGACCGTGCCGCCCGGTGCCGGGGGGCACTTCAGCCCCCCTGATCGCCTTAAATCAGATTGACTTTATGGCCATTAAGGCTATGTCTGCTCGTGGCGATCCTGGCCCGCGCGTGCCCGCCCGCCCGTTCCGCTGCAATCTGGCAGCGAGGTTTCAGATAATTTGACGCGTCTGAGCGCCGGCTGCGCATAGCCGCCCCGCCGCTGTTAGGCACAATCCAGAATGACATTCGACGAACTCGGCCTGAGCGAGAAGGTCCTGCAAGCAGTTGCAGCCTCCGGCTACACGACCCCCACGCCCATCCAGGCGCAGGCCATCCCCCACGCGCTCGCCGGACGCGACGTCCTCGGCATCGCGCAGACGGGCACCGGCAAGACTGCCGCCTTCACCCTGCCCATGCTCTCGCGTCTCGAAAGCGGCCGCGCGCGTGCGCGCATGCCCCGCACGCTGATCCTTGAGCCGACGCGCGAACTCGCGGCGCAGGTTGAAGAAAGCTTCGTGAAATACGGAGCGAACCACAAGGTCAACGTCGCCCTGCTGATTGGCGGCGTGTCCTTCGCCGATCAGGAAGCCAAGATCATGCGCGGCGCGGACGTGCTGATTGCAACGCCCGGTCGCCTGCTCGACTTCTCCGAGCGCGGCAAGCTGCTGCTCACCGGCATCGAGATCCTGGTGATCGACGAAGCCGACCGCATGCTCGACATGGGCTTCATCCCGGACATCGAGCGCATCTGCAAGCTCGTGCCCTTCACGCGCCAGACGCTGTTTTTCTCGGCCACCATGCCGCCGGAAATCACCCGCCTGACCGAGCAGTTCCTGCACAATCCGGCCCGCATCGAAGTCGCGAAGGCAGCCACCACCGCCTCCACCATCACGCAGGGCCTCGTTGCCTCGCATGGCGGCGGACAGAAGCGCGAGACGCTGCGCCAGCTCCTGCGCGGCGCTGAAGGCCTCAAGAACGCGATCATCTTCTGCAATCGCAAGAGCGATGTCGCCATCGTCTACAAATCCCTTCAGAAGCATGGATTCCCGGTCGGTGCGCTGCACGGCGACATGGACCAGCGCGCGCGCATGGCGTCCCTCGACGCCTTCAAGAACGGCGCGATCGACCTGCTCGTCTGTTCGGATGTCGCCGCGCGCGGTCTCGACATTCCGGATGTCAGCCACGTCTTCAACTTCGACGTTCCGACTCATGCGGAAGACTATGTGCACCGCATTGGCCGCACCGGCCGCGCAGGCCGCAGCGGCACCGCCTATTCGATCATCACGCGCTCCGACCAGCGCTATATCGATGACATCGAAAAGCTGATCGCCCGCAAGATCGATTGGTTCGGCCCCGCACTGGTTGACCTGCCGCCCGCGGAACCTGGCTCCGAGGATGAGCATCCCCGTGGCCGTGGCCGCCGCGAACGCAACGAGCGCCCTGCGCGCGGACGCGAACGTGAAGGCCGCGAGCGCGCCCCGCGTCCCGCTCCCGTCGAGGCCGTTGAGCCCGTGGAAGCCATCGCTGCCCCTGCGCCGCGCGAAGAGCGCGCGCCCCGTCAGCAAGAGCCTCGTCAACAGGAAGCCCGTCAGGACACGCGCCCCGAGCGCCGTTCGGAGGCTCCACGTTCCGACAATCGTGGTGGCCGCGATGCTCGCCGCGTCGACGCGCGCCCCGAGGGCCGGACCGACCGCAACGAGCGCCGCCCGCGCCATCGTGACGATGACGATGTGCCGGTGGTGGGTCTGGGCGATCACGTCCCCTCCTTCCTGCTGCGTCCCGTCGTGCTGAAGCCGATCAAGGTTTCAGCCGAGGCCGAGGCAGATACCGAGGAATAATCCTTGGCCCCATCTTGCTCGTTGAGCAGGAGGGGCTAAGCTCTCCCAAAACCCGGACGGGAGCCGCACAAGGGTGTGGCCCCGGACACGGGCGGGAGGAACCGATGACGCTCACACCGCGCGCCCTGATCCGGGCGGCCGCCCTTGCGCTTCCGCTCTTCGGTGCGTCAGCTTTTGCCGCCGACAAGGTCAATGTCGGCGCCGTCGGCAATTCTGGCGACGTCGGCTTTTACATGGCCGAAGCCAAGGGCTATTTCGCCGCCGAAAATCTCGACGTGAATTTCACGGTCTTCGATTCCGCCGCGAAAATGATTGCACCGCTGGGCACAGGCGATCTCGATGTCGGCTCGGGCGCAGCCTCCGCCGGACTCTACAATGCCGCCACCCGCAAAATCGAAATCCGCGCCGTGGCCGACCGTGGCCGCACGGCGCCGGGCTACATGTATCAGACGCTGATGCTGCGCAAGGATCTCGTGGATTCGGGCCGCGTGAAAGATTACCCCGATCTCAAGGGCCTCAAATTCGCAGTCGCCGCACCGGGCGTGACGGCGCTGTCAGTCATGAACGAGGCGCTCAAGCGCGGCGGCCATACATTTGCCGATGCCGAAGCCATTTCGCTCGGTTTCCCGGCGCAGGTTGCAGCCTTCCAGGGCAAGGCCATCGATGCATCCATGATGGTCGAGCCCTTCGCGACAAAGCTCGTGAACGACGGCACGGCGGTACGCTGGAAATCGACCGAGGATTTTTACCCCAACGACCAGATCTCGATGATTTTCTACGGCGAGAAATTCGCCAAGGAAAAGCCGGATGTCGCAAAGCGCTTCATGAAAGCCTACGTGCGCGGCGCGCGTGATTACAATGACGCGCTCGAAAATGGCCAATGGGCAAAGAGCGCAAAAGCCGAAGAGGTGATTGCGATCCTGTCGAAGAAACTCGGGATGAAGCCAGAGCTCCTGCGCGAAATCTTCCCCCACGCCTGCGATCCCGATGGCCGCCTCGATCTTGCTTCCATGCGCAAGGATCTGGCCTTCTTCCAGGCGCAGGGCCTTGTCACCAACAAGGACCAGAAGATCGAGACGATCCTCGACATGTCCTTTGTTGAAGCGGCTGTGAAGGAATTAGGCCCTTACAAGAAGTAATTGCCAACGCGCGCTTCCTTCTCCCAGAGGAAGAAGGTGGCACGCGCAGCGTGACGGATGAGGGGTCTCAAAACGTAGAGCAACCCCTCACCCGGCTCGGGGCTTTGCGCCCCGAATCCGCCCTCTCCCTCTGGGAGAGGGTTCACGAGCTCACTTGTTCCCGAAGGCAATCGCGGCCTTGGCTTTCTCAACCAGGTCCTGCGGCGTCGCATAAAGCTTCGCGATGATCTTCTGCAATTCCTCGCCTGCAATCGGGCCGATATCGAGATTGATGCGCGCGGCCTCGTGCACGAGATCGGGGTCGCTCATCGTTGCCATGAAGGCCTTGCGCAGCCCGGTTACGCGCTCTTCGGGCACGCTGGGTGCAACCACATAGGGCCGACCAAAAGTCGTCTGTGAATAGATGAGTTCGAGGATCTGCCTCTGCTCATCTGTCTTGGCGAAATCGCGCGCGAGCGGCACGCCCATCTTGTCGAGGGCGGGATAGCCGACGTTGGATTCCTGCACGAGCGGCTTGACGAGATTTTCCTTGAACCATGTCGGATAGGTTGCGGCCACGCTCGACCATGTTTCGCCGCACGCGCCCTGAACCTCGCCCTTTTCCAGCGCAAGATTGATTTCGCGCGTGCCGGGATAGCCCGCCACCACCTTGAATTTCGCGCCCAGCAGATTGCGCAGAAGCACCGGGAAATCACGCGTCGATGCGCCCTCCGCGCTCGCGCCCATGATCATCTCCTTGTCGAAAGCCTCGGCCATGTTCTTGACCGGCGCATCGGTGCGCACGAGGCAGACATAGGCGTCGCTGTTGGCATTGCCGATATAGTTGAATTTCGACATGTCATGGGTCTGGCGCTTGGTATCGCCAAACAGCGGATCGACCACTGCGCCCATGAACAGCGCGCCAATCGCCGTGCCATCCTTGGGCGCGACATTGTAAATATAGGAGGCCGCAATATTGGACGCTGCGCCCGGCATGTTCTGCACGAGAATGGTGGGTGCGCCGGGAATATGGCGGCCGATGAAACGCGAGATCAGGCGGCCGTAAAGATCATAGCCACCGCCAGGCGACGAGCCGATGATAATCGTGACATTGCGGCCCTTGTAGAAGCCGGCAAGCCCATCCTGAGCCTGCGCCGCGCCCGTAAGCGCCAGAGCCGCAACACATCCCAGCAATGCCCGCGCAAACATATCAATCTCCCTCGTTACACCCCTCTTGCGTGGGCGTGCGGGGAGCTTACGGCAATGTCGCCGTCATTGCGAGCGGAGCGAAGCCATGACGGATCAGGCGGCCAACTTCTTCCGTTTTGCAGCCGCGAGTTTCACCGCAGTCAGGATTTCCGGATAGGCGGAGCAGCGGCAGAGATTGCCGGTGAGATAATGGCGCACCTCTTCATCATCGGGGTCGGGATGGGCATCGAGCAATTGGCGCACCATCATGATGAAGCCCGGCGTGCAGAAGCCACATTGAAACGCGCCCGCCTCGATAAAGGCTTCCTGCACGGGATCGAGCGCACCGCCCGTGCCGATACCCTCGATGGTCTCGACCGACGTACCGTCGAGAAACCAGGCCATCGAGAGACAGCCCGAGACGGCCATGCCATCGACTGTCACGGTGCAGCAGCCACACAGCCCCTGCCCGCAGCTTTCTCGTGCGCCTTTGAGGTCGAAGCGCAGCGTCAACATGTCGACGATTGTCTCGCCGGCTGCCACATCTGCCGCAACGGCGCGGCCATTGAGGGTGAAACGGATCGTGCGTGTCGTGCTCAAGCGCAATCCTCCAGAGGCGTACCCTTGGCAGCCTGCAATGCGCGAAAAATGGATTCGGGCGTGATCGGCAAATCGTGAATACGCACCCCGAGCGCATCGGCAACCGCATTGCCGATGGCGGGCGACAGCGCAATGGTCGTGCTCTCGCCTGCCCCCTTTGCGCCGAAGGGCCCATCCTTGTCATAGGCATTGGGCACGTGTTCGTTGATGAACTCGCGCGGAATATCGAGCAGTGTCGGAATCTTGTAATCCGCCAGCGAGCCATTGGTCAGCTGACCGTCGCGAAACACCATGTTCTCGGTCATGGTGAAGCCGAGCTGCATGATGGCTGCGCCCGACAATTGCTGCTGCACGGCCTTTGGATTGATGGCCGTGCCGACATCGGCAACATTGACGAGCTTGGTGACCTTGATCGCGCCTGTCTCGATATCGATCTCGACTTCCGCGCCCGCTGCGCCCACGCCCCAGAACGGCGTGCCTTTTTTCGTCAGGCCAGTGGTGGTGTCAGGCTTTTCGTAATCGGGAATGAATGAGCCCGTCCCGATGATATTGCCGGCCTGCATGCCGTATTTTTTCCGCAGCATGTCGGCGAGCGGCAGGTTGGCGCCCTCCGGCAGGCCAAGCTCACGCGCGAGATCTGCGATCTTGCCCATGGCATCCTGCGCCGCCAGCTTCACGGCATTGCCCATGTGGAAGGTCGAGCGCGATCCAAGCGTGCCCATGTCATAGGGCGTCACATCGGTGTCGGGATGAATGACCTTGATGGAGGCTGCATCGAGATTGAGAACCTCACCCGCGATCTGCGCCATCACAGTATCGGAGCCCTGCCCCATATCGACCGTGCCGATGTAGAGCGCACAGGAACCGTCGGCGAAGAGGTTGACGATGGCGACCGATGTTGTGGGCGCAGTAATGCCCTTGAAGCCGATGGCAATGCCGCGCCCGCGCTTGATCGTGCCAGAGCCACGATCGAAGGGCAGCGACCAGTTCATGCGATCAAGAATATGGTCGAGCGAGCGCTCGATCTCGGCATCGCGCAAGGGCGTGCCAGAGGCCTGGGGGCGGCCCTCGCGCAACATGTTCATGCGGCGGAATTCAACCTTGTCGATCCCCATGGCTTCCGCGATCATATCGGTGTGGCTCTCATAGGCCCACGCCGTCTGAGGCGCGCCAAAGCCGCGCAAGGCCCCGCACGGCGGGCGGTTTGTGTAAACCGCATAGGAATTGATCGACACATTCTCGATGTCATAGGGCCCGGCAGAGGTGAACCCGGCCTTTTGCGTCACGCGCGGGCCAATGTCGGCATAAGCGCCGCCGTTCCAGATCACCTCGCAATGGCGCGCGATGAGCTTGCCCTCTTTCGTCAGTCCGCTCTTGATCGTGAAATGGCACGGATGCCGCGTGACCATGTAGAACTGCTCTTCCATGGTGAGCGAGATTTTCACCGGGCGCTGCGCCACCATGGAGAGCGCGGTCACGAGCGCCTCGAGCTTGATATAGAGCTTGCCGCCAAACCCGCCGCCAAGGAAAGGCACTTTCACGCGCACGCGATTTTCCGGCAGGCCAAGCAGGCGCGCGATTTCGATGCGCACGAAGGACGGGCCTTGCGAGGCCGTGTGCAGCGTCAGATGTCCATCCTGATAATCGGCAACGGAGACGAAGGGCTCCATCGGAATATGCATGACCTGCTGCGAGCAGAACGTATGCTCGAAAACATGATCGGCCTTGGCGAAACCCGCCTCCGTATCGCCGCGCCGCAGCTGATAATCGAGCGCGATATTCGTGCCCTTGCGGCCCTTGAGATGCTGCAAATCGGGAAAGGTCGATGCGGGCTTCAATTCATCATGGACGAGGACGTCCGATGTCATGGCCTCGATTTCATCGAATATGCCCGGCAGCTCTTCATATTCCGCCGTGATCAGCGCCACAGCGTCTTCGGCAATCTTGCGGTCGAAGGCGAGCACGACCGCCACGGGTTCGCCCGCAAAACGCACCTTGCCGTCGGCAAGGATCGGCTGATCGTGGAAGGCCGGGCCGTAATAGGGATGAGGAATGACCTTGCGGATATCCTCGATTGTTACGACTTGATAGACACCGGGGAGTGCCGCAGCGGCCGCCGTATCGATGCTCTTGATCCGCGCATGGGGAACATTGCTGCGGAAAATCTTGCCATAGAGCATGCCCGGCAGGCGCAGGTGATGCACATATTCGACGCGGCCCGTAACCTTGTCGCGCGCCTCAAGGCGGGGCAGAGAACGGCCGATGGAAGGCGCAGGTGTGGTCGCCGTCATCTCTTACGCTCCCATGACTTTACGGATTGCGCGGCCAAGGTGCACACGCAACAGCTGTTTCTTGTAGGCTGACGACCCGCGATTGTCGGTCTCGATATCGGTTTCAGCCACCGCTGCCTCGCCCGCGCGCGTCAGAACCTCGTCGCAAAGAACACTGCCGCGCAGCACGTTCTCGGCATTGACCAGACGCGTCGGACGATCGACCGCAGCACTCAGCACGATGCTGACATCGGCAATGCGCTCGCCTTCCGGCAGGACGGAAACGGCAAGGCCAAGTGCGGGCCAATCATGCTCGGCCCGCGTCGTGACCTTGGCATAAAAGGATCGCCAATCGGGGCGCACGGGCACAAGCACCTGCGCAATCAACTCGCCCGGCTCAAGGCTTGTTTCGTAATAGCCAACGAAAAGCTCCTCGACCGGAATGACGCGCTCGCCGCTCTGGCCGATGATGCGCACCCGCGCGCCAAGCGTCGTCCAGACCGGCGGCAGATCGAGATGGGGATCACCATGGGCGAGATTGCCGCCGACAGTGGCGACATTGCGCACGCGCACATTGGCGAGTGTCTTCATCGTCTGCGTGATGACCGGCAAATGGCGCGCGATCTCGACCGATTGCTCAAGCTCGGAGAAGGTCGTCATCGCGCCGATGCAAAAGGTCTCGCCGTCGCCGCTCAAGGAAAAGCCTGAAAATCCGCCACCAATGCCGCGCAGGCTCACAAGCCGCGTCGGTGCGAATAATTGCGCCTTCATCATCAGCATGAGCGCCGTACCGCCGCCCATGGGGCGGACGGCGGGATCATCCGAATCGAGCGCCACAAGCGCTTCCTCGACAGATTGCGGTTCGATCAGTTCGAAAGAGGCCATGTCTCAGATGTCCGATATCGGCATGGGAAAGAGAGCGGCGCAGGGCGAGCCGATGCGGGCGAAAGCGCGCGTGAAACGCGCCATCCACATCGAACCGGCAGCCTCGAATTCAAAACCGAGCCCTCGCATAAAAAGAGCTTTACAGAGCCCGGACAGCGTGTCAACTTTTTGGGACGAAGCCGCCAAAGCGGACGCAAGGTCGTTTGGAAGTACCTGATTCTAATGAATCTATGGGCGTTCAAAACGTGATCGAATAAACGCACAGCGGCTGGTTTTTGGTCAGTTTGCGCGTTGTTCAGGCAGGGGAGCCGGGAACCTGATGGGTGCGGATGCGCATAGTTCCGATGGCTGGATCGGCGCCAGCCTTCTGCGCAAGGAAGATGCGCGCCACCTCGCTGGCAAGGCCATGTTCGTCGCCGATGTGCGACTGCCCGGCATGCAGGATATTGCCTTTGCCCGCAGCCAGATTGCCCACGGCCGCCTCAATGGCGTGAGCAAGCCTTCGGGCTATGAGGCTCAGGTTTTCACCATTGACGATTTCTCCTCGCTCCAGGTGCTGGAAGCCGGCCCCGAGCTCGATGCGTTCCGCCAATCCCCCTACCCGGCACTCGCCTCGGGCAAAGTGCGTTATGTCGGCCAGGCGGTGGCGGCCTGTGTAGCGCCGACCCGTGCGCGCGCCGAAGATATTGCAGATCTTGTCGCCATCGATTGCGACGAACTGCCGGCGGTCGTTGACGCCATTGCGGCCATGTCGCCCACAAGCGCGCGGCTCTTCGAGGGCTGGCCTGACAATGCCTACATCACGCGCACCATTGGCGCAGGCGAGATTCCGCTGATGAAAGACGCGCCGGTGCGTCTGCATCGCAAATTTCGCATGAACCGGCAGGCGACAGTCTCGCTGGAAACGCGCGGCTGCGTTGCTTATTGGGATGCGCGGCTCGATGAATTGCTCGTCTATCTCTCGACCCAAGGCGGCCACGTAATGCGCCTCGGGCTTGCCCGCGCGCTGGGCCTACCGGAAAATCAGATCCGCGTGATTGCGCCCGATGTCGGGGGCGGCTTTGGCGGCAAGAACCGTTTGCTGCCGGAAGAAATCGCGGTCTGCGCCATTGCGCTCAAGGTCGACCATCCCGTGCGGTGGATCGAGGATCGGCGCGAACATCTGCTCGCCTCCGTCCATTGCCGCGATCACCATTACGATCTCACCATCTGCGCCGAGCGCGACGGCACGATCATCGGAATTGAAGGCGACGTGCATATTGATGCAGGCGCCTATGCCTTGTGGCCGACAGGCTCCTTCATGGAAGCGAGCATGGCGGCGGGCAATCTGCCTGGCCCCTACCGCGTGCGCGCGCTCAATGTGAACACTTATACGGTTGCCACCAACAAGGCTCCCATGGGGCCCTATCGTGGCGTTGCGCGCCCCGGCGCGTGTTTTGCCATTGAGAGGCTCGTCGATGAGCTGGCCCTGCATCTGGGCGTCGAGCCCTATGCGCTGCGCAAGCTCAACCTCGTGACGCGCGAGGAAATGCCCTACACCACAATTGCAGGGCTGAAACTCGACACCGGCGATTACCATGATGCGCTCGATACAGCGGCAAAAATGGTTGATATTGCCGCGATCCGAAGCCGGCAGAGCGCCCGCAAGCCGGGTGAGAAACGCATCGGCGTCGGCTTTGCTGTTTATACCGAACAGAGCGGCCACGGTGTCGTGGAATGGTCCAAGCGCAAATCGCGCGTGGTGCCAGGCTATGAAGCCGCCAATGTGCGGATGCTGCCAGATGGCTCGGTCAATATTCATGTCGGCGTGCAGAACCACGGACAGGGACACGAGACGACGCTCGCGCAGATCGCCGCCCATGAGCTTGGCCTCCATCCCGCGCAGATCAAGATCCGCTATGGCGACACGGCCACAACGCCTTTCGGCTTTGGCACCTTCGCCTCGCGCAGCATCGTGTTTGCGGGCGGGGCCGTGGGCACGACCTCGCGCAAACTTGCTGAAAAAATACGCCTTATCGGCGCACATCTTTTGCAGGCAGACCCCAAAAGTGTGCATATCGACAACGGCACTGTCGTGAGCGGCGCGGGTTCGGTCTCCTTCAGCGAAATCGCACTGGCTGCAAATGTGCGTCAGGAAATGCTGCCTGCGGGCATGGAGCCGACCCTTGAAATGACGGGCACCTATGAGCCCAAGGAGTCAGCGGGCGTGTTCTCCTATGGGGCTCATGCCGTCATTGTGTCGGTGGATGAAGACACCGGTCGCGTCGAAATTCTCGATTACGCAGTCGCCGAAGATTGCGGCACGATGATCAATCCGATGATTGTCGATGGACAGGTGCAAGGCGGCATTGCGCAGGGCATTGGCACGGGACTGTTTGAAGAAATTCCGTTCGATGCCGCAGGCCAGCCGCTCGCAACAACCTTTGCCGATTACATCATGCCCTGCGCAACCGAGGTGCCGAGCGTCCGCATCGCCCATTCCACCACCCCGGCTCTGGTTACCGAATATGGCGTGAAAGGCGTTGGCGAAGGCGGCGCGATTGCGCCTCCCGCCGCTCTTGCCAATGCTGTCGCCGATGCGTTTCGTGACTGCAAGGCAAGCTTCAACGAGACCCCGCTGACGCCCCGCCGTATCTGGGAAGCGGCGCAAGCCGCGCGGGGGACAGCGCCATGAAGCCCGCTCCCTTTGCCTATCAGCGCCCGTCCGATCTTGAGGCCGCACTGGCAGCCCTTGCCGCCAGGCAGGACAGCGCCAGCCTGATCGCAGGCGGGCAATCACTCGTGCCGCTGCTCAATCTGCGCATGACACTCTGCGACGCCCTCATTGATCTGGGCGCAATCGCAGAGCTGCGCGCGACCCGCGACATGGGCGCACGCATCTTCATCGGCGCGGGCGTGACCCATGCGATGATTGAAGACGGGCTCGTGCCTGACGCCTCAAACGGCCTGATGCGCAAGGCAGCCGCGCATATCGCCTATCGCGCAGTCCGCTGCCACGGCACAATTGGCGGCTCGGTCGCCATGGCCGATCCCGCCGCAGATTGGCCCTGCGTGCTGCTCGCACTGGGCGCTACAGCTTTGCTGCGCGGCCCTGCGGGAGACCGTATCGTCGATATGGATGCGCTTCTGGTTGGCACTTACGAGACAAGCTTGCAGCCGGGCGAAATCATTCTTGGCTTCGAGATCGACCGGCTGCCAACAAGCGCGCGCACGGCCTATGTCAAATCCAACCGCAAGACAGGCGCTTTTGCAACCTCGCTGGCGGTTGCGGTGAAGACCGACACATTTGCGCGCGTGACTTTGGGCGCGGCCTCGACGCGTGCGCGCATTCTGCAAGCCACATCGGCGGCGCTTGCCGCAGGGCAAGATCTTGCAACGCTCGAGCCGATAATTGCCCGGGATGTCACCTCAATCATGCCACAGCCAGACGCCTATTTGCAGAACCTGCACGAGACCTGCGTGCGCCGCGCAATCGCCGAGGTGCTGGCCTAATGACAACGCTCACGCTGAAGGTGAACGGGAACGACATTTCCCGCGAGATCGAAGACCGCACGAGCCTGGCTGATTTCCTGCGCGAGGATTGCGGGCTGACTGCAACCCACCTTGGTTGCGAGCATGGTGCGTGTGGCGCGTGCAGCGTTCTTGTCGATGACAGACTGACGCGCTCCTGCCTGAAATTCGCGGTGATGTGCGAAGGCGCCAATGTGCAAACGCTCGAGGGCTTTGGCACAGATCCGCTGATGCACGCCCTGCGCGAGGCTTTTCACGAAGCCCATGCGCTGCAATGCGGTTTTTGCACAACCGGCATGCTGATCACCGCGCGCGACTTGCTTGCGCGCATTCCGAACCCGACCGAAGCGATCATCCGCGATGCATTGGCCGGCAATATCTGCCGCTGCACCGGCTATGCTGGCATCGTTCATGCAATAGAATTGGCAGCAACAAAGCTCGCCCCTGAGAAAGCGTAAAGCACCACGATTGACGCGTCATTCTGCCCAAAGGAAAAGTCATGGATAACAAGCTTTCCGGTAGCACCCGTCGCCAAACCCTTCTCTCAGGCGCTGCAGCTGCAGCAGGCCTTTTCTCGCCCGCCATGCCGGCGATTGCGCAAACCGCAGACAATGTGAAGCTCGCGCTTGAATTCCGCATTTATGGCGGCAATGCGCCTACCTTCTATGCAATCGAAAGCGGCATATTCAAGAACCTGAACCTCAATGTAACGGCAGACGGCTCGTCTGGCTCGGGCGAAGCGATCACGCGCGTTGCCTCAGGCGCTTATGATTTTGCGCTCGCTGATGCCTCCGCCGTTGTGGAATTTGCAGGCCGCAATCCAGACTCCGCGCCCAAGATCTTGATGCCGATTTTCGACGTCTTTCCCGCTGTCGTGCTCAGTCTGAAGCGCAAGCCGATCAAGACCCTCAAGGATCTCGTGGGCGCAAAGCTTGGCACAGGCACCGCAGATGCTGGATCGAAAATCCTGCCGGCACTGCTCGCTCTCAACAAGATCGATCCCAAAAGCGTCAACCGCACGACGGTCGATGTGAAACTACGCGACACTTTGCTCCTCAAGGGCGATGTCGATGCCGTGATCGCCTTCGATTACACCGCCATCTTCAACCTGATGGACAATGGCCTCGCGCTCGACGATATAACCCTGCTCTATTATTCAAATTTTGGCTTCAACTTCTGCGGCAATTCACTGATCGCAAGCCCGCAACTCATCAGGGACAAGCCAGATCTCGTCAAACGCATGACGCTCGGCATTGCGCGCTCCTGGGTGGGTGCTGCCAAGAACCGCGAGGCGGCCATCGATGCCGTGATGAAGCGCGACAAATTGCTCAACCCGAAGATCGAACGCGCGCGCATGGACTGGGTGATCGACCGCCTGATCCGCACCGAGAACGTCCGCAAGAACGGCCTTGGCGCCATCGAGCTAAAACGAGTCGAAGATTCGATTGCCGTGCTGAAGGACGGGCTCGAACTGCCAAGCGCGCCTACAGCGCAGGGACTTCTAGACCTCAGCTTCATGCCGCCACTTTCCGAACGTCAGATGGGTTGAGGCGCGCAAGGTGAACATGCCCCACAGCCCATCAGGCGAGAACGCCTTTGTCGATCTTTCCGGCGTTTCGCTCCGCTATGGCGAAACTAACGGAACGCTGGCGCTTTCGGGCGTCGATCTCTCGATTGGCAAAGGCCAGTTCGCGGCCATTGTCGGGCCGTCGGGCTGTGGCAAATCCTCCTTCATGAAACTCGTCACGGGGCTATGCCCCGCGACCGAAGGTTCGATCCGCGTTGCCGGCGCGCCTGTAACGGGTCCGTTGAAAATCACCGGCATGGCTTTTCAGAACCCGACGTTGCTGCCCTGGCGCGACACGCTCGGCAATGTGATGCTGCCGCTCGAAATCGTTCAACCCCATCGCAGCCGACTGTCGTCAGAACGCGCGCAATATGAGGCGCGCGCCAGACAGCTTCTGGCGACCGTCGGGCTTGAGGGCTTCGAAAGCAAGCAACCCTGGATGCTATCGGGCGGCATGCAGCAACGCACAAGCCTCTGCCGCGCGCTGATCCACGATCCGCAATTGCTGATGCTTGACGAACCCTTCGCGGCTCTAGACGCCTTCACCCGTGAAGAGCTTTGGGCCGTGCTGCAGGATTTGTGGATGCTCAAGAGATTCACCTGCATCCTCGTCACCCACGACCTGCGCGAAGCCGCCTATCTCGCCGACACAATTTTCGTGATGTCAGCGCGGCCGGGACGCGTAATCTCCACGCATCACGTCGATATTCCAAGGCCGCGCACACTTGAGAGTACCTTCGACCCGCGTTTCAACGAAATCGTCCAGCAGATCCGCGCTGAAATCGCCCAGGTCCGCAATGAAACCCGCGTGAGCGTACCCGTTGCGCAGGGAGTCGCCTGATGACCTCGCAAAAGCAATACCTCTTGGAAAGAGCAGCACCCTGGGTCGTTATGGCGGGGCTGGTGCTGCTTTGGGAATTGAGCATTCTCATCTTCAATCCCAAGCCTTTCATTCTGCCTTCGCCCGCCATGGTCTATCATTCCTTCATGGACTATCGCGAGCCGATCATGGCGCATGCCATGTTCACGCTGACGAATACGTTGATCGGCTTTGCCATCGGCATTCTTGTCGGCGGCTTGTTTGGCATGCTTATCGGCTCTTCGCGCATCGTCTACGCCGGTTTTTATCCCTTGCTGATCGGCATCAATTCCGTGCCCAAGGCCGCTGTTGTGCCGCTGCTCGTCATCTGGCTCGGCATCGGACAGCCGCCGGCCATTGCGACAGCCTTCCTGCTCTCCTTCTTTCCGATTGCGGTCAATGTGGCGGCAGGTCTTGCAACGGTCGAGCCCGAACTTGAAGATGTGCTGCGTTCGCTCGGCGCCTCCAAGCTCGATATTCTCATCAAGATCGGCCTGCCGCGCAGCCTGCCCTATTTCTTCGCATCGCTGAAAGTGGCTGTGACGCTGGCCTTTGTGGGCGCTGTCATCTCAGAGACACTCGCCTCGAATGACGGCATTGGCTACATGATGCTGCAGGCGGCATCACAATTCCGCACCTCCTTGATGTTTGCTGGCCTCATCGTCATCGCCAGCATGGGCATCGGCACCTATCTCATCTGTGCGCTCATCGAGAAGCGCATGACTGGATGGGCGACACGCAAACAATCTGTCGTGACAGGCGGCGGCTAGTACAAACAAGACGCGCAGGCGTTACAGGACATTGGAGCAAGGCATATGGCGAACAAAGACCTCCGCGACTGGCTCGCAGGCATTGAGGCTATCGGCGAGCTGAAGGTCATCAAGGGCGCTGAACCGAAGGAAGAAATCGGCGGCATTGTCGATATCTACATGCGCAAGATGGGCGCGCCCGCTGTGCTGTTCGACGAAGTGCCGGGCTTCCCCAAAGGGTCGCGCGTGCTTGCCAACATCCTCACCTCGGTACCGCGCATCAATGTTGCGCTTGGCTTGCCGGTGAATGGCACAGAGCTCGATCTCGTCCAGTGGTGGCGGAATTATATGCGCGATGCGCCGATGATCCCGCCCGTGCAGGTGAATGGCGGACCGCTGTGCGAGAACGTCTTCTCGGGCAAGGATGTCGATCTCCTCAAGATACCGACGCCTGTCTGGCACGAGCATGATGGTGGCCATTTCATCGGCACCGCCTGCCTCGTGATCGTGAAAGATCCAGATTCCGACTGGATCAATTACGGCGCGTATCGCGTGCAGGTGCAGGGGCCTGCTACTGCAACCGTGATGATCTCGCCCGGAAAGCACGGCCGCATCATCATGCAGAAATATCATGATCGCGGACTGCCCTGCCCTGTGGCCGTTGTGGTTGGTGTGCATCCGGCCATGTTCATGCTCTCGGGTCTCGAAATCCCCTATGGCAAAAGCGAGTTTGAAGCTGCCGGCGGCATTTTCGGCGAGGCTGTTGAAATCTTCAACATGCCGAAGACCGGCCTCCCCGTTCCTGCCAATGCGGAAATCGCATTCGAGGGCTACATCCATCCCAACGACCTTTTGCAAGAAGGCCCGCTTGGCGAATGGACCGGCTATTATGCCGGTGGCAGCCGTCCCGAACCCGCGATCCGCATCGAGACACTGATGCACCGCAACGATCCGATCCTGATGGGCGCCATTCCCGCCGTGCCGCCCAACGACAATACATTCTATCTCGGCAGCTATCGCTGCGGCGCGATCTGGAACCAGCTCGAAGCCGCAGGCATTCCCGAAATCAAGGGTGTCTGGGCGCATGAAGCCGGCGGAAGCCGCTTCTGGACGACAGTTGCGATCAAGCAGCTTTATGGCGGCCATGCCAAACAGGCAGGCATGGTGGCAGCCCATTGTCTCGCAGGCGCTTATTGTAATCGCTGGACGATTGTCGTCGATGACGACATCGACCCGACCAATATTGACGACGTGATCTGGGCCATGTCGACACGCGTCGACACGCGCGAGGATATCGACATCGTGGAAGGCGGCTGGTCTTCGGCGCTCGATCCCATGTGCTACGACGGCGACACAGATCGCCGCAACGGACGCGTCATCATCAATGCTTGCAAGCCGTTCAAGCGCAAGGATACATTCCCGATCGTGGCGCGCTCCTCGAAAGAGCTCGACAAGAGAATCAAGGATAAATGGGCGCATGTCCTGCCGGACGGCGTTTAATTCTTCCGCTCAGGGAAACGAACAAGGAAAAGGACGCATATAAATGCCGAGCGACATCAAACTCACTTTGGCCTGTGGTGATTACGAGATCATCCGACCGATCAAGGAAGGCATCGTCAAGCCCGATGGCATCGACCTCACCATCCTGACGAAGATGGATTCGAGCACGCGGCACTGGCGCTTCCTGCGCAACGGCGAATTCGACATTGCGGAGCTCTCCAGCTCCTCCTACCTGATCGCCAAGGATCAGGGCATGCCGATTGAATCGATCCCGGTGTTCCTGCACCGCCGCTTCCGTCACGGCTTCGTGTTCATCAATACCAACAAGGGCATCAAGACGGCCAAGGATCTCATCGGCAAGAAGATCGGCGTGAAATCCTATCAGGTCAGCGCGATCCTCTGGCTGCGCGGCATTCTGGAGCATGAATATGGCGTGCCCCACACCTCCTGCGAATGGTTCTCGGAAATCGACGAAGACGTCGAATTCACGCCCCCGCCTGGCCTGAAGCTCACACGCCTGCCCGACGACAAGTCGGTCGAGAAAATGCTGGTCAGCGGCGAACTCGATGCCGTGCTCCATCCCGATCTCATCGATCCGATCCTCGACAAGAACCCGAACGTCGGGCGTTTGTTCCCCGACTACAAGAACGATGAAATCGCCTATTATAAAAAGACGCAGATTTTCCCGATCATGCATGTAATGGGCCTGCGCTCCGAACTGGTGCAGCGTCATCCCTGGATTCCGGTGGAGCTCTACAAGGCCTTCAATGCATCGAAGGCCATTGCCATGAAGCGCATGGAAAATCCGCGCATCGTGCCGCTCGCCTGGTATCGGGAAGCCTGGGAAGAGCAGGAAGATGTGCTCGGGCCTGATCCTTGGGAATATGGCATGACCGAGAAGAACCAGCACAATCTGGAGACACTCGTCAGCTATTCCTATGAACAGGGCATGATGAAGAACAAGATGACGCTCGATCAATTGTTCCTGAGCGTCGAACAGGGCCGCAAGCGCGGCAGCTTCCGCGTCTGACACGAAATTTAAAGAGCGCCCCAAAGGGCGCTCTTTTGCTTTGGAGGAAAGCCCAACTGGCACGCTCTGTGCGTCATAGAATTCAAGGGTCAAAGCGGGTGTTCCGCTTCAGGTCCTGGACATCAGCGATGGGATCTTGGAATGAAAAAAGCACCCGTAATTGTTGCTTTATCGGCTCTTGGCATGATTGCGAGCGCGACCGCCTCGCTTGCGCAGAGCAATACGCAGGCAGTTGCTGATTTTTATCGCGGCAAACAGATCAATATGCTGATCGGTTACAGCGTCGGTGGTGGCTATGATCTCTATGCACGCATGCTGTCGCGCTATTTGGGCAAGCATATTCCCGGCGCACCCACTATCTTGCCGCAGAACATGCCGGGCGCCGGCTCTCTGAAAGTCGTCAATTATCTGTACGGCGTTGCCCCGCGCGATGGCACGGCGATTGGCACCTTCGGCCGCTCCTTGCCACTCTATCCGCTCCTCATTGCCCCTGCTGATTTCGATGGCACCAAGCTTGGTTATCTGGGCTCGATTGCCACCGACACGAGCCTCTGCATTTCCTGGCATCAATCGCCCATCCAGAGCTGGAAGGATGTTGTCGGGAAGGAATATCGCGCCGGCGGCGAAGGCCGTGGCTCCGAGCCCGATGTGTTTGCAACCGTCCTGCAAAAGGTTTTCGACACGAGGACCAAGCTCATCACCGGCTATCCCGGCACGGCGGAAATGACGCTGGCCATGCAGCGGGGTGAGCTGGATGGTCTTTGCGGCATTTCCTACAGCACGCTGCAAAGCATTCATGCCGATTGGCTGACCGAGAAGAAGGTCAACATTCTCGTGCAATCCTCACTGCACAAACATCCCGCCATTCCAAACGTGCCGCTCATCACCGAACTGGTCACAGACCCGGTCAAGCGCAGCATTCTCGATCTCATCGTCGCACCCCAGGAAATGGCGCGCCCCTTCGCGGTGCCACCGGGCGTACCGGCCGAGCGGCTCGAGGCATTGCGCACGGCTTTCGACAACACAATGAAAGATCCCGAATTCCTTGCCGACATGAAGAAGGCCAAGCTTGATGTCGACCCTGTTGACGGCAAGACGATTCAGGATCTTGTAAGCAAGCTCTGGGCGTCGCCCAAGGCCGTCATCGATGCCGCAGCCGCAGCCAGCGGCTCGGAAATGGGCGCAAGCCCCAAGAAATAGAAGTCCGTCTTTGCCCGCGGAGCCAAGCCATGTTCTTCGGCTTGCTTCGCGGGCCTTGGCGTTGAGGGAGAGACAAAAAAATGACATCGCTGATCGGACAGAGTCTGCCACGCGTCGAGGATGACGCATTGTTGCGCGGACGCGGGCGCTTTCTCGACGACATATCGCTGCCCGGCATGTTGCATGTCTGTTTCCTGCGCAGCGATCAGGCCCATGCCATCGTCAAGCGCATGGATGTCACCGCCGCGCGCGCGGCGCCTGGCGTTCATGCCGTGCTCACCATGGACGATCTCATCAAGGTCACGGGCCAGGAGCGCATGCCTCTGGGCGCAAGCCCCAGCAAGGCGACGGGGCCCATCACGCCCTACATATTGTCAGGCAAGGAAGTCGCCTTTGTGGGCGAGGCCATGGCCATGGTGATTGCGCAAAGCCGCGCGCTGGCCGAAGACGCTGTCGCGCTGATCGAGATCGATTACGAGCCCCTGCCCGTGCTGGCCGACATTCGCGCCGCCGTGGCAAGCAGCGATACTACCATCCGCCGCGAGGCGACGACGAATGTACTGAACCGGCTGAAGGTCGCCTATGGCGATGTGGCCAGCGCCTTCGCGCAGGCGGCCCATGTGTTCCGCGAAGATATCTGGCAGCACCGTGGCTGTGCCCACCCGATGGAGACGCGCGGCGTCGTTGCCGAATATCGGCCAGACCGCGGCGTCAATGTGTGGTCATCCACGCAAATGCCCAATGATCTGCTGACGACGATCGTGGAAGCGACCGGCCTGCCAGAAGATCTTGTGCGCGTCATCACGCCCGACGTCGGTGGCGGCTTTGGCCCGAAATATTGCATCTATCCGGAAGAGGTCGCCATGGCCGTCGCGGCCCTTGCTACGGGTCGTGCGCTGAAATGGGTCGAGGATCGCCGCGAACATTGCATGACTGCCGTGCAGGAGCGCGACCAATTCTGGTCGCTTGAAATCGCGGTGGATGCGCAAGGGCAGATCATGGGCATCCGCGGCTCGCTGATTCACGATCAGGGCGCCTATGCGCTCAAGGCCGTCAACCTGCCCTATAATTCGGCCACCGCAGTGCCTGGCCCCTATATGGTGCCCCATTACGATGTCGATGTGATCATTGGCTTCACCAACAAGGTGCCGGCGTCCTCGGTGCGCGGTGCGGGCTATCCGCAGGCGGCCTTCGCCATGGAACGGTTGATGGACCGCGTGGCGCGCGAACTTGGCATGGGGCGCGCGGAAGTCCGGCTGCGCAATCTCATTCCGCCTGAAAAAATGCCCTATTCCAAGCCGCTGAAAGCACGCTCCGGTGCAGCCATTACCTATGACAGCGGCGATTATATCGCGAGCCATCATCAGGTGCTCGACGCTGCCGACTGGCATGGCTTTGCCGCGCGCCAGCAAGAGGCGCGCAAACACGGCCGGTATCTGGGCATCGGTCTTGCCCATGCCGTGAAAGGCACGGGGCGCGGCCCGTTCGAGACCGGCATGGTGCGCGTCAATCCGTCGGGCAAGATCTCGATCTATACGGGCGCGACCGCCATGGGCCAGGGTTTGGCCACCGCGCTCTCGCAAATTTGCGCACAGCAGCTGGGCGTGTCGCCAGGCGACATCACCGTGACCTCTGGCGATACCGGGCGCTCGCCGCTGGGGCTTGGTGGCTTTGCCAGCCGCCAGCTTGTCACGGCGGGTTCCTCTGTCCTTCTCTCGGCACAGGCTGTGGCCGCCAAGGCGAAGAAGCTCGCAAGCCATATGCTGGAGGCCGCAGAAGACGATCTTGAAATCGTCGATGGCAAGGTCCGCGTCATCGGCGCGCCAGACATGAATGTGCCGCTCGGCGAACTGGCGCGCATCCTCAAGGGTGCGCCGGGCTATGCCTTTCCGCCGGGCATCGACCCTGCGCTTGAGGCCGACATCAAATGGCAGACCGAGCCGCTGACCTATGCCAACACCAGCCATGTTGCGGAAGTGGAGGTCGATCCCGATCTCGGGCACGTCAAGATCCTGCGCTACACCGCGCTTCAGGATTGCGGCACGCTCGTCAATCCGATGATCGTGGAAGGCCAGATCCGCGGCGGCATCGTGCATGGCATCGGCAATGCCCTGTTTGAAGAGATGATCTATAATTCCGATGGTCAGCCGCTCACGGTCACCTTTGCCGATTATCTGCTGCCGACCTCGACTGAAGTGCCGCCTCTGGAAACGATCTTCCGCCAGACGCCCTCACCCATCAATCCACTCGGCGCAAAGGGCGTTGGCGAGGTTGGCACAATCCCCGTCGCCGCGGCGATCATATCGGCGGTGGAGGATGCGCTGTCGCCCTTCCATGTGCGCATCAACCAGACGCCGATTCCCCCGCGCGCCCTGTTCGATCTGATCGAAGCCGGGCGTGCAGCGGGGTCTCATGCGTAGAGCCCCCCGAGTCTGGCCAAGCCGGTGATTTCTGCCTATTCTCCGCTCCAACAGCGCGCATCAGACGCGAGACGGGGGAGGAGCACATGGCCGCAATGCGCAACACGTCGATTTGGCGGAATGCCGGCATCTGGATCTTGGCTCTGTCGGCGAGCGTCGCCCAGCCGCGCGCTGCTCAGGCCGACAAGAGCCAACCGATGGCCGAGCGCAAATCTGCCTATGCGCCGTGGGAGCCTTCGGACATGGCGCAACGGCGCAAGGAATTCGGGCTTGTGGGTCCAGGCGCGCAACATCCCGTGCCGCCACCGGCCTTTCCCTCCTATCTCAAAAAGCCCGACACCGTTGAGCAATTGATGCCGGCTGCGCGCGCAGCCTCGCGCCAGAGTCAGGGGCGCGCGCCGCTGGGGCTTGTAGACTCCGGCAAGCATCTGCTGATCGTTGTGGGCGAGGTGCGCGACACGCGCCCCAACATGATGGTGCAGGAAGCGATCAAGCGCGCGATGGAAGAGCGCGGCGTGAAGACGACCGTGCTCACCATCTGGGAGCTGCTTGGCCTGACCGAAGAGCAATATCTCGATTTCCGCACCGGGCTGCGCACCTACACGATTGCCGATGGCCAGCGCGAGCTTGAATATTTCTTCAATTACACCGGCATCACCCCAGATCCTGAAAAGGGCCGCAACTGGGTCCGCGAACAAGATCCCGAGCTTTATGGCGCGACATGGCCCGCGCCCAAATATGACAATGAAACCTACGCCCGCATGGCGCGCGATTATGTAAAGGATGTGCCGGACCGTCTCGTGGGCTGGCTCGACAAACATCCCGAGATCGACTGGATCGTCTGGCGGTCTGGCGGGCGCACCAACACGCGCAAATTCGTGCGTCATCACGGCGAGAAGCTGCTCGGAAATTACACCTATCTCGATCTTTACGATCTGATGAGCCAGGTGCCGGACTTCCCCTCCGATGTCTGGCGTCTCATCGAAACCAAGACCATCGAGCCCATCGCCTTTGCCGACCGCGCCGAAGTGACCGATCCCGAAGGCACGGCCTTTGGCTATGATGTCAGCGAGAAGGAAGCCAAGAGCTGGGCGGCGGGCATCTATAATCAGGGGCATCTTTACATGTTCCCGGCGCAAGCCTCCGGGCGCTTCCCCTATTCGCTCGTCGAATTTCCGGCTGTAATCGACAATTACCAGCCCCTCATCCTGCCCGAGGTCAATGGCGTGATCGCCTCGACCTCGAGCCATGCGGCGACCTATCCGCGCATCGAAGTGCAGGTGCGCAAGGGACAGATCGCGAGCATCAAGGGCGGCGGTCTGTATGGCGAGGGCCTCAAGCTCTTCCAGAGCTATCCCGGCACCAAAGACCTGCAATGGCCCTATGCGCCAAAGCCCGGCTATTGGTGGCTCTTTGAAGCCGGCATGGGCACCAATCCAAAATATTTCAAACATCCGGGCGAAGTGCTCGAGGGCAACAATCTCTCCGAACGCAATGCGGCAGGCGTCATTCACTGGGCCTTTGGCGCAGAGGCGGCGCAGGGCCCCAATGACACACGCGAATGGTCAAAAGAGACCAATGAATTTGCGATCAAGAACAATGTGCCGCGCGGCCATTCCATGCATCAGCACAATCTTCTGCCGACCTATCAATTGCGCCTGCGCGATCTCGATCAATGGGCGACGCTTGTCGAACACGGGGGCTTGAGCGCGCTCAACGATGTTGGCGTGCGCGCCCTCGCCTCGCGCTATGGCAATCCCGACGTGATCTTGCGGCGCGATTATATTCCGGCACTGCCGGGCATCAATGCGCCGGGCAAATATCAGGATTATGCGAAAGATCCCGGCGCTTACTGGACGCAATGGGCCAACAAGATTCAGGGCGGTGCCTACGAATATTTCAAGCCCTGAGCGGATCCAGAAACATGTTGACCAAGAACGATCCGCGCCCGAGCGCGATGCTCGAGAATGTCTCGAAATATTACGAGACAGCCGCCCAGCGCGTCACTGCGCTTGAAAACATGTCGTGGGAAGTGTCGCCGGGCGAGGCGGTCGCGCTCATGGGGCCCTCGGGCTGCGGCAAGACGACGATCCTCAACCTGCTGGGCGGCATGGACCGCCCAACCAGCGGCAAGGTCACCGCCGGCGGGCTCGATGTTGGCGCGATGAGCGAGCGGGCGCTTGAGGATTATCGCCTGCGCAAGGTCGGCTTCGTGTTCCAGTTCTTCAATCTCATCCCGAGCCTTTCGGCGATTGAAAATCTCGAACTGCCGATGTTGATGGCAGGCCTGTCGGCCGATCAACGCAGGGGGCGCGCTGAATCCTTGCTAGATACGGTGGGGCTCAAGGCAAAGGGCTACAAGCGGCCGGAAGAATTGTCGGGTGGCGAACAGCAGCGCGTTGCCGTCTGCCTTGCACTCGTCAACGATCCGCCGATCATTCTGGCCGACGAGCCGACCGGCAATCTCGACAGCGCCAATGCCAGGATCATCACGAAAATCCTGATCGATCTCGCCGCAGAGCGCGGCAAGACCGTGATCGTCGCCTCCCATGACCCCAAGGTCGTCGAGGTCTTCCCGCGCGTCTGCTACATGCGCGACGGAATCATCGAGCGCGTCTCGTGAATATGCCGGCCGCGCGTCTGCTCTTTTCGGTTGTCGGCCGCAGGCCCTTTGTGGTCTTTGCGCTGGTCACAGGCCTGATTGTCTTCCTGCTGGCCGCCATCACCGTCACCTCGCGCCATGCGATGCAGCGCTATGTGGAAGACCAGATCGAACGCGTGCCGTGGGATCTGTCGATCTATCAGACGGCCGATATCCCGATGGCGCCCAAGCTCCATACCGCGATTGCGGGCGTGGATGGCGTGAGCGCGACCCAGCAGCTCTATTTCCTGCGCACCATTCTGCCCTTTACGACCAAGCCCGAAATCGACGGCCAGCAGATACGCTCGCCCTGGGTTTCTTTTCTCTCGCCCACCGACCCGAGCATGTTGCCGGCCGACATCCGCCCCACCGGCGATGGCGCAGTGCTGGTCCTCGTCGGCTCCAAGGCGCAGATGGGCGATGCCTATTTGCGGCTGCAGGACCGCAAGAATTTCCGCCTCGTCGTCGACCGCAAGGACATTGCCGAAGATGGCGAAGGCGATCACGGCGCAGACATCGCCCATGGCGAGCCCGGCCATTCCCATGCGCCCAAGGGCAGCAAGGGCTACATCATCGTCGAGACGCCGATCGAACGCGTGATCCGCGTCGATTCAAACGAAATCAATCGCTGGTACATGGAGCAAACCTCCTCGCCAACGCTCGTGCCGGAACTCGGCATGATCCTCGTCACGCCCTACAACCGCAAACGACTGGATGATTTCGACGCCATTTCGCGCGGCATCATCCATCAGCACGATCATGCCGACATTCATGCCGATCCCGGCAAATATTTCCCCGAGGTCATCCATCTCGTGAAGGTGGACCGCAAGGCGCTGGTGTCAGGCTGGGATATTGACGGGTCGCTCACGCGCATCGTGCGCATCGGCTCGCGGCTCACCGACGACGTGCAGGACATCACGCAAAGCGCTGCCGTCGATCATAATCTCGGCGCGATGTTCGTGCGCATGAACGATATTGCGCGCAAGATCGCGCTGATTGCCCTGCTCGTCTCGCTGCCGCTCCTCATCATTGCCGGCATTCTGCTTGGCAATCTGGCAAGCCTGCTGTTGCTCAACGAGCGCCGCAAGCTTGGCCTGCTGCGCCTGCGCGGAGTGTCTGGCCGCGCCATTGCGCGCACCATGCTGACGGCCATTGGCGCGGGCGGCCTGCTTGGCGGCATCATCGGCGCGCTGCTCGGCACGCTGGCGCCGATGTGGCTTTATATGGGCGCCATTCCGCCACTCGCTCTTGCGCTGAAGATCCAGGAGCCCGCGTTTCTCTGCGGCTTCCTGCTGATTGGCATTTTCATTGCTCTTGCGAGCGGCTGGCGTCTGGTGCGCGAGGCCTCGCGCGTCTCCCCGCTGGAAGCCTCCCGCCGCGTTGCGGGCTTCGAAGTTCGCGCATCCGGCACGCGCTTCGGGCCACTTCAGGCGCTGGCGCTGGCCATTGGTCTTGCCAAGCTCTGGAGCTGGATCAGCGGCGTCTCGCTGACGACATTTTTCGCGCAAAGCTGGCTGTTCGAATTCGACCGGGCGCTGGATTTCGTCTCTTTCCCGCTGCTGGTCTACGGCTTTGTGAGCCTGATTGCCTCGCGCGCAAGCGTGATGAGCGCCCTGATGGCGCCAGCTGCCTGGCTTCTGGCAGGCCCCTTGCGCAGTGCAGCCTTGCGGCACATGGCAATCCGGCGTCACCGCGCGGCCTCCTTCCTGCTCATCGTCTCGATGCTCGCAACACTTGCGCTCTACCCGACCGTGATGACCGCCGTCTTCGACAACAAGACAGAGCGTGGGGCGCGTGCGCAGCTGGGGTCGGATTTGCAGATCACGCTCAACGCGCTCGATCTCATGCCGGCGGAGGCACAATCGCGCGGGGGGCTGAAGCAACGGATCGATGTGCTGCGCGAGAAACTCCAGCCGCTGAGCGCGAAATTGCGCGCCCAAAGCGCGGTCGCCTCGGTTGAATGGATGATCGAGGGCATCACCGAGGGCGTCTACATGCCCGACCGTGGCTTCAGCGGCCTGCCGCTCTATCTCATCGGCAATCCGCAGGCCTATCGCGCAGCCGTCCATGCGGAAGCTGCCCTTGGCGAAGATCAGGATTTCGATGCGCTCATCAGTGCGCTCGATCGCGAGCGCGTGCTGGGCTCGTCGTCAGTCACGAAATTCTACAAACGCCCGGTCGGGGGCGTCATGCCCATCGGTCGCAGCGTGACGCAGCAGATGGAGCGCGCGACATTTGGCGGTTCGCTCCGCTTCCTGCCGGGCCTGCCGCTGCGCACCGTCAACGACCGCGAGGGCTTTATCGGCGCGCGCGTCGATTACCTCAATCACCTCTTCGCATCGAGCCCCTATCTTGTGGCGGCAGCCGGCAATCCGCGGTTCGATACGCTCGATGTGCTGCTGCCCCGTGTCGTGCTGATGATCGGCGCCAAGCCCGGCGTGACGCCGGCCGATTTGCGCAAGGACGCGCTGGCAGCCCTCGATGTCCCACCGCTTGAAGTGCGCGATGCGGCCACCGAAATCGCGCGGCTTGGCAGCGACATGTATATATTCCTGGCAAGACAGAATGTGCAGATCTACCTGCTGGGCGGGCTCATTCTGGCCTTCATCGGCATTTTTGCGGTGGCCTACGCCAATTATGTAGAGGACCGGCGCACGCTGGCGCTGTTGCGCATTCGCGGCGCGGGGCCTGCGACCGTCGTGCGCTTCTTCCTGCCCAATGTGCTCGGGCCCTCGCTGGTCGGGCTCCTCATCGGCGGGCTTGTCAGCCTGGCTGTGGGCTTTGGCATCACGCGCGTCGTCTGGGACATGCGGCAATTGCAGACCGTGATGAATTATTTGCCGACCGAGCTCGCGATCTCGAAAGAGACCGGCCTCGTGCTGCTCGTGCTCATCGGGCTGGTGGCCGGCATCGGGCTGGCCTTCGGCCGCTTCGTCTTCAAGCGCACCGCGCGCGAGGGCCTGAGCGAGGGCGGCTGATCAGGCCATCTGCGGCTGCACATGGGCGTGGAACAGCGCAAGCGAGCGCGCCAGTTCGCTTGACGACAAATCGCCAAAGGCGAATTGCCCGACAATGTAATTACATTGAGACTCGTCCATCTGCGCGCGCAGCAGACGGGCGACCGTCTCGGGCGAACCAGCAATGCCCTTGCCCTGCCCGCTCAAGGCATCCCAACTATCGGGGCGAGGATGGCGCGCGGTGCTGCCGAGCTTGCGCGCCAGATGCGTGAAGGCCGTGTGCCAATGGGGATAGGCGCGGCGCGCCATGGCAAGCCCCGCCTCGTCCGTATCGGCAACGACGATAAAGCGGCCAAGGCCAAGCAGCGGCTCGCCTGTGCCCCCGCCAGCCATGGCGCCGCGATAGGCCTGCGAACAGGCGCGCGCCTCCTCGGCAGAATCCAGGCTGATGGTATGCCAGCCGCGCAGGGCCGCGCGCTGCGCGCTTTCTGGCGAATGCACCCCATACCAAACCGGCGGCAGCGGCTTTTGCAGGCAGGCGACTTTCAGCTCGATTGCATCGAGCGGCGCAGCGCGTTCGCTGTCGCGATAGACGCCGGTCTCCAATGCCTCCAGCACCAGCGGCAGATGACGGCGAAAAATGCCCTCGGCTTCGGCGGGATCGACGCCATAGAAACGCAATTCTGCCGGAGATGACCCGCGCCCGAAGCCGATATCGAGCCGCCCGCCGCTCAATTGATCGAGCATGCAGATTTCCTGCGCCAATCGCAGCGGATGATAGAGCGGCAGCGCATAGACCATCGGCCCGAAGCGGAGGTTTTTCGTGCGTTGCGCAATGGCCGAGAGAAACAGGTTGGGCGATGGCGCCATGCCCAGCGCCGTGCCGTGATGTTCGGCCAGATGATAGGCGTGGAAGCCGAGACGGTCGTAAGTTTCGATCAGCTGCAGGCGCTCTTCCAGAAAGCGCCCGATCGGCAGGGTCATATTGTCCAGATGATCGAAAACGCCAACCTTCATCGCGTCTGCCCCCTTCAGTCTTTTTGTTGCGCCCATCGGGCGGGCGTGAGCCTGACTTGTCAAGAGGCGCGCAGCACGGTTGACCTGAAGCACCCATATGGCAATCATGGCCGCCAACAGCATCCACCAAGGGTGCACGCGCGCAGGCGCAAGGGAGGAATGATGAAAAAGACATGGGCGGCAGGCCTTGCCCTGCTCGCAGCCGTTGCCGCCACCTCTGCCGCAGCACAAGATTCGGTCGCCAATTTCTACCGTGGCAAGACGGTGCAGATGATTGTCGGCACCTCGCCGGGCGGGGGCTATGATCTCTATGCCCGCCTGGTTGCGCGCACGATCGGCAAATATATCCCCGGCAATCCGACTGTGGTGACGAGCAACATGTCGGGCGCAGCCTCGATTGTCGCGACACAGCACATCGCCATTGCCGCGCCCAAGGACGGCTCGGTGATCGGGGCTGTGTTTCCCGGCGCGATCATGGAGCCGCTGCTTGGCGACAAGGGCAAGGTCAAATATGACGCCCGGAAACTCTCCTTCATCGGCAGCGCCAACAACGAACTTTATGTCTGCATCGTGCGGGCAGATTCGGGCGTGAAATCCTTCGAGGATTTCATCAAGGGCAATATCCTTATCGGCTCGAGCGCGGCGGGCGGTTCCACACGCGATTTCCCGATGCTGCTGAGCAATCTGTTTGGCGCAAATTTCAAGATCGTGAGCGGCTATCCGGGATCGAACGAAATCCTGCTCGCAATCGAGAAGGGCGAGGTTCAGGGCACCTGCGGCGTGGGCTGGTCGACCGTCTCTGTCCAGCGTCCGCAATGGATCCGCGACGGCTTCATCAAGGTTGTCGCGCAGGAAGGCATGCGCCCCCTGCCCGAGCTCGACAAGATGGGCGTGCCGCTGGCCTATTCCTTCGCCAAGACGCCCCAGCAACAACAGGTCATGCAATTGCATTACGAGCCGCTGACCTTCGGTCGTCCGTTCATCGCCGCCCCGGAAGTTCCGGTTGAGCGTCTCGAAGCGCTCCGCAGCGCCTTCATGAAAGCCATGGCCGATCCGGAGCTGCGCGCGGAAGCCGAGCGGCTGAAGCTCGATGTTACGGCCATCTCGGGGGTCGAGGTTGCCGCCATCGTCAACAAGATCTTCGATCTGCCGCCCGAAGCCATCGCGGCAGGTCGCGCAGCCATCGGCAGCAAATAAAAACAAAAAAGACGAAACGGGAGATTACACATGAGCGTTCCGCACAACCCGCCCTTCCGCGCCGAAATCGTCGGCAGCTTCCTGCGTCCCGACGCCATCAAGGAGTCGCGCTCGAAGTTCCGCGACGGACTCATCAGCGCGTCTGACCTGCGCAGCATCGAGGATGAGGAAATCCGCAAGGTCGTCGCCTTCCAGGAATCTGTGGGCCTGAAAGTGGCAACCGACGGCGAATTCCGCCGCTCGACCTATTCGGAAAATTTCACCACGCAGGGCCTCACCGGCGTGCGCAGCGAGCATGTCGGCTCGGGCGACTGGACCTATTCAGACGGTCAGGGCGGCACGCGCGCCGCACGCGTGCCCGTGGTTGCAGACAAGGTCCGCTGGGCGGGTTCGACCAATGCCAAGGACTTCGCCTTCCTGCATGCGACCGTCAAGACGGCGATGCCCAAGATCACATTGCCCGGCCCCTGCTACATCCATTACCGCTCGGGCCGCGCGAATATTTCAAAGGATGTCTATCCCAACCTTGACGCCTTCTGGTCCGATCTGGCTGCCGCCTATCATGCGGAAATGCGCGATCTCTATGATGCGGGCTGTCGCTATCTGCAGCTCGACGAGACCTCGCTTGCCAAGCTCGGCGATCCGAAGATCCAGAATGCATTGACTGCGCGCGGCGATGATTGGCGCGATCTCGTGGAGGTCTACACCGATGCGCTCAACGCTATCGTCGCGGGCGCGCCGGCTGGCATGAACATCGCGATGCATCTGTGCCGCGGCAATCAGGCCGGACATTGGCAGGCCGAAGGCGGCTATGATCTCGTCGCCGAGCGCCTCTTCAAGAAGGTGCGCATCTCGACTTACCTCATGGAATTCGACTCGCCCCGCGCCGGCAATTTCGAGCCGCTGCGCCACCTGCCCTCCGACAAGGCGGTGGTGCTGGGCCTTGTCTCGAGCAAGGTGCCCCAGCTCGAAGACCGCGCCCTCGTGCGCGCCCGGATCGAGGAGGCTGCCGCAATCGTGCCGCTCGATCAATTGTGCATCAGCGCGCAATGCGGCTTTGCAAGCTCGGTGCCCGGCAATCCGCTCACCCACGCCGACCAGAAGGCAAAGCTCGAGCTGGTCGTGTCGCTCGCCACCGAAGTCTGGGGCTGACAATCAACGCGGCCGGCAGCCCGGCCGCGTCTTTTGCACCGGTCGAGGCGGGTTTATCTTTTGCCCGTTAAGGCGCATCATTGGCACAGAACAAGGTCGAACATCATTTGAGGTGAGGACGATGCGTATGCTCTGCAGGAATGTTGCGGTCACCATGGCCCTGCTGTCCGGCTTTGCCGCGAGCGCCCCGGCACAGGCCGGCGTTTTCGCGATGGATTGCAGCAACGGCAAGAGCAAATATGTCATCAGCTACGACACCGAGACCCAGGTGTTGCTGCGCAAAAACCCCACGAACGAGATGACCTACAAGATCGAGCGCGTTCAGATCGACGGGCACGATGCGCTGGTCTGGGGCGTCACGCGCGAACATGGCGGTGACATGCTTGCCTTCTTCGGCAAGGACAAGATGGTCAAATATTTCTACGGCAACGGCAGCGAGACGACCGACGCCTGTACGATGAAATAGCAGGCGGCAAATCGCGAGGAGCCCGAGGCTCCCCGCGTCAAAGGTTGCGACCCGTCAGATCTTGTCGGGAAACTTCACGATGAAATTGTCGCGATTGGGCATTTTCACCTGCGGCAGACTTTTCGCGTCCATCACAGTGCCCGGCTCAATGATCTTGTTCTGCTCGAGAATATAGGCGACCAGCGCATAGACCTCCTCATCGGAGAGCGTGCGCGGCTGCGGCCAGGGCATGGCGCGGCGGATGTAATCGTAAACCGTCGTCGCATTGGCCCAGAAATTCCGGATGGTCTTGGGCGCCTCGATGCCACGGCCCTGCAAGGGCGCCTCCGACACGAGCGTGGCATAGGGCCCGCCCTTGCCCCCGGTATTGTGGCAGGCCACGCATTTTTCCTCGTAGATCTTCGCGCCCTGCGCCGCCGTTCCGCTGCCCTTGGGCAGGTTCGTGCCGTCGGGCAAGACCGTGATGGCCCAAGCCCCGACATCGACCTCGGTGATCTTGGTTCCGAGCTGTGGCGTCTGCGCAAAAGCGGCGGGGGCAACAAGGCAGGCCGCAAGGAAAAGTCCAGCGCGCTTAGATATAGACATGCTTGATCTCCCCGTTGCTGGCGATGCCCCATGACGTCAGGCTGTTGTAATGCTGATTGGGGAAGCCAAGCAGGTTCTTCACCGGCTCCTTTGTCTCCCCGCGGGCAGCGACAAATTCCGAGCGCAGTGGCTGCACATTGCCGGCCTCATCCCACGCGCGGCTCGAGATCACGGCGGGCGAGCCGTCCCACCGCCATGGAATATGGAAGCGCGTAAAGGCTTGCGGATTCACCGGCCCCTGCAGGGCGGCGTCCGCCCAGCTCTTGCCGCCATCGGCGGTCACGGCAACGCGCGAGATGCGGCCGCCCCCCGAATAGGCGACGCCCGAGATTTCCCGATAGCCGGGCTCGCCAAGCGTCGTGCCAAAGGAGGGATGCGTTATGAAGCTCTTCACCTCGTTCATGAAGTAGAATTTGAAGGCCTTTCCATCGGGCAGAACCGGCGAATAATTGCGCGATTCATGGAAGGTCATGGCCGGCTGGTCTGTCACCTGCAGGCGACGCAGCCATTTCACATTCATATTGCCTTCATAGCCAGGCACGAGCAGGCGCATCGGATAGCCATTGCCCGGCATGATGCGCTCGCCGTTCTGATAGAGCGCGATCATCGCGTCATCCATCGCCTTCTTGAGCGGGATCGAGCGCGAGAGCGCGGACATGTCGCCGCCTTCCGCAATCACCCATTTCCCGCGCGGATCGACACCGGCTTCATCGAGCAGTGTGGAGAGACGCACGCCCGTCCATTCGGCATTGGAGACAAGGCCGTGGATCTGCTGCACGGTAGCCTGCACGGGCTCGGGCGAGAACAGCGGCGCGCTGTTGCCGCCGCATTCGACGAAGGCCATGCGCGATTCCATCGGATAGCGCGCCAGCTGGTCGAGCGTGAAGACGAGCGGCTGCTTCACCAGCCCATGCAGCACCAGCTTGTGCTGGGCGGGATCGATATCGGGCGCGCCCGTGTGCACGATGGTGAAATGCAGATGGTTAGGCGTCACCGTGCCATTGAGCAGGTGGTGGGGCGTGCGCGCATGTTGCGTGCGCGGCTCGCCATTGGGGTTGGACAGGGTGCGCTTCACCTTGTCCTCGAAGCGCGAGCGCGGATCGACCTCCTTGGTCGTCGTGCCCTGGCTGCGGCCCCATTCATCATCCTTCAGAGGCTCAGCGTTAGCCCCTGTCCCGCCAAGCGCCAGCGAGCCTGCGGCCCCCGCAATCGCAGCGCCACGGCCAAGCAGCAGGCGTCGGCTCATGAGCCCATTGCCGGCCACCTGATCGAGCGCGCCCAATCCGTCTTTTTTCTTCGTCATGTCAGTCTCCCTCGCGCCTTTGCGCAATCAGGGTTCGAGTGATCCGAGATAGGCGGCCATGTTCAGCATGTCGTCGATGGTGAGTGCGGCGACGACGGCCTTCATGGGCTCGATATTGAGCCCGGCGCGCTCGCCGTTTTGCGTCATGAACAACTGGCGCACGATGTAGCTCGGCGTGCGCCCGGCAAGGCCCGGTATGTCCTTGGTCCCGCGCTGGCCCTCGCCATGGCATTGCGCGCAGGCCTGCGCCTTGCCGCCTTCGCCAGCCACCAGCGCCCTGCCCTTTTCAACCGAGCCCTTGGGCACAAAGGCGACAAAGCCGACGCCGGGATCGCGATTGAGCACGCGGTTCTCGTCTTCGGGCACTTCAATGATGCGCTGGCCGAGCGGCTCGAAAACATGGTCGGGATGCACGAGCCTCTTGTTGCCCGCAGCGACATAGGACTTGAGCACGCTCTCGGTCTCGACAACGCGTATCCAGCGTATCGGCTTCAGAGACGCGAAATAGGCCGCCGCCTCGCGATTGGCCTCCGGCGTGATCGCCTTGGCGATGGCAATCATCGAGCCGGAGCCCTTGCGCGCGCCAGTCCTGTAATCGTCCATTTGCTGGGCCAGATAGGCGGCAGGCAAGCCGGCCATGTTTGCCGACTCCGTATGCCCCGTGCCGATCGGCAGATGGCAGGCGGCGCAGGCGCGCACATTGGGCGCGTCGCCCTTGGCCACGATGGCGGGCATAGCCGGGTGGATGTCGGGATACCAGTCGGGCGGGTTGTAGAGATCCTCGATCTGCGCGCGCGTGTAGCTCTTTTGGGAGCCCGGCGCAGACTTGGGCTTGCCGTCATCAGGCACGCCTGCGGGCTGAACCTTGTCGGTCACGGGGAAAGCCCAGTCGGGCTTGTCGGCCGCTTGCGCACCGCCAGCAGCAAGACAAAGCGAGAGCGCCCAAACGACGCCTCCGGCAAAACGCCTCATAAGCTCCTCCCAGAATCGGCCCTGTCGTTGAACGCAGCGCCTTTATCTTGTGAGTGTCGCAAAGCGCCGCTCAGCTTTCAAGCCAGGATCGTTGCTGCACTGCCGCGAAAGGACCGCAGAAGGGACACTTCGCAGCCCTTGCAATATGATGCGGTTTGCTCAATTTTACGGCCGCGTTCGCGTCGCCAACCCGGCCGCCGCGTTGCCCGCACGATCAGGACATGGCCTTGCAAAACCCTGTGACAGAACCGACGCGCCGCACATTGATGGCTGCCCTTTTCTCTGTCCTGGCCGTGCCCGAGGGTGTGACCAGCGCGCTCGCCCAGGCCCAGCGTCCCGTGCGCAATGACATGCCGCGCTTTGGTTATGAAGATGTCGTCATGCGCGCCCGCGCGCTGTCGGAAGCAGGCTTCGAGCAGCGCCAGATCCACCTGCCGCCTGAAATCGAGCAGCTCGACTGGGACGGCTGGCGCGCGATCCGCTTTCGCAATGAGGCAGATCCGCTGCAGGATCCCTCAGGCCGCTTCAAGCTCCAGGTCTTTCATCTGGGCCATCTGTTCAAGAACGAAGTGCGCATCAACCTCGTGCAGAATGGCGCGGCGCGCCCCTTCGATTATTCGCCGAAGAATTTCGAATATGCGACGACCAATTTCGGCAAGAACCTGCCGACCAATCTCGGCTATGCCGGCTTTCGCGTGCTCTTCCCGCTGAACACGATGAAGCAGATGGACGAGCTGATCTCCTTTGTCGGCGCGAGCTATTACCGCTTTCTCGGGCGCGACCAGAAATACGGCCTTTCCGCGCGGGGCCTGGCTATCGGCACCGGCAATCTCGACAACAATGAGGAATTCCCCTTCTTCAAGGAATTCTGGATCGAGCAGCCGACGCAGGGCTCTGAAAAGGTGACGATCTACGCGCTGCTGGATTCGCCTTCGCTCGCCGGGGCCTATCAATTCGATATGTTCCCGCAGGAAGAAACGGCGATCAACGTCACCGTCTCGCTCTTTCCCCGCAAGCCCGTCTATCGCCTCGGCATGGCCCCGCTCACCTCCATGTATCTCATGGGCGAGAACGACCGGCACATGAACGACCGCAACAAATATGACGAGTTCCGGCCTGAACTCCATGATTCCGATGGCCTGCTGGTGCACACCGAGGGCGGCGGCTGGCTTTGGCGTCCGCTGAAAAATCCGCTCATCCAGGAAGTGCAGCGCTTCAATGTGAGCGGGCTGAAAGGCTTTGGCCTGATGCAGCGGGATCGCAACTTCGACAATTACAGCGATATCGAGCTCGCCTATGAGGAGCGCCCGAGCTACTGGATCGAGCCCACCCATGATTGGGGTTCGGGCCAGGTCGAGCTTGTCGAGCTCGCCACCAAGGATGAGACGGCCGACAATGTGATCTGCGCCTTTGTGCCCGATGGCCCGCTGGAACCAGGCAAACGCTTCACCTTCGGCTACAAGATCCGCTCGATGCATGACGGCCTGACGCTGCACAAGCTCGGCTATGTGCGCGACACCTATTCGGCCCCGCCGATGGCGCTGGGCTCAAATGAACAGGCCGCCGACAATACCCGCCGCTATCTCATCGACTTCACGGGCGGGGATCTCGCCTATTATCTGAAACACCCCGAGCTGGTGCAAATCGCAGCCTCCGCGCAAAAGGCGCAGGTTTTGCGCTCGTTTCTTGTGCCGAGCCCGAAGATCAACGGTTTCCGCGTGATGGTCGACGTGCGCTTCGAGCGCGATCAGGTCGGCACCTTCCAATGCTTCCTGCAAGCCGAGGGCAAGCAGATTACCGAGAACTGGCAATATGCGTGGCGGGTTTATAATTTCTGATTGTCACCCGCGCGCATATCTGGCCACAGCGCCCTTCTCGGGCACATGTGCGCCTTTGTAGATCCAGTCGAGACACTGCCACACCTCTTCGTGGCTGCGCGCGCGTTCGCCCGCGTTGCGCACTTCGGCCTTGATGCCGCCGAGGTGATAATAATGCTCCCACAAATGCCGGGACTCGAGCTGGATACGCGCCGTGCGCACAAGCCGCTCGGCCTCGAAGGCGCGGAAGGCGGCTGAGAAATCGCCGTCGCAATCATCGATCAGCGCCGCGAGCACAATTGCATCTTCCACCGCCATGCCCGCGCCCTGCGCGTAGGATTGGAGCGTGGCATGGGCCGCATCGCCCATCAGCACCGCCCGGCCCTTCGACCAGCCGCGCTGGGGCGCGCGGTCGCCAATGGGCCAGCGGCGCTCGAGATCGAGCATGGCGATCATCTCCTTCATCACCGGCTGCGACTGCGCATAGGTGCGATCGAGCTCGGCGCGATAGGCTTCGACATCCATCTTCTCGGCAAAGGTCTGCGTCTCGAACACGGCGACAATGTTGAACATCGTCTTGTCGCGCAGCGGGTAATGGACGATGTGAAAGCCCTCGCCGCCCCACAGCACAACATCATCGAGTGGAAGGCCCTTGGGCGCCTTTTCAATCGGCACGATGGTCCGGTGGGCGACATAACCGGTCTGCACGGGATCAGATGCGCCCATGATGTCATTGCGCAGGCGCGAGCGGATGCCATCGGCGCCAATCACAATCGCGCCTTCGACGCGCCGCCCGTCCTGCGTCACGACGACGACGTGATCGTCATGGTCCTCATAGGCAATGACGGCTGCATCCTCGTCGAGATTGATGTTTGCAAAGCGCTTGCAGGCGGCAACCAGAATATTGTGCAGATCGACGCGATGAACGACGAGATAGGGATTGCCGCCGTAGCGCCGGGCAAAAGCTGCATCGGTTTTCACGCACGTGACGGGCTGGCCATCAAAGGCATCGAACATCCAGACATTTCCGGGGATGACGCTGGCGGCGATCACCTCCTCGCGCACGCCGATATGGGCGAGCATGGGAGCCACATTCGGGCCAAGCTGGATGCCATAGCCAATCGCGCCAAATTGCGGGGCCTGTTCGAGCACGCGCACCTGCCAGCCGCTTTTTGCCAGCGCCAGCGCCGTGCACAACCCGCCAATGCCGCCGCCAACGATCAGAATGGTCCTGTCCCGCATGGCTCGCGTTCGCTCCCGAATGTTTCTGTTGATCGAGACATAAAGGCGGCCAGAGCCGCACGCAACGGTCTTGCGGCCAGATGCCAGCTTGCGCTCGAGCGCGCAAAGCGGGTAAGCCTGCCGCCCCACAACACCCGAGACAGTTTTCCCATGTCCGCCTGCGGCCTCGATTTCGGCACATCCAATACGACGCTCGGCGCATGGCGCGATGGCGCACCGCGCCTCGCCCCGCTCGAGGGCGAGCATCTCACGGTCCCCAGCGCGATCTTTTTCAACTGGTCAGGCGAGCCCTGCATCGGGCGCGCGGCCATGAATGCCTATGTCGAGGGCACGCCCGGCCGCCTGATGCGCTCGCTGAAAAGCGTGCTCGGCACGAGTCTGGCCGATGAAACCACGCAATTGGGCCGCAAGCGCCTGCGCTTTCGCGAGGTCATCGCGCTTTATCTCACAGAAGTGAAGACGCGCGCGGAAGCCGCCACCGGCCTGCAATTCGATTGCGTGGTGCATGGACGCCCCGTGCATTTCGTCGATTCAAATGCCGAGGGCGACCGCAAGGCGGAAGATATGTTGCGCGCGATTGCGACCGAGGTCGGCTTTCGCGACATATCCTTCCAGTTCGAGCCGATCGCCGCAGCACTCGATTATGAGCGCCACATCGCGCGCGAGGAAATTGCGCTGATTGCCGATATCGGCGGCGGCACGTCGGACTTTTCCATCATCCGCCTGTCGCCAGAACGGCACAAGAAGGTTGAGCGCGCGGAAGACATTCTGGCCAATGACGGCGTGCGCATCGGCGGCGTGGATTTCGACCGCACCTTGAGCCTGGCGCGCCTTATGCCATTGCTTGGTTTTGGCAGCCCGACGACGCGGCCCGGCCGCGATGTGCCGGGCGGGCATTTTCACGATCTCGCGACCTGGTCCAACATCAACCGGCTCTACAATGACAAGACGCAGCGTGAGTTGCGCGACATTCGCCGCGAGGCCGCAGAGCCAGAGCTGATCGACCGCATGATGCAGGTGCTCGACCGCGAGCTTGGCCACACTTTGGCGATGAGCGTGGAGGCTGCCAAGATCGACCTCTCCCAGAGCGATAATGTGCGCCTCGATCTCGGCATGATTGCGCCCGATCTCGAACTCGCCTTCACGCGCGAGAGCTTTGCAACCGATACGGCACGCCTCTCCGCGCGCATCGGCGAGCGCATCGACACGTGCCTGAGCGCGGCAGGCCTTGTGGCTGACGATATTTCTTCGCTGTTCCTAACAGGCGGCTCGACACGCATCGCCCATGTCACGCACGCGATCACGGCCAAAGCCCCGCATGCGCGCATTGTCGAGGGCGACACGTTTGGCGCGGTGGGCACGGGCCTGGTGATCGAGGCCGCCCGTCGCTACGGAGCGTAACACATGGTTAGCGGGGATTAACCTCTGTCCCGCAGCGCTCTTAAAAAGCCTCTCACCACGCCAATGGGTGATGCGCGCGCAGACACCAAAAGCGTGTCAACCTTTCAACATGACATCGGCCGACAGATCGGATGTCAGTGACTGACAGCCCGGCGGCGCGCAAAGATGCGCGCGCCGGGCTGATTTTTTTCAAAGCCTCTAAGCCGCCTTGCGATTGATGATGGTTTCGGCCATCTGCGTCAGCTTCTTGTCGGTGGATTTTTCCTCATCCAGCGTCTGCTGAAGAACGTCCGCGCAATCCGTGCGGCCGAGCTGTTTTGCCCAGGCGATCAAGGTGCCGTAGCGCGTGATCTCATAATGCTCGACCGCCTGCGCAGAGGCGATCAGGGCGGCATCGAGCACTTTCTTGTCGGCCACATCGCCCGAGACTTCGTTCGCCTCGTCGATGATACCGTCAATCGCCGGACAGGTCACAGCCTTCGGGCTTTTGCCATGCATCTTGAACACTTGTTCAAGGCGCTCGACGTGGTTCTTTGTTTCCTGAAGATGCGTCTCGAAACCCTTCTTCAAGGATGGATCGCTCGCCTTGGAGATCATCTTTGGAAGCGCGGAGGTGATCTTCTTCTCGGCATAATAAATATCCTGAAGCTGATGCTCGAAGAGATCGTCGAGCGTCGCAATATCCTTGGTGAAAATACCCATGGTCGGCTCCTCATCGTTAGGACAAGAGCCGCAATAACGGCGCGGAAGCACGGGCGTTCCAGCTTGAACTTTTGGGATAATTAAAAAAGCGCCGCTATTCGAGCCTCGCGTCGCCGATCCTTGACCCTGACCAGCTTCGCCGATAATTTCCGCGCACATTATCGTCAGGCATATACCTCAGGTCGAGGACGCCAGGGGTTCGCCATGATTATGCTTCCCGAGCGTATGGGCGCCATTGTCGATCTGAACAATGGTGACCTTCTGTCGCCTGCAAAGATAAGTGAAGAGGTGCAGCTCCGGGCTGCGCGTCTGGCGGGGCTGGGTGTCCAGCGGCGCTCGCTCGTCTTCATTGCACATGGCGGATCTGCGCATTTCTTTCTCGATCTGTTTGCGACCTGGGCGTGCGGTGCAACAGCGGCGTGTCTCGACCCGTCCCTGACCGCTCCGGAGATGGAGAACATCAAGGCATTCTGCCGCCCTCAGGCGATACTCACCAACGCCAGCCGCCCACAGCCCCTGCCGCCGACGATGATCGCCTCCGATCTCTCGACCGCAATGGAGATGGCGACCGTTGAAACGCGTGAGGGCGACCTCGACGACCCTGCACTGCTGCTGTTTACCTCGGGAACGACGGGAACGCCCAAAGGCGTCGTCCTCAGCTTTCGCGCCATTCTCGCCCGCCTGTCGCTCAATGTTCTGACAATTGGCCAACCGACGCTGGCCAGAACGCTCGTCACTCTGCCCACGCATTTTGGTCATGGGCTGATTGGCAATGCGCTGACCGCGCTCTTTTCCGGGGGAACGATCTATCTGCCGCGGCCCGGCATCCAGCTGGCCCATGGCCTGAGCGCGCTGATTGATGAGCGCGAAATCACGTTCATGAGTTCGGTGCCCTCCTTCTGGCACCTGCCGCTGCGCACAAAGCCGCCGACCGGCGGGACATTGCAACGCGTGCACATTGGCTCCGCGCCGCTTTCGGCCGCCCTCTGGACGCGCATTGCGGACTGGACCCAGACCGACGTCTTCAACTGCTACGGCATTACCGAGACCGCCAACTGGATCGCCGGCGCATCCTCGCGCCATGGCATCGAAGACGGCAAGGTCGGCGCGCCCTGGGGCGGACAGGCCGCAATCATCGATGAAGCCGGCGTTCTGCACGCGCAAGGAAGCGGCGAAATCGCGATCCAGACGCCAGGCCTCATGAGCGGCTATTTCGACCAGCCCGAAGCAACCCGGAGCGTCTTGTCCGATGGATGGTACCGCACCGGGGACATCGGCAGCATTGGACCCGACGGCAGCCTGACGATTTCAGGCCGACGCCGCGATGAAATCAATCGCGCCGGCATGAAGATCCAACCCGCCGATCTCGACATGCTGCTGGAGAGGCATCCGGACGTCGGCGAGGCCTGCTGCTTTGCAATGCCCGATCCGATAGCGGGCGAGACAGTCGCGATTGCAATTCAATTGAAGGCAGAGGGCTCGCAGACGGCAGAGAGCCTGCGCATCTGGTGTCGGGGACAAATCAGGCGCGAAGCAGTTCCTGAGCGCTGGTTCTTCGTGCAGACTATTCCACGCACCCCACGCGGCAAGGTCAGCCGCGACCTCGTGCGCAATCACGTCCTGGCAGAAAAAGCAGGAAACGAATGAGCGGCTTCCGCAAAAACAGGCCCGTCGATATTTCCAGCGCCCGCTTCCGGCTGCGCAGCCTCGAGCGCACCGATGCGTCGGCACGCTGGAGCGCCTGGGCTAGCGATCCCGACGTCATGGGGCCGCTGAACCTTGTGCCCACGCCATTGAGCGTGCCGGGGATGCAGCAATATATCGCCGAACATGACAATGAATCGGCCTATCTGGTGGGCATCTTTTTGCGCAGCACGGGCGCGCATATCGGCCTCTACAATATCGATTGCGACCTGATGCATATGGTCGCCAACTTCTCGCTGATGATCGGCGACAAGGCGCATTGGGGGCATGGCGTGGTGAATGAAACGCGCGCGGCCTTGCTGGACCATTTCTTCGATTATCGGAAAATGGAGAAGGCGACAGGCACGCCCAACGCTCGCAACTTTTCCGCCATCCTCAACTACAAGGCGCAGGGCTGGAAGCTCGAAGGGATCCTGCGGCAGCAGGTCAAATCCGTCACCGGAAGCCACCGTCTCGATCAGTTGCAATTTGGGATGTTGCCCGCCGACTGGCGCGCGCTCAAGCAGGGAACGAGCGCATGAGCAACCAATCCTCAGTCGATCTTGCACGCAAGCTGCTGGCGGAAGCCATGCGGGTTGAACTCAAGGACATTGCAAACGAGGCCTCCATCGAGACAACGCTGAACTGGGACAGTCTTGTTCACGCGCAGCTGATGGTGGCGATTGAAGACCATCTTGGTCGCGAGCTCACCTCCGATGAAGTGCTCAGTGTCGAAAGCTTGCAGGATGTCGCCAAGCTTCTCTCGTAACTGCGTGGCAGCGCGCTCGCGTCATGTGCCGGAAAAGACACACATTCTTGCTTTCAGCCTCAGCCCATTAGCGGCAGGCGACAGCTAAGGTACAGTCATCAAGTTGATGATGATTGGAATCTTATATGTCCCGCAATGTAATTTTATCCTCGGTTGCTTTGCTTGCCTTGAGCCTTGGCGCTCAGGCAGCCGATCTTCCCTCCAAGAACAGCCCTGTGCCTGCCCCTCTGCCGGCCTTCAGCTGGGCTGGCTTCTATGCCGGTGTCTCCGCGGGCGCCGTGCGCGAATCGACGACCTTCACGGCGCCTTATTCTTTTATGAGTGGCACCCAGCGCGCCTCGGGGGCGCTTGCAGGCGTGAATGCAGGCTATAATTGGCAATCAGGTTCGCTGGTCTATGGACTTGAGGCTGATATTGCACTCGCAGGAGCTTCAAAGACAGCGGCATTCTCCTACGGCAAATACCGCCGCAGCTCGAAATTGTCAGGCTTTGGAACCCTGCGCGCCCGCGCCGGCGTGGCAGTCACGGACACCACATTGCTTTACGCCACGGGCGGCCTCGCGCTGGGCCAACTGCAGACCGCCTTCGGCTGCAACACATTCTGGTGCGGCACAGCTGCAACCTCGAGCTTGCGTGTCGGCTGGACGCTCGGCGCAGGCGTGGAATATGCGGTGACCCCGAACTGGACGATACGCGCCGAGAGCCTCTATGCCGAGTTCGAAACAGGACAACGAACATGGAGCACGCTTAAAATCACGACGAAGCCGTCGGCTGTGCTTGCTCGTGGGGGCGTGAACTACAAATTCTGATTAGCGTCCGGCTTGTCTGATGTTTTTTAAAACCCGGCCCATGTGGCCGGGTTTTTCTTATGCGGGATTGAGCATCCACACCGACCCGAAAAAACGCGCGAATCTCCCGGCGGGAGCCGCCGAAAGATTTGAAAAAAGCGATGAAAAGAAATGGTCGGAGTGGCGGGATTCGAACCCACGACCCCTTGTCCCCCAGACAAGTGCGCTAACCGGGCTGCGCTACACTCCGACGTCACGGCTTATAGAGAAGGCAGCAGGACCACGCAACCTGTTCGCGGCCCTACACCCTTATTTTTACGCGCGATCGCGAAAACAATCCGTTCAGGCGCGCGCAGCCGTGAGAATACGGCTGCATTCGGCGAGCTCCGCGAGCGCAGCTTGCAAAAGCGCAATGTCCTTGCCCGACAGACCAGCCAAAGGCTCGTCGGAATGATGCACTGTGGCCATGCGCGGCTCATCATATTCGTCGAGAGCGATTCTGGGCGCGCCATCGGCATCGAACGCGTCGCCAACAGACAGCTCGCCCTCAGCCATACCGCCCCCGGCCATGGTTGCACGCGCCATGGGGCCTGCGCCCCCGCCCATGCCCTCACGCACCAGTGTGATCACGGCTTTCACGCCCTGCTCCTTGAGGATGCGCTGGACACCGCGGATCGTGTAGCCCTCGCCATACAGCAGGTGGCGGATGGCGCGCAGCAGCTCGACATCCTCGGGACGGTAATATCGCCGTCCCCCACCCCGCTTCAGCGGCTTGATCTGGGTGAAACGTGTCTCCCAGAACCGCAGCACATGCTGCGGCAGATCGAGATCCTCGGCGACTTCGCTGATCGTCTTGAAGGCATCAGCGGTTCGGTCCATGGCGAGGGTCCTTTTCTGCTCAGTCGACGATATCCACGGCGGCGCCGTTATTGATTCGCGACTTCAGGATATTCGATGGTTTGAAAACCATCACCTTGCGCGGTGTGATCGGCACTTCAATGCCGGTCTTCGGGTTGCGCCCGACGCGCTCGCCCTTCATGCGGACCATGAAAGACCCAAAGGACGACAGCTTCACCAGCTCGCCACGCACCACGGCATCCGAAATTTCGCCGAGCACCACCTCGACCATTTCAGCAGAATCGGTCCGCGAAAGACCAACCCGCCCATAAACAGCCTCGGAGAGGTCGGCGCGTGTGACAGTGCGAGTCGTTTTCGTATCGAAATGAGTTCTGGTCATCGGAAATTTATCCATAGTTAAAAACAAGATGATCGCAACTTAAAGCGCCACCTTTGCAATAGCTACAGATGCAATTTTTCTTGGAAATTCCGCTACGTGACCCGCAATGGGCCATAGGCCCCGCAGCAGGCGCTGCGGGGTTGGAAAGCGTTTGGGACGCAAAACCGCGAAAGCTTACCAGCGGATGAGCGCGGAGCCCCAGGTGAAGCCGCCGCCCATGGCCTCGATCATCACGAGATCGCCAGCCTTGATTCGGCCGTCCTTGACCGCAGCGCAGAGCGCGAGCGGGATGGAGGCGGCAGACGTATTGCCATGCTGATCGACGGTGACGACGATCTTGCCCGGCGCAATGCCGAGCTTTTCGGCGGACGCATCGATGATGCGACGGTTGGCCTGATGGGGCACGAACCAGTCTAGATCCTCGGCGGTGGTGCCCGTGGCGGCAAAAGCATCCACCATGACGTCGGTCACCATGCTGACGGCATGGCGGAACACATCGCGGCCCGACATGCGCAAATGGCCGACTGTGCCCGTGGTCGAGGGCCCGCCATCGACATAGAGCTTCTCGCGGTGACGCCCGTCCGAGCGCAGATGCGTGGTGAGCATACCGCGATCCTTGATCGTACCAGCGCCCTCCCGGGCTTCCAGCACGACAGCGCCTGCGCCATCGCCAAAAAGCACACAGGTGGTGCGGTCGTTCCAGTCGAGCAGGCGCGAGAAGGTTTCAGCGCCGATCACCAGCGCACGACGGTGCGAGCCTGACATCAGGAACTTGTCCGCCGTCGCCATGGCGAAAACAAAGCCCGAGCAGACGGCCTGCACGTCAAAGGCCGCGCCGTGCAGCATGCCGATGGCGGCCTGCACCTGCGTCGCAGTGGAGGGGAAGGTATAATCGGGCGTCGAGGTCGCGACGATCAGCAGGTCGATATCGTTGCCTGTCAGGCCGGCATCGGCGAGCGCCGCGTTTGCAGCATGGGTGGCAAGCACCGAGGTCGTTTCGCCTTCACCCGCAATGTGGCGGTTGCGAATGCCGGTGCGCTGGACGATCCAGTCGTCGGTCGTATCGACCATCTTTTCGAGATCGGCGTTGCTGACCTTCCTGGCCGGCAGGAAGGAGCCGATGCCGGCAACGACTGAGCGCATGTGCGTGGGGCCAGAGGTCAAGTTCGTGTTCCGTTGCTTTGCAGCGCAGCTCAGGCGCGCGCATCCATGTCAGCAGTCAAAGCGAGACGCCGTTCGTCGGAGACGGCAAGCGATTCGCGAATCTTATCGAGCAGTTCATGGCGAACCATGTCGAAGCCTACGCCGATTGCATTGGCATAGCCCGTGGCATCCGCACTGCCGTGGCTCTTGATCACAACTCCGTCGAGACCAAGGAACACCCCGCCATTCACATTGCGCGGGTCCATCTTGTCCTTGAGCGTGCGGAACGCCTGGCGTGCAAGCAGATAACCTAGCTTGGTCAGCCAGGTCGCGCCCATCGCCGTGCGCAGCACTTCGGCCAGCTGGCGCGCAGTGCCTTCGGCAGCCTTGAGCGCGATATTGCCGGTGAAGCCTTCGGTCACAACGACATCGACTGTGCCTTTGCCAAGGTCGGTGCCCTCGACGAAGCCCTGATAATCGAGCGAGGGAATATTGCCCTCGCGCAGAATGCGGCCTGCCGCCTTCACTTCCTCGATGCCCTTGATCTCTTCGACGCCGACATTGAGCAGCCCGACGGTCGGGCGTTCGATATCGAGCACGATCCGCGCCATCGCAGAGCCCATGATCGCGAGATCGACGAGATGCTGGGCGTCAGCGCCAATGGTCGCGCCAACATCGAGCACGATCGAGCGACCGCGCAGCGTCGGCCACATGGCGGCAATCGCCGGACGGTCAATGCCTGCCATCGTGCGCAGGCAGATCGTCGACATGGCCATCAGCGCGCCGGTATTGCCGGCAGAGATGATGACATCGGCAGCGCCCGTCTTCACGGCATCGATTGCCATCCACATGGAGGAGGCGCGCCGCGTGCGGCGCAGGGCCTGGCTCGGCTTCTCGTCCATGCCCACGGCAACATCGGTGTGAATGATTCTGGACTGCGCCTTCAGGGCCGGATGGAGAGCCACCAGCGGGCCGAGCACGGCCTCATCGCCAAAAAGAAGGAATTCGATGTTGGCCCGGCGCTCGAGTGCCTCGGCTGCACCCGGAATAACGACTGAGGGACCGTGATCGCCGCCCATTGCATCGAGCGCGATTCTCACTGGGTTAGACATGGAACCGAGGCTCCCTCACGGGTTCATCATGCTCGGAAAGGGCACCTGATCGGCACACCGAGCCTTGAAAGCGCGGGACAATAGACGTTTGGCCGCAGAACGCAAACGGCCGCTCTCAAGCTTCAACCCGAGGGCAGTAAGGCCCCCGGGACGCTGTGGTGCTGAAAGATCAGGCCTTGCCCTCGGGGCCACCCTGCGCGCGCAAGCGCGCCAGGACTGCGAAGGGCGAATCATCGAGCGAGGTTTCATCCTCCTCTTCGTGGGTCTCGAATTCGACGCCAGGCTTTTTCGGATAAGGATCGAGCGAGAGCGCGAGCGCCTCGACCGTCAGCGCGCCCAGATCGATCTTGTCTTCCACAATCACATCCGGTGGATCTTCAACCGGGGCATTCGTGCCCGAAGCTTCCGCCTTGGCGATGCGCTCCCAGACTTCGGCCACCAGATGCTCGGGGGCATATTCCATCTCGACGGGCTCGGAGACCTCGCTCTCGAAGGGCTCCATCGTCACGACGCAATCCTGCGTCAGATGCGCCTTCAGCGTGCCGGTGAGGGAGACGCGCTTGCCATGCTTGCGCAGGTTGTAGCGGGCCGACAGCGCTGCCAGCGCGGGCAGATGATAGGCCTCGGCAATCGCGGCACATTCGGCCTCGTTCGCCTTCACATCGACGAATGTGCCGCCATCGTCGCGAATGTCGCCCACATCATAGACGCGCGGCATGATCGGCAGACCGGCCGGCGGGGGGGCGGCGCGGCGCAGCGCCTCGGGGGCTTCATCGCGCCTGTTTTTGCCTTTGGGCAGGGGCTTGCGGGCCATTATGCCGCTCCTTTTGTCTCAGGGACTGGAAAGCCGATCCGGCCAGCCAGAAAATGTTCAATGCCATAGGTTGCCAACGCTGCATCGAGCGCCAGCACATAGGCGCTCAGCGCGTGGGCTTGGGGCGTGTCCGCGCCGTTTTCATCCGACAGCACATTGCGGGCAAGCGCGACGCGCAGCGCCGGCTCATCCATTTTATCAAGCGCTTCGCTGTAAATAAATGCTCTGCCAGCAAAGGCTTGCGCATGTTTCTTCATGCGCTTTGGCACCGTCACATCCCCCACACCCATCTCGCGCAAGGTCGCATCATGCTGGCGAAAGATCCCGTCCAGCAGATCCTGGGCGAGTTCGGGACCGGGCGCAGGCAGCTTGTTGATCGCGCGCACCACGAGCCCACCATGCAGGGCCAGCATTTCAAAGCGCCCGTCGAACGTGTCCGGGACGCCACAGTGAAGATAAAGAGCGGGATGAAGCACGCCCGCCATGATCTCGCCGTGAAGCTTGTCGATCAAGGGTTTATTCGGAGAGCGGCGGAACAGGCCGAACATGATGCGCCTCCAGCGATCGCATGCGGACGGGACAAACCCTCGCCTTGCTTGCATTTCGTCAGGACGGGGGTTAGGCATCGGAGGTGTCGGATGCAAGGAAAAATCCGGGAGATGCGGCTGATGGGCGTGAAATCTGACCTGAGCGGCGCCAAGTGGCGCGGCTTTGCTTCTCTCCGGTTCGCAGGAGCGGCGGCCCTCGCGCTGACGCTTGGCGGCTGCCTGGGCTATGACGGCACCGTCCAGCACGGCTATGTGCTCGACACCCGCTCGCTCGAGCAGGTGAAGGCCGGAGCCTCTGCCGAACAAGTGCTGACCGTGCTTGGCACGCCGTCCACGACCTCTACGGTCGGCGGCGACGCCTGGTACTACATCACGCAGAAAACCGAACGGAAGGTCCAGTTCCTGGAGCCGACCGTTGTCGACCAGCGTGTGGTCGCTATCTATTTCAGCAAGGCCAAGCGCGTCGAGCGCGTCGCCAATTACGGGCTCGAGGATGGCAAGGCGATCGACTTCGTCACCCGCACAACCCCGACCGGCGGCACCGAACAGAGCTTCGTCATGAACGCTCTCAAGGGCCTCCTACGCTTCTAAGCGCACGGACCTGACGGCCAGATAAAAAAGGCGCGCCCATGGGCGCGCCTTTTGTTTTGGGTGGTAGGCAGGAGGCCTTGGCCGCCCCCTGCCCCTCACTCAATGCGCCAGCACCGCCAGCAGCAGCAGCGCCACAATATTGGTGATCTTGATCGCAGGGTTCACGGCGGGGCCCGCCGTATCCTTGTAGGGGTCGCCGACCGTATCGCCGGTCACCGACGCCTTGTGCGCATCTGAGCCCTTGAGATGCTTGACGCCATCCTTGTCGATGAAGCCGTCCTCAAAGCTCTTTTTCGCATTGTCCCAGGCGCCGCCGCCCGACGTCATCGAAATGGCGACGAAAAGACCGTTGACGATCACGCCGAGCAAGGAGGCGCCCAGCGCGGCAAAGGCCGAGGCCTTGGAGCCAGACATGGCCAGCACGCCGAAATAGGCCACCAGCGGGGCCAGAACCGGCAGCAGCGAGGGGATGATCATCTCCTTGATCGCCGCCTTGGTCAGCATGTCGACCGCGCGGGCATAATCGGGCCGCTCCGTGCCCAGCATGATGCCCGGACGCTCCTTGAACTGCCGACGGACCTCTTCCACGACCGAGCCCGCTGCACGCCCGACGGCTGTCATGGCAATGCCGCCAAACAGATAGGGAATGAGCCCGCCGAAGATGAGGCCCGCGACGACATAAGGATTCAACAGATCGAAGGAGACCTCGCCCATGCCCTTGAAATAAGGGAAGGCCGTTGAACCTGGCTTGTTGGCCTCGCCGATAAAGAAGACGAGGTCATTCGCATAAGCCGCAAACAGCACCAGAGCGCCAAGGCCAGCCGAGCCGATCGCATAGCCCTTGGTGACGGCCTTGGTGGTGTTGCCGACTGCATCGAGCGCGTCAGTCGCGTGACGCACTTCCTTGGGCAGGCCCGCCATTTCGGCAATGCCGCCGGCATTGTCGGTGACGGGGCCAAAGGCATCGAGCGCGACGATCATACCGGCAAGGCCCAGCATGGTTGTCACCGCGATAGCCGTGCCAAAGAGACCCGCGAGCTGATAGGTCGAGATAATGCCCCCGACGATGACGAGCGCGGGCAAAGCGGTTGATTCGAGCGATACGGCCAGACCCTGAATGACGTTCGTGCCATGCCCCGTCACGGAGGCTTGCGCGATCGAAACCACAGGGCGCTTGCCTGTGCCGGTGTAATATTCCGTAATCACGACGATCAGCCCCGTCACGATGAGGCCGACAATGCCGCACCAGAACAGGTTTGCGCCGGTAATCGCCTTGCCGGAGACGGTTGCAAATTCGCCGAAACCGACGGTCGCGGATGTGGCAAGCGCAAGCCCCCCGACTGAGAGAAAGCCGGTGGCGATGAGCCCCTTGTAGAGCGCGCCCATGATCGAATTGTCAGCGCCCAGCTTTACAAAGAAGGTGCCGATGATCGATGTCACGATGCAGGTTGCGCAGATCGCCAGCGGATAGATCATGGCCGATCCGAGAACCGCGGGCATGGAGCCGAAGAAGATCGCAGCCAGCACCATGGTGGCGACAACGGTCACCGCATAGGTCTCGAAAAGGTCAGCCGCCATGCCGGCGCAATCGCCGACATTGTCGCCGACATTATCGGCAATGGTCGCGGGATTGCGCGGATCGTCTTCGGGAATTCCCGCCTCGACCTTGCCCACGAGATCGGCGCCGACGTCAGCGCCCTTGGTGAATATACCGCCGCCCAGTCGCGCGAAAATCGAAATCAGCGACGCGCCGAAGCCGAGCGCCACCAGCGCATCGATCACCGCGCGGCTGTTGGGCGCATGGCCCATCGGGCCCGTGAGGATCTGATAATAAACCGCAACGCCAAGCAGGGCGAGACCGGCCACCAGCATGCCTGTCACCGCGCCCGCCTTGAAGGCGATATCGAGACCGCCTGCGAGCGACTGTGTCGCGGCCTGCGCCGTGCGGACGTTGGCGCGCACCGACACATTCATGCCGATGAAACCCGCCAGGCCCGAGAGCACCGAACCGATGACGAAGCCGACGGCGACAGCTGTGCCGAGCAGATAGCCGATGAGCAGCAGGATGACGATTCCGACGATGCCGATCGTCAGATATTGGCGACGCAGATAGGCCTGTGCGCCCTCTGCAATGGCAGCCGCGATTTCCTGCATGCGCGCATTGCCGGCATCTGCCTGCATGAGCTGCTGAATCGTATAGGCGCCGTAGACGACGGACAGCAGTCCGCCCAGAATTATGAGCCACATTGGATTCATCGACTTCCACCCTTTTTTGGTTGAGCCTTCATCGACCCTTGGTTTGCTTGGCGCTGCCCGGAGACCGTGTGTTCCAAAGAAACATTTGGCTCTCCGCCCCATGAACCCCGACTCAAAAAAACCGGGGGCGGCAACGCTTCGCAAGCTGTTACAATACCCAAGACCGGGCGACTGGGAAGCTTACCTTCGATTAAGACACCGCCTCGCGGTCGCTCGGTGTCGCGTGGCCCGAAATTGCGCTAAAAGCAGGCATGGAACAGACATTCAACCAGAGGCTCGACATTGCGCAGGAGGCCGCCCGGCTTCTGGCAGCTGTGCGCGCCGACCGGCCTCTCATTCAGACGATCACCAATTTTGTCTCGATGGACATTGCCGCCAATGTGCTGCTGGCCACTGGGGCAGCGCCCGCCATGGTCCATGCGCCCGAGGAATCGCCGGAATTCGTCCGCCGCGCCGCAGCCCTTGTGGTCAATACGGGCACGCTCTCGGCCCCGGCGGCCCAGGCAATGGAAGTTGCGACCACGGCGGCGCGCACCCATGGCGTGCCCTGGGTGCTCGATCCGGTTGGTGCGGGCGCGACCAAATTCCGCGATGAGACCATCGCCAAACTGCTACGCCACCGCCCGAGCGTCATCCGCGGCAATGCCTCGGAGATCATGGCGCTGGCCCGCCTTGCCGGCCTGACGCAGGAGCCGGGCGGGCCGCGCGGCGTCGACAGCGCGCATGAAACGGCCGAGGCGGAGGTTTCCGCGCAAAAGCTTGCGCGCCATTGCCTCTGCATTGTCGCTGCAACGGGAGCGGTCGATGTGGTGACCGACGGGCGCGTGCTGCTGCGACTGGCCAATGGCTCGCCGCTGATGACGCGCGTGACGGCGCTGGGCTGCGCACTGACAGCCTATGTCGGGGCCTTCATCGGCGTGGGCGCAGACCCGCTGCGCGCGACCGCCAGCGCATTGGCGATCTACGCCATTGCCGGCGATATGGCGGCAGAGATCGCAAAAGGCCCCGGCTCCTTCAGGGTCGCTTTCATCGATGCGCTGGCCGCCATAGACGCTCGGGACATCGAGACCCGGTTGCGACTGGGATAGGCCGCCCGCTCAGAACTTGCCCGGCGCGGCCTTTTTATGGGGCGCATCGGGCTCGATCGCCAGAGCCTTCATGAACAGTCCGCTCGCATAATAGGACGTCGCATTATAGGCGAGCTCGACAATTTCCTGCGCATTGAAGTGGCGGGCGAGTTCGCCATAGGTGGCATCGCTCACAACGCCCTTGGCGAGCGTCATCTCGTCGACGAAGGCCAGCACCGAGAGCTGCTTTGCATCGAACAGGTCGCGCTTGGCCTCCCAGTCGCGCACGGCAATGAACTGAGCTTGGCTCAGCCCGGCCTGAAGCGCGAGCGGGTGGTGGTGGTGGAGCTCATAGGCGCAATCGACATTGATCGCCGAGCGGCAAATCGCCAGTTCGCGATAGAGGCGTGGCACATCGCATTCATTGCGCAAGGCATAGGTGAAGGGTCGTTTTGCGCGGGTGAGGCGCGGCGCGTGGCCATTGGCCTTGTGCAGGTTCAGAATATGCCCGCCACGCTTGCGCGTACTCTCGAACAGCTCGGCCAGGATTGGATCGAGCGGCTTGGGCAGCGCGGGCAGACGCGACACCTTGACGTGCGGATCGTCATGTTCCTCGCCATGAACGCCATTGAGCTCAGCCATTATTGCCTCCCTTGCACGGCCCTTTGCGGGCGCTTTCTGCAAAGCCAAGTCTCTACCTCGGCGGGGCGGCGTGCAAGATGGCGACTTGCTGAAAGTCACGCTGGAACCTGACGCCTGCAGGCCCTAGATTGGTGTGCATCGATCAACAAGGAGAGACGCAGTGACGCAAATGAGCCTCGCGCAATGTCTCGTATGGGCCAGAGAGCGGCCCGATCCCGAAGGGGATATCGCCGACACCGTCACCCGCATGCGTCGCTTCGAACGCGCGACGGCGCTGGCCTATGGCGATCCCGAACATGAAGCGCTGATGACGGGCCAGACGGATGCGGAGGATCCCGGCGTCTGGGACCAGACCTGGGGCTCAAGCTGGATCGCGCGCGGCACTGCGCCGTCCGACATTCTGGGTGAATTGCACTGGGTGCAGACGCTCTATGAGCGCATGGCGCGCATGCCCTATGGCACGCCCCAGCATCTCAATGCGATGCGCTATGCCGAAGCCCATCGCAGCGCGCTTTTCAACAAGCTCGGCCTGACGCCGATGGTGCGCACAGAGCAGGATTGAGGCGCGCGCGAGAAGCGCGCGCCTTTAAGAAGGTCAGCCCTTGGCAGGCATCTTTCCAAGATGGGCCAGCACGTCTTCGACATGCATCACATCGGCATATTTGTGGTGCAGGTCGAAAAGATTGACCTTGTGGCTCAGCATCGAGCGATCATAGGTGCATTCCTCGACGAGCACATTGTGGAAGCCGTAGGAATAGGCATCAACCGTTGACGCGCGCACGCAACCAGATGTGCTTTCGCCGCAGATGATGAGGCTTTCCACGCCGAGGCGGCGCAGATGGGCGATCAGCGGCGTGCCGAAAAAGGCCGAGGCGCGCTCCTTGTAGATCACCAATTCGCCGGGCTTGGGCGCAAGCGCCTCATAGATTCCATATTGGTCTTCATTTTCATCGCGCATGCTGCGGTTGGTCGATTTCACGCCCGCCGTGTCGGCATGGCGCGTGGAATAGATCACCGGCACGCCAACCGCGCGCGCAGCTGCAAACAACGCCTGCGTGGGGGCAATCGCGTTCCACGCATTCTCGCCACAGGAACCCGGATGCGTCCGGTTGACCTCGATCACCGGCTTGCAGCCGCCCTCATAGGCCTTGTTGTAAAGGTCGATGGCGATGATGGCGGGCTTGGGGCCCACAAAGGTCTCGCGAATGTAGGGCTCGTAGATCTCGAGAATTTCGGGATTGACGATATCCTTCCAGCAATGGTCCTCGAAATCGCGCGCCATGCTCCACTCCTGTTGTTCTTATGTTTGACGGATGGTGCATCGTCGAGCCCGCGCACCCATTTGTAAAGCCACGATGCGCGCCATAGACGCTGCAAAATCCGGGCTTCATGCCTCAGAAATGACTGTAGGAACCCCGCGCAAAACTTATGGTCTGGCCGGTGCTGTCGCAAAACACGGGCGGCCCCTCGCCTGCCCGCACAAGGCCGATGCGGGTAACGGCGACGCCTGCCATCTGCGCTGCCGCTTCAAAAGCAGCCGCGCTCTCCTGCGGGACGCTGGCGAGAATCTCGTAATCATCGCCACCTGTCAGCGCCTGCGCGAAATGCGCATCGCTTTGCGCAACAAGCGCACGCACTTCGAACGAAAGCGGGACGGCATCGGCCTCCACCAGCGCGCTGACGCCCGACACGCGCATCATCTTGGCAAGATCGCCGACCAGCCCGTCCGACACGTCCATGCAGGCATGGGCATGGTCAAGAAGTGCGCCTGCAAGCGCGGTGCGTGGAAGCGGGCGCAGATAGCGCGCGCGCAAATGGTCGGAGCCCGCGCCTGCCGCGATTGTCCCAAGCCGCAGCTGCAAGCCCAGCGCGGCATCACCGATGGTGCCGGAGACATAGAGATAGTCGCCAGCCTTCGCCCCGGTGCGCGGCGCCATGCGCCCGCTCGGCACAAGGCCAAAGGCGGTGATCGACACCATCAGCGGGCCCGGCGTCTGCACCGTATCGCCGCCAAGCAGCGGGCAATGATAGGTTGCAATATCCCCCGCAAGCCCTGCCGCGAAACGCTCCAGCCAGGCCTCATCGGTCGCGGCAGGCAAGGCGAGCGCCAGCACGAAGCCGCGCGGGCGTGCGCCCTTGGCGGCAAGATCGGAGAGGTTGACGCGCAGCGCCTTGGCGGCAATGGCGTCAGGCGGATCATCGGGGAAGAAATGCACGCCTGCGACAAGCGCATCGCAGGTCACGACAAGATCAAAGCCCGGCTCCACCGCCATGCAAGCGGCATCATCCTTGAGGCCAAGACCGTCGGGCCCGGCGAGCGGCGCAAAAAACCTTGCTATCAGGTCATCTTCGCTCAATCTCGCCATGGGCCCTCTTCAGATGCGGGCTTCGAATTCCTCAGGGCGCAATTCGCGCGCAACCTTGTCGAGCACGGCATTGATCATGCCGGTCTCTTCACGGCCGAGAAAAGCGGCTGCGACATCGACATATTCTGTAATGACGACGCGGGCGGGAATATCCTTGCGCTTGCGCAATTCATAGGTCGCGGCACGCAACACGGCGCGCATCACGGCCTCGACGCGCGCAAGCGGCCAGCCGCCGGCCAGCGTCGTGTCGATCAAGCGGTCGATCAGTTCCTGATCTTTCAGCACGCCGCCCAGAATATCGCGGAAGAACTCGACTTCCGCAGGCTTGTACTGGTCGCCCTCGATTTCCGCGCCGATCCAATAGGTCTCGAATTCGGCGAAAATCTCGTTGATGCCCTTGGCGGCGACATCCATCTGGTAGAGCGCTTGCGTGGCGGCAAGACGTGCGGCGGCGCGATGTTCGCGTGACATTATTTTGCTCCGCCCGAACGCGTCAGCGCAATCAGGGTGAGGGCCGCACGCACGGCATCGCCGCCCTTGTCGCCCTGCCCCGGATCGGCGCGCACAATCGCCTGGTCTTCGTCTTCGACCGTCAGGATGCCATTGCCGAGCGGCAGCTTGCGCTGCACAGACAGATCCATCAGCGCGCGCGAGCTTTCGCCCGCCACGATCTCGAAATGATAGGTTTCGCCACGAATGACGCAGCCCAGAGCAACGGCGCCATCGAAGGGCGTACCGGCGGCCTTCGCAGAATCGCAGGCAATGGCAATGGCGGCGGGGATTTCCAGCGCGCCCGGCATGGAGAGCAACGTCACTGTTGCGCCAGCCTCGAGCGCGGCACGGCGCGCACCGGCGAGCAGCATTTCCCCGATATCGTCGTAAAAGCGGGCCTCGACCACGAGAAGTCGGGCTCCGGCAACGCCGCTGATGGGTTGGATCGATCGGCGGGCTTCGGCCATGAACTGTTCCTCGTATCGCGCAAAGGCGCGCGCTGTGAGTACAGCGCGCGGGCGTTGATCGCAAGCATCACGGGGCGCACAGCCGTCATGCAACCGCCTGAAGTGGTCAGGCGACCTCGGTCAAACGGGCCGCATAGCGGGCCATGAGATCGACTTCGATGTTCATGAAATCGCCCGTCTTGCGCTCGCCCCAGGTGGTGACGGCCAGCGTATGGGGGATGAGCAGGACCGAAAGCACGCGACCGGAGACGGAATTGACCGTCAACGACGTACCATCGAGGCAGATCGAGCCCTTTTCGGCGATAAAGCGGGCCAGTGCGGCCGGCGCTTCAATATCAAAATGCGACATGCCATCGAAATCGCGGCGTTCCACAATTTTCGCAATGCCGTCGACATGGCCCGTGACGATATGCCCGCCAAGCTCGTCGCCGATCTTCAGCGAGCGTTCGAGATTGATGTGCTGGCCAACCTGCCAGCCGCCCACAGTGGTGCGCGCCAGTGTTTCAGCCGCGGCGTCGACTTCAAAATAGGTCTTGCCATTCTCGCTGCCGATCTCGACCGCCGTCAGGCAGGGACCGGAACAGGCGATGGACGCGCCAAGCAGAATGCTCTCGGGCGTATAGGAACAGGCGATGCGGATGCGGCGCAACTCGCCCTTTTCCATGATGGACAAGATCGTGCCGACGTCGCTCACGAGACCGGTGAACATTTACAAATTCCTCTCGTATCGAGCCATGCGATCAGCGCCAAGCTGTACATCTTCTACGTGGCTGTAGCGCGATGGATCGGACAGACGCGCGCGCGCCAGATCGTCGAGCGCAGGAAGCCCTTCGCGCCCAAGCATCTTTTCGCCGCGCATCAGCACGACCTCATCGGCAAGCCCGGCCTCGATCAGCTGTGCGCCAACATGCGGACCGCCCTCGCTGAGCACGCGCGTGACGCCACGCTGCGCAAGCACGCCAAGCGCTACTGCGAGATCGACATGCCCATGCGCATCGAGCGGCACGCGCTCAACCGCGACGCCCCTAGCCTCAAGCGCCACACGCGCCTCCAGAGAAGCGCCCTCGCCCGCGATCACCAGAACCGGACGCTCGGCCACGGTTGCGACAAGGCGCGAGCGCAGCGGGAGGCGCAGATGGGTGTCGAGCACAACGCGCAAGGGGGCGCTGGCCTCAAGACCCGGCAGCCGCACGGTCAGGAGAGGATCGTCTCCGAGTATCGTGCCGACGCCGACCATGATCGCATCATGCATCGCGCGCATGATCTGCACGCGATTGTTGGCGGCAAGCCCTGTAATCATCAGGCGTGCATCATGCGGGCTGGCGGCAGCGGCAAAGCCGTCTGCGGTTTCGGCGAGCTTCAGGGTCACCATCGGGCGGCCCTGCGTCACGCGCAGGATGTGCCCGAGATTGGCGCGGTAGGCGGCCTGCGCGCCAACGCCCGCGCGCACCTCGATCCCCGCATCCCGCAACATGGCATGGCCACGACCAGCCACACGCACGTCAGGATCTTCGATGGCCGAAACAACGCGCGCAATGCCAGCCTTCACGATGGCATGTGCGCAGGGGCCGGTCACGCCATGATGGCTGCAGGGCTCGAGCGTGACATAAAGTGTGGCGCCGCGCGCCGCCTCGCCCGCATCCGCAATGGCAACCGTTTCGGCATGCGGGCGACCACCTGGCTGCGTCGCGCCACGCCCGATGATCTGACCATCGCGCACGATGATGCAGCCGACTGCAGGATTGGGCGACGTCACGCCAAGCCCGCGGCGCGCAAAGGCGATTGCGGCGGCCATGAATCTTTCGTCAGATACCACTTTAACAAAGCTGCCCGGCGCGCTCATGGAGTATCGAGCGTCTTGGCGGGCGGAATCGGCATGTCGTCATCGCCTGCAAGCTGGTCGATGATCGTGCCGAAATCGCGCGCCTCGCGGAAGTTCTTGTAGACCGAGGCAAAGCGCACATAAGCGACAGAATCGAGCGCGCGCAGGCCCTCCATCACGAGCTCGCCGATATGGTCGCTCTGAATCTCGCTGTCGCCCTGGCTCTCGAGCTGGCGCACGATGCCATTGACCATGCGCTCGACCCGTTCGGGATCAACAGGGCGCTTGCGCAAGGCGATGGAGAGCGACTGCATCAGCTTGTCGCGATCAAAGGCCACACGGCGACCGGACTTTTTCACGACGATGAGCTCGCGCAATTGCACGCGCTCAAACGTCGTGAAGCGCCCCGCGCAATCGGGGCAGACGCGCCGCCGGCGAATTGCAGACGAATCCTCGGTGGGACGCGAGTCCTTCACCTGTGTATCGAGACTTCCGCAATAGGGGCAGCGCATCGTTTGGTCCTGCTATCAGGGATAGATCGGGAAGCGATGGGCGAGCTCGGTCACTTGTGCACGCACCGCAGCTTCCACCGCCGCATTACCCTCTTCGCCATTGGCGGCAAGGCCATCGAGCGTCTGGCAGATGAGCTTGCCGACATGCTGGAATTCGGCAACGCCGAACCCGCGCGAGGTCGCCGCAGGCGTCCCCAGACGAATGCCCGAGGTCACCATCGGCTTCTCGGGATCGAAGGGAATGCCGTTCTTGTTGCAGGTGATATGGGCGCGCCCGAGAGCGGCTTCAGAGATCTTGCCGTTGAGCTTCTTGGGGCGCAGATCGACGAGCATCAGATGATTGTCAGTGCCGCCCGTCACAATGTCGAAACCACCCGCCAGCAGCGTCGCCGACAGGGCCTTGGCATTATCGACAATCTGGCGCGCATAGATCTTGAAATCGGGGCGCAATGCCTCACCGAAGGCCACCGCCTTGGCAGCGATGACATGCATCAGCGGGCCACCCTGCAAGCCGGGGAACACGGCGGAATTGATCTTCTTGGCAATCGCCTCATCGTCGGTCAGCACGAGGCCGCCGCGCGGGCCGCGCAGGGTCTTGTGCGTCGTCGTGGTGACGACATGGGCATGGGGGAACGGCGACGGATGCGCGCCGCCGGCAACGAGCCCTGCAAAATGCGCCATATCCACCAGGAACATCGCGCCGACTTCATCGGCAATCGCGCGGAACTGCGCGAAATCCCAATGGCGGGCATAGGCCGAGCCGCCGGCGATGATGAGCTTGGGCTTCTGCTCGCGCGCGAGCTTGGCGACGCTCTCCATATTGATGATCTGCGTATCGGGATCGACGCCGTAGCTGACCGCCTTGAACCACTTGCCCGACATGTTGACGGACGAACCGTGGGTGAGATGACCGCCCGCCGCCAGATCAAGACCCATGAATGTGTCGCCGGGCTGCAGCAGGGCGAGGAACACGGCCTGATTGGCCTGCGAACCCGAGTTCGGCTGGACGTTGGCGAAGCGGCATCCAAACAGACGCGTCACGCGCTCGATGGCCAGCGATTCGGCAATATCGACGAACTGGCAGCCGCCGTAATAGCGGCGGCCCGGATAGCCCTCGGCATATTTGTTGGTCATCACCGAGCCCTGTGCTTCCAGCACGGCGCGGGAGACGATGTTTTCCGACGCGATCAGCTCGATCTCATCGCGCTGGCGGCCGAGTTCCAGCTCGATCGAGCGGGCGATTTCCGGATCGCTTTCGGCCAGGCTCGCGCCGAAGAAGGAGTTCGACAGGCTGTAGCCCGACACGGCGCTCGAATTGGTCTGGGACATCGTCCTGCTCCTGTTTTAAGCCGCTGCCACGGCTCCACTGACATCGCCGGCATGGAACCTATGGGCGGACCCAAGGGCCACGCACGCAACATATAGTTCCACCGGGTCTAGAAAACGCAATCGCCTTAGCATGCCCCGCAGATGACGGAAAGGCGACACACCATGCTTTTGCCGGAAAACGGGCCCTCACCGCCAGACACAAAAGCATGAGGCCCGCCTCGATCCGAGACGGGCCTCACAAGCTTTACGGCTGAAACCTCTGCCGGATCAGCGCGTCGGCATTTCACTGAGCGACATCGGCTCCAGAATGCCGCTGGACTGGATCTGCGCCTGCGACTGGCCGGCGGAGGACGAGGGTGCAGACGCCACCGCGCCCGACGCGCCAAAGCCGTCGCGCTGGTAGATATCTTCGCGGAACTGCACGAGACCGTCATTCGACCAAGCGGTGACATAGATCCAGAACACCGGCACGGGCGAGGTCAGGCGCGCATCGATGCGCTGGCCCGAGCGGATGGCCTCGTCAATGTGGTCGCGATCCCAGCCGGGCGTGTCCTTGAGCAGCCAGGCGACATAATCGCGGACATTCTGCACGCGCACGCAGCCCGAGGAGACGAAGCGGAAATCGTCACCGAAAATGCCCTTGGCTGGCGTGTCATGCATGTAAACGCCGTGGGGATTGGGAATGTTGATGCGCACGAAGCCCAGCGAATTGACGTCGCCGCCCGGATCCTGCCGGAACTTGAACTGCGTGGCCTCCATCGAATTCCAGTTGATGGCATTGGGCGCAACTTCGGTGCCGGCCGAATTATAAACGCGGATCTTGTTGTCCGAGAGATAATTCGCATCCGCCTGCATCTTGGGGATCAGATCCTTGCGGATGATCGAGGCAGGCACCGTCCAGAACGGGTTGAAATTGATCTCGACGACCTTGGCCTGCATGACCGGCGACTGGCGATCGATCTTGCCAACGCCCGCCGCGTGATGGGTCACGACCTGACCGCCCTCCACCGTCTCGACGGCGGCGGCGGGAATGTTCATCGTCACGAAGCGATTGCCAAGATTGCCGGAGAAGGCGCGCAGCCGCACCAGATTGATCTCGAGCTGGCGAACACGCACCTGCGCGGGCACGTTGAGCGCCGTGATGGTCTGCTGGGCCACAACGCCCGTCGGGCTGATGCCGTGGCGGGACTGGAAGCGGCGCACGCCGGCTTCCACATAGGAATCGAACACCGGCGAGGAGCCGGCGGCAGAATCAAGATCGCCGGTGACCACGAGGCGCTGGCGCAGGGCGACCACTGCCGGGCTCTTGCTGCCGATCTTCATCGTCTGGTTGGGAACCGAGCTCCAGCCACCGCGGGCGGCCAGATCCTGATATTGGGCTATCGCCTGCTCGGTTGTGGCGATGGTCTGCTGGGAGAGCACCGGGGTCGTCGTGCGCTGCACTGAGAGCTTCGAATCCGCGTCATATTTCTGGACCCATTCAGCCTGCTCGCCAAAGAGCGCCGCCGTGCCATCGACCGGAGCTGCGAACGCATCCGCCACGCCAAACCGCCCGCCGCCGAAAGCCGCAATGCCAGCCAAGGTCAGGCCACGGGCAAAGGCCCGACGGGAAATGGAATGGTTCAACTTGCTCACCGGTCACTCCAATGCGTTTTCAAACTGGCACAGGCCCATGCGGACCCTCACTATGGCGTCCCGCATGGCGGCACGGCCCTGACCAACGCTTCTGTTTCACAAAGAGGAAACACCCCTCCGCAAGGCTGAATTAGCGCTAACACGAGCAGGGTTAAAAAAGAAGGAACAGCAAGGCCGTTTTGTGGCAGCAGCGCTTCCGCAAAGCCACACTGGCTAGAAAAGCGAAAGGGGCGGCCTAACGGACGCCCCTTTATATCGAGAATTCGCTCTGAACAGGAAATGCTACAGCCGATACCGGATCTGGTCGGTCCAGAAGCGCTCAAGGCGGGCGAGCGCGAGGTTCATGCGCGAGAAATCATCGCCCGAGATGCCGCCGATCTGCTCGACGGTCAGCACATGCTTCTCGTAAAGCCCGCCGATGATGTCATGCACCGCCCTGCCCTTCTCGGTAAGGCTGATACGGACCGAGCGGCGATCGATGCGCGAGCGGGCGTGATGGAGATAATTCATCTCGACGAGCTTCTTGACGTTGTAGGAGACGTTCGAGCCAAGATAATAACCGCGCGTGCGCAGTTCGCCCGCGGTCAATTCCTTGTCGCCGATATTATAGAGCAGCAGCGCCTGAACGGCGTTGATGTCGCTGCGGTCGCGGCGGTCGAATTCATCCTTGATGACATCGAGCAGACGGCGATGGAGCCGCTCAACCAAGGTGAGCGCTTCAAGATAGACCGGACGCACTTCGCCGATACGCTCCGAGCGCGGCTGTGCCACTTCCGTCTTGAGGACCGTGTTCATCGTAAACCCCGTTTTTACTTAGGTCTTGCCGAGAATAGTTTCGGCCCGCTGATGACGATGACTATAAGTTGCCCGCATGAATACGGGTTTAAACAACAAGCTGAATCCAGCGTTTACTTGTTTGGGTGAATCAAAGATGAAATAACGGATTTGTTTAGCTTAAAATTTTCTTCACCTGCCGCGCCAGCATTGATGGACTGCCGCAGTTGCCGTCATGAATCTGGGGGCCTAATGTGCGGACCACATGCGGGCGCACACAATGCTCGCGCATCGGGAGAGGAACGCACACGTGCAATATATCGACGCCTTCAATCACTTCTTTCCGCGCGCCTTCTTCGATCGGATGCTCGCGATCCCGGGCACCGAACAGGCCATCGGCAAGCGCGTACGCGCCATTCCCTGCATCTATGACCTCGACGAGCGCCTGCGCGTCATGGACATGTTCAAGGACAAGAATTACTCGCAGGTGCTCTCGATCTCGCAGCCCCCGCTTGAGCAGCTTGGGCCCCCGGAACTTGGCCACGAATTGTCCAAGATCGCCAATGACGGCCTGGCCGAACTCTGCGCGAAATATCCCGATCGCTTCCCCGGCTATACGGCTTCGGTTTCGATGAACCATCCCGACGCCGCGCGCGAGCTTGAGCGCGCCTTCGACAATGGCGCCAATGGCGTGCAGATCTATTCCAACATTGCCGGACGTCCGCTCGACGAGCCCGAATATTTCGGCGTGTTCGAAGTCTGCGCCAAGCGCAACAAGCCGATCCTGATTCATCCGGCGCGCGCCGCCGACATGACCGACTACAAGAACGAAGACAAATCCAAATATGAAATCTGGTGGACCTTCGGCTGGCCCTACGAAACCTCTGCCGCCATGGCGCGCATTGTGTTTTCCGGCATGCTCGACAAGTTGCCCGAGCTCAAGATCGTCGCGCATCATCTGGGCGCGATGGTGCCCTATTTCGAGGGGCGCGTAGGTCCGGGCTGGGATCAGCTGGGCAAGCGCACGTCGGATGAGGATTATTCAATCGTCCTGAAGAATCTGAAGAAGCGCCCCTTCGATTATTTCAAGGATTTCTACGCCGACACTGCGACCTTCGGTTCGCGCCCGGCCACCGAATGCGGCCTTGCCTTCTATGGGCAGGACAAGGTGCTGTTTGCCTCCGACTGCCCCTTCGATCCCGAAAAGGGCCCCGGCTATATCCGCGAGACCATTGCCGTTCTTGAATCGATCGACATGCCGCAGGAGATGCGGGAAAAGATCGCCTACAAGAATGCGCAGGAGCTCTTCGGGCTCAAGAAATAAGGCTCAGACCGCGTCGCGCTCCTGCGCGGCGTACCAGGTCAGCACGAAATAGGTCACGATGAGACCGACATCGAGGGCGAGCAACACGCGCCCGCCCTCGATGGTGCCCGGCAAGAAGCCGATCATGAACATTTGCGCGGAGACCGCGAAGAGCCAGAGCACGCCGCCCCAGGGCGCAGCCAGCCAGAGCCCCACCGCCGCCACAAGATTTGTCACGGCAAAAAATACCACCGCGCCAGCCTCGAGCGAGGGCAGTGAATCGAGCGGCAGATCGCTTGGCGCGAGAATGACGCGCCATTGCGCCAGCCCCTGGATCAGCCAGAGCGCGGCAATGACGCGCATGAAAACGACGAGAAACAGGCCCCAGCGGGTCGCCCCATTGCCCTTGCCGCCGAGATGGATGACCTCGCTGCTGGCCGTATCGTCCGCCGGATGATGCAGGTTCATCGCTTGTCCATTCCAGCCAGCGGGCGCGGGCCTCACAGTTTCGACGCATAGCCCCTGACAGTGTAAGGGTCAACGCGTCATGGTGCGGCTTGCGCCGGGGTTCAGACGCGGCAAGATCCATGCTAATCGGGAGCCACAGATCACCCCGGAGCCCAGCATGACAGCGCCGTCCGATTTCACACCCGCACACCGGATAATGCTGACCCAACGGCCGCGCCGCAATCGCCGCACCGAATGGGCGCGGCGGCTTGTGCGCGAAAATGTGCTCACCACAAACGATCTGATCTGGCCGATCTTCATCATCGACGGGGAAGGCAAACGCGAGCCTGTCGCCTCCATGCCCGGCGTCGACCGACTTTCGGTCGATGAAGCGGTTGCGGCCTGCCTGAAGGCGCATGGTCTCGGCATCCCCGCCATTGCGCTCTTTCCCTATACGGACCCCGCGCTGCGCAACGAAACCGGAAGCGAGGCCTTCAATGCCGACAATCTGGTCTGCCGCGCGGTGCGCGCGATCAAGGCGGCCGTGCCCGGAATCGGCATCGTCACCGATGTCGCGCTCGACCCCTATACAAGCCACGGCCATGACGGACTGATGGACGGCGAAGAGATCGTCAATGATGCAACTGTCGCGGCCCTCATTGCGCAAGCGCTCAATCAGGCGCGCGCGGGGGCCGATATCATCGCCCCCTCAGACATGATGGACGGCCGCATCGGCGCGATCCGCGCGGCGCTCGATGACGAGGGTTTCGACCATGTGCAGATCATGGCCTATGCGGCGAAATATGCGTCCGCTTTCTACGGGCCTTTCCGCGATGCCGTGGGCTCGGGCGGCCTGCTGCGCGGCGACAAGCGCACCTACCAGATGGACCCTGCCAATTCCGACGAGGCGATGCGCGAAGTCGCGCTCGATATCGAGGAAGGCGCGGACATGGTCATGGTCAAGCCCGGCATGCCCTATCTCGACATCGTGCGCCGCGTGAAGGACACGTTCGCAGTGCCGACCTTCGCCTATCAGGTGTCGGGCGAATACGCGATGATCATGGCCGCCGCGCAAAATGGCTGGATCGACGGCGACAAGGCGATGCTGGAAAGCCTGCTTGCCTTCAAACGCGCCGGCGCGAATGGCGTGCTCACCTATTTCGCCGTGCGGGTGGCCGAGTTGCTCAAGAAGGGCTGAACCCATCGCGAGCGAGAAAAAAGGCCCGCGGTTTCCCGCGGGCCTTCTTCATGTCTGATGCAAGGAGCGCTCAGCCCTTGGTGACGAGCACCGGCTTGGCGACCGACTTCGGCGCGTCATCCCAGCGATAGGTCAGGCCGAACGAAACGATGTCGACATGGCCCTTGGTCGTCGCAGCAAAGGGGATGGGGGTCGTGACGCTGATCGTGCCGGACTTGGCAAAGAGATGCGCATAAGAAGCATCGAAGCTCAGCTTCTGATCCCACTTGTAGCTCGCGCCAATGGTGGTCCAGGTGCGGTCGCTGTCAGGCAGACGTACGCTGCGCGTATCGCTCTTGATCGGAGACTTTTCCAACCCGAGGCCGGCGCGCAAGGTCAGGTCCGCATTCCAGGCATATTCGGCGCCCACGGATGCGTACCAGCTGTCCCGATAGTCAAACATCAGCGTCGTGGCGAGCGCATTGGCTGTCGTGTAAACCGGGAAGCGGCTGAACTTGGCCCAATGCGTCCACTCGAGGCCCGCGAGGACCGTAATATTATTCGTCAATTGCTGGCGCACACCGACATTGACCTGATCGGGAAGGCGCAGGTCCGAGCGAATGTCGTAAGTGCCACCGGCCAAACCAGTGGTCGGGTTGCCACCGGGCGCAACGAACGTGCCCTCAAGCTTCGGATTGACGCGCGAGCGATAGCCGACGCCGATCTCGCCGCCAGCCCACGGCTTGGCCGTCGCGCCGAGCGTGAAGCCGAACGCCGTATCGTCACCCTTGAGCTCGCCGGTGGTCGCATTCGTGAAGATGGAATTGGGGACCAGGACACCGATATTGGTGTATCCGGCAGCATTTGCCGAGGTCAGGCGCACATTGAATTTCATGATCTGCACGCCAGCGCCGACCGACAGCCAGTCGGTCAACTGGTAGGCGATGGTGGGCGTCGCATTGATCGAGCTGACTTTGGACGTGCGTCCATAAAGCTGGCCAGACCAATTAAAGGGGTTGGTGGTGGCAAGGCCATAAGGCGCGTTGACCGACAGACCGAGCCAGAGCTTTTCATTGAGCTGCCAGGACGCATAGCTCGCCGGCACGATGGCATCCTGCGCCATGTCGCCCGAGTCGCTGAGGCCGCCCGAGAGCTGAAGAGCTCCACTGGTGCCGCTTGTGGGCGAGATCTTGGCGTAGGGCAGAATGCCCGAGAGAATGAACGAGGTTTGGATGCCGCGAATATCGGTCATCGTCGCCGGGTTCCAGAACATGGACGACAGGCCGGAGCCGCCGGCGGCTGCGCCGGCAAACGCGTTTCCAAGACCAATGGCGCTCTGCTCACGAAGAGCAAATCCGCCGGCCTGGGCGGCGCCGGTGGCGGCAAGAATGGATGAGGCGGCGACACTGGCCAACCAAAGACGCTTCGACGTAATCATTTCAACCCCCTGCCACCCGGCTTACGTAGCGATGATCACACCGCGCCGGTTAAGCCGGAAGCTAATCCCGAGTGGGCCCAAGGTGCAATTTGAAGCGTTGACAAAATTGTAAGACAGCAAAGCTCGAAAAAAGCGTCAGCTTTGCTCAAAAATTGACCCAAGTGCCTGCAAAATGGGGATAATTAGAATGCTCCACCGCAGCGATAGCGCAAAAATGGACACACAATTTTCAAGGTTACCCCGTGTTTTTACGCAGAGTGTCACAGCAGAGCCACAGGCAGACGCCTTACTGACCGAGCATCAGCTGGAGGTTCTGGACAGCGGCACCCGATGCGCCCTTGCCGAGATTGTCGAGTCGCGCGAGCACGACGGCATGGCCATGGCCCGCATGGGAGACGACGCGAATGTCGAGGCTGTTGGTATCATTCAGCCCCTCGGCATCGAGCTTGCCCGAAGTTTCGGCGGCAACGACCGACACATATTCCGAGCCTGCATAATGGGCCGCCAGAGCCGCCTCGAGATCGGCGGCGCGCGGCTTGCCCGGCAGCATGTCGAGCATCAGGGGAATCGAAACGATCATGCCCTGCCGGAAATTGCCGACGGAGGGCACGAAGAGCACTCGGCGCGTGAGCCGGGCATAGGCCTGGATTTCGGGGATGTGCTTGTGTTCGAGCCCGAGCGCATAAAGCTCGAAGGGCGCGGCAGCACCGGCCTCATAGGCCTCGATCATCGCCTTGCCGCCGCCTGAATAGCCCGAGACAGCGTTGATGCTGAGCGCCGCATCGGGCGCGATCAAGCCTGCATCGACCAGAGGACGCAGCGCCGCGATGGCGCCCGTCGCGTAGCAGCCCGGATTGGCGACGCGGCGCGCGACGGCAATGGCCTGGTCCTGCCCCTTCTGAAGCTCGGCAAATCCATAGGTCCAGCCCGGCGCGATACGATGCGCTGTCGAGGCGTCGAGAATGCGCGGACCACCGCCCGGCAGACTGTCTGCGAGCGCAACCGTCTCCTTGGCCGCTTCATCGGGCAGGCAGAGAATGACGACATCGACGCCCGCAATCAGGGCGCGCTTGGCATCGGGATCCTTACGCTGGGCCGGATCGATGCTGACGAGTTCGATACCCACCTGCCCCGTCAACCGGTCGCGAATCCCCAAGCCCGTGGTGCCGGCCTCGCCGTCGATGAAAATCCGCGCCATTTTCTCTCTCGTGAACTGGTGTCGCCCGCAGGCAAACTCACAGCGTCGTCGCGCTTCGTCCCGCGCAAGTCAACGGGGGTGGCGACCAAAAAGGAAAGCCCCGGACATGCCGGGGCTTTGCTCGTAGGCTCAGATATTGGACGGTTCAGCCGAAAAACGGAACCAGCGCAACCAGAGCAGTGATGACGACGCCTGTGCTGACGGCGATATATTCCATGCGGTTCTCAACCATTTTGGCCTCCGGTGTTGCGATGCAAAAACATCTTGTGCACTGCATATAAACCGGCTTGGCCGCACAACAAGTGTGCAGATCGAGGGGCAGCCATGCGTTATTCGCATGGACGACCCATTTTGGCCCCGCCTGCCCTGCTTTTATGGCTGGGCAGGCGTAAGCATTGCTTATTGGTTGGCCTTGAGCGTCACGTCAACGAGCGCCAAAAACTTTGCAGGATCATTGATTTCGGCGAGCCGCGCGGCTGGCAGGGGCACGCCGCGCGCCTTGAGCGTGAGGTTGAAGCTTCTCGGGTCATTGATGAAGCTCTGGACGGATTGCGCCAGCGCCAGCGCTGACGGATCGCCTCCCAGCAGCAAGGGCAGCAATTGCGCCGACATGGCGGCTGTTTCAGCCTTGAAGGCAGCGGGCGACTTGCCCTGCTGGGCGGCCGCGAAAGCAATCCCCTTTTCGACAAGGCCGTCATTGACGAATTTGGCCTTGATCTCGGCAATCCCGACATCCAGGCCCGCAGCTGCCTTTTTAGCCATGTCCTGCTCGGTCAACAGTTCGGGCGCGATATTTGTGAAAGTGCCCGCCATGCCAAGCTTGCCGGCGTTGACGCCGCTCAACGTATAATCCTCAAGCACGAGGACGCGGGCGGCAGAATCATAACGCGCGCTGCCGGTGAAGCCGAACTCCAGCTTGTCGTAACCGAAAGCTTTGAGCCCCATGGCGAAACCCGAGGCCTTGGGCGGCTCGATGACGAGACCGCGCGCTTCGCCCGACGCCTTGCGAGGAATATCGCCGTCATACTCGGTCACCCCGTTCAGGGCGGCGAGGCTGACCTTCACCAGATTGCCGCCCGGCGCATTGGCCTGAACATCAGCATCGGCAAAGCTGGCCTCGAAGCCCGCCCAGGAGAACCGACCGAGCTGAAGAGCTGCGCCTTCCAGATCATTGGCCTGCGCCGCTGCGATCAACGGACCGAGATTGCCGTTCTCAAGCTCGATCGCCTTGGACACGACAGAACCCACAGGCTTGCCTGCGTCCTTGAACGCGCCGGTAAAGCCATCGAGCGTGGCCTTGCGGAAGCGACCCTTGTTCAGACCCTCGGCGGTAAAAACGCCAAACGTCAGCTCGGCCTCATCGCCAGCCAGGCCCGCGCCGCGGATCGTTATCTTGTCGGCGGACATGCGGGCGGCAAGCCCCAGCGCATCGGCGGATTTCAAGTCAGACGAAAAAAAACGCGCGACTTCGTCCCGCGACAGATTCGTGTTCACCACATCCACGCGCGCAAGGCTCAATTCGCTCTTGGAAGCGCCGGCCGGAAGCTTCAAATTTTCGAGGGTGACATTGTTCTGTGCCAGGGCAGGCACAATCGCCGCGACAAGGAAGGCAGCCGCAAATGCGGGGCAAGTCGCTGAGCGAAACGATAGAAACGATTTCATGAAGGCTCCCGATGAATATGTCTCATCAGGATGAAGGAGTGGCGCGGCCGGCGCAAGCCGGCAACTAAACCTCTGCACAGGGCTGCGCTGCCCCGGAGGCCGTCAGAGACGGCACGGGGCAGCCTGCAGTGGCTTACTTCTTCTTGCCGCGACGGCGCTGGCCCAGACCAATCTTCTTGGCCATGGCCGAACGCGCCTCGGCATAATTGGGCGCAACCATCGGATAATCGGCAGGCAAGCCCCACTTCTCGCGGTATTGCTGGGGCGTCATCTGATGAGCTGTGCCGAGATGGCGCTTCAACGAGCGGAAGCTCTGGCCGTCTTCCAGGCAGATGATGTGATCGGGCGTGACCGTCTTGTTGATCGGAACCGCCGGCTTCAGCGGAACTGCAATGGCTGCAGGCGCAGCGGCAGCGGTCTCGACAACAGGCGCACCGGCCATGTCACGCAAAGACGAATGAAGAGCCTTAAGAAGATTGGGCAGTTCAGCCGCCGGTATTGAATTATTGGCGACATATGCTGCCGCGATCTCAGCCGCGAGGTGGATGAAATCGTCAGCGCCGGTATGCTCGTGATCCATAAGCTTGCTCGCGGATAATAGATGCCCCAAATCAGGCGTCGTATACCGATTAGCGCAAGGTCAGACCGAAGTAAACCGTCGATATCGTACAAGTGGATAGAACGTAAGGGAAATTTCGCCACGAAGGCGGATTCCGATGGGTGTTGAAGGCGATAAAATCAAGGCGGCGAGAGGCTTGTGCCAAACTTGATCTGAAATCCGAATAGAGACTCCAAATAGAGCCCCATGAACGCCCTAGACAAGACCGCACCGCAGCAAGAATAGCTCCTGCCGAGCCCTTCCGCCCAGGGCCCGAATAGGCGCGTCAGGTCAGCGCCTTCGTCAGCAGGTAGAACCCCGCGCCGATCAGCGCGGCTGCGGGCATGGTCAGGAACCAGGCGATCACAATGTCCTTTGCGACATTCCACCGCACCGCCGACGCGCGCTTGGCCGCACCGACACCCACAATGGCGCCCGTGATCGTATGGGTCGTCGAAACCGGAATGCCGTAATGAGTCGCGGCAAAAAGCATGATGGCCCCGCCGGTCTCCGCAGCGCAGCCCTGCATGGGCGTGAGACGCGTAATCTTCGAGCCCATCGTGTGGACGATGCGCCAGCCCCCTGCAAGCGTGCCGATGCCCATGGCCGCCTGGCAGCTCAGCACCACCCAGAAAGGCACGTGGAAGCCACCCTCCAGCATGCCTTGCGAATAGAGAAGCACGGCAATGATGCCCATGGTCTTCTGCGCATCATTGCCGCCATGACCGAGCGAATAGAGCGAGGCGGAGACAAATTGCATCGAGCGGAAGAAATTATCGACCGCAGCCGGCGTCGAGCGCACGAACAGCCACGACAGAAGCCACATGAGCGTCAGTGCAAGGATAAAGCCCACTGTCGGCGACAGAAAGATCGCGAATGTCGTCTTGGTAAAGCCCGCCCAGATCACAGCCGAGGTTCCGGCCTTGGCGATGCCGGCACCCAGCAGGCCGCCGATCAGCGCATGCGAACTCGAGGACGGAATGCCCAGAACCCAGGTCAGAACATTCCAGATGATCGCGCCCATCAGCGCGCCGAAGATGACGCTCGAATCCACGATTTTTGGATCGACAATGCCCGATCCCACCGTCTGCGCGACGCTCAGACCAAACACCATGAAGGCGATGAAATTGAAGAAGGCCGCCCAGGCCACGGCATATTGCGGCTTGAGCACGCGCGTCGAGACGATGGTGGCAATCGAATTGGCGGCGTCATGCAAGCCGTTCAGGAAGTCGAACAGCAGTGCGACACCGATCAGGATGTAGAGATAGGTGAGGGAAATCGTCGACATGGGCGCGTCCTCCCTACCCGATCAAAGGTGTTCGACAACAATCGTGTTGATGTGGTTGGCCACATCTTCAAACCGGTCGAGAACCTTTTCGAGATGCGCGTAAATCTCGCCGCCCACGATGAAGCCCATCGGGTCGTTGGCGCGATGCAGGCGGAACAATTCCCGCAGGCCCGCATCGTGCAGGTCATCGGACTGTTCCTCGAGCCGCTGCATCTTGACCGCCATGGCCATGAGGCGGTTGGAATTCTTCTTCATGTGACGCAAGGCGTCGATCATATCGACCGTGATGTCGGCAGCACCGATAACGAGATCGGCAATGGCGCGCATCTTCGGGTCGAATTCCGTCACTTCATAAAGAAGGATGCCCTTCGACGTCTGCTTCATCTGGTCGATGGCGTCATCCATCGAGGCCACGAGCCCCTGGATGTCGCTGCGATCAAACGGCGTGATGAAGGTGCGACGGACCGCGAGCATAACTTCGCGCGTCACTTCATCGGCATCGTTTTCGAATTTCGACACGCGGGCTGCGCAAGCGGCGATGTCGGAGCCGGGCTCCAGAAGCTCCCGCAGGGCGCGTGAGCCCAGAACGAGCGTCTTGGCATGCTGCTCGAAATAATCGAAGAATTTCTCTTCGCGCGGCATGATTTTCTGGAACCAGGACATCGGAAACTCCAGCACGGACGAATTGAACGCAATTCCCGAGACGGGAATCGATCACAAGCAGCGTCATAGCACCGCTGCATGCCTTTGCGTGAGACCTCAGACCCTACGCTCAAGGCTTTGCCTGTGAACTACGGGTATGGCCGGATATGAAACGGCCACGCGCCGTTGCCGGGGCGTGGCCGAAAGGAAAGACAAGCGCGCTCAACGACCGCGAAACAGGATCGCTTTGATCCGTTCACGTCGATGGCGAGGACAGAAGCTCTTTCAATTCGCCGCTGTTGATCAGTTTAACAAGATCATCGGCGCCCCCAACTAAAATCCCGTTGACGAAAATCATGGGGAAGCTGGGCCAACCGGTCCACATCTTGAGCGCATTCCGCCGGCGCCAGTTATTGAAATAGTTGCCGTATTCGAGATATTTATACGCCACTCCAGCGGCATCCAGAGCTTTGAGAGCTTTTTTCGGCATTGGGTTCATCCCCATGCCAACCACGACGACCCGGTCACCGACAAGAGCCGCCTGAACCTCACGAACAATGGATTGGTGATGGTTCGCGACCTCCTGGCGAATGGCGGCGTGGATATGAGCTTCATCAAGGATAGGACGCGGCATGGTGATGGCTTTCTTCCGCACAACAAGTTGGTAACAAAAAAAGCTGCCCTTTCGAGCAGCTTTTCTATTGGTTTTGTCGAGCTTTTGAGGTTTTGAGACCCAAAAAAGCTTAGCGCTTCGAGAACTGGAAGCTACGACGGGCCTTCTTCTTGCCGTACTTCTTGCGCTCGACGACGCGCGAGTCGCGCGTCAGGAAGCCTTCACGCTTCAGGGCCGGGCGAAGATCGGGCTCGTAATAGGTCAGCGCCTTGGCAAGACCATGGCGCACCGCGCCGGCCTGACCGGACAGACCACCGCCGGCAACCGTGACCATGAGGTCATACTGGTCGACGCGCTTGGCGATCTCGAGGGGCTGCTGCAGGATCATCCGCAGAACCGGACGCGCGAAGTAAACTTCGAGCGCACGACCGTTGACGGTGACCTTGCCCGAGCCGGGCTTGATCCAGACGCGGGCAACGGCGTTCTTGCGCTTGCCAGTGGCATAAGCGCGGCCGAGCTTGTCGATCTTCTGGACATGGATGGGGGCATCGGGAGCCGAGGCGGCAGTCGCGCCCTTGAGGTCCTGAAGCGAAGAAAGGGTCTCGGCCATGATCAGGCGCTCCGGACGTTCTTGGAATTGAGGCTCGCGACGTCCAGCGTCACAGGGTTCTGCGCAACATGGGGATGCTCGCCGCCCTTGTAGACGCGGAGATTGCCCAGCTGCTTGCGGCCGAGCGGCCCGCGGGGAAGCATGCGCTCCACGGCCTTCTCGACGATACGCTCAGGGAAACGGCCTTCAAGAATGAACTTGGCCGAACGTTCCTTGATGCCACCGATGTAACCGGTGTGATGATAGTAGACCTTCTGGTCGCGCTTGCGACCGGTGAAGACCACCTGATCCGCATTGATCACGACGATATGGTCGCCATCATCCATGTGGGGGGTGAAGGAGGGCTTATGCTTGCCGCGAAGACGCATGGCGATGATCGTGGCGAGCCGTCCGACGACGAGGCCCTTCGCATCGATCAGCACCCAGTTCTTCTGGACCTCTGCGGTCTTCGTAGAAGTGGTGTTGCCGAACATGATAACTTTCCGTGGTAGGCGGGAGAACGGCACATCGACTCCGTCATCCCAAGGATTGGCGCTTATAGGGCCATGCCACGCGCGCCGTCAATCGTTTTCCGCGCACCAAAAGTGCCAAAGATCGCTATTTTTCAGCGACAAGTCGCAAGTGGTATCAGGTTACCGCGCCTGGCGGGATTGAATAGGTCGCCGTGGCATGCGCCACCACCGCCTCGCTGCCGACCGAGATCAGGCTGGCCTCGCCCACCGCGAGCCTTTTGCCCAGTTTCAGCAACTTGCAATGGGCCACCAGATCGCGCGGCTCGGGCAGGCGCAGGAAATTGATGTTGAGATTCGTGGTCACAGCCAGCGCCACAGGGCCGATCTGCGCCAGAATGGCGAGATAGAGCCCGACATCTGCCAGTGCGAACATGGAGGGACCGGAAATCGTGCCACCGGGGCGCAGGTGCCGCTCGTGATAGCGCAGCCGGAGCTTTGCGCTCATCGGCCCGACCTCTTCGAGGACGAAATCGCCGCCTTCGGAGATCTGGGGAAACTCCCGCGCCAGAAAGGCCTCGATCTCGGCCACGCTCATTTGCACCAAGAAAGCCTCCTGTCGCATCCCTGCCCGGTCGACAATCGCGCGGGCCTTTGGCAAGAAAGAAACATGAATCACGATAAGTATCCCGACGATCTCATCCGCGGCATCCTCAATGGCGTCAAGACCATTGCGCTCGTGGGCGCTTCCGCCAATGAGGTCAGGCCCTCCTATTTCGTCCTGAAATACCTCTCGCAGCGTGGCTTCCGGATGATTGGCGTCAATCCGGGCCTTGCTGGCCAGGAGGTGCTGGGCTGCCCCTTCTATGCGCGGCTTGCCGATATTCCCGAGCCCGTGGAGATGGTTGAGATCTTCCGCAATTCCGAAGCGGCCGGACCCATCGTCGACGAGGCGCTGGCGCTCGACCCGCTGCCCAAGGTGATCTGGATGCAGCTGACGGTGCGCAATGACGAGGCCGCGGCACGCGCCGAAGCCCAGGGTATAACCGTCATCATGAACCGCTGCCCGAAGATCGAATATGGCCGCCTCTCGGGCGAAATCGGCTGGACGGGCGTCAATTCGCGAATCATTTCATCCAAACGCCAGATCATGAGCGGCAAAGGCATCCAGAAGCGCACGCTGGCGCCCGGCGGGAACCCGTTCGGGGTGAAAAGGTAGGAAGCCCCCCTCTCCCAGCGGGAGAGGGCGGACTCAGGCGCAAGCCTGAGCCGGGTGAGGGGCTGCGATCTATGGCGCAAGCCCCCCCTCATCAGTCAGGTCCGCTGACAGCTTCTCCCCATGGGAGAAGCGGGGCGCGCGCTTTGGCACGAATACAACCTGAGATTAGTAGATCGCGGGCATTCGAGCCCGCAAGCTTGAGCATGCGCCGCGCCATAGCCATAGCTCGCAAGCTGAGACGCGCCCAGACCTCTGCGGAGGAAAAGCTCTGGGCGCAATTGCGCGACCGGCGGTGCGAAGGGGTAAAATTTCGACGCCAAGTCCCGGTCTCGAATTTTGTGGCAGATTTTGCCTGTCTGTCGCTTGGTCTGACGATCGAGCTCGACGGGGACCATCACAGACTGCAACCCATAGCCGACGCGATACGGCGCGAGGTCATACAGTCGCACGGCTATTTCGAGCTGCGCTTCACCAATGCCGAAGTGCATGAGCGCCTCGACTGGGTGATGACCGAAATCAAACGCGCAATAGACATCGCACGCGGCATACCACCTCGCGCCCCGCATCCGCGCTTTGACTAAGGCGCGCGCCCCGCTTCTCCCATGGGGAGAAGCTGTCATGCGGAGCATGACTGATGAGGGGTTCCCCCCCGCGATACCCCCCTCACCCGGATCGGATGTGCGCCGCGTTGACGCCTCTCTCCCGGCAGGCGTAGAACCGGAGATCAATTTCGAGGAATTTTCATGACCGACGATCAAGCCCCCGGCTTTGCCACGCTCGCCATTCATGCGGGCGCTGCCCCCGATCCGGCCACCGGCGCGCGGGCGACGCCGATTTACCAGACGACGTCCTTCGTGTTCGATGACGTCGATCATGCCGCCTCGCTCTTTGGCCTGCAGGCGTTCGGCAACATCTATACGCGCATCACCAATCCGACCAACGCGGTGCTCGAAGAGCGCGTCGCGGCGCTCGAGGGCGGCACGGCGGCGCTTGCGGTTGCATCCGGCCATGCGGCTGAATTCCTCTGCTTCCATACGATGATGCAGCCGGGCGACGAGATGATCGCGTCCAACAAGCTCTATGGCGGCTCGATCAACCAGTTCAATCACGCCTGGAAGAACTTCGGCTGGAACGTGAAATGGGCCGATCCGGACGATCTCTCGACCTTTGAAGCTGCCATCACGCCGCGCACCAAGGCGATCTTCATCGAATCCATCGCCAATCCGGGCGGCATCATTTGCGACATCGAGGGCATCGCCAAGATCGCCAAGCGCGCCCGCGTGCCGCTCATCGTCGACAATACGTTGGCCTCGCCCTACCTCATTCGCCCGTTCGAATATGGCGCTGACATCATTGTCCATTCAGCCACCAAATTTCTCGGCGGCCATGGCAATTCCATCGGCGGCGTGATCGTGGATGGCGGCACCTTCGACTGGATGGCCGACAAGCGCTATCCGATGCTCTCGGCGCCGCGCCCCGAATATGGCGGCATGGTGCTGGGTGAGACATTCGGCAATTTCGCCTTCGCCATCGCCTGCCGCGTGCTCGGCCTGCGCGATCTTGGGCCCTCGCTCTCGCCCTTCAACGCCTTCATGCTGCTGACTGGCATCGAGACCCTGCCGCTGCGCATGCAGCGCCATTCAGAAAATGCGCTGGCTGTCGCCGAGCATCTGTCGAACCACAAGGCCGTGAAATGGGTGAGCTACCCGGGCCTCAAGGGCGACCGCTATTATAATATGGCGCAGAAATATTGCCCCAAGGGCGCGGGCGCAGTCTTCACCTTCGGCCTCAAGGGCGGCTATGACGCCGGCCTCTCGCTGGTCTCGAACCTGAAGCTCTTCTCGCATCTGGCCAATGTCGGCGACACACGCTCGCTCGTCATCCACCCGGCCTCCACGACGCACCGTCAGCTCACCGACGAGCAGAAGGTGGCCTCGGGCGCAGGGCCGGATGTGGTGCGCCTGTCCATCGGCCTCGAGGACAAGGTCGACATCATCGCCGATCTCGATCAGGCGCTGGCGGCCTGCTGAACCCTGAACCCTGAACCCTCTCCCAAAGGGAGAGGGCGGACTCGGGGCGCACGCCCCGAGCCGGGGTGAGGGGTTACATCCCCTCATCAGTCAGCTTCGCTGACAGCTTCTCCCCATGGGAGAAGCGGCACGCGTACGGCCCCTGCTTTTCAGGCTGCTTCGCTCATGCGCCGCGCATGTACCACCGCCATGGCGAGCACGACCATCGCAAAGCCCTGATGGGTCAGCGCCACATGCAGCGGGACCACCAGCACCAAAGTCACGATGCCGATCACCGCCTGACAGGCGACGAGCCCCGCCACCACAATCGCGCGTTTTGCCGCCGCCGTTCCGGCTGCATTGCGCAGCGCATCGAAGGCGTGCCACAGCGCCAGCGCGAAGAGCGCATAGGCGGTCATGCGATGGTTGAACTGCACCGTCGTCACATTGTCGAGAAGGTTTGCCCAGAACGGCGACAGGCGGCCAAGATTTTCAAGCGGCGGGATGAAATGCCCGTCCATCAGCGGCCACGTATTATAGGTGTAGCCGGCGCGCAGGCCCGCCACGAGGCCGCCAAGCCCGATCTGTGCGAGCGTCAGGACGACGAGCGCAATTGCGGTCGCCTTCAGGCGCGAAGCCGCGCGCACGGCCTCAGCCGCCTTCGGCTTCAGGCCGACTGCGAGCCAGATCAGACAGGTCAAGGTGATCGAGGCCAGCAGAAGATGGACGGCAAGGCGCTCCTGCGCCACTTCCACCCTGCCTGTCAGGCCGGATTTTACCATCCACCAGCCCACCGCGCCTTGCAGACCACCCAGCGCCAGCAGGCCCACGAGCTTGAGCTTCAAGCCCGCAGGCACCATGCCGCGCAGCCAGAAGACGGCGAGCGGCAGCGCGAAGGCGAGGCCAATCACGCGGCCGAGAATCCTATGGCCCCATTCCCAGAAGAAGATCGTCTTGAACTGGGACATCTCCATATTCGGGAAGAGCTGCGCATATTGAGGGATCTGTTTGTATTTCTCGAATTCCACGAGCCAGGCGGCTTCGTTGAGCGGAGGCAGCACGCCAGTCACGACCTTCCATTCGGTAATGGACAGGCCGCTCTCGGTGAGGCGCGTCGCCCCGCCCACAAGCACCATCAGAAAGACAAGCGTCGCCACGCTCCAGAGCCAGAGACGGATGGCGCGCAAGGACGGCGCACCCGTGGCTGCGGAATCATCTGCGCGAAAGCTTGAAACGTCACCCATGCTGGTCATGCGTCCAATCGCCCCGAAGTCAGTCGGCGCATTGATCTGCGCGCGCTGGCGAGACATAAGCGAGGCGGAGGGCGGCGTAAACGCTTCCGCCTGTCGCACCCCTGAAGGCCAAGCCCATTATGAAACGACGCATCCGCAAGCTTATCGGCGCTGTTTTCGTCGTTATTTATGTTGTCGTCTATGCGCTGGTCGCCATGGCGCTGGCGCAGGCCGCGCCCGTTCAGGAGGCCTCGGGCCTCGTGCAGGGCTTTATCTATGCAGCACTCGGCCTGTTCTGGATCGTGCCGCTGCTGCCGCTGATTTCGTGGATGGAAAAGCCCGACAAGGCCTGACCCTCAGGCCGCCTCGCGCGCATCGCTCAGCGCCACGCCGATTCGGGCGGCGATAACCTCGCCCGCCCCTTCCGCATGGAGGGCATCGCGCAGGCTCACCATATCCGGACTGCCCGTCTGCCCGGCGCAGCCGATCAGCACATGGTCGGCGCGAGACGCCAGTGCCAGAGAGAGACGGCGCAGGCCCTCGGGATCCTCATCCGCCGCAGCCAGCACGACGAAATCATAAGTCTCCGACAAGGCGTCAATCACAAGATGGAGCGCGTTGCCCAAAGGCGCGCGGCCATGGCCCGGCGGCAGAACATGCAGGCGTGAGCCGCATTCCCGGTGAATGGCCTGCGAGAAAGACGCAGTGCCTGCGATCAGCTCGGCGAGCCCCGGCTGCTGGCAGGAGGCCGCACCAAAGACGACCAGAATGGTGCGCCCTTCGAGCGCAAGCGAGCGGGCAAATTGCGAGGCAAAGGCTGCGCAATCAACACCCGCCAGCGGCGCATCGGAGGATGGCGCATGAGTGACGAGAATGCGCCGCGCCTGTCCATCGCTCGCATTGGCCGCGCAGACATGAGCGAGCAAGCGGCTGGCTTCATCCGGATGCCCGACAGCCACCTCATCGGCCTCGACTGGCTCTTCAGCGTCCACGGGCTTGGCGGCTGGTGTGCGCGAAGGCCAGAGAGCGCGCGGAACTTCGCCTGGCACCTGGGGCGGCGCCTCGATCACATCGGGAAGTGCAGCAGACTCCCCGCGTCCGAACCAGCCATTGAGGCCCAGAAAGGCAAAGCCAGCCAGGTGCAAGGGAAACGCGCCAAGCTGCGCCTGTTCCCAAACCAGCGTCGCAGCTGCAAAAGCCAGGACGAGAAACGCCGGACCGCCAGACAATCCTCCGGCCGGGGGAAAATCCCCCCCGCCTTTCGGCTTTTTTGACCACGCCCCGGCGCTCATGCACAAACCCCAGACTCAACTCAATCCAGTTAAGGCGATCATGGTTTAGAGGCCGTTAACGTGGTTAATGCCGCTTGACCGTACCGGCACTTGTTACCTATATCGCCGCGAAATATTGAAACGTGGCGCTGGGGGTGATTCCACGTGAGGCCGCCCGAGGAAAAACGGGCGCGCAAATCTCGTAGCGTGCAATCAAGTTCAGGGTTGAAACCATGTGCTATTTTGTGGCCTGCAAATCTGCGTTTACCTCCCGTTCCCCGATCGCCCTCCCAAGTTTTCAGAGCGCAGCAGAGCGTATCGCTGCCGGCCTTGTGCTTGTTTTTGCGGGCCCGTCGCTCCTCCTGCTCACACTTATCGTGAGGCTCGAAACACAAGGCCCCGCGCTAACGCGCAACATTCTCCGCACGCGTCATCATGGCGCCATCACGGTTTATGCATTCAAAGCAACAAGAGCGGGGAAGCTGATTGAGCGCAGCGGCTTCAATGAGCTTCCAAAGCTCCTGGACGTTGTTGCAGGCAGATACTTGCTGAGCCCCCC
>CANBNG010000005.1 GCA_947370975.1 Beijerinckiaceae bacterium
TCATCGCTGGGCTACAAGCCTCCCGCCCCCGAGGCTGTGCAGTGGCCGGCTGCGCAACCCGGACCAACTACGCCGGCCACCCCAGCCATAGCGCCACGGCCGATCATGAACTAACATTCAAACCGGATCACCCAATGGGGGCCGACCAGTCTTCGCTGGCTATGGCGCCGATCCGAAGGGGCGATGGCCTTCTGAGCCAAGCGTCTTTGCCGCTGGCATCGACCGGGACGTGGGTGGCGATCTGGGGCGGAAATATCGTCAGGATGCGATCGTTTGGGTCGGCACGGATGCGGTGCCTGAGCTGGTTCTGTTGAGATAGTTCCGGCACGATACGATCGATGCGGACGAAAGGGGGGCTAATGCTCGGAGCCATTGCGGGGGATATTATCGGATCACGGTTTGAGGGGCTGGGCGCCGTCTCGGAGGGCTTTGATTTCTTTCACCCCTCAAGCACCTTCACGGACGATACGGTTTGCGTCCTCGCCGTCGCTGAGGCGGCCATGGATGGTTTCGACTTCAACGGAAACCTACGCCAGATGGCGCGGCGTTATCCGATGCGCGGCTACGGCGAGCGGTTCTGGAAATGGGTGACAGCGGAAGGCGCTCCGGCCTATGGGAACTTTGGAAACGGCGCGCCCATGCGGGTCGCCCCCATCGGTTGGCTGGCGCGATCCGAAAGTGAGTTGTTCAGTTTATCGGATGCTCAAGCGGCCGTGACGCATGATCACCCAGAAGCAATGGCCGCTTCCCGTGCAGTTGCCCTCGCAATATTCCTCGCACGAGCTGGGCATTCTCCGAACCAAATCAAAAACAGGATCACGTCTGATTTTGGATATGATCTGGATAGGGAACGATCGGGATTTGATCTGCGCGCGGGCGAGACGACCATGCGTGCTCTGCGTTCGGCGTTGAATGCAGATTGCTATGAGACAGCGATCCGGGACGTCATGCGCGGTGGCGGCGACACGGATACGCTCTCCTGCATCGCTGGCGGCGTAGCAGAGGCGCTGCATGGAATGCCGGCTGAGATATGGGATGCTGCAAGAGAATATCTGCCGGTGGAGTTCATCCACTTCGTCCACAGGTTCCAGCTCACGCGCACGATGGAATTTCAGACTAAGTTTCCATCCTCCTCCAGCCTTGTTTAACAGCGGCCTTTCTTGGTACCGTGCCACGCACTGCCAGCGAGAGGGGCGAACATGCCCTGGCACAGGGATCCGCCTAAACCTCGGTTTGCTTGGCCAGATCTGGATCCAGATCCGCTTCTCGAATGAAGACCAGTGGCAGATCAGCTTGGGGAAAATCCCACCTTATTTCACGGTGCGCAATCTTGGTGGTGATCAAGCGTACAGGACAACGTGTCGATCAAGAAAAATAGAGGATTGAAATGGCCCTGAGTTCCGCCAGAGCACGATTACTAGGGACTTATCAGGCCCTCTGGAAAATTTGTCTTCCTAGGCTGCCAAGCGGAAGCTTCCGCACGCGCCGTTTGAACCTGCGTCGCCGTCATCGTTTTTGCAATCCGGTCCACCCATTCGATTGATGCGGGCTCGTGCTTCGATAGGATAATAAACCATATCAAGCTCTGGATACGATCGACGGGGTCGTTGCTGCGGCTGAGAACAGCGCCCATCGACTGTTGTGCTGAGGGCTCGCCCGCTTCCGCGGCCAGACGGAACCATTTCAGTGCTTCACCGGGGTCTTTCGAGATACCTTCACCGTTGAACAACATCAGCGCGAGATTGGTTTGCGATTTTGGCACCCCGAGCTCCGCGGCCCGACGATACCATACGGCTGCGAGGGGCTTATTGATTGGCACAAATTGACCCTCATCAAGAAACACGGCGACGTTATGCATGGCTTGAGGGACACCCGCATTCGCAGCCTTTTCGTACCAAAAGAAAGCACGTTTCTTGTCGGCCCAGACGCCTTCACCGTGACTGAGGATACTCGCAAGATTAAATTGAGCGACGGGCTCCCCTTTTTGGGCGGCCTCCTCGAAGAATGTCAGGGCCTTCGCGAATTGCCCAGCCTCTGCCGCGGCATAGCCCCTCTTCGTCACATCTCTCAAATCGGATCCCCACGCTGTTGCATGAAGAGAAAAAGCGAGACAAACCGTAAGAAAACGTAGCAGAAGCCCTGCGGCCGCCATGTTAATGCTCCTTCTTATCCGGTTTTCCGCGACCGCTTCGCTTTGGTGCTAGTCTACCAAGTAGGATATAGGAATGAGGAAGCTTAAAAAAGCACCATTCGGTCCGATTGAGAAGCCTTGAACTTGCGCTCAACGTGCATGCGGCCCGTTAAAGGACCTATTCACTAACTGCCGTTTCTAGAAAGGCTTTCCAATGTATTTGAAATAACCGTCAAGCTCTGACGCAAGTCTCTGTGCAGCATCTTTCAAGCATTCACAATCGAATTCAATACCCCAATGGCTAACGCAGTCACTCACATGAAGGACGTCGCCTTCTTTACGAATTACGCCGCAGACGGACGAGAAAAGTTTATCATAAATGACAAGGTCATTTCGGACCCCAAATGATGCATCAGATGAAGTCCAGCCGTTGAAATCTATCGTTGGATGAAGTTCGATGACCCAATACCGCCTCCCCTTATAGGGAGCTTTTAGACCGTTGAGTTTAGGGCGAGGATATAACGTCATCGTTTACTCACAATTTAGGGCCAAGCACAGGGGAAATGCTGCTGACCGCTAGAGAGCTGCAGGCAACCGAACATACAGAAATCTATCCCTGCTGCAGGCATTGCGTAGCTTTTTGTGGGGTCCGCACATCTGTGCGGTATCATCTTCGCAAATAAATAGCCTTCTAAATGAATAGACCTCAGCTGAACTCGATCGGCCGGGCGTATCATAATTCCGTTGCGCTGAAACAGCGACCGATCGCTCGATGAAATATGCATCCGGCCAATCTTCAGAAAATACATCACCTTCCAGTTTGGTTCGCTTGAAGAGCCGTCGACATGTCGTTGTCCGCCTCATGCAGTTTTCTCATTTGGTAAGATATGATCAGACCCATCAAGCTAACAGTATACCGGCGCGGTAGTCATCCCCAAGGGGCGCAATCAGAAGCCGACACAGCTTCCTTCGCCAGTCCGCAAACCCGACCAGCAGGTCAAGACCAGCACAGTGGCCCTGGGACCCACGTCCAGAAGCGAAGTGAGCTTTATTCTCAATCGTACTGATCGGGTTCCGATGCGTCCTTGGGTGCGGAGCAGTTCGCCACCTCGCCGATGCTCTCGACGGAACTGATGAACGCGATCATGGACGCGCTGGCCGCGCACCAAACGATGAGCAAGCAGGCGCTCGCCAGCGAGAAGGTGCGCGAGGGGTTGAAGGATGTTCTGCGGGGGCCGGGGGAGCTGTATGAGGCGTTGAGGGCGCGAGGTGGATGTGAGGGATGAGCGGAACAGATTTAAGGGCGTGGCGGCATTAGAAGCTTGGAGATAGAAATGGCGGAAGAGATCGAGCGCCTCACTTATGACGAAGCTGAGCGGATCAACTACCAAATCATCCCTGCTTTACGAGATGCTGGTTGATCTCGGCGTGTCCGCCGACGACCCGAGGATCGCAGAGATGTTCCGCGCCTTACAGAGCACGATTGAAGAACTCTATTCCTACGTGGAGCCACGTCCGCGATAAAGAAGCGACTACACACGCTTCGTTGGAAACTGAAAATCTGCTTTGACCAAAAAATCCGCAACAGCGTCCCATTCTACAAAACTTGGCTTCATATTGTCTGGCATAAGTCTGGAACTGCCCTCCCACATCACTCGTAGCGTGCTCATTGCTGCTTGGGCATGCTCTGGGGTTGCTATAACCGAAAGCCATTCCGAGAGAAGCTCTGGTGTCAGGGTCGATGGGCTCCACGAAGGTATTGTTGCTTCCGTGAATTGGGGCAGGTCAGCGTGCCGCGCACGGATCAGTTCGATTTCCGTGCTTGGATCGCGACCGGCCGCGCGCGCCTCGGCGACCTTATGTTCGTAGAACGCGCGGATCTCGGCCCCTGCCCAACCAAAGAAGTCCGTTCCGAACTGTCTCTGATAGGCGAGCGTTCGACCCCAATCTAGAGCCGAAAGCGCCGAATGGGTGATCATGTCACCCACGATTTCGAGGGTCTGGGGATCCCCTGCTTGGGTGATCAGAAATGACGGAATGACCTGCAGTATGCCCAGTTCATTACAATCCAATCGGTGGTTGTGGATGGCGGCGACGTCTTTGAAGATAGAGCCATACGTCATGGGTTCGCTGCTGGGTGGCAAGAAAGTGGTTTCTCCCCCTAGGAAGTGAAGCATCCTATAAAAGCCTACGCGTTTTCCTGCATCAAAGCGTGATCCAACACAGTACAACGTTGGTCCATTCGGGTTCAGAATTCCCCATATGACGTGAACCTGATATTCTCCGTCCCACCATTCCCCCTTTATTGTAGTTGCCTGACGCAACATTGGTTGCCCGGGCGAGACTGGGGATCGATCACCGAGTTCGGCGGCTTCGGAAATCGGAGTGACGGGACTTAGGCCCCAAGCAGCTACAACATGGGGCATCACGCGCGGTGGTGGCTCGGCTCTTTCTAAGGTGTGCATTCGTGGAGCAATGGCGCGAACAAAATCGCTCAGGGGCACCGGCTTGCTAAGCGCTTGTAGTTCCTCATGTGTTACGTCGCACATCGGGAAAGGTCGTTGGCCTGTCATCGCCACGTCAATTTTTGAAAATTTTCTTATCTGCGCGAGGCCCGCAGCCACCAAGCCGAAGAGGCCATCATCGTATTTTCCATCGAAGCCCTCAAGCCAGTCGAGGTAGAAATTGACGGTGGCGGCGTAAACGAAGCCAGTGCTGCAGTTGATCGCTTCCTGCACGGCTGCGTGGTCGAGCGTATCCCGGAGCGGGAGGATGAGGCGACAGACGCGCTGGTCACCAAGGTTCAACAAGGCCCCGAAAGCGGCACCATCATTTTCGAGAAAACCGCTTTCTATCATCCCGACAATGTCGCGAACGCGGCTCATCGGGTCGCCCTTCGTCAAGGGTCCAACGGAAACATAGTCAATAACCGCAGTTGACACGATCCGGCGCGATGTTTCCTCGGCGATAAATGGCAGAAGAGCATTAGTCGAAATGATGCGTGGATCAACTAGGTTCTTAATATGTTGAAAGATTGAATACCGCCACTCTTCGGAGCCCGGGAGAACGTGCTGCTCATAGATTGCTCGTAGCGGCACGATCATCTTCTCGTCGTTGAAAAGGCCATATCGTATGACCTCGCAGATCACTGCGTCGTCCAAAGTGCTGAATGCAGCGAAGCGATCTTTCTGATCGTCGATATGGAGGATTTCCTTGAACCTCTCTGGGTTATCCAAAAAAATAAGTCCGGAAGGTTCGGTCATATGGATCTATCCTCGCAGTTAATCCGAAACTGCCTGATTTATGAGTTTTTTAGCTCAACATTCAATATCTCGGAATGATCGCGAAAATTGTGCGCTCGAACGATGATCTCGCTCAAAATCGGCACTCAGATTTCGTTCCGCCTGAGCCAGTCAACAATGCCCACCAATTTTTGAAGCCGTCCGAGCATTCGACCTTGCATCAAAAGGAAGGAGCATCGCAATGCCTGCTGCCCTTAGGTCACCCGTCGCGACGGTGTGGGGGTGCCCCTGCCTCGTGATGGAGCAGTGAGTTGACCTTCGCGTGTGGTCACCGAGGAGATGTAATTTCGGTTAGGCTAAAGTAATGCTATACTAGCGAAAATAGACGTTTGGCTCTTGCCAGCCCAGAAAATCCCGTTCGCTGTCCCTAGAAAGCGTTCAGGACTGCGTTGCCTGACGTTGGAGGTTGGAGAGACTGACGGTGCCACTTTGGTGAGGAGGGTTCTGCTGCGCGTCGATCGCCGACCTGCTGAAGAGGCTCTCCGCAACGCAATATATTCGCGGTTGGACCAAAGCCTCAGCAGCGGCGTGTCACGCGTTAAAAAAATGGAGGTGTTCTTGCCCCGGCCTAACAACAACCTCGTCACCGGCCGCCAGCTCCGCGCCGCACGTGTGCTCGCTGGCCTGACACAGCGCACCCTTGGGGCGGCTCTGGGCGTCGATGAGAGGCAGATCCGCTTCTGGGAGCGACGGCACCACAGCAAGCCTTCAGGGGCTCGGCACCACGCCCTCATTGAGCGCGCGTTGCTTGATCATGGGGTGATCTTGTTTGCGGAGCCGACGCCGGGGGCAAGGCTGGCGGGCAGAACTTGAGCGAGCAGATGGGGTCGTGCCGCTGACGCGGGCCAACGACAGCCATCACCTCAAAGCGAAGAACGTTCGTGATTGTGAAATATGTTCGTTGTGGTGTGGCGGGAGGCTACTAAAGCCCGGAAGGTTTTGGGACACGGTAGGCGCGTGCGCGACCGGAAAACGGCAACACCAGTTGGCAATCGAGGTGCACTTGCGAATTGGGCGAACAGCGATTGAGCGTGCCGCTGCTGGTCGCAGGGTGTCATCCCCTCGGGCCAATGCGGCCTCGGCTGATCAAACCGGTGCGACGCACCTGCTCCTGCTTCCCATACGCTTCCCAATTAGGTTTTCTGGGAAACAAGGAAGCCAGGTATGTCATCTAACTCATTGAAAGTAATGGCGCGCCCGAAGAGATTCGAACTCCTGACCCTCAGATTCGTAGTCTGATGCTCTATCCAGCTGAGCTACGGGCGCGTGCCGCTTGTTGATGTCGCCACCAGCAAGGGAGCTCCGTGTAGCCGCTCCGGTTTGGAATGGCAACAGGGGAACGTCGTTTTTCTGTCGCTAATTTTTCCAAGGCCTTGCGCGCAGGCTCAGGCTGCGGGCGAAACAGGGGTGCGGCGCGGCTCGGAATCGGTGGCTGACGCCGGCAGCGTGAGGCGGAAAGTTGCACCCTGGCCGGGATCGGCGGGCATCAAGGCGATAGCCCCGCCATGCGCCCGCACGAGATCTGCGGCGATGGCAAGGCCGAGACCTGTGCCGCCTGGCCGTGCAGAGGCCTTGAAGGGCTCAAAGAGCCGCTTCTGGGCGGCCTTGGGCACCCCGGGCCCCGTATCGGTCACCTCGATCACCACGAGCCCGCTACGGGCTGCTGCGCTGACGATGACCTCGGCCGCACGGCCAGGCTGCGGCCCAGCATTTTCAAGCGCCTCGAACGCATTGCGGAAGAGATTGAGGAAAACCCGGAACATCTGCTCGGCATCGGCCTGAACCAATATGTCGCCGCTGACCTCGTTGCGCAGTGCGATTCGCCCCGGCCCGTCCGGGTTGAGCACTTCGGCAGCCTCCGCCACGAGTCCGCGCAGCGCGACAGACCGCAGCTCCGGCGCGCGCTCGACAGCCTTTCCATAAGTCAGCGTCGATTGGCAGAAGGCGATGGCGCGGTCGAGCGTGCCCACGAGTTTGGGCGCTAGCCGACGCGCCAGCGGATCGGATAGTGTCGACAGGCGGTCGGAGAGCAATTGCGCGGAAGACAGAATATTGCGCAGGTCATGGCTGACCTTGGCGACGGCCAGCCCCAGCGCCGCCAGATTTTTCTTTTCGGCCAATTCGCGCGCCAACGCGCGCTGCATGTCGGCAAGCGCCTCTTCGGCGCGGCCGATCTCATGGTCCATGCCAGATGGCCGGATCACGCGCGATGCATCCTCGGGCGCAGCGCCAAAGGAAATGATGCTCGAAGTCAGGCGACGCACGGGCTGGAGCACGAGCAGATGGATTGAAACGGCAGCAAGCGTGGCAACGATCAGCGAGATGATCAAGGACAGCAGCAGAATATTGCCGGAATAGACCAGCATCGCCTGGCGCAGCGGCGCTTCGTTGAGCGTGATCTCGATATATTCGCCACCCATTGGCGCCGGGCCGATGACGGCGATCACGCGGTTGCGCTGTGTCGTCAGCGTCCGAAACGCCGCGCAGATTGCGTCCAGCAGCCCCGCCTCGCGCGTGTCATAGCGCGCATCGATGCGCGGCGGCATATCGGAGAGCGCGAGCAGGCGGCGGCTGTCCTGCATCTTGAGCACGATGGTTTTCGCCTGCACGGCCTCCAGCGCATCGGCGATGAGCTTGTCGGGCACTTGCGCCGAAGTCGCATCGAGCAGCAGCACGGCGGTGGAAGCCGCGCTCAGCCGGTCGCGCAGCCAGTTCTCGCGGAAAATCGCGATCGAGGGCACATAAATCGTGATTTCCGCCAGCATGACGAAACTGACAACCAGCAGCAGCACGCGCCCCGCAAGGCCCAGACGTGGCCCTTGCGGGGCCTCTCGACGGTCGGTGGCGGGCTGGTGTCTCTCGTCACGCATGAAGTGAATTTAGCCGAATTTGCGCAAAAGGCCCAGAGCCGCCCGCAGCCATGGATGTGCGAGGACGGGCGTGAAGGCCTCCTGCGCCGCGCGCCCCGAAATCTCGCTCAAGGTCGGCCAGGGCAGGACGAGGCCCGCCACCGCGCCGATTTTCAAGTCGCGCGCCATGGCAAGCTGCCAAAGGCCGATCAATTCGGCCGCCTGCGGCCCGACAATGGCCGCGCCGAGAATTTTGCCGTTGCGGGCAAGGATAACCTTGATGTGCCCGGCCGTCTCGCCCTCGGCGCGGGCGCGATCATTGTCGGCAAAGGGCCAGCGCAATACGCGGATCCCACCATGGGCCTTGCGCGCCGCGTCTTCACGCAAGCCCGCGACAGCCATTTCGGGCGCTGTGAAGAGAGCGCGCGGCACAAGATGGGGCACGACACGCGCGCGCAGGCGGAACAGGGTCGCGCGCAGCACAAGGCTCGCATGATATTGGGCGGCGTGCGCACCGCCCGCGACATCGCCAATCGCGTAAATGGCCCGGTTGCTTGTGCGCAGATCCGCGCCCACCTCGATGCCGTGGGCGGATGCGCGTACACCGGCGGCTTCGAGCCCCAGCCCGCCGATATTGGCGCGCCGTCCGCTCGCGGCCAGCAGATGCGTGCCCGCAATCATGCCGCCATCTTCAAGATGCAGACGAAACCCCTCGCCATGCGCTTCGGCGCGCAAAACCCGCGTGTTTTCGCGCAGATCGACGCCATCGCGGCGCAAGGAGGAGGTGATGAGATCGGCACATTCAGCATCCTCGTGACCAAGCGCCTGCGCGGCCTCGATCAAGGTGACCTGCGCGCCGAGCCTGCAGAACGCCTGCGCCAGCTCCAGCCCGGCGGGCTGCGCGCCGAGCACGACCAGATGCGCGGGCAGCGCCGTCAGCTGAAAAATCGTTTCAGTGGTGAGCGTACGGATTTGTTCGAGGCCCGCAATATTGGGCAGCGCGGGCGAAGACCCGGTCGCGATGATAAAGCGACGCGCGCGGATCATGCGTCCGCCCGCCTCCAGCCGGTCGCGCGCAACAAAGCGACCGTTTGCGCGAAGCAGCGTAATGCCGAGCGCGCGACAACGCTCCTCTGAACCATTGGGCGCGATAGCGCTGAGAGTTGCGCGCACATGTTGCATCACGCCGGCAAAATCAATTGCAATATCGCGCGCGCTTACGCCGAATGTCGATGCGCCGCGCATGTCATGGGCCACGCGCGCGCCAGCCATCAGCACCTTTGCGGCAAGCGCGCCATGGTTGAGAAAAGCCCCATCCATTGGGCCTTTCTCGACCAGCACCACGGATACGCCCATGGCGGCGGCGGAGGCCGCCACCGACAGGCCGCCGTCCCCTGCCCCGATGATGCAGAGGTCGGGCGTCAACACCTCCTCCATCGCACCTCCTGTCGCGAATGCTTCAGCGCAGCAGCGCGACGCCAATGAGCCAGGCGTGGCCGTATTTCAGCATGAGGCCATAGAGCAGCACGCCCGCAACAACGACAATGACATCGTTACGCACGCCGCCACGCTTGGCGCCGAGCGGCCCGAGCGCGCCGCGCTTCTTCACCGAAATGCGGTCATAGACGCCATAAGCGAGAAAGCTGCCAAACAGGATCACGCCCGCAAGGTCGCCATTGGCGATGAGATGGGCAAGCGCCCAGATCTTGACCGCCGCCAGCATCGGATGTTTGGCGCGCGTATGAATTTGCGAGGGCACATAAGTCGCCACCAGCAGGATGAAGGCGGGCAGCATGAGGGCGAAGGCAATATGCTTCGTCCAAACGGGCGGGGTCCACAGCACCATGTTCCAATCGGCGGTGCGCGCCACGCCAAAGCCCTTCACGACAAGGACAATGCCCACCAGCGACACGAGGCCGAACAGCAGCTTGTAGCCCATCTCGCCAAGCTTGAGGCGCAGGTTGGCGCGGACTGCGGGAAAGGTTGGCACAAGATGAGCGCCAAAAAACAGGATGAGGCCGGCGAGAAAAATCAGCATGAAAAATACCTGAAAAAGCAGCCGCGATTCGCAAAGCCGTCTGGGCCAGAGGCTAGAGCAATTCGGGCGCTCGGCAAGCGCACAGAAAAATGTCTCGCAAAAAAGGTAAAGGCAGCCTCAGAAGCTGCGGCCAAGCTTGGGAGCCCGGCCAGCAGGCAGCCTTGCTTGCCTTATCCGATCCGCGCGCTCAGCTTCTCGTAAAGCGCGTTGCGAGCGCTGAAGACATAATCCATCTGTGCGACAGTCACATGTTGCGCACCGGCCTGGATCAGCCAGTCGGCGAGTGCCGCGACTTTCTTCCGGGGCGCGACCAGCGTCAGCGGGCCGTCCTTGGCAATCCCAAAGAGCGCGCGTGCGCCAAATTGCACGTCGGCCTCTGCCACCAGCGCCGCGCGGTCGCCCGGCACGATGGCGCAGACCTGCCGCGTGGTGCGGGCTTCTTCCTCGGCCGAGATGCGGCCAAGAATGGCGCGCGCCAGTTCACGCGTGCGCGCTGTCCAATTGGCTGTGAGGGAGGCAACGAGATTGGCCTCCGAGCGCAGCATCACGCCGTCGTCGAGGATCTTCAGCGCATTGGCGGCGAGCGTCGCGCCCGTTGTCGTGATGTCGACAATGAGTTCGGCCTGTCCGGCGGCAGGCGCCCCCTCCGTCGCGCCGAGGCTTTCGACGATGCGGTAATCGGTGACGCCGGTCTGCGCAAAAAACATGCGCGTGAGATTGACGTATTTTGTGGCCACGCGCATGCGCTCGCCGCGCCGTGCGCGAAAAGCGGCTGCGACATCTTCGAGATCAGCCATGGTGCGCACGTCGATCCAGGCCTGCGGCACAGCCACAACGACGTTCGCATTGCCAAAGCCGAGCGGCGTCAGCAGTTCAACCTTGGCATCGGCGTCGGGCAAGGTCTCGCGCACGAGATCTTCGCCCGTGACGCCCATATGCGCCGTGCCTGCCGCCAATTGGCTGACGATTTCAGAGGCCGACAGAAAGGCGATTTCCACGCCTTCAAGGCCAGCCAGCGTGCCCCGATAATCGCGCAGACCACGACCGCGCACGACCTCAAGGCCCGCGCGACCGAAAAAGGCATTGGCGTTTTCCTGCAACCGGCCCTTGGAGGGCACGGCGAGGACGAGATTGGAATTGGTTTCGCTCATCACGCGCCTCCCGCGCCAAACAGCCGGTCGCACCAGATCGCGGCGCCGACGGCGGGAATATCCTCATTTGCGCCCAGCGTGCGCATCAGCCGGTCATAACGGCCGCCCCCGATCACCGGGCGGGTGTCGCCACTGGCAGGATCGAAAGCCTCGAAGACGAAGCCCGTGTAATAATCGAGATTGCGCGCAAAGCCTGCGGCAAAGGCGAGGCGCGAAAGATCAAGCCCGCGCGCCGTCAGGAAATTCAGCCGGGCGTCAAACCCGTCGAGCACGGCGGAGAGATCGAGCTTCGTCGCAGCGGCAAGCTTGCGCAGGCGACTGGAGGCAGCATCGGGATCGCCCGCAATGGCGAGGAAGGTTTCCAGAATCTCGCGCTTTTCGAGGCTGAAGCCATCGCCTGCCTGTGCCGAGGCCTGCTCAAGATAGCGCTCGGCGATTTCATTGGCCGAGCGCCCGCCGACAGAGGAAATGCCCGCAATCGAGAGCAGATCCTGCACGAGCGCGCGCGCACCCGCGCGATCGACGCCCGCCAGCGCCGCCAGAACGCCGGAATGATCGGCAGCGGTCGAGGTGGTTTCGCGCTCGAGAATGGCAGCCAGCGGCTGGCCCAGCGCATGGCCCCGACGAATGCGGCGCAGCCAGACGGGCGGCAGCTCGAGCGTATCGAGGAGACGGGCAAAAATGCCGGCGTCGCCGATGCGCACCGACAGCTTGGCACGACCGGCCTGTTCGGCAGCTTCCAGCGCGAGGCTCAGTACCTCGGCATCTGCCGCCTCACGGTCCATGCGCCCGAAGCTCTCAAGTCCGGCCTGATGAAATTCAGCACCAGCCCCCGCCCGGAAGCGGAAAACAGGGCCAAGATAGGAATGGCTGGCCGGACGCCCGGCCTCGGGGGAAGCCAGATAGGCCCGACAGACCGGGATCGTATATTCAGGGCGCAGACAATATTCGGCGCCCGAGGCATCCGAGGTCAGGTAGATGCGACCGCGAATATCCTCGCCCGCGAGGTCGAGGAAAATCGCGGCCGGTTGCAGGAGCGGGGGCTCGGTGCGCGGAAAGCCTGCCGCCACGAGATGGGCAAGCACAGCTTCCCGCCGTCCCGCCGCCTCGGGGCCCTCCGCCACGCTCTGTCCGTTCCTGTCCACGGGTCCGCATCCTTTTGCAGCCAAATTCGCCCCGCTTGTAGCAAGGCAGAAAGCCAGATGCGAAGCATTTTACAGCATATAGGTGAACGCCACCTTTGAGGGCGTCCAGGCTCAGGCGTGGCGGGCGCCAACACCCTCGCCGCGCTGGACGGCATCGCCAATGCCCAGCGGCTCGGCATCCACGAGCACAAAGGCCATGCGGCAGACCTCGGGGCCCTTGTTGCGCCAGGCATGATAGGTGCCGCGCTGGATCATGACATCGCCCGGCCCCATCGTGACCTTCTCGTCGCCATCCAGATCCATCTCGATCTCGCCCGAGAGCACGATAATGTAATCGATGGTCTCGGTGCGGTGGCGGCGGGGCACATTGCCGGGCGGATATTCGGCGATCATAAAGCGGGTGCCGCGCTCGGGCGGATAGGTGCCGAGCGTGCGCGCGCCCATGTCCTCGGCATCATCGCCCACCGGCATGGTGCAGGGCGCGCTGTCTGTGCACCAGAGCAGCGTCGAGAACTGGCCAGGCCGCGAGGACTTGGTGTTGGTGGCCGGCATATCGGTCAAAACCTTGGCCGTTCCACCAGAATCATGGCCCGTGACGATGCGGCGGATGACCTGCGGCTTGCGCTCGCTCATGTTTTACCTCCCTATGCGCCCCTTCGGGGCCTGTTCTTGCAGGCCGGGCGTTCTGCGCCCGATGTCTGCAAGTCTGCCACGGAGCGCGGCCGCTGTCTTGTGGGGCGGGAAAGCCCTGCAGGAACGGCGAACATCAATTGACTCGGCTGGCGGCTTGCCCCTATAAGCTCGCCAGCGAATTCGGCACGCGCCGACGTCGTCCATACTCGCATGCCGCCCTCTGGTGGCGCGCGACAGGGCACGGCGCAAACCTCGACTTATCTGGAACAGCCACCAGGCCTCTAAAGGCCGCCGGGGCGTTCCCATGGAACCGGAGCAGACCCGTGAAGCGGACTTATCAACCCAGCAAGATCGTGCGCAAGCGTCGCCACGGCTTCCGCTCGCGTATGGCGACCGTCGGTGGCCGTCGCGTCATCGCAGCCCGTCGTTCGCGCGGCCGCAAGCGCCTCTCGGCCTGATTGGCCTGAGCGCGGGTCTCGCGCAACGAGGGCAAGGCCTGATGAATGGCCATGACGGCGTGAGCCGAGACCAGCACGAAATAAGTCCTGCGGGAGCGCCAGCGCCCCGCAAGACACGAACGGCGGCCTTCGCACGGCTGAAAAAGCGCTCCGAATTCCTGGCCACAGCCAAGGGCGTCCGCCAGCATGAGGCGGCTTTCACCCTGCAGGCCATTGCTCGCGAAGCGAGCGGGGACTCCGATGCCGACGCCCGCAGGTTCGGGCTCACCATCACCAAAAAGACCGGCAATTCCGTGGTGCGCAACCGCATCCGGAGACGCCTGCGCGAAGCCTTGCGCCTGTCTGGCGCAGCGGGACGCGATGTGGCGGAGGGCCGGACCGGCGATTATGTGATCGTTGCGCGGCGCGAAGCGCTGTCACGCGATTTCACAGCGCTGGCCTCAGATATCGCAGGCGCGGTGACCCGCGCCGACCGGCGACTGGCAAAGCCCAAGACAAAGCCGGCCGCCCCCTGATTTGACCCATGCCCGCCGACCCTTTTCCCAAAGACACCAGGCCCGACAAAATGAGCAGCGAACAAAAAAATCTTTTCCTGGCCATCGGACTGTCGTTGATGGTGCTGCTCGGCTGGAATTATTTCTACGGCGTGCCCGCGGTCGACAAATCCCGTCAGGTCAGCCAGCAGGCCACGCAGGCTCCCTCGGCAACCTCGCCCGCGCCGATCGGCGCCCCTGAAACCCCCGGCATCTCGCAACCGCCGGGAGCCGCGACCGAAACCCTCGCCCTGCCGCGCACGCGCGAACAGGCGCTGGCGCTCTCGCCGCGCATCACCATCGATACGCCCGCGCTGACCGGCTCGATCGCGCTCAAGGGCGCGCGCATCGATGACGTGTCGCTGAAGCATTACCGCGAGACGACCGACCCCAAGAGCCCGCTGATCGTGCTGCTCTCGCCGACCGGCTCCGCCAATCCCTATTATGCCGAGACGGGTTTTGTCGCCGCCACCGGCGCGACCGCAGCGCTGCCCAACGGCAATACGCTCTGGAGCACGAACGCCAAGACGCTCACGCTCGACAAGCCTGTCGAACTGACCTGGGACAATGGCCAGGGCCTGATCTTCCACCGCACGATTTCGATCGACGATCACTACATGTTCGCGATCAAGGATCGGGTCGAGAACACAACCGCCCAAGCCACCGCCCTGCACCCCTATGCGCTGATCACGCGCCACGGCAAGCCGAAGACCGATGGCTATGCCGTGCTGCACGAAGGTCTGCTCGGCATCGTCGGCGATTCGCGCATCATCGAACTGACCTATGATGCGATCGAGAAAGAGACCAAGGCGACCAAGCTCGCCGATGGCGTCTCGGGCTGGCTCGGCTTTACCGACAAATATTGGGCAAGCGCCATCATCCCCGCGCAGGACGCGCCCTTCAAGGGCCGCTTCTCGGCAACGGGCCCGGTGGGTCCCCAGCGCATCTACCAGACCGATCTGCTCGAAGAGGCGCAGACCATCGCGCCCAATGCGACCACCGATGTCACCACGACGCGCGTGTTTGCCGGCGCCAAGGAAGTGCAGACGATCGACGGCTACCAGACGCAATATGGCATCAAGAATTTCGACCTGATGATCGATTGGGGGTGGTTCTATTTCATCACCAAGCCGCTCTTCAAACTCATCGACGTCATCTACAAGTTCGTCGGCAATTTCGGCGTCGCGATTCTCATCGTGACCGTCATCGTCAAGGCCGTCTTCTACCCGCTCGCCAACCGTTCCTATCTGTCGATGGCCAAGATGAAGGCCGCGCAGCCGGAAATGGCGGCGATCAAGGAGCGCTTCCCCGACGACAAGCAGAAGCAGCAGCAGGAGCTGATGGAGCTCTACCGCCGCGAGAAGATCAATCCGGTTGCAGGTTGCCTTCCCGTCGTCGTGCAGATCCCGGTGTTCTTCGCGCTCTACAAGGTGATCTTCATCACGCTGGAAATGCGCCATGCGCCCTTCTTCGGCTGGATCCACGATCTCTCCGCGCCCGATCCGACCAACCTGTTCAACCTGTTTGGCCTGATCCCGCTCGATCCCACGCAATTGCCGATGATCGGCCATTTCCTGGCCATCGGCATCTGGCCGCTGGTGATGGGCATCAGCATGTTCATCCAGATGAAGATGAACCCGGAACCCACGGACCCTGTGCAGAAGCAGATGTTCACCTGGATGCCGGTGCTCTTCACCTTCATGCTCGGCACGTTCCCGGCGGGTCTGGTTATCTACTGGACCTGGAACAACACGCTCTCCGTGATCCAGCAATATTTCATCATGCGCCGGTCCGGCGTGAAGGTGGAATTGTGGGACAATCTGACCGGCCTGTTCGGTCGCAAGTCCGCCAAAAGCTGACACATTCAACGCGCGCGGAAGATCTCCGCGCGCCCACAAAGGGACGATCATGAGCGAGACCGATCCCGCTGACCTGTCTGAGCGCGGCCGCAAGCTATTTGCAGGCAATTGCGAATTCATCTGGGCTGCCGCCAAGATTGACGGCCTGCCGCCGATGGGCCCGCTCGAGATCGCCTTTGCGGGCCGCTCGAATGTCGGCAAGTCATCGCTGTTGAATGCCCTTACCGGCCGCAAGGCGCTGGCGCGCACCTCCAACACCCCGGGCCGCACGCAACAGCTCAATTTCTTCGTCGTCGGCACGCCGGGCGAAGAGCCCCTGCGCCTCGTCGACATGCCGGGCTATGGCTTTGCGGCAGTCTCGAAAGAGAAGATCTCGAGCTGGACGAAGCTGATGCACGCCTATCTGCGCGGCCGCTCGCCGCTGGCGCGCGTCTTCGTGCTGGTGGACGGACGCCATGGGCTCAAGCCGCCGGATCTGGAAATGTTCGACCTGCTCGATTCCTCCGCCATGTCCTATCAGGTCATCTTGACCAAGAAGGACGAGTGCAAGAAATCCGAAGTCGAGACGCGGCTTGAAGGCGTGCGCGAGGCTTTGGCGCGCCGTCCCGCAGCCCATCCCGAGGTGCTGTTCACCTCCTCGGAGACAGGCGAAGGCATCGGCGAATTGCGCGAGGGAATCGCCCGCCTCATGGTCGAGCGCGGCGTGATCTTCTAAGGGGCTTTGGCCCCGAGCGCCGCACGCGATCTGTTGAGCTTGCGATCCCGAGCGGATAGAAGTTTGTGCAGCATTTCGAGGGACAGACGCTATGACTGAGCCAACCAAGGGCACCCCGCAGGAACAGGCCGAGATCCTGATGCAGGCGCTGCCCCATATGCTGCGCTATGACGACACGATCATCGTCGTGAAATATGGCGGCCACGCCATGGGCAATGAGGAAGTCGCCCGGCGTTTTGCCAAGGACATGGTCCTGCTCGAACAATCGGGTGTGAACCCGGTCGTCGTGCATGGCGGCGGGCCCCAGATCGGCGCCATGCTGACAAAGCTCGGCATCAAATCGGAATTTGCCTCGGGTCTGCGCATCACCGATCGCGCGACCGTCGAGGTTGTGGAAATGGTGCTTGCCGGTTCGATCAACAAGCAGATCGTCGGCTTCATCAATGCCGAGGGCGGGCGCGCCATCGGGCTGTGCGGCAAGGATGGCAATATGGTCCAGGCCCGCAAGGTCACCGACAGCGATGTCGATCTGGGCTTTGTCGGCGAACCTGAAAAGGTCGACACCACCGTGCTCGACCAGGTGCTTGGCCGCGAGCTGATCCCCGTGCTGGCGCCTGTCGCCATGGGCGCGGATGGGGAGACCTATAATGTCAACGCCGACACATTCGCCGGCGCCATTGCGGGTGCGCTCGGCGCCAAGCGCCTGCTGTTCCTGACCGATGTTCCCGGCGTTCTCGACAAGGACCGGAACCTCATCAAGGAGCTGAAGGTTGATGATATCCGCCGCCTCATCGCGGACGGCACCATCACAGGAGGCATGATCCCCAAGGTCGAGACCTGCATCTATGCGCTGGAACAGGGCGTGGAAGGTGTTGTCATTCTCGACGGCCAGGCCCCGCATGCGGTGCTGGTCGAACTCCTGACAGATCATGGCGCCGGCACTTTGATCACGAGGTAATGCCATTACAGGGAAGCCCGCAGATCTTGCCGTGAGCGCGGCTTCCCTGCTGCAAGCCGAAACACGGGCGCATTTTGCGCACGTCGATACGTGGGTGTTCGATCTCGACAACACGCTCTATCCCGCCAGCAGCGATCTATGGCCCAAGATCGATGCGCGGATCACGGTCTTTCTCGCGCATCTGTTTGGCCTCGACGGGCTCTCCTCGCGCGCGCTGCAAAAATATTATTACCAGCGCTACGGCACGACATTGCGCGGGCTGATGGAGGAGCATGAGGTGTCCTCCGACGAATTTCTGGCCTTCGTGCATGACATCGACCGGTCCTCGGTCCTGCCCAACCATTGCCTCGCGCAGGCGATCACGAAATTGCCGGGCCGCAAGTTGATCCTCACCAACGGCTCGCACGAGCATGCTTTGCGCACGGCCGAAAAGCTCGGCATCCACGAGATGTTTGAGGACATATTCGACATTGTCGCGGCCGATCTCGTGCCAAAGCCTGCGGCTGAAACCTACCAGCGCTTTTTCGACCGCCATGGCGTCGATCCCGCCAAAGCCGCCATGTTCGAGGACATTGCGCATAATCTTGTCGTGCCCCATGCGCGCGGCATGGTGACGACGCTTGTCGTGCCCGTGCAAGGCGCGCACGACCATCGCGAGCCTTGGGAAATCGCAGGCGCGGATGCCGGTCATGTGCAATTCGTGACCGACGATCTCGAAGCCTTTCTGTCAGGGCTTGTGGCGCAGGCTTGACACGCGCGCGCAGGCGCATGAAACCTCGCCCCCGACACATTCCTCAAAGCACGGCGGAGCCCTCATGTCGCACGCAGACCTCGCAAAGATCATTGAAGCCGCATTTGAAGCCCGCAACGATGTGAACGCATCCACGCAGGGCGAAATCCGCGACGCCGTGAACGAGGCCCTCAATCTGCTCGACAGCGGCAAGGCCCGCGTTGCCGAAAAGATCGCCGGCAAGAGCGGCCCTGAGTCCTGGGTCGTCCATCAATGGCTGAAGAAGGCCGTGCTGCTCTCCTTCCGCCTGAACGACATGGCCCCGATCTCGGGCGGCCCGGGCGGTTCGACCTGGTGGGACAAGGTGCCCTCGAAGTTTGACGGCTGGACCGCGTCCGAACATGCCGCCGCCGGCTTCCGCTCGGTTCCCAATTGCATCGTGCGCCGCTCGGCCTTTATCGCGCCCGGCGTGGTGCTGATGCCCTCCTTCGTCAATCTCGGCGCCTATGTCGATACCGGCACGATGGTAGATACCTGGGCCACCGTCGGCTCCTGCGCGCAAATCGGCAAGAATGTGCATCTGTCGGGCGGCGTCGGCATCGGCGGCGTGCTGGAGCCCCTCCAGGCCAACCCGACGATCATCGAGGACAATTGCTTCATCGGCGCGCGTTCGGAAGTCGTCGAGGGCGTCGTCGTGGGCGAAGGCTCGGTGCTCGCCATGGGCGTGTTCATCGGCTCCTCGACCAAGATCATCGACCGCGCCACGGGCCAGATCCATGTCGGCTATGTGCCGCCCTATTCGGTCGTCGTGTCGGGCAATCTGCCCGGCAAGCCGCTGCCTGATGGCACGCCCGGCCCCTCGCTCTATTGCGCCGTGATCGTGAAGACTGTTGACGCCCAGACCCGTTCCAAGACGGGCATCAACGAACTCCTGAGGGATTGATGGCCGCGCTCCTGTCTGGAGAAGGTTTCCGCTTCCTGTTCCGCACGGACAAGGGCGTGGTTTCACGCGAGGTCTGGTGGCTTGGCACGGCGCTCACCGGCGCCGTGGCCTTTGTCACGACCATGATCTGGTTTGCCATCGCGCCCATGGCGACAAGCGACCTGTCGCGGCGCGGTCTCATCGACCCGACCGCGATTGGCGTCTACGCCTATCTGATCGCCTATGCCTTCGTCGTGATGCTGTGCGGCATCTGCTGGTACAATCTCTCGGCCAAGCGCTTCCGCGACCTCGGGCTTGCGCCCTCCCTTGCGGGCCTGCCGCTGGTGCTGGCGCTGTTTGCGGGTGCGGCCCATTGGACCTCGCCGCGCCTGCCCGACATGGTGCCCTTCTGGAGCCCCTGGCTGCTCGACGCCGCACTGGCAGTCGTGATTGCCTGGACGATCTATCAGCTCGGCTTTCAATCCAGCGCCCGCGAGGGATAAGCACGCCCATGACAAGCGCCCTCGACATTGCCCGCGACCTCATACGCTGCGCCTCCGTGACGCCGCAGGATGAGGGCGCGCTCGATGTCGTGGGCCGTCATCTGGCGAGCGCCGGCTTCACGATCGAGCGCGTGACCTTTTCTGCACCCGGCACGCCCGATATCGACAATCTCTATGCACGGATCGGCACCGGGTCGCCCTGCCTGATGTTTGCCGGGCATACGGATGTGGTGCCGCCGGGCGATACGACGCAATGGCGTTTTCCGCCCTTCTCGGCGCAGATCGCAGACGACATGCTCTGGGGCCGTGGCGCTGTCGACATGAAGGGCGGGCTTGCCGCCAGCATGGCTGCGGCCATCGCTTATGTGCGCACCCATGACATGACCAAAGGCTCCATCGCCTTTCTGGTGACGGGCGACGAGGAAGGCCCTGCCGTCAACGGCACGGTGAAACTGCTCGATTGGGCGAAGGCGCGCGGGCAGAATTTCGACCATTGCATTCTGGGCGAGCCGACCAACCCGGAGGCGCTCGGCGACATGCTCAAGATCGGCCGTCGTGGCTCGCTGACAGGGCGTCTTGTCGTCCACGGCAAGCAGGGCCATGTCGGCTATCCGCATCTGGCGGACAACCCCATCGATGCCCTTGTAGCCATTCTGGCCGCTCTCAAGAGCAAGCCGCTCGATGCCGGCACGGCGCATTTTGACGCCAGCAATCTCGAAATCACGAGCGTGGATGTCGGCAATGGCGCGACCAATGTGATTCCGGGCGCAGCGCGCGCCGTGTTCAATATCCGCTTCAACGATCTCTGGACGCCCGAAAGCCTGCGCGCGGAAATCGAGCAGCGCGTGCGCGCCGCAGCCCCGCAGGCGCGGCTCGATCTCGCCTTCGACCCAACCAATGCGGTCGCCTTCCTGACCACGCCCGGGCCGTTTGTCGATCTCGTTGCCAATGCCATCGCGGCGGAGACAGGGCGTCGCCCGCAGCTCTCGACGACGGGGGGCACGTCCGACGCGCGCTTCATTCAGGCTTTTTGCCCGGTGGTGGAATTTGGCCTTGTCGGAGCCACCATGCATGGGATCGACGAGCGCACGCGCATTGCAGATCTCGCGCAGCTTTCGTCCATCTACCAAAGGGCCATGGCCGCTTATTTCGCCTGAACAGACTCAGCCGTAATCGACATTGATGAGATAGAGCCCTGCGGCCGGCGCAACCACGCCGCAGCGGCTGCGCTTTCTGGCGTCCAGCGCCGCGCGCAAATCGCGCAGCTTCCACTTGCCCGACCCCACATGCTCGACCGATCCAACCATCGAGCGCACCTGATGATGCAGAAAAGAGCGCGCCGAGGCGTAGATGTGAATTTCGTCGCCGACGCGCGAGACATCGAGCCGCTCCAGCGTGCGGATCGGGCTTGTGGCCTGACAATCGGCATCGCGGAAGGTCGTGAAATCATGCTTGCCGAGCAGCGCCTGGGCGGCCTCATGCATGGCCTCGGCATCGAGCTGACGCTTCACCAGCCAGGCGCGATCCGCATCGATGGTGAGCGGCGCGCGGCGATTGACGATGCGATAGAGATAATGCCTGCGAATGGCCGAGAACCGCGCGTCGAAATCATCCGATACATGCGACACGGCGCGCACGGCGACGCGATGGGGGCGCATATGCGCATTGACCGCCTCCCATAATTTATAGGGCTGCCAGTCTTTCCGCAGATCGACATGGGCGACTTGCCCTGTGGCATGGACGCCGGTGTCGGTGCGGCCCGCGCCACGAATCGTGACTGCGGCGCCATCGATGCGTTCCAGCGCATCCTCGATCACCTGCTGCACCGCCAGCCCGTTGGTCTGGCGCTGCCAGCCGCAAAAGGCCGTGCCGTCATATTCGATATCGAGCCGGTATCGCGCCATGTCAGACGCAGCCTGGCAGGAGCGCGCCCTGCACCACGCGCGCGCCGCGCAGGAAATCCTGCGCCTTCATCGGCCCCTTGCCGGCGCGCTGGACGTCGAGCAATTGCAGCGCGCCATGTCCGCAGGCAATGGTGAGCGCATCGTCAAGCACCATGCCCGGCGCGCCCGCACCCTCTGCCAGCCGCGCGCGCAGCACCTTCACGCGCTCAAGGCCCTTGCCGAGATCGACTTCAAGGAAAGCGCCGGGAAAGGGCGAGAGACCCCGCACATGATCGTGCAGCGCCTGGGCGGGGCGCGACCAGTCGATGCGGGCTTCAGCCTTCTCGATCTTGTGCGCATAGGTCACGCCCTCTTCCGATTGCGGCGTAAACTGCAGGGAGTCGCGCGACAGAGCGGCAAGCGCGCGCACCATCAGATCCGCGCCGATCGCACACAGCCGGTCGTGCAATTCGCCCGCATTCATGTCCGGCGTGATGGTCACGCGTTCGGCCATGCCGACGGGGCCGGTATCGAGCCCCTCTTCCATCTTCATCACCATGACGCCGCTCTTGCGATCTCCCGCCATGATCGCGCGCTGGATGGGGGCAGCGCCACGCCAGCGCGGCAGGAGCGAGGCGTGCAGATTGAGACAGCCAAGCTGCGGCGCATCGAGAATGGCGCGCGGCAGGATGAGGCCATAGGCGACCACCACCGCGACATCGGCATCATGCTCTGCAAAGGCGGCGATCTCGTCATCGCCGCGCAAGGATTTGGGCGTGAAAACCGGGATGTTGAATTTCTGCGCCATTGCATGGACGGGCGACAGGCGCAGATCCATCCCGCGCCCCGCAGGCTTGGGCGCGCGCGTATAGACGGCAACGACCTCGTGCCCCTGCCCCAGAATTTCCGTCAGCACCGGGACGGAAAAATCGGGCGTACCCATGAAGACAACGCGCATGGAAATTCCGTTCAGGCTTCCGAACGCAGGCGCGCGGATTTGGCGAATTTCTTGATGACACGCTCGCGCTTGAGGCGCGAAATGTGATCGATGAAGAGCACGCCGTTGAGATGATCGATCTCGTGCTGCAGGCAAGTCGCGAGCAGGCCATCGGCCTCCAGCTCCTGCATCTTGCCGTCACGGTCGAGGTAGCGCACGCGCACACGCTCGGGGCGCTCGACATCCTCGTAATATTCAGGGATCGAGAGGCAGCCCTCCTGATAGGCGGCGCACTCGTCCGATGCCCAGACGATCTCGGGATTGGCGAGGCAAAGCGGAGTCGGCGCATCGCCCTCGCGCGCCACATCGATCACGGCGACGCGCTTGGCGACCGCGACCTGAATGGCGGCCAGCCCGATGCCGGGCGCGTCATACATGGTCTCGAGCATGTCATCCATCAGCCGGCGGATTTCGGCATCGATCGACGCCACGGGCTGGGAGACAAGCCGCAGGCGCGGGTCGGGGAGTTCGATGATCGGAAGCAAGGCCATGGGATGCTCGTGGTAGGTCGTGCGCGTTGGGCTCCGCCCGACATAAGCACGATGGAGGATGGGGTCAATCACGGCGCGATGTTCATCTTCCGTTCGCACGGCTACGCGAATCAGGTTACGTTTCAAAAATGGACAAAATTCTTCTCACTATTGGCGGTATGCAGGTCTCCGCCCTCGCTCTGGTCGTTGGCTGCGCCGCGCTCACGCTCACGGCTGTGCTCCTGCTCGCGCTTTCGCTCCGCAAGGCCAGCCAGCTACGGCTGGAAGAAGCGGCGGCCGCCCGCGAGCGCCAGTATGAACTCGATGATAAAATGGGCGAAATCGGTCGCCTGAACGCCGAATTGAGTGGCCGCCTGCAGACCATGGCCGAGGTGCTGAGCAACCGGCAGTCGGAACTCGCCCGCACATTGGGCGAGCGGCTCGACACTGTGGGCCAGCGCGTCGGGCTTGGGCTTGAGGCCAGCGCCAAATCCACCACCGACAATCTGGCAAAGCTCGGCGAGCGGCTGGCCGTGATCGATGCGGCACAGGCCAAGATCAGCGGGCTGACGCAGGAAGTCGTGTCGCTGAAGGATATTCTGTCCAACAAGCAGAGCCGTGGCGCGTTCGGCCAGGGGCGGATGGAGGCTATCGTCCGCGACGGCCTGCCGCCCAATGCCTATGAATTCCAGCACACTTTATCCAACGGCAAGCGGCCCGATTGCGTGATCCGCCTGCCGGGCGATCCGCGCGTCATGGCGGTCGACGCCAAATTTCCGCTCGAAGCTTTCACCGCCTTGCGGGACTCGGGCAATGAGGCAGAGCGCGCGCAGGCAATGACGCGGGTGCGCGGCGACCTCGGCAAGCATGTGAAAGATGTCGCCGACCGCTATCTCGTGCCCGGCGAAACGCAGGACATGGCGCTGATCTTCGTGCCCTCGGAATCGATCTATGCCGATCTGATGGAGCATTTCGACGATGTCGTGCAAAAGGCCCATCGCGCGCGCATCGTCATCGTCTCGCCCTCCCTGCTGATGATGGCGGTGCAGGTGACGCAAGCCCTCGTGCGCGACGCCCGCATGCGCGAGCAGGCCCATGTCATCCAGCACGAAGTGCGCAATCTGATGGTGGATGTGAACCGCCTGCGCGACCGCGTCGGCAAGCTCGATCAGCATTTCCGCCAGGCACAGGAGGATGTCGCGCAGATCACCACCTCGACCGACAAGATCGTCAAGCGCGGCGAGAAGATCGAGCAGGTCGAAGTGTCCGTCGAGACCGCGCAGCCCTTGCTGGTGAAAGCGGCGGAATAGCAGGCTCCCTCTCCTTTGCGGAGAGGGGCCGCCTCAAAGCCTATTCACACACGCGCACACGTTCGACCACATAGCGATAGCCATCCCAGGCGCGCTGCGTGGTAATGTAGCAATCGCGGTAGCCAGGCCCATAGGCCGGCGCCGCATAGCCCGGCCCGCCATAGCCATAGCCGCCGCCATAACCGCCGTTGGCCGCGCCCGCAGCCAGAGCGCCGAGCGCGAGACCGCCCACAACCCCTGCTGCAACAGCCCCGCCATTATCGCGGCCGCGATGATCGCGATCGCGATAATATTGCGCCGAGGCGTCAGGCGCGAAAGCCACCAGCGAACCCGCCAGAGTCACAGCGGCGAGCGCGCCACCCAACATTTTCTGCATGAACATGAAAATTTCTCCTGAGGTGCAATGGCCAACAACAGGAGAGGGGCGGGGCAGGTTCCGTACGCAATCGTCGCAGATCTGCCCTCAGAAATCGGTGCGCTGGCGCATGGCGGCGGCCAAAGTGCCATCATCCAGATAGTCGAGCTCTCCACCCACCGGCACGCCATGGGCAAGCCGGGTCACGCGCACCTTCTGGCCCGCCAGCAGATCGGTCACATAATGGGCCGTCGTCTGGCCATCGACCGTGGCATTGACGGCCAGAATGACCTCGCGCACGCCATCGCGCTCGACACGTTCGACAAGCGTGGAAAGATTGAGATCCTTCGGGCCGACGCCATCGAGCGGCGAGAGCGTGCCACCCAGCACGTGATAGCGCGCACGAATGGCAGCCGCGCGCTCCAGCGCCCAGAGATCGGCCACCGTTTCGACAACAACCAGGACGCCGGCATCGCGCCGCGCATCGCAGCAGACCGAGCAGGGATCGCGCGTATCGACATTGCCGCAGGCGGTACAGGTGATGATGCGCTCGCGCGCGACCTGCAGGGCATCGGCCAGCGGCCCCAGCAGTTCATCGCGCTTGCGAATGAGATGGAGGGCAGCGCGTCGCGCAGACCGTGGCCCCAGACCCGGCAGGCGGGCGAGCAATTGAATCAGACGCTGGATTTCCGGGCCGGCAACCTGTTCAGCCATCAGAAGGGAAGCTTCATGCCGGGCGGCAGCGGCAGGCCTGCCGTGACGGATTTCATGCGCTCTTCGACGAGTGCTTCGGATTTGCGCCGCGCATCCTCATGCGCCGTGACGACGAGATCTTCGACAATCTCGTGGTCGCCCGGCTGCATCAGCGAGGGATCGATGGTCAGGCCGCGCATCGCGCCCTTGGCCGAGAGGGTGACGCGCACAAGACCGCCGCCCGATTGTCCCTCGACAGTGAGGCCTTCAAGCTCGCTCTGCATGTCCTGCATGCGCGCCTGCATGGCTTGCGCCTGTTTCATCAGTCCGAACATGTCTTTCATGGGCAGGATCCTCAGATGTCGTCATCATCTTCGCCAGCCATTTCGTCGGCATAGGCGATTTCATCGCTGGCGGCAGCGGCAGCAGGCATGAGCGGGGCGGGCGCTGGCTCGATATCGAGCGTGCGCACGCCCACAATCTCTGCGCCGGGAAAGCGTGCAAGCACGCTGCGCACCAAAGGCTCGGCGCGCACGCCCGTCATGCGGTCACGCTCGCTGGCGTCGGCCACTTCACGGATGGAGGGCTGGCCGGGCTCGGTAGAAATTGCGACCATCCAGCGCGTGCCGGTCCACTCCTGCAATTTGCGCATCAATGTCTGCGCAATCTGGGGCGAGGCGCCGGGCGCGAGCGAAAATTCCAGCGAGCCGGGCTCCAGACGCACGAGCCTGATGTCGCGCTCAAGCGCGATCTTCGTCTGGATGTCGCGGTTTTCCTGCGCGAGCGCGATCATGTCGGCAATGCTGGCAATGCGCGGGCCTGCCACTGCCGCGGCAGGATTGGCCTGCGCCCGCGGCGCATTCTGGGGCGCGGGCGCGCGCATGGCGCTGCCTTGGGCAATGCTTGCGCCATAGCCGCCACTGCTCTGCGCACCACCGCCGGAGGGTGCGGGCCCGCTGACGGGCGCGCCGCCACCAAGGGCCTGCGCCTCGCCAAGGCGGCGCAGCACATCTTCAGGCGTCGGCAGATCGGCGGCATAGCCCATCCGCACCAGCACCATATCGGCGGCAGCCAGCGGACGGGGCGAATGGCGCACGTCCTGAATGCCCTTGGCGAGAATTTGCCAGGCGCGGGTCAGCACGGCCGGGCCAAGCTGGGCGGCAAAGGCGCGGCCCCGCTTCAATTCCTCGGGCGTCACGGCGGCATCGGGCCGCTGGTCTGGCACAAGGCGCAGCTTGGTGACGAAATGCACGAATTCGGCAAGATCGGAGAGAATGAGCGCGGGGTCTGCGCCCTGATCATATTGTTCTTTCAGCGCGGTCATGGCGGTGGCGATATCGCCCTTCATTACCGCCTCGAACAGATCCACGATACGCGCGCGATCGGCCACGCCGAGCATGTCGCGGATCGTCTCCGCGCCGATTTCAGCCGCACCCGCAGACGAGCCATGCGCAATGGCCTGATCGAGCAGCGACAGCGCATCGCGCACAGAACCCTCGGCGGCGCGCGCGATCAAGGCCAGAGCCTCCTGCCCGACGCCCACATGTTCCTTGGCGCAAATGCCGGCGAGATGATCGATCATCACCTGCGATTCGATGCGGCGCAGATCGAAGCGCTGGCAGCGCGAACGCACGGTCACAGGCACCTTGTCGATTTCGGTCGTCGCGAAGAGAAAGCGCACATGCGGCGGTGGCTCTTCAAGCGTCTTCAACAGGCCGTTGAAGGCGGCCTTCGAGAGCATGTGCACTTCGTCGATGATGTAGACCTTGCAGCGCGCCATCACCGGGCGATAGCGCACGCTTTCGATGATCTCGCGAATATCGTCGATGCCGGTATGCGAGGCCGCGTCCATCTCGATCACATCGACATGGCGGCTTTCGATGATCGCCTGGCAATGAACGCCAAGCTCGGGCATGTCGACAGTCGGGCGCGTCACGGCCTGGTGGCCCTCGCGCGCCGGCACTTCATAGTTGAAGGCGCGCGCCAGAATGCGGGCGGTCGTCGTCTTGCCGACGCCGCGAACGCCGGTGAGAATATAGGCCTGATGAATGCGGTCGAGCGTGAAGGCGTTCGACAGCGTGCGGACCATGGCCTCCTGGCCAATCAGATCCTCAAAGCTCGAAGGCCGGTATTTGCGCGCCAGCACGCGATATTCGCCGCTACTCTCCTTGGCCGCAACCGCCGGGAGATCGAGCCCCAGGCCAAGCGAGGGAGCCTCGCCCTCATCCGGACTTGAGGAGATCGGCCAAGGCGCGTCGGTCATGGGGAGAGCCAGTTCGCGGGAGGCCCGTGCGCGCGGCCTCGCGAGCATGCTCGCAAGGGCCCGGACGCAGGGCATAAAGTAGGAGGCTGGACAGAGACCCGCCCGGTCTCGTTAGGGCTGCTTCCTTCCGGATCTGACCCGATTGGCGAGTGGTGCGTCCACCGCCAACCTCCCGCGACCTATTTGGCAGTCCGGACCGCGCGATGCAAGGGCCCTTTCGCAAAGGGTTGGCCCAAGAGCGTCCGGAAGGGCTTCCGCATTGCCGGCCGCGGCCCTAGATTGCGCCCCATGGCCATCAAATCCGCGCACGACACACCCGACGCTTCCGCCCTGACGGGCTATGGCGTGAACCATCTCGACCGCCTTGCCGCCTTGCGCGACGATCCCGATTTCGTCGCCGGTCTCGAGGGCGCGCCGGGCACGCGCCATGTGGTGTTTACGGGCGATATCCCGCTGCTGCGTCAGCACGCGGGCGGGCTCGACCCGTTTTTCCGCGCCGACGAGATCGCAGGCCTTGGCATCGACCGGGAAACCGCGCTGCTGGGGCGCGATGACGAGGGTGCGATTTTCGCCAGCCTGATCGACCAGACAAGCGTCGAATCGGGCGAAGGCGATGCAGGGCTCGTCAGCATCGACCTGCGGAGTCTGGCCGTGCAAGGCCTGCTCGAGGCCCCGCTGCTCGGCATGATGGCGCAGGCCAAGAGCCTGCTGCACTGGCACAACCGCCACCGCTTCTGCGCCAATTGCGGCGCAACGACCCGCGTCGCGGCTGCTGGCTGGAAGCGCATCTGCCAGAGCTGCGAGGCGCAGCATTTTCCCCGCACCGATCCCGTCGTCATTATGCTCGTGACCCGTGGTGACTATTGTCTGCTCGGTCGCCAGGCCCGCTTCCAGCCGGGCATGTATTCGGCGCTGGCGGGCTTTGTCGAACCCGGCGAGACCATCGAGCAGGCGGTGCGGCGCGAGGTCGCGGAGGAGTCTGCCATTCGCGTGGGCGCGGTCGCCTATCATGCGTCCCAGCCTTGGCCCTTCCCGGCTTCACTGATGATCGGCTGTTTCGGACAGGCTTTGTCGCGCGAGATCACCATCGACCTGACCGAGCTGGAGGATGTGCGCTGGATCAGCCGCGACGAGGCCAAAGCCATGTTTGCGGGCGCGCACCCGGAGGGCTTGCAGGCCCCCAATCCCATCGCCATCGCCTGGCATCTGCTGCGCGCCTTTGCGCAGGGGCAGGAGCCGGCCTTTGCGCCGCGTTGACAGGACGGCCCCCTTGCCGTTGATGGGCGCGCGATGACCAATCAACAGATTCCTCTCGCCGACGGACGGGTGCTGCGCCTTGCGGCGCGCCCGCTCGTGATGGGCATTTTGAACGTGACGCCGGATTCCTTCTCGGATGGCGGCAGGCACGATGATGCCGCGCGCGCGATTGCGCAGGGCGAGACGCTGGCGCTTGAGGGCGCAGATCTGCTCGATATCGGCGGCGAATCGACTCGTCCCGGCTACACGCCTGTGGCCGCCGAGGATGAACTCGCCCGCATCGAGCCCGTCATCCGCGCGCTGGCGCAGACACTCGCTATTCCGATTTCCGTCGACACCATGAAGGCCAGCGTTGCGGCGCGCGCCCTGGCGGCAGGCGCCTGCATCGTCAATGACGTATGGGGCTTTCAGCGCGACGCCGATATGGCGCGCGTGGTCGCCGACCATGGCGCTGCTGCCATCCTCATGCACAATCGCGACCATGAGGACGCAAGCCTCGACATTGTCGCCGAGGTGCGCGACTTCCTGCTGCGCTCGATGGAGATCGCGCAAAAGGCGCGCATTTCGCTCGACCGGCTGATTCTCGATCCGGGCATCGGCTTTGGCAAGACGCCGGAACAGAACATGCGCCTCGTGCGCGAAATCGATCGTCTTGCGGCGCTGGGTTGCCCGGTGCTGCTCGGCGCGTCGCGCAAGCGGATCGTGGGCGCCGTCACGGGCCGTACGGATCCGCGCGACCGGCTCGCCGGTTCGCTTGCCCTGCACACGCTGGGCGCGCTGCAGGGTGCGCATATCGTGCGTGTGCATGATGTCGGCGCGCATGTGGATGCGATGAAAATGGTTGCAGCTTTCAAACTTCAGGAACAGGCCCGGGCATGATCGCCAACGTCCTTATCGAAGCGCTCGAACTTCACGCCTATCATGGCTGGCATCGCCATGAAGGGGAGTTTGGCCAGCCCTTCCTGATCGACCTCGGACTCGAGACCGATATTTCGCAGGCCGCAGCCAGCGACAATCTCGCCGACACGCTCGATTACGATGCGCTGGTGACAACCACACGCCGGCTGTTTGTCGATACGCGCTACAAGCTGGTCGAGGCGGCTGTGGCAGCACTCGCGCGCGGCATTCTCGATGAATTTCCTGCTGTGCGCAGCGTCGATCTGCGCGTGCGCAAACTCAAGCCGCCAATTGCCGAGCGGCTGGCGGCGGTGGGCATTCATCTGCGCCTGACGCGCGACCCTGCATGAGCACGCGCGCGCATCTCGCGCTCGGCGGCAATATCGGAGACGTCGCGGGCGCTTTCATCGGCGCGCTGCAAGCCCTCAAGGCCGCCGATGGCGTGACCATCGCAGCGCTTTCTCGCGTCTATCGCACGCCACCCTGGGGCGTGACCGCGCAGCCGGATTTTCTCAACATGGCGCTGGCAATCGACACCAGCCTGTCGCCGCGCGCCTTGCTTGAACTCTGTCTTGCAATTGAGCGCGCCGGCGGGCGCGTCCGCGATATGCGCTGGGGCCCGCGCAATCTCGACATCGACATCATCACCTATGACGATGTCCTGATCGATGAGCCCGACCTCACCATTCCCCATCCCCGCGCACAGGAACGCGCCTTCGTCCTCGCCCCGCTGGCCGATGTGGCGCGCGACCTTCAGCTTGGTGGAATGGGCCTGAACGCACTGCTGGCGCAGCTCGATGCAAGTGGCGTGCATGTGGATGACGAAGCAACGCAGCGCGTGCAAAAAGCCCTGCAATAGAGCCACAAGTTCACGCACTCGCTGATCTGGGTCTCTCCCTCCCCCTTTGTGGGGAGAGCCGAATCGGCCGAAGGCTGAGCGGGATGGGGGTCGCACGATTCCATCCGCTACGGCTTCGGACATCGGCAGCGCTGCGAAAAAGGCGAGACTTGTGCGACCCTCACCCCTAACCCTCCCCACAAGGGGGAGGGAGTTTCACGAGCGCGCCTGTGGCATGCAGATGCATTCGCACCCGCCTCTGTTATTCAGCGGCGTTCTGCGTCTCGATGCGGAAGGGATGGGCCGGATAGACGCCAAGCACGCGGACTTCGCGCGAGAAGAAGGACAGCTCCTCCAGCGCGCGGGCGACTGCCGGATCCTCCGGATGGCCATCGATATCGGCGAGAAACTGCGTCGCGGCAAATTCTCCCTCGACCATATAGCTCTCGAGCTTGCTCATATTGACGCCATTGGTCGCAAAGCCGCCGAGCGACTTGTAGAGCGCGGCGGGCACGTTGCGCACGCGAAAGACGAGGGTTGTGACTGTCGGGCCATTGCCCGGGGCAATCCATTCGGGATTTTTCGAGAGTATGACGAAACGCGTCGTATTATGCGCCGCATCTTCGACATCGCGGGCGAGCATGTCGAGGCCATAGATCTCGGCGGCAAGGGCCGGCGCGAGAGCCGCGCGTGTGGGATCGTTCCAGTCGCGCACCTGACGCGCGGAGCCTGCGGTATCGCCGCCATTATGCGCTTTGAGCCCGAGCTTGCGGATGATGTTGCGGCACTGGCCGAGGCCGTGGATGTGGCTGTAGACATCCTTCACGGTCGCAAGTGTCGCGCCCTTGATTGCCATCAGCTGGAAATGAATCGGCAGGAAATATTCGCCGACAATATGCAGCCCGGAATTTGGCAGGAAGTGATGAATGTCGGCCACGCGGCCCGCGATTGAATTTTCAATCGGGATCATGCCGAGCCCCGCCGTGCCATCCTGAATCGCGCCAAGCGCATCTTCAAAGGTCTCGCAGGGCAAGGCCTCCCAATCGGGATAGACATCCGCGCAGGCGATATGGGAATTGGCGCCGGGCTCGCCCTGATAGGCGATGAGCTTCGACTTGGTCATGGATTTATCCTTTGGCGAGCAGCGCGCGGGCGCGCTCGAGATCATGTGGCGTATCGACCCCCAGCGGCACTGCATCGACAAGCGACACATCGATGCGCATGCCGGCTTCGAGCGCGCGCAATTGCTCGAGCTTCTCGCGCTTTTCAAGCGGCGAGGGCGACAAGGCGACAAAGCGCGCAAGCGCGCGGCGGCGATAGGCGTAAAGGCCGATGTGATGGTAATGGGGCCCCTGGCCAAAGGGCACGGTGGCGCGCGAGAAATAGAGCGCGCGCATCCGCCCGGCCGATATGGGGCTGCCGACAATCTTCACCACATTGGGGTCGGTGCGCTCCTCCTCCCGGCTGATCGCGACGGCAAGCGTGGCAATATCAACGAGTGGATCGGCAAGCGGCAGCAGCGCCGCCTGAATGGCATAGGCCTCGATGGTTGGCAGGTCGCCCTGCACATTGACGACAATGTCGTGGCGACCCTCGGGATCGAAGGCCTCGACCGCCTCGAATATCCGGTCGGAGCCTGATTCGTGGTCGGCACGGGTCAAAACTGCATGTCCGCCCACCGCATGGATGGCCGCGACGATCTCGGGCGCGTCGGCTGCCACCAGCACCGGGCCGATGCCCGCCTCGCAGGCGCGCCGCCACACATGAACGATCATCGGCTCACCGCAAATATCGGCTAACGGCTTGCCCGGCAGGCGAGAAGAGCCCATGCGGGCCGGGACGAGGACGATCGGATCGGACATGGGGAGCTGATTTTCGAGGCGGTCGGGACTGTGGAAAACCCCTTTTCCCGGCCCGGCTGGAGCCAGGCGGCAAAAGGTATCAACGAGGCTTTGCTTATACGTGTTGCCAAGGGCCCCGCAAAGCGGGTAATCAACCCGCGCGCGGCATGCCCCTGTCGGAGAGGTGTGCGGCAATATCGGACGCGCCCGGCGCGCCCCCCAGCAGACAAGTCGGAGCCCCCAAGACATGGATTCCTTTGAATTCAACAAAATCGCCGGCGCAGTGCTCGGCACGCTGCTGTTCCTTATGGGGCTTGGCATTTTCTCCGACGCGGTTTTCCACCACGGCGTCCCCAAACAGCCGGGCTATGCCCTGCCGGTCGCCGAGACCGCGAGCGCTGGCGGCGCGGCTGCCTCCGCCGAGGCTGCGGTGCCCCTGCCCCAGCTCCTCGCCAAGGCTGACGCCAAAAAGGGCGAAGCCCTGATCAAGCCCTGCACCGCCTGCCATGTCTTCGACAAGGGCGGCGCGGCCAAGGTCGGCCCCGCGCTCTATGGCATCGTCAATCGCCCGATCGCCGGCGCCGCGGGCTTTGCCTATTCCGATTCGCTCAAGGGCAAGGGCGGCGCCTGGTCGTTCGACAGCCTCGACCACTTCATCGCCAACCCCAAGGGTTTCGCCAGCGGCACCAAGATGGCCTATGGCGGCGAGAAGGATGCGGCGCGGCGCGCCGACATTCTGGCCTATCTGCGCAGCCTCTCTGACAGCCCCGTCGCTCTCCCCTGAGAGCACGGCGCAAAGAGCGAGATTGAAGGCCGGGCATGTCCCGGCCTTTTTCTTGTCTGCAGCCCCGCTGGCGGCCCCTCGAAAAACCGACATAATCGCCCCGAATCATCTTGGCGCGCCAAAGTGGCGCTGCGCTCGGGGACATGAATGACTCTCTCTCGCCGTCAGGCCGTCAAACTTGGCTCAGCCGCATTGGGCGCACTTGCCCTGCCGGCGGGCTGGAGCCGCGCGCTGGGCGCGGGCGAGATCGAGACCCATGGGCTCTCGACCTTCGGCGAGCTCGCCCTGCCCGAGACCTTTCCCCATTTCGCCTATGTGAACCCGCAGGCCCCGCGCGGTGGCACGCTGTCGCTGCAAATCAAGAACACCAGCGGCAACCAGAATTTCGAGACCTTCGACACGCTCAATATTTTCGTCTTCAAGGGCGATGGCGCAGCCGGCATGGATGCGACCTTCGACACGTTGATGGCGGGCAGCGGCGACGAACCGACCTCCATGTATGGCCTTGTGGCCGACCGCGTGCGGATTGCGCCCGACAGGCTGACCTATCGCTTTCACCTACGCCCGGAAGCCCGCTTCCACGACGGCTCGAAGCTTACGGCGCGGGATGCCGCCTTCTCCTTCAATATCCTGAAGGCCAAGGGCCACCCGGTCTATCGCAGCATGCTGTCTGAATTCATCGGCGCTGAGGCAGAGGGCGATGACACGCTCGTCGTGCGCCTCACCGACAAGCGCAGCCGCGACCTGCATCTTGTCGTCGCCGGCCTGCCGATCTTCTCGCAAGCCTGGTGGAAGGATCGGGATTTCGAAGCCTCGACGCTGGAAGCCCCGCTAGGCTCTGGCCCCTACAAGGTCTCGCGCTTCGAACAGGGCCGCTATATCGAATTTGAACGCGTCCGCGATTATTGGGCGGAAAAACTCCCCGTGAACGTGGGCGCCAATAATTTCGACCGCATGCGCTATGAATATTATCGCGAGCGGCAGGTCGCCTTTGAAGGGTTCAAATCCGGCCAGATCAATTTCAACGAGGAATATACGGCGCGCCTCTGGGCGACCGCCTATGATTTCCCCGCCGTGCGCGACGGGCGCGTGAAAAAGGAAGAACTGCCCAATGGCGCGCCGACGCCAAGCCAGGGCTGGTATTTCAACACGCGGCGACAGAAATTTCAGGATGCGCGCGTGCGCGAGGCTCTGGGGCTGGCGTTCGATTTCGAATGGACGAACCGCAACATCATGTATTCGGCCTATAAGAGGCTGACGTCTTATTTTGAAAACTCGGACATGAAAGCCGTCGGCCTGCCGAGCGCGGGCGAGCTAGCTCTCCTCGAACACTTTCGCGGCAAAGCCCCCGACGAGATTTTCGGCGAGCCCTATGTGCCCCCGACCTCGGATGGTTCGGGCTCCGACCGCACCTTGCTGCGCCGCGCCGATGAATTGCTGCGCGCGGCCGGCTGCAAACGCGACGGCACGCGCCTGCTGCTGCCCGGCGGCCAGCCGTTCGAGATTGAATTTCTCGATTCCTCGGGCGCGCTCAAGCCCCACACCGAGCCGCTGCAGGGCAATCTGCGCAAGCTTGGCATTGAAACCACCTACCGCCAGGTCGATGCCGCGCAATACAAGCGGCGGCTTGATAATTTCGAATTCGACATCGTCACCATGGCGCTGGGCGGCTCGCTGACGCCAGGCGATGGCTTGCGCATCACCTGGGGATCGGAAGCTGCCAGGACGCCGGGCACGCGCAATGTTGCGGGCGTGAGCGACCCTGCGGTCGATTTCCTGATCGAGAAAATCGCGCGCGTCGACAATCGCGAGGATCTCAACACCGCCTGCCGCGCGCTCGACCGCGTGCTGCGCGCGGGTCGCTACTGGATTCCCATGTGGTACAAGGACAAGAGTCTGGTTGCCTATTGGGACGTGTTCTCGCGCCCTGCCACCACGCCGCGCTATTCAACCGGCGCGCCGGGCACATGGTGGTGGGACGCAGACAAGGCCAAGCGCATCAATTATCAGGGCTGACCGCCGCTTCACGCGCGCCCGAAAGGATTTCATGCTCGCCTATATCGCCCGCCGCCTGTTGCTGATGATCCCGACGATCTTCGGCATCCTGCTCATCTCCTTCGTGATCGTGCAATTTGCGCCCGGCGGACCGGTGGAGCGCGTACTTGCGCAATTGCAGGGGCTGGATTCTGGCGCAACCTCGCGCTTTGGCGGGGGTGCGACCGATCTTGGCGCGGCGGCGCAAGCAGGCGGGGGCGGAGATTCGCGCTATCGCGGCGCACAGGGACTGGACCCCAAATTCATCGCCGAACTCGAAAAGCAATTCGGGTTCGACAAGCCCGCGCATGAGCGTTTCTTCATCATGCTGAAAAATTACGCGACCTTCGATTTCGGCCGCAGCTATTTCCGCGATACGCCGGTGCTGCAACTCATCAAGGAGAAACTGCCGGTTTCGGTATCGCTGGGTCTGTGGATGACGCTGCTCTCCTATGCGATCTCGATTCCGCTGGGCATCCGCAAGGCTGTGCAGGATGGGTCGCGCTTCGACACCTGGACCTCGGCCGTCGTCATCATCGGCTATGCCATTCCGAGCTTTCTCTTTGCGATCCTTCTGATCGTGCTGTTTGCCGGCGGCTCCTTCTGGCAGGTGTTTCCGCTGCGTGGCCTGTGGTCGGAAAATTTTGCCGATATGTCCTGGCCGCAGAAAATTCTCGATTATGCCTGGCATATCACCTTGCCCGTTGTCTCCATGGCGATCGGCGCCTTTGCGACCTCGACCTTCCTGACAAAAAATTCCTTCCTCGAGGAAATCCGCAAGCAATATGTCATGACCGCACGGATGAAGGGATTGACTGAAAATCAGGTGCTTTATGGACATGTCTTCCGCAATGCCATGCTGATCGTCATCGCGGGCTTTCCGGGCGCTTTCGTCTCGGCCTTTTTCACAGGCTCCTTGCTGATCGAGAGCATTTTCTCGCTCGATGGCCTTGGTCTTTTGTCCTTCGAGAGCATCGTCAATCGCGACTATCCGGTGGTTTTCGCCAATCTCTATATTTTCGCGCTGCTGGGCCTTGTGGTGAATCTGCTGTCCGACCTCACCTATACGTGGATTGATCCGCGCATCGATTTTGAAACGCGGGAGGTTTGAGCATGACAGCCCCCGCACTGCGCGATGAGCTTTCAGCCAATGAGGCTGCCCCGCATGCGCCAGCCCTGCCGCCGCAGGGTTTTCTGAAACTCTCGCCGATCAACCAGCGCAGGCTCGACAATTTTCGCCGCAACAAGCGCGGCTATTGGTCGTTCTGGATTTTCGTTACTTTGTTCGTTCTCTCGCTGTTTGCAGAATTCATCGCCAATGAGCGGCCCATTCTGGCTTATTACAAAGGCGAGATTCTCTTTCCCGTGGTGAAAAATTATCCGGAAGAGAAATTCGGCGGCTTTCTGGCGCAGACCGATTATCGCGATCCCGTCATTTCGCGCGAGATCGAGAGCAATGGCTGGATGATCTGGCCCCCGATCCGCTTCTCCTTCAGCACGCATCAGCGCGACCTGCCAACGCCCGCGCCCTCCGCCCCGACCTGGTGGCTGGAAAAAGCGAAATGCAAGGCGGTGGCTGACAAGATCCTCGATCCGCCAAAGGCCAATGCCTCTTGCCGCGATCTTGAATGGAACTGGCTGGGGACCGATGACCAGGGCCGCGATGTCGTTGCGCGCCTGATCTATGGCTTTCGCATCTCGATTCTCTTCGGCCTCATCCTGGCCGGCATTTCCTCGATCATCGGCATAGCGGCGGGCGCGGTGCAGGGTTATTTCGGCGGCTGGATCGACCTCGTGTCGCAGCGCTTCATCGAAATATGGTCCTCGCTTCCCCATCTCTATCTGCTCATCATCGTCTCCTCGATCATCACGCCGGGCTTCTTCGTGCTGCTTGGCATCTTGCTGCTGTTCTCATGGGTCTCGCTGGTGCATGTGGTGCGCGCGGAATTCCTGCGCGCGCGCAATTTCGAATATGTGAATGCAGCGCGCGCGCTCGGCCTCTCCAACGGCAAGATCATGTTCAAGCATCTCTTGCCCAATGCGATGGTGGCGACGCTGACCTTCCTGCCCTTCGTGCTCAATTCCTCGATCACGACGCTCACCTCGCTTGATTTTCTGGGCTTTGGCCTGCCCCCGGGCTCGCCCTCGCTTGGCGAACTGCTGCTGCAGGGCAAGGCGAATCTGCAAGCGCCCTGGCTGGGGCTTGCAGGCTTTTTCGTCATCGCCGCCATGCTCTCGCTGCTGATCTTCATCGGCGAAGCAGTGCGCGACGCCTTCGATCCGCGAAAGACATTCTCATGAGGCCCGCCATGCAAGAGCAAAACGGCGCGCCGCTTCTCGAGGTGCGCGACCTCTCCATCGCCTTCCAGCAGGGCGGACGCGAAACGCTCGCCGTCGACAAGGTCTCCTTCACCCTGCAACGCGGGCGCACCTTGGCGCTGGTGGGGGAATCGGGCTCCGGCAAATCGATCACCGCCCTGTCGGTGGTCAAATTGCTTGGCAGCACATCGGCCACCTATCCCTCTGGCGAAATCCTGTTCAAGGGGGAAGACCTCCTGCAGGCGAGCGAGGATGGCCTGCGCAAGGTGCGGGGCAAAGAAATCACCATGGTGTTCCAGGAACCCATGACCTCGCTCAATCCGCTGCATTCGATTGAAAGGCAGATCGGCGAAATTCTGGAGCTGCATGGCATGCGCGGCGAGGCGAGCATCCGCGCGCGCATCATTTCCTTGCTGGAAGAAGTCGGCATTCCAGATCCCGCCACACGGCTCTCGGCCTATCCGCATCAATTGTCGGGCGGGCAACGCCAGCGCGTGATGATTGCCATGGCGCTTGCCAACAAGCCCGATCTCTTCATCGCCGATGAGCCGACCACCGCGCTCGATGTCACCGTGCAGGCGCAGATTCTCAAACTGCTGAAGGAATTGCAGGGCCGTCTTGGCATGGCCATGCTGTTCATCACGCATGATCTGGGCATCGTGCGCAAGATTGCAGATGATGTCGCCGTTATGCAGCGCGGACGTATCGTCGAGGCCGGGCCTGTGGAGCAGGTTTTTGGCGCGCCCCAGCACCCTTACACAAAGGCCCTGCTTGCCGCCGAACCCAAGGGCGCGCCTGCGGCCAGCAATGCCGAGGCCAGGCCCGTGCTGACGGGCGAGGACATTCGCGTCTGGTTCCCGATCAAGCGCGGCTTTCTGCGCCGCACGATTGGCCATGTGAAGGCGGTCGACGGCATTTCCCTCACCGTACGTGAAGGCCAGACAGTCGGCGTTGTGGGAGAATCAGGCTCAGGCAAGACAACCTTGGGCCTTGCGCTGCTGCGCCTCATTCGCTCGGAAGGGCCGATTGCCTTTCTCGGGCAGCGGATCGACGGGCTTTCGTCAACAGACATGCGGCCGTTGCGGCGCGACATGCAGGTGGTGTTTCAAGATCCTTACGGATCGCTGTCGCCGCGCCTTTCTGTCGCCGATATTGTCGAGGAAGGTTTGCTGGTGCAAAACCGCGATCTTTCCTATGCCCAACGCCGCGACATTGTGGCCCGCGCGCTCGCAGACACCGGGCTCGACCCTTCGGCCATGGATCGTTACCCGCATGAATTTTCCGGCGGCCAGCGCCAGCGCATCGCCATAGCCCGCGCCATGGCGCTCAACCCACGCTTTGTCGTGCTCGATGAGCCGACCTCGGCGCTCGACATGTCGGTGCAGGCGCAGATCGTGGATCTGCTGCGCGATCTGCAAAAGCGGCGCAATCTCGCCTACCTTTTCATCAGCCATGACCTCAAGGTCGTGCGCGCGCTGGCGAGCGAATTGATTGTCATGCGCAACGGCAAGGTGGTTGAATCTGGTCCGGCAGCGGATGTTTTTGCCGCGCCGAAAAGCGAATATACGCGCGCGCTGTTTGCGGCTGCCTTCTCAATCGAGGCCGCGCCACTTGGTGTGAATGGCGCATGAGCCGCGCCCTCCTCCTCGTGCTCGATTCCTTTGGCTGCGGCGCAGCGCCGGACGCCGCTGCCTTTGGCGATGCGGGGGCCGATACGCTGGGGCATATTGCGGAAGCCTGCGCCGCAGGGCTTTGCGATATCGCGGGCCTGCGCAGCGGGCTTTTGCACATGCCTTATCTCGACAGTCTTGGCCTTGGCTCCATTGCTCAGGCCTCGAGCGGCGTTCTGCCCCAGGGTTTTTCGCTTGGCGCGCCAAAAGGCGCCTGGGGCTATGCCATCGAGCGCTCGCAGGGCAAGGACACGCCCTCGGGACATTGGGAAATTGCAGGCGCGCCGGCTGATTTTGCCTGGGGCTATTTTCCCGACACCGATCCTGCCATTCCAGAGACGCTCGTGGCCGCGCTGGTGCGTGAGGGGAAATTGCCCGGCGTCATCGGCAATGTGCATGCCTCGGGGACCGCAATCATCGAGCAATATGGCGCGGAGCATTTGCGCACGGGCAAGCCGATCATCTACACGTCGGTTGATTCCGTGTTGCAGATTGCAGCGCATGAAGAGACCTTTGGCCGCGAGCGCCTGTATGAGCTGTGCCTGATTGCGCGCAAGCTCTGCGATGCTCTGCACATCGGGCGCATCATCGCCCGACCCTTTACCGGTGACAGCCCGGCCACGTTCAAAAGAACGCCCTATCGCAGGGACTTTTCAATGCCTCCGGCGCAGGGCTCGATCCTCGACCGAGCAGCAGAGGCAGGGCGCGCCATCGTCAGCATCGGCAAGATCGGCGATATTTTTGCCCATCGCAACACGGGCCTCGAAATCAAGGGCCGCGATGACCTCGACCTGTTCGACAAGACGGTCGCGGCCTTGGGCTCCTTGCCCGACGGCGGCCTGATCTTTGCCAATTACGTCGATCTCGATACGGATTTCGGCCATCGCCGCAATGTCGCGGGCTATGCGGCAGGGCTTGAGCGCTTCGATGCGCGCATGCCGGCCCTGCTGGCGGCCCTCCAGCCCGGCGACCTCTGCATTCTCACCGCCGACCACGGCAATGATCCGACATGGCCCGGCACGGACCATACGCGCGAACATGTGCCTGTGCTGGCCTTTGGCCCCGGCATTGCGCCCGTTGCGCTTGGCGCGCGGCAGACCTTTGCCGATATGGGCGCAAGCCTCGCGCATCATCTGGGGCTGCCCCAAACGCAGAGCGGGCGCGCCTGGCAGCTCGATCAATAGCCGACAGCAGCCGTGCCTGTCTGGCGGGTATCGGCTGCGCCATAGAGCATGGTGGGTGTGCGATGAATCGTCTGCGCCGAGCCCATGGCGCGTTGCAAGCGCACGACATGGCCCTTGGCCTCGAGCAAACGGATCGTGTCAATCGAGAGGCCGCGCTCGATGCGCAATTCATCTGGATGCAATTGATGGTGCACGCGCACAGCTTCGCTCGCCTCGGCTGCATTCATGCCGTGATCGATGACATTTGAAATGATCTGCACCACGGTGGTGATGATGCGCGAGCCTCCGGGCGAGCCTGTCACCAGCTCCAGTTCGCCGCCATTGAACACCATGGCCGGACTCATGGAGGAGAGCGGGCGCTTGCGCGGCCCCGGCGCATTGGCCTCTCCACCCAGCAGACCGAATGCATTGGGCGCGCCTGCGGTGGCGGCAAAATCATCAAGCTCGTTGTTGAGAAGAATGCCCGAGCCCTCCGCGACAAGGCCGAGCCCGTAGGAGAAATTCAGCGTGTAGGTATTGGCAACGCCATTGCCTTGGGAATCCACAACCGAGAAATGGGTGGTCTGGTCGCTCTCGTAAGGCAGGGGATCGCCGGGCTTGATCTCATCAGACGGCCGCGCGCGTTCGCTCGAGATGCGGCTGCGCAGGGACGCGGCATAATCCTTCGAAACAAGCCCTGCCACAGGCACTTTCGTGAAATCGGGATCGCCCAGCCAGATCTCGCGATCGGCATAGGCGAGCTTCATTGCTTCCGTCATGAGATGGAGCGAAGCTGCCGAATTCTGGCCGAGATCGGCCAGCCGAAAGGCTTCCAGAATGTTGAGAATTTGCAGCACATGCACGCCGCCCGACGAGGGCGGCGGCATGGAGACGATCTCGCGGTCGCGATAGAGGCCGCGCACCGGCGCGCGCTCGATGGCGCGGTAGCTCGCCAAATCATCCAGCGTCATCACACCATTGGCGTCGCGTACCGCCTTGACGATTTTTTGCGCCGTTTCGCCCTGGTAAAATCCCGCTGCGCCATCGCGCGCGATTGCCTCCAGCGAAGCGGCCAGATCGGCCTGCACCAGCCGGTCTCCAGCCTGGAAGGGCTTGCCATCGGGGCGCAGAAAAATCGCGCGGCTCGATGGATAGCGCGTCAGGCGTGTGCCGATTTCACCCAGAGAAAAGGCAAGATCGCCCTCGACTTCGATTCCCTCGCGCGCAAGCTTGATGGCAGGTGCGGCAAGTTCGGCAAAGGTCAGCTTGCCGGAGCCATATTTTGCATGCGCCAGCACAAAGCCCGCGACTGTGCCCGGCACGCCGACGCCAAGCCCGCTGGCTTGTGCTTTGGCGGGCACGAATTTGCCCTGCGCATCGAGAAACATTTCGGGCGTCGTGGCGGCGGGCGCGGTCTCGCGATAATCGATGGCGACCGTCTTTTTCTCGCCCGCCAGATAGACAAGCATGAAGCCGCCGCCACCCAGATTGCCGGCACGCGGCAAGGTGACAGCCAGCGCAAGCCCCGTGGCCACGGCAGCATCGATGGCATTGCCGCCGCGTTTCAAGATCTCGACACCAATGCGCGAGGCCTGCGCCTCCTGGCTCACCACCATGCCATTGCGGGCAGAAACGGGGAGAATGCGCGCATAGCCCGAGACGACGGGCTCGCTCGCCGTCTGGGCCCGGGATTGAACAAGGGGAGTGCTGGCAAAGGCAAGGCACAGAAGAAAAGTCGAAAGTCTCAATTGCCCCACCTGTTGCGCCAGAGTGTTTCGCCGATCATGCAGGACATGCGCGGCTCACGCGCCGATATGGCCTGCACGAGAGGCGGCGCGCCCTGTGGCAGGGCTGCGATCTCGCGCACCAATTTGGTGCGGGTCGCTTCGACAAAACTGCGAATGTCGCGCACGGGCACCATGAAGGCATCGAAACCGCCAATCACGCAATCCTCGTAGTAAATATCGAGATCCTGAATATCGGCCGGGCTGATATAGGGCCTGATGCCGACAAGCGGCAAGCCGTTGATCGTGACGCCCTTGGCCAGAGCCTCGTCACGCGCCTGCGTCACCGAACGCCCGCTGTTGTTGGGGCCATCGCCCGAAATATCGATCACCTGCCGCGCCGAAGAAAAGCCATTGCCCTCAAACAGGCGCAGGGCGCCATCAATGGCGCCTGCAATCGAGGTGCGCTGTGCACGGCGATAGGGCGCAGCCGCCAGACGCGCGGCAAAGGCGCTTGCGCTCTCGGGCCCGTCAATCAAGGCCCATTCCAGCAATGTGTCCTGATCATATTCGGAGGCCCATTGCATGTAACTTATGGCAATGCGCCCGGTCGCGCCTGATTTGAGCGCGTTCAGAAATTGCTCAGAGCGCAAAGCCTCGACATAACCGTTGCGCTGCAAACGCTGTTCTTCGGTATCCATCGAATAGGAAATATCGACCGCGAGCACGAGCTCGGCATCGACTTCGGTCGCCCCGCCGCGCGCTTGCGCCGGGCCAAGCTGCAAGGCCAAGGCGAGGCCTGCGCCCACCAGCGCAAGGCGCAGCCGCGAGACCCTCGAGTATTCAAAGGGAGAAGCCATGCGCCCGCTCCTTCTGGTCAGGCGAGCAGTGTGACGGCTTTGGCGCGGAAGGCAATGGCGCGCGTGGGGCTGGCGTGGCATTGTCGCTGTCACGTTTCCACGACCGGGCACCATGCGTATGGACGAGACGTTGCAAGATATCGACGCGCTGTTTGAGGCAGCCCTTGGTGCGCGCGCGCACGCTTATGCGCCCTATTCGGGCTTTGCCGTTGGCGCGGCCATACGGGGCGCAAGGGGCGGTCTCTTCACCGGGTGCAATGTCGAAAACGCCGCCTATCCATCTGGCACCTGCGCCGAGCAATCCGCGATTTCCGCCATGATCGGGGCTGGCGAAACACGCATTGCGGCACTGGCCGTGATCGCGTCGGGCGCGCATCCGCTCACACCCTGCGGCGCCTGCCGTCAGCGCATCCGCGAATTTGCCGAGGCCGCAACGCCAATCCATGCAGGCTCGCTCGAAGGCGCACGCCAGAGCTTCACCCTGGCAGCCCTTCTGCCGGAGGCCTTCGGCCCCGCTTTCCTGCCCGGGCACAAACAGCCATGAGTGCTTCAGTCGCGCAGAGCGTCGAGCGGCTGCGCGCCATCATCGGTGCGCAGAGCATCGACACGGCGGTCATTCTGGGCACGGGACTGGGGGCTGGAGCAGGCACGACCGAGGGCGATTGCCTCATTCCCTATGCGGAGCTGCCCGGCTTTCCGCAGGCTTCTGTCTCGGGCCATGCGGGACGCCTTCTGCTGCGCGCCCATCAGGGCCATTTCACCGCCTTCCTGCTCGGGCGCGCGCATTATTATGAGGCGGGCGATGCACGCGCCATGGCAGGCGCACTGGAGGTTCTCGCACAGCTTGGTACGCGCGATCTCATCATCACCTGCGCGTCGGGCAGCACGCGGCCCGATATCGCGCCAGGGGCTTTGGTGCTGCTCAGCGACCACATCAATTTCAGCGGCATGAATCCGCTGATCGGCACGCAAGGCGATGCGCGTTTCGTGCCCATGGTGGGCGCCTATGACGCCGCACTTGCCGCGCGCCTGAGGCGGGCGGCGCAAAGCTGCGACATCAGCCTGCGCGAGTGCGTTTACATGTGGTTCTCCGGCCCCTCCTTCGAGACGCCGGCGGAAGTGCGCATGGCGGGTCTGCTTGGCGCAGATCTCGTCGGCATGTCCTGCGTGCCGGAGGTCATTCTCGCGCGCCATCTGGGGCTGCGCGTCGCCGGGCTTTCCATCGTCACCAATTTCGGCGCGGGCATTGCCGGCGGCGCACCAGATCATGCCGAAACAAAACGTGTCGCAGCGCAGGCTGCCGATCGCATGCGGATGCTGATCGCAAACTATCTCGCACAGGAGGCCTCATGAACGAGGATCGCGCCCTCGCGCGCCGCGCCATTGCGCTGATCGATCTCACCGATCTCTCGGACGATTGCACGCCGGCCGCAATTGACGCGCTCGTGCAGCGCGCGCTGCAACTCGAGCTACCTGTGGCTGCGCTCTGCATATGGCCGCGCTTCCTGCGCCAGGCGCGTGCGGCGCTAGGTGTTTCGCGGATCAAGCTTGCGACCGTCGTGAATTTTCCGGACGGCGGCGAGGATATTGCCGAGACGTGCCGGCAGACGCGACAGGCGCTTGAGGACGGCGCGGTTGAAATCGATTTTGTCCTTCCCTGGCGGGCCTTTCTTGAAGGCCGCACAGCTGTGGCCCGAGACATGATCCACGCGGTCGCCGCCTGTCTCACGCCGGGCGCAAAGCTGAAGGTCATTCTCGAAACGGGCGCTTTGGAAAGCCCGGATGCGATTGCCGCAGCCAGCCGCCTCGCTCTGGGCGCGGGCGCGGATTTTCTGAAAACCTCCACCGGCAAGACGAAACTTTCCGCCACGCCCGAAGCCGCGCGCATCATGCTGACCAGCATTCGCGAAAGCGGCCGCAATGTCGGGTTCAAGGCCTCGGGCGGCCTGCGGAGCCTGTCGCAGGCGCGCGACTATCTGGCGCTCGCAGACGAGATCATGGGCGCGGACTGGGCCAATGCTGACCATATGCGCTTTGGCGCCAGCAGCCTCCTCGATCCGCTTCTGGCCGCGCTTTAAAGGGAGTTTCACATGCTTCTGCCGCAGGAAATCATTCGCAAGAAGCGCGATGGCGGAACGCTGGAGCCTGAAGAAATAGAGGCCTTCATCAGAAGCTTTGCGGGCAAGCATGTCGGCGGCGCGCAAATTGCGGCTTTCGCCATGGCTGTTTTCTTTCGCGGCATGAACACCAAGGAATGCGCTGCGCTGACGCGCGCCATGATGCAATCCGGACAGGTGCTGGACTGGAGCAAGCAGGATCTCGGCGGGCCTGTGCTGGACAAACACTCCACCGGCGGCGTGGGCGATAATGTGAGCCTCGTGCTTGCGCCCGCCATTGCCGCCTGCGGCGGCTTTGTGCCGATGATTTCAGGGCGCGGCCTTGGCCACACCGGCGGCACGCTCGACAAGCTCGAAGCCATTCCTGGCTATGCCACGAAGCCCGACCCCGCGCGCCTCCTGCGCACCTTGCGCGCGGCCGGTTGCGCCATCATTGGCCAGACGGCAGAACTTGCGCCTGCCGATGCGCGATTTTACGCGGTCCGCGATATTACCGCGACGGTCGAATCCATTCCCCTGATTACGGCCTCCATTCTCTCAAAGAAGCTTGCTGCGGGCCTTGATGGCCTGGTGATGGATGTGAAATCGGGCTCGGGCGCTTTCATGCCGACCTTTCAGGGCGCGCAAGAGCTCGCACGCTCGATTGTGGATGTTGCAACACGCGCGGGGCTGCCCGCCGTGGCGCTCATCACGGATATGGACCAGCCGCTGGCGAGCGCAGCCGGTAATGCGCTTGAAACCGCCCATGCGATTGCTCATCTCACCGGCGCGCGGCGCGAACCGCGCCTGCAGGCGCTTGTCGTCGCGCTGGGAGCTGAAATGCTGTTGCTCGGCGGGCTCGCGCGCGATCTCGCAGACGGGCGCGCCCGCATTGAAGATGCGCTCGCATCGGGCAAGGCGGCAGCCCATTTCGCCCGTATGGTGGCAGCGCTTGGCGGCGCGTCCGATCTGATAGAGCGGCCAGAAGCCATTCTGCCGCAGGCACATATCATCACACCGCTCCTCGCGCCCCGCGATGGTTTCGTGACGCGGCTGGCGACGCGCGAGATCGGGCTTTGCGTTGTTGCGCTTGGCGGCGGGCGTGCCAGCGCCAAGGGTGTGATCGATCCATCGGTCGGCCTGACAGGCCTGCCCTCGCGCGGGCAATATGTAACGAAGGGTGAGCCGCTCGCCTTCATTCATGCCAGCAGCGAGGCGAAAGCCACACATGCGGCCTCACTCCTGCGCGACGCCATTACGCTCGGCGAGGCCGCGCCAACCGACACCGCACCTGTTCTCGCGCGGCTGGTGGCCTCACCCGATTAGTCGACGCCGCGCGGTGACAGCGCCATAGCTCTTGGCTTCGATCCGCGCGCAAGCCTCCGCGAAAGGCTCGGAGACCACCTGCATGTGATGGCCGTTGGCATGCAGCAAGGTATTCTCGTCCTGCATCAGGCCGACATGGCCCTTCCAGAATATGAGATCTCCTCGGCGCAGAGGCATATCTGCGGAAATTTCTACGCCAAGCTCTGCCTGCATCATGTCGGTGTCGCGCGGCGCGGCTATGCCCGCACCCTGCAAGGACACCTGCACGAGGCCTGAACAATCGAGCCCAAGAAACGTCTTGCCGCCCCAGAGATAGGGCACGCCAAGGAAGCTTTCAGCGGTCGCCACATAATCGGCCTGCAGCGCGCCGAGAGCGCAAAGATGCGCGGCCCAGACGAAAAGCCCGCTGCCGAGCTGGGCAAAATCGCCGCGCAGGGCCCGCACCTCCACACGCGCGCCCAGAGGCAGAGCGCCAACGACGGGGGCTTTCATATTTGCACCCGGATAAAGAAAGGTGCGCGGCGCCTGCACGCGATGGCTCGGCGTGACGTCCAGCTCGCTCAAGGAATCGGCCGGCATATAGCCGACATAACGATCGCTCGTCAGCTGCCCCCAGGCCCAGCCTTCATCGACATCGTAAATCACCACCTCTTCGCCATGCAGCACCTGCGTATCGAGGCTGCAATCGGGGGACGGCTGCGCGCGCAGCCCGATGACCTCGTCAAGCACGCGCATGCGACGCCCCTCGACAAAGCGCGGCGCATCGATCATGCCCTGCAAACAGGCGGCCGCCAGATCGGGCCGCGCGGGCGTACGACGGGAATCAAAGCCACTCATGCCTGTTCATCCGCGCTGTTGAGGAGGAGCGCCTTGCGCACCACCATGTCGCCCAATGTCTCGACATAAAGCGCACCCTTGACGGTGCGCTGAATGATGACGTTGCGCTTGTCGGATTCATCGCGGCGGCGCGCGATGATCGCCTGCTTGCCCATGGCATCGAGCGCGCGCGTGATCACAGGCTTGGTGACGCCGAGCTTGAGCGCCAGCCCCCGCACCGTATGGGGCGGGCGCTCGAGATAGACGGTGAGCAGGATCGCCAATTGACGATGGGTGAAATCGGCCATGCCATCGGGCCTGGTCTCGCGCACCATGGCGAGCGCAATATCATGCAACAGGCCAAGGCCCTGCGCCGGCTTCATCTCGATGGGCATGGCCGCTCCGCTTCATTCACGCGCTATTGTGCCTGTCCTGCACCAGCTTTCAAGCGGCCGGGTAACGCGCTTCGAGCAGAGCATAGAGGAGCCGCGCCGTCTGTGTCTCGCCGCCTTCGGGGCGGCCGGGCTTTGTGCCTGGCACCCAGCCGTAAATATCAAAATGCACCCAGGAATTCGCGCCCTCGACGAAGCGGCGCAGAAACAGCGCCGCCGTGATCGAGCCTGCAAAGGGGCCACTTGAAACATTGTTGAGATCGGACACCTTGCTGTCGAGCAGGCTGTCATAAGCCTCCCACAGCGGCAGACGCCAGACGGGATCGTTCATCCGCGCGCCCGCAGATGCAATCTCTGCGGCAAGGGCATCGTCGCCCGTATAGAAGGGCGGCAGATCTGGCCCGAGCGCCACGCGCGCAGCCCCTGTGAGCGTTGCAAAATCAAACAGCAGCAAAGGCCTTTCTTCAGCTGCAAGGGCAAGCGCATCGGCCAGAATGAGGCGGCCTTCGGCATCCGTATTGCCGATCTCGACATTGAGCCCCTTGCGGCTCGGATAGACATCGCCCGGACGGAAAGACGCCGCCGAAACCGAGTTTTCGACAATCGGGATCAGCACGCGCAGGCGCAGGCGCAAGCCCGCATCCATGATCATATGGGCCAGCGCCAACGCCGTGGCCGCGCCCGCCATATCTTTCTTCATCAGCAACATGGCGCTCGAAGGCTTGATATCGAGACCGCCCGTATCAAAACACACGCCCTTGCCGACCAGCGTCACCTTGGGCGCATCTTCAGGCCCGAAGGTGAATTCGACGAGACGCGGCGGCTCGGCGGCCGCACGCCCCACTGCATGGATGAGCGGGAAATTCCGTGCGAGCAAATCCTCGCCAACAATGCTCGAGAGGCTCGCGCCGTGGCGCGCGGCAAGCGCACGCACGGCGCTCTCCAGCGCGTGCGGCCCCATATCATTGGGCGGCGTGTTGACGAGATCGCGCGCCAGGGTGACGCCCTCCACGATCCGCTTCACGCGGCCCGCATCCACGCCCGCAGGACAGATGAGGCGCGGCTGTCCGCCGACGGGCTTCTTGTAGCGCGTGAAGCGATAGGCCGAGAGGCACCATGCGAGCGCGGCAAGCTCGGCCGCCTCGTCACCGCCTGGCGTCGAGCTTGCAAATTCATAATCGCCCTCAGGCAGAAGCGTTGCGAGCTTGCCCGGCAGGAAGGGGTCGGCCTTGGGGCTGCCGTGAGGCTCAAGCCCGAACAGCACCGTTGCTATCGCGCCCTGCGCATCGGGAAGCAGGCAACACCGACCAGCCTTGGGCTCGAAACCGGACGCCTGCGCGAAGGCAGCCGCTGCAGGCGCAAGCAAGGCGCGCTGCGCCTCCCACGTGTCGCGCGTGACAAGGAGGATCGGCACGATGGGGCCGGCGGGGCGGTGGGTGATGAGCAGCATTCCCGTATCCTTGCGTCCAATGGTCAGCGATGTCTGGTCGGCGACGTTAAGGCTTCATTAAAGTTAATTTTTTATTGTCGCCCTATTATTTCTGACGGCCAGACATTTTACCCGAGAGATTTTCACATGGCCATTTTTGCGCGAATGCACGCGCCTGCCCGACTGGCGGCCTTGTGCCTTGTGCTTGGCCTGTCACTCGGTGGCTGCAAGAAAATCGACGATCTCACCGCCACGCTCGGCAGCCAAACCTTGGCGCCAGCCCCCGCAGACGAAGCTGGCCTGCGCCAATATGCCGAGACGCTGGGCGGCAAATATGATCGCAACCCCGCCGACAAGGCGGTCGCGCTCGCTTATGCGGGCGCATTGCGCAAGCTTGAACATTATGCGCAGGCGGCGGCTGTGCTTCAGCGCACGGCGGCAAGCCATCCAGCCGACCTTGACGTACTGGGCGCCTATGGCAAGGCCTTGGCCGATGCCGGACGCCTGAACGAGGCCAGCGAGGTGCTCGCGCGCGCGCATACGCCCGAGCGTCCGAACTGGTCGATCCTGTCCGCGCAAGGCTCGATTGCCGACCAGACCGGCGACCACGCCGCCGCCCAGACCTATTATGAAGCGGCTTTGAAAATCATGCCGGACCAGCCCTCGGTCCTGTCCAATCTCGGCCTGTCCTATGCGCTGGCAAACGATCTGCCCAAGGCCGAGGCGACACTGCGCCAGGCCGCCGACTTGCCCTCGGCAGACAGGCGCGTGCGGCAGAATTATGCGCTTGTTCTGGCGCTGCGCGGCAAATTTGCAGAGGCGGAAGCCATCTCGCGCCGCGATCTGTCGCCAGAAGAAGCGGCTGAAAATGTCGCCACGATCAAACGCACCATCGCCCAATCCGACACGTGGCGCGATTTGCGCAAGCCGCCTGCAACGCGGCCCGCATATACGACGATCTCAACTAGAAACTCTTCATCACCTGCGAAATAGCAGGTCCCAGAATGACGACAAAGAGCACCGGCAGAAAGAAGACGATCATCGGCACGGTGAGTTTTGGCGGCAGGGCCGCAGCCTTTTTCTCCGCTTCCGCCATGCGCGTATCGCGGCTTTCCTGCGACACCACGCGCAATGCGCTGCCAAGCGGCGTGCCGTAACGCTCCGCCTGATTGAGCACGGTCACAATCTGGCGGATGGAGCTGACATCGGCCCGCTTGGCGAGATTTTCATAGGCCTGACGCCGCTCTGGCAGGAACGACAATTCCGCCGTCGTCAATGTGAGTTCTTCGGCAAGCGGCACCGATTGCTGGCCGATTTCTTCAGCCACGCGACGAAAAGCCAGCTCGATGGAAATGCCCGCCTCCACGCAGATGAGCAGGAGATCGAGCGCATCGGGAAAGGCGCGACGCATCGACTCGCGCCGTTTGGCAGCCAGATTCGTGAGATAGACCTCAGGCGCCTTGATGCCGAGATAGACCAGCGAGATCAGAGCGCCAAACCGCGTCAGCCCGGAATAGCCGAGATCATCGACAAGAAAGAGATAGAAAGCGCCGAGCACGAGCAGGCCGGCGGGGACGACTGCGCGAAAAAAGATGAAGGCCGTCTCGGCCGCAGGGCCGCGAAAACCCGCAGCCGCCAGTTTCGCTGTCGCCGTTTCGGTGGAGAGCCAGTCCGACAGGCGGAAGCGCTCCACGATTCTTTTCATGAAGGCCTTTTCTTCCTGCCGCAGAATGATCCTGCCGGCTTTGGCCAACCGCTCGCGCTCGCGGCTGCGAATGCGTTCGCGCTCGATCGCGACGTCCTTCATCCGCTTTTGCAAAATATCAGGCGAAATATAGGGCAGCGCCAGCGTCAATATTGTGGCGAGTGCGCTCAGCACCGCAAGCAGCGGAATGAGAACGCTGGGGTCTCGGATCTTCGAGAGAAAATACGCCATGCGTGAGCCCCTAGACCTCGAAGGAAATCATGCGCTTCATGATGAAAACGCCAAGCGACATCCAGATCGCACTGCCCACCAGCATGATTCTTCCCTCGTCGGTCGTCCACAGCATGTCCATATAGCCGGGGCTCGTAATATAAACGAGCGTGGCAACGACGAAGGGCAGAGAGCCAATGATGCCGGCAGACGCCTTGGCTTCGGCAGACATGGCCTTGATCTTGTGCGCGAGACGCTTGCGCTCGCGCAGCACACGCGAAAGATTGCCAAGCCCTTCGGCAAGATTACCGCCGGATTTTTGCTGGATGCCAATCAGAATTGCAAAGAAGCGCGCCTCCGACACAGGCACGCGCTCGGCAATGCGCTCGACGGCGTCCGTCACGGACAGCCCGACCGATTGGGTTTCGATGACGATGCGAAATTCCGATCGGATTGGCTCGGCAAATTCGCTCGATACGACGCGCAGGGAATCGAGCAAAGGCAAGCCCGCCTTGACGCCACGAATGATGACGTCGATCGCATCTGGAAATTGGGTCGAGAATTTCGCGAGCCGTCGCTTGCGCAAGAACGCGAGGACCCAATGCGGCAGGCCAAGACCGCCAACAAACAGGCCCGCCGCCAGCATGAAGAGCTCCTGCGTTGCAAGGAGCAGAACAATCCCGAGTGTCGCACCAAGCACGCAGGAGCCAGCGTAGAATTGCACGCGCGATATCCCCAGACCCGCCTGCAACAGCTTTTGATCGATGGTGACGCGGCGGGCTTTTTTCTCGCGGTTTTCCAGCTCTTTCAGGCTTTCGGCAATCTGCTTTCGTCTTTGCGTCGCATCGACCGTACGGGTGGTGGCAATGCGCTTGGCGCCTGCATGGACAAGATGAGCGCGTCGCTTCTGCGCCACGCGCTCGCTTGAGAAATAGGGTGCAACGAGCGCGAAAAAGACTCCGATCACAGCGAGCGCAATCAGCCCGATCAAGATCAGCATTTTCGGTGGCAGCTGGCCCATGGACTATCCTCCGAGAACACGCGCGCCGTCGCGAATTTCGGCAGCATCGAGCGCAGCCGCCAGCCGCTCTTCTTCATTGTAATAACGCGCACGATCCCAGAAGCGCGGGCGACCTATGCCTGTCGAGCGATGCCGCCCGACGAGCCGTCCCTGCGCATCTTCACCGAGAATTTCATAGACGAAGAGATCCTGCGTCGTGACGACATCGCCCTCAAGACCGGTCACTTCCGTAATATGGGTGATCCGGCGGGAGCCATCGCGCAGGCGCGCAGCCTGGATGATGACATCGATGGAGGAAACCAGCATTTCGCGAATGGTGCGCGCGGGCAGAGAATATCCGCCCATGGTAATCATGGATTCGATGCGGCTCAGCGCCTCGCGCGGCGAATTGGCATGCAGGGTTCCCATGGAACCATCATGTCCCGTGTTCATCGCCTGCAGGAGGTCTATGGCTTCGGGTCCGCGCACCTCGCCCACGATGATGCGTTCGGGGCGCATGCGCAGGCAGTTCCTGACGAGATCGCGCATGGTGATGGCACCCGTGCCCTCAAGGCTCGGCGGGCGCGTTTCAAGCCGCACCACATGGGGCTGCTGAAGCTGGAGTTCGGCGGCGTCCTCGCAGGTGATGATGCGCTCGTCATCATCGATGTAATTGGTGATGCAATTGAGCAGCGTCGTCTTGCCCGAGCCCGTGCCGCCAGAGATGACGACATTGCAGCGAACGCGCCCGATGACCTTGAGGATTTCCGCGCCCTCGGCCGTAATCGAGCCATAGCGCACGAGCTGGTCGAGTGTCAGTTTTTCGCGGCGGAATTTGCGAATGGTGAGTGTGGGTCCATCGATTGCCAGCGGCGGCGCAATCACATTGACGCGCGACCCATCGAGCAGGCGCGCATCGCAAATCGGCGAGGCCTCGTCAACGCGCCGGCCCACCTGGCTGACGATGCGCTGACAAATATTCATCAGCTGCGTATTGTCCTTGAAGCGCACATTGGTGAGCTGGATCTTGCCGCCCACTTCAATATAGGTGCGGTTGCAGCCATTCACCATGATGTCGGCAATATCGTCGCGCGCCAGCAGCGGCTCGAGCGGGCCAAAGCCCAGAACGTCGTTGCAGATATCGTCGAGCAGATCTTCCTGCTCGGAAATCGACATGACGAGGTTCTTGATCGAAATGATCTCGTTGACGATATCGCGAATTTCCTCGCGCGCGCTTTCAGGATCGAGCCTGGACAATTGCGAGAGATCGATAGCCTCGATCAGTGCGCCAAAGATCATGCCTTTCGTGATGTAATATTCTTCCGAGCGATGCGCTTCTCCGACAGGCCCGGCGGTGGATTGAGGGGAAATTCCGCGTTGCGCCGCAGTCGGTTTTGGCGCAACGCCCGGCGGCAAACGCGTTGCAACAGGTTTGGCTGCAACAGGTTTGGCAGCAGCAGCCGGCTGGTTTTGTGTAGCTGACTGGCTGGTGCGCTTACCAAACATTCACATCATCCCTCATGACGCGTTCGCCGCGCCGCAAACGGTCAGGCGAAGACATCTTTGATTTTCTCAAACAGGCCACGGCGCGCGGATTTCAGATCCGGCCGCCCGGTTACGACGCGCGTCAGTTCGGCAAAGACTTCCGTGACCTTGGCTGATCCCTCGACCTCACCCAGCATCTGGCCATTGTTGGTGGCTGTGCCAAAGAGCTTGGGGTCATGAAGGATGCTCGCCATGGGCGCGATATCGAGCGCCTTGGCGAAATCGGCCACCGGAATTTCGGGCCGCTTGGCCATGCCGATGCCATTGAGCACAAGCCGGGGCTCGAGATCGTTGGGCCGGGCCGCGCGGATCGCGTCGAAAATATTCTTGGCATTGCGCAGGCTTGCAAGATCTGGCCCGGCCACAACCACAACTTCGTCTGCGCCAATCAGCGCATTGCGTTTCCAGCCGGCCCAGCCATGGGGCAGATCGAGCACGATATAGGGGGCCGCGCCGCGCAGGAATTCGATGACCGGCTCGAACGCATCCTCGCCGAGATCATAATTACGATCGAGCATGGCAGGGGCTGCCATGATGCTGAGATTATGCGTGCAGCGCGACAAAAGGCGTTCGACATAATTGGTGTCGAGCCTGTCACTGGCAAAAACCGCATCCGCCGTGCCTTGGGGCGGATCCTGATTGAAATCGAGCGCGGCGGTGCCGAAGGGCAGATCCATATCCACGATCACGGTCGGCTGTTCGAGCGTGCGGGAAATGGTCCAGGCAAGATTATGCGCCAGGGTGGAAGCGCCCGTGCCGCCCTTGGTTCCCGTGACGGCGATCACCCGGCCGATGAGGCGTTGCCCCGGCGTGTTGTAAAGTTCGGAAACGATGCGCACGAAATCCGACGTGTCGAAGGGATGCACCAGATATTCGCTCACCCCGCGCGCCATCAATTCGCGATAGAGCAGAATGTCGTTCACCCGGCCAATGGCGACGACCTTCGTGCCCTCGTCACAAATTTCAGCGAGATTATCGAGCTGAGCCACAAGCTCTTCGCGCGCGCCGGCGGATTCGATCACGATGAGATTGGGCGTCGGCGCATCGCGATAGGCTTCGATTGCCGCCGCGACCCCGCCCATGTGAAGTTTGAAATGCGCGCGGCTCATGCGCCGGTCCGATACCGCCTGCGCCAGAATTCCATGCGTATCCATCTGCTCGCAGAAAGCCTGGATCGAGATCCGCGGCACGCTGGCAATGGGGCTGGAAAGATCGCTCACGACAAGATCTCCATGGCCTAATTGCCCACTGCGCTGATGGATGACGTCTTGGTCTGCCACGCAGAGCCAGGGTCCTGACCCTTGCGCACATTGACGATGGCGCGGCTGCGCATTTCAGTATCTTTCGGGCCCTCCGCCTGGCGTCCGACAAGATCGCGGGGATCCGCCGTCTGCGCCGCGATCATGCTCTGGTAGGCGCACCCGAAGTTCCAATAGTTCCGGTTTTCCAGTCCCTGCATGGTGCTGCCCGAGGCCAGATCGGCTGGCCATTCCCCGCAGGTAGAAACAACGCGCGCGCGCACGCCGGTAAAGCTCAAGTGAAGGGGAGCCGCGCGCGCGGAATCGCTGATCGGGTAGGTGCCTGCCTTGATCGTGCCGCGCAGGCCGCGCGCGAGAAGAATCTGCCGGATGGTCGCAAACTGGCGGCGATAATCGGCATCGCGCCGCGTGCCCGTGGGGAGCATGGCGACCATCTGGCCATTGCCTTGACGGCGATAGAGATCGGCAAATTCGGTGACCTGCGCCCGCGCCCGCTCATCGAGCGTCGCGCCTGCAAAAACATCCAGCGTATAAGGCGCTTCGCGCAATTCAATCGCGTGGCGCTGCTGATAGTCGGGCGCCGTTGGTTTTGCCGCAAGCTGGCGGGTGCCCGCCGCACCGCAGGCCCCGAGCGTCAGGCAGATCACGAGCACGCCGATGAGGCGCGAGGCAATCGGGCGCTCAATCATTGATGAACCCCACGCGGCCTTTGAGCGCCTTGATCTCCGGATTTGCAGGCGTGGCATAAAGCCGGTTCACCCGGCCAAGCAGCCAGGCCTGGGGATCGCTCGCATCGGTGAAATTGTCGGTGGGCTTGGCCAGATCGCCCGGGTTCACAGGCTTTGCGATGACCGGCGTGACCACGATCATCAGCTCGCTTTCCTCGCGCTGGTAATCGCGCGAGCGAAACAATGCGCCGAGAATCGGCAAGTTCATGAGCCCGGGGAGTCCATTGATGACCTGACGCGACCGCGTCTGGATCAACCCGGCAGAGGCGATGGAAGCGCCAGACGGTAACTCGACCGTCGTTTCATTCTTGCGGGTGAGAAAGGCCGGAATATTGGCATTGGCAACATTCACACCCTGCGTCGGATCGACCTCAGTCACCTCGGTTGCCACGCGCAGCAGAATGCGCCCCTCGGAAAGAACGACGGGCGTGAAATTGAGCGTGACGCCATAGGGGCGGAAACTGACCGACGGCGTGCAGACATTGCGGTTGGTCGCCGGATCGAGCGCGCAGCTCTGTCCCGTGATAACCGGCACTTCGCCGCCGGCGGTAAATTTCGCACTTTCGCCCGACACAGCCGTGACTGCGGGCTCGGCCAGAATGCGTGCCACGCCATAGCGCTCGAGCGCCTGCAATGTGCCCGTCATGCTGCCTTCCAGCGAGAGGCTTGAATTCGTCGGTGCGGTGGTGATCCCGTAGGGATTGGAAACGGTGAGCTTTCCCCAGCCTCCCGACGTGCCGAGATTGGACACGCCCAGCTGTTTCATCACCTGCCGTTTCACTTCCGCGATGGTGACTTTCAACATCACCTGATCCTGCCCGCGGATCACCAGCGAATTGACCACCTTGCCGGCGGCCGTTGGTGTTGCGCCACCCGATTGCGCGACAAAGCCCGCAGCAATATCGAATGCCTGTTGTGCATCGCGCGCCGAATCCACGCTGCCGGTGAGGATGATCGTGTCATTGACGGTGCGCAGTCCGATATTGGCGCGCGGCATCGCCGTCTTGAGAATGCGATCGAGCTCCCCGATATCGCGTCCGATGGCCAGATCGATGGCGGCAATCTGGCGGCCCGCGGCATCGATGGCAAAGATCGTCGTCTGCCCGCCTTCCACGCCAATGATGTAGATCTTGCGCGGCGAGCGCACGACGGCATTGGCGACTTTCGGATTGCCCACGAAAATTTCCGACGCATCGCGCGGCAGATCGAGAATGATCGATTTACCAACGCCCATGTTGATCCGCCGCGTGGCGGCATCCTCCTCGGCTGCACGCGCGCCAGCCCCTGCAAGGGCTGCGAGCGCGAGCACGAGGCCGGCGTGCAAAGTCTTTCGGGCGGCGCGCAGGAGGCCCTTCATTTCGTGCCCTGCTGAACGCCAAACCGCACGATGGAGATGGCGTGCTCAAGCGGCTGGGCCTTTGCGGGCGCGCCGCTCGCCGCATTGTTTTCTGCAAAGCTGCGCAGGAGCAGCGACAATTGTCCGCTGCGCTGGGCCAGCATCAGAACTTCGCCTTGCTCGGGCGTCACCTCCAATGTCGCGGTCGCGCCCGTCAGCGTGCGTTCGCCAGACCGCTCCTGCGCATTCTGGCCGATGGCGAGCACGCGAATATTGGCGAGAACGGTCTGGACGGCAGAGGACTCGCTCGTCTGCGCATCCTCGCGGCTGGTGCGCAAAATATCGACGCGGTCATTGGGCAGAATGAAACCGCCGGCAGACGTCGTGCCCTGCGAATCGATAGGGATCGCCATGGCCCGCATGCCGGCGGGCAAGGTGGCGGCAAGAAATCCGCTCGCGCGGCCGGGCAGGATCAGCTTTTCCAGACGCACCGGATCGCCCGCCGAAAAGGGCATGCGCACATAAGCGCCACGCACCTCGGCCAGAACATCGCCCGCATTGGTGCGCCGGATCATGGAGGACCGAATGGCCTCGACCGGCCAGGCCTGCCAGACGAGATCGCCCTCGGCGATGATCCGGGAGACCAGCAAGTCGGCAGTTGCAACAAGCACTTCGTCCATCGCCACAGCGGGCTTTGGCGGCGCGGCTGGCGCCGCCTCACGCACAGGTTCGGCCTCAGGCACAGGCGCGGGCGCTGGCTCGGGCTCCAGCAAGAGAAAAGCTGACGCGCCGGCTGCAACCGCGACGCCCAGCATGATCAATCGCGCGATTTTCATCCTGGTGTGCTCGCCCTACAAAGCCGAATCTCTGCTTTTTTGAAATAAACGTAACAGACTATAGGCTCAGTTATAGTTAAGGAAAAGTTGAGAAAGCCTCAGGACAGCGCGACCCTCAGCCAGATATCGGAATCGGGGTAAACGTAGAGACCAGCAGCAGCGAGCGCTATGCCATAGGGCACGCCCTGCTTCTGATCGTGCAGGCGGGCAATCCAGACATGGCGCTGCATCCAATCGGGCAGCGGCCAGCGCCGCGCCTGCAAGATGAGCAAGGTCAGCACGCCGCCAAAGACCGAGCCAAACAAAAGGAAATCAAGCACCACGCCCCAGCCGAGCCAGAGCGCGACGCCGGCCGCAAGTTTTGCATCGCCCCCGCCGATCCAGCCAAAGGCAAACAGGGCAAAACTGCAGGCGAGCACGAGCAGGCCGCAGGCGAGATTCCAGCCGATGAGCGACAGCGGCAGACCCGCGGCAACCGCCATGCCACAGAAGCCGCCGAGCAGCGCGAGCGGGATCTTGTTGGAGATCCGCATGGTGAGGAGATCGGAGGCAGCCGCATAGGCCATCAGAAGCGGGAAAATCAGCAGGGCCGCAATCTGGGTCATCGACACTCTCCGGTCGCAGGCGATCCTGCGATTGCGCCACCCTAGGGGCGCAATCTTTAACTTCGGTTAACTATAAAAGCAGGTATCGCCGCGTATGGCTCGATTGGTCTCCCGCGAGACTGGTGGGCGAGGTCGCCCCGGCATGGAGCCCTTTTGAAGGGGGGGCGACAAACAGGCCAAGCAGGCCAGAGCGGAGCCTGTGAGCACGCGAGGCAGATCAATTCCCGGGCACGCGCGGGCGCGCCCGAGGAATGCGCATAAGAATATGAAAGCACGCGATATTATAAGGTCGCGACCCGGCCGATCCAGCCGGCCGGGCGCCGAATGCCTCAGCTGAGGTTCGTCGAAATGGCGGTGAATTTGGCAGTCAGACGCGTCCCGATCGCCGTGACAGACGTGATGATGACGACAGCGATCAAACCGGCGATGAGACCATATTCAATCGCGGTTGCGCCGGACTGATCCTTCAGAAAACGCGAGATGATGTTCATGTCCTGCTCCTGGTGACACCGCCTGCAAAAACCTTGTTTTTACGATTGCGCTGCTGGAATTACTTATGAAACAGAATGAGTTACATGTGAGTTAAGCAACTGTCGCGAGTTGTTTGGATCCAATCGAAATAAAATATTAACCATGTTTGAGCCAAGGCCGGAGCGCGCTGCCCAGCGCTGCGCGCCCGAGCGCTTTCAGGCTTCTTTCATCCTTTTTGGCTCTTCTTGCGCCATTGCGTGGTCCCCGAGGCCAAATGTTGATGTTTGAGTTCACACATGCCCGGCGCGTTCTGGCCGGCGCGACCCTTGTCGCAACCATTGCCGCCGGCGGAGCCGTCGGTGCGCAGGAGATCATCGAGGTTCTGCTCGACCGCGCACGATTGATGGAGATGCCTGCCGGCACGACCACGCTTGTCGTCGGCAATCCGGGCATCGCCGATGTCACGCTGCTGCGGCGGCAAAACCGCATCGTGCTGACGGCCAAGGCCTTCGGCGAAACCAATGTGATCGCGCTCGACGCCAACGGGCAGTCACTCGCAGAAACCATCGTGCGCGTGATTGCAGCCGACCATGCGCTCGTCGTGCAGCGCGGCCTTGAACGCGAATCCTATTCCTGCAATCCGCGCTGCCAGCCCACGGTCAATCTGGGCGACGCAATGCGCTATATGAATGACACGATCGGGCAAGTTGGCCAGCGCAACGCCTATGCCACGCCGGGCAGCGCGCCTGCGCCCCCGCTGCCGGCCAAATGACGCACATAAAAAAAGCCGCGGCATGCCGCGGCTTTTCGTGTCGGAACTGAAAAATTCAGATCGTCTGGTTGTAAGCGCCGACTTCCGGATTCTCGCGCATCACGCCATCGACGGCCTTGAACATTTCGCGCATCCGGGCTTCAGAGACCGGGCTCTCGACCACGACAACCAGCTCCGGCTTGTTGGAGGAGGCGCGCACGAGGCCCCAGGTGCCATCTTCAGCCGTCACGCGCACACCATTGACGGTCACCAGATCGCGGATCTTCTGGCCAGAGACATGCTCGCCCCTGCCCTGCATGTCCTGGAAGCGCTTCACGACGCGTTCCACGACCTGATATTTGATCTCGTCATCGCAATGAGGCGACATGGTGGGCGAGCCCCAGGTCTTGGGCAGGTCGGCGTAAAGATCGGCCATGGTCTTGTCCGGGTTCCGGTCAAGCATGTCGATGACCTGGATCGCGGTGACAACGCCATCGTCATAGCCCCGTCCCACCGGCGCGTTGAAGAAGAAGTGCCCCGACTTTTCAAAGCCCGCGAGCGCCTTGAGATCGGTAACGCGGCGCTTGATGTAAGAGTGCCCGGTCTTCCAGTAATCGGCCTTCACACCGCGCTCGATCAGCACGGGATCGGTTGCAAACAGGCCCGTCGATTTCACATCGACCACGAAGGTCGCGCCCGGATGCAGGGCAGAGAGGTCGCGCGCCAGCATGACGCCGATCTTGTCGGCGAAAATCTCGTCGCCATTATTATCGACCACGCCGCAACGGTCGCCGTCGCCATCAAAGCCAAGGCCGACATCCGCGCCCACTTCACGCACCTTGTGCGCAATGGCGTGCAGCATTTCCATGTCTTCGGGATTAGGATTGTAGCGGGGAAAATTGTAATCGAGCTCGACATCGAGCGGGATAACTTCACAGCCGAGCTTTTCGAGAATCTGGGGTGCGAACGCGCCCGCCGTGCCATTGCCACAGGCCGCCACAACCTTCAGCTTGCGCTTGATCGGCGCCCGATTGGTGAGATCGGCAAAATAGCGGGCCGGGAAATTATCGACGTAATGATAGGAGCCCCCGGTCGCCGTGCGGAATTTTGCATTGAGCACGATATCGCTGAGGCGGCCCATTTCATCGGGGCCGAAGGTCACGGGGCGCTGGCAGCCCATTTTTACACCCGTCCAGCCATTGTCATTATGCGAGGCCGTAACCATCGCCACGGCCGGCACATCGAGATCGAATTGCGCGAAATAGGCCATGGGCGAAAGCGCAAGCCCGATGTCATGCACTTTCACGCCACCGGCCACGAGGCCCGTGATGAGCGCATGTTTGATCGCGCTCGAATAGGCGCGGTAATCGTGCCCGGTCACAAGCTCGGGCTTGACGCCCATCTCATGCAGCAGGGTTGCAAGGCCAAGGCCCAGCGCCTGCACGCCCATCAGGTTGATCTCTTTCTCGAACAGCCAGCGCGCATCATATTCCCGAAAGCCGGTCGGCTTGACCATCGGCTGGGTTTCGTAGGCGTAGGTATTGGGAACCAGCAGATGGGACGGCTTCGGGAACATGTAAGGCCTCGGGTTTGGGGCGCGGAGATTTCTGCGCCGGAACAAGATTAGATCAGATGACGTCAAAAGCGAGGCAATGCGCGCCCAGTTTGGTCGCCAGCGCCTTTCACTACAAATGACGCAGAGAGAGTTACGATCCGGTTTCCAAGCCAGTGCCGCGCTCGCGCTGCGAACATGGCCAGGCCCAAGGCAAACACGGGTCCAAGGCAAACATCTGACGACCCCTTATTTTTGGCGCGCTATTTTTCTCATATTATAAAGCGCGTCCAAAGCTTCGCGCGGCGTCATGTCGTCGAGATCGAGCGCCTCGAGGCTCTCGCGCAACAGATCCGTCTGCGAGGCAGGCGGTTTGGCGGGCTCTGGCGTCAGCAGCGGGGCAAACAGCGGCAGATCGTCGATCATCTTCTGCACCGGAGCCTGACGCTCGCCCGCCTCAAGCTCTGCCAGCAGCGCCTTGGCGCGCGCAACGACGGCCGGTGGCAGGCCCGCGAGTTTGGCAACCTGAATGCCATAGGACCGGTCAGCTGCCCCCTGCACCACCTCGTGCAGGAAGATGACATCGCCGTTCCATTCCGTGACCCGCACGGTGAGATTGGTGAGCCGCTTGAGCTTGCGCGACAATTGCGTGAGCTCATGAAAATGGGTTGCAAAGAGGCAGCGCGCGCGATTGCCATCGTGCAGATGTTCCACCGTCGCCCAGGCGATAGACAGGCCATCAAAGGTTGCCGTGCCGCGCCCGATTTCATCCAGAATGACGAGCGAACGCGCGCTCGCCTGATTGAGGATCGCGGCCGTCTCGACCATTTCGACCATGAAGGTCGAGCGCCCGCGCGCGAGATCATCCGCCGCGCCCACGCGCGAGAACAGCCGGTCGACAATGCCGATATGAGCCTCGCGCGCAGGCACATAAGCGCCCATTTGCGCCAGCACCACGATCAAGGCGTTCTGGCGCAGATAGGTCGATTTACCAGCCATGTTCGGGCCGGTGATAATGGCGATGGCCGCAGCCTTGCCGGTTGCGTCGGCCAGATCGCAATCATTGGCGACAAAGCCCTTGCCGCGCGCCCGCAAGGCGGCCTCGACCACCGGATGACGGCCAGCGACAATCCTGAAGGCGAGCGAATCATCGATTTTCGGGCGCACCCAATCGCGCAAGGCAGCGATATCGGCCAGCGCGCTGGCGACGTCGATACTGGCAAGCGCATCAGATGCGCTTTTGATTTCCTGCACTGCCGCGAGCGCCTGGGAAGCAAGATCATCGAAGACGGAAAGTTCAAGCGCGGTGGCGCGATCGGCGGCAGAGGCAATCTTGGCCTCGATTTCATTGAGCGCCGTCGTCGAGAACCGCATGGCATCAGCCATGGTCTGGCGATGGATGAAGGTCTCGTTGAAGGGCGGGCGCAGCAGTTTCTCGCCTTGCGACTGCGAGACCTCGATGAAATAGCCGAGAAAATTATTATGCTTCACGCGAAGCTGTTTGGTCTCCGCACGCTCGCAATAATCGGCCTGCATGGAGGCGATCACGCGCCGGCTTTCGTCGCGCAGGCTGCGCACTTCATCAAGCGCAGGCTCGAAGCCGGCGCGCACAAAACCGCCGTCGCGCTTTTGCAACGGCAGCTCATCGGCCAATGCGTCGGCAAGGCGCGCCTCGAGCCCTTCGGGAAGATCCTGCAAGCCGCGCAGGCTTTGCACGATTTCCTCAGGCAGATCCTCAAGCCCGGCGAGCAGGCCGCAGACATCGCGCGCGGCCCCAAGCCCATCGCGCAGGCAGGCCAGATCGCGCGGGCCACCGCGCTGCAAAGCAAGGCGCGAAAGGGCGCGTGAAAGATCAGGAGCCGCGCGCAGCCTCTGACGCAGCTCTATGCGCAAGGGCGTGCGCGCGATGAAAAAGGCGATTGCATCCTGGCGGCGGATGATTTCGGCCCCGTCTGTCAGCGGCGCGGCAAGGCGCTGCGCTATCAGGCGGCCGCCGGCAGGCGTCACTGTGGCGTCGATGGAGGCGAGCAGCGAGCCCTCGCGCGCGCCAGCCAGCGTGCGGGTGAGTTCGAGATTGGCGCGGGTGGCTGCGTCGATCTCCAGCGTCGAGCCGCGCTGCAGCCGTTCGGGACGGGCAAGCGGAGGCCGCGCGGCGAGCTGCGTGCGCTCGATATAGGCAATGGCGACGGAGGCCGCCGCGACTTCCGCGCGGGTGAAAGCGCCAAAGCCATCGAGCGTCGCAATACCGTAATAATCGCGGATGCGGCGCTCGGCTGCGCCCTGCTCGCCGCTCTCGCGCGGCACGGGCGCAAGCGGCAGCCCGGCCTCCTGCGCCAGCGCGACGATCTCGGGCAAATCGGCGAGCGCATCGGGCACGACGATCTCGCGCGGCTCGAAACGGGCGACTTCCATGGCGAGCGCGGCCTCGGTGGCCTCCGTCACCGTGAAAGCCCCGGTCGAAATATCGACCACGGCGACCCCGTACAGCGCGCTGTCGTCCGATTGCCGGATGCGGGCCAGCGCCAGCAGCAGATTGGCGCGGCCAGGCTCCAGCAGGCGTTCTTCCGTGATCGTACCCGGCGTCACAAGCCGCACGACATCGCGCCGTACGACCGATTTGGGCCCGCGCTTGCGCGCTTCCGCCGGGTCTTCCATCTGCTCGCAGACCGCTACCCGGTGGCCAAGGCCAATGAGCCTTTGCAGATAATCGTCCGACCGGTCGATCGGCACGCCGCACATGGCAATGTCTTCGCCCTGATGCTTGCCGCGCTTGGTGAGCACGATGCCCAGCGCGCGGCTGGCGATTTCCGCATCCTCGAAGAACAATTCGTAGAAATCGCCCATCCGGTAGAACAGCAGGCAATCGGGATTGGCCGTCTTGATCTCGATATATTGCGCCATCATGGGCGTGACGCGGGCCGCGGCGGCGGCCTCGCGCTCGGAGGAGAGTGGCGCTTGTGATGTGGACATGGGCGCGACCCTAGCAAAGGGGAGCCGTCCACGCATGGGCCGCGAGCCCCCTGAGCCCCCCTTGGCAGGACTTGTCCACGCCTTACGCAGGCTTGCTGCAGCGCGAAGAGGCGAGTCTGCGCTTGTGAACCGGCACGCGGGGCGGGTAAGGTCGCGCCCGAGATGTCGAGCGAGAGAGAATACGAGCAAGCCATGGCCGACGAGACCCAGAAGAGCCCGAACCGCCCCAAGCGCCAGACCATCACGGATCAGGAGGCGCTCCAGTTCCATTCCAAGGGTCGCCCCGGCAAGATCGAGATCATTGCGACCAAGCCCATGGCGACCCAGCGCGACCTCGCGCTCGCCTATTCGCCGGGCGTCGCCGTGCCGGTGAAGGCCATCGCGGCTGACCCCTCGACCGCCTATGATTATACGATCAAGGGCAATCTCGTTGCCGTCATCAGCAATGGCACCGCAATTCTGGGCCTCGGCAATCTCGGCGCACTGGCCTCCAAACCAGTGATGGAGGGCAAGGCCGTGCTCTTCAAGCGCTTCGCCGACATCGATTCCATCGATCTGGAAATCGAGACCGAAGATCCCGACGAGATGATCGCCGCCATTCGCTATCTCGGCCCCTCGTTCGGCGGCATCAACCTTGAGGACATCAAGGCGCCGGAATGTTTCATCATCGAAGCGCGCCTGCGCGAATTGATGGACATTCCCGTCTTCCATGACGACCAGCACGGCACAGCGATCATCGCGGCTGCCGGCATGCTGAATGCCATCCAGCTGACCGGTCGCGATATCAAGAAGACCAAGCTCGTCTGCAATGGCGCGGGCGCGGCGGGCATTGCCTGTCTCGATCTCATCAAGGCCATGGGCTTTGCACCCGAAAACGTGCTCCTCTGCGACACCAAGGGCGTCGTCTACAAGGGCCGCACCGAGGGCATGAACCAGTGGAAATCGGCCCATGCGGTCGAGACCAAGGTGCGCACGCTTGAAGAAGCGATGAAGGGCGCGGATATTTTCTTCGGCCTCTCCGTCAAGGGCGCGCTGACGCCTGAAATGGTGCAGACCATGGCGCCCAATCCGATCATTTTCGCCATGGCCAATCCCGATCCGGAAATCACCCCGGAAGAGGCGCACGCCGTGCGCGACGACGTCATCATCGCCACCGGGCGTTCGGACTATCCGAACCAGGTCAACAATGTGCTGGGCTTCCCATACATTTTCCGCGGCGCGCTCGATGTGCGGGCGACCACGATCAACATGGAAATGAAGGTCGCCGCCGTGAAGGCGCTGGCCGAGCTCGCGCAGGAAGATGTGCCCGACGAAGTGGCCGCTGCCTATCAGGGTGCGCGTCCGCGCTTTGGCCGCGAATATATCATCCCCGTGCCCTTCGATCCGCGCCTCATCAGCGTCGTGCCGGTCGCTGTTGCCAAGGCGGCGATGGAAACCTCCGTCGCGCGCAAGCCCATCGTCGATTTCAAGGCCTATACGGCGCAACTTTCCGCGCGTCGCGATCCGGTTGCAGGCGCCTTGCAGCGCGTCATCGAGCGCGTGCGCCGCTATCCCAAGCGCGTGGTCTTTGCCGAGGGCGAGGAAGAGCAGGTCATGCGCGCCGCCGTGTCCTTCGTGAACCAGGGGCTCGGCACTGCCGTGCTGGTTGGCCGCGAAGAGCGCATCCGGGAAGTTGCCGAATTTGCCGGTGTCGATCTCAGCGACAAGCAGATCGAGATTGCCAATGCGCGCATCTCCCACCGCAACACGGCCTATGCGCAGTTCCTCTACGAACGCCTGCAGCGCAAGGGTTATCTGTTCCGCGACTGCCAGCGCCTGATCAATCAGGACCGCAACCATTTCGCCGCCGCCATGGTGGCGCTGGGCGATGCGGATGCAATGGTGACGGGCGTCACGCGCAATTTCTCGATTGCGCTTGAAGAAGTCCGCCGCGTGATCGATCCCAAGCCCGGCCACCGCGTGATGGGCCTCTCGCTCGTGCTCGCGCGCGGCCGTCCGGTGCTCGTTGCCGACACTGCCATCACCGAAATGCCGACCGCTGCCGAACTGGCGCAGATTGCGACCGAGGCCGCCAATGTCTCGCGCCGTCTGGGCTATGAGCCGCGCGTCGCGCTGCTGGCCTTTGCCACATTCGGCCAGCCCGAGGGCGAGCGTTCCACGCGCGTCCAGGAAGCGGTGAAGATCCTCGATCAGCAGCGCGTCGATTTCGAATATGAAGGCGAAATGGCTGCCGACGTCGCTCTCAACAAGGAGCTGATGGCGACCTATCCCTTTTGCCGCCTGACGGACACGGCCAATGTTCTGGTCATGCCTGCCTTCCACTCCGCCTCCATCTCCACCAAGATGTTGCAGGAGCTTGGCGGCGCCACCGTGATCGGCCCGCTGATCGTGGGCCTGAACAAGCCCGTGCAGATCGTGCCGCTTGGCGCGAAAGATTCTGACATCGTCAATATGGCTGCGCTTGCAGCCTACAACGTCAGCGGCTGAAATTAACCAGTCAGCACGGTCGCGGGGATCTTACCCCGCACCGTGCGGGTTAAGTTCGCGAGTCTTCACGACACGCTTTCAGCAGCGAGGGATTTTCCATGCGCATTGCAATGATCGGCTCTGGCTATGTGGGCCTCGTCTCTGGCGCGTGCCTGGCCGATTTCGGGCATAATGTGACCTGCGTCGACAAGGACGAGGCGCGCATTGCCAAGCTTGAGCGCGGGCAAATTCCGATTTTCGAGCCGGGCCTCGAAGATCTTGTGGCCGCCAATGTGCGTCAGAAGCGCCTGTCCTTCACGACCGATCTGAAGACTGCGGTTGCCGGCGCAGACGCCGTGTTCATCGCCGTTGGCACGCCCTCGCGTCGTGGCGATGGCCATGCGGATCTTTCTTATGTCTATGGCGCGTCGCGCGAGATTGCAGAGGCCATCACCGGCTATTGCGTCATCGTGACGAAATCGACTGTGCCGGTTGGCACCGGCGATGAAGTCGAGCGCATCATTGCCGAAGTCCGTCCCGACCTCGAATTCGCGGTCGTGTCGAACCCCGAATTCCTGCGCGAAGGCGCGGCCATTTCCGATTTCAAACGGCCCGACCGCATTGTCGTTGGCGCCGAGACTGAACGCGCGCGCGATGTGATGAGCGAGATCTATCGTCCGCTCTATCTCAACCAGTCGCCGCTCGTCTTCACCGGTCGCCGCACGTCGGAACTGACGAAATATGCGGCCAATGCCTTTCTCGCGACCAAGATCACCTTCATCAATGAAATCGCGGACCTTTGCGAAAGGGTCGGCGCGAATGTGCAGGATGTCGCGCGCGGCATCGGGCTCGACAAGCGCATCGGCTCGAAGTTCCTGCATGCGGGCCCGGGCTACGGCGGCTCATGCTTTCCCAAGGACACGCTCGCCCTCGTGCGCACCGCGCAGGAAGCAGGCGCACCCATGCAGATTGTCGAAACCGTCGAGCGCGTGAACAAGGCGCGCAAGACAAACATGGCGGCGCGCGTGATCGCGGCGTGCGGCGGCTCGGTAGAAGGCAAGAAGATCGGCCTGCTCGGCCTCGCCTTCAAACCCAACACCGATGACATGCGCGATGCGCCCTCGCTCGATATTGTGGATGCACTCGTTGCAGCAGGGGCAAAAGTACATGCCTTCGACCCCGAAGCCATGGAACAGGCGCGCCCGCTGATGCCCGGCGTCATCTTCGAGGAAGATGCCTATGCCTGTGCACGACGCGCCGATGTGCTCGTCATCGTCACGGAATGGGACGCCTTCCGCGCGCTCGATCTGGCGCAGGTGAAAGAGGTGATGAGAACGCCGGTGGTCGTTGATCTGCGCAACATCTATCGCCCGCAGGACATGAAGCGGCACGGCTTCACCTATTCCAGCATCGGCCGGCCGTAACCTCCATTACCTCGTCATTTCGAGGATTGCCGCGTCGCCTTCGGCTCCTCGCAATGACGGCTAAACCGTCACCTGCGCGCCCAATTCGACCACGCGGTCGGAGGGAATCGAGAAGAAGTCCGTCGCATTGGCCGATTGGCGCGAGAGCGCGATGAACAGCTTGTCCTGCCAGATCGGCATGCCGGAATTCGGGCTGGCCTTGATCGTGCGGCGTCCGAGGAAGAAGGACGTCGTCATGATATCGAATTTCAGGCCGGCCTTGCGCAGATTGGCGAGCGCCACAGGCACGCGCGGGCTTTCCATGAAGCCGTAATGCAGCGTGACGCGCGTGAAATCCTCTGACAATTGTTCGATTTCATGACGGCTCTGCGAGGGCACGCGCGGTGTTTCCTCGGTCTTCACCGAGATGATGAACACACGCTCGTGCAGCACTTTATTGTGCTTGAGATTATGCATCAGCGCGGAAGGAGCAACCTCGGGATCGCTGGTCAGGAACACGGCCGTGCCACCGACGCGCGTCGGCTTTGATTTTTCCAGCATGCGGATGAGATCGCGCATCGGAATGGAATCGCGATGCGTCTTGCTGGCCAGAAAGCCAGAGCCGCGCAGCCATGTCCACATCATCAGCACGACAGTTGCGCCCACAAGCACGGGCACCCAGCCGCCATCGAGCAATTTGAGAAGATTGGCCGAGAAAAATGCGCCCTCGATGATGAGGAACGAGCCCATCACGCAAAGACTGCCCCACAGCGGCCATTTCCACAAACGCCAGACAACGACGAACGCCAGCAGCGAATCCACCACCATCGAGGCCGTGACCGCAATGCCATAGGCAGAGGCCAGCGCGCTCGAATTCTTGAACATCGCAACGAGCAGAAGCACGCCGATGAGCAGGATGCGATTGACGCGGGGAATGAAGATCTGACCTTCCTGCTTGTCGGATGTGTGCTGGATTTCAAGGCGCGGCAGCAGGCCAAGCTGGATCGCCTGACGCGCCAGCGAGAAGGCGCCCGTGATTGTTGCCTGACTGGCGATGACAGTTGCCAAGGTCGCCAGAATCACCAGCGGCAGCAGCGCCCATTCGGGCGCGAGCAGGAAGAAGGGATTTTCAATCGCATCCGGATTGGTGAGCAGCAGCGCACCCTGCCCGAGATAATTGAGGATCAGGGCCGGCAACACGAAACCGGTCCAGGCAACCTGAATCGGACGCGCGCCGAAATGGCCCATGTCGGCATAAAGCGCCTCTGCGCCAGTCACCGCCAGGAACACGCTGCCCATGACGACAAAGCTCAACATGCCGTGCGAAAACAGGAAGTGCACGCCGTGAACCGGGTTGAACGCATGGAGAATGCGCGGCGCATCCCCGATATGGCTGAGACCCATCAAGGCCAGCGAGACGAACCAGACCATCATGATCGGCCCGAAAAAACGCGCGACACTGCCGGTGCCATGGCTTTGCACCATGAACAGGGTGATGAGAATCACAAAGGTGATCGCCAGCACATAGGGCTCGAAGAGCGGCGTGACGAGCTTGAGCCCTTCCACCGCCGAGAGCACGGAAATGGCCGGCGTGATGATGGCGTCACCGGTAAACAATGACGCACCAATAATGCCGAGAAACAGCACGCCTGCGGAGCGCCGCACGAGCGTGCCTTGCGCCAGCGCCATCAGGGCCAGCGTACCGCCCTCGCCGCGATTGTCCGCGCGCATCAGAAAGGCGACATATTTCACGGTCACGATCAGGAACAGCGCCCAGATCAGCAGCGAGACGACGCCCAGCACATTGGCATCGGGCGTGCCGACGCTGCGCGTATGGGCGAGAGATTCGCGCAAGGCGTACAACGGGCTCGTGCCGATGTCGCCATAGACGACGCCGACGGAACCCATCGTCAGTGTCCAGAAACTCGAGCGGTCGTGATGGGAACCATGCGAACCGTCCGGCGCGGGCTGCGCGCCAGTCTCGGTCTTCAGGGAGCCGCGGTCCTCGGTGAGACCTTGCGCCATAAACTGATCCTTCGAGGGTTCATCCTCTGCGCCGGCTCAGGATACCCACGGACCGGCCCGGCGATATACCTCTTTCCTTTGCATTGGAGAAGAGGCTTCACCAAAGCTGTCGATAATCCTGCGGGATACCGGTTACCCCCTTGAGAACCTGGCTGCTGCCCGAGCGTTGCGGGCCGCTTGCCGGGAGACAGCAATTTTGCGATCACGCACCATGTCTGGTTCCCCCCTCGCCTTTTCCGTCGCCCTGCCCATCGATGCCGTGCTCGCCGATGTGCGGGCGCAGGCGGCCGCTTGCCCCCGCCTTGTCCTCGTCGCCCCGCCGGGTGCGGGCAAGACGACACGGGTGCCGCTGGTGCTGATGGACGAGCCTTTCGCCAAGGGCGGCAAGATCATCCTGCTCGAGCCGCGCCGCCTCGCCGCACGCGCCGCGGCCGAGCGCATGGCCCAGACCTTGGGCGAAAGGCTCGGCGAGACCATCGGCCTGCGGGTGCGCCTGCAATCGGCCATTTCCGCCCGCACGCGGATCGAGGTCGTGACCGAGGGCGTCTTTGCACGGATGATTCTTGACGATCCTTCGCTCGAGGGTGTGGCGGCTGTCGTGTTCGATGAATTCCACGAGCGCTCGCTCGATGCCGATCTTGGCCTTGCGCTTGCGCTTGAGGCTCAGGCCGGTCTGCGCGAGGATCTACGCATTCTCGTCATGTCGGCGACGCTCGATGGCGCGCGCGTGTCCAGACTCATGGGCGATTGCCCGGTGCTGGTCAGCGAAGGTCGCGCCTTTCCCGTCGAAACGCGCCACGTGCCGCGCGAGCCGCGCAACCGCATCGAAGATGAGATGGTGCGCACGATTCTCACCGCACTGCGGGCTGAAAGCGGCTCGATCCTCGCCTTTCTGCCAGGCCAAGGCGAAATCCGCCGCGTCGCGCAGATGCTGGAGGGTGCGGTTGGCGACAATGTGGAGATTGCCCCGCTCTTTGGCGCGATGGACCGCGCGGCGCAGGATAAGGCCGTGCAGCCCGCGGCCAAGGGCATCCGCAAGATCGTGCTTGCCACCTCGCTGGCCGAAACCTCGATCACCATCGAAGGCGTGCGGGTTGTCATCGATTGCGGTCTGGCCCGCGTGCCGCGCTTTGAGCCCGACCTTGGTCTGACGCGGCTGGAGACGGTGCGTGTCTCGCGCGCGGCTGCCGACCAGCGGCGCGGGCGTGCGGGGCGCACGGAGCCCGGCGTGTGCTTTCGGCTCTGGGAGGAGGCGGCCACCGGGGCGCTCGAGCCTTTTACCGCGCCCGAAATTCTCTCCGCTGACCTCTCTGGCCTTCTGCTCGATCTTGCCGCCTGGGGCGTGCGCGAGCCCGATCAACTGGCCTGGCTCGATCCCCCGCCCGTTGCCGCGCTGAAAGAGGCCCGCGCGCTACTCGTCTCGCTTGGCGCGCTCGAAGGCGACGGGGCTCTGACGGGCGAGGGCCGCGCCATTCGCGCGTTGGCCTTGCCGCCCCGCCTCGCGCGCATGGTGATCGAGGCCGCGCGCGCCGGGCAAGCGCAGCTGGGCGCGGATCTCGCCGCCGTGCTCGTCGAGCGCGGACTTGGCGGGGACCGCAGCGACCTGACCGAGCGAGTGGAAAACCTGCGGCGTGACCACTCGCGCCGGGGCGAGGACGCAAGACGTCTGGCGCGTGGCTTTGCCGAGGAAGCCGCCCGCCAGACCAGGCGCAAGGATCAATCGGGGGGCGCTATTGCCGATTGCGGCCGCCTGATCGCGCTGGCCTACCCCGACCGCATCGCCCGGGCGCGCGGCAAGACGGGCGAGTTTCTCATGGCCAATGGCCGCGCCGCTGCGCTCGAACCCCATGACAGGCTCGCCCGCGAGCCGTTTCTCGCCATTGCCGAAATCGCCGGGCGGGCAGGCGCGGCCCGCATTCTGGCCGCAGCCCCGCTGACGGGGGAAGCGATTGACGACCTGGCGGCAGGCTCGATCGTGGAGCGCGACGACATTGCCTTCGACAAGCCCAGCGCCTCACTCCGCCGCCGTCGCCAGCGACGTCTTGGCGCGCTCACCCTGGCCGAACAGATCCTGCCCGTGACCGCCGGACCCGAGGCTGCAGCCGTGCTCGCGCAGGGCATTGCCGCTCTGGGAATCGACCGCCTGCCCTGGACCAAGGCGCAAAACCAATGGCGCGACCGCGTGGGCTTCCTGCGTCGCGCGCAGGGCGAGGATTGGCCCGACCTGTCGGACGCCGCGCTGGGCGTGGCGGCAGACCTCTGGCTCGCCCCCTTCATAGAGGGGCGCACCGGCCTCGCCGCCATCACGCCGGGCGATCTCGATGCCGCCCTGCAGGCCCTGCTGCCCTGGGATCTCGCACGGCGGCTGGAGAGCGAGGCCCCGACCCATTTCGAAGCGCCCACCGGCTCGCATATAGCTGTCGATTACGAGGCCGAGGGCGGCCCGGTGCTGGCCGTGCGCGTGCAGGAATTGTTCGGTCTCTCGACACATCCTTCGCTGGCTGGCGGACGCGTGCCCCTGACCCTGCATCTGCTCTCCCCCGCTCATCGGCCGATCCAGATCACCCGCGACCTGCCGGGCTTCTGGGCGGGCTCGTGGTCGGCGGTGAAGGCCGACATGAAAGGCCGCTATCCGCGCCATCCCTGGCCCGACGATCCCGCACGCGCAGCGCCGACCACGCGCGCCAAACCGCGCGGAACCTGAAAAGGCGCAAAATCCTCATTCTGGTCAGTTCATGAAATGTTCTTGCCACGATCTGAAACATGAGCCAAGCTTGCGCCTGCCCCAACGTCAGGTGGCAGACACAAGCAGGCCAGGAGCAGGGCATGGTGGTGCGCGTCGCGACAGTCGCCTTCGAGGGGATCGAAGCCCGCCCGGTGGACGTGCAGGTGCAGGTCTCGAACGGCAATATTGCCTTCACGGTGGTCGGGCTCGGCGACAAGGCGGTGGGCGAATCGCGCGAGCGGGTGCGCTCGGCGCTGATTGCGGCGGGGCTCGCCATGCCGGCGCGGCGCGTCACGGTCAATCTCGCGCCCGCCGATATGCCAAAAGAGGGCAGCCATTACGACCTGCCGATCGCGCTCGCCATCATGGCCGCCATCGGCGCAATCCCGAGCGACGCGCTCAATGGCTTTACAGTGCTGGGCGAGCTGGCGCTTGACGGCTCGATCACGCCGGTGGCCGGTTGCCTGCCTGCCGCCGTCGCCGCCAATGCGCGCGGCCATGGGCTGATCTGCCCCGCTGAGTGCGGGCCCGAGGCCGCCTGGGCGTCCGCCGAGATCGAGATCATCGCCCCGCGCTCGCTGATCCAGCTCGCCAATCATTTCAAAGGCACGCAGGTGCTGGCCCGCCCCGCCCCGGCCGTGCGCGCCCAAGGCGTGGCCCAGCCCGATCTGCGTGACATCAAGGGACAGGAAAGCGCCAAGCGCGCGCTCGAAATTGCAGCGGCGGGCGGTCACCACCTGCTGATGAACGGCCCGCCGGGCGCGGGCAAGAGCATGCTGGCCGCACGCCTGCCCTCAATCCTGCCGCCGCTCAATCCGCGCGAATTGCTGGAAGTTTCCATGGTCCATTCCGTCGCCGGCGCGCTTGCGGGCGGCCAGCTCACCGACCGGCGACCCTATCGTGCGCCCCATCATTCAGCCTCCATGGCGGCGCTGGTGGGCGGGGGCCTGCATGCCAGACCGGGCGAGGTGTCGCTTGCCCATCACGGCGTGCTTTTTCTCGACGAATTGCCGGAATTTTCCATGCAGACGCTCGACAGTCTGCGCCAGCCCATCGAGACCGGCGAGGTTGCGATTTCACGCGCCAACCACCGCGTCACCTATCCCGCCCGCTTCCAGCTGGTGGCGGCCATGAACCCCTGCCGCTGCGGACATGCGACCGATCCGGGCTATGCTTGCAAGCGCCAGCCCAACGCCCGCTGCATGGCTCAATATCAGGCGCGACTCTCGGGGCCGCTGCTCGACCGGTTCGACCTTGCCATCGAAGTCCCGGCGGTCTCCGCCGCCGAACTTCTGCTCCCGCCCGCTGCCGAAGGTTCGGCCGAAGTCGCAGCGCGTGTGGAGCGCGCGCGGGCCATCCAGCGGCAGCGATTCGCAGACCTCGGCCTGCCCCATTTGCCCGCCAACAGCGCCGCGCCCGCCCATGTGATCGAGACCATCGCAGCCCCCGACCCCGCCGGACAGAAGCTCATTCGCGAGGCCGCCGACCGGATGCGCCTGACCGCGCGCGGTTTCCATCGCGTGCTCAAACTCGCGCGCACACTGGCCGATCTCGATGCGACCGAGCAGGTGACGCGCATCCATATTGCCGAAGCCCTGTCCTATCGCGGTCAATCCTCCGGCGCAGCGGAGGCGGCATGAGCTGGAAGCTGAGCGGCAAGTGTCATAAAAGCTTCGGCAAGCTGTGATGTCTCTTGCCTCACAGCGGAGGCGGGACAATGACTCTTTGGGATGTTCAGACAAAGGCGCTGAAACAGGTTTGGGGCGCAGGACTTGCCGGCGCCATCCGCACCCTGCCTCCGATCAAGTCCCGTACGGTGCGCAATCATGGCACGCTCGATCCCTCGCTGGGCCGCATGGGTGCGCTCGAAGTGCGCCTCGCCACGACCAAGAAGGACATCCGCAAGGCGCAGAGGCTGCGCTACAAGGTCTTTTTTGAAGAGGGCCACGCGCTTGCCGATCGCCGGTCGAGCCTTGCACGGCGCGATATCTGCCCGTTTGACCGCATCTGCGATCATCTGCTTGTCATCGATCACGCCGCGCGCAATCGCCTCGGGCAGGTGAAGCCGAAAGTTGTGGGCGCGTATCGGCTGCTTCGCCAATCGGTCGCCGACGCCCATGGCGGCTTCTACAGTGCGCAGGAATTCGACATTGCCCCGCTGCTGGCGCGCCATGCGGGCAAGCGCTTTCTGGAACTCGGCCGCTCTTGCGTCGCGCCCGAATATCGCTCCAAAAAATCGATTGAACTGCTCTGGCGCGGGATTGCCGCCTATATGCAGCATTATCGCATCGACGCGATGATCGGCTGCGCGTCATTTGCGGGGGTCAATCCGCTGGCGCTCGCCTTGCCGCTGAGTTTTCTGCATCATCACGCGCAGGCCAGCGGCGAGTGGGCGGCTTCTGCGCTCCCCGAACGCCATGTCGACATGAACATGATGTCGCGCGAGGCGCTCGATCTGCGCCGCGCGCTCGACGCCTTGCCGACACTGGTGCGCGGCTATTTGCGCGTGGGTGCAAAATTTGGCGCAGGCGCTGTGGTGGACCGCCAGTTTGGCACGGTCGATGTGCTCGTCATCATGCCGGTAGCCGAGATCGACGCCAAATATCTGGAGCATTTCTCACCTGCAGCACGCGCGGCTTAAGGCTGACCTTCAGAGCCCCTCGCCTGCGGCATGCAAGGCGCGCAGACCTTCGCGATAGGTCTTGTGCGCAAAGACAAAGCCCAAATCGCGCTTGATGCGCGCATTGGAGACGCGCTTGTTCTCGCCATAAAAACTGCGCGCCATCGGGCTGAGTTGCGCGGTGGCAAAATCTGTTTCGGGCGGCGGCGGAACACCCAGAAGTTCGGCGGCAAATGCCACGACATCCTGAGGCGGCGCGGGCTCGTCATCGGTCACATTATAAATTGCGCCCGGCAAGCCGCCTGCAATACAGGCGTAAATAGCGTCGGCAATATCCTCGACATGGATTCGATTGAACACCTGGCCCGGCTTGATGAGCCGCTTGGCCGTGCCCTGCCTGAGCGCAACCAGGGCATTGCGCCCCGGCCCATAAATGCCCGACAGCCGCAAGATATCGAGCGGGACGCCAGCCGCCTCCGCCAGCCTTTGCCAGCCTTGCTCCGCGACAAGGCGCGCATGCGAGCGTTCAGCGACTGGGCGCACCGGCGTATCCTCTTCAATCCATGCGCCAGCATGATCGCCATAGACGCCGACGGTCGAGAGATAGACGATGCGTGAAAGCGCCTGCGCCGCAGCTATCTTTTCACCAAAGACCCGCAGGACGGGATCGCCCTGCGCATCGGGCGGGACGGACAGGAGAATGACATCGGCTTGCGCGATGGCACGCGGCAGATCCACATCGACCTGCGCATCGGAAAAGACAAGCGGCGTGAGGCCTGGCTGCCTCAAGCGCGCAGCTTTCTCGGCGCTGCGCACGGTGCCTGTGACATTGCTGAAGGCCCCACCATGGCGCGCAACGAAAGCGGCGGAGGAAAAGCCAAGCCCGAAGATCAGAATATTCATGGCGTCTGCACCCGCTCGCGCGCAAACAGCAGCGCATCGTTCCATTCGCGCGCCACATCCGCGTTGTCTTCGCCAGCATGTTCGCGCGCAAGGGCTTCGAGCGCAAGATGATCGAAGAGACGCCCCGCCGCCCACACCGCCATGGCGCGCACGTGCGGATCGGGATGGCCGAGATTTTCAATCACACGCGGCCGCAGATGCGCCTGGCCAGAATTGCCGATGGCAACGAGCAGATTGCGCAAGAAGCGCGCTTGCCCAATGCGCTTGATCGGCGAGCCTGAGAAAAAGGCGCGGAAACCCGCGTCATCGAGGCCAGCCAGCGCATCGAGATCGGGCGCGCGCAAATCGTCGCGCGCCTGCAATTTTGCTTCGCGCGCGACCTGCGCAAATTTGTTCCAGGGACAGGCGGCCAGGCAATCGTCGCAGCCGTAAATGCGATTGCCCATGGCGACGCGAAATTCGGCTGGAATCGGCCCATGATGCTCGATCGTGAGATAGGAAATGCAGCGCCGCGCATCGAGTTGATAGGGCGCGGGAAAGGCCTGCGTCGGACAGGCATCGAGGCAGGCGCGGCAGGAGCCGCAATGATCCACTTCAGGCGCATCGGCAGGCAGATCGAGGGTCAGAAAGATCGAGCCCAGAAAAAGCCAGGAGCCAAAGTCGCGCGAGACCAGATTGGTATGCTTGCCCTGCCAGCCAAGCCCGGCGGCGGCAGCCAGCGGCTTTTCCATCACCGGAGCCGTATCGACAAACACCTTGAGGCCGAGCGCCGGGGCGTTCTTCGCTTCGCCCGCGATGAAAGAGGCCAGCATTTTCAGCCGTCCCTTCACAAGGTCATGATAATCGCGATGGCGCGCATAGACCGAGACAGCGCCCTTGTCGGGCTCGGCGAGCACCGCGCGCGGATCGGCATCGGGCCCGTAATTCATGCCGAGCATGATGATGGAGGAGACCTCCTCCCACAGCACACGCGGATCGGCGCGGCGCTCGGCTGTCTCTTCCATCCAGCCCATGTCGCCATGCGCGCCTTTGGCGAGCCAGGCGTTCAGGCGTTCGCGGGCATCGGGAATGGCGTCGGGCTTGACGATCCGACAGACGTCGAAGCCAAGTTCAAGGGCGCGGGCGCGCAGGCGCTCCAGAAAGCGGGCGGTCAGAAATCGAGGTCCGCATAGACCGGCGAGGGCGTCATCCCCGGCAGCCGGTCGTTCAGAATCCCGCGGAAGGACGGGCGCGATTTCACGCGCGCGTACCAGTGCTTTGCCGCTTCGTCCTCGCTCCATGGCACGTCGCCCAGGAAATCCACGCTCGAAAGGTGAGCCGCCGCGGCCAGATCCGCATAGGTCATGCGGTCGCCCGCGAGCCAGTTGCGCGAGCCCGTCAGCCAGCCGATGTAGCGCATATGATAACGGATATTGGCGCGTGCGGCACGCACCAGCTCCATGTCGGGCGCGCCCCCGCCCTGGGTCATCGGCATTTGGCGCTTGTAGACCTTCTCATTCACCAGCCATTGCGAGACTTCGGCGAAGAATTTCACATTGAACCAGTCCATCAGGCGACGCACTTCGACGCGCCCGGCCGGATCGTCAGGCAGCAGGCGACGGGGCCCAAGCGCCAGCCCGCGCGTCTCGTCGAGATATTCGGCAATGATGCCAGCGCCCGGCACGGCAGGCATATGTGCGCCATCGGTCAGAACCGGGGTGGTGGCCGCGGGATTGAGCAAAAGGAACTCGTGGCGGCGCTCGAAACTGCGTTCCTCGATCAATTCGGGCTCAATGCCATATTCACTGAGCGCCACACGGATGAAACGCGAGTGCGGGCAAAGTGGATGGTGATACAATTGCGCCATAATGATCCGGACTGATCCTGCCCCGCGACAGCCACGCCAAAGCCTTGGATGAAAAGGCGGCGCAGTCGAGGTGGAATGATGTTGCGGCCCCGTATAGAACCGCAGGGCGCGGGTCACAACCCGAATCGCGCCTTGTGTCTGGCATGTCAGCCATGCAGCCGCGCCCAAGTATAGACAATCCGCCCCGCAGAAGGAGAGATGAATGACCCTGCCGGAAGCCCTGAAAGCGCTCGTCCTGGGCGGCATCGAAGGCCTGACAGAATTCCTGCCTGTCTCCTCCACCGGTCATCTTCTCCTCGTGGGTCATTTTCTCGGCTTCGAATCCAAAGGCAAAAGCTTCGAGGTTCTGGTGCAGCTGGGCGCGATCCTCGCGATCCTGCTGGTCTATGCCAAAAAGATCATCTCCATCGTGCTTGGCCTGCGCGACGACCCCAAGGCGCGGCGATTTGTCCTTGCCGTGCTGCTGGCCTTTTTGCCGGCCGCGATTGTCGGCGCGCTGGCCCATTCGCTCATCAAGGAGGTCTTGTTCAACCCGCTCATCGTCTGCACCATGCTGATCGCGGGCGGGCTCGTGTTGCTGGCTGTGGACGATCTTGCGCCCAAGCCCCGCTTTGACGACGCCATGGACATGCCCATCGGCACGGCTTTTCTCGTCGGCCTCTGCCAGTGCCTCGCCATGGTGCCAGGTGTTTCGCGCTCGGGCGCGACCATTGTCAGCGCCATGCTGTTTGGCGCGAGCAAAAGGGCGGCGGCGGAATTTTCCTTCTTCCTCGCCATGCCGACCATGGCCGGGGCTTTCGCCTATGACCTGTTCAAGAATTACAAGTTGCTGGATTTCAACGACACGATGCTCATCGTCATCGGTTTTGTTGCGGCCTTTATCAGCGGACTTTTCGTCGTGCGCGGCTTCCTGCAATTCGTGTCGAAACACGGATTCATCTTCTTCGCCTGGTGGCGCATCGTCGTCGGCGTCGCGGGATTGGCCGGCCTTTATCTGACGCGCTGACCTTAAGCGGCGCGCTCCAGCCGGTAGCCGACGGCTTCAGCCAAGGCGCAGAGATCGTCGAACCCCAGCCCCTCCTGCCGCGCGAAGCGGCAGGCGCGATCGCGCAGGTGAAGGGGGAAAGCGCTGGCCCTGGCATCCGCCCCGCATGCAATGGCATGAATAGCATCATGTCGGCGCAACAGAGCCGAGATCAGGTCACACTCGTCATAGGTCCAGTCGGCAAGATCGACAGGTCCGAGCATCGGCTGCGGCTCCGCGCAAATACGAAAAATTGGAACGTTCAAACACACAAACACACGCCTAGCATGGCATAGGTCGCCTGCGAAGTTAGACCTCAGACGAGCTTTTCAGGGGATGTGCACAAGTCTGAAATGATGCAGCGCCCACATTCGGGTCGCCGCGCCTTGCATACATAGCGCCCGTGCAAAATGAGCCAGTGATGGGCATGGCGCTTGAACTCGGCCGGAATGATCTTTTCAAGGCCAAGTTCGACCGCCAGCGGCGTCTTGCCGAGCGCCAGGGGAATGCGATTCGAGACCCGGAAGAGATGCGTGTCGACCGCAATGGTCGGCTGGCCAAACGCCATGTTGAGCACGACATTGGCAGTCTTGCGGCCAACGCCGGGCAAGGTCTCCAGCGCCTCGCGCTCGCACGGCACCTGACTGCCGTATTTTTCGATAAGGATCTGCGAGAGCAGATAGACATTCTTCGCCTTGTTGCGAAAAAGCCCGATGGTTTTGACATATTCGCGAATGACATCCTCGCCCAGCGCGACCATTTTTTCCGGCGTGTCGGCAATGGCAAAGAGCGCGCGGGTCGCCTTGTTGACGCCGACATCGGTCGCCTGCGCCGAAAGCACCACGGCCACGAGCAAGGTGAACGGGTTCACATGTTCGAGCTCGCCCTTGGGCTCGGGATTGGCGGCGCGAAAGCGCGTGAAGATCTCCTGCACCACGGCCGGACCGACGGGCTTGCGTTTGCCTCTGGGCTTGGCTGCCGCCGGCTTCTTGGCGGGCAGCGGAGATTTGATCGCGGAGGGGCTCTTTTTCGTGCGCATGGCCGCGTTATAAAGGGCAAGAGCGCAATCGCACAAACCCAGACCTTGCGAGGCGAACCTTGGACGCGTCTTCTCCGGCCCAGACACAACTTTTCAGCGCGCGGCTAACCCCGCACCGGTCGCTTTCGCGCAGGCATTTCCACCTGCTGCTCATCATCATCGGGCTCGCGGGGCTTGCCACCGCGCTGCCCTTCCTGCTGCTCGGCGCGTGGCCGGTGGCCGGTTTCATGGGGCTCGATGTGGCGCTGATCTATGTCGCCTTCCGGGCAAATTTCCGCGATGCACGCGCTTATGAGGATGTGACCCTGACCCCGCTGGAGCTGCATCTGGCGCGCGTCAACGCCAAGGGCGCACGCGCGGATTGGCGTTTCAACCCGCTCTGGGTGCGACTTGAGCGCGAGGAAGACGAGGAATACGGACTGCAAAAACTCGCAGTCGCCTCACGCGGCATGCAAGTCGAGGTCGCCCATTTTCTCGCGCCCGATGCCAAGGCGGAATTTGCATCAGATCTCGCCAGGGCGCTCGCCGAGGCGCGGCGCGGCCCGCGCTTTAATTGACGCGCAGAGCAGCTTTCGGGTGGCGGGGCACATCGGCTGCGCGCAAGATGACGCCCTGACCCAAAGGCGAGACATGCAGGCGCTCGAGATTTCCCCCGTCACCGACGACACGCCGCAGGGCGCAGATTATGCGCGGGTTCGCGCGGCGCTCGAATTTATCGGCGCGCAGGCCAAGCGCCAGCCGCAGGTGGTGGAAATCGCGGCCCATGTCGGCGTTTCGGCCTCCCATCTCCATCATCTCTTCCAGCGCTGGGCGGGCCTCACTCCCAAGGCTTTCTTGCAGGCGGTGACGCTCGACCATGCGCGCAGATTATTGCGCGACAAGGCCTCGCTGCTTGAGGCTTCGCTTGAACTCGGATTTTCGGGGCCAGGCCGCCTGCATGATCTTTTCGTGACGCAGGAAGCGATGACGCCCGGCGAGTTCAAGGCGGGCGGCGCGGGGCTCTCGCTCGCCTATGGTTTTCATCCCTCCCCCTTCGGCGAGGCCCTTGCCGTGGTCGCGCCACGCGGTCTTGCCGGCATGGGCTTTGTCGATACCGCCGGGCGCGCAGGGGCGCTGGAGGATATGCGCCGGCGCTGGCCGCGCGCGACCTTTCATGAAGATCAGGCAGCAAGCGCACCTTTTGTCCGCCGTGCGTTCGAGCCGGACCTGTGGCAGGCAAAGCAGCCGCTGCGCATCGTGCTGATCGGATCTGATTTTGAATTGCAGGTCTGGCAGGCGTTGCTGAAAATCCCGCTTGGCGCGGCAACGACCTACTCCGATATTGCCGCCGACATTGGTCGGCCCGGCGCAGCGCGCGCCGTGGGGGCTGCGGTAGGGCGCAACCCGATTTCCTTCGTCGTGCCCTGCCACCGGGTCATCGGCCGCTCGGGCGCGCTGACGGGATATCACTGGGGGCTGGTGCGCAAACAGGCGATCATCGGCTGGGAGGCGGGGCAATGCTGCAGGCCTTAGGCAGCAGATCTTAATTACGTTTATATCTGTAATTTAAAATAATCCACACGTCTGTACGGGCTGTTTGACATAAAGAACGCTACGTCCTAGAAAAGAAACACGGCCCGCTTGCGACAGGCAGGGCTTTCTTTCTTTCAGGGAGGCTTTTGCCCATGTTCACGATCAGCCGCCGCAGCGCTCTTTCCGCAACCCTGGCCACCGGCCTTGCGCTTGCCCTTTCCGCCACCGCGCCTGCCTTCGCTCAGGTCAGCGAAATCCGCGTCGATTACGCGACCTACAATCCGCTCTCGCTCGTCATCAAGGACCAGAAGCTCCTCGAGAAGGAGTTCGAGAAGGACAAGATCGCCGTGCGCTGGGTGTTTTCGGCGGGCTCGAACAAGGCGCTCGAATTCCTCAACGCCGGCTCGCTCGACATTGGCTCGACGGCGGGCGCGGCCGCGCTGATTGCGCGCATCAATGACAATCCGGTCAAGGCGGTCGGCATTTTCTCGCGCCCCGAATGGACGGCGCTGGTTGTGCGCGGCGATAGCAAATTCACCAAGGTCGAAGACCTCAAGGGCCAGAAGATCGCCGTCACGCGCGGCACCGATCCGCACATCTTCCTGGTGCGCGCGCTCGACAAGGCCGGCCTGACCGAGAAGGACGTGAAGCTCGTTCTCCTGCAACATGCCGATGGCAAGACCGCGCTGGTGCGCGGCGATGTCGATGCCTGGGCGGGGCTTGATCCGATCATGGCGCAGGCCGAAGTTGAAGAGGGCGCAAAGCTTCTCTATCGCAAGGCCGAGGACAATACCTGGGGCGTGCTCAACACCCGCGACGACTTTGCCGCCAAGAACCCCGAGCTCGTGAAGCGCGTGCTCAAGGTCTATGAGGAAGCCCGCATCTGGGCGCGCGCCAATCCCGACGCCTTGAAGAAGGCGCTGGTCACCGAAACCAAGCTGCCCGAGCCTGTCATCGCCCGCCAGCTCGAGCGCACCGATCTGACCAATGCGACCATCACGCCTGCCACCAGCGAGACCATCCTGCAGGCGGGCCTCGCCCTTCAGAAGGCCGGCGTCGTCAAGCCCGAGGTCGACGTGAAGGCGATAACCGCCGCCTTGATCGATACACGCTTTGCGGTCACCGCAAAGTAAGGCTAGAAGGCTGGCTTCCGGCGGCAGGCCCAGGCTTGCCGCCGCAGTGTCCCTTGCCCCGGAGATCCGATGAGCGAAGCCGGAACGCTCGAAACGGCATCGACCCACGATCTGACAGCGCGCACCCCGGGTGCGCGCCTTTTTTCGTTGTTTGGCTCGTCCTTCGCGGTCGGCATCATCCTGCCGCTTGTCACCGCCATTGCCTATGAAGGCGCTTTCCGTGCAGGCCTTGTGCAGGGCCGCCTCCTGCCTCCGCCGAGCAAAATTCTGGCAACCCTGTGGGAGCTGGCACGCAGCGGCGAGCTTCTGACCCATGTCATCGCAACGCTTGCGCGTGTGCTGGCGGGCTTCGGACTTGGCGCGCTCATCGGCATGTGGCTTGGCGCACTCACCGGCGCCTCGCGTGCCGCGCGCCGCCTGCTCGATCCGACATTGCAGGCGCTGCGCGCCATTCCCTCGCTGGCCTGGGTGCCTTTGTTCATCCTCTGGCTCGGCATTTTCGAAAGCTCGAAAGTCGCCCTTATCGCGGTCGGCGTTTTCTTCCCCGTCTATCTCGGCGTCATGGCGGCAATCGCCAATGTCGATCGCAAGATCGTGGAAGTTGGCCGCGCTTTCCGCCTGTCGCGCCTGTCACTCGTGCGCCGCGTGCTGCTGCCCGCCATTCTGCCCGATTTCATCATCGCCATCCGCTCGGGGCTCGGCCTCGGCTTCATGTTTGTCGTCGCCGCCGAAATCATGGGCGCGTCGGAGGGCCTCGGCTATCTGCTCGTCGATGGCCAGCAGCTTGGCAAACCGGCCCAGATTCTGGCCGCCATCATCGCCTTTGCCGTGCTCGGCAAATTGGGCGACTGGCTGATCGTGATCGGCGCGCGGCCCTTCCTGTCGTGGCAGGATTCGCATTCGAGGACCCAGTGACCCGATGCTGACGCTCGATCATCTCTGCAAGACCTATCCCAACGGAACCCAAGCGCTCGACCACGTTTCGCTTTGCGTGAACGCCGGCGAGATCGTCGCTCTGGTCGGCGGCTCCGGTTGTGGCAAGACCACCCTGCTACGCCTTATCTGCGGGCTTGAAATGCCCAGCGCGGGCGCGGTCGCCATCGATGGCGAGACGATTGCAGCACCCCATCCGGCTGTCGGCATCGTGTTTCAGGAGCCCCGCCTCCTGCCCTGGCTCACGGTTGCGCAAAACATTGCCTTCGGCCTCGACCATCTGCCCAAAGGGGAACGCGACCAGCGCGTGGATGAAGCCCTGCTGCGCGTCGGCCTGTCGGGCTATGGTCCGCGCTGGCCGCGTGAATTGTCGGGCGGCCAGGCCCAGCGCGTCGCCATCGTGCGCGCGCTTGTCGCCAACCCGAAAGCCCTGCTGCTCGATGAGCCCTTCTCGGCGCTCGATGCCTTGACCCGCGCCTCGTTGCAGGACCATCTGCTGGCGCTCTGGGACGCTCATCGCCCGACGCTGGTGCTTGTCACACATGATGTCGAGGAGGCGGTCGCCCTGGCCGACCGCGCCATTGTGCTGCAACCGCGTCCGGGCCGGATCTTTGCGGATATTCCGCTCGATCTGCCGCGCCCGCGCGACCGTCTGTCCCCCGAATTCGCAGAAGCCAAGCGCGTTGTCCTCAACGCGCTCGATGGTTCGCTGACCCAGCCCAATCCGGCGGGTGGTAACAAGGCGACACAGGCTGCCGGCTGGTGGTAAGCCACGCCACCGGGTTTCACATCTAAAGCAGGAGAGCACCTATGGATGCCAATGCACTGCGCGCCATGCAGGCGCCCTACAAGGACAAGTACAAGAACGATCCCGACGCCGCCGTCATCACGCTGAAGGCGCATGGCACGCTGGACGAATCCAAGATCGCCTGCAAGGTCGAGACGGGCCGCGCGCTTGCCGTTGCGGGCCTGCATCCAGCCACCGGCGGCACGGGCGCGGAACTCTGCTCGGGCGACATGCTGCTGGAGGCGCTCGTCGCCTGCGCGGGCGTGACGCTGAAGGCGGTCGCAACCGCGCTGGATATTCCGCTCAAGTCCGGCACGGTGCGGGCCGAGGGCGACCTCGATTTCCGCGGCACGCTGGGCGTGGATCGCGAAGCGCCCGTCGGTTTCCGCGAGATCCGCCTGACCTTCGACCTCGACACCGACGCCTCCGAGGAGCAGATCGCCTCGCTGATCAAGCTCACCGAGCGCTATTGCGTCATCTTCCAGACGCTCAACAAGCCGCCCAAGCTCGGCCTGAGCGTCAACCGCGTCTGAAACGCCAAACATCCCTTCTCCCGCCCTTGAGCGGGGGAAGGGCCCGGCCCTTGCTGCCGGCCGGGCCTATTTTTGTGTGATTTCATCACAGGCTCTTTACCCTTGGGGTAAGCGAACCGAAATTCGTGACAGAATCGACCTTGATCGGTGCTGCCGGATGCTTGCAGCGCTGCGGGGCGGCTCCTATATCCGGATCACGCTTGCGGTTTTGCACCGCAAACCAACATCAACAACCATCGGGGACCCGGATGGCGAAAAACCCTTCTTGCGAGGGGTTTGGAACCATCCATCACCGGATCGCTTCGGGGTCCGCGGGTCTCGCCAAGCTTAAGGATGAGTAACATGGCTAAAGTCATCGGCATCGATCTCGGCACCACCAATTCCTGCGTCGCGGTGATGGACGGCACCACGCCGAAGGTGATCGAAAACGCAGAGGGTGCGCGCACGACCCCCTCCATCGTCGCCTTTACCGATGACGGCGAGCGCCTCGTTGGTCAGCCGGCCAAGCGCCAGGGCGTGACCAATCCCGAGCGCACCTTCTTCGCGATCAAGCGCCTGATCGGCCGCACCTTTGAAGATCCGATGACGCAGAAGGACATGTCCCTCGTCCCCTACCAGATTTCCAAGGGCGGCAATGGCGACGCCTGGGTCACCGCCGACGGCAAGCAATATTCGCCCTCGCAGATCTCGGCCTTCACCCTGCAGAAGATGAAGGAAACCGCCGAGGCCTATCTCGGCCAGACCGTGACGCAGGCCGTCATCACCGTTCCGGCCTATTTCAACGATGCGCAGCGCCAGGCCACCAAGGATGCCGGCAAGATCGCGGGTCTCGAGGTCTTGCGCATCATCAACGAGCCGACTGCGGCAGCCCTTGCTTATGGTCTCGACAAGAAGGGCTCCGGCACGATCGCGGTCTATGACCTTGGCGGCGGCACGTTCGACGTCTCGATCCTCGAAATCGGCGACGGCGTCTTCGAGGTGAAGTCGACCAATGGCGACACCTTCCTCGGCGGTGAAGATTTCGACATGCGCCTTGTCGAATTCCTCGCAGCCGAATTCAAGAAAGAGCAGGGCATTGACCTCACCAAGGACAAGCTCGCCCTGCAGCGCCTGAAGGAAGCCGCCGAAAAGGCGAAGATCGAGCTTTCCTCGGCTGCCCAGACCGACATCAACCTGCCCTACATCACCGCCGATGCCTCGGGCCCCAAGCATCTCGCGCTGAAACTGACGCGCGCGAAATATGAGGCCCTCGTCGACGACCTCATCCAGAAGACCATCGAGCCCTGCAAGAAGGCGCTCAAGGATGCCGGCGTTACCGCCGCCCAGATCGACGAAGTCGTTCTGGTGGGTGGCATGACCCGCATGCCCAAGGTGCAGGAAATCGTGAAGTCCTTCTTCGGCAAGGAGCCCCACAAGGGCGTCAATCCTGACGAAGTCGTGGCCATCGGCGCGGCCGTGCAGGCGGGCGTTCTGCAGGGCGACGTGAAGGACGTTCTGCTGCTCGACGTGACCCCGCTCTCGCTCGGCATCGAGACGCTGGGCGGCGTGTTCACGCGCCTCATCGACCGCAATACGACGATCCCGACCAAGAAGAGCCAGGTGTTCTCGACGGCCGAGGACAACCAGACGGCTGTCACCATCCGCGTCTTCCAGGGCGAGCGCGAAATGGCCGCCGACAACAAGATGCTCGGTCAGTTCGATCTCGTCGGCCTGCCGCCGGCCCCGCGCGGCATGCCGCAGGTGGAAGTGACCTTCGACATTGACGCCAACGGCATCGTCAATGTGACGGCCAAGGACAAGGCCACCAACAAGGAACAGCAGATCCGCATCCAGGCTTCGGGTGGGCTCTCTGACGCCGACATCGAAAAAATGGTCAAGGATGCCGAGCTGAACGCGGCCGAGGACAAGTCGCGCCGTGAAATGGTGGACGCCAAGAACCAGGCTGAATCCATGATCCACTCGGCCGAGAAATCCATCGCCGAACATGGCGACAAGGTTTCTGCCGCTGACAAAAGCGCGATCGAAGCTGCTGTCACCGGCCTGAAGAGCGCGCTCGAGGGCGCCGATCTTGAGGACATCAAGGCCAAGACCAACGAACTCGTGCAGGCGTCGATGAAGCTCGGCGAGGCCATGTACAAGGCCCAGCAGGGAGCCGAGGGCGGCGCTGAAGGCGCAGCCGCAGGCGGCGCGCATGACGCCCACGACGCACACAAGGATGACGTCATCGATGCGGACTTCAAGGAAGTCGGCGGCGACGACAAGAAGAAGTCGGCCTGATAAGCTTCAGGAGCGGGCGGGATTTTCCTGCCCGCCCCTTTTTGTCAGGACACGGGGCTTGAGCGAAACGTGAAACCGTCGGTCGCGCTTGAGAAACATCGGGAGGCGGTGCGGGCTGTCATTCAGCGCTACCCCACGATTGCGAACCCGCGCGTGTTCGGTTCCGTGCTACATGGCGACGACACGGACGAGAGCGATCTCGACCTGCTGGTCGATGCGCTGCCGGGGACGAGTCTTTTCACGTTGGGCGGTCTGCAGGACGAGCTTGAGTCCATGCTCAGTGTACCTGTCGATGTGGTTCTCGCAGATGAACTGCACCGCCGGATCAAGAACCGCGTGCTCGCGGAGGCGACGTCTTTGTGAGCGACCACGACCCCGGCTATGAGACTTTGCATTTTCCAATCATCTGGCAAACAGTGAGAGATGATCTTCCATCTCTGTTTATGATGCTTAAAGCCATTCTGGCGCAGATCGACGGACCTGAGGCGCCAGATGGATTATGAGGACGGACGGGGACGGACTGAATATGGCCAAGGCTGACTTTTACGAAACTCTTGGCGTGAGCCGGACGGCGACCGAGGCGGAGCTGAAGGCAGCTTTCCGCAAGCTCGCGATGCAATATCACCCGGACCGCAATCCGGGCGATGCCGCCGCAGAATCCAAATTCAAGGAATTGAACGAGGCCTATCAATGCCTCTCCGATGGCCAGAAGCGCGGGGCCTATGACCGCTTCGGCCATGCCGCCTTTGAAAATGGCGGCGGCGGGCAAGGCGGCATGGGCGATGGCTTCGCCTCCTCCATGTCCGATATTTTCGACGATCTCTTCGGCGACATGATGGGCGGGGGTGGCCGTCGCGGCCGCTCGACCGGTCGCGAGCGCGGGTCCGACCTGCGCTACAATTTGGAAATCACGCTGGAAGAGGCTTTCCGCGGCAAGACGGCGACGGTGAAAGTGCCGAGCCTGATGTCCTGCGAGGCCTGTTCGGGCTCGGGCGCCAAGCCCGGCTCCAAGCCCAAGCAATGCGCCACATGCGGAGGCATTGGCCGCGTGCGCGCGCAGCAGGGTTTTTTTGCCATCGAACGCACTTGCCCGAGCTGTCAGGGCCGTGGCGAGACGATCGAAAATCCCTGCGCCTCCTGCCAGGGCGCAGGCCGCGTGACGCGCGAGCGCTCGCTCTCGGTCAATATTCCGGCCGGTGTCGAGGATGGCACGCGCATTCGTCTGGCTGGCGAGGGCGAGGCTGGACTGCGCGGCGGCCCGGCGGGCGATCTCTATATTTTCCTGTCGATGAAGGCCCATCCCTTCTTCCAGCGCGACGGGGCCGATCTCTTCTGCCGCGTGCCCATCAGCATGGTACAGGCGGCGCTGGGCGGCGAATTCACCGTGCACACGGTCGATGGGGCCGAGGCCAAGGTGAAAATTCCCGACGGCACGCAGTCGGGCAAACAATTCAAGCTCAAGGGCAAGGGCATGCCTGTGCTAAGGTCGCGCGAAGTCGGCGACCTCTATGTTCAGGCCAATGTAGAGACGCCGCAGAATCTCACCAAGCGCCAGCGCGAATTGCTGGCGGAGTTCGAAACGGAATCGTCAAACAAGACGCATCCCGAATCATCCGGCTTCTTCAGTCGCATGAAGGAATTTCTGACAGGCGCGCAGTAACCTGTCGGACGAACTTCAGCTTTGCAGGCAGGCACGTTTCTTGACGTTGCGCGCCTTGTGATGCGACTGTGTCAGCCTGACATTCGGGGTATCCCTCTTGCGTCTCAATCAGAATCGCGCCGAATCCAAGGTGCGCAGCAAGGCCAAGGGCCCGCACGACGCAGGACTTGCAAAGGCAGTCGCTGCGAAGCAGAGCCATGGCCAAGCCAGCTTTGCCGATGAGGCGCGATTCATTCGCGCCTGGTTCGACAATCCCCGCACGGCTGGCGCTGTCTCTCCCTCGGGCCGTTTTCTCGCCCGCATGATGGCGCGTCATGTCGATCCGGCGCAGGAGGGTCTCGTCATCGAGCTCGGCCCGGGCACCGGCCCTGTCACCCAGGCGCTGATCCAGCGCGGTGTTGCGCCCGAGCGCCTCGTGCTGGTCGAATTTGACGCCGCATTCTGCCGCCTGCTTGAGCGGCGTTTTCCGCGCTCGACCGTCATTCAGGGTGATGCAGTGCGCCTGCGCGAGACGCTGGCCGGACGCCTCGAGGGGCCGGTGGCAGCCGTAGTCTCCAGCCTGCCTTTGCTCAATATGCCGGATGCTGAACGCCTTGCGCTGCTTTCCGATGCTTTTGCGCTGATGCCCCCCACCGGGCGATTCGTGCAATTCACCTATGGCCTCGCCTCGCCCATGCCCAAAAAGCCAAAGGGCTGTCGGCCGGTGGATTTTGCCGCCGAAGTCTCGCCCCCCGTCTGGCTCAACCTGCCGCCTGCGCGCGTCTGGGTTTATCGCCCGGCTCTGGAGGTTGCCGGCCAGCGGCTCCGCCCCGAGGCGACCTTGATCCACAGGCTCAAGGCGGGCCGCGACAAGGTGAAGCTCGAATTTCGCGAGACCCGCGCCCGCGTCGAGACGGAAATCCGCCTGCGCACGGACAAGGCGCGCGGCGAGCTCTCCAAGGTCGCCATCAGCGAAACCGCCCGACGCCGGACGACCGCCGAGAAAACCCCGGACTGAGCAAGCCTGATAAAAACCCAGCCGCGCTCTCGACAGCGCGCGCGCTGGCGTGCATCAGGGGCCATCTTTTGTCCGACCCGGATTTTTCCCATGGCAGAGACGCTTTCCCCCCGCGACCGCCTGATTGTCGCGCTCGATCTTTCCGACACCGCCGCGGCGCAGGCCATGGTCGCCCGGCTGGGGGATGCGGTGAGCTTCTACAAGATCGGCCTTGAGCTGACCTATGGCGGCGGGCTTGCGCTGGCCGAGCGGTTGATTGCTGACGGCAAGCAGGTCTTTCTCGACCTCAAGCTGCACGACATCCCCAACACCGTCGCGCGCGCGACCGAACAGGTCGCCTCCATAGGCGCGACCTTTCTCACCATCCACGCCTTCCCGCAGACGATGAAGGCGGCGGCGGGCGCGCTGGGCGCATCCAGAATGAAGCTCCTCGCCGTCACCGTCATGACCTCCTATGACGATGCCGATCTCGCCGAAGCAGGCTATGGACTGAGCGTCGCCGATCTCGTCGCGCGCCGCGCAAAACAGGCGCAAGCCGCCGGCATCCACGGCCTCATTCTCTCGGCTGAGGAAACCAAGGCCATGCGGACGCTCGTTGGCCCCGACATGCTGCTGGTGACGCCGGGCATCCGGCCCGCAGGGGCGGCCATCGGCGACCAGAAGCGCGTGATGACGCCAACAGAGGCTATCCGCGCCGGGGCTGACCATCTGGTGGTCGGTCGCCCCGTGACGCAGGCAGCAGATCCGCGCGCCGCCGCGCAGGCCATCGTGGCGGAGATCGCTGCGGCCTGCTGAAATAAAAAACGCCGGGCGTACATCCGGCCCGGCGCGATCAGTCTCGGTCGGGGACCGACCTCGATGACTTAACTCTGATAGCGCCGCCGTGTGACACTGGCATGACGGCTGTGCCGTGCCTCAATCAAATGGCCTGACGGATTGCCTTTGCAAGTGCCGGCCACGGCGCTATAGACCGCCCATGAAGTGTTAAGGCCAAGGGAGATCGTCATGAGCGAGATGCGGCTCGTCGTAGCAGGCGCCGCCGGGCGCATGGGACGTATGCTCGTCCAGGTCATCCATGAGACGCCGGGCGTCATGCTCTGCGCAGCCCTGGAGCATGAAGGCTCGATTGCGCTGGGTCAGGACGCGGGCCTTCTGGCAGGCGCGGGCAAGCTCAATGTCGAGATTACCTCCGACCCGCTCGAGGCGCTTGCCAAAGCCGACGGGCTGATCGACTTTTCCAGTCCAGCCGCCACCATTGCCTATGCCGCGCTGGCAGCGCAGGCGCGCATCGTCCATGTCATCGGCACGACCGGCCTTGGGGCCGAGGATATCGAGAAGATCGACGCCGCCGCGCGCCATGCGACAATCGTGCGCTCGGGCAATATGAGCCTTGGCGTCAATCTGCTCGCGGGCCTTGTGAAAAAGGTCGCGCAGACATTGGGCGAGGATTTCGACATCGAGATCGTCGAAATGCATCACCGCATGAAGGTCGATGCGCCTTCGGGCACGGCCCTGCTGCTCGGCGAGGCGGCGGCCAAGGGTCGCAACATCGATCTTGGGGCACGCGCGGTGCGCGCGCGCGACGGCCATACAGGCGCGCGCATCCCCGGCGACATCGGCTTTGCAACGCTGCGCGGCGGCACGGTGGTGGGTGACCATCAGGTGGTGTTTGCGGGCACCGGCGAGCGCATCGAGCTGGCCCATCGGGCCGAAGATCGCGGGATTTTCGCACGCGGCGCGGTAAAGGCAGCCATGTGGGCACATGGCCGCAAGCCCGGCCATTACAGCATGGCCGACGTGCTCGGCCTTTCCGATATCTGAACGACCAACCAGCAGACAGGAGTGAAAATGGATCGCCTTCTCGTGCTCGTGCGCCATGGCCAGAGCGACTGGAACCTGAAAAACCTCTTCACCGGCTGGAAGAACCCCGAGCTGACGCCCGTCGGCATCGAGGAAGCCAAGAGCGCCGGCCGCGAGCTCAAGAAGATCGGCGTCGGCTTCGACAAGGCCTTCACCTCTGGCCTCAAGCGCGCGCAGGACACCTGCGATCTCGTGCTCAACGAACTCGGCCAGTCATCGCTGCCCGTCGTCAAGGACATCCAGCTCAACGAGCGCGACTATGGCGATCTGTCGGGCCTCAACAAGGCCGAGGCGGCCGTGAAATGGGGCGAGGAGCAGGTCATGATCTGGCGTCGTTCCTATGACACGCCCCCGCCCGGTGGCGAGAGCCTGAAGGATACGCTCGCCCGCGTGCTTCCCTATTATTGCCAGAACATCCTGCCCTGCGTGCTGCGCGGCGAGCGGACTGTGGTGGTGGCGCATGGCAATTCCCTGCGCGCGCTGCTCATGGTGCTCGAACGCGCCACGCCCGAAACGATCACGGGCATGGAACTCGAAACCGGCGTGCCGGTGGTCTACCGCCTGAACGCGGATTCGACGGTCGAGTCGAAGCAGGTCTTGCACCACGCGTGATGTGATCAGCTAGGGTCGGATATGCACGAGATCGTTCCTGGCCTCCTCCACGCACCGGGCTATCTCAGCCGGGCCGAACAGGAAGAGCTCGTGGCCAATTTACGCGAGGCGGTGAAGACCGCCCCGCTGTTTACCCCGCGCATGCCCCGCACGGGGAAGGAGTTTTCGGTCCGCATGACAAATTGCGGACCGCTCGGCTGGGTCTCGGACGCCAAGGGCGGCTATCGCTATCAATCCACCCATCCTGACACCGGCGCGCTCTGGCCCGCCATCCCGGCGCTTGCCCTGCGCGCCTGGCACGATCTCTCGCCCTACAAGCATCTGCCTGAAGCCTGTCTCGTGAATTTTTACGATGCAGCGGCGCGCATGGGCCTGCATCAGGATCGGGATGAACAGGATTTCGACGCGCCGGTCGTCTCGCTGTCGCTTGGCGATACTTGCCTGTTCCGGATTGGCGGGACGCAGCGCAAAGCGCCGACGCGCTCGTTCAAGCTGCAATCGGGCGATGTGATGATGCTGTCAGGCCCGGCGCGTCTCGCCTTCCATGGCGTCGATCGCATCATGGCCGCAAGCTCGACGCTGCTGCCCCAGGGCGGGCGTCTGAATTTGACGTTGCGTCGGGTGAGCAGCGCAGCACCAGCTTCTCCCTGAGGGAGAAGCTGTCAGCGAAGCTGACCTGATGAGGGGGTGCTGGCGTTAGCCGGAAAGACCAATCCCCTCACCCGGCTCGGGGCTTTGCCCCGAGTCCGCCCTCTCCCGATGGGAGAGGGTTTTATAAGCCACGCGTCAGTTTACGGTTTCGCTCGCAGCCGCTTTTGGCCCGCCGCGCGCGACGCCGACTTTTGCCGGGCGCAGGCAGCGCTCGCCGATGGCGTAGCCTGATTCCACGACCTGCACGACGGTGCCGGCCACGACCGAGGGGTCGGGCACTTCAAACAGGGCCTCGTGCATGTTGGGATCGAATTTATGGCCCTGCGGCTCGATCTTCTTCACGCCGTGACGGGTCAGGCGGGACAGAAAATCGCGCTCGGTCAGTTCGATGCCTTCGACAAAGGTCTTGAGCGCGGCGCTGGCCGCCTCGCGCTCTGCCGCCGGCACGCTGTCGACTGCACGGCGAAGATTGTCGGCAAAGGTCAGCATGTCGCGCGCAAAGGAGGTCACGCCATAGGTCTTGGCCTCGGAGACCTCGCGTTCGGTGCGGCGGCGCAGGTTTTCCATTTCAGCCAAGGTGCGCAGCACCTTGTCCTTCAGGCCCGCGTTTTCCGCATAGAGGTTCTCAAGCTCCGTAAAGGGCTCGGGTTCGCCGATGGGCGATTGCGGCGAGGCCTCGGAGGTCAGCGAGCTGTCATGAGCTCCGCCCTCGGTGTGAGGAGCGCGCGCGGGTTCGTGGTCGGTGTTTTTCGGATCGGTCATGGGTATCTTGGGTTCGCTTCTGTCATCGGCCATATCAGACTGCTGCGTTGAAAAATCAAGCCTGACCAGCCTCGGCCTTGCGTTTGGGCGCGGGCTTTGCGGGCCCGTCGAAAACTTCAATAAGATGGCGGCGGATCGTGCCCTGACGTCCGGGCGAGGTGATCTGCAGGCCGGTGAGATCGGTGACGTAGAACACATCGACCGCCTTTTCGCCGAACGTCGCAATATGGGCAGAGCCGATATTGAGATTCAGCTTGGACAGAGCGGCGGTGAGGTCAAACAAGAGTCCCGGCCTGTCGAGCCCGGAGACTTCGAGCACCGTGTAGCGATTGGACAGATTATTGTCGATCGTCACCTCGGGCGCGAGGGTGAAGGTCTTGTCGCCGGCCTTGGGCGCGCCAATGCGGTTGGCAATGGCATCGCTGAGACGAATTTCGCCGCGCAGCGCCTTTTCAATCGCATCCGCCACACGCGCGGCGCGGCGCAACTCATCCTCATCGCGATCGAAGGCGCGGCTGATGGCAATCGTGTCGAGCGCAAGACCGTCGGTCGTCGTGAAAATCTGCGCATCGACAATATTGGCTCCCGACGCCGCACAGGCGCCCGCGATGATCGAGAGCAGGCGCGGATGATCGGGCGCGATCACGGTCAGTTCGGTCACGCCGCGGAACGCGTCGGTTGCGACTTCGGTCGCCAGCGAGCGCATTTCGACTTCGGTGAGGCGCAGCAGATTGGCGTGTTTCACCTTGTTCTGCAGATCGACCTTGAGCCAATAGGCCGGATAATGGCGCGCGGCATAGGCATCGAATTCGGGATCTGAAAGTCCCGGCATCGCCTTGCGCAGATCGTCCTGCGCATGAATGACGCGCTGCTTGCGATCGATGGCGGAATGCCCGCCCGCGATCACGACTTCGGTCTCCCAATAGAGCGTGCGCAGCAACTGGCCTTTCCAGCCGTTCCACACACCCGGACCCACCGCGCGAATGTCGCAGACGGTGAGCACGAGCAACATGCGCAGGCGCTCCAGCGTCTGCACAATGGCTGCAAAATTGCGGATCGTTGTGGGATCGGAAAGGTCGCGACTCTGGGCGGTGTTGGACATGACGAGATGGTTCTCGATCAGCCAGGCGACTGTTTCGGTTTCGGCATCCGACAGGCCAAGACGCGGGCACAAAGTGCGCGCCACTTTCGCGCCCGCAATCGAATGATCCTCGGGCCGCCCCTTGGCGACATCGTGCAGGAACAGCGCGACATAAAGCGCCGTGCGATTGGCGATGGAGGGCAGGATCTCGACGCAGACCGGATGGTCTTCGGCAAGGCGTCCCGACTCGATGCCCGACATGATGCCGACGGTGCGCAGCAGATGCTCGTCCACCGTGTAGTGGTGATACATGTTGAACTGCATCAGCGCGACAATGCGCCCGAAATCCGGGATGAAACGGCCGAGCACGCCCGCCTCGTTCATCACGCGCAACACGGGCTCGGGCGCGTGGCGCGAGGTCAGGATTTCGATGAAGAGGCGGTTGGCCTCGGGATCGCTGCGCAGCTTGGCGTCGATACGCTTCAGCGATTGCGTCACAAGCCGCGTTGCATCGGGATGGATGGCAAGCTCATGCTTGTCGGCCAGATGATAGAGGCGGATCAGATTGACCGGATCGCGCTCGAACACCTGTTCGGATGTGACGGTGATGCGGCCATATTCGACCGCGAAATCATTGCCCGGCAATGCGCGGCGCGGGTTGCGCAGGCGGCCCATGAAACGATCGAGCATGGCGCGCGGCTTGGCCTGACGCTCTTCGAGCGCGGCGCAGACAATGGCAGTCAGATCGCCGACATCCTTCGCGACAAGGAAATAATGCTTCATGAAACGCTCGACGCCAGACAGACCGGCGTGGGCATTATAATCGAGGCGTTCGGCAATCGGGCGCTGCACGTCAAAGCTCAGGCGCTCTTCGGCGCGTCCGGTGACGAAATGGAGATGGCAGCGCACGCGCCACAGAAATTCCTCGCAACGGAGAAACAGCCGCCATTCGGCAGCGGTAAACAGCCCTGCCGCGACCAGTTCCGAGGCGTCGCGCACGCGATAGACATATTTTGCAATCCAGAAGAGCGTGTTGAGGTCGCGCAGTCCCCCCTTGCCTTCCTTCACATTGGGCTCGACGAGATAGCGCGAATTGCCCGCGCGCGTGATGCGCTGATCGCGTTCGGCAAGTTTCGCGGCGACGAATTCGGCAGCCGTATTGCGCACGATCTCCGCATCGAAACGGGTGCGCAGGTCTTCAAACAATTTCCCGTCGCCAAGAATGAAGCGGGCTTCGAGCAAAGCCGTGCGGATGGTCATGTCGCCCTTGGCCTGGCGCAGGCATTCATCGACCGAGCGCGTCGAATGGCCAACCTTCTGGCGCAGATCCCAGAGCACATAGAGGATCGCCTCAATGACGCTCTCGCCCCAGGGCGTCTGCTTGTAGGGCACCAGAAACAGCAGATCGATATCTGAACCCGGCGCCAGCGTATCGCGGCCATAGCCCCCGACAGCCACCACGCACAGGCGCTCGGCGGTGGAGGGATTTTCCGCCGGATAGACGAAGGTAACGACATAATGATGGATCGAGCGGATCAGCTCGTCTTCCAGAAAGGACAGCCGACCGGCGCAGGCAAGCCCGCGCCCATTGTCCATGAGGATCTGGCGCGCCGTCTCGCGACCGGCATCCAGCGCCTCGCGAAAGCGCTCCACCGCCGCCTTGCGCAGGGCGATCTTGTCGTCCCCGTGCGTTACGGCAAGAGCCGCAATATCGGCATCGAGTTTTGCGCGATCAATCACGCCGGCAGCGCCGGGTTCGGAGCGGCTGCGCGAGCGGGCGCGGGGCGTGGCTTGTTCGGAGGAGAGCAGGGTCATGAGATCAATCTAGCAGTGAGCGCGCCTCGTTGCGAGGAGACAGGCGGTTTCAGGATGCAGCGCGCTTCGCCTCGATGGCATTCCAGATATCGACCGCAAGGTCAGGTCCGCCGAGCCGCTTGATGGCGCGCACCCCCGTCGGCGAGGTGACGTTGATCTCGGTGAGATTGCCGTCGATCACATCGATACCCACGAAGACGAGGCCGCGCTTTTTCAGCTCCGGGCCGATGGTGGCGCAGATTTCCAGCTCGCGGGCGGTGAGATCGGTGGCAACGCCTGCCCCGCCCCGCACCATGTTGGAGCGGATATCATCTTCCGCCGGCACGCGATTGACCGCGCCCTTGGGCTCGCCATCAACCAGAATGATGCGCTTGTCGCCCCGGCTCACGGCGGGCAGAAAACGCTGGATCACCCAAGGCTCGCGGAACGTCACCGAGAACATATCGAACAGCGAGCCGAAATTCGGATCCCTGCGCGAGACCTTGAACACCGCCGAACCGCCGTGGCCGTGCAGCGGCTTCATCACCACATCGCCATGCTCGGCACGGAATGCCTCGATGAGATCGCGGTCGCGCGTGATGAGGGTTTCGGGCATGAGCTCAGGGAAATTCATCACGAAGAGCTTTTCGGGCGCATTGCGCACGCTGGCGGGATCGTTGACGACCAGCACCTTGGGATGCACGCGCTCGAGCATATGCGTCGAGGTGATGTAAGCCAGATCGAAGGGCGGATCCTGCCGCAACAGGATGACGTCCATTTCCTCAAGGTTCTTGAGCACCGGCGCGCCGAGCCTGGCATGAGCGCCCGCCTCGTCCCTCACCTCGAGCGGCTGCATGGCGGCGACAATATCGCGGCCGCGCTGCCCGAGGCGGTCTGGCGTGTAATAGAACAGCTTGTGGCCGCGCGCCTGCGCTTCCAGCAGCAGCGCAAAGGTGGAATCGCCCGCAATATTGATCTTCTCGATCGGGTCCATCTGGACGGCGACGGTCAGTGCCATTTTTGTCCTCAATATCTGCCGTCAGTGCACGACATGAAACTTTGCGCGCTGCAACTTTGCGATAGAGCGCATCAACCGCGCGCTCGCGTCAAGCGCTACCGAGATCGAGCGCGAAAGCGCCCTCGACTTTCTCCGGCAATCGCCACGGCGTGACCAATATGGCATCGCCGCGAAAATTGCAGCCCTGATGGGGGCGGTTGCGCGCGAGCCAGTGGCGGGCGGCGCGCGACATGCGTCTTTGCTTGGGACCATCGATGGCAAACAGGGCCGCGTCCCGGTCGGCACGCGCCTTCACCTCGACAAAGGCCACAAGATCGCGGCGGCGGGCGATAATATCGATCTCGCCCCCCGACGCCTTGTAGGAAGCAGCCAGAATGCGCCAGCCCGTGGCGCGCAGCCAGACCCGGGCGAAAAACTCCGCCTCGATGCCAAGGCCCCGCGCGCGGCGGCGCGCCGGCGCATCGTCGGGCAGGCTCAACCGTCGCCCCCGTCCATTTCGGAGGCGAGTACAATGGCGCGCGCATAGACGCGGCGGCGCGGCAGGCCGATTTCGGCAGCCACCACCGAGGCGGCATCCTTGACCGAATGTTTCTCCATCGCGGCGCGCAGCCGCGAGTCGAGATCGACCGCACCGGTTTCGGGATCATCCGCGCCGGGGGGCCCGACCAGCAGCACGACCTCGCCCTTGGGCGCGGGCTCGGCCGCCAATTGATCGGCAAGACTGCGCAGCGAGCCCCGCCGCACGGTTTCAAAATGCTTGGTCAATTCGCGCGCGATTGCGGCATCGCGCCGGCCGAGCACGACAGCCAGATCCTCCAGCGTTTCAGCCAGGCGGCGGGGCGATTCGAAAAACACCAGCGTGCCGGGAATGGCGGCAAGCTCGCCAATGCGCTGGCGGCGCGCGCCCGATTTGCCGGGCAGAAACCCTTCAAAGAAAAAGCGATCCGTCGGCAGGCCCGCAACCACAAGCGCGGCAAGAACGGCCGATGCGCCTGGAATGGAGGTCACGAACGTGCCCTGCGCCACCGCATCGGCCACAAGCTTGAAGCCGGGATCGGACACCAGCGGGGTGCCGGCATCCGACACAAGCGCGAGCGCTGCGCCCGAGGCAAGACGGGCGAGCAGATGGGGCCGCACCACCGAGGCATTATGTTCGTGATAGGCAACCAGCGGCGTCGTGATCCCGTAATGGGAGAGCAACACCTTGGTGACGCGCGTATCTTCCGCCAGAACCGCATCGGCGGCAGCCAGCGTCGAGAGCGCGCGCAGGGAAATGTCGCGCAGATTGCCGATGGGGGTGGCGACCACGTGCAGGCCCGGCGCCAAAGGCTCCGCCTCTGCGCGCAAGCCGAGCGCCGTATAGGTCGCAGGCCCACCATCCCGCCCGCGTGGTCGCGTTTCGCCGCTCATGTCTGCTCCTCTGCGTCCCTCACTCTAGCCAAGGGCCGCGTCCATTGATCTATCGTTCTTTATAGCGTTTATTTCGTCCTGTATATAGAACGAAGGACGCGGCCTTGCAGCGGCAATCACGCCACAGTTTAAGCCTTTTTTTGCGTCCATATTGCGAGGCAGTATGGTTTATGTCTGATGAAGGTCGGACAAGAGGGCGATGAGCCCTTGAATATGCATGCGGAGGCCAGCTTGTTTTCCAATGATTTGATCGGCAATGCCCCGTTGCGCCCCGCCCGCGCCCTCTGCATGGCTGTGGGCGCGAGCCTGTTGCTGGCCGCCTGCGGCCCCACCGCGACCACAAAGGCCAGGATGGCCGCACCCGCCACGCCGGTCGAATCAGACACGCTCACAGCGCCCCTTGGCGAGGGCAGCGGCAAGATCGCGCTCATCCTGCCCCTCACGCAGGGCGGCAATGCCAGCAGCGTCGGGCAATCCTTGCGCAATGCCGCCGAGCTTGCCGCCGCAGAAACGGGCGGGGGCCATCTGACGCTGATCGTGAAAGACGACCGCTCGACGCCCGATGGCGCGCGCCAGGCGACCCAGGCGGCGCTCGCGGAAGGGGCCGAGCTTATTGTTGGCCCGCTCTATGCGCCCAATGTCCGCGAAGTGGGACGCATCGCGCGCGCCGCCAATCGCCCCGTCATCGGCTTTTCGACCGACACGGGCGCGGCCGCGCAAGGCGTCTATCTGCTCTCCTTCCTCATCGAGACCTATGTCGACCGCGTGATCGATTATGCCGTGTCGCGTGACAAGAAGAGCTTTGCCGCGCTCGTGCCCGAAAGCGACTATGGCAATGTCGCCCTCGCGGAGTTCCAGGAAATCGCGGCCAAGCGCGGCCTGCGCGTGGTGGCGATCGAGCGCTACGGGGCGGGCAATGCGGGCGCCGCAATCGCGCGCCTCTCGGCCAATGCCAGGCAGATCGATGCCTTGTTCATTCCAGAACAAGCCGAGGCCATGGCGCAGATTGCCGGCCTGCTGAGCGCCAACGGGCTCGATGGCAAGCGCGTGCAGATTCTGGGAACGGGCCTGTGGAACGATGCGCGCGTGCTCAGTCTCCCGGGCTTGCAGGGCGCGTGGTTTGCAGCGCCCGACAACGGCGGCTTCAATGCCTTTGCCGGCCGTTATCGCGAGAAATATGGCACGGAGCCGACCCGCATCGCGACCCTTGCCTATGATGCGGTCTCGCTGGCGGGCGCGCTTGCACGCAGCCAGAGCGCGCAGAAATTTTCCAATGACGTGCTGACCAACAGCTCGGGCTTCAACGGCACGGATGGCGTGTTCCGCTTCCGCGCCGATGGGCTCAATGAGCGCGCTTTGTCGATTCTGGGAATAGCCAACGGATCGACAAATGTCGTGAACCCGGCGGCGCGGACCTTTGGCTCGGGTGCCTGACCCTCAGGCGGCGAGATCGGCCACGACGGCATCGAGCACAGGAAAGCCCTCCTGCGTGACGCGGATGCGCCCCTCGGGCGTGAGCATGATCATCCCGTCCGCGATCAGCGATGCCACGCGTGCGTGCGCGAGCTTGCGTCCGCTGAGCGCCTCGAAACGATCGGGATCGATTCCCTCCCCGAGGCGCAGGCCCATCAGCAGGAATTCGTCACCCTGAGCCTCGGGCGAGAGCGTTTCCGTCTCGATCACGCCATTACCCTGCGTCTCGACCAGGGTGAGCCAGGTTTCGGGATGTTTCTCGGTTATCTGCGCAATCCGGCCTTGCGGCGTGATGAGACGCCCGTGACCGCCAGGGCCCACGCCCGCATATTCGCCATAGCGCCAATAGACGAGATTGTGCCGGCTTTCCGCGCCCGGCCGCGCGTGGTTTGAAATCTCGTAAGACGGCAGACCGGCAGCGATGGTCACCTCCTGCGTGACATCCCAGAGGGCGCGCGAAAGATCGGGATCGGGCATGGCGAGACGGCCGGCCTTGTAGAGCCGCTCGAACATCGTGTCGGGCTCGATCGTCAATTGATAGAGCGAGAGATGTTCGGCTGCGCGCGCAATGGCTTCCAGCAATTCAGCCTTCCAGGCGGCAGGCGACTGGCCGGGGCGCGCATAGATGAGATCGAAGGAAAAGCGCTCGAAGATCGAGGCCGCAACCGCCACCGCGCCCATGGCCTCGTCTGCCGTATGCAGACGGCCGAGCGCCTTGAGATCCGTGTCGTTCATCGCCTGCACGCCGAGCGAGACGCGATTGACGCCAGCCGCGCGATAGCCGCGAAAGCGCTCCGCCTCGACGCTGGTGGGATTGGCCTCCAGCGTGATCTCGGCGTCGCGCTCGATGCTCCACGCGCCGCCGATAGCGTCGAGAATGGCAGCAACCGTCTGGGGTTTCATCAGCGAGGGCGTGCCGCCGCCAAAGAAGATCGAGGACACGCTGCGCCCGGGCGAAAGCGCGGCGCGATGGGCGATCTCGGCCTTGAACGCGTCCACGAATCGCGCCTCATCTACCGGCTTGTGCCGGACATGAGAATTGAAGTCGCAATAGGGGCACTTCGAAAGGCAGAAGGGCCAGTGGACATAGACCCCGAAGCCCGGCTCGAAAGATGTGTGTCTGGTCGCCATGAGCGCCTTATGGCATGGGCCGCGCGCGCGGTCACTCTTTGGGCCGCGCGTTTCCCTTCTCCCGGCGGGAGAGGGTTTGCGCGTCACCCTTGCGCCAGACAGGCCTTCGCCAGATCCTGAAACGCGCGGGCGCGGTGCGACAGGGCGCGCGCGCCGTCGGCTGGCAGTCCGTGCTTTTCGTCCGACGACATTTCGCCAAATGTGCGGGTATGGCCGTCGGGCAGGAACATCGGATCGTAACCGAAGCCCGCCGTTCCGCGCGGCGGCCAGACCAGCGTGCCGTCGATGCGGCCCTCGAACTCCTCGAGATGGCCGTCCGGCCAGACGATCGACAGCGCCGAGATGAACCAGCCCCGGCGCTCGTCGGGCGAAAGACATCCGCGCGCGCGCAGTTCCGTATCGATGCGCGCCATCGCACCCATAAAATCTTTCCCGTCGGCCCAGCGCGCTGAATAGATACCGGGCGCGCCGTCGAGCCCCGCGACGCAAATGCCGGAATCGTCGGCAAAGGAGGGCAGGCCGGAGGCTTGCGCGCCTGCGCGCGCCTTGATCTCGGCATTGGCAAGAAAGGTCGAACCTGTCTCCTCGGGCTCGGGCAGGCCGAGTTCGCCCGCCGAGACGGCGGTGATTCCATAGGGCGCCAGCAGCTCGCGCATTTCGCGCAGCTTGCCCGCATTATGCGTGGCGATGAGAATCTTGCCTTCAAGCTGGCGGTGGGCGGCCACGGGACTTCCTCTTGCTGGACGGTTTGCGGAGCGCAAACTCTCACGAAAGCGCGGCGAACGGAACCCGGCAGCGGTTACGACGCGTTGACGAGTATGATTCACGCCCTGAGGAGGGACAGATGACGTCGCCCAGCGAAACTCCGCTTGCCCTGCTTGGACCCGCGCGCCTCATCCCGCTGCTCATCATCGAGACGGTCGAGGATGCCGTGCCGCTGGCCCGCACACTGGTCGAGGCTGGCCTGCCGACGATGGAAATCGCGCTGCGCACAAAGGCCGCCCCGCACGCCATCCGCAATATCCTGCGCGAGGTGCCCGGCGCTGTGCCCGCTGCGGGCAATGTCATGACGCCGCACGATCTGGCGATTGCGCGCGATGTCGGCGCGCGTTTCGCGCTCAGCCCCGGCCATTCCCATGCCTTGCTCGAAGCCGCGACCCAGCATCCCGACATGCCCTTCGTGCCAGGCATTGCCACCCCGTCCGAGCTGATGGCGGTAATGTCAGCCGGTTTCCATGTCGTGAAATTCTTCCCCGGCGCGACCTTTGGCGGGCCAGCCACCCTGCGCGCCATGGCCGCCCCCTTCCCGCATGTGCGCTTCTGCCCGACAGGGGGCACCAGCGAGGCCGATCTCGAAGACTGGCTCTCGCAGCCCAATGTCATCGCGGTCGGCGGCTCCTGGCTCGCGCCCATCGAAGAGATCCGCGCCCGGCAATGGACACGCATCGGAGATCGCGCGCGGGCAGCGGTTGCCAAATATATCGCGCACCGCCGCACACCCTGACTCACATTGCGCCGTTCTGGGCAGCGCTTGGGCCTCCAGACTCGCTCTGCCTGCGATTTAGGCACCAATCTGCCCCAATAAAGGCAACAGACCTCGCTCCTGCTTATCAAAGCGCCGGGGGCTGGAGCGTGCCTCCCTCATTGGCGGCCGGTTGGCTGCTGGCATGGCCGTTGCACCTGTTGTTCCACGTCCCTCGCGGACGAGGTGGACAAGCCGACCGAGCGGCAAATGCCCTGCTACGGCGGCCAACATGAGGGAATGCAATGTCTTTCACCCGGCGTATCATGCTGCGCGCGACTGGCGCGGCGCTTGGCGGCGCACTTGCGCTTGCCTCTTCCGGAGCTTTCGCGCAGGGCGCGGGCACGATCAAGGTCGGCATCCTGCATTCGCTTTCGGGCACCATGGCGATCAGCGAGACCACGCTGAAGGACGTCATGCTGATGCTCATCGAAGAGCAGAACAAGAAGGGCGGCCTTCTCGGCAAGAAGCTTGAGGCAGTGGTCGTCGATCCGGCGTCCAACTGGCCGCTGTTTGCCGAAAAGGCGCGCGAGCTGATTTCCAAGGAAAAGGTTGCAGCGACCTTTGGCTGCTGGACCTCGGTGTCGCGCAAGTCCGTGCTGCCGGTTTTCGAAGAGCTGAACTCGATCCTCTTCTACCCCGTCCAGTACGAGGGTGAAGAATCCTCCAAGAACATCTTCTACACGGGCGCCGCCCCGAACCAGCAGGCGATCCCTGCTGTCGATTATCTGATGGAAAGCGAAAAGGTGCAACGCTGGGTTCTGGCCGGCACCGACTATGTCTATCCGCGCACGACCAACAAGATTCTTGAGGCCTATCTCAAGTCCAAGGGCGTGAAGCAAGAAGACATCATGATCAACTACACGCCCTTCGGTCATACCGATTGGCAGACGATCGTGGCCGACATCAAGAAGTTCGGTTCGGCCGGCAAGAAGACTGCCGTTGTCTCGACCATCAATGGCGACGCCAACGTGCCCTTCTACAAGGAGCTCGGCAATGCGGGCGTGAAGGCTACCGATATTCCGGTCGTCGCCTTCTCGGTGGGTGAAGAAGAACTCGCCGGCATCGACACCAAGCCGCTGATCGGCCATCTCGCCGCCTGGAATTATTTCCAGTCGATCGACAATCCGACCAACAAGGAATTCATCGCCAAGTGGCAGGCCTTCACCAAGAACCCGAAGCGCGTGACCAATGACCCGATGGAAGCCCATGTCATCGGCTTCAACATGTGGGTCAAGGCCGTCGAAAAGGCCGGTTCTACGGATCCTGAAGCCGTCATCGACGCCATGATCGGCGTGGCCGTTCCCAACCTCACCGGCGGCCTGTCCACCATGATGCCGAACCACCACATCACCAAGCCGGTGCTCATCGGCGAAGTGCAGGGTGACGGCCAGTTCAACACCGTGTGGCAGACCTCGGGTCTCGTCGTTGGTGACGAATGGTCCGATTTCCTCGAAGGCTCGAAGGATCTCATCTCCGATTGGCGCAAGCCCCTCTCCTGCGGCAACTTCAACGTGAAGACCGGCAAGTGCGGCGGCGCCTCCAAGTAAGGCTCGGGGCTCACGAGCCTGAACAATAGACGGGAGGAGTGTCCTCCAAGCCCTTCCCGTCGGAGACCCGGGCGTGTAAATGCCCGGGTCACATCTCAAAACCAAGAAAAAGTCTCGCATTGCGCGGCCTATATCCATGAGGATGCCATGACCCGATCCGCCACAGGCTGCTCCGCTGCAGGCGCTGGAGCCCTACCGCTGCAATCGGGCAAGAGCCGGACCCGGATGGTCGAGACCCTGTCGCTGCTGCTCGGCGCCTGCCTCATTCTTGCTGCCGTGCTTCTCGTCGCGCCCCAGGCGCGCGCGCAATCGACAAGCGATGTGCTTGTTGCCTTCACCACCGACAAATTCCCCGATACCGAACGCGCACTCAATGAAATCGCGACTTCTGGCCTGCCAACCGCACCCCAGATCGTCGAGGCGCTGACCAACAACCGCCTCTGGTTCAACGGCCCCGCGCGCAAACTCTATTTCACCAATGAAGCCGGCGCGGTCTTCGATGCCGCCACCGGCGCGCCCGCGCCCGATGTCCTCACAAGCGGCCTGAAACATGTGCGGCTCAACAATGCTGTCCGCCGCTCGCTCGATGCCGCACGCGGTGCGCTGACCCTGATGTCATCTGACCCCGCACGACGCCTTGCTGCAGCGGAATCGGTTTTCAAATCGCGCGACGCCAGCGCCCTGCCGCTGGTTGAAGCCGCCCTTGCGCGCGAGACCATCGAGGCCAATCGCAAGAGCCTTGAAGAAGCGCGCGCCGCCATTGTCGCCAGCGATTCCGGGGCGCCCGAAGCGCGCCGCCTCGAAAGTGTGGAAATCCTCAAGAACCGTGGCGACCAGGATGCGGTCGGCATTCTCTCGACCATCGCCAACTGGAGCGAGGGCCGCGTGAAAGCCGCTGCCGAATCGGCGTCGGGCACGATTCAGGCGCGCCTCGCCTTGTGGCGCAATGTGCAGAATATCTGGTACGGGCTGTCGCTCGGCTCTGTCTTGCTGCTGGCTGCCATCGGCCTTGCCATCACCTTCGGCGTGATGGGCATCATCAATATGGCACATGGCGAAATGGTCATGCTGGGGGCCTACACCACCTTCATGGTTCAGGAATGGGCGCGCAACGCGCATCCGGGTCTCGTGAATTATTCGCTCTTTATCGCCATTCCGCTGGCCTTTCTGCTGACCGCGGCAGTCGGCATCCTGATCGAGCGGCTGGTCATTCGCTTTCTCTACGGACGCCCGCTCGAAACCTTGCTCGCGACCTTTGGCATTTCGCTGATCCTGCAACAGGCCGTGCGCACGATCTTTGGCGCAAACAATCGCGAAGTGAGTGCGCCGCCCTTCATGTCGGGCTCGTTCGATTTCGGGTCGCTGTCCATCGGCTGGGGCCGGATGTGGATCATCGTCTTTGCAATAGCGGTTTTCTTCGCGCTGCAATTTGTTTTGCGCGCAACCTCCTTTGGCCTGCGCATGCGCGCGGTCACGCAGAACCGCCGCATGGCCTCCTCCATGGGCATCGACACCAACCGCATCGACGCCATGGCCTTTGGTCTTGGCTCGGGCATTGCCGGCATGGCAGGCGTCGCGCTCTCGCAGATCGACAATGTCTCGCCCAATCTCGGACAAAGCTACATCATCGATTCCTTCATGGTCGTGGTCTTTGGCGGTGTCGGCAATCTCTGGGGCACGTTGGTGGGCGCGCTGACGCTTGGCATCGCCAATAAATTCCTGGAGCCCATCGCAGGCGCGGTTCTCGGCAAGATCCTGCTGCTCGTCTTCATCATTCTGTTCATCCAGAAACGCCCGCGCGGCCTCTTCGCGCTCAAGGGCCGGGCTGTGGAGGCCTGACATGCAAAGCACCCTCCCGCTCGCGGGCCTCCTCGACAGGCGCGGCCTGATCTTCCTAGGTGTTCTTGCCAGCGCGGCCCTGCTCATGCCGGTGCTGGCGCTGCTGATCCCGGCGAACTCGGCTTTTGCGATTCCGCCCTATCTCGTCGCGCTGTTTGGCAAATATCTCTGCTATGCGCTGCTTGCCGTGGCGCTCGATCTTGTATGGGGTTATTGCGGCATTCTTTCGCTCGGACACGGCGCATTCTTTGCGCTCGGCGGCTATGCCATGGGCATGTATCTCATGCGCCAGATCGGCACGCGCGGCGTCTATGCCAATCCGGTCCTGCCCGATTTCATGGTCTTCCTGAACATGAAGGAACTGCCGATCACCTGGTGGGGGTTCCAGTCCTTTCCCTATGCCATGCTGATGGTTTTGCTTGTGCCGGGCGTGCTCGCCTTCTGCTTTGGCTGGCTTGCCTTCCGCTCGCGCGTTACCGGCGTCTATCTCTCCATCATCACCCAGGCGATGACTTATGCCCTGCTGCTGGCTTTCTTCCGCAATGACATGGGCTTTGGCGGGAACAACGGCCTGACTGACTTCAAGGATATTCTGGGCTTCAACATCCAGTCACCGGCAACGCGCGTGGCGCTGTTTTGCGCCAGTGCGGTGGCGCTGGGCGCGGGCTACCTGATCTCGCGCGCGGTCGTCACGTCCAAATTCGGCAAGGTGGTGATTGCGATCCGCGACGGGGAATCGCGCACGCGGTTTCTGGGCTATCGGGTCGAAACCTACAAACTTTTCGTCTTCACGCTCTCGGCCATGATGGCTGGCGTTGCCGGCGCGCTTTATGTGCCGCAGGTCGGCATCATCAATCCGGGTGAATTTGCGCCCACCAATTCCATCGAGGCCGTAATCTGGGTGGCGGTTGGCGGACGCGGCACGCTGGTTGGCGCGGCACTTGGCGCGATCATCGTCAATTGGGGCAAGACCTTCTTTACGGGCGCATTGCCGGAATATTGGCTCTTTGCACTGGGCGCGCTCTTCGTGCTCGTCACATTGTTCATGCCCAAGGGGGTGATCGGCACGCTCGATCAGCTCAAGGCGCGGCGCGCCACCGCCAAAGCGACCGCCGAACGCAACGCCGCACAGGCCGGGGAATGATGACGATGGATCAGCCAAGCGTCACCACAAGCCTTCTTTATCTCGACGGCGTCAGCGTCACCTTTGACGGATACAAGGCGCTGCGCGGCCTTTCGCTCACCCTCGCGCCCGGCGAAATGCGCGCGATCATCGGCCCCAATGGCGCGGGCAAGACGACGATGATGGATGTCATCACCGGCAAGACGCGCCCGGACGAAGGCGATGTGCTGTTTGCGGGCGCGCATGATCTCACCAAGCTCGATGAAGCCACCATTGCGGAGCTGGGCATTGGCCGCAAATTCCAGAAGCCCACGGTCTTCGAGTGCCACACGGTAGACGACAATGTGCTGCTGGCGCTCAAGGCTCCGCGCTCGGCCTTTGCAACGCTATTTGGAAAGCCCGCGCCTGGCATGCGCCAGCGCATCGACCAGATTCTGGAAATCACGCGGCTGAAAGATCACCGCTTCCGCATGGCCGCCGATCTCTCGCACGGCCAGAAGCAATGGCTCGAAATCGGCATGTTGCTCGCGCAAGATCCCAAACTCCTGCTCGTCGATGAGCCGGTCGCGGGCATGACCGATGCGGAAACCGCCCAGACGGCGGAACTGCTGCGCGAAATTGCAATCGACCATTCGGTTGTCGTCGTTGAACATGACATGACCTTCGTGCGCGATCTCGGCGTCAAGGTCACCGTCTTGCATGAGGGGTCTGTCCTTGCAGAAGGACCGCTCGATGTGGTGAGCGCAGATCCGCGCGTCATCGAAGTCTATTTGGGGCGCTGACATGCTCGCGGTTGAATCCATCGACCTTTTCTACGGCGCGGCGCAGGCCTTGCGCTCTGTCTCGCTGACTGCGACGCCCGGGCGCGTCACCTGCGTCATGGGGCGCAATGGCGTGGGCAAATCTTCGCTGCTGCGCGCCATTGTCGGCCATCAGCCGATCGCCGGCGGCAAGATCATGTGGGAAGGGCAAGACATTTCCAAACTCGCTCCGCATGCGCGCGCGCGCCGTGGCATCGCCTATGTGCCCCAGGGCCGCGAAATCTTTCCGCTGCTGAGCGTGCGCGAAAATCTCGAGACCGGCTATGCGCCGGTCAAACGCGCCGACCGCTATATTCCCGACGAGATTTTCGATCTCTTCCCGGTGCTCAAGGACATGCTCTGGCGGCGCGGCGGAGATCTGTCGGGCGGGCAGCAGCAACAGCTTGCCATTGGCCGCGCGCTCGTGACACGTCCTCGCCTGCTGGTGCTCGACGAGCCGACCGAAGGCATCCAGCCCTCCATCATCAAGGACATTGGTCGCGCCATCGAATATCTGCGCAGCAAGGGCGACATGGCGATTGTGCTGGTGGAGCAATATTTCGAATTCGCGCGCGATCTCGCCGATGATTTCGCTGTGATGGATCGCGGCGCGGTCGTCATCGCGGGTGACAAATCCTCCATGGTGGAGAAAGATGTGCGCAGCCGCCTCTCGGTTTGAGGCCGGCTGCAACGTCTCACCCCGCGAGCCTGACATAAGTGAACGCACCCCTGCCCCAGGACACGCATCTGCCGGCGCATGCGCGCGCGCGCGGCGCGGTGCGTGCGCGCTTTGCGGCAAACCGCGGGCGCAGCGCCATAGCAGACCTTTATGAGGCGGGCGGCCTGCGCCTGCGCTTTCCTCGAGGCACGGCGGGCTGCGAGGCGGTGCTCGTCAATACCGGTGGCGGCGTGGCTGGCGGCGACACCGCCGCACTGTCTTTTCACGCCTGTGCCGACGCCGATGTCACGCTCACCACGCAAGCGGCGGAAAAAATCTATCGCGCGCAAAATATCGCTGCCCGGATCAACCTCGATCTCGTTGCCGAGGAGGGCGCGCGCCTCGAATGGCTGCCGCAAGAAACCATTCTCTTTGACGGCGCACGGCTGACCCGCGATTTCACGCTCTGCGCCGCAGAAACTGCACGCGTCACCTTGCTGGAGGCGACCGTCTTTGGCCGCCTCGCCATGGGCGAGCGCGATATATCGGGCCTGCTTGCCGACCGCTGGCGTCTGCGCCGCGCGGGCAAACTTGTCTTTGCCGAAGACCTGCGGCTTGAGGGCGAAATTGCCGCCATTCTCGACCGCAAGGCCTGCGGCGCAGGCGCGCGCGCCACCGCTTTGCTGCTGCATATGTCGCCCGATGCGGAGAGCCTGCTGGAACCAGTGCGCGAAAGTCTGAGCGCTGCGCCCTGCAGCGCAGGCGCGAGCGCGTGGAATGGCCTGCTCTGCGTGCGCCTGATGTCGCCCGCGCCTGAAAAAATGCGCGCGGCGCTCTCACCCCTTCTCGAAATCCTGCGCGGGCGGCCAGCGCCCCGCGTGTGGCAATAGACTTCCGGAGACCCCTCGATGAATCTGACGCCGCGCGAAAAAGATAAATTGCTGATTGCCATGGCGGCCATTGTCGCGCGCAAGCGCCTGGAGCGTGGCGTGAAGCTCAACCATCCGGAAGCCATCGCCCTCATCACCGATTTCGTGGTGGAAGGCGCGCGCGACGGGCGCAGCGTCGCCGACCTCATGGAAGCTGGCGCACATGTCGTCACCGCCGATCAGGTGATGGAGGGCATTGCGGAGATGATCCACGACATCCAGATCGAGGCGACCTTTCCCGATGGCACCAAGCTCGTCACCGTGCATGAGCCGATCCGTGGCTCGGCATCGAGCGACGTGCCGGGGCAGGTCATCGCGGGCGCAGGCGACGTCTTGATGAACGAGGGCCGCGCGACGCTGGTGCTCAATGTCGCCAATACGGGCGACCGGCCCATTCAGGTCGGCAGCCATTACCATTTCTTCGAGACCAATCCGGCGCTGGCTTTCGAGCGCGCCAAGGCGCGCGGCATGCGGCTTGATATTCCCGCCGGCACAGCCGTGCGTTTCGAGCCCGGACAGAGCCGCGATGTGAAGCTTGTCGCGCTCAGCGGCAACGGCGAAGTCTATGGCTTCCGCCAGGCCATTATGGGCAAGCTCTAAGGGGAGATGAGACCATGACAAGCAAACTCTCCCGCGCGGCTTATGCCGACATGTTCGGCCCCACCGCCGGCGACAAGGTGCGGCTTGCCGATACGGCGCTCTATATCGAGATCGAGAAGGATTTCACCATCTACGGCGAAGAGGTGAAATTTGGCGGCGGCAAGGTGATCCGCGACGGCATGGGCCAATCGCAGATGTCGCGCGCGCAAGGCGCGATGGATACGGTCATCACCAATGTGGTGGTGATCGACCATTGGGGCATCGTCAAATGCGATGTCGGCCTGCGCGACGGGCACATTGCGAAACTCGGCAAGGCGGGTAATCCGGAAATCCAGCCGGGCGTCGATATCATCATCGGACCGGGCACGGAAATCATTGCGGGTGAGGGCAAGATTCTCACCGCCGGTGGTTTTGATACGCATATTCATTTCATCTGCCCGCAGCAGATCGAAGAGGCGCTGATGTCTGGCATCACCTCGATGCTGGGCGGGGGAACCGGGCCTGCCACAGGCACTTTTGCCACCACCTGCACGCCGGGCCCCTGGCATCTGGCGCGCATGATCGAGGCGGCCGATGCCTTTCCGATGAACCTCGGTTTTGCGGGCAAGGGCAATGCGGCAACCCCTGCCGGGCTGATCGAACAGGTAGAAGCAGGCGCCTGCGCGCTCAAGCTGCATGAAGATTGGGGCACGACGCCCGCAGCCATCGATTGCTGCCTGTCGGTGGCCGATGACACCGATATTCAGGTGATGATCCACACCGATACACTCAATGAATCGGGCTTTGTCGAAGATACGATTGCAGCTTTCAAGGGCCGCACCATTCACGCCTTCCACACCGAGGGTGCGGGCGGCGGGCACGCGCCCGACATCATGCGCGTGGCGGAGCTTGAAAATGTGCTCCCCTCTTCGACCAATCCGACGCGGCCGTTCACGCGCAACACGCTTGATGAACATCTCGACATGCTGATGGTCTGCCACCATCTCGATTCCTCCATCCCCGAAGATCTGGCTTTTGCCGAAAGCCGCATCCGCAAGGAAACCATTGCGGCAGAGGATATTCTGCACGATCTCGGCGCACTTTCGATGATGAGCTCGGATTCGCAGGCCATGGGCCGGGTCGGCGAGGTCATCATCCGCACCTGGCAGACCGCCGACAAGATGAAGCGCCAGCGCGGAGCCTTGGCGGAAGAGCGCGGTGACAATGACAATGCGCGCGTGAAGCGCTACATCGCCAAATATACGATCAACCCGGCCATCGCCCATGGCGTGTCGCGCCACATCGGCTCGGTGGAAGCGGGCAAACTCGCCGATCTCGTCTTGTGGACGCCCGCCTTCTTTGGCGTGAAACCCGATCTCATCATCAAGGGCGGCATGATTGCAGCCGCACCCATGGGCGATCCCAACGCCTCGATCCCGACACCCCAGCCCGTGCATTACCGCCCGATGTTTGGCGCTTACGGCGGGGCGATTGCCTCGACCTGCCTCACGTTTGTGTCGCAGCTCTCGCTCGACAAGGGGCTGGCGGGCAAACTGCGCACATCGAAGCCCATGGTCGCAGTCGCCAATACCCGCGGCGGCATTTCGAAGACAAGCATGATTCACAATAACGCCATGCCCAGACTCACCATCGATCCCGAGACCTATGCGGTGACAGCCGACGGCGTGCTCTTGACGTGCCAGCCTGCGGATGTTCTGCCGATGGCCCAACGCTATTTCATGTTCTAGAGGAGCAGCCATGATCCGGGCCGGACGCATCTATCCGCAAGGCGCAGCCACAAATGCCTGCGTCGACACCGTGCTGCTCGATTCGACCGAGCGGCACCGCCGCCGCGCGACCATGACCTGCGTGCGGGGGCTGGAATTTCTCCTCGACCTGCCCGAGGCGATCATGCTGCGCACGGGCGATGCCATCATGCTCGACGATGGCCGCCTGGTCGAAGTTCTGGGCCGCCCCGAGCCGCTGGCGGAAATCCGTTGCCGCGATATTCGTCAACTGGCCAATGTCGCCTGGCATCTGGGCAACCGGCATCTGCCCGTGCAGATTTTCGACACCAAGATCCGCATCCGCCGCGATCATGTGATCGAGGAGATGGCGCGGGGACTGGGGGCAAAGATCGCGCTGATCGAAGCAGCATTCGATCCCGAAGGCGGCGCTTATGCACAAGCGCCTGCGCCAGAGCACGATCACGCCCACCACGATCACGGCCACGCTGCAAAGGCGCATGATCACCATGATCATTCCACCTGCGGGCACGATCACAGCCATGATCATGTTCACGATCACGGCCATGGACACAAGCATGGCTGACGCCATCGGCTCACAGCTGTCGCTGCCTTTGTCGATCTGGCTCTCGCCATCCTTTCCGGTGGGCGCTTTTGCCTATTCGCACGGGCTCGAATGGGCAGTTGAAAGCGGGCTCGTCAGCAATGCCGCCGATCTGAAGGACTGGATTGGCGACCTGCTCACCCTGGGCTCGGCGCGCAACGATGCCATCCTGCTCGCGCAGGCCTGGCGTGTGGCTCATGACAGCGATTTGCTTGCGCACGTGCATGAACTGGCGCTGGCGCTGGCGCCCTCTTGCGAACGCCATCTTGAAACCGCAGCAACGGGTGCGGCCTTTGTGACCGCCATCCGCGCGGCCTGGCCCTGCGCCACGCTCGACATGTTTGAAGGCGCGGTCGCCTATCCGGTTGCGCTGGGCGCGGCGGCGCGCGGACATGACATGCCGCTGATGGCGCTGCTGGAGCAATTCCTGCTCGCCTTCACCGCCAATCTCGTCTCCGCGGCCGTGCGCCTTGGCCCGATTGGCCAGACGGACGGGCAACGCATTCTGGCCCATTGCCTTAACGCGATCGGCCAGACCGCGCGCTTTGCCCATGAATCGGGGCTGGAGGATCTGGGCTCTGCGAGCCTCACCTCCGACCTCGCCTCCATGCAGCATGAAACCCAATATTCGAGGCTCTTTCGCTCATGAACGCTTCTCCCAACGGCCCGCTGCGCGTCGGCATCGGTGGACCTGTCGGCTCCGGCAAGACCGCGCTGATGGAAAAATTGTGCAAGGCTTTGCGCGATACCTACGATATCGCCGCCATTACCAATGACATTTACACCAAGGAAGATGCGCGCCTGCTCACCGTTGCCGGCGCACTGGCGCCAGAGCGCATCATGGGCGTCGAGACGGGGGGCTGTCCGCACACCGCCATTCGCGAGGATGCATCGATCAATCTTGCCGCCGTCGCGGATATGTCGCGCCGATTTCCGGGGCTTGAAATCATCCTGATCGAATCGGGCGGCGACAATCTCGCAGCCACCTTCTCGCCGGAACTCGCCGACATCACGCTCTACGTCATCGATGTTTCGGGCGGTGAGAAGATCCCGCGCAAGGGCGGGCCGGGCATCACGCGTTCCGATCTGCTCGTGATCAACAAGATCGATCTCGCGCCCTATGTCGGGGCCTCGCTCGAGGTGATGGATGCCGACACCAAGCGCATGCGCGGCGAGCGGCCCTATGTGTTCGCCAATATGAAAACCGGCGAAGGCCTGCAGGTGATCATGGATTTCATCGCACGCCGTGGCGGCCTGCCCATCCGCCCGCCTGTGATCTAGCCTCGTCACTGCGAGGAGCCGCAGGCGACGCGGCAATCCATCTTCGGGCGCGAGCGGCATATCCCGCTCAGCCTTCGGCTGCAAAGCGAGGGCGCGCTTCAGGGCTAGCGGCCGCATCTGAGGCCAAGATGGATTGCCGCGTCGCTGCGCTCCTCGCAAGGACGGCTCCTTGCAATGAAGAGGTGAATTGCGCCCCCACCCCGCTCGCCTGCGGCGAGTCGGCCCTCCCCACAAGGGAGAGGGAGAGACCGCGATAGCGAGATTGTGAACCTGCACTGCAATGGCAGACACATTTGCGCCCCCGCCCCCATCCGGGGCATGATGGCCGCCAAGGAGATTTTCCATGGCGTCCAAGCTCGACCAGTTGAAATCCATGACCACCATTGTTGCCGACACCGGCGATATGGAGGCCATTGGTGCGTTCAAACCCACCGATTGCACCACCAATCCGACGCTCATTCTCAAGGCAGCGCAGATGGAGGCCTATCGGCACATTGTCGATGAGGCGATTGAATGGGGCCGCAGCCATCGCGCGGTCACGAGCCAGGTCACGGATCGTCTTGCCGTCAGCTTTGGCGCGGAACTGGCCAAGATCGTGCCTGGCCGCGTCTCGACAGAGGTTGACGCCGATCTCTCCTTCGATGTCGAGGGCATGGTCGCCAAGGGGCGCGCCATCATCGCCGATTACGAAGCACGCGGCGTGCCGCGCGCGCGTGTGCTCATCAAGCTTGCCTCCACCTGGGAGGGCATTCGCGCCTGCGAAATTCTGCAGCGTGAAGGCATCGACTGCAACATGACGCTGCTGTTCTGCCTTGCGCAGGCCATTGCCTGCGCGGATGCAGACGCCTTCCTGATTTCGCCCTTCGTCGGGCGGATTCTCGATTGGCATGTGAAGGCGGCGGGCCGCACCTTTGGCCCCGAGGAAGATCCGGGCGTGCTCTCGGTGCGCGCGATCTATGCCTATTACAAAGCCTATGGCATCGACACTGTGGTGATGGGCGCGTCATTCCGTTCGCTGGGCGAGATCGAGGCGCTGGCAGGTTGCGACCGCCTGACCATCGCGCCGGCCCTGCTCGACGAACTGGCCAAGGACGAGGGCACGCTTGTGCGCAAGCTCGACGCCGCCCACGCTGCTGCGCACGCCCCGGCGCAGATTTCGCTCGATGAAAAGACCTTCCGCTTCCTGCTCAATGAAGACGCCATGGCGACAGAAAAGCTGGCCGAGGGCATTCGCCTCTTTGCGAAGGATCTGCGGGCTTTGCGCGAACTCGTCGCCCGGCGGATGGAAGATTCTGTTGCAGCCGATCAGGCAGGGCCGCTGCCCTGATCTTGAGGCCGCGGCGTCCGTCCTCGACCGAAAGCAAAAGCAATTATGGCAGAACCCATCGCGCTTGAACCATTCAGGGAAGCGCTCGTGTTTCTGGGGACAGCGGCGATTGTCGTGCCGCTGTTCCGGCGTTTGCGCATCAGCCCCGTCATTGGCTTTCTTGGCGCGGGCATCCTGCTTGGGCCGGCAGGCCTTGGACGCTTCAGCGGGCTCTCGCCCCTTATAAAAGCCGTCACCTTCACGGAAGTGGAGGAGATGCACGTCTTCGCCGAGCTTGGCGTGGTGTTCCTGCTGTTCATGATTGGGCTCGAATTATCGTTCGAGCGCCTGAGCCGCATGCGCAAGCTGGTCTTTGGGCTTGGCGCATTGCAGGTCACCAGTTGCGCGATTGCGCTCGGCGTCATCGCCTGGCTCATGGGGGAGAGCGGCCCCTCGGCAAGCGTGATCGGCGGCGCGCTGGCTTTGTCCTCGACAGCCATCGTCATCCCCGTTCTGCTCGAGCGTAAAAGATTGCGCGTGGCTGCGGGGCGCGCCGCCTTTTCTGTGCTGCTGTTCCAGGATCTGATGGTCGCGCCCTTGCTCTTCATGGTCGCCATGTTGGGAAGCCGCGAATTTGCCGGCCTTGGCGCGGGCCTGCTCTACACGCTGCCGCCTGCCGTTCTTGGTCTTGGCGTCATTGTGGGCCTTGGTCGCCTCGTGCTGCGGCCGCTGTTTCGCCACGTCGCGTCAGCCCGCTCGCCTGAATTTTTCATGGCGGCCTGCCTGCTTGTCGTCATCGGCACCAGCGTGATGAGCGCGGCCAGCGGCCTGCCGATGACGCTCGGCGCCTTCATGGCCGGACTGCTGCTGGCCGAGACAGAATATCGCCGTCAGGTCGAGGTCACGATCGATCCCTTCAAGGGCCTGCTGCTTGGGCTGTTCTTCGTGTCCATCGGCGCAGGGCTCGATGTCGCACGCATTCTCAACAATCCGCTGCCGCTCATTGGCATCACCATTGGCCTTGTCGCGATCAAGGCCGCCCTGATTTATGGCGTCTCGCGGATGGCGGGCGTATCGGGCGCTGTGGCGCGCGAGATTGCGCTCGTGCTCGGGCCCGGCGGCGAATTCGCCTTTGTCATGCTGGGTGCGGCCATGACCGCAGCGATTGTGCCCAAGGGCACGGGCGGCGACCTGATGATTGCGGTCACGCTCTCCATGCTTGTCATTCCCTCGCTGTCTTCCTTGGCCGTGCGGGTGAGCCCGCCCAGCCCCGAGGCGGATATCTATGGCCTGCGCGATCTCGCGCCGCCGCCTGAAGAAACTGTCGATCCCGTTCTGATTGCGGGCTTCGGGCGCGTGGGGAAACTCGTCAGCGAATTGCTCACCATGCACAAAATTCCGTTTTTGGCGGTGGATGGCGATGCGCGGCTTGTCTCGGACGCACGCAAAGGTGGCGCGCCGATCTATTGGGGCAATGCGGGGGATACGGAATTGCTGCGCCGCTGCGGCATTGCGCGCGCCCGCGCGCTTGTTGTCACGATGGACAATCCGCAGGTCGTCGAACGCGTAGTCACGGCTGCGCGCCGGGAGCGCGCCGACATGGTGATCGTGGCGCGCGCGCGGGACGCGATCCATGCGCGCCATCTCTATGAACTGGGGGCGAGCGACGCGATTCCAGAGACGATCGAGGCGAGCTTGCAGCTCTCGGAATCCCTGCTCGTCGATATCGGCGTGCCGATGGGCCATGTCATCGCCTCCATTCACGAGAAGCGCGACGAATTCCGCAAGATCCTGCAAGAGGGCCAGGACAGCACTAAAAGCGCCAAGCCGCGCCGCGCCATCAAGAGATCGACCCGCGCCGCCAAGGAATGACAGGCGCGGGCCGATGAATATCGGCTCTTACTTGCCTTCTTCGGGATAGGCCTTGCGGACCTTCTCGAGCAGTTCGGGCGACATGTTCGAGACTTCCGTCACGAGCTTTTGCAAATCTTCACCCTTCATCGGGCCCATGCCCATCGACAGGCGCGCCAGATCGCCGGTGAAGGCGGGATCTGCCATGGTCGCATCAAAGGCGCGGCGCAGCGCCTCAAGGCGGTCGGCCGGGGTCTTGGGCGTGGTGAAGAAGGAGGTGCCGATCTCGCTCGCCGACATGATGGCGGTGAGGATCTGCTTCTTCTCCGGCGTGTCGGCCGTCTCGATGGCGGTCGGCACATCGGGGAGTTCGGGCAGGCGCTTCAGACCAAATTGCGAGAGCACATTGATGCTGCCATCCTTGAACCAGCTCGGCTTGGACGTACGCACGGCTTCATAGGCCGTCGAATGTCCTTCGACCTCGCCGCGCTCGACCGCCAGCATGGCCTCGCTCGAACCCTTGTAGCCCATGATGATCTTGAATTTCGTGCCAAGCACATTGTTGAGCACGAGCGGATAGATCGACACCGTGGAACCAGCGCCTGTGCCCCCGAGGGTGGCTTCGCGCATCTGCGCATCGGCCATGGTCTTCACCGGCGAGCTTTTCGCTGTGAACACGATGTTGACCAGCGGACCAACGCGACCAACCCAGTTCAGCTCTGCCGTCTTGAAGCGAACGCCCGTGGTGCCGAGCTTTTCATCCAGCGCAAGGGTGGGCGCGCCGAGGCCGATCACCGTGCCGTCCTTGGGCGAGGCGTTGAAGATCTGATTGACCGCAAGGAAGCTGCCAGCGCCCGGCATGTTGCGCACGATAACGGTCGGATTGCCGGGGATATGCTTGCCCATGTGCTGGGCGACCATGCGAGCATAGACATCATTGCTGCCGCCGGTGGCATAGCCGATCAGGAACTCAACCGTCTTGCCCTTGTAGAAATCGGCCGGGGCCTGCGCCTGGGCTGCTCCCGTGAGGAGGCCAGTGGCGACCGCAGCCAGAAAGAATCCCTTGAGCGTCTGCATCGTTTCCTCCGTTCGGCCCCGCCATGCGCGGCCGGTCAAGCTCCAGCCTCGCTCTTCAAGGAGCGAAACCGTGTGTCTTGTGTTTTCGATAGTCTATCCCGCCGGTTGAATCCACCCCGCGCCGCATGTTCCCCATTTCGCGAGGTCGCCGCCGCGCTTGCGGCTTGCGCACAAGGACGGACAGGGCCATCCTGATGGAATGGCTGCCAATCTCGGACACATGAATTTCGATGCCGGGGCTCTGTCGAGCCTCAACGCACGCTCGCGGGACATCTTCCGCAGCATCGTCGATTCCTATCTGGCGACGGGCGAACCGGTGGGGTCGCGCCATCTCTCGCGACTGCTGCCGATTTCGCTCTCGCCGGCTTCCATCCGCAATGTCATGCAGGATCTCGAAGAGCTCGGCCTCGTCTATGCGCCCCATACCAGCGCCGGGCGGCTGCCGACCGAGCTTGGCCTGCGCTTCTTTGTCGATGCCATGCTGGAATTTGGCGCGCCCACCGATGAGGAGCGCCAGAAGATCGAGGCCGAGGTGAAAGCCGCCTCGCAGGATCGCACCCTTGAGGGCGTGCTCTCGGAAGCCACAAGCATGCTCTCTGGCCTCACGCGAGGCGCGGGCGTGGTGCTGACCACCAAGGACAATGCGCGGCTGAAACATATCGAATTCGTTCGGCTCGATATCGACCGGGCGCTGGCTGTCCTCGTGTCCGAGGACGGGGCTGTTGAAAACCGCGTGCTTCCCATTCCGCCGGGCCTGCCGCCTTCGGCGCTGGTGGAAGCGGGTAATTACCTCAATGCGCGGGTGCGCGGGCGCACCTTGATGCAGGTGCGCAGCGAAATTGAAACCTCGCGCCGCGATGCCAAAGCCGAGCTCGACGAACTCACCGCCAGACTGGTCGATGCAGGCCTTGCCAGCTGGGCCGGCCTCGAGGGCGAGAGCCAGCAATTGATCGTGCGCGGCCAGGCCAATCTGCTGGAAGACCTGCGCGCGGGCGATGATCTCGAGCGCATCCGCCTGCTCTTTGCCGATCTCGAGACCAAAAAGGACGTGATCGACCTGCTCTCGCGGGCAGAAACCGGCGATGGCGTGCGCATTTTCATCGGCTCGGAGAACAAGCTGTTTTCGCTGTCGGGCTCCTCCATGATCGCCGCACCCTTCCGGGACGGCACACAGCGCATCGTCGGCGTGCTCGGCGTGATCGGACCGACACGGCTCAATTATGCCCGGATCGTGCCCATGGTCGATTACACGGCCAAGGTGGTGGGACGCATGATGCAGGGGCGATGATTTGGGGCGGTTTTTGATTTTTGATTGATTTTTGTAGTTTATAGGATACGATTTGTTTTCGATCGAGCAGACATCTGTCTTCGAGCGTTGGCTGGCAGGCTTACGCGACCAGAGCGCCTATACCCGCGTGCGAATGCAGCTCTTGCGGTTCGGACAGGGGCAATTCGGCGATGCGAAACCGGTTGGGGAAGGCGTTTCTGAAGCGCGGCTGCATTTTGGGCCCGGCTATCGACTGTATTTCTGCAAACGCGGTCGTGAAGTGATTTTGCTTCTGGCGGGGGGCGACAAGAGCTCGCAAAGCTCGGACATCCGGCAGGCACTCGCTTTGAAACGTGAGATCGAAGGACGATGACATGAGCGTCAAGATTTCCAAATGGGATTTGGCCGCGACCTTCCGCGACACCGCCGACATGGCCCATTTCCTCGGCTCGGTCCTGGAGGATGCGGCCGCCTCGGGCGATTACAGCCTGCTCCCCGAAACAATCGGAGCGATCGCCCGCGCGCGCGGCATGACCGAGATTGCCCGCGAGACCGGCCTGTCGCGCGAGAGCCTCTACAAGGCGCTTTCCGAGGACGGCAACCCGAGCTTTGCCACCGTCATGAAGGTGCTGCAGGCGCTGTCCATCGAGCTTCACGCCAAGGCCCGGGACGAGACCAAGCACGAGACCAGCTACGAAACCAAGAGCGGCCCGGAGGCGGCATAGAGGCGCGGGGGCGCGACAGGGCGCCGACGCGCTTGGATTTCCGCTCCGCCCCTGCTATCTCCGGAACATGACCACCCATCCGATCGAAAACATCCGCAATTTCTCCATCGTCGCTCACATCGACCACGGCAAGTCGACGCTTGCCGATCGGTTGATCCAGACGACGGGGACACTCGCAGCCCGTGACATGGTCGAGCAGGTGCTCGATTCCATGGACATCGAGCGCGAGCGCGGCATCACGATCAAGGCCCAGACGGTGCGCCTCGAATACAAGGCGCTGGATGGCAAGACCTACATCCTGAACCTGATGGACACGCCCGGCCACGTCGACTTCGCCTACGAAGTCTCGCGCTCGCTGGCCGCCTGCGAAGGCTCGCTGCTGGTTGTCGACGCCTCCCAAGGCGTCGAGGCGCAAACGCTCGCCAATGTCTATCACGCGCTCGACGCTGGTCACGAGATCGTGCCCGTCCTGAACAAAATCGACCTGCCCGCCGCCGAACCCGAGCGCATCAAGGAGCAGATCGAGGAAGTCATCGGCATTGACGCTTCGCAAGCCGTGCCGATTTCCGCCAAGACCGGAATCGGCATCGACCTCGTGCTGGAAGCCATCGTCAACCGCCTGCCGCCGCCCAACGGCGACGAGACCGCGCCGCTGAAGGCGCTGCTGGTCGATTCCTATTACGATGCTTATCTCGGCGTCGTCGTTATCGTGCGCATCATCGACGGCTCCCTGAAGAAGGGCCAGAAAATCAAGATGATGGGCGCAGATGCGCATTATTCGGTCGACAAGATCGGCGTCTTCCGCCCGAAGATGCAGGACGTCACGGTGCTCGGCCCCGGCGAAATCGGCTTTATCACCGCGCAAATCAAACAGGTGGCCGACACACGCGTCGGCGACACGATCACCGACGAGCGCGGCGGCTGCGCCGCAGCGCTGCCGGGCTTCAAGCCGGCGCAGCCGGTCGTGTTCTGCGGACTGTTTCCCGTCGATGCGGCGGAATTCGACGATCTGCGCGCGGCCATGGGAAAGTTGCGCCTGAACGACGCGAGCTTCTCCTATGAAATGGAAAGCTCGGCGGCGCTGGGCTTTGGTTTCCGCTGCGGGTTCCTCGGCCTTCTGCATCTCGAAATCATCCAGGAGCGCCTGCAGCGCGAGTTCAATCTCGACCTGATCGCGACCGCGCCGTCCGTCATCTACAAGATCGCGCTGAGCGATGGCACGGACATCGAATTGCACAATCCGGCCGACATGCCCGATGTCATGAAGATCTCGGCAATCAACGAGCCGTGGATTCGCGCGACCATTCTGACGCCTGACGAATATCTTGGCTCGGTGCTGAAGCTCTGTCAGGACCGTCGCGGCGCGCAGATCGATCTCAATTATGTCGGCAAGCGCGCGATGGTCACCTATGACCTGCCGCTGAACGAAGTCGTGTTCGATTTCTATGACCGGCTGAAGTCGATCTCGAAGGGCTACGCCAGTTTCGATTACGCGATCACCGATTATCGCGAGGGCGACCTCGTGAAAATGTCGATCCTCGTCAATGCCGAGCCGGTGGATGCCCTGTCCATGCTGGTGCACCGCTCGCGCGCGGACATGCGCGGCCGCGCCATGGTCGAGAAGCTGAAAGACCTCATCCCGCCCCACATGTTCCAGATCCCGATTCAAGCGGCAATCGGGGGCAAGATCATCGCCCGCGAAACCGTGCGCGCGCTGCGCAAGGACGTGACGGCCAAGTGCTACGGCGGCGACGTCAGCCGCAAGCGCAAGCTGCTGGAGAAACAGAAAGAGGGCAAGAAGAAGATGCGGCAGTTCGGCAAGGTCGAAATCCCGCAGGAAGCCTTCATCGCCGCGCTGAAGATGGATAGTTGAGGAAGGCAGAAAGCCGCTCCCGCAGAACGACTTCGTCCTTCAGCTGGCATTCCCACAGCACCAGAGTTTTCCAGCCCTCGCGATCCAGAGTCGCGAGGGTTTTTTCGTCGCGGACGCGGTTGCGCGCGATTTTGGCAATCCAATAGCCGCGATTGTCCTTGGGCACGCGCGCACCCCGCTTGCAACCATGGCCGTGCCAGAAACAGCCATGGACAAAAATCGCAAGCTTGCGTCCGATATAGGCAAGGTCAGGCTTGCCGGGAATGTCGCGACGATTCAGCCGGTAGCCCGGCGCAATTGCGTGGGCGACCTTGCGAACGATCCTTTCGGGCTTGGTGTCAGCGCTTGTAACTGCGCGCATGATATCCGAGCGAGTGGTCATTTCCTCTTTATGGCTGTACCGGCTGATTGCTTGATAAGTGTTTCCATCTGAATGATTTTTGTCATCCTCATCGTCTCGGCGCCCTTTACGGAAACCTCGAACGACACGGAATAGATTTCATCGGATTGGACGCCATAGCAATCGCAAAGCGCGGACAGAAACTCGACATCCTCGATCTGATGAACGCGCGGCTGCCGATTGTTGCGTACAGCGGGAACCTGCGCAGGCAGAAGATAGACGCAGGGCGGCGGCAGGCTATATTTTCCGACGGTCAATTTACGATCCGGCGCGACGGCAAGCTTTGGGCAATTGCGTACTGTCCCGCACAGCAAATCCCAAACAATCAAGCCATCGACAACAACCTCGCGCGAGAAAATCTCTGACGACAGGCGCGTATGCACGCCAGACCAGACGTTTTTACGCGGGTCGGAAGCAGCGTTTTGACACACGCTCCAGATGACGAACTCATCCGCCTGTGTCGGCCTCTCAAATATATTCGTATTATTCCCGTCAAGACAGCCTTTGAGTTCGATAATGCATGTCCGCCCGGACTTGAGCTCGATGCTGTAATCGAAACGGTTCGAGCTTCCAGAGCCGCGCCAATCTCTAATAAATGCGCGTGCGCGCATGTCATCCAGAATAGCAGCGACAAAGGCTCGCTTGGCGCTCATGTCCGCTGAATTGGACCCTCGAAGGCTTTCCAGCGCGGAGCGAAGCACGCCCTCCCGGAATTGCTCATCGGGCATTTGGAAGTCGACCAACGTGTGAGCCTTGGTACGGATCGCATCTTTAAGCTGCTCGACCTTGGTCGCGAGATCTGCATCTTTGTCGCACGGAATAATCGGTTCTTTCATTCCGCGGCCGCCAGAGTTGAAAATGAGGTGCTGAGCAAAATTTTCGTCAAAAGATTTTCCGCCAGATATTTCACTGCGGGTACGGCAAGCCCGTCTCCCAGCAAGTGATAAGCGTCGTTGTACCGGGCCGGCAAAATATAATCGTCGGGCAAACCCATCAGCCGCGCCGCCTCACGCCCCGAGAGAAGGCGCGTACGCACGCGCGCTTTCTCGACGACCATGATGAACTGGCGGCTCGATCCACCACCGGGCGTACGCAAACATCCGGCAACGCCATCGAAACGCACTTCCGCGCGCTGCACCTTGCGCCCGTCTTCATCAAGGCGCGTGCGGCGATAAATCGTCCCCACAATGCGTTTTCCGGCAGCTTTTGCGGCTTCAAGCTTCTGAAGGTTTGCGTCCGACATCAAGCTGACGAGACGCGCGGTTTCCTCCCGCGTGTGCCACGCGACATCGCCGGGAGCTTCTTCAATGAGATCGGACAAAAGGGCGTTGTTCAGGACCGGCGCAGGCAGCCGCCACCAGCGCCAGCTGGCCTTCGCATGCGCGGGAAGCTGTTCGACGGCGCGCACGAGAGCAGACGAATGCCAAGGCGCGGCAGGCGCAGATTGGGAGGCGTCGGCAACGCCCGGCAGCGCCTTCAGGCAACACACGATAAACAGGCGCGGGCGTGATTGAGGCAGGAAATTTGCAGCATCGATCGTCAATGCGCCGATGAGATATCCGAGCGAGGACAATGCACGACATAATTCGACAAAATCGGCGCCACCATTGGATGTCAGCGCACCGGTCACATTTTCAATGACAAGGAGTTTGGGGCGTCGCGCCTTGGGGAGAGCGTTGACGATATTCCAAAAACCCCAGAAAGCGCCCGAACGTTCGCCCGCAAGGCCAGCGCCATTGCCCGCCAGCGACAAGTCCTGACAGGGAAAAGAGGCCCAGGCGAGATCGGCCTTGCCGGGCAGGTCTTGTACTTTGAGCTTGTGAATGTCGCCGAGATGAAACTCTGCCTCGCCCCAATTCGCGCGATAGGAATCGCCTTTTTTGGGGTCGAAATCATTGGCGAACAGACACTGCCAATCAGTCCCCAGACCGGCGCGCGCCATGCCGCCACCGGCAAAAAATTCGTAGAAACCCGGCTTGTCCATGGTCGATTCGCCCCAGCGCCATGGATGCTAACGTTCCGCCTTTGTTGCGTCCAGACGCCACCCCTTACCCCACGGGAAAACTCAACCGCACGCAGGGGCCTGTGAGGGCGGGGGCTATGTCGACCACGGCGCCGGCGCCGCGCGCATATTGGCGCACGAGGCGTTGGCCCAGCTGGACTTGCGAATCGTCCAATGCGCCGCCATCGCCTGACATGACGATGGCCTGCATGCCGCCCTTGTCCTCGAGGCTGATGTGACAGACATCGCTTCCGCCTTGGGAAAACAGCAGGATGGCCTCACTGATGGCCAGGCCCAGATAGGCGCTCGCCTGCCCCGACAAGATCATGTCCTGCGGGCCGCGCTCGACATCGAGGCGAATGCCAAGCCCCATATCATTGAGCTCGGGGATGATCGCATCCAGCATGCCGAGCGCCGAGACTTCGGTGATCGTGTCGGCCGCATGCAGATGTTTCTGCACCAGCGCCATGGTCACAATTCGCAAGTTCAGCACATCGAGCACCGCGCGCCCATCGGCGGAGGCCGAGCGCCGCATGAAGCGCATCAGCGCCATCAACGTCTGGAGATTGTTCTTCACGCGGTGATGGACCTCGCGCAGCAAAGCCTCGCGCTCGACGAGCGCGTCGCCCAGCTTGGCCTCATTGGTGCGGTGATCGGTGATATCGAAACAGGAGCCAAAGAAGCCGGCAAAGCCGCCCTCGGCCTCATAAGGATTGCCGCGAGACAGGATCCAGCGAAAGACGCCGTCGTGGCGCAGCAACCGATATTCGACCTGATAGGGCGCACGCTCCGCAGCCGCGCGGCGCAATATCTCGAGCGTCGGCGCGAGATCGTCGTGATGCACGCCCTCGGTCCAGCCAAAGCCTGCTTCCTGCGACAGGCTCCGCCCGCGAAAGGCAAGCCAGGTGCGATTGAACCAATGGCGCGCGCCGCTGGCGTCAGCACTCCACATCATGACGGGGGAATGATCGGCAAAGGCCTCCACATCCTTGTTCAGCAGCGGCGAAATCGACATGCATTCCTGTCCGGGGGAGAGATGGTGTTTGCCGCTAACGCCCTGAACGCCCCTTTGGTCCCAAAACACACCGAAACGCGATTAACGGTCGGGGGATCCCGGCGCGATACCGATCTCAAAAGCGGTGCAGGATCTGTTCGGGAGCGCGGCTTCGTGCCATGGTCGGCGCATCACACGTGAGGTAACACCCCGATGAAAAATATCCTGGTCCCGATCGAATCGCACTCTTCGGTGGATTCGGTGCTCCAGACGGCCCTTTTGCTGGCGCGCCGGTTCGATTCCTATGTCGAAGGCATGCCGCTTGGCCCCGACCTGCCTGATCTTGTTGCCTTCGACATGCCCGTCAGCTGGACCATTACCGACCAGAACACCTGGAAAGAGCTGGCCGACGAGGCGCATGCCAAATTCGAGAACTTCATGACCCAACATGGTCTGAGCCCGCGCGGGCCCGACCACCGCACCCCCTCCTTCGGCTGGACCGGCGAGCGCTCCTATGGTGACAGCCAGATCGGCAGCTATGCCCGTTTGTTCGATTGCACGGTGCTGGGCCGCCCCGGTGCGGAGCGCGGCGATCCGCGCATGGCGACCGCCGAGACCGTGCTGTTTGAAAGCGGCCACCCGATCCTGCTCGCGCCGCCGATTGCGCCCAAGATCATGGGCGAGACCATCGTCATTGCCTGGAACCAGAGCGTGGAAACCGCGCGCGCCAGCGCCATGGCCATGCCGCTGCTGCGCCGCGCCGCCAAGGTCGTCGTGCTGACCATCGATGAATTCCGCTCCGAGGGGCCCTCGGGCGAGCATTATGCGGAAATGCTCCGTCAGGCCGGAATTCCGGCCGAATTCGTGCTGCGCAGCGCGCGCCAGCGCGACAGCGGCGAGGCGATCCTGCGCGGCGTCGAGGCTGTTGGTGGCGACCTGCTGGTCAAGGGCGCTTATACCCAAAGCCGCCTGCGCCAGATGTTCTTTGGCGGCGCGACGAGCCACATCATGAGCGATGCGACCGTCCCGGTGCTGATGACGAGCTGAGGCGCTCAGACCCGGCGCATCGGATTGCTCCAGGCCAGCATCGAGCCGACGGTGGTAAAAAAGGCGAGCGTCATGAAAGCCGCGCGGAAGGCGAACGCGATTTCGTCGGCCGCAATCGCGCGGCGTTCGGGCGCGAGCACTTCCAGCGCGGCCTGACCGTTTTGCAGGATCGCGCCAAACAGCCGCGCGGCCTCGGGGTCGCGCCAGGCAAGCGTTGCAAACAGCACCGTCCCGATGGTCGCCGTGCCAAGAGACGCGCCGACCGAGCGTGACAATTGCACCGAACTTGCCGCCTGACCCAGCGCCTTGGGGCCGGCAGCCGTCTGCACCGTGACCTGCGCCACGCCCATCACCGAGCCCATGGTGAGGGAATTGATGACCAGCACCGCCGCCAATTGCCCGGTGGTGAGGCTGGAGGACGCCAGCGCGAAAAAGATCAATGTGCAGGTCGTGATCATCAGCCCGATGGAGGGGAAGATCATCGTCTTGCCGGTGCGCGTGACAATCCGGCCCGTGATGACGGAGCCGATGCCGATGCCAGCTGTGATCGAGAGAAGCACGTAGGAAATTTCAGCCGAGGTCGCCTGCCGCACGGCGCGCAGATAGATCGGCATGAAGGAGACCAGCGAGACCAGCGTCGCGCCATGGCACACCGCCATGAGATCGGCCCGCCAGATCGCCGATTGGCGTAGCAAGCGCACCGGCAGAAGCGGCGACTCCGTGCTCCATTCGCGCCGCATCAGCAGCACGAAGGACACAGCCGCAAAGCCCAGCATGGCCGCAATCAACGACTGGCGGCTGGCATCAAAAGCGCGGATCTGGTCGAGCGCGAGCAGGAGGGGCACGACGACGCCGATGAAATAGATCAGGCCCGGAAAATCGAAATGCCAGCCGGCCTGCCGGTTGCCCGGGCGCGCCTTGAGCCGCATCGTCAGAAGAATGGCGATAATGCCGGTCGGCACATTCATCAAGAAAACAGAGCGCCAGCCGAAATGCTCGGTCATGAACGAGCCTGCGACCGGACCAAAGGCCGAAGCCGAAACGGCAATGCCGGCAAGATAACCTTGAAACTGGCCGCGCTGGCGCGGCGGCACAGCCTCCCCGATCAACGCCTGCGACAGGGCCATGAGCCCGCCGCCGCCAAGTCCCTGCACGAAGCGCGAGAGCGCCAGCAGCGGCACCGAGGGCGCAAAGGCGCTGAGGATGGAGGCGCAGAGATAAAGGCTGAGCGCCACGAACATGAAGCGACGGCGACCGAACATGTCACCGAGATAGCCATAGACCGGCGCGGCAATCGTCACCGCCACCAGATAGCCGACGACCGCCCAGGACACGCGCTCGACATCGCCCAGCGCGCCGGCGATCGCGGGAAGCGCGCTCGCAACCGTCGTCTGGTCGCTCATGCCCATGAACATGGGCAGCATGATCGAGGGGAAAATGGTGAAGAAAAGCCGTTTCGTGCTCGGCGGGGTCTCGGGAGGTGCAACGGGTGAACCGACGCCGCTTGTCACATTGGACCTTTCACCAAAGGGGAATCGCGCAGCAAAAAAAGCGCGCTGCTCAAGTCATAGGGCGGAAGCGCGGCCTCGCCAACCGACTTTGCTGACACAAGGGCGGACATGATGCCGCTATGAGGCTTGCAAAGCTGAGATAGCGTTATATTCTATTCGATATAGCGACAGGAAGCCCGCTGATGTCCACCCGCCGCCTCGCCCTGTTTCTGGCCGCAAGCCTTTGCCTGCCGGGTGCGGGGCCAACGCTTGCCCAGACGCGCCCGCTGACGATCTTTGCCGCAGCCAGCCTGCGCGAGGCGCTCGATGAAATTGCGCGCGCCTTTGTGGCCACGGGACAGGCGCGGCCCGTTCTCTCCTATGCGGGCTCGAACCAGCTCGCCCAGCAGATCGAACAGGGCGCGCCGGCCGATGTTTTCGTCTCCGCCGATACGAACTGGATGGATGAGCTGGCCACGCGCGGCCTGCTGCGCGCGGGAACCCGGCGCGACCTGCTCGGCAACAGCCTCGTGCTGATTGGCGCTGCGGGGAGCAGACCAGTCACGATCGACCGCACCCTCGATCTCGCTGGCCTGCTTAAGGGCGGGCGGCTCGCAACGCCCGACCTTGTTGCTGTGCCCGCCGGCAAATATGCCAAGGCGAGCCTCGAGGCTCTGGGCCTGTTCGCGCAGGTCAAGAACCATCTTGCGCCAGCTGAAAATGTCCGCGTCGCCCTTGCCTATGTCGCGCGTGGCGAAGCCCCGCTCGGCATTGTCTATGCGACCGATGCGGCCGCGCAACCCAAGGTCGCCGTGCTCGGTACCTTTCCAAAAGACAGCCATCCGCCCATCACCTATCCGGTGGCGGGTTTGAGCGCCTCCGCCAACCCTCAGATGCAGGCCTTCCTCGCTTTTCTCGACAGTGCGGAGGCGCGGCGCATCTTTGAGGCGCGCGGCTTCACCGTTTTGCGCTAGATTATCCGCGTGACGTTTACGCCTGACGAAATTGACGCGATTCTCCTGAGCCTCAGGGTCGCTCTTGTTGCAACGCTCGCGAGCCTGCCGCTCGCGATTGGCGTCGCCTTTCTGCTCGCGCGGCGCACCTTTTTCGGCAAGGCCATTCTCAACGGGCTCGTGCATCTGCCACTTGTCATGCCGCCTGTGGTCACCGGCTATCTGCTGCTGCTCACTTTCGGGCGGCGCGGCCCTTTGGGCAGCGCGCTTGAAAGCTGCTGCGGCATCGTCTTTTCCTTTCGCTGGACAGGTGCTGCACTCGCCTGCGCGGTCATGGCCTTTCCCCTCGTCGTGCGCGCCATCAGGCTTGCCATCGAGGCGGTCGATCCGCGTCTTGAGGCCGCTGCCGGCACCTTGGGGGCGCGGCCCGCCATGGTGTTTCTGACCATCACCCTGCCGCTCGCTTTGCCCGGCATTCTGGCGGGCGCGATCATCGGCTTTGCCAAGGCGCTCGGTGAATTTGGCGCGACCATCACCTTCGTCTCCAACATTCCGGGCGAAACGCAGACCATCGCGACGTCGATCTATGCCTATACGCAGACGCCGGGGGGCGATGCCAATGCCTTGCGGCTGACGCTTGTCTCCATCGCCATCGCCATGATCGCGCTGATGGTGTCCGAGCTTCTCGCGCGGCGCATCATGCGCAGGGCGGCGGACCTATGAGCGTCTTCATCGACATTGCTCATCAGGTGGGAGGCTTCCGCCTCGACGTGCAGCTCGATTGCACCGGGCCGGTGACGGCGATTTTCGGCCCCTCGGGCGCGGGCAAGACGACGCTGCTGAATATTCTGGCCGGCCTGGCGCGCCCCGCCTCGGGCCGCATTCTTGTGCATGGCCGCGTCTGGTTCGATGCGCAAAAGCGCATCTTCCTGCGCCCGCACGAACGCGCCATTGGCTATGTCTTTCAGGAAGGCCGGCTGTTTCCCCATTTGAGCGTGCGGCACAATCTCACCTATGGCGAGATGTTTGCAAACGACCGCGCGCCGCTGGCCTCTTTCGATGAGGTGGTCGATCTGCTCGGCCTCTCGGCTCTCGTGGCGCGCCGGCCGCGCAACCTGTCAGGTGGCGAACAGCAACGCGTCGCCATTGGCCGCGCACTGCTCGCCCGCCCGCGCCTGCTGCTGATGGATGAGCCGCTGGCCGCGCTCGATGCGGCGCGGCGCGCGGAAATCCTGCCCTATCTCGACCGGCTGCGCGCGCGCTTTGCCATTCCCACGCTCTATGTCAGCCATTCAGCCGAAGAGGTGGAGCGTCTGGCCGACGAGGTGGCGTCTATCGAAGAGGGGCGCATCACGGGGCTGCGCGCCATCACACCCCGGTCTTGAGACGGGCTTCGAGCGCGGCGAGCCTCTCGGCAAAGGCGTCCTTCGATTCGCGTTCGATCGCGCGATATTGATCGACCAGCATCCGTCCGAAATCGGTCAGGCGCGCATGGCCGCCGCCCTTGCCGCCGAGCTGGGTTTCAAGCACCGGCGTGGTGAACATGCGGTTGACCTCGTCGGCCAGCAGCCAGGCGCGGCGATAGGACATGTCCATGGCCCGCGCAGCAGAGGAGATCGAGCCATGCGCCTCCACCATTTCAAGCAGGCGCACCTTGCCGTGGCCAAGATGCCGGCCGTCGTCGAAATCGATGCGGATGGTGACGCGGGTCACGCAGGCTTGCTCGCCGCATTGGGGCAGACATCGGGCTTGAGATCAATGAGCGGCGTGCCATCGACGCAATCGAGCCCGCGCACCACGAGACGGTCGGGATGCACCTCGACCAGCCGCACCACGGAGGAGGCAATCGGATTGGGACGGATGGGCGAACGCAGGCTGAAGGTGCCGGGCGAAGTCGTCGCGCCATGGGGAGCTTGCGTCGCCAGATCGCGCCGGGCTTGATGCATCCAGTAGAGCACCTGCAAAAATTCATGCCGGCCGATACCTGCGAGCGCGGGGCGGAAGGGTTCGGCGATTTCGATGGTGCAGAGCGGCCCCTCAAGATCCCCGCCCCGCGGGCAATCGCGCCGCTCGGCCCAGGGCGTGCGGATGCGGCCGAGAAAATAGACCTGCGCATCGGTCTCCTCCGGGAGGGCTAAAGTGCTCTCGCCGGGGCGTATTTCTGTGCGATCCGCCATTAAATTGGTCATGTCACTCTATTCGCAGGCCGGTGGCCAAAAAGGATTGCACGATCTTAGCCGAGCCCGGCGCTTTGTCGAACGGGATGGAGCCGCAAAGGCGCATGGCACCGCGATTGCTTCCACTTTAGACGAATGCGGATTGTGAAGAGTGCTTGCAGGTTTTGCGCGCTCGCCTACCATCCGGCGTTCAAGAACAAGACAAGGGGCGAGAATCATGGTCGATGCATTCGAGGATCACTGCTGGCAGGACATCATCCCCGCCGACGTTCTCGACCTCTACAAACATTACAAGCGCGACCTCTACATCGGGCCAAAAGCCGCGCTCCTCGTGATCGACCTTTATGAACTGGCCTATCAGGGCGGCCCCCATCCGGTGGCCGATGTCGCCAAGGAATTTCCCTCCTCCTGCGGCATCAATGCCTGGAACGCCATCGAGCCGACAAAGCGCCTGTTTGGCGCGGCGCGCGCCGCAGGCCTGCCGATTTTCTACACAACCGGCGACACGCGCGAACGCTCCAAGCCCGGCGCGATCAAGGCCACCAACCGCCGCGGCGGCATGGGCGGGCCCGATGCTTTCAACATCCGTCCCGAATGGGCGCCTGAAGCCGGCGATGTCGTGCTCACCAAGCAGCGCGCGAGCGGCTTTTACGGCACGCCGCTTGTTGCCCATCTCACACAGCTTGGCATCGACACGATCATCGTCATTGGCGAGAGCACATCGGGCTGCGTGCGCGCGAGCACGGTCGATGGCTATTCCAACGGCTTCCACATGGTGATGGTGGAAGAATGCTGCTTCGATCGCAGCGACATTTCGCACAAGGTCAATCTCTTCGACCTGCATCACAAATATGCCGACGTCATGAAGGTCGATGAGGTCGTGGCCGAACTCGGCAAGCGCACGGCCAGGGAGAGCATCTGATGAAGCCGCGTTCCTACGGTCCCTATCCTTATTCGCCCATCATCCGTCGGCCGAAATTTTCCTGGCCCAATGGCGCGCGCGTTGCCGTGTGGCTCATCCCCAATATCGAGTATTTCGCGCTTGATGAGCAGATTCCGGCGGCTGCCGGCGGTGGCGGCAAGGCCCCTGACGTGCCCTCCTGGGCGGTGCGCGACTATGGCAATCGCGTCGGTGTCTTTCGCATGATGGAAGTGATGGACCGCTACAAGGCGCGCGGCACCGTGGCGCTCAACAGCGATCTCTGCCGCATGCATCCCGAGATCATCGAGGAATGTATGGCGCGCGACTGGGAGCTCATGGGACATAATGAATCCAACACGCGCCGCCTGAACGAAGTCTCGCCTGAAGAGGAAAAAGGCATCGTCATGCGCACCGTGGCGGAGATCACCCGCGCGTCAGGCGTCAAGCCGCGCGGCTGGTTGGGCTCGGGCCTGCAGGAAACCTGGAACACGCTCGATTATCTGGCCGATGCGGGCCTCGATTATGTCGCCGACTGGGTCAGCGACGATCAGCCGGTCAAGATGACGCTCGATGACGGGCGCACGCTGATGTCGATCCCCTACAGCTATGAACTCAACGACAAGCCGGCCTTCGAGAAGAAGAACCGCACGCCCGAAGAATTCACCGCCATGATCCAGCGCCAGTTCGACGTGCTGTGGCGCGAAGGCGAGACGCAGGCGCGCGTCATGGCGATTGCGCTTCATCCCTACATCACCGGCGTGCCCCATCGCATTGGCGCGCTCGACAAGGGGCTTGAATATATTTGCAAGCATGAAGGCGTGTGGCTGGCGACCGGCGCGGAAATCGCCGCCGCCGGGCGTGAAGCCCTTGGCGCTTGAGGAGTAAGCCCGTGTCGGAAGCTGCTCTTCAAAGCTCGGAACCGGGGCGCGGCAAATCTTTCGCCGCCTCGTTTCTCGCCGCCGTGCGGGCGCGCATGTGGGGCATAGGCTCGGTCGTCGGCGGGCTCGCCCTGTGGGAGTTCGTCAGCCGCTTCATCGTCGGCAGCAAGCTCTTCCTTGCCGCGCCCTCGCAAGTGGCGGTCGCCTTGGTCAACCTCGCCGGAACGGGCGAGCTTGGCAAACATATCTACATCAGCGGACTCGAATTCCTGATCGGCTATGTGGTCGCCTGCGTTCTCGGCATTCTGCTCGGGCTCAGCATGGCGCAATCGCCAGCCGCCAAACAGGCGCTCCAGCCCTGGGTCTCTGGCCTTTACGCCACGCCAACCGTCGCCCTCGCGCCTTTGTTCATCCTGTGGTTTGGCATCGGCATCTTGTCGAAAGTGGTGGTCGTCGCCGTTCTCGTGATCTTTCCTGTTGTCATCAACACGGAAGCGGGACTGCGCACGACGAGCGTGCAACTTGTCGAGACGGTGCGCTCCTTTGGCGCCAATGCCCGCCAGATCTTTTTCAAGGTCTCGCTGCCCTCCGCCCTGCCCTTCATTTTCGCGGGGCTGAAACTGGGCATCGGGCGCGGCTTGATCGGCGTCGTGGTGGCTGAATTGTTTGGCTCGCGCGCGGGTCTTGGTCAGCTCATCAGCCAATCGGCAGAGACCTTCAACATGCCTGCACTTTTTGCCGGCGTCGCCATTCTGGCGGCAGCGGGCATTGCCATGACAAGCGGCTTTGGCTGGCTCGAGCGCCGCCTTTTGCCCTGGAGAGAATGATGTCGGACAGTCCGGTCAAACTGTCGGTTGAGGGACTGACAAAAAAATTCGGCGACCTCGAAGTCCTGCGCAGCATTTCGACGTCCATCAATCGCGGCGAATTCGTTTCCATCGTCGGCCCGTCGGGCTGTGGCAAGACGACCTTCCTGCGCATTGTCGGCGGGCTTGAGAAAGCCAATAGCGGCGAGGTGAAACTCGACGGACGCGTGCTCACAGGGCCTGGCTCGGATCGCGGTTTCGTCTTCCAGCAGGATAATCTTCTGCCATGGCGAACCGTGCTCGCCAATACTGAAATCGGCCCGGAAATCGGCGGCTATAAAAATTCCGACCAGCGCAAGACAACGATGCGCTTGCTCAAGCTCGTCGGGCTTGAGGGGTTTGAAAATTATTATCCGCGCCAGCTCTCGGGCGGCATGCGCCAGCGCGTCAATCTCGCCCGTGCGCTGGCTGTCGACCCCGATCTGCTGCTGATGGACGAGCCCTTCTCGGCACTCGATGCGCAGACGCGCGAAATCATGCAGACCGAGCTGATGCGCATCTGGGAAGAGGGGCGCAAGACCGTGCTCTTTGTCACCCATCAGATCGACGAAGCTGTCTATCTGTCAGATCGTGTCTTCGTTTTCGCGCGCAGGCCCGGCCGCATCAACGAGATCGTCGAGATCGACCTGCCACGCCCGCGCCCGCTCGACATGAAGCGCACGCCCGAATTCATGCGCTATGTCGATCATATCTGGAAACTGATCGAAGAAGATGTGCGCGCCTCCGTGCTCGAAGAGCACGCTTAAGCGCGCTCGTGTAACTCCCTCCCCCTTGTGGGGAGGGTTTGGGGTGGGGGTCGCGCAAGTCTTGCCTGTATGCAGCACGATGCGCGGAGTCAGATCTGTACCGGATAGAATCGTGCGACCCCCACCCCGCTCAGCCTTCGGCTGAGTCGGCCCTCCCCACAAGGGGGAGGGAGAGACCGAGAATGAGAGAGTGACCCGGCACAATTGCGAGGGCAGCGAATCAATGACAGCAAAAATCAATCATCCAGAATCTGCCCGCCGTCCCAGCTCATCGCGAGGCGGCCGCTCATGACACGAAAGGCGTCACTCTCGATGACCTGCGCATAGAAATCGCGCAGGGTCGGAGCATCGAGCGCGGCAAGCCCAATGCGCGCTTCGCTTGAGGCGGGAAACAAGCGATCTATGACGGCATGCCTTGCAGCAACATCGGGCCGCGCGGCAAGCGCTTCGTCCGATATGCGTGCGGTCAGCATGGCGACCAGCCTATCGCGATCCATCATCGGCAATGCGGCCATAAAGCAGCCGGTGAGATCGCGCGCAAAAGCATGATCTGGATGATCCTCGCGAAACGGCGCGCGATTTGTGTGGCCAAGATGGGGCACGACGCGCCAATCGGCTGTCGTGCGCGGAAAACGCGCCAGCAGCTCACGTTCTTCGCGCGCAATGTAGAAGCGGTTCAAGCCTTCAAACAGCACGAATTCGTAATCCTGCGCGAGCAGCAGCGGCTCCCAGGCGCCATGCGCCTGCGCCATGCTGCCCGGCGCAACAGATTCAAGCAGGATGATGCGCGGGCGCAGGCGCGACCAATCATTGCCGGCCAGCACCTCGCCCTCCGCGCCCTCGACATCGATCTTCAGGAAATCGACGCGCGGCAGATCGTGCAGGCGCGCAAGCGCGGCCAGCGTCGTGATCGGCAGGCGATGGGTTTTATAGGCGACGCCAGACTGGCGTGCGGTTTCGGCGACCTCGACATGCATGGTTGAAAAGCCGTGCAGCCGCTCGACCGCATGGAAATTCGCCTCGCCCTCATGCGCGCCAAGGAGTGCGGGCACGACAATGTCGCGCGGGCGCATGTGGGCATAGAGGGCGGCCAGATAGGCTTGCGGCTCGATGACGAGGCCATGCCAGCCCTGAAGGTAAAAGGCGCAGGAGACATTATCGGCGACTGGGTGGCCCGCACCCACATCGATATAAAAGCCCGAGGCCTGCCCGGCGAAGGCCAGACTCAGGTGATAATCCTCCAGATGCTGCGCATAAGACAGATCCATTCGTTCCCCCTCCGGCCAGATCAGGCAGCGCCAGCCTAACGGAGCTGATGGGCCCTGCAAGCTGCGCCCTTGATTTGTCGGCTGCCTTACACGATCCTGCACCAAAGCCGGGATCCGGCGCAAAGCCCCTTTAAAGAGGGCGCGAGGGAGAGACACAAATGGATTTCACGCTTCCCGAAGAATTGCGGATGCTCAAGGACAATGTGCGTCGCTATGTCGACAAGCACATGATTCCCAATGAGCGCATGACGCTCGATGGCGAAGAGCTCAAGCCCGAATGGCGTGAAAAATTCCAGCAAGGCGCAAAAGACCTTGGCATCTGGATGATGGAAGTGCCCGAGGAATTCGGCGGGCCGGGCCTTGGCATCATGCCGCGCGTCGTCGTGTGGGAGGAGCTTGCCCGCTCCATCGCCCTGCCCTCGCGTGGCGAGAGCATGATGGGACCAAGCGTGCGCGCCATTCTCTTTTCGCTCGAAGGCGAATTGCGCGAGAAATATCTCTTCCCCGTGCTGCGCGGCGAGAAGCGCGCCTGTTTTGCCCAGACCGAGCCCGAGGCCGGCTCCGACCCCGGCTCCATGCGCACCACGGCCGTGCGTGACGGCGATGATTACGTCATCAATGGCGTGAAGCGTTATATCAGCCATGCCGACAAGGCCGATTTCGCACAAGTGATGGCCGCGACCGATCGCACGAAAGGCTCGCGCGGCGGCATTTCCTGCTTCCTCGTCGACATGAACACGCCCGGCGTGAAGATCACCACGAAATACCAGACCATGATGGGCGACGCCCCTTGTGAAATCGTGTTCGACAATGTGCGCGTGCCCGCCACCCATCGCGTCGGCGAAGAGGGCGAGGGCTTCAAATTCGGCCAGAAATGGCTCGGCGTCGGGCGCATCAAACACGGCGCGCGCGCACTCGGCGTGGCCGAACGCTGCCTCGAGATGGCGGTCTCCTATGCCAAGCAGCGCGTGACCTTCGGCAAGCCGCTGTCAGACCGGCAGGCGATCCAGTTCATGCTGGTGGATTCCTATGTCGAGCTGAAACAGGCGCGCCTGCTTGTCTATGAAGCTGCCTGCAAGATGGACGCGGGCGAGGACACGCGGGTCGATGCCTATATCTGCAAATCAAATGCCGATGAAATGGCCTTCCGCGTGGTTGATCGCTGCATGCAGATCCATGGCGGCATTGGCCTGACGACCGATTTGCCGATCGAGAAAATGTGGCGTCAACAGCGCAGCTACCGCATCACCGAAGGCGCGACCGAAGTCATGAAAATGGTCATCGCGCGCCATCTTCTGAAAACATACTGACACGAACGGCGCGGCGCGCGGCGCTTGACAGCCCCGCGCGCCCGACCAGCTAATAGACGATGGGCGGACTGGCAAAAGACCAGCTGCCGGGGGGACTACCAGGGGGAGACGTCATGCGCATGACGATGCTTGGCCGCAGCACATTCTGCACCGGCCTCTACGCAAGTATTTTGCTATGTGGGGCTCAAGCTGCCATGGCCGCAGAGCCGCTTGCCGATTTCTACGCGGGCAAGACCGTGCGCATGGTCATCCGCGCCGGTGTGGGTGGCGGCTACGACCAATATTCGCGCCTGCTTGGCCGCTATATCGGGCGTCACATCCCCGGCAATCCGACAATCCTGCCCGTCAACATGCCGGGCGGCGGCGGCATTGTTGCGGCGAATTTCGTGGCGCAGGTTGCACCCCGCGACGGCACGATCCTGACCATTGTGGGACAGGGACTTGTGGTCGATCAAGCGCTCGGCCTCAACACGAGTTTCAAGGCCGATCTGCGCACGTTCAACTGGGTCGGCAATCTCTCCAAGTCGAACCAGACAACCGTCGTCTGGCATACATCGAAAACCAGAACCTTCGAGGATGCACGCCAGCGCGAGACCCTGATCGGGGCAACGGGCGCAGGATCGATCTCGACCCAATTGCCGGCCTTCTACAACAATATTCTCGGGACGAAATTCAAGATCGTCTTCGGCTATCCCGACGGGCGCGATGTCGATATCGCCATGGAGCGCGGCGAGGTCGAGGGGCGGGGCACCAACCCCTGGGCGAGCTATCGCGCCATGTCGCCGCGCCTTGTCTCCGACAAGCTCATCATTCCGCTCATTCAGGCTGGCCTGACGCGCGATGCCGATCTGCCCGATGTGCCCCTCATCAGCGATTTAGTGAAGCCCGAAGACAAGCCGCTCGCCATTTACATGGCGAAGGCGGTCAGCGTCGGGCGGCCCATTGCAACAACGCCGGGCACGCCCGCAGACCGCGTGGCGGCCCTGCGGCGGGCTTTCGACGCCACCCTGAAAGACCCCGACTTCATGCGCGAGGCAGACGCCCAGCGCGCTGAAATCGACCCCATGGATGGCGAGGAACTCGCCCGCACGGTCAACGAGCTCATCGGTGCGCCAGCAGCGCTGCGCGAACGGGTGAAAATCGCCCTGCAGCCAAAGGATCGCGACATGGCCGCAGCGCCCGGCATGAAAGAGGAAAAGTCCGAGAAATGATTGCGAGCCAATGGTCGAAACTCGATGGGCGCGAAATCTTCAGCCTATCGGTCAGCACGCAACATCACGGCAGCGTCGAAGAGGAGACTGCGCGCACGATCCGGGCCGGTCTGAAGGCCATCGAGGGCGAGGGATTGTCTACGGCCCATATCGTGCGCTCGCGCCTCTTCACGCAGGATCGTGACAGCCGCCAGCGCGCCAGCGATGTGCGGCGGGCCACATTGATCGGCGACCTGCGCGGGGCGAGCTCGAGCTTCTGGGACGGGCAGAGACTGCCCGCCGACGCGCGGGTGAGCCTTGACATCGTGGTGCTGCGACCGCAGTTGCCAGGGGCGACCAAACAGGTTGTCGATTACGATCCGCCCATCGCCCCGCCCATGTATGTCACACTCGACGGGCTCGTGTTTCTCTCAGGCGTCACCGACACGACGCCGGGGCTGGCCGCACAGGCGCCTGCAATCCGGGCCTCCATTCGCGCCTCGCTGGAGGCAGTCGGCGCGCATTTGCGGGCGGCACGGATGATGTCCGTGTTTCTGGCGCGCGAAGAGGATCCGCGCGTGGCGCTCGCGCTGATCGAGGAATATTTCCCCGAGGTCCGCTGCCCTGTCACCCTGACGCAGGTGGGTGGCTATTCGGCGCCTGAAAAACGTCTCGAAATCGAGATCACGGCGGCGCTCGGCTAGATTGGCTGCCCCCTGCCGGTCTTGTACATTGGTCGCAGAGGCGGGATAAAGGGCGATGGGCCGCGCAGGCGGCCGTCACGGCCCGGATCGTGGCCGAGTCCAACAAGCTCAAGGGATGGAAGAACGATGGGTGAATATGCGCTTGGACAGCCGGTGCCGCGCTTTGAAGATCCGCGGCTCATCCGCGGCGGCGGCAGGTATGTGGACGATCTCAGCATGCCGGGCATGGTCCATGGCGTCGTCGTCCGCTCGCAATATGCCCATGCGCGCATCCTCAAGATCGACACAACGCGCGCGCTGCAGGCGCCTGGCGTGCTCGCCGTCCTGACGGGGGACGATTGGGCGGCTTCTGGCTATGGCGACCTGCCCATGCCCAAGGGCCGCAAGCGCCGCGATGGCTCGCCCATGCACACAGGCCGCTTCCCCGCGCTGACCAAGGACAAGGTGCGCTGGGTTGGCGATTACGTCGCCTTCGTCATTGCCGAAACCCTGTTCCAGGCGCACGACGCTGCCGAACTCGTCGATATCGAATATGAGCCGCTCACCCCCAATGTCGTCACGGGGCAAGCCGCAGACGAGGGCAAGCCGCTCGTCTGGGACGATTGCCCGAACAACATTTCCTTCGTCCATCTCGAGGGCAACAAGGAAAAGACCGACGCGGCTTTCGCCAAGGCCGACCACATCGTCCGGCACAGATTCGTCATCAACCGCGTCACGGCCGCGACCATGGAGCCGCGCGCCTGCATCGGCTATTATGACCCCGCCGCTGACCGCTACACGATCCACACCACGCTGCAACGCGCGATCCATTATCGCGGCCAGCTCGCACGCACGCTGCGCGTGCCCGAGAGCAAGGTGCATGTGATTGCCGGCGACATTGGCGGCTCGTTTGGCATGAAATCCGGCGTCTATAATGAAGTCGGCCTCGTGCTGCTCGCCTCCAGGACGGTCGGGCGTCCGGTGAAGTGGAACAGCACGCGCTCGGAAGCCTTTCTGAGCGATGCACAAGCACGCGACAATGTCACCGAGGCTGCGCTCGCACTCGACAAGAACGGCAAGTTTCTCGGCCTGCATGTGAAGACCATCGCCAACATCGGCGCCTATCTGCAGCCGGGCGGCGATGGCGGCGCGACCAGCAATCTGGGCACGCTTGCCGGCGTCTATACGACGCCCGCCATTCATGTCGATGTGACGGCTGTCTTCACCAACACAAATCCGATGCGCCCCTATCGCGGCAACGGCCGCCCCGAGGCTGCCTATGTGCTCGAGCGCATGGTCGATCTCGCCGCGCGCGAATTAAAGATGGATCCGACGGAAATCCGCCGCATCAACATCATCCCGCCCGAGTTGATGCCCTACAAGACGCCGCTGAAATTTACCTATGATTCCGGCGAGTTTGAGAAGGGCATGGATCTCGTGCTCGAAATGGCTGATTGGAAGGGCTTTGAAGCGCGCCGCGCGGAGTCGCGCAAGCGTGGCAAGCTGCGCGGCATCGGTCTTTCCAACTCCATCGAAAAGGCGGCAGCGCCGGGCTTCGAGGGCGCGGAAATTCGTTTTGACCGTTCGGGCACAGTGACCATTCTCTCGGGCGCCGTGACGCAGGGACAGGGCCATGAGACGGTGTTCAAGCAGCTCGTCTGCGACCGGCTCGGCGTGAAGCCGGACGATGTGCATTACGTGCAGGGCGATACGGACGCCGTCTTCTTTGGTGAGGGGACCGGTGGCTCGCGCACAGCCACAGTCGGTGGCTCGGCCCTCCATTACGCGGCCGAGAAGATTGTCGACAAGGCGCAGAAGATTGCCGCCAAAATGCTCGGTCATGATGACATCGATTTCAAGGACGGCATTTTCACCAGCCGCTCGACCAACAACAGCCTGACGATTGGGGAAGTCGCGCGCGGCGCAACCAATCCCAAGAACATGCCCGAAGGCATGGAGCTTGGTCTCATCGCCAGCGCCGTCTACGCCAATGACCTCATGAACTACCCCAATGGCAGCCATGTTTGCGAATTGGAGATCGATGAGGAAACCGGCAAGGTCGAATTGTTGCGCTACAATGTCGTGGACGATGTCGGCAATGTGCTCAATCCGCTGCTGCTCAAGGGGCAGATCCATGGCGGCGTCGCACAGGGCGTTGGCCAGATGCTGATGGAAGATCTGACCTACGATCCCCAAAGCGGCGAATTGCTCGCGGGCTCGTTCATCGATTACGCCATGCCGCATGCCGACAATTTCTGCGCGATTGAAGTCAAGAGCAATCCAGTGCCCACAGCCACCAATCCGCTCGGCGTGAAGGGTGCGGGCGAGGCAGGCTGCGTCGGCGCTCTGCCGGCGGTCGCCAATGCGCTTGCCGATGCGCTCAGCGTCTACGGCATCAACGATGTGCCCATGCCCGCAACGCCTGCCCGCGTGTGGCACATGATGCAAACGGCAAAGGCAAAGCTTGCCGCCGCGCAATAGGCGCAAGCGATATCAACGAAACCATTCACGCGCAGAAATGCGCGTGAATAAGCAACATTTCTTGCATTGGTCGAAAGACTGCGTTAACTAACACCCGGGCGTATAAATTTTCTGGGGGGTGAGACTTAACCCGATTTTTTTAAAGGGAAGGTCCACTGATGGACAAAATTAACAGGCGCGTTCAAAGAGATATTACAAAAGACATTTCTGTGCCTGAAACAAGAGACGGCGGCTCGCACTGGCTCAAGCAGTTCAGCGATTGCCTCAATCCGCAACCTGTGGATACGGCAAAGTTCACGCTGGAAAATGCGGTTTTCTGCACCTATTCAACCATGCGCCTGCGCGTGTTCAACAAGCGCAAATCCCGTCAGGGCCCGGCAACATTGATCGTCGCGCCTGTGGCCGTGCAGGATGCCGGTTTTACCGATCTCATGAGCGGTCATTCGCTGATCGAGCTTTTGTGCGAAACAGCGCCGGGGCCGATCTATCTGACGGACTGGTTCTCCGCGACGCCCGAGATGCGTTACTTTTCAATCGACACCTATCTTGCCGATCTCAATGTCGCGATTGACGATATTGGTGGCGCGGTCGATTGCGTCGGCCTCTGCCAGGGCGGCTGGCTGGCGCTGCTTCATGCCGCGCGGTTTCCGCAAAAAATCCGCCGCCTCGTGCTGGCCGGCACGCCCGTGGATACAAGCGTGAAATCCTCGCCCATGTCGCGCCATGCCCTCACCCTGGTGCAGGGCCATGATGAATTGCCCGGCGATTGCGTGATCAATGCCGGCCAATGGCTCGCGCGGCTTGGCACGACGCAGGGCTTTGAACGCGCCGCCATGGATTCGCTTCAACGCAATCCGGGCTCCTTCACCAAGGCCGACATGCGCGCTGTCTCGCGCTATGAGGATTGGGCGCGGCGCAGCATCGATCTGCCGGGGCGCTATTGTCGCGAGATGCTGAGCGGGCTCTTTGCCGGTAACAGGATTGCGCAAGGCACGTGCACAGCGCTCGGCCGCGTCATCGACCTCAAGACCGTGCGTATTCCGCTGTTTGTTCTCTGCGGCGCGTTTGACGAGATCACGCCCAAGGAACAGGCGCTTGCCGTGCACAATCTGGTGGGTACGGCCAAGGGGCGCATGCGCAGCCTTGTGGCGCCCTGCGGGCATTTCGCGCTGTTTGTGGGTGCAGGCACATTGTCGCGCGAGTGGCGCACGATTGCGAGCTGGCTCAGCAGCAAAGCCCCGCTTGCAAAGAACCGCGCCCTCAAAGGCTGAGGGCGCGGCGCAAGCGGAAATGCAGTCCTAGACCATGGACGGCAGGGTTTCGAGCAGATGGCCATAGCCACCGCGCTTTTCGTTCACATGCAGGCGCTTCTGGAACTCCCAGACGCGCGCAGTCACGGGATGGACCACCGGCACGCCAAGATCCTTCTCAAGCATTTCGAGAATGTGGAGCGTGCGCCAGCCCGAGCCCAGCATGTAGATCGCATCCGCGCCCTTGTGCTTGAGGAAGCTCTTCTTGATGTGGGTGTAGATTTGCTCGCCCGAGAGCTCCTGCACCTTGTTGAAGGGCACATCGATACCCTCCATGCAGCGCACGTCGAAATCGGCATCGCGGAAATAGCGCGCGAATGTGTCGTTGATCTCGCCCTGGAAATAGCTGACGCCGACGATGCTCTTTGCACCCAGCGCACGCAGCGCGGAAATATGGTTCTGGCCGGAGGTGAAGATCGGGGTCTTGTATTTTTCTTCCCAGCCGCCGACGATTCGCGTCTCCTCCTCGCGGCCAAGCACCATGAAGGGCGGTGCGCCATTGGGGTGGATGGCGTCGCATTCCTGTTCGGCGCAGAGCGCGATCTGCTGCTCATAGGCGCCCATCACCGTCTTGAATTCATCGGTCGTGCCGCGGCGAATGTTGATGAACAGCGGAATGACGCCGATGCCATCGGGCAGGAGGCGAATGAATTCCTCCGTCGCGCCAGGCCGCAATGTCGGGTGAATGATGCCGGCGATGCCACGCCATGCCGAAAAGGCCATGTAAAACTCCTCCCTGAACCTCGCGCGCGCTCTTGCGGCGCACGCTTTTGAGGCGCGCATTCTGGCTCAGGGCGTGGTGCTTTGGAAGCCCTGATGATCGCGCACGCGCGGCTCGGCTGTGTGCTCGCGCAAGCCATTGCCGTGCTCGTCGACCTCGCGCAGCAGCACGGGATAGCCCCAGAGATCGGCGAGATAGCCCAGCACTTCACTGGCCTCGCGCGAGGCCAGCAAGCGGCCGTCGCGCACCGAATGCTGAAGCATGAGGCGGCGGTCGCCCGCCAGATCCACAGCCACAACTTCGATCTGGGGATCGGCGTGGCCAATGTCATATTCGCGCGCAAGTGCGCGGCGAATGCGCCGATAGCCACGCTCGTCATGAATGGCTTCCACCCGCAAGGTCGGCTCGGCAGGATCATCCACCAGATGAAACATCCGCCAGTCGCGCATCACGCGCGGGGAGAGATATTGCGCGATGAAACTCTCGTCGCGATAATTGGCCCAGATATCCTTGAGCCCGTTCACCGGATCATTGCAGCCCGCAAGGTCTGGAAACCATGCACGATCCTCATCCGTCGGGCTCACGCAGATGCGCTCAAGATCCTGCATCATCGCAAAGCCCAGCGCATAAGGATTGATGCTGGAAAAGCGGCGATCGTCGAAAGGCGGTTGGAAGACGACATTGGTGTGCGAGGTCAGAAATTCGAGAAATGCCCCATCTGTAATGTTTCCGGCCTCATGCAGGCGGTTCATGATCTTGTAATGCACATAGGTCGCCGTGCCCTCGTTCATCACTTTCGTCTGCCGCTGGGGCTGAAAATATTGGCCGAGCAAACGCACGATGCGCAGCAATTCGCGCTGCCAGGGCGCAAGACGGGGCGCGGTCTTTTCGAGAAAATAGAGAATATTCTCCTGCGGCAGTTCGAGCAGCTCGGAGAGGCGCTCCTGTGGCGTGCGAATGACGGTTTTTGGCGCGCCGCCGGGCAGCGTCTCCCATAATTCATTATAAACAAGCTCGTCATGCGCGCGCCTTTGCTCGGCACGCGCCTGCTCTGTCTTGAAATCGATCCTGCGTCGGCGCGGCGAGCGATGCACGCCATGGCTCATCAAGGCGTGAGCGGCATCGAGCAGGCGCTCGACATTGCGCTCGCCATAGGTCTCCTCGCATTGGGCGATATAGGCGCGCGCAAATTGTAGATAATCGAGAATACCGGCAGCATCCGTCCAGTCGCGGAACAATTGGTTGTTACGAAAGAAGTGGTTGTGCCCGAAGGCTGCATGGGCAATCACCAAAGTCTGCATCAACGCCGAATTACCCTCCATTATATAGGAAATACAGGGGCTCGAATTGATGACAAGTTCATAAGCAAGATCGGTGTGGCCCTTGCGATAATGCCCCTCGTGCTGCACGAAGCGTTTTCCAAACGACCAATGCCCATAATAAATCGGCATGCCGGAACCCGCATAGGCATCCAGCATCTGTTCGGCGGTGATGACCTCGATCTGGTTGGGATAGACCTCAAGCTTCATCTCGCCCAATGCAACCTCTTCCACCCGGTCATGGATGCGCTGGATTGTCTCGAAGCTCCAGTCGCTTCCCTCAAACAGCAGAGCGCTCATCAGGATGATGCCTCCAATGCCTCGTTCCGCCGCCTGAACAGCTCGCGGAACACGGGATAGATTTCCTGGCGCATCGTCACGCGGCGCATGCTTGGCCCTGGCGAGAGCGTGTCATAGGTTTTCCAGAGGCTCGACATGGGCGTGTCGCTGTGGGGCTCATCGACTTCGAGATAGGCGTAATATTGGCTTAAAGGCAGCAGGCCATCGCGCATCAGCGCGGTCGCGCGTTCATTGTCGCCGCTCTCATTGTCGCCGTCGGACGCCTGCGCAATATAGATGTTCCATTCGGAGACCGGGTAGCGCTCGCCAATGACGCGCATTGCCTCCTCGAGCGCCGAGGATACGCGCGTGCCCCCGGTTTCGCGGCTTTCGAAAAAGGTCTTTTCATCGACCTCGCGCGCCTCGTCGGTGTGGCGGATGAAGACGACTTCGACCTGCTTGTAGCGGCGCTGCAGGAAGACATAGAGCAGCATGAAAAAGCGCTTCGCCATATCCTTCATATGCTCGGTCATCGAGCCTGACACATCCATGATGCAGAACATGACCGCCTGTGCGATGGGGCGCGGCGAGGGTTCGAAACGGCGGTAGCGAATATCGATCGGATCGATATAGGGAATGGCGCGCGTGCGCAGCCCATGCGTCTCAATCAAGGCGCGCACGCTCTGCGCCTGCGCTTCATCACCCGCAGCCTCCGCCTCTGCCAGAGCCTTGCGCAAGCGCTCAAGCTCCTCGGGCTTGGGCCGGTGCAAAGCCATGCGCCGCGAGAGTGCATTGCGCATGGTGCGCGAGACGGCGAGATTGGCCGGCGAGCCGCCACGCGTAAAACCCGCACGGCGCAGCCCGCTTGACTCCGTCAAGGAGAGCTTGCGGCGCTCGAGATCCGGCAGTTCGAGATCTTCCATAAAGAGATTGAGAAATTCCTCGGCTGACAGCGCGACCTTGAATTCATCTTCGCCGCCACCGCCCTCGCCAGACTTCGAGCCCTTGCCTTTGCCGGAGCCTCCACCGGGCGGCCGCGCGATGCGATCACCTTCCAGAAACTCCTTGTTACCAGGCAGAACGCGGCTGTGCGTTCCTTCGCGGCCGGTATGGAAGGAGGGTTCGTCAATGCCGCGCGCCGGTATGATGACGACGCCGCCCTCGCCAATGTCACGAATGGGCCGCGCCGCGGAGACATTGCGCACCGCCTCGCGCAAGACCTTGCCGGCGCGGCGGAGAAAGCGCTGCCGGTTGGGCAGGCTTTTCCCGGACGGATTCAGGCGGCGATCGATGACATACATCATGCATCTCCGTCAGGCAGATTGCTTGACCCGCATGTACCATTCCACAAGGCGGCGGACCTGGCGCTCGGTGTAGCCGCGCGCCGCCATGCGCGCGACGAAATCGCTGTGCTTCTTCTCGCTCTCGCCATCCTTCTTCGAACCGAAGCTGATGACGGGCAGAAGATCCTCGACCTGGCTGAACATGCGCCGCTCGATCACTTCGCGAATTTTCTCATAGCTCGTCCATGACGGATTTCTGCCGCCATTGGCCGCGCGCGAGCGCAAGGCGAATTTCACGACTTCATTGCGGAAGTCCTTCGGATTGGCGATTCCCGCCGGTTTCTCGATCTTGGTCAGCTCCTGATTGAGCAATTCGCGATCGAGCAATTGGCCGGTGTCAGGATCCTTGAAATCGAGATCCTCGATCCAGGCGTCGGCATAATCGACATAGCGGTCGAAGAGGTTCTGCCCGTAGTCGTGATAGCTCTCAAGATAGGCCTTCTGAATTTCGTGCCCGATGAATTCAGCGTAACGGGGCGCAAGATCGGCCTTGATATATTCAAGATAGCGCTTCTCGATGTCGGGCGGCAGCTGGTCGCGGCGGATCGCCTGTTCAAGCACGAACATGAGATGCACGGGATCAGCGCCGATCTCGACGGAATCATGGTTGAAGGCCGCCGCCAGAACCTTGAAGGCAAAGCGCGTCGAGACGCCGTCCATGCCCTCGTCCGGCCCGGCGGCATCCTTGTATTCCTGCAACGATCTCGCGCGCGGATCGGTCTCGCGAATGCTTTCGCCATCATAGACGCGCAATTTTGAAAACGCGCTCGAATTTTCATGCACGCGCAGGCGCGAAAGGACAGAGAAACGCGCGAGCATTTCGAGCGTGGCTGGTGCGCATGGCGCATTGGCGAGTTCGGAGCCGCGGATCAGTTTGTCATAAATGCGCTGCTCTTCGGTCGCGCGCAGGCAATAGGGCACCTTGATAAGATAAATACGGTCGAGAAAGGCCTCGTTGTTCTTGTTCGCGCGGAAGCTCTGCCATTCGGATTCATTGGAATGGGCGAGGATGATGCCGGCAAAGGGAATGGCCCCGATATTTTCGGTGCCGATATAATTGCCCTCCTGCGTTGCAGTCAGCAACGGATGCAGCATCTTGATCGGTGCCTTGAACATTTCGACAAATTCGAGAATGCCCTGATTGGCGCGGTTAAGTCCGCCCGAATAGGAATAGGCGTCAGGATCGTTCTGCGCGAGCGTCTCGAGCTTGCGAATATCGACCTTGCCGACGAGGGAGGAAATATCCTGATTGTTTTCATCCCCGGGCTCGGTCTTGGCCACGCCAACCTGGCGCAGCCGCGAGGGCATAAGCTTGACGACGCGGAACTGGCCGATATCGCCACCAAATTCATCGAGCCGCTTCAGGCACCACGGCGACATCAGTCCCGTCAGGCGGCGGCGCGGAATATTGAAGCGCGATTCAAGTTCGGCGCCCATCGTCTCAGGATCGAACAGCGCAAGCGGAGATTCAAATACCGGGCTCACATCATGGCCGGCCTTGAGCACATAGATCGGCTTGACCTCCATCAGCGCCTTGAGGCGCTCGGCGAGCGAGGACTTGCCCCCGCCCACGGGCCCCAGCAGATAGAGAATCTGCTTGCGCTCCTCGAGCCCCTGCGCGGCATGGCGGAAGAAGGCGACGATGCGCTCGACCGTATCTTCCATGCCGTAGAATTCGGCAAAGGCTGGATAGGTGCGAATGGTGCGGTTTGAAAAGATACGCCCAAGCCGCGCGTCTTTGCTTGTATCGACGATGACCGGTTCACCGATGGCGGCAAGAATCCGCTCAGGTGCGCTGGCATAGGCCATCGGATCGGTACGGCACAGCTCCAGATAGTCTGGAACCGACATTTCGGTTTCACGGCGCGTTTGGAAGCTTTCCGAATAACGGGTCAGGAGATCGTGCGCAAATGTCATTTCCCATCCTCATCCGAACGGCGACTGCAACGACTCGCATATAGGTTTGAGGTCACAGCCCCGCTTGTCAACGCAAACATCTACGCCAAGGTTTCAGGTGACGGCTTGCGTTTGCAGCAGATAAGTATCAATGCGCAGATGGCGGTATGGTGGCGGGCTGCAATCACAAGTTTGACGCTTTGTGACGAAACGCAGGTTTTAGCGTGCGATATTCAGGCTTTCGAGCCAAAAATACGCCTTGCAGCGAAGCCAAACACACGCCCGTCTATGCACGCAAGGCCAAAACCGATTAGTGCCATGCCGACAATATGCCGCGGCGCAAGCGCTTCACCCAGAACAAAGACGCCCATTCCAATGGCGCTTACTGGAATTAAAAATGTGACGAGTAGCAGATTTGTCGCACCCGCCACGGCGAGCAGACGAAAGTAAATCACATAAGCAAGCGCTGTTGAAAGCGCGGCAATTCCAAACAGTGCGGCCCATGCGGAAAAAGAAGGCATCGGCAAGGTCCACGGCGCATCAACAAGAAGCGCAAGCGGCACAAGGAAAAGTGTCGATGCCGTCACCTGCCCCGTGGCCGTGACCATCGGCGCAATACCCATGCGCGCGAAGCGGCGTCCATAGACGCCAGCGCAGGCGTAGGAAAATCCGGCCAGCACGAGCGCGATCTGGGCAATGACATGCGTGCCGATGCCTTGTAGCAGGTCGAGTCCGATCATGGTCGCGACACCAAAAAATCCGATCAACACGCCGAGCAAGCGGCCGCCCGCCATTTTTTCATCCTGCGTCGCGACATGGGCAACCACGATGGCCGAGAGCGGCGTCGTTGCATTGAGGATGGAGGCGAGGCCGCTCGGAATATGTGTCTGCGCCCAGAAGATCAGCGTGAACGGCACGACATTGTTGATGAAGCCCATCACGCCAAAGGCCATCCAGGCGGCGCGTGCGCTTGGCAGACGGAGGCCAAACAGCGGCAAGGCGGCATTGAGGATCAGCGCCGCGCCACCCGCGCGCACGGCAGCAATGGTGACGGGCGGGATTTCGCGCACGGCGACGCCGGCAAAGAAAAACGAGCCGCCCCAGAGCACGGAGAGCCCGATGAGCATCATCCATTGCAGGGGCGTCATCACCCGGCTGATCGCTTGGCCCATGTCGCCCCACTATTCTTGCCCCCAAGGCACCACAGGCGGGGCCAGGCCACAAGCCCCCTATAAAAAAGCCCGCTTCCCTTGTCAGGAAGCGGGCAAGTCAGGGAGGAAACGCCCAAGAGGGCGCACTTCGACCGGGGTCTGACCCGTGCGAAGTGAGAGTGTGCCAGCAAGACCTGAGCCAAGCCGACGCCCACTATTGTGTAGCGCCAAGGACTTAAGCATGATCACGGCACAGTCACCGGCTGGTCAATCCATGATCTTTATGGCGCGCGAGGATACAAAAGGCGCCGACGGGTAAAAATCCGCCGCCATTTTGACCTGCCCGGGAACCTCCGGTATCTGTGCTTGCCCCCAGGGGCTCTCCGGCCCAGCGCCTTTTTCTTCATTGGTGATCGTCATGCCCGTTTATCGCTCCCGCACCACGACCCACGGCCGCAACATGGCTGGCGCGCGCGGCCTCTGGCGCGCTACGGGCATGAAAGACGAAGATTTCGGCAAGCCGATCATCGCCATCGCCAACAGCTTCACCCAATTCGTGCCGGGCCATGTCCACCTGAAGGATCTCGGCCAGCTGGTCGCGCGCGAGATCGAGAAGGCGGGCGGCGTCGCCAAGGAATTCAACACCATCGCGGTTGATGACGGCATCGCCATGGGCCATGGCGGCATGCTCTACAGCCTGCCCTCGCGCGAGATCATCGCCGACAGCGTCGAGTACATGGTCAATGCCCATTGCGCCGATGCGATCGTGTGCATTTCCAATTGCGACAAGATCACGCCCGGCATGCTGATGGCCGCGCTGCGTCTCAATATCCCCGTCGTCTTCGTCTCGGGAGGGCCGATGGAGGCCGGCAAGGTCGATCTGCACGGCAAGCTGCAGTCGCTCGATCTGGTCGACGCCATGGTGGCGGCAGCCGACGACAGGATCAGCGACGAGGACGTGGCTGCCATCGAGCGCGCCGCCTGCCCGACCTGCGGCTCGTGCTCGGGCATGTTCACCGCCAATTCGATGAATTGCCTGACCGAGGCTCTGGGTCTTTCGCTGCCGGGCAATGGCTCGGTTCTGGCAACCCATGCCGACCGCAAGCGCCTGTTCCTCGAAGCCGGCAGGACGATCGTGGATCTCGCGCGCCGCTATTACGAGCAGGACGATACCTCTGTCCTGCCGCGCAGCATCGCGACGTTCAATTCCTTTGAAAACGCCATGACGCTCGATATCGCCATGGGCGGCTCCACCAACACGGTTCTGCATCTGCTGGCGGCCGCGCATGAGGGCGAAGTGCCCTTCACCATGGATGACATTGACCGCCTGTCGCGCCGCGTGCCGGTGCTCTGCAAGGTCGCGCCCTCGATTGCCGACGTGCATATGGAAGATATCCACCGCGCCGGCGGCATCATGGGCATTCTGGGCGAGCTCGACCGTGGCGGGCTCATCCATACCGATGCGCCCACCATTCACAGCAAGACCATGGCCGCAGGCCTCGACGCCTGGGATGTGATGCGCACCAAGAATGAAGACGTGCATCACTTCTATCGCGCCGCACCCGGCGGCGTGCCGACGCAGGTCGCCTTCAGCCAGGATCGTCGCTACACCGAGGTCGACACCGACCGCGCGCATGGCGTCATCCGCAGCGTCGAACATGCCTTCTCCAAGGATGGCGGCCTCGCCGTTCTGTCGGGCAATATCGCGCTTGAAGGCAGCATCGTGAAGACGGCGGGCGTGGATGAAAGCTGCCTGATCTTCTCCGGCCCCGCCCGGATCTTCGAGAGCCAGGACGCTGCAGTGGACGCGATTTTGCGCAGCAAGATCGTCGCGGGCGATGTCGTCGTCATCCGCTACGAGGGTCCGCGCGGCGGGCCCGGCATGCAGGAAATGCTCTATCCCACGAGCTATCTGAAGTCGCGCGGCCTTGGCAAAGCCTGTGCGCTCATCACCGACGGGCGTTTCTCGGGCGGCACCTCGGGCCTGTCTATCGGCCATGTCTCGCCGGAAGCAGCAGAAGGCGGCGCGATTGGCCTCGTGGAAGAGGGCGACATGATCGAGATCAACATTCCCGCCCGCACCATGCGAATGGTTGTGTCGGACGAGGAACTGCAACGCCGCCGCACCGCGATGAATGCGCGTGGCAAGGATGCGTGGAAGCCGGTGGGCCGCGTGCGCGAGGTCTCGACCGCGCTGCGTGCATATGCGGCCATGACCACCAGCGCCGCGCGCGGCGCGGTGCGCCAGATCCCCGGCGAATAAGCAAAGGCGGCGCATCGAGCGCCGCCTTTTTTACTTTTCTCCCGCGCCGAGGCCGCCCGCACGTGACAATCACCATCCCCGCCCTGATCAAGCGCAACATGGCTCTTTTTGCCCTGTCGCAATCCTTCACCGGCGCGGGGATGCAATTTGTCTACGGCCTCGGGCCCTTGATGATCGTGGGCGTCAGCGGCTCGGCTGATCTTGCGGGCCTCTCGGTCGCGCTGATCGGGCTCAGCCGTTTTCTCGTCTCCTACCCGATCGGCAAGATCACCGACAATTACGGCCGCAAGCCCGGCATTCTGCTTGGCCTTGGCCTCGCGCTGTTTGGCACGCTGATTGTGGGCACGGCGCAGGACATGCGCAGCCTCTGGCTTCTGATCTTCGGCATATTGACCTTTGGCATGGGCATGAATGCCGCCCAGCAGATGCGCGTTGGCGCAACCGATATGGTGCCCGCCCGCCTGCGCGGCCAGGCGCTCGGCTATATTGCGCTGGGCACATTCGCCGGGCTCATCCTGAGCCCCGGCGTCGTCGCGCTGTCAGAACATCTCGCCCGTACGGGTGGGCGCGATCCCCTCGTCCTGCCCTGGTTCATGATGCCGGTGCTGATCGTCATCGGCGCGGGGCTTGTCTATTTCGTGCGGCCGGACCCCAAGCAGATCGGCATGAATCTCGGAGCTTATTATCCGGGCTATGTCGAGCCGCCCCATCCCGAGGGCAAGGCCTCCGACTTTTCGACCATGGGCCTGCTGCGCCATATTCCGACCCGCCTCGCCATTGCGACCAACAGCGCGGCGCAGGGCAATATGTCGATTGTCATGGTGCTGACGTCTCTGGTGCTCGCCCATCACGGCCATTCGCTGACCGCCATTGCCTGGGCGCATCTCTTCCATTCGGCCGGGATGTTTGCCTTCAGCATTCCGATCGGCAAACTGGCCGACCGCGTGGGCCGTGGCCGCGTCATGTATCCGGGCCTTGTGCTCACCATCGTGGGGGCCGCGCTTGTCGCGCTGACCTCGAATTATCTGGCGATCACCTTCGGCACATTTCTGGTTGGCATCGGCTGGGCTGCAGCGAATGTCGCGGCAACCGCCTTGCTGGCGGACGAAGTCGAAACCGGTGCGCGCGGCCGCGCCATCGGCACGAATGATTCCTGCGCGGGCGGCACAAGCCTTGTGCTCTCGCTCATCACCGGGCCGCTGATTTCCACGCTCGGCCTGCCTGCCGCCGGCATTTTTGCGGCTCTCGTTGCCGCCGTGCCACTGCTCATGGCGCTGAGCGCCCGCATGAACGGGACTGCGCCCATCGTGCAGACGCGCGTGTGAGCGGGGCGGCGCAAGCCCTGCCGCTGCGCCACATCCTGCTGGCTGTCGTCATCATGGCGATCTGGGGCAGCAATTTCGTCATCATGAAAGCCGGGCTCGCGCATTTGCCGCCCCTGCTGTTTGCGAGCCTGCGCTTTCTCTTCGTCGTTCTCCCGGCCATCGCCTTTGTGCGGCGTCCCCCTGTTGCCTGGCGCGACATTGCCGCCTATGGCGTGCTGATTGGCGTTGGACAATTTGGCGTTCTCTTCGTCGCGCTCAATGGCCATATTTCGCCGGGCCTCGCCTCGCTCGTCATTCAGATGCAGGTGTTTTTCACCATCGGCCTTGCGATGAAGCTCACCGGCGAGCGTCTGGCCAAGGCGCAATGGCTCGCACTGGCGCTCGCCGTCGCCGGCCTGATGCTGATCGGCGCGCATAATGATGCAAATACCAGCCTGGCCGGGCTTGCCCTGACATTGCTGGCGGCGGCGAGCTGGGCCCTTGCCAATATTATCGCGCGCCGCGCCGGGCAGGTCGACATGCTGGCCTATGTCATCTGGTCGAGCCTGTTTGCCGTGCCGCCACTCTTTGCGCTTTCCTTCGCGCTGGAAGGCTGGCCTGCCATGGGTGCCGGCCTGCGCGAAGCCGATGCCGCCACCTGGGCCGCCGTTGCCTGGCAGGCCATCGGCAATTCTCTCTTCGGATATACCGCCTGGGGCTGGTTGCTGGCGCGCCATCCCACCGCGCTCGTCTCGCCCATGGCCTTGCTCGTGCCGGTGTTCGGGCTTGGGGCCTCGGTCTGGTGGCTGGGCGAAGATTTGCCGCTCTGGAAAATCGCGGCAACGCTGCTCGTGCTCGCTGGCCTCGCGCTCAACCTGCTCTGGCCCCTGCTCAAGCGCAGATGGGCCGACGACTAATTGCCTCCACCGACAAATTTCAGCGCGCGGGCCATGGGGCTTGGGCGCGCATGTTCGATGGCCACCGTCAGATCGGCCAGCGCCGACATGGCATTGATGCGCGCCGTCATGACGCCGCCGGGAGCCTCGCGCTCATTGTTTTCAGCCAGCACCGCCGCATGAGTCAGCTCCAGCGCGTTCCAGATGACCATTTCACAGGCACGGGAGATTTCAGGAGATGGCTCGACAAGACGGCGGATGTCGGCCATGCGTTCGAGAACTTCAATATCGAGCAAACGCCAATAATGACGGTTGGCAGCCGTCGCCTCGATTCCCGAGCGAACGATCGAGACAAGGATCTGGAGAATTTCACCAAGATGCACGTTTGTCCTCGCTCGCGGGCGGGGGCGCCCGGCCTGCATCAACCGCGCGAGGCGCGGATTGTTCTCCGCACTGGATGAAAAGAGACCGAGATGACAGAAGAAGCAGACGCTAGGCACGGCACGCTGGCTGCCCGCATCGATACGCTTGAGATGATGGTCGCCCACCAGGCAGAGGCGATCGAGGATCTCAACAAGACGATCACGAGTCAGTGGAGCCTCGTCGACAAGCTGAAGCGCAGCATGGACGTGCTGGCCGACCGCGTGCAGGAAGCCGAAAGCCGCGCGGGCCTCGCCAACCCCGTCGAGCAGCCCCCGCCCCATTATTGAAAGACGCCAGCTTGACGCAGCCCTTGTGCTTTGGTCTCACTCGCAACAACGGCATTTGTGCCGGGGCGGAGCTGTGGACATGAGCGCGGGACGGGAGACGGCAGGCCCAGATCCGCGCCCCTCGACGCGCAATGTCGTATTGCTCGACGCCAAGGGCGACCGGCCCAATGGCGGCATGGGCAAGCATGCCGCCCATATGAACGGACGCTACCACGCCGCAATCTCGGTCATTCTCGTTGACCGGCGTGGCCGCCAATTGCTGCAACAGCGCGCGGTGACGAAATATCATTGCGGCGGACTCTGGTCGAATGCCTGCTGCAGCCACCAGATGGCGGGCGAGAGCGCGCTGGCGGCCGCACAGCGCCGCCTTTACGACGAATTGCGCCTGCGCACGCCCCTGACACCTTTTGCCCGCGTGCGCTACCGCGCGCGCGTCGGCCATCTCATCGAGCATGAATGCGTCGATGTCTTCGTCGGCCTGCTCGACAGATTGCCGCGTCCCAATCCGAAAGAATGCGCGCGCGTGGCCTGGCTTTCGCGCGGCGACCGCCATGCGCTCGATCCGCTCACCCCGTGGTCGGCGCTCTATATCGACCTGTTCGGCTTCGATGCGCCGCGCCTGCGCGCCATGGGCGAGGATGATGGCGCGATCCACGATGCCGGGACGTTGTTCAAGCTCTGAAACACGCCCTGAGACTTGACCTTGCTGCCGGGGAGGGATGTAGCTCTGTGCACAAGATCAATTCTTGAACCGGAGACGCCTGCCATGACCGAGGAAACCGCGACGTCACATACAGACGGATGCTGCGGCGGCCATGGGGCCCTGCACCCCCCCGGACAAGAGCAAAAGGCGCGCGACCCTGTGTGCGGCATGAGCGTGGATGTTGCGACCGCCAAGCATCACCTCCATCACGGCGACCGCGATTTCTTTTTCTGCTCGGCCGGATGCATGACGAAGTTCGAGGGCGATCCCGAGCATTATCTGAACTTGCGGGTGAAAGACCCCGTCTGTGGCATGGACGTCGCCCCCGCGACCGCAAAACACCAGACCCGGCACGCAGGCAAAAGCTATTTCTTCTGCTCCGCAGGCTGCTGCGCCAAATTCGAGGCCGAGCCCACGCACTATCTTGGCGACACACCGGCAGCCCCTGCCGTAGACGCGCCCGCAGGCACGATCTTCACCTGCCCCATGCACCCCGAAATTCGCCAAGTGGGCGAGGGCTCCTGCCCGATCTGCGGCATGGCGCTCGAGCCTGAAATGCCCAGCGCCGAGGCTGGCCCCAACGCCGAATATATCGACATGCTGCGCCGCCTGATCCTGGCCGGCCCCCTCTGCGCGCCTGTGATAATTTTGGATATGAACGGCCATTTCAGCGAGTTCCACTGGCTGTCGCCCCAGGTCTCCAATCTCATCCAGTTCGTCTTCGCGACACCCGTTGTGGTGTGGGCCGGCTGGCCCTTCTTCCAGCGCGGATGGCAATCGCTGGTCACGCGCAACCTCAACATGTTCACGCTGATTTCCATGGGCACGGGCGTGGCCTTTCTCTACAGCCTCATTGCCACGCTCGCGCCAGGCCTGTTTCCTCCCGCCTTTCACAGCCACGATGGCTCGGTGCCGATCTATTTCGAGGCCGCCTCCGTCATCATCGTGCTGGTGCTTGTGGGCCAGGTGCTTGAATTGCACGCGCGCGAACAGACCGGGAGCGCCATTCGCGCCCTGCTCAACCTCGCACCGCTGACCGCGCGCCGCATCGCCGCCGATGGAGCAGAGACCGAGATCAGCCTCGACATGGCGCATGTCGGCGACCGCCTGCGGGTTCGCCCCGGCGACAAGGTGCCGCTCGACGGCGTGGTGCTGGAAGGACGCAGCGCGGTCGATGAATCTTTGGTGACAGGCGAATCCATGCCCGTCGTCAAGGAAGCGGGCGCGCGGGTTATCGGCGGCACGATCAACGGCACGGGCGGCTTCATCATGCGCGCCGAGAAAATCGGCCGTGACACGATGCTCGCGCAGATCGTGCAGATGGTCGCCAATGCACAGCGCAGCCGCGCGCCGATCCAGCGCCTTGCCGATCAGGTCGCGGGCTGGTTCGTGCCTTCCGTGCTCGCCGTGGCGGCAATCGCCTTCACCGCCTGGGCGCTGTTTGGCCCTGAGCCCCGCATGACCTTTGGCCTTGTCGCCGCCGTGTCCGTGCTCATCATCGCCTGCCCCTGCGCGCTGGGGCTGGCCACCCCCATGTCGATCATGGTGGGCATCGGGCGCGGCGCACAATCGGGCATTCTCATCCGCAATGCCGAAGCTCTCGAGCGGCTTGAAAAAGTCGACACGCTCGTCATCGACAAAACCGGCACGCTGACCGAAGGCAAGCCGCGCGTCACAGCCATCGTGCCGGCGCAAGGACAGAATGAAGACGAGATCCTGAGACTTGCCGCTAGCCTCGAACAGGCCAGCGAACATCCACTGGCCTCCGCCATTGTCGCTGCGGCGCAGGGCAAAAACCTCACCCTGTCACCCGTGCAGGGTTTCGACTCGCCCTCGGGCAAGGGCGTCATCGGCACGGTCGATAGCCAGACGATTGCCATTGGCAATGCGCTCTTTCTGAGCGGCCTTGGCATCGAGACAGCAAGCCTTGCCGCGCAGGGTGAATCCCTGCGCAAGGATGGCGCGAGCGTGGTGCTGATGGCGATTGCAGGCGAGCTTGCCGGGCTCATCGCCATTGCCGATCCGATAAAGGCGACAACGCCTGACGCTCTGCGCGCCTTGATGAAAGAGGGCCTGCGGATCGTGATGCTCACCGGCGACAATCGCACCACAGCGCAGGCGGTCGCGGACAAGCTTGGCATTCTTGAAGTTGAAGCCGAGATCCTCCCTGATTTCAAACGGCAGGTGGTTGAGCGCCTGCGCGCGGAAGGGCGCATTGTTGCCATGGCGGGCGATGGCGTGAATGACGCGCCGGCTCTTGCGGCTGCCGATGTCGGCATTGCCATGGGCACGGGCACGGATGTGGCGATTGAAAGCTCCGGCGTGACGCTGCTCAAAGGCGACCTGCAGGGGATTGTGCGCGCACGCCGCCTGTCACGCGCCGCAATGAGCAACATCCGCCAGAACCTGTTTCTGGCCTTCGTTTACAACAGCGCAGGCGTGCCGATTGCGGCGGGCATTCTCTACCCGTTCTTCGGGATCATGCTCTCGCCCATCATCGCAGCCGCCGCCATGGCGCTGTCCTCACTCAGCGTCATCGGCAATGCGTTGCGCCTGCGCGCCACGAATATCGGCTGAACCCAAGGAGCAAATCATGCGTCATATTCTCTCGTCTTTGCCCCTCCTCGCCCTGCTTGTCTGCGCGCCTGCTCTGGCTCAAACGATGCAGCATGATCACGACCACGCCATGTCCCCCGCCATGCCGCCCTCGCCCTCCGCGCAGGCTTTCACTGCGGCCAATGAAAAGATGCACAAGGACATGGGGGTTGCGCTCACCGGGGATGCCGACCGCGATTTCGTGCAGGGGATGATTCCCCATCATCAGGGCGCCATCGACATGGCGCGCATCGAACTGCAATATGGCGCCGATCCCGAGATCAAGAAGATAGCGCAGGAGATTATCGCCGCGCAGGAAAAGGAAATCGCCATGTTCAAGGCATGGCTGGCGCGCAAGCAGAAGTGAGATGATGCTCGATCCCTTCTATCTCATCGTCGATGGCGCGCATTGGCTGGAACGCCTTCTGCCGCAGGGGCTTCGCCTTGTGCAATTGCGCATCAAGGACAGGCCGGCGGATGCACTTCGCGCGGAAATAGCGCGGGCGCGCGCGCTCTGCGCACAATATGGCGCGACGCTTGTCATCAACGATTATTGGCAGATCGCGCTTGAGGAAGGCTGCGATTTCATTCACCTCGGCCAGGAAGATCTGGCAGAGGCCGATGTGCCGGCCATACGCCGCGCCGGATGCCGCCTTGGGCTCAGCACGCATGATGAGCGCGAACTCGATGTCGCGCTCGCACTTGCGCCCAACTATGTCGCGCTTGGCCCCGTGTTTCCCACGACACTGAAACAGCTCGACTGGGCGCCCCAGGGCGTGGCGCGCGTGACGCAATGGAAGGCGCTGCTCAAGGGCACGCCGCTTGTCGCCATCGGCGGGCTTACCCCGGAACGGGCGCAAATGGTGCTGGCCGCAGGCGCAGACAGCGCGGCCGTTGCCACCGATGTGCTCGGCAATGCCGATCCCGAAGCGCGCACGCGGCTTTGGCTGGACGTCACACGCCCGCAGGCCTAACTTGGCTGCAACAGGCTGACGACTTCTTCATCCGACGTCTGCTCGAAGTGATCGTAATGCAGGCCAACCGCGCCGAAATGCCCGGGCGTTTGCAGGCAGACGATTTCATCGACATCCTCGCGCAGGCTTTCAAGCGCCTCTGCGGGGGCAACCGGCACTGCAAGCACGAGCTTGCCAGCGCCCGCGCGCCGCAGCGCCTGCAAGGCCGCCCGGACCGTGCCGCCTGTGGCAATGCCATCATCCACCACGATCACCGTGCGCCCGCGCGTGGGCAGAGGCTCGCGCGGGCCCAGATAGGCCGCGCGACGCCGCTCGATCTCGACAAGCTGTCGCGCGATTTCAGCCTTCATATAGGCCTCTTCGGGCTTGAGGATGCGGATCGCCTCCTCGTTCAGCACAATCTGCGGATCGGCGCCATCGACCACCGCGCCAATGCCAAATTCTGCGTGATGGGGCGCGCCGATCTTGCGCACAATGAGCACATCAAGCGGCAGACCAAGGGCTTTTGACACCTCATAAGCGACAGGCACGCCGCCGCGCGGCAAGGCCAGCACGAGCGAATCCGTCTTGGCGAATTTCCTCAGCGCCGCCGCGAGCTGGCGACCCGCATCTCGCCGATCCACGAAGCCGTTCTGATCGCTCATGACATCCTCGCATCAAAGCCCGAACGGATAGGTCTCGGGCACGCCATGGGGCGGCGCGCTCGGCAATGGCGTGACGGCTCTGGTTTCATCGAACCAGACATAGGCGTCGAATTGCTCTGGCAGAACAGCCTCGAAATAATGGCTCTGCAATTCGGTGCGCGGCCGATAGACGACGCCAATGGCGCGCTCGAGCCGGGGCTCGCCCAGAACCACGCGCACATCGCGCAGCGCGGAATCGCGCAGATCGGTGAGCGAGTTTGTAATGCCCGTCTCATGAAACACGCGTTCATAGGAACCCGCGCGCGCCGGCAAGACCTGCTGGACCTCCATCGGCGCATCCCAATCATTGGCCGCAGCCACCGTGCCGTGATCGGTGCCAAAACCGATCAACGTCACCTGATCGCCATAGGCCGTGCGGCATAATTCGCCGATGTTGAATTCGCCCTGCCAGCCCATCGCTGTCGCCGCCGCATTGCCGATATGAGAATTATGCGCCCAGACAATGGCCTTGGCGTGCGGGCCGCCGGCTTGAAGCAGATGTTGCAGCGTTTCAAACATGTGCCTGTCGCGCAGGTTCCAGGAGTCTGAGGAGCCGCGATACATGATGCGGTAATAATGCTCCGCTGCGCGCACGATGCGGGCATTCTGGGCCGCATCGAAAAAGGCCTCGCCGTCGCGGCCCACATAATCGATCTGCTTGTCGAGCAGCTCGCGCAGCTGCAAGACAACAGCTTCTTCGCAGGTCTCGCCCGAGCGGTGCAAAATGGCGTGGCCATAGCCTGCGGGCTTGGTCTGCCAGGGCGTCAGACAGCCATAGCGCTCGCGCGCCAAAGCTGCGCCTTCAGGATCGACACGGTCGAGATAGGCCAGCACGGCCGCCATCGATCCGCGCAGGGAATAAATATCGAGCCCGCGAAAGGCAGTTCGCTCGGCGGGCGGCAAGCTCTCATTATGCGTGCGCAGCCATTCGACGAAATCGCCGACCTCCTGATTGCGCCACATCCAGGTCGGAAAGCGCGCAAAGGATTGCTCGTCGTAACGCTCGGGGCCGCGATGGCGCAGATAGCGGTCGATGCGCGCGGCGTCTGGCCAATCGGCCTCGACTGCGACAATGGTGAAGCCATGCTTTTCGATGCAGCGCCGCGTGATGGCCGCGCGCGCGCGATAGAATTCCGAGGTGCCATGGGTGGCTTCACCCAGCAGCAAAATGCGGGACGACGCGAAGCGGTCGAAAAAGCCGCCGAATTCCTCGGCATTATCGAGATCGGGCAGAGCTTCGCAGGCGTGCGATATAGCGCGCGCAGCCGCCTTGGCATTTTCCGCACGATCACGCTCGGAGGGCATCGGCATGTTGCGCCTTTCGGCTGGACATCGCGAGACCCGCCCAACGCAGCAGCAGACCAGTCGTTCGGACCCGAATTCCTATTTTGCGCGCTGGGCGCGGCAGCGGTCGGAGCAATATTTTACCTCGTCCCAGACCTTGGCCCATTTCTTCCGCCAGGCGAAGGGGCGGCTGCAGGTCAGGCAGGTCTTTTGCGGCAGGTCGGCCTTCTTCTGCATTTTGGCCACGCAAGTCTCCCCATGAACCATGTCTGCCGGCGTTTCGTACACAGGCAGATGTCATACGCATTGCACAGGCTGACCGGATCGCCCTTATGAAAATTCTCCGCCTCATTCTTGGCGACCAGCTCACCCGCAGCCTCTCCGCGCTCGATGGGCTCTCGCCCGAGACAGACGTCGTGTTGATGGCGGAAGTCGCGGACGAAACGCGCTACGTGCCCCATCACAAGCAGAAGATCGCGCTTATCCTCTCCGCCATGCGTCATTTTGCAGAGGATCTGCGCGCCGATGGCGTCGAGGTCGATTACAGCCGGCTCAATTGCGCGGGAAACAGCGGCTCGCTGACGGGCGAGCTTGCGCGCGCCATCGCCAAACATGCCCCCGACCGCATTATCGTGACCGAGCCCGGCGAATGGCGCGTGCTGGAGATGATGCGCGGCTGGTCCGAGGCCTTTGGTATTCCGGTCGAGATCCGCGAGGACGATCGCTTCTTGTGTTCGCGCGGACGCTTCGCGCGCTGGGCGGAGGGGCGCAAATCCTTCCGCATGGAGTTTTTCTATCGCGAGATGCGCCGCGAGACCGGCCTCCTCATGGCGGGCGAAGAACCCGAAGGCGGCCAGTGGAATTTCGACAAGGACAATCGCAAGGCCCTGCCCGCCAGCGTGAAAGCGCCAAAGCGCGCGCGGTTTGCACCCGATGCGATCACACGCGACGTGCTGGCGCTGGTGGCGCGCGATTTCGCGCCCCATTTCGGCACGCTGGAGAATTTCGGCTGGGCGGTGACGCGCGCGGACGCGCTTGAGGCGCTGGACCATTTCATCCAGGCCTGCCTGCCGCTCTATGGCGATTATCAGGATGCGATGAAGACGGGCGAGCCGTTTCTGTTTCATTCCATCATTTCGCCCTATCTCAATTGCGGCCTGCTGACGCCGCGCGAAATCTGTGTTGCCGCGGAGCGAGCCTGGCGGGCGGGAGACGCGCCGCTCAACGGGGTCGAGGGTTTCATCCGCCAGATTCTTGGGTGGCGCGAATATGTGCGTGGGATTTACTGGTTGCAGATGCCTGCCTATGCAGAAACCAATGCGCTCGAAGCCCATCGTCCGCTGCCCGATTTTTTCTGGGATGGACAGACATCCATGAATTGCGTGGCGCAAGTCGTGAAAGAAACGCGCGACAATGCCTATGCGCACCATATCCAGCGCCTCATGATCACCGGCAATTTTGCGCTGCTTGCGGGGATCGAGCCGCGCGAGATAGAGGCCTGGTATCTGGCCGTCTTTGCGGACGCCTATGAATGGGTGGAATTGCCCAATGTGCATGGCATGGTGATGTTTGCCGATGGCGGGCTTCTCGCGTCCAAGCCCTATGCAGCGTCTGGCGCCTATATCAATCGCATGTCGGATTATTGCACGGGCTGCGCCTATGATGTGAAGGTGAAGAGCGGCGCGAAAGCATGCCCTTTCAACTATCTCTACTGGAATTTCATGATCTCCAATGAGGCGCGGCTTGCGGGCAATCCCCGCATGGGCATGGCCTATCGCACGCTCAACGCCATGACACCGGAACGGCGCGCCGAGGTGATCGCTGAATCAGAGGCTTTTCTCGATGGTCTTGCCAAAGGCGCACAAACGCCTGCGGCACAGGGTCAGATCGCGCTCGATCTCTAGCGCGTCAGGGCGTGCGGGCGAGTGTTTCCTGCATGGCCTTGGCGAGCGCTGCGGCTTCCGACGTCACGATGGAATGATGCGTGCCCGGCAAATCCACAGGTTTCACCTGAGGTGAAAGCGCACGCCAATAGCGTGCATCTGTATCCGTGAGCCGGCCATCGAGCGCGATATAGCAGGTCAAGGGGACGTCCAGCCGGGGCGGCACATAGCGCGACAAGGTGCGCTGGTAGAGCCAATGGGGCGAGGGCTCCTCGGCCGCAACCGCGTGGGCGGGCTTGAGGCCCGGTTGCGTGAGCCGACGCCAGGCGCGCGTGGCCACGTGCTGGAACAGACTTTGAAATGTGCCATGACCGCGCATGCGATGCCAGAGCGCGCGCATGCCCTCCTGCTGCAAGACAGCACCCGCATGACCTGGCACGACATGCCCGGCAAGCGTGATCGCGCGGTGGAGCGCGCGACAGGCGGGGCGCGCATTGAGCGAGGGCGTTTCCACCAGCATGAGCGCGCGCACATGCACACCCGCCCTGCGCAATTGATGGGTGAGTTCCCAGGCGACAAGCCCGCCGTTGCAATAGCCCCCGATGACCACCGCGTCCTCGCCGAGCACGTTGCGGATTTCGGCGACATAGGACGCTGCCACTTCCTCGATGGTGAGATCTGGCCGATGCAGATCCTGATAGAAATGGAGCAGATAGATCGGCCGGTCGGCTTCGATCATATCCATCAGCCGCAAAGCAAACAGGCCGCGCGTCGTGTAATCGCCGTGGCAGAAGAAGAAAGGCGTGCCCGTGCCCGCGCGCAACTGGGTCAGCATTTCGCGGTTCTGGCCGAGATCGGCACAGACGGCATCGGCCAGCAGGCGGATGGTGAGGGAGGATGCCAGTTGCGACTGGCCGAGTGGACGGCGCGTCAGCAGCTCCAGCTCTGTCAGCATTTCAGTGGCGAGCAGGGAATCGCCGCCGGCTTGAAAGAAATCATCATTGATGCCGAGATCCTCGCGCTGCAACAGCCGCACCCAGATCGCCAGGAGCTGATGTTCGAGCATCCGGTCAGGGCGGCCCGTGCGCGCCCGCACGCGGGTGGCGAAGGCTTGCGCGAGCTGCGGGCGCAAGAGCTTGCCGGTGACGCCACGGGGCAAGGCCTCGACAATATCGATGCCTTGGGGGATCTTGAACCGTGCGAGCCGCGTCTCCAGCGATTGCTTGAGCTCCTCTTCCCCCACATCCGCGCCCGGCCGCAGCACGACAGCCGCAGCGACATTCTCGCCAAGGCGCGGATGGGGCACGCCGAAGACACCCGCTTCAAGCACGAGAGGGTGCGCCAACAGCGCCTTCTCGACCTCATAGGGCGAGACCTTCTCGCCGCCACGGTTGATGAGCTCCTTCAGGCGTCCGACGATGGTGAGATAGCCATCGGCATCCATGCAGCCGATATCGCCGGTGGCGAGCCAGCCATCGCGCAGGCCAGAGGGTTTACGCTCCTGCGCGGTGACATAGCCAGGCGTGACGCTTGGCCCGGTGACATGAACCTCGCCGACCTCGCCCTGGGGCACGGGCTGCCCGCAGGCGTCCAGCAGCACAAGCTCGCCCGAGGGCACAAGCCCGACTGTGCCCGGCTTGCGCAGGCCCGGCGGGGCGGGATTGGCCGCCATGGCCCCGGCTTCGCTCAAGCCATAATATTCAAGCACCGGCACGCCCAGCAGCGCCTCCGCCTCGCGCCGAAGCGAATCTGGCAAATAGGCCGCGCCGCAAATGGCAAAGCGCAGGAATGGCGTGACGGGACGCCCTTGCATCGCCCGCAAGCGGTCCAGCATGCCGCGCAGCGGGGCCGGCGCGACCGAGAGCACGGTGGGTCGCAGCACGGCCATCCATTCGGCCACGTCATAGGCGCGCCCGGGCGCGGGGATGGCCACACTCGCCCCGATCAGGAGCGGCACGAACAAGGTCGTCTTGAGCCCGGCGGCATAATAGAGCGGCAGCGTGCAGGGAATGCGGTCGGCGGACGTGAGGTCGAACCAGGCGGCCATTTTACGCGCCATGGCGAGCAGATTGCGGTGCGTGACCGGGATCTGCTTGGGGTCGCCCGTGGTGCCCGATGAGCGCAGCAACAGGGCGATGGAATCTGCATGCGATCGATGGCCGAGGCACATCAGCCCAAGGCGGTCGCGCGGCGACAGGACGAGCCGCAGACCCTGGCCAAGCGCCGCATCGATCAGAAGCGGGCCGCCGTTCTCAAGCCCCACGCTCAGCTCGGTCTCAAGCCAATCTGGCAGAATGAGCGCATCGAGCGCCGTGCGGCGGATTTCAGCTCCAAGTTCGTCCGGGGTCAGGGCGGGATTGAGCGGCACCAGCTGCGCCTGGCTGGCAAAGGCGAGCACGAGCAGCGCTCCGCTCAGGCCCGGGGGCACGAGGAGGCCGATGCGCGCGTCGGCGCTGATGCCACATCTTGCAATTTCTGACGCCGCCGCTCTCAGGAAGGCGGCGAGGGCGGCAAAGGTCACAACCGGCTGACCTGAGGCTACAAGCGCCGGCGAAGCCGGACGGGCTGCCGCATGGGCGGCAATCACCCCGCCAATATCTGGCCAGACATCTGTCTCCTCGCCCGAAGGTTCGCCATCCCTCGGCGGATCCTGGACGCCTGCGCCAGGTGGGTCGCTGCGCATGCCGCTCTGCCCCATGTCGCTTTGCTTTCGTCAGGAAGCATTTCTACTCTGTAGATATGGCGAATACAATCTTTTCACTAGTATGATTTTTTATATAGTAAATCGATATATTTTCGCCTTCAGCGCAGCATTGGCGGAGCTCGCGCCAGCAGTTCCGCCTGACGCAACGTAAAGTATAGCTTTCGTGAAACCTATGTGAAACTGGATATTTACTTCGAATTTTACACAAATATTAAAAATATATGAATAGTATTTGCGCCAGACTCAAATAAATATCGAATTTTATTATTTCAATACGATGGCACTTGCGCCATCATGAGCCGTTTTTACCTGCCCTACTTGCTCGTCCGGTGATTTAAGATGTCAAACACAACGAATGGCCTGTCCGAACGCCTTGAGTTCATCAAATTCGACGACCAGGCGCGGACTGTTCTGCGAGAATTGCAGCCCTTTCTGCAGTCGGGCCTCGGCCCGGCGCTGTCGGCCTTTTACGATCAGGTGCGCATCACCCCCGCCATGGGCGCCCTGTTCAAGGACGAACGCCATATCGATTCCGCCAAGACGCGCCAGCAGAGCCATTGGGATGGCCTCGCAAGCGCAAATTTTGACGCAGATTATGAAAAGGCCGTCATTGCTGTTGGCCGCACCCATGCTCGCATCGGGCTTGAGCCGCGCTGGTATATCGGCGGTTATGCGCTGATCACCGATCACCTGATCAAGGCGATCATCGCCAATCGTGAGTCGAGCCTCTTCAAGCGCATCAAGAACAATCCCGCAGAGCTCGGCGATATTGTCGGCACGCTCGTCAAGGCCGTCATGCTCGACATGGACCTTGCCATCTCGACCTATCTCGACACGCTGGCCGAGGAACGCCGCAAGGCCGAAGAGGCGCGCGCCCAGAACATGCGCGAGCAGACCGACGCGCTCGAAACACTCAGCGCCTCGCTCTCCCTTCTCTCGCAGGGCCGCCTGACCACAAGGCTGGAACGCGAACTCGCCCCGGCCTTCGGCGGCCTGCGCACGGATTTCAACGCTACAATCGAAAAATTGCAGGATGTGATCAGCTCGGTGGTGGCCTCCATGCAGACTATCGACAACGGCAATCGCGAACTGGCGCAAGCCTCCGACGATCTCGCGCGCCGCACGGAACAGCAGGCCGCTTCCCTCGAAGAAACGACCGCCGCCCTGGCCCAGATCACCCATGGCGTGAAGAGCACAACGGAAGGCGTAGCCCATGCGCGCAATGTCGCTTCCACGGCGACCAAGGACGCCGCGCATACGAGCGCCATCGTCTCGCGCTCGAAAACCGCCATGGATGAAATCCAGAAGGCAACCGGGCAGATCGGCCAGATCACCGATGTCATCGACGAGATCGCGTTCCAGACCAATCTGCTTGCGCTCAATGCCGGCGTCGAAGCCGCGCGCGCGGGCGAAACCGGACGCGGCTTTGCCGTCGTTGCCACAGAAGTACGCTCGCTCGCCCAACGCGCCTCTCAGTCGGCAAAGGACATCAAGACGCTGATCGACAATGCCACAGCCTCGGTGGCCGAAGGCGCGACACTGGTCATCAATACGGAAGATGCGCTCAATCGCTTCGTTACGCAGGTCGAGGAAATAACCACGATCATCAGCACGATTGCAGAAACCGCGCAGGAGCAGACGACCGGCCTCAGCGAGGTCAATATCGCCATTGGCGATCTCGATCGCGCAACGCAACAAAATGCCGCTATGGTGGAAGAATCCACCGCAGCCACGCAATCGCTGTCGGAAGAAGCCACGCGGCTCTCGCGCAAGCTCGCCTTTTTCGACACGGGACATCGCGCACGCAGCGAGCCTGTTCCAATGCGCGCCCCGCAAGCATCGCGAACCGCACCTCCTGCGCCCGTGCGCCAACGCGAGAAGCGCGTGGTCAATGCGCGCAGCGCACCCAGCACGTCTGGCAAGGACGACGGCTGGACCGAATTCTAGAACCTCGATCCCTCGGGATGCGAGGCAGAAACCGGCGTGCACCCCGCACGCCGGTTTTTGTTTTTTGACTCAATGGGAGAATTGTCTTTGACTCAATGGAACGCAGTCGGCGTGACTCTGAGTTCCTGAATTTGATGCTTGAAATGAACTGACGCAGAGTCAAATAATATTCGCGCTTTTTTCGCAAATCGAATTGTAAGCGTAGCTATTCTTTAACGTGTGGATGCGAGTCTGAGACCTGTCGGGGCAAGATGCTTAGCGCATCCAGGCATGATGCCACTGCCCCGCGCCGGTCATCAAATCCGGCATGTCCCAGGCTGCTCTCGAGCGGGATGTGTTGCACGGCGCGATTTTCATTTTCAGACGCCACCACAGCCATTTCTGACAGCTCAGACCAAAAATTGATTTTAAATCCGGCGTCGCAGCCGGGGCTTTTGTTTGCGTGCTCACCGGCCCTGCCCGGGCGGAGGATTTCATGTGGCTCAATAACGTCTCGATACCGCGCAAGATCGCGCTTGCTTTCATGGTGACATTGGCAAGCATTGCCACCTCAAGCGCCGTTGTCTTCAAGACGATGAACGACGATGAATTGACCAAGACCCAACTCTCCGCGATCCACATGCAGGAGATCGCGGCGCTCTCTGCAACAAATGCCCATCTCGACATGGCGCAGACGGTGCGCGGCTATTTGCTCACCGGCAATGAGCGCCACAAGCGCCTTTATGGCGAGGCCGCCGAGCTCTTCGCCCAGCAGATGCAAAAGGCCATTGCCGCCGCCAATAGTCTGGAGGCCAATGCAAAGGCGGTGCAGAGCCTGACCAGGATGCAGGCGGCCTCGAAAATGTGGCGCACGGAGGTCAGTGATCCGATTTTGCGGCTTCACGCCAATCCCGAAACCCGCGAGGAGGCGATGGCCATTGGCGTGTCGCCGCGCGCGAGCCAGCTCCAGCAGGCCTTCCGCGATGCGCAGGCCGAAGCCATGCAGACGCTCGCGACAAATAGCCATGAGATCGAGGCCGCCGAACAGGGCGCACAGGATCTCTCGTTCAAGGCGCTGGTCATTGGCGGACTCATGGCGCTGCTCAGCGCGCTCGCCGGTGCTTTCCTCCTCTCGCGCAATCTCGCGAGCCCTCTCCTGCGTCTGACCGAGCAGATGGATCAGCTTGCGCGCGGCACGACCTCGATCACTTTCGAGGGCGGCAAGCGCAAGGATGAAATCGGCCGCATTGCCGGCGCTTGCGAAACCTTCAGGAAAGGCATGATCGAGCGCCAGCGCCTCGAGCAGCAGGCCGAAGCGCTGCGCAAAGCCAATGATGAAGAGCGCAGCCGCAATGAAAAGGAACGCGCTGGCGAGGCAGAGCAGCTGCAGGATTCGCTCACGGCCTTCGCGCAGGCCCTTGGTCGCCTTGCGCAAGGTGATCTGGTCACCACCATCGACAAGGCTCTGGCGGGCCCCGCAGAGGCCCTGCGTATCGAATATAATTCGGCCGTGGCGCAATTGCGCGAGACGATCGTGACCGTGGTGCATTGTGCGCGCACCATCGATGCGGGATCGCGCGAAATCACGACCAGTGCAGACGACATGTCGCGCCGCACGGAGCAACAGGCGGCCAATCTCGAACAGACCGCTGCCGCGCTCGAAGAAATCACTGAAACGGTCAAGAAGACCGCTGAGGGCGCACAGCAGGCCCGCGATGCCGTGGCCTCTGCAACGCTCGATGCGGAAAAAGGTGGCGGCGTCGTGCGCCAGGCCATCACCGCCATGGGCAATATCGAAAAATCCTCCGGACAGATCGGACAGATCATCGGCGTGATCGATGAAATCGCCTTCCAGACAAACCTTCTTGCGCTCAATGCCGGCGTCGAGGCGGCGCGCGCAGGGGATGCTGGCCGCGGCTTTGCGGTGGTAGCCTCCGAAGTCCGTGCGCTCGCCCAGCGCTCGGCAGAGGCCGCCAAGGAAATCAAGGCGCTGATTTCATCCTCCAGCTCACAGGTGAGCGAGGGCGTGAAGCTCGTCGCTGAAACCGGCACCGCCCTTGAGCGCATCGTGACACAGGTCGCTGGCATCAAGGATGCTGTCACAGCCATTGCGGCGGGCGCATCCGAACAGGCCAACGGCCTGCAGGAAATCAACAATGCCATCGGACAGATGGATCAGATCACCCAGCAGAATGCCGCCATGGTGGAGGAATCGTCAGCCTCGAGCCATACGCTCGCAGCCGAGGCCAACAAGCTCAGCGCCTATGTCGCACGCTTCCGCGCCGGCATCGACACAGCGCCTGCCTATGAACGCCAGGCGATAGCACCACCAAGAGCGCAACGCACGACGCCTCTGCGCAAGGACAGGACATTGCCTGCCGCAAGCCGCACGCAAGAACCAATGCGCAAGGTGGCCAATGGCGGATTTGTGCCTGCACCGTCAGCCCGTGCCAGCGCGAGCGACAATTGGGAAGAATTCTGAGGAGGCACCATGTCAACGAAGATGCGCAAGCCGGAAGTTCTGAAACTTGCAGAAAATCTGGACATTACCGAGGCGACGCCGCTCATCGGCGAACTCCTCAAACATCGCGGCGCTGACATCAAGATCGATGCGTCGAGCGTCAAGAAAATGGGCGGCCAATGTCTGCAGGCGCTTTTGTGCGCATCGGCAACCTGGACGCTGGATGGAACCCATATCGAAATCATCACGCCATCGGATGATTTTCTTCAATGTGTCGAAGCCTACGGGCTGCACCTCTCTCATTTCAGCTCGCAGGAGCCTGCATTATGAAAAAGACCATTTTGACTGTTGATGATTCTCGCACCATGCGGGAAATGTTGAAGGCCACCCTTCTGGGCGCTGGCTATGAGGTCATGCAGGCAGAAGATGGCGTGCATGGGCTCGAAGTGCTCGAAGGCGCGATGCCCGATGTCATTCTGACAGACATCAACATGCCACGCATGGACGGCTTTGGCTTCATCGAAGGCGTGCGTCGCGATTCCCGCTACCGCTCGGTACCGATCCTCGTGCTCACCACCGAAGGTGAGCCCGAAAAGAAGGATCGCGCGCGCCGCGCCGGCGCAACGGGCTGGATCGTGAAGCCATTCGATCCCGAAAAACTCATCAACGCCATCCGGCGTCTTGCGGCCTGATCTTGAAAAAGGGGAATCCCCATGGACACGATGGCGGCCATCAAGCAGACATTCTTCCAGGAATGCGAAGAACAGCTCGTCGAGCTGGAAAGTGGATTGCTGGCGCTCGAGGACGGCACAAGCGAGCCTGACACGATCAATGCGGTCTTCAGGGCCGTTCATTCGATCAAGGGCGGCGCGGGCGCCTTTGGCCTCGAACAGCTCGTGCGCTTTGCGCATGCCTTCGAGACGGCGCTCGATCTCGTGCGCGGCGGCAAGCTCACCGCCACGCGCGCCATTCTCAAGACCATGCTTTCGGCAGCTGACGTGCTGGCTGACCTCGTGCGCATCACGCGCGAGGACGGCGTTGCAGATGACGCTGAAATCACGCGCATGGTGCAGCAGCTCGAAGCCATTTCTCACGGCGGCGCTGCAGCCGCAGGCTCCCAGCCTGCCGACGCCGAGCCTGCGGACGATCTGGATTTCGTGCCAATCCAGATCTCGCTGGCAGATTTGATCGGCGCCGGCCCTTCGGGCACGCGCAGCTTCAAGATCCGCTTCGAGCCAAAGACCGGTTTTTATGCGCGCGCCAACGAGCCGCTTGTCATGCTGCGTGAAATTTCACGCCTTGGCGCCATGCGTGTCACATGCGACCAGACACGCCTGCCCTCCCTCACCGAGCTCGATCCTGAAGGCGCCTATCTCGCGTGGGAGATCCATCTCGACACGGAATCGGATGAGAGCGCGCTGCGCGATATTTTCGAATTCGTGGAATTCGACTGCGATATTTCGATCGAGGAAAAGCAGGTCGAGGCTGATTTCGATACGGATGCTTTCGCACAGCTGATGTCGCTCGCATCCGGCCAGACCCCGCCCATGGCGCAGCCGCTGGAGCCGCGCACGGAACAGATCGCGGCCGAGATCGCGAGCCGCAACGAGAGCGAGACCGCAAACCGCAAGAGCGATGCGAACAAGGGCTTTAACCAGGCCGGCGCAACCATTCGCGTCGATCTTGAACGCGTCGAGCGCCTGATTGATCTGGTCGGCGAACTCGTCATCAACCAGGCCATGCTGTCCCAGCGCGTGGCGGAAGCCCGCATTGCGCGCTCCTCCGCGCTCGCCATGGGGCTCGATGAACTCGAGCAGCTTTCGCGCGAGATTCAAGACAGCGTCATGGCCATTCGCGCGCAGCCGGTGAAGCCGATCTTCCAGCGCATGTCGCGCGTCGTGCGCGAAGCCGCCGACATGACCGGAAAGTCGGTGACGCTTCATTGCGACGGCGATTCGACCGAGGTCGACAAGACCGTCATCGAACGCCTGACCGATCCGCTCACGCACATGATCCGCAATGCCATCGACCATGGCATCGAAAAGCCGGAAGTGCGCCTTGCCGCAGGCAAGCCCGAGAGCGGCCATATTCGACTGGCCGCCATGCACCGCTCGGGCCGCGTCGTAATCGAAGTCTCCGACGATGGCGGCGGCATCAACCGCGAGCGCGTGAGGTCGGCCGCCATCGCCAAGGGACTGATCGAGCCAGAAGCGCAATTGAGCGATGAGGAGATCGACAATCTGATCTTCCTGCCGGGCTTCTCGACCGCCGCCACCGTCACCGACATGTCGGGACGCGGCGTTGGCATGGATGTGGTGAAACGCTCCATCCAGGCGCTGGGCGGGCGCATATCGATTGCCTCGACACCGGGGCGCGGCTCGACTTTCGTGATGAGCCTGCCGCTTACGCTCGCCGTGCTCGACGGCATGATCGTGAGCGTGGCCGACGAGACATTGATCGTGCCGCTCACAGCCATTGTCGAGACGCTGAAGCCCTCGACAGGCGATATCTACCACATGGGCGGCGACAGCCGCGTGATCCGCATCCGCGACACATTCGTGCCGCTGATCGATATCGGCCATGTGCTTGGCTATCGCAACAAGCTCGCCGATCCGCAAAATTGCGTGGTCGTGCTCATCGATCTCGAAGGTCATGCGCGGCGCGCCTTGCTCGTCGACACGATCCAGGGCCAGCGCCAGGTCGTGATCAAGAGTCTCGAAGCCAATTATCGCCGCGTCGATGGCATTGCAGCGGCGACCATTCTCGGCGATGGCCGCGTCGCGCTCATTCTCGATGTCGATGCTGTCGTTGAAAACGCCAATGGCAAAGCCGCCAGCAGCGCCTCCGAGAGCCTCGATCTGGACCACGACACACACGCGCGCGCGCCGCAGCGCGCCCACGACTTTGCAACCGAACTCGAACCCGAACCTGTGGAGTAAACGATCATGAGCGAGAAAGTGGAATCCTCTTCAAGCCGTGAGCTCATCGCCTTCCGCATCGATGGCCGTGAATTCTGCGTGGACATCATGCAGGTGCGCGACATTCGCGGCTGGACGCCGGCAACCCCGCTCCCCCATTCGCCTGCATATGTGCGTGGCGTGATCAATCTGCGCGGCGCCGTGCTGCCTGTGATCGACATGGCGACACGGCTTGGCTTTGCACCCACCGAGCCAACAGTGCGCCATGTCATCATGGTGACGCAGGTCGAGCAGCAGATCATCGGCCTCCTGGTCGATGCCGTCTCGGATATTCTCACCGTGACGGAAGCAGATATTCAGCCCACGCCCGATCTGGCTTCAGAACTCGCAAAGACCTTCGTGCGCGGGGTTCTGGCAATTGATGGCCGCATGATCAGCCTGATTGCGCTCGATCATGTTCTGCCCGCACGCGAGGCCCTGGCTGCATGAGCACGCTCAACACGGCCCGCGCTCCAGCCCCCTCAAGCCAGGGACTGGTCCCCGGCGAGTTCTTGCTGACTGCCGAGGATTTCAAGACCATCGCGCAGGCGATCTATTCGGATGCGGGCATTCACATGCCCGAGTCCAAGGCGACGCTGGTCTATTCGCGACTGGCGCGCCGGCTGCGCGCGCTCGGCATGGATTCCTTCAGGGCCTATTGCGAGCTCATCCGCAGCCAGGCGGGCGTGGACGAGCGCCAGCGCATGCTTGCGGCGCTGACCACCAATGTGACGCGTTTCTTCCGTGAACCGCATCATTTCGAACATTTGAAAAAGACCTCGCTGCCACCGCTTCTTGCGAAAGCAGCGCGCGGCCAGTGCGTCCGCATCTGGTCGGCTGGCTGCTCGAATGGACAGGAGGCCTATACGATCGCACTGGTCATCCTTTCGCTGATGCCCAATGCAGCCGATCTCGATCTGCGCATTCTGGCCAGCGACATCGATCCCAATGTCGTCGAGGAAGGGCGAGCTGGCCTTTATGAAGACAATGCGCTGACCGATGTGTCGCAGGATCTGCGCCGGCGCTTCTTCACGCGCACGACGCAGGACGGGCGCGACTTGCATTCTGTCAGCGACGACATGCGCAGACTGGTGAGCTTTCGCGAGCTCAACCTCTTTGCTCCATGGCCAATGCGCAAGAAATTCGACCTCATCTTCTGCCGCAATGTCGCAATCTATTTCGATCACGAACACCAGGCCAATCTATGGAGTCGCTTTGCCTCCGTGCTTGAGCCCGGCGGATATCTTTTCATCGGCCATTCGGAGCGACTTTCGGGGCCAGCCACGGATATTTTCACCAATGACGGCATTACGACATGGCGCCTTGCAGAGGACCGCTGACATGAGTGCGCGCAAACGAGTTCTCATCGTCGACGATTCGCCTACCATGCAAATGGTCCTGCGCGAGATCCTGTCCAGGGATCCGCAGCTCGAGGTCGTGGGCACGGCGCTCGATCCCCATCAGGCGCGCGCTGCCATCAAGGAGCTCGATCCCGACGTCCTTACGCTCGATGTCGAAATGCCCAATATGAACGGGCTCGAATTTCTGGAGCGGCTGATGCGGCTGCGCCCGATGCCTGTCGTCATGGTCTCGAGCCTGACGCTGCGCGGTGCGGAGACAACCATTCGCGCGCTCGAGCTTGGCGCATTCGATTGCGTCGCCAAGCCCCAACTCAACGATCCGCAGGCGAGCGAGGCCTTGTGCCGTCTCATCCGGATGGCTGCGACCCGACGCGGCTCGATCCGCGCCCCCGCACCGGCCGAACCCGCGCGACGTGCTGCACCTGCCTGCGATCCGGCTGAGGATCGCCTGATTGCGATTGGCGCATCCACCGGTGGCGTCGAGGCGCTGATCTGTCTGCTCGGATCCTTTCCCGAAAACTGCCCGCCCACCGTCGTCACGCAGCACATGCCGGCGCTTTTCACCAAGCCCTTTGCAGCTCGCCTCGACCGGCTCTGTGCGCCCCGCGTAGTGGAGGCCTGGCATGGCGCGCCAATCGAGCAGGGCACGATCTATGTCGCGCCCGGCGGCAAGGCGCATCTGACAGTCCGGGGCAAGCCTGGCTCCCTACGCTGCCATCTGGTCGAGACAGAGCACGTGAATGGCCACCGTCCCTCGGTCGATGTGCTGTTTGACTCTGTTGCTTCGGCGACGGGGGCGCGGTCTGCGGGCGTCATTCTCACTGGCATGGGGCAGGACGGGGCCAAGGGGCTCGCCGCCATGCGCAAGGCCGGCGCGCTGACGCTCGGCCAGAACGAGGACACCTGCGTGGTCTACGGCATGCCCAAGGTCGCCTTCAATATCGGCGCAGTGCAGAAGCAGGTTTCGTTGCAAAACATGGCTGGGGAATTGTTCGCAGCCCTCAAAGATACGCGTTAAGGAGAACAATATGTCCTTCCTCCAGCAGCTCAAGGTACTCATCGTTGACGATACGTCGACGAGCCGGATGCTGATACGCGACGGGCTCGAGCAACTCGGCATCCGCAACATCACCTTTGCCGCCGATGGCGAACAGGCGTTGAAAATGATGATGAGCACGCCCGCTCATCTCGTGATCTCGGATTTCAACATGCCCAAGCTCGACGGGCTGCAATTGCTCCAGGCGATCCGCAATTATCGCCCGACCGCCGGCGTGCCCTTCATCATGCTGACGGGCAAGGGCGACACATCCGTTCTGACGCGCGGCAAGGCGCTTGGCTTGAACAATTATCTCACCAAGCCGATCGACATGAATGCACTGAAGAAGGCCATCGAAGGCGTAGTGGGGCGATTGAAATAAATGAGCGCTCCGGCCACCAGTGACTACATCATCCAGGGCGAGTATCGGGTGTCCAACAAGCCCGAGACCGTGCTGACGACCTTGCTCGGTTCCTGCGTTGCGGCCTGCATCTGGGATCCAATGCTGCAGATCGGCGGCATGAATCATTTTCTCCTTCCAGGAGAGGATGATCCTGACAGTCGCGATTGCGAGCGCTATGGCGTGCATCTGATGGAACTGCTCGTCAATGCGCTGCTGCGCGAGGGCGCATCGCGCCAGCGCCTCAACGCCAAATTGTTCGGTGGCGCGAACATGAATTCTGCACTCGCCGATATTGGCGCGCGCAACGCGAGTTTCGCGCAAAAATTTCTGCGCAATGAAGGCATCTCCATTTTGGGCGAAAGCCTTGGCGGAGAATGCGCGCGCAAGGTGCAATTCTGGCCGGCATCAGGTCGTGCGCGACAAATGCAATTGCCAAAGGACGTCCAACCCAACGAGGCGCGCAAGGCGCCTGCTCTCAGTCTTGCCAACATTGGCAATGTCGAACTTTTCTAAAAGGGTGCCTCATGTCGCAGCTTTTTGCGCTGTCTGTTGTCGATCGCGACCCCGCCCTGCCCGTGACCGAGGGGCTGCGGCGCGCGGTGAGCGAGCTTGTCTGCGTGCGTTCGGGCATGGAGGAAGCGTTTGAGACCATCCACGCCCATGCCGGCGCGCATGCGCTTGAACATGCGCGCTACCTTGTCGCCATGCAAAGCATCGATTCCTTGAGCCAGCAGCTGGCCGCCGTCGAGCGCTTCATCCTCAACATCACGGGGACGCTGGACGACAGCCATGTGATTCACAGCAAGGCGGCAGCCTCGGGCATCACGCTGGCGGCGGTCGCGACGCGGCTTACCACAAGCCTTGATTCAGCGGAGCATGATTCAGGCGAGTGCGATTTCTTTTGAGTTGCAAAAAACCCATTTGCGATAGGAATTAATTAACCCAAACAATGTTACAAAAGTCTCGACAACGGAATTGAGCCTTGGTGCTCAAGGCATGCTGCCTCTCCGCTGCACCGGTGAAATCCCGGTATGTCCCTCAGTTCAGTATCAAGGGACATCGATCAATGACCAGCCTTTTGACAAATGCTTCTGCCATTACCGCGCTTCAGAATCTGAACGCGACCAACCGCAGCATGCAGACGACGCAGGACCGTATTTCCACGGGCATGCGCGTCGCCAATGCTGCGGATAATGCCGCCTATTGGTCCATCGCCACCACGATGCGCTCCGACAATGCGGCGCTCTCGACCGTCAGGGATGCGCTCGGCATGGGCTCGGCGACGGTGGACGTTGCCTCCGCCGCGCTCAAGACAACAGCCGACCTCACCACGCAGATCAAATCCAAGCTTGTGGCCGCGCGCGAGCCTGGCATCGACCGCGCGAAAGTGCAGGCCGAAATCAAGCAGCTGCAGGACCAGATGAAGAGCGTGGCGGAATCCTCCACCTTCTCGGGCCAGAACTGGCTGTCGGTGGATTCGGGCGCTGCCGATTACAATGCCACCAAAAGCGTTGTGGCCTCGTTCACGCGCTCTGGCACCGATGTGTCGATCGGCACGATCGATGTCGATACCTCGGCGGTGGCGCTTTATGATGCTGACGCCACGGGCGAAGGAATTATCGACAAGTTGCGCACGGTCAATACGACCACCGACATTCAGGTCAGCGAACTCGATATTTCCGACCTGACGGATTCGACCGAGGATCAGACGACGCTGGACGATTATATCTCCGCCGTCGATGGCGCGCTCACTGATGTCACCACGGCCGCAAGCGATCTCGGCGCGGTCAAGACCCGCATCAGCATGCAGACCGATTTCGTGTCCAATCTCATGGATGCCGTCACCAAGGGCGTCGGCCAGCTGGTCGATGCGGATATGAACCAGGAATCGACGCGGCTTCAGGCGCTGCAAGTGCAGCAGCAGCTTGGTGTGCAATCGCTCAGCATTGCCAACCAGTCGAGCCAGCAGATCCTGTCGCTCTTCAAGGGCTGATCGGGCGAAGCTAAATAAATACAAGGCGCGAAGCGGGCCCCACGAATGTGGGGCCCGTTTTATATTGTCGGCTAGCCGGCGGTTTTCACGACATCGACCGTCTCGGGCGCGTCGAGCCTATCGGCATCGCGCACCTGCACCTTGATTTTGGTGGGGCTCACACCCTGTTTGATGAGACGGGCGCGGATGAGCATGGCGCGGTAATAGGCCTTGCGGCGCGCCTCCGTCGCGCTGGTCTTGTTGGCGACCGCAAGGGCGCTCACGAGCGCCCCGCCATTTTCTGCTCCCACCACATAGGCATCAACCGCGGCAAAGGTCTCCGCGCTCGGCTGCACGGCGTCAGGCTCAAACACCAGCCGCAACATGCCGGTGCCGGTGCTGGATGCCCCGCCGGCGCCATAGTCGCGTGCCGAAAACGTGTCCGGGCTTGTCACCTTGACTTCGCCACCGGGGCCAGGCGCCAGGCGGCCCGCGGTTTCCGAAGGGCTGGTCGCTACCGATTGTCCGGTGGAGGCTGGCCCCGTTCCCCCGCCAGCACCATTGCCGATCGCCTGGAGCACCGCGATCTGCAATTCATCGTTGGACATGGCGTCCACCTGCTGAAGATCGATATTGAGCGCTTTGGCAATGATATTGGAGAAATTGCGGCTCGCGCCCTGCGACAGGATGAAGACCATGACGCCAAGCACCATCATCACGAAGGTGAGCACCATCGTCATCGTGGTCAGGGCGTCGACGTAGCCCGGCCAATAGTTCTCTTCTTCGCCTTCGGAATTACCGGCCATAACAAGTCCTGAAATATATGAATGAAAAGCACCGGCCCAGAGGGGCCGGCGCGGCACTATTACCCGGTCACCACATGCAATTGCGCAATGAGGTTCTGGTTCGAGGCATCCGAATAGAAATTATAATCGGTGGTCGAACCTGACCTGATGAATGAGGACTGCGAGTCCGTGATCGCCACGCTGTCGCCCGCATCGATGTTGATCGTCAGCTCCTTGACATCCGGGCGTCCACTCACGGACGCCCCGCTCATGGAGACAACCTGCGCACCAGTCAGCGAAGTGATTGTGGCAGTGACGCCCGCACTGCGGAAATCGAGAAATTCGACATTGGTGATCGCCGCAGCAAGCGCGGCGCCCGTGGCTGTCGAAGAGGCATTGATTAACACGGTGTCACTGTCATTACCGCCATCTGCCTTGAGCGTCGCCCCCGTCGCGGCAATGGCCGAGAGGCTGAAGCTCAAAATATCGTTGCCGGCATCGCCGTTCAAAGTATCCGCGCCACCACCTCCGATCAGCGTGTCGTTTCCGTCGCCACCGGCAATGGAGTCACTGGCCACACCGCCGGTCAGGCGATTGTCCTCGCCCGACCCCGTCAGTCTGTTCGCAGATTTCGCTGAACCGGTGACATATTCAATCGTTGAAATTATGTCGCCCAGCGCATCGCCACCAGTTTGCGCGGCGCTCGAGTTCAGATCGATGGTGACACCCGCAGCAGAGCTGGAATAATCGGCAATATCGGCACTGCCAGCATCACCTGTCAGGGTGTCGCTTCCAGCGCCGCCGATGAGCGTGTCATTGTCTCCCCCGCCGCTCAGTGAATCATTGCCGCCATTACCCGAGAGATAATTGGAGACCCCGTCGCCAATTAACGTATCGCCGGCGGCGCCGCCTATGACCCCCTCGATCGATATCCAATTATCTTTTGAGCCGTTACTGGGCCCGGTATTAACAGTAGCGGCCGAATTGAGAGACACACTCATAGAAGCGGCGGTACTCAAAAAGCTGTAATCGACAACGTCCATGCCATCGCCGCCATATACCGAATCGGCCCCAGCACCGGGGGCCAGCGTATCGTTGCCCCCAAATCCGTATAGCGTGTCGTTGCCACCATTGGACGAAAGATAATTCACCTCGCCATTACCTACAAGGCAGTCATTGCCAAGGTCAGTTATGAGGCCCTCGATAGAAATCAGCGTATCGACGTCGTTAGCGACTAATGTGACCGGGTTCGCGCTCAATGTAATCCTAAGGTTCAGAGCGCCCAAATAAGTATAATCGGCAACGTCTAGGCCACTACCGCCGATCAATGTGTCATTTCCGCCATAGCCCTCCAGAGTATCGTTGCCGAGCCCCCCGTCGAGGTAATTGGTCGACGTATTGCCTGCGAGCGTGTCGCCGCTAATGGAGTCGTTGCCGCTGCCGCCGATGAGTCCTTCGATATTCTGGAGGACATCCGCATCGCCCGCATTCGTGAAGGTAACAGCTCCTCCAGAGTTCAAATAAAGATTTAAATTAGCAGCACTATATGAAAAATTCGCAATATCGGTACCGATGCCGCCATCGATCGTGTCAGCGCCTGTGCCACCGAGAATTGTATCTGAACCGACGTCACCAAAGAGGCTGTCATCGCCACCGAGGCCATTCAGATAATTATCGACAGTATCGCCGACTAACGCGTCACCCAGCGCGGAGCCGATCAGGCCTTCGATCGAGATAAGTTGGTCGATGCCCAATCCATCATTGACATAAATCGTGGCAGAAGAATTGAGGGTGATATTCAATGGAGTGACGGCGTTTTGAAAATCGGCAACGTCCATGTCATCTCCACCATTCAGGGTGTCACTGCCACCCGAACCGCTCAACGTGTCATTGCCAAATCCACTCTGGAAAAGATTGTTATTCCCCTCGCCTTTGAGTGAATCGTTGCCTGAACCTGTGATATAGGATTCCACCTGTTCCACAATATTGGCATCCGCACTACCCGTCACGAGCATCAGCGTCATTTTCGTGCCGGCGGTTATCGTCAAAGACGCTGTCGCATAGGAATAATCGACCAGGTCTGCCTGCCCGCCGCCGCCATTGAACGAATCAGCTCCACCAACACCTCTGAATGTTTCGTTTCCCACGCCTTGGCCTCCGTCGAAGCTTTCTGCCGCAGACGTCCCTAGAAACAGACCTGAATTTGTATTGTCGACATATTTCTCAAAGCCGGAAATATATGCTGTGAGGACGCCTGGAGTGCTCGTGGTCACGGTCCCCGCGGCGATATTGAAAGTCCAGGCCGAGCCAGACAGGCTATAATCAAGCGTATCGGTCCCATCGCCGCCGGAGAGGGTGAGGGCTCCTGAATTATTACTGGTGTTTGACGAGGCTGATGAACCGCCAACATAAATAGAGTCGTCGCCGATCCCACCGGCGTAAAAACCGCCCACATTCATCCCTGCACCCTTAAGGGTGTCGTTGAAATTGGACCCGATGATGCCGTCGATAGTTGAAGTCAGCGAATCGCCACCGTTGGCGCCAGTGACTGCGCCGTTACTGGCAATTTGGATGGAAAGCCCAATCGCTGAATCGCTGTAATCGACAACATCCAGTCCAGCGCCGCCGTCAATGGTATCTTCGGCAGCCCCGCCCATGATCGTGTCATTGCCGGCGCCGCCGGATAAACTATCCCTTCCGCCACCGCCCTTGATTGAATTGGCCTGAGCATCGCCTATAATTGTGTCCTCAATACCAGTGCCCGCAAAATTACGAATATTGATCAGGCTGTCGGTATCGCCAGTCGCGACTGTAAGAGAGTAGGTTGCGGCACTGTTCAGCGTTACCGAAATACCCGCACCTGCGACGATATAGGAATAGTCTGCCCAGTCGTTGTCACCGCCGCCATCCAGCGTGTCGTTGCCCGCCTGGCCGGAGAGGCAGTCATCACCTGTGCCACCCCGGAGAAGCTGCGCACCTGCACCGCCCGACAGGGTGTCATTGCCGATGCCACCATCCAGCATGCCGCCATCAAGCAGTCGAGACAGGCTGTCATTGCCCTCGTCGCCATAAACCGTATTGGCAGCGCTGCCCGAATCCCTAAGTGTGTCATGCCCAACGCCACCACGCACGGTCCAGATTCCAGCCTCATCAAACGCGAACTGATCTCCATTTGAGCTCAGAGCAATCTCGTTTACGAGACCCGCGATCAACACATCGGTCTCGACCGTCCCATTGCGCGTGACAGCAACCGTCACAGTCCCGCTCGGGCCTGCACCAGCTATCGACCGAACCGCATCAGTCGCTCCGATCAGATCGGAATAATCGAACAGGTTCTTGGCTGCGAGCGTGCCGTCGAGCGTGTCGCTGCCTGCCCCGCCCCTCAGGGTCTCATTTCCCACCCCCGCAATGAGCCGGTCGCCACCATCGCCACCCGTCAATAAATCGTTGCCGCCACCGCCATCGAGCGTGTCATTGCCGAGCCCACCATTGAGCGTGTCATCGCCCAGGCCGCCCAGGATCTTGTTGTCGAAATCATCGCCGGTGATGTTGTCGGCTCGAATGCTACCCGTAAAATTACGGAAGCCGCTGATGTTATCGACATCCGAACCGGCAACGACAGTGACGATCGCCGCTCCATTGGCCATGGTGACGACAAGGCCCGTCGTATCTGCCAGAGCATAGGCCTGCGAATAATCAGCCGTATCGGTGCCACCACCGCCCACAAGCGTATCGAGGCCGCCACCGCCCGCGATGACGTCATTGCCTAAGCCGCCGGTGATCAGATTGGCGCCACCATCACCGCGCAATGTGTTCGCGCCCGTCTGGGAACCCCGCAGGTTCTCGATGCCGGACAAGATATCGCCCTGCGCATCGCCGCCCGATTGCGCGCCCGCCACGCCGAGATCGACCGAGACGCCCACGCTCGAAGCCCAATAATCGGCCAGGTCCGTACCGTCCATGCCCTTCAGGGTGTCGGCCCCGCCAAGGCCGATCAATGTGTCGTTGACATTGCCGCCCTGCAGCAAATTGTCCTGGCTATTGCCAGAGAGCATATTGTTGCCTGCAAGCGAGCCAATCACGCCCAGGATGTTGATGAGCAAGTCACCCAACGCGTCGCCGGTCGCCTGGATGTTGGTTGTATCAAGGTCAATCGCGACGGCAGCCGCAGAGGCGGAATAATCGGCCACTGCAAACCCGCCCGTACCAATCAGCGTATCGGCCCCCTGCCCGCCCGCGAGCGTGTCATTGCCGCCACCGCCAGTCAGCACATTGCCCAAGATATCGCCGGTTACGCTGTCGTTCAGCGCTGTGCCGATGAAGTTTTCAATGCTGCGGAGAACGTCAACATCCTCACCCACGGCCACCGTGACAGTAATGTCCGCATCGCGATTCAAGGTGACCGTCAGGCCTGCCGCGCCTGTGGTGACATAGGAATAATCGGCGGTGTCATTCTCTGCGCCGCCATCAAGCGTGTCGCGACCGCCACGGCCCATCAGCGTGTCTTTACCGGTGCCGCCGACAAAATAATTATCGAGGCCATTGCCCTTGATGGAATTGGAAAGAATGCTTCCGCCGTAGATATTCTCAATTCCGATAATTCGATCACTTTCGCCGCCCGTCATAATAACGGATTCCAGCTCAAGATCGGCGGTTATGCCCACGATCGAGCCTGAATAATCGACAAGGTCAGTACCCGCTCCGCCATCAATTGAGTCATTGCCCGCTCCGCCGATAAACGTATCGTTGAAGCCCCAACCGGTGAGAGAATTGTCGTCGGCATTGCCAATAAGTTTGCTGCCGAAGTTGACGGCGCCAACAACATCTTCAATGCTGACGAAAATATCGCCCTGCGCATCGCCGCCAGATTGGACATATGCACCAAGATCGATCGTTACACTGGACGAAGCCTCGCTGTAATCGGCCACATCGCGATCGTCGCCACCGACCAGACAATCCGCGCCCACGCCGCCTTTCATATAATTACGACCGCCTAGCCCCACGAGCGTGTCGTTGCCGTTGCCGCCGATGAGCGTATCGTTGATGCCGCCACCGGTGAGGACGTTGTCACGGCCATCGCCTTTGAGCCAGTTTTCAAAGGCCAGGGCCCCGGTCACATTTTCGATGCTCTCAATCACGTCGCCCGCCGCATCGCCATCTGTTTGGGATGAGCCGGACAGATCGACGGTCACGCCATGCGCCGACCCGGAATAATCGACCAGATCGACCCCGTCGCCACCCTTCAGCGTGTCAGCGCCGACACCGCCACTCAATGTGTCGCCAAGATCTCCGCCTGTTAGAACATTGGCCGCTTCATTACCAACAAGCTTGCTCGCCCATAGAGCAGCGCCAATGGCATTGTTGATGCCCAGATAGATATCGCCCGCTGCATAACCGCCAGAGCCCCCACCGCCGAGATCGACAGTCACTGACGCTGACGAATTGGCGTAAGACACGACGTCGCTTCCACCTCCGCCCTGGAATGTGTCGTTACCAAGATCCCCGTTAAACGTGTCGGCACCGGCGCCGCCGACAAATTTGTTGGCCAAATTGTCTCCACTAAAAAAATTGCTTTGGCTCGCGGAGCCGATCACCCCTTCAAAACCGGAAATCACGTCACCGTCGGCATCGCCGCCGCTGGCGGTATTGGCTGCAAGATTGATCGTGATGCCGATGCCGGAGGCGGAATAATCGAGATAATCAAAGCCGGCGCCATCGCCGCCGATGAGCGTGTCATGGCCGCCATTTCCAGCAATGGTGTCGCTGCCAGCGCCACCGGTAATGACATTGCCCTGAGCATCACCGGCCAGAGAATTGTCACCCGTCGCAGATCCGCGCAGATTGAGGATGCCGCTCAGGACATCGCCCTCCGCATCCCCACCATGCGCCACTGCGCCGGCCAGACTGACCCTCACACCAAGCGCGGACGTCCAGTAATCGACGATATCCACGCCGCCGCCGCCCACAAAGGTATCTGCGCCACCCCGGCCAATCAGCGTGTCATTGCCGGCGCCGCCGGTCAGAACATTGGCCTGATCGTTGCCGGCAAGACTGTTGGCCGCCGACGCCGCGCCCAGAACGTTCTCGATGTCGATCAGCTGATCGCCTTGCGCATCGCCGCCCGATCCCATGCCGGCAGCAAGGTCGATGGTCACGCCAAGCGTTGAAGCGGAATAATCGGCAAGATCAGTGCCGGCGCCACCGATAAGCGTGTCGTCGCCGCCATCGCCAGCAAATGTGTCATTGAGCGTGCCCCCCGTGAGGACATTTGCGCCACCATCGCCTGCCAGCGAATTGACGTAATTCAACGCGCCCTTGATGTTCTCGATTCCAGTGAGAACGTCGCCCTCCGCATAGCCGCCGGACTGTATGCCGACCGTCGAAAGATTGACCGTGACGCCGGCATCGGAGTTGGAGTAGTCAACAAGATCGGTGCCGAGATAGCCTGTCAGCGTATCCCCGGATTTGTCGCCGATAAATGTGTCGTCATGCTCGCCGCCGATTAGCCGGTTGGCGAAGACATTGCCCTTGAGCCAATTGGCGTAGTCGCGCGCGCCCGTCACACCCTGTATCTCGGAAATCACATCCCCATTGGCCTCGCCGCCCGAAATTGTCATGGCGACAAGGTTTGCGGTCACGCCCTCCGACGAGCCAGTGTAAATAACTTCGTTGAACCCACCTCCGCCTTCGATCGTATCCGCGCCACCGCGACCCTCGAAAACGTCGGCGTTATTGCCGCCCGTCAATCGGTTGCCTGCCTCGGTGCCTTTGAGCACATTGGCGCCTGTCAGGGAGCCCCTGACATTGCTGATATTGTGCAGAATATCGCCTTCGGCCGAGCCGCCCGACTGGGCATCGGCGCTGGCAAGATCGACGGCGACTCCCAGTCCGGATTCTCCGTAATCAACGGAATCGTTACCTCCGCCGCCCCACATGGTGTCGGCGTTGCTGTCGCCCAAAAATGTGTCGTTCTTCTCACCGCCGGTGAGACTGTTTTTTTCATTATTCCCGCGCAGCCAATTGGCGTGCTGAGAAGCGCCGATCACGCTGGTGATGTTTTGCAGAACATCGCCGTTGGCGTCGCCTTGGGAAACCTGCGCCGTCTCCAAAGAAAGATTGATCGTCACGCCGGCGGTTGAGCCGCTGTAATCGGCAATGTCAGTCCCGCCATTGCCGATAAGCGTGTCGGCCTCTGCCCCGCCCACGAAAGTGTCGTTACCCTGCCCGCCTGTGAGACGGTTTTTCTGGGCGTCACCCGTGAGCTGATTGGCCTGGGTCGCCGAGCCAATCACATTCTCGATATTGGAAAGAACGTCGCCCGCTGCATCGCCGCCGCTTTGCGCGCCCGCAGAGCCAAGGTCGACGGTCACGCCTGCCGTGGAGCCTGCGTAATCGGCCGTATCGCTGCCGATACCGCCATTCATCGTGTCGGCGCCATCAAGACCGATAAGCTTGTTGTTGCCAGCGTCGCCGGTGAGGATGTCGGCCTTGGCCGAGCCGGTCAAATTCTCGAAACCGTCGAGAATTCTGTCGCCGCGCGCAAAGCCGCCCTGTGCCTGGCGCGTCGCAAGACTGACGGTCACACCGGCCTGCGAGCGCTCATAGGACAATGTATCGCTGCCATCGCCACCAGCCATGGTATCCGCGCCGGCGCCGGACGTGACAGTGTCGTCTCCCACGCCAAGATCGACGGAAGAACCCGGTGGGTTGGCCCAGAGCACAACGACATTCTCCCGGGTCAGCGGGTCGATGTAGGTCATATCGGCTGCGGAATTCACGTCGCGCACGACAAAGGTGCGCGTCACGGTCAAATCACGCGTTGCATTGGCGCTCACGACATGAACGACCATCGTCACGGTGAAGGACTCGTAGACGCCATCTTCATTTGCCAGCTGACCTTCAGCTGGCAGCCTGTAACTCAGATTGAGCTGGAATTTATTGTCCTCGGATTCGTCCGGATAAACGAGAAAGCCGTTGCCGGACACAGAACCGTTGGTAACCTCATATCCGGCCGGCAAGCCAGTGATCACGGCGCTGGCTGCCTGCCATCCAGTCTGGGTAGACCCTGACGTGGAAAACAAGACATCAAGCCGTCGGGCGCTGGATCCGATATTGGCAAGGTCCGGGCTGTCGAGATTGACCAGATCATTAAAGCCAGTCGACGAGGCGCTTCGAGGAGTCGCCTGGAAATCATAGGACGCATCAGAGGCGCTGCCGAGACCGCCCGTCCCGCCATTAAAGATGATCCCACCACCGGACCCTTGCAGGATCGTATTCTCTTCAATGTTGAAAAGCTTGAATGTCAGATTGCCCGTGAGCGGCACGTCACCCATGCCAGAGCCATTGGACGCCTCCGATAAAGCCTCGGAACTGCCGCGCCCTTTTGGAGCCGAAAGCACATATTCAATCGTGCGCGTCCCGATGGTCGGGACATCGACCGAAGGCGTCAAAACCTCATCGCGCACCAGCGGCGCAGCAATTTTGACCAGCGGCGCAGGCGCAGAGGCCACAGCTGCAGGCTCGCCCCCCTGACCGGTCACCGGCGCATTGGGATCGGCAGAAGCTTGCCCGGCATCTTTCACGCCACCCGAAACGGCAAGCGCGGGCACGGCCGGCTTCAAATTGACGTCCGTCACGCTTCCAAGAAGCTGCTCGGGCGCAATGACCTCCGCTCCAAATTTCAAAAGCGGCGGGTTTGGCCCGGTGGCCGCAAGCCCCATGCCCGGAAGGACCAGTTTCGCCCCATCGGGGAATACGAGAACAATATCGACATCCACGACAAACACTTTCGCCGAGGAAAAATCGAAACCGAAGTTGATTGCATCGATCCTGTTGACGTCGACGACGCGCAGACCACCCGCAGGCGGGCGCTCGATCACGGATCGGCCGCCGTCATTCAGGCGCGAAACCGCGTCCGCTTTGCCGTTCTGGGCAATATTTTGCGACGAATCAACCATTTAACAAAACCCACTAAAGAACACATTGAGTATACGCACGTAGCATTAATGCAAACTTATCACGGGAAGATATTTGTAGAACACCCAACTTCTCCCTAGGTTAGCAAATATTGTTAAGCTGCCAATTAGGTAAATTATTCAACGAGTTGAATTTGATTTGCCTATTTATTCCGGCGAAAATCGAGGCGTCTGCGGATAGGATCCGCAAAAATGCCGTAGCGTTTCAAATCAAAAGCCGGTTATGACGATATTGAAGATTCTGACATCGTCAAAATATACCGGTTTAACCTGACCTTAAAATTCGACGGTCATTATCGGTTCATTACAGTCCGCTACTCGCAGATTCATCGGCGCGCAGCATCCAATTTTACCAGTCGATTGCCGCGGAGTTACCGCCTTGACAAAAACCATTCGCGCACAGGCACTTCGCCTTTTTTTCACCTACGGCCTTCTGACCGCTCTCTGCGTGTGGCAAAGCCATTTCATTTTGGGGGGCATTGAGTCAAACCCCTATTTGAATCTTCTGATTATTGGCGTTTTTATCTTCGGCTCGATTCTATCGGCAAAAGCGCTCTGGGATCTGCGAAACGATGTCGTCGCCTACACAGCGCTGAAATCAGTTTTCGACGATACCCACGGGCGAACGATTGCCCCCTACAGTATCGAAGAGGTGAAAATGCTCTGCAAGAAGCCGGGCATTGTCTACAGTTCCTCAAAAATGCTTGGCCATGTTTTCGACCTCACGCTCGATGAATTGCTGCGCGGCCAGCAGATGCGTATTTCCGTCGCCACGATGCAAAATCTCATTTCGACGATCGATGCGCGCATCTCGCATCAACGGTCCTTGACCGGCTATCTCTCGAGCTTGAGCATCTTTCTCGGCCTCATCGGCACCTTCATCGGCCTGATGGAAATGGTGGGCTCGGTCGGCGGCATCATCGGGGGACTTGCAAACTCCGATGCAGGCTCGACCGACACGATGCGTCAGCTCATCCGCAATCTCGAGGCGCCATTGACCGGCATGGCACAGGGCTTCTCGGCCTCGCTGTTTGGTCTGTTCGGCTCGCTGATGCTTGGGCTTGCAAGTCGCTTTGTCAGCATTGCCATTCATTCGGTCCGCGAGGAATTCGAAGGCTGGCTGGCTGGCATCTCGCAGATCGAAAACGACAGCGGCGGCACCGCAGCGGTCGGACCGCAATCCTCGGGCCTCAATCTGCTCCTGCAGCGGGTTGCGGGCATGGTCCGTCTCAACACCGAGCGGCTTGAGCAACAGATCGAGACGGTCGAGCGCGCCAGCCGCCAATTCGAACGCGCCGCCCTGACAGAACAGCAGGCGCTGCAGGCGCTTGCGCGCGTCGACCATCTTCAGGCGGAGGTCGCGAGCTTGCGAGAAGATATGTCGCGTCATTCCAACGCGCTCCGCTTTGGCGTGCTCGATGCCTTCGAGCGCCTCTCACGCAGCGCGCAGGAACAACAAAATCTCGCGCTGGCAGATTTGGCGCGCTTGCGCGCGGGCCAGGGCCAGACAGACAGTATCCTTCTCCAGCTCGCATCCGCCCATGAACGTTTCGAGCGTTCGACCCAAGATCAGAACGCGTCGACATTGAGCGAATTGGGGAAGATCGCCTCGATGCAGGAGCTCGCGGACGCCTCCATTGGCCAGCTTGCCGAGACGCAGACGCAGCTTCTCCGCCTGTCCGATGCGCGTTACGACGCGACCCAGAGCGAATTGGCGAAAATCCGGTCGGCCCAGAATGAAGCCGAGCGCGAATTGGGCCAGATCGCAGCCGCGCAGGAGCGCGCGGGACGCGCGGGTGAGGATCGTCAGACAGCAACCCTGGCCGAACTCGCGCAGATGCGTGCGACGCAGGCGCAAGCCGAATCCATTCTGTCCAATATTGCAGCCAATCAGGCGGCCCAGCCCGAACAGGGGACCGTCACCGCCATTGTCACGCAGGCGGTTGCCGCCTCGCTCGGAGAGCTCGCGCAATCCATCGACCAATCGGTCCGCAGCCTGACGCGCGAGATTGCCCATCTTGCTGACGAGCAACGCCGCACGACGAGCGCCATGTCGCGCGGCCCTGATGAAGAGTTCAGGCGGGAAATCAAAGAGATGAGCCGCAATCTCCAGCACGGGATCAATGCCGGCATGCTTGAGGTCGCACAGACACTCGAGGGAACATTCGCTGCCTATACGGAAATCCTCCGCGACATGGGCTCCGAAAGACATGCAAACACGGCCGATAATGGCAAGATTTCACGTTCGGTCTAAGGATCATCGCAATGTGGCTTACAGATATTCTTGACACTTTCAGGGGCGGCTTTCGTCGCCCGAGCATCCGCGATCGCGCGCATCAGCGCATTTTCTGCGAGTTGCCCGCCCAACTCATATTGAGCGAACGTTCGGTCAGCCTCAGCGGCCTGCTGATCGAAGTCTCACGCGGCGGGGCTCTGTTTCGTGAAGCCTCGAGATACATTCTCGATCGCAAGAAGGCCTCCGTCGTTCTGGTAATCGGCAACCTCGAATTGCCGGGAACGATCGTGAACGTGCGCTCCGTGGGCTACGGGATCCGCTTTGAACGGATGCTGAGCGAGGACTTGCTTGCACATTTGGCTGGGGACAAAGTTTCCACGGCGGCCTGACGACCAAACAGATCAACTAATCTACTGACTTAAATAATAAAAAAAGCCACGTGGCCCTTCTTGATGAAGGCCACGTGGTTTTTTTGTTTCGATCATGGAAACGTGATCGGTCTCAACAAAGTCGTGTACGGCCTGCGTTTTTTTTGCGCTGCGTCAAAACGATCCGCGGATGCAGCGCAGGCGCCACGCTTTCTCGCGCAACGTGTACCGTCGCTAAACACGACAGGACTTGTTATAAAAGAATTGCTGCAAGCGAATCACTTTGCTGGAAATAGCTACATTACGTTTGGTTAATTTTTTCTTATGCGTTCGTGTTTCTTGCGTTCGATTTTCAGGTTTCGGGTCTTCCACCCAACACGGACGACAGGTTTTTTAAAATGATTTTTGTTCCTGATTTGCGGATGCGCCGGCTCGCTTTTTTCATGTCGAGCGTCGCCTGCTCCACGCTCCTGTCAGCCTGCGGCCTGTCCATTCCGACAGGAACATCCTGCGGGACATTTCGGCTGAGCATCAGCGAACCCTTGTGCGAGTTCGGGGATGACGAGGACGAGGCCCCGGAGGCTGCGCAAATTGGCGCCACTGTCGCCGAACAGGGAAAGAAAATCTCCGCACCGGCGGGCAAAGGCCCCACGGCGGCCAGCACGCCGCCAGAGGAATATAACAAGGACGATGACGATGTCAGTCCGGCGCTTGTGCGCAAGCTGGAGGCCAAGGAGGTCACTGCAATCCCCCGCACCGCTGCGAGCGGCACGCTCAGCCTGTCCGATGTGGTGCGCCGCGCCCAGACGAACAGCCCGCAAATCGGGATTGCAGTCGCAGGCCGCATTGAGAGCGACGCCGGTGTGCGTGCAGCCAGCTCCGCCTTCATGCCGACCTTCGATATCGGCACAGCAAGTGGCCACGATACTTATGGAACCTTCAAGAGCGCAGACCCGCTGGATTATTTTGCCCGCTCGAACTCAACAGGCGCGTGGCGCAATGATGCCCGTCTCTCGGCCTCGATGATGATTTATGATTTCGGCGCCGCCGATTCCGATGTCCTGCGCGCAACCCGCACGCGCGACGCGTCAGCGCTTCGCGAAGCTGCCACCGCAGAGGATGTGGCTTATGCAGCGGCACAATATTATGTGAAATTGCAGCAGAGCCGCGAACTGCTCGCACTGGCTGAAGATAATCTGACAGCTCTTCGCGCCATTGCCGAACTGATCTCGACCAATGCGCAGGACGGCAATGCCACCAAGGCCGACATAAAGCGTGTGGAGGCGCGCGTGCTGGATGCTGAATCCGCGCGTGCAGACCAGGACTACGATCTGCGCTTTTCGACCGAGAAGTTCATCCGCCTGGTTAATCTGACACCAGGAAAATTGAGCCCCGCGCCCTTGCTCGACAGCGCCCTTCCGCCAAATGCGACACAGGCTCTGGCAGAGGCCTTCAAGAAGAACCCGGTGATCATCGCCAATGCGGCAGTCGTCGAGGCAGCGCGCGCCGAGGCCGAGACGCTGAAAAGCGCACAGAAGCCGCGTGTCACGCTGGAGACCGGGGCATCATCGAAGAGCTATCGCGGCCAAAACAACAAGACCGAGGTCGATGTGTCCGGCATGCTCAGCCTGTCCTATAAATTGGGCGATGGCGGCCTGTCGACGGCGAAACATGAACAGGCCAGCGCACGGCTCACGCAGGCGCAGATGCGCGACATCGATGGACGCGAAGCGCTCGAGCAGGACATTCGCCAGCAATATCTCCTGCATTCCTCATCGCGCGCCAAGCGCGACGGATTGATGGCGGGTTTGAAATCGAGCGAAGTCGCGCGCGTTCTGTACCAGGAGCAATTTCGTGGCGGCAAGCGCACGCTGCTCGAACTGCTCGAAGTGCAAAACGCTTATTACACCGCCCGCTACAACTCGATTGTGAATGCCAGCGACCTGCGCCTGTCCTCCTATGCCATTCTGAAATCGCTGGGCCGCCTCGCGCCAACGCTGTTGGCCGAGAAGTAAGCCTCGCGGGAAATGGCTTTTTGCAACAACCTCGTGTGCCGGAAAAAAATCCGGCCCTCGATATGATCTAATGGTCCTGTCGGCGCTTGCGCGCTCAACCGCCGTTCATGCGCTTCAGTACCTCGGCTTTGGGGCCATCGGCGATGATCCTGCCTTGATCCAGCCAGACAAGGCGATCGACCAGCCCGAGCAAGGCGGCGCGATGGGTTGCCACAACGAAGGTGCGGCTGCCGATCAATTCGCGCAGATCCTTCACAAGCCCCATCTCCATCGTATTATCCATGGAAGAGGTTGGCTCATCGAGCAACATGGCCTCGGGCTCGCTCACCAGCACGCGCGCCAGCATGACCGCCTGTCTTTCCCCACCTGACAGACGCTCGCCCCGGGGCCCGAGCCTCAGGCCATAGCCGGCAGGATGACGCGCCGCAAATTCCTTGACGCCGGACACTGTGACGGCGCGTTCGAAAGCTTCCGCACTGACCTTTTCCAGCCCGAAACAGATGGCGTTGCGCAAAGTATCGTCAAAGGGCGCGCAATCCTGCCGCATATGAGCGAAATGCCTGCGTATCTGTTCAGGCGCATATTGGCGGGTGTCGTGGCCATCGATCAGACAGGCTCCGCCACTGACATCGTGCAGACGCACGATGAGCTTCAGCAAGGTCGACTTGCCACTGCCTGCCCGCCCGATCAAACCAACCCGTTCGCCCGGCTTGATGACGAGATTGATACCACTCAGGGCAGGAGCCTGCTCGCCCGGATAGGCGAAGGCGGCATCCTTGAATTCGAGCAGTCCGACAATGCGCCGCGCTGGCGCGGTCACATCCGACGCGCCCTCCTGCTTGGCCGCCAGCACTTTATCGACTGCGGCAACCGAACCCGAGATCTGCTTGAGCCGATGCAGATACACGCCGAGCTGGCTCATCGGCGACATCATGCGGCCGATCAACAGGGTCGCGGCCGAAAGCGCGCCGATACTCATCGCGCCCGCGCCAATCTGATAAACGCCAACAACAATGGTCGCCACAACAGCGCCCTGGCCGATGATGAGCGCGGCGATCGTCGCGAGGTTTCCATGCAGACGGGTCAGATGCCCGGCATAGGCGGCCGCATCGGTCAGTCGCTCCCAGCGCCGCAGAAGCGGACCGGCTGCGGTGAGCGCCTGCACCGTTTCCCGGCCGGCAACCGTCTCGACGAGAAGGTTGGATTGCGTGGCGTTGAGACGCGTCGATTCACGCACACGCTGGCTGCCCAGGTCGGCCAGAAGCTGCAGGGCAAGCGCGAACATGGCGGCTACCCAGGGCACAAGAGCAACGACGCCGGCGAGCGAAAACAGCAGCACTGTCGCGAGTATGAAAAACGGCAGGTCCACCAGCAGGCAAATGACCAAAGCCGGAATCAATTGCGCAACATTTTCAATTTCCCGCAGACCGGCCTGCAAGGTTCCGCCCAGAGCCGAAATTTCGCCTGCCCGGGCACGCAGGATGCGGGCGTAAAAGCGTGCCTGAAGCGTCGATGTAATATTGAGCGCCACGGCATCGTTCAATTTCATGCGGGCGGAGCGCAGCCCGAAATCGACCAGCAGGGCGAGCGTGACACCAAGCGCCAGCGCCCACAATGTCTCCATCGCCAGATGCGGGATCACCCGATCATAGATCGCCATGGAAAACAGCGGCATGGCGAAAAGAAGCAGATTGCTGGAGGCAGACGCAATCGCCAGCTGGATCATGTTCTGGCGATGGCCGCGCGCAATTTCGCCAAAGACACTGGCGATCAATCCTTTTTCTTCGGGCGCGACAAATTCCTCCGGGGTCGCGACATCCTGCGCGAGTCCTTCCGGGTGCGGGCGAACAAAAAACACGACCCCGCTATAGCCGGACGCCAGCTCGCTTTCCCACCGCGCGAAGCTCTCCCCATCGCTGCGACACAGGAAGCGGCCCGAATCATCGCGGCCGACCAGGATCGTCGTGCGTCCTTCCCGATCGAGGGTGACGCAGGGGAAATCCTCCGCCCGCAAGGACGACAAGGCGCGTTGCTCATAGGAGACTTCGATTCCCCGGTCGCCGGCAGCGCCCACCAATTCTTCCGGGGTTGGGACACCAGAGCCCTGATGGCGTTCATCGAACCAGCCGCGGCCGGACCAGGACTCTGCTACGGCATTGATGGAACCGATCAAATTCCCGGTTCCACCCGTAGGTTCAGGAACGGACTCGCTTTCGGGAACAATCGCTGGAACCGGCGGCGGCGATGCCTGCGCCTCATCGTCAGCTGCGCTTTCTGCAGCGGGCTTTCCGTCCACTGCCTGCCTCTCTGTGGCAGCATCGGTTTCTGCTTCTGGACGTGTTTGCAAAGACGCCATGACTATCCCGGCGAATGAATTAAAAAAAAAAATCAAAAATAAAACTGCTCCATGCATAACGGAGCGAGCGCGGGAGATGCAAGCCGCATCACTTCAAATTGTGCAAGACACGGAACTGACTGCGCGTTAGACTTTGTCCTTTAGTTGTCGTTTGAATTTTTCCGGTTGTGACCCATGTCGATTTCAAAGGCGGCGGCGACGCCAGAGGCCATTGCCATTCCCTATCCGCGCCAATGCGACAGAATTGCGCGGCGCGCGCATCGCATATTCATCCTGACCAGCACGGCAGGTCTTCTGACGCTGATCGTCTGGGCGCAGTATACTTATCTTGACAAGGTCACGCGCGGACAGGGGCGCGTGGTTCCGCAATTCCAGAATCAGACCGTCCAGCATTTCGAGGGCGGCATCGTGAAGGAAATCCTCGTGCGGGAAGGCGATCGCATCGCCGTTGGCATGCCTGTTCTGCGGATCGAAAACAGTTTTTCGCGGGCAGAGCTTGAACAATCACGCATCGAGATTGCAGCGCGCGAAATCAAATTGCGCCGCCTCACTGCCGAAGCCTCCGGCCAGGTGTTCACAATCGCCGAGGGCCTGAGCGGGCAGGCGCTTGTCTTTGCACAGCGCGAGGCCGCCCTTTTTGCCGGGCGACGGAAGACGCTTGGCGAGCAGCTCGCCATCATCGAGGATCAGCGGCGGCAGAAAGTGCTCGAATTATCGGAGCTGCAATCGCGCGACATCAGCACACAGCGGGAACGTGAATTTGTGATGCAGCGCGTCGAAAGCCTGCGTCGCCTTGCCAAGCTTGGCGCGGTGTCGCCCAACGACCTGCTGGATAATGAGCGGATATTGCAGCAGATCGACACGCGCCTCTCCGATCTGTCGCACGAAATTCCCCGCACAGCGGCAGCTCTGTCCGAATATGACCGCCGCAGCGCCGAAGCCACGCTTCGCTTCCGCTCGGACACGGAGAAGGAAGCCGGCGAAGTGGAATTGCAGCTTGCAAAATTCACTGAAACCGCAGCCGCGCTGCTTGATCGCAGCACGCGCTCGGAGGTCATCGCGCCAGTGTCTGGCATCGTGAACAAGCTCTATGTCACGACGATTGGCGGCGTGGTGAAATCGGGCGAGCCGCTTGCCATCATCGTGCCGGCGGAAGCTGCCATCGCGGTTGAGGCGCGCCTTGCGCCCAGCGACCGCGCCGAGGTCTGGCCCGGCCTGCCCGCCGTCATCAAGGTCAGCGCCTATGATTTTTCGCTCTATGGCGGGCTCAAGGGCAAGGTGATCGAGGTCTCGCCCGATGCGCTTCAGGACGAGCGCGGCCAGCCCTATTTCCGGGTCCGGCTCGAAGCCGCCAGCGCGGATTTTGGCCCCGACAAGCCGGTTGTGCCCGGCATGCTTGCCGATGTCGATATTCTTTCAGGCCGACGCACGATTCTGGATTCCCTGCTGCGTCCCGTGCGCCGCCTGCAGGAGAATGCATTGCGGCAATGAAGCATCAGCCAAGGTCGTGCAGGCCGGGCCATGTGCGGTCGCGCGCGCCGATCAGCTGCGGCGTGCCGGGCCAGGGCAAAGCAAGCGCGGGGTCATCATAGCGCAAGCCGCGCGCGGCCTGCGCGACAAAGGGCCGGTCCATCATGTAGAGCAGCTCGACATCGGGTGTGAGTGTGAGGAACCCGTGCGCGAGACCCGGTGGAATGAGCAAACCCTCGCCCGCAGTCAGCTCGCGCCCGACCCATGCGCCAAAACGCGGGGAGGCGGCGCGCACATCGACGACCACATCGAAAATGCGTCCGCGCAAGACCTGCAACAATTTCGTTTCGCCGTGCGGCTCTG